>CALVOZ010000001.1 GCA_944350495.1 uncultured Bacilli bacterium
TCAAATTTCTTTTTTAACCCCAATATTTCCTCATAATATCTTTTTGCTTCTTCCATATTATCTACAGGAAGAAAATAGTTGTCATAATTTTTCATATATTTAAGCCCTTCTTTCTACTACAAACTATACTACTATATTTTATAGTAGTTATAATTAAATGTCAATAAATAATAAAAAAATAATTGCATTTAATTCGTTTATAATTCTTATAAAAAATAGATTAGTTGCACTGAACTAATCTATTTGTATAACTGCTTGTCGTACAAAAAAGACTGTCATTACTGACAATCTTTTCGGTAAATTACTATAAATCAATAACTATAAAATTGTAATTTCTTATTCTAATTCTTTTTTATGATTTAAGTGTATTCCTATATGTCCTATTCCTAATACTATTGTTGATATAATAAGAAATATATTTCTACCATATATACCTAGTAACAGAAATGCAACTACTGGCAAAGTAGCTCCTGCAACTGGTATTCCTAACAAGCTACTATACATATCTTTCATTGTTTTATTACTTTTAAAATATCTTATCCAATATATTTCGTATAAAATCATTATAATAAAGGCAATTAACAATATACTAGACCAGTTTGATATTTTATTTATATTAAAATCACTAAATATCAATGACAGACAGGTTACTAGCATTTCTCCAAGCCACTCCAATAGTAGTAATACTTTATTTTCATTTTTTACATATTTATCATAGCCTTTAGGCTTATTTTTACTCCATATAATATTTGGTAACATCAACATTAGTAAAAATATTAAACCTATATATGAAAATCCAAAGTGAATATTCATTAACTCATCTCACTTCCATATTGTAATTTGTTATTTAATCGGAATATAGATCTCAATAACAGAATCTTCTCTATTCCAATGAAATTTATAATCATATTTTTCAAAATAAACAAATTGCCTATTTTCTACTAAAATATTATTTTTAGGTATTATTTCTTTATAAACATAATTGATAGTATCTTTTAGTTTATTCATATTACCAATATGTTCTACCCTTAAATATTTACTTTTCAAAATTATCTTTTCTGTAAAATCATTTGGTACAAAATCTTTTTTAGGAATAGATATATAATAAAATATCTTATTTTCTATTTTTTCAATAAAAGCATATTTACACCAATTACTTCCTAAATATAACTTATTATTTCTTAATTTACTATTAAATATTTTCCAATGGTTTTGTGCTAATTTTACATTATTACTTAATGATTTTGATAATTCATACCTTATTCCTATTACATTAAATTCTTCTAATTCTATTATTTGATAATCCATCTATTTTACCTCTTTAATTTGTGTGCTGTTATAATTGTATAACTATATGAATTGATTGTTATTTTTATATTATCAATTTCACAATACCAATTTTTACCCTGTTTATAGATGTTACAATTTTTATCTAAAACTTTATTCTTACAATACTCAACAACATCATCAGTATCTAATTTAAGATTTTTCTTAATTCTATCAATACCCATTTCGGTAGTGTGAACTTTATCTATATTATTAAATAATACTTGTTTATCTTCCATAAATATCTCCTCTACAAATTACTATTTATCTATCTATTTTCTTCCGAAGTATTATGGGAGTTTACCATGCGGTATCAACTAAAAATTTTTACCCTATTTTTTAATAAAATTTACTTATTTAGTTCATTTTTGCAGTTTATTTGAGAAAATGTGCAAGATTTAAAATTTCACAATCCCTTTATTTATAAGGATTTCGCAAAGGGGTTTACTAAATCGATATCAAGCAATTAATATTGGTATTTGTTGGTATTTTTTCATTATTCATCGTAATCACTTCCTCATAAATCTACTAAATTATATCATACTTTTCTGGAAAAAGAAAAAGTAGAAAATATCTACTCTATAGATTAGGTCTTATCTTTTCACTTTGTATTTTAGTTGAATATAAGAATTGTCTAATTGATTACATTCAATAAGTTCCAATGCTTTTAATTTATTTAATTCTTCTGAATGACTAATTGCCTCTCCATCGATCAAAGTAGATACATCTTTACCTCCAACTAATAATGGAGCAATTACTATATTTACGTAGTCAATTAAATCATCTCGTAAAAATAGTCCATTAAGACTTCCACCGGATTGAATTGTTAATCTTTCCGCATGATATTTACTATATAAATCTTCTAATAATTTTGTTAAGTTTAATTCCTCATAATATAAAATATCTAGATTATCATATTTCTCTATTAAGGAGTATGCAATATGACTTTTATTTGTAGTAACTAATATTAATTTTTCTACCCAATTGCATATATATTCAATTCCATTTTCATTTAAATGCGGTTTGTTATCAATAATCACAAAGCTTATATCAACTTTATTATGATATTCATTTCTATCATTTACACCAATTTTAGCCATGACTCTACCAGTATTTAGTGAAAAATCATCCGTTGTAGATTCTATTTCATAATACTGATGTAATCCTTCTTTCACACCATCAATTTGACACCAATCTTTGTCGGCATCTAATTCATCCGTATTACCACTACTGATCTTACCGTCAAGAGATTCTAACATAAATAGAGTTGTTATTGGTCTTTTTTGTTGCTTTTCTTTTTTAAAACTTCCTTCTTCATTTGTCATTATTATAACTTCCATTCTCTATCATTTTCATTTCATTAAGAAAGTTATCAAAATCAGATTTATATAACTTATCTTGTTTTGTTTTAAATTTATCATATTCTCTATATGCTAATTCTTGCGCAACCCTAGCAGATATTTTCCCAGCATTATATAAGATTTCTTTTCCGTTAAATTGTAAAAATGCATTTAATTTTTCTACCCAATCTTTCATAGTCATTGCATTATGATTTTCAGCTTGTAATTCAGCATAATCTAAATACATAGTAACAATTCTATTTAAATCATTTAATTCTTTCTCATTTAAATAGTTTTTTGCAATATCAACATCATATCTATATATTGGACCATCAGGTGAATTTTTCCACGTTTTTAAACCCATATGTTCTTTTTCAGAATCTACTCTATTATATATAATTTCAGCTGCTGTTTGACCAGTTATTGCATAATGCAACTTGTTTTGTACAGTTTTAAAAAATTCTTTTGTTATTTCTGAATCTTTGTCATAATCAACGCTACATGAAGAATATATATCAGTGATTTTTTGATAAAATCTTCTTTCACTAGAACGAATATTTCTAATACGCTCTAACATTTCTTCAAAATAATCTTCACCGAATATATAATTTGGATTTTTTAATCTTTCATCATCCATAGCAAAGCCTTTAATCATATACTCTTTTAAAACTTTTGTAGCCCAAATTCTAAAATTTGTTGCCTTCTTTGAATTAACACGATACCCAACAGCAATAATCATATCCAAATTATATATCTTTACAGGTTTTTTAGAATTATCAACGTCGGTTTTTCCGACGGTGTTATTTTGAAGTTCACCACTATTTAATATATTATTAATATGTTCAGTTATTGTACTTCTTCCCACATCAAATAGTTCTGCGATTAAATTTTGAGTAAGCCATATATCATTGTTTATTAACATTACACTAACTTTAACATCATTGTTTGAATCTCTATATATTAAAAAATCATGATTTGTTATTTGTAAGCATTTTTCAGCCATTTTCTACTCTCCTTTCTTTATAAATTTATAATAATATTTAGCCGGTGTTTACCATGCGGTATCAACTAAAATCTTTTACCCTATTTTTGAATAAAATTTGCTCATTTTACTCATTCTTTGCGATTTTTTTAAAAAAAACATGTAAAATTTCAAAGATCGCAAACCCTTTATTTATAAGGATTTCGCAAAGGGGTTTACTAAATTGGTATCAAGCAGTTAATGCTTGCTTCATTAAAAACTTTATCTTGATTTTTGTTCATTTTAGTCACTTCCTTTTATTTTTGTAATCCCATAATAATAATTTCTATCAATAAAATTAACATACTTATTCTTATATTTTTTAAGTGATTCATCTACATCAATCCAATACACACTTGTTAATATTCCGTCAAACGGATCAACTTCTGTTCTTTCCAATTTTCCGCCTAATGCTTCCATAGTTTTACTTGAACCTAAATTTTCTACATCACAATCTAACATTATTTTTTCTAATCCTACTTTTTGTGCTTCTATTAACCCAAGATATAAATTAATTTTGTTATATCCTTTTCTTCTTTCTGTAGGTCTTATTCCGTATCCTATATTTCCACCAAATTGGTTCATCTCTTCTGTCAAATTCCATCTAACATTTATAGTCCCAATTATTTTATCATCATTTTTTCTAATTAATAAAAAGGTTTTGCTTTGACACCTACCAAGTTTTTTAGCATATTCTTCATATTGCATATTTAAACATCTTTCAAGGACTTGTTCAAATGTATATCCATCTAATATCTTATCTAGTCCTCCTGTCCCATTAATATCTGATTTATACTGTACAAATTCGTTTATGTAATCTATTATTTCAGTTTTTCGTTCTAGCGATGGGATTTCCAAATAAAAAATTTCCATTTACATTCTCCTTTACCATTTCAGTTAGTTTTTTTCTATTTAATAAGATTAGAGGTAAGGTAAACAGAGAACTAAACTTATTAAATTTCTTACTAAAAAAACTAAAACACGATATTTTTTTCATTTTTACTCAATTTTAATTAATCAATTTTCATATAAAATATGTAAGGTTAACCTTTTTATTTATAAGGATTTGTGCAAGAGGTTAAATAAATCAATATCAAACAATTAACGCTTTCATTTGCCACTCCATCACTTTTATTATTGTTTATCATAATACCATTTCTCTCTGTTTATTACAAAGACTTTTTTATATTATAGCATATTTTTAACCTTTCAAGATAGTCAGCTATATTAAAATATTAATGTTACAAAAATTATTAGCTAAATTAAAAAGTTAGATATATCTAACTTACTTCACTTTAATTGACAATACCATTAATTAACTTAGTATCAACATCTTCAATCTCATCATATTTAGCTTCTATGATATCTTCCTTTTCCTCGCTATCATCTGGCATTTCACCTTTTATGAATATTTTAAAAGCATTATTGCCAATAACTCGAGTACTAGCAACATCCACTCCTCCACCGATGACACCTCCTAATACAGGAACAACTTTTCCTAAATTAACAACTCCAGTTTCGCCAAATTTAGTTATAAATCTAAAACCAACTTTTTGATTTATAGCAGTTAAGGTTGCACCTGGTATCTTCTTAACCATAGCCACACCAAACTTATTACCAAATTTAATTCCAACTTGTTTTAAAATATCAGATATTGCACTACCTGTTAAACATGCATAAATTAATGTTTGAACTTGATCTGAATGAATATCATAACCACCCATTTTAGCTATAGCACAGCACATTCTTAACTGAACATACATAACACTAGTTATATTTGCAGGCAATGTTGCTACCATTGAAGTTAAACCACCTAATCCAGTTAAAAATCCTGATGTTCCACATTTTACTGTAGATGAGTTAATCAATGATTTAGCAGCTTTTTCTACACTTGAATTATGTGTAATATAATCATTAACTAAATCATCAATTGGTAAGCTAACCTTAGGTATACCATTAATAGATTTAATATATAATGTATTTAATATTTCTTGCATTTGCTCTTCCGTAATTTTTGTTTTAACTTTATCAGAAATTTTTGTTACTGAATTAGAGATTGTGTCTCTAGTTGTTACAGCAGTTTCTTTTAATTTAGGAGCAGCAACATCTCTAGTATATTTTACAGCATCATCATATTTTTCCTTTGAAAAAGACATTGCATTTTTTGTTACTTCTTTAAAATTAAATTTTTTTTCATTATTCATAATAAATCACACCTCGTTAAACAAATTGTAAATTACGCGAGCTTTCCAATAAGCATTATACAATATTTTTTATTTCATTACTTTATCATTAAAACTTTTTTAACTTCTTCTTTATAACTATAAAATTATCTTCAACAAAAATATGAATTAAAAATCATCTTTTCATTCATTATTATCACATAATTTAAATTATTTTATATTTTTATACAACAGCTATTTTATCTTTAATATTGTTTTAATTTCTTTTCTAATTTCAATTATTCTATCTTGCAAAAATTTTGGATGATCTTTAAACCACTTTATATTAAGGGGAGAAGGATGCGGTAATACTATGGCTAACTTACCATTGATATAATTATCTTTAAAAATTAAATCATTAAAATTATCGTTTGGAAAAAATGTTTTCGCTGCTTTAGCTCCTATTACTACATATATTTCATTATTAATAAGTTCAAGTTCTTTTTTTATCCATGTTTCATAGCAAACCTTAGGTGGCATTCTATCATTACCATTTTTATCTTTACCTGGATAACAATGTGCAAGAGCTGCTATATAAAAATTATTAGGATTATAAAAATCTTCATCTGATATTTGATACCATTCATATTTTAATTTTTTACCGCTTTGATCCGTAAATGGTTTTAAGGTTTCATGGACCGTTGCTGATGGAGCTTGACTTATTTGCACTATTTTAGAATTGGCATTTCCTAAAATGACAGGATGCGGTTCAAAACCAAATTTTTTTTCACATAATCTACATTTTTTCAAATTACTTATTAGTTCATTAAATTTGTTTTTCATTTGTATTTTCCTTTACAGCTTTTTAATATTTATATATATTTAATTAAATTTACTATTACCAATCTTTTCTTTTTCTATCATTTCTCTTATATTTAAAAATCGATTATTCCATTTTTCCTCTTTATAATTACCCAAAATTTTTGTATATACAAGACAAGAATTATTAAAATTTAAATCTTCTTCGTTATTATATTCTTCTTTAAAATCAAATAATCTGGTATATAATGGTAACACATCTGGGTTTTCTATTGATGAGGTAAATACTCTAAAGTATTTTATATGGTATTTTTCAATAAATTCTTTAGCCATATCAATTGTATCTTTAATTACTTGTGTCCCATAGCCTTTACGTCTATGTTCTTTTAATATTCCAAACCACCCCATCCAAAGAGTGTTATTCAATTTAATATCAGTTGTTGTATATAAACCAGTTACTCCAATAATTGTTTCATTATCATAAACTAAAAAATATTTATTATATTCTTTATCCGAATCAATACAATCACAAAATTCTTGATATGCTGACTCATTAGGAAAAATACTCATTTGTATTTTAGTAGCTATATTGATATTATCTCTATTAATTTCTTCATATTTTAACATCATAATAATTAATACAATCTCTTTCAAGATTGTCTCTCCTTTTATACTGAAAAGTTATAAACACTCATAATAAATTATTTCCTCACCTAATTTTTTTGCATACTCTATTTCTAATTGAGTACTTTGTCCAATATAATTATCTTTATTTATAACATATATTGCATCAGATAATTCGATTCTTTTGAAATGTGCTTCTTTTAATTTTTTTAATTGTTCATCATTAATATTATAATCTTTTAATACTGGGTATACTGGTGTAAGAACACAATTACCTTCTAAATTCATTTTTTCAGCAGCAATCATCATTTCTTTTTGAAACTTTAGACTTCCACAAATTGTTATTACTTTCATTTTAAAAACTCCTTATTATTTTGAAATTATCTTCAATTTATAATTCTTATTTAGAAAATTCTATTTCTTTACAAACATTTAATATTTTTCAAATTTGATTATTTTCAACTTTTATTTTAAATCTACCCAATTATATCACAAAAAAGATAGATTTTCTATTAACCTATCTTTTTAAATTTATATATATTATCTTTGATAATACTATTTATGCAATATTTTGACGTAATCTTTTTCTTTAACTATTCTACTGTTGTAGAACTCTAGTAATGATTTATACATATATAGAACATCTTTTGAACCAATTGTTTCTACAGTTGAATGCATAGCAAGCTGAGGAAGACCAATGTCAACTGAATCTATGCTAACATGTCTTTGACTAATTTTTCCTAATGTTGAACCACATTTTAAATCTGATCTACAAGCAAAATCTTGATACATTACTCCTGCATTATCACAAATTGCTTTATATATAGTTGATGATACAGCGTCAGTTGTATAGTTTTTATGATGTTTAACAACCACACCTTTATTTAATAAAACAACATTTGTTGGATCACTTTTTGAACTAGCAGCTGGATGAATTGCATGTGCGTTATCAGCACTTATTATAAATGATTTTTTTAGTGAACTCAATAAATCTAAATTCAAACCACTAGTAATTCTAGTTAATACATCTATTAAAAAAGTTGAGTCAGCTGCATGACGTGATAAACTACCTATTTCTTCATTATCAAATACACTCAATACATTTATAACCTCATCATTTGCAGATTCAACGAACGCTTTAAAAGCTGGATAGACAGATGCCAAATCATCTAATCTTGGAGAAATTATCATCTCATTATTTAAGCCAACATATCTAGCTCTATCTCTACAGTATAAGAATAAATCATAATCACAAATTCTTCCATCAGTCTTTAAACTTTCTCTTATAGCATCTTCTAATGATTTATTATTATCCAATGCCATTACTGGTAACATATCTACTTGGAAATTTAATGGATTATGTTCATTTACATCCCTGTTGATATGAATAGCTTGACTAGGTATTAATAATATGTCTTTATCAAAGTTAATCAATCTAGATTCATAACTATTATTATTTTTTATCATAACTCTTCCTGATAAAGATAATGGTCTATCTAACCAAGAATAATTGATCATTCCTCCATAATCATTTGTGTTCAATCTTAAGTAATTACCATCAAATATTTCAGCATGAGGCTTAATTGTAAATGATGGGGAATCAGAATGCGTTGCAGTTATATTAAACCCTTGATTAGATATCTTCTCAGGGATACTAAAAGCTATTAATGAAGTTCCGTTTCTGATAACAAAATAATTACCATTTGCTTGTAAATTATCCCACACATCATTTTCACTTAATTCTATATATCCCCTTGATAATAATTCTTTTTTTAAATTTTCAATACAATAAAAAGCATTTGGAGTTTTATCTATAAAGTTCATTAATTCACTGTTTATTGCTTCCATTATATCAGCTCCTTTAGATAGTATTTATTATACTACACTAATATAGCAAAGTCTATTATTTTTATTTTATAATATATGTAGCATAGTAATGTTTTTTGAACATTTTGATATTTCAATTAATGTTTAGTTATAGTTTTTTCATCATCCTCTATCAACAAAAATTTATTAGGCTCATCATAGTATTTATACTTATATAATTTGTTATCATAATTTACTTCTACATCATGTCTATTATTTTTATACCATATTGAATACTCGTAATTTGAGCCAAATATTTTATCTAATTCTGCTTTTACTTTTAAAGCAACATCAAAATACATTGTACTTGGTGGAATTGATTCTATCATAGCTAATTTTTGGTGATTAGTTATAGTTTTTAAAATTTGCCAACCTTTTATGTCTTCTTCTACTCTAAATGGTTCAAATCCTAAATCTAAATATAACTTAGCGGCTAGCCAGGTATGAGTTTGTGTATGCAGCAATAATTTTGAATGTCCTAGTTCATTTGCCAACTTGATAAATTTATTAATCATAGGTTTAGCTAAATGGCGTCCTTGATATTCTTTTTTGATAGCAAACCAATCAACAACCGCCTCATAATCAAATTCTTTTTTAGATAATAAAGAAATGGTCGCTGTTCCTACTTTTTCACCTTCATCATTAACAACAAAGAAAAGTCTTCTTGACAAGTCATTTAAAAATGTACCATAAAAATCTTTAAATATTTTTAAACCTTCCTCAATACTCATAAATTCTCCAGATCTTACATGAATTTCGGCCCAACCTTGTTCATCACCTAATTTATAGAACTCATAATGAAACCCTTCAGGTAAAGTAATATCACCAAAATTTGAAGTATCAGAATAAGTCATCAACAACTCATGATATTCTAATGTTTTTTCAATTAAATTCATAAAATCACCATCATATTTTTTATTATACAATATTTATTATGCAATAATTATATCATAAAATATATAAAACATTAATTGCTATTTTTAATCATTAAATTATATAAATACCTATAACAAAAAAATAGATATAAATATCTACTTTTTAATTAATTATTTTTCCAAAATCCATGTAAATTACAATATGTATATGCAGCAACAAATTCGTCATTAGACGATAAGGTAAATTTAGCTTCTGGCTTATCACCAGGATTTAATTTAACTCTTTGACTTTCTTTTGTTGTTTCAATTTCAATCCATTCAATATAGTGTTCTTCAAGCATTGGGTGTTCTACTTCTCCAACTTTAACAAATACTTCTCTATCTTCTATATTAACAACAGGTACATGTTTTTCTAAGGCGCCATCAGATGAAGATGGTATAAGTTCACTCATTTCTTCACCACAGCACATTACTTTTACACCTGAACTTTTTTCATATTTAATTATGTTTCCACAATGTTTGCAAATATATAATTTCATTATTATTACCTCCTATTTAATTATAACTTATTATAGCATTTTATGCAATTAATTTGATTATTGCTACGTATATAAAAAAGAGTAGTTTTACCTACTCTCTATTTTTTTTGTTTCATCAAAGTAAACATCATAACTATTTTTATATTGATTTTTTATTGCATTCAACATATTTTCTTCATAATTTTCACTAAATCCGGTAAAAGTTTCTTTTCCAATAATGTTATATGGAACTCCTTTAACTTCATCACCCATCGCGTTAGCAAATTGATTTAATAATTCTGCATTATCTTGATTTCCCCATACTTCAAACGTATGTAATGTAAAATAATCACCATATTCAGTTTCTATACTATCCCAAAATTTAAATTCATTTTTACAGTGATTGCACCCATTACCCCAAAAGAAATAAATATTTATTTTATTTTCATTATAAGTTACATCTTCTAATTTAGCATCTATTTTTGTATCTTCATTTACTTCATCATCACTAGAGGAACCATAATTTTCTACTTCTTCTACATTAACATAACTAGAAAACCATTCTTTAAAGCCTTCGACATTTTTATAATATTCTGTATCTTCATCACTATTAGCATCTAGATAATCAACTAACTCACCATCTTTTATTATTACAAATGATGGATAATATTCTATTGACTCACCTAGATTAGTCTCTTTCATATCATTAAATGTCATTTTATAAAAATTAATTTGATGTTTTTTAGAAAATTCAGTTAAGACTTTATTAAATTCATATGATGTAATACATAATGGTTGATAAATAAAAATTGCAAAAGATTCTTTATCTTCTATTAATTTATTATAATCTTCAATTTTTAATTCAGTAAATCCACTTTTTTCATAATATTTCTCTTCTAAAGAAAATTTTTGCTGTTCATCATTACAGCCTGTAAATAATAAGCATATCGCTATAACAATTATTACGCTAAATATTTTTTTCATTATTTAACCTCATGTAAATCATCAAAGTTAATATCATGATATGTTACTTTCCAGAAATCATAAGATACTGTACCATCTTCATTTGTTTTTTTAACTTGAACATTATTATCGCCTTCATAAGACCAATATGCACCTACGTTATAGATTTTATTTTCATCCCAACCTAAAGCAATTAACATAGTTTTTGTCATACCAGCATAACCGCCACCACCACACATTAAAAATATATTTTTATCTTTAGGAAAATAATATTCTAATATTTCTAATGATTCTTCATAATTAGCGACATACTCACCTTCAGCAGTTTGAGTGAATAATGTTTTACCAATATATGTATCTCCCACTTCAGGTGGTAATCCAGTTACATTAACTACATAAGGAAGTGGAACTACTTCAAATCCTTTTACAAATCCAGATAAATATGAATCTCCACCAATAGCTTCATAATTTCCAGGATCTTTTAACATTCTCATATCTCTATAAACAGAATCTTCACGATTTAAATATTCATCAATAGTTTTTTCATTGATATTTTTATCAATACCAAATTGTTCTCCTCTAATTCCTTCTGTTACTTCTGGATTTGGCAATTCTTTTAAGCTTTCTTCTTTTGTCGCTGAATCGCAAGCACATAAACTAACGCATATAACAAGTGCTGCAAATACTAATAAGATTTTTTTCTTCACAATTATCTCTCCTTTTATTTTCATTATACACTAGGAAATTTATTTATCACTATAACGTATGAGTTGAAATCACTCAACATTTGGTTGAATTAATTTGTATAATGCATTTATGTATAGAATTATCTTAAAATGTTATAACATATAAAATTAAATATGTATATTCAATTATTATTTGTAAAAAAGAATAAATCATACTGTTTAATTTATTTCTTTAAATCTATTTACGCCATAACTGTTTAATATCTTATTTAAAATTAACAAAATAATTAAAGTACCTAATAAATATATGATAATTAATATAGATGGTGAAACTATACTCATTAACCTAATAAACGAATAAATAAGTAGACTCGCTAATATCATGTTACCAAATACACAAATAACAACAGACATACTTTGCTTTACTACTTCCATTTCTGAATTGAATTTTAATTTTGGAAACCTTAAATTTATTAATAGACCAATTTGACCATTGATATGTGGTAATATAATACAAGATATTATTATAAATAAAATATTTATGTTATATATCTTGAAAATTACAATATATATTAATGCACTAATAATAAATGCCGGAATTAAAATAATGTCATTTAGAAGTAATTTGGAAAGAAATATATCTTTTTCTTTTATTGGCAAACTTTTTAACAGTGGATATCTTTTTCCTTCTAGACTTATACTGCTTGCTGTTATTGAAGATATTGATAATAAAACAACAATAATTGCAATAAATAAATATGGGCTATATTCTATTATTTGAGAAATTGTTAAACCAATTTCCGGGCTTGTCAATGTACTTATGACACCGTCATATTTAAATATTAATGCAATCGAAAATATTAATGCCATAATAGGCGATAATATTGTATTAACTACGTATATAGGAATAGAAAAATAATTTTTTATTTCTTTTATTATTAATGTTTTTATAATAGAATGACTTGTTATTTTTGTAAGTTTATTTTCTTTAATTTTTTTATTTGTGACTTCCTTAGAAGAATTTATAATTTTATCATAGTATTTTGAAAATAATAAAATAAATAAAATAAAAGGAACAATTGATATTACTATTAATATAATTAATTTTAAGATATCCAATTTGTTTATTAGATCTACATATAAACCAATTGGCAAGTATATTTTACTTATTAAATCATTAATACTTGTAGCTTTTGCCACTAAATTATCAAATATTTGTCCTATATTAAACGATAAAATAATAATCAAAAAAACAAATATTAATGATGTTATAATTTGCGCTAATTTCTTTCTTTTAAATAATATGGATATTGATTTAATAATATATCCCACTATACAAGCAATAATAATTGGTATTAGTGGCAATAACAATAAAAATATTATCGAAACAATATAAAACGTTATTGAGGGATTATTTAATAATACATATTTAATTAGTACTGGAATAAAGAATATTATTTCCAATATATAATCAAATAATAACATTTTAATAATTCTAACAATAAGGATGTTCGATTTTTTTATTGGCATTGAAAATAATAAATCATTATCTTGAGCATCAAATAATAATCCTTGTGAATTATTTATTTCTCTCATAAATAATAATATTACGATAGCAATAGAAAAAAGAGTTAAAGCAATATATGATAATCCTAGTGGTTGTAACGGAATCATTAATTGTTCTGAATAGAAATAAGCAATGTACATTATATATAAAATTACAAAAGTAGTTAAAAATATACTGATATTTTTTTTCCCTTTTATTTTAAATATATTTAAATTACCTTTGATATTTGCTTTTAAAAGTGAAAAAATTTTTTTCATAATTACTCCTTATTATCAGCTAATTCTAAAAATACTTTTTCTAACGATTTATCAGATACTACATCTTGCATTTTTCCTGATGTCACAATTTTTCCATCCTTAATAATTGCAACTTTATCACATAATTTTTCAGCTACTTCTAAAATATGTGTTGAAAAGAAAACACATCCACCATTTTTAACTAATTCTTTCATAACTTTTTTTAAATCAAATACTGAAGCAGGATCTAATCCAACAAATGGTTCATCTAAAACTAATATTTTAGGATTATGACTTAATGCTGCGATTAGTGCAACCTTTTGCTTCATACCATGTGAATATGAAGATATTTCATCATTCAAAATTTCATTTATTTTAAACATATCAGCATACTTATTAATATTTATTTTGCGCTCTTCAATTGGCGTTTCGTACATATCACAAATAAAATTTATAAATTCTAAACCAGTTAAATTTTCATATAATTCGGGATTATCTGGTAAATAAGCCATTATCTTTTTACAGTTTAATGGTTCATTTTTTAAACTTTTATGATCAATTAATATTTCTCCTTCTTCAAAGTTTAATATTCCCATTAAACATTTTATTGTTGTAGTTTTTCCGGCACCATTTGGACCAATAAATGCAAATATTTCACCACTATTTATTTTTAGTGATAAATTATCAACTGCTCTTTTACTTTTATTATAAATTTTAGTTAAATTTTTGATTTCAATCATATTAATTCTCCCTACATGTTTCTTTATTTCATACTTTAATTTTATCATAATAATAAAAAAAGCCAAATAGCATTTGACTCTTTTATATTTTTTTTATTTTAATTCCAACTACGCCATATTTTGCTTGTTCTTCTTCTGTATAATAATCTAACATATCAAAAGGGCTTGCTTCTTCATCTTTGCAATATCCAATTGATACTTTATCAAAATGTTTATAAAGTTCTACAAAGTTAGGATAAATGTACAAATTATCGACCTTTACTTGCATTGTTTCTTTTGTTTTTCTATTTTCTAGTTCTATTATATCACCAATATTAATGGCCCTTCTTTTATCGTCATATAGTCGTAATTCAACAGTTTTTGTACCGTTTTTAATTAAACTATATGGTACATCATGTAAGTGCATTTTATGTTTCATAACGAAATCACTATCCTTCTTTAATTTCAATAGCAACATATTCAGAATGTCTTAAAGCTCTAATTGGGAATCACCATCCGGCAAGCCCAGATGTTACAATTGCATTCATATTATCATATTTTTTATGTCCATAAGCTAAGTCTTCCGTAGTAAATAAATTGATTATCTATTCTACAGGAAATACTTGCCCAGCATGAATATGACCTGATAATATTAAATCAATATTATTTTTCTTTATAATCTACTGGTTAATGATCAATCTTAATAATATATTTATTTGAATCAATATCTTTAGTCAACTCCTCAACACTTTGTCTACTTAAACTATAATCATCTCTACCAACAATTGCCAAATTATTTATGATTTTATAATCATTTATTTAAAACTTACATACTTAAGTCCAAGCGCTTTATATATATCTGATGCTCTTGGAAACGATAATATGCGTGCTATTATTAAATTATACATCTCATCAATAATAAATAGAGAACATAAACCAATGCTTATAATTAAAAATGATTTTTTATTCAATTTACAAGCTAATAAAAAGCATAGTGGTACTACTAAATATATTAATAATAAAGCAGATAATCCAAAGAATATAACACTTCTTAAACATACAAATCCATTAATATTACCAAAATTTAATATTTCCGTATTATAATTCCAACATCTAAAGCCATCACCAATTACATACATAAGTAATCCAGAAATGTATTCTAATATACCAGTTGTTGTTGCACTTATTAAAAATACCTTTAAAGGATTTTTTCGATACTTGTAAGTTAATAAATATATCATTACAGCTCCGATAGCATATATATTAATCCATGGCAAAAAATTTCCTCCACGCCAATAGAAATATTCCATTCCTTCATTGAAATAATAAAATATAAATTCATAAACAAAACCAAATATTCCTGATATTATGACAATTAAGCAAAATATTCCAAACATTGTTATATTGTCAAAATCATGCTTTTTGTTTAAGTAATTACAATATTTTTCTTTCATAATTCTCTCTTTCATTTTATGAGTTTCTATGATGCTTTTCTAACTTTTACTTTATTTGATTCATATTGTTGATTTAAACTTTGCTGCATCTCTTTTACTTCCACTTTTTTATAACTTAATTTTCTTTTTAAATCTTCTATTTGACGTTCTAAATTACCATATTCCGGAATTAATGAACTATAATCTTTGAATTTCTTTTTAAATTCTTCATCAAATTTATCTAATTGATCTATCGAATCATCAATTACTTTAGCCGTATCTGCAACATGGTCCATACTCGTTAATATTTCTCTTTCAACACTTGTATAACTATGTACTATTTCAGTTCTTCTTACATAGTTTGGTTCTAAACTTGCTCGTAAATCACGAACTCCACGGTCTATTAATTGTACACCTAAATATGTTCCAAATATATTTCTACCTGAAAATGGTGCGGTTAATATTCCTGCAGCAATTCGCAAAAATGACCCAAACATTCTCTCTGTATGATAAACAACATCAACAACTTCTCTTTCGGTTGTTGTAAAATTAGCTAATGCTTTTTCTATTTCTTGAATTATTTTTCTTTGCTCACTTGCTTCAAATGCCACTTTCTTTTCTAGATCATCTAAATATATTACACCACTTTGATTTTCTTTAAAATCTTCTTCTCTTTGCTTAATTTCTTCTTCTTTTTGTTCTATTTCTTCATCAGCATATACTATATGTTTTTGTTCAACTAAAACACCATCGATTGCGTTTATTTCTTCTTTGCAATAATCTACTAATGTTTCAACTTCATCTAAAGTAGCTAGATCGCGATATTCTTCAATTGCATCCATCATTTGAAGATTTTCTAATAGTTTGAAATCTTCAAAATCATATTTCTTACTAATTGCATCATATTGAATTTTTAATTTATCAACCTTTTCTTTTATCTTTTTATAACGCTCTTGGATTTCTTCCATTTGCTCTTTTGTGTATTGTTTAGGAACGTCTTTTCTTAATTCTTCAATATCATTTTTTATTTCATCTAATGCATTTTTACTATCATCAATAAATTTTTCTAACTCTTCAACGATAGTTATTTCATCATCAACTTTTGTTACTTCCTTATTAACATCAATAGCATCTTCTTCTGTTAGTCCTGCTACTTTAGATCTTTGGCTTATTATCGTATAATAATCAAAATTCTCAAAGTCAAACACTTCTGTAGTTGGATCAACCATTTCAAACTTTTTTCCTAAAGATTTTAGGGAACCAATAGTTGTTACATTACCATAAGACATTGTAGCAGCAGAATTAGAAATTTCATCTAAATTTTCTATACTAGATTTTTTTTGTTCTGATGGTTCTATTAGAAGAACACCTGATAAGGCGTCAGCTACCACTTGCTTATCTTCATCTTCTAATTGTAGTGTTCCATCATCGATATCAAATGATTGAATTGATTTTAAATATTTTTTCTCACGTAGTTTTGCATCTTTAGCATATGCTTCTTTTCTTAGCTGATATTTTTTATATCTATTTCTATACATCATGCTAATAAGTCTATCATTAATAGATCCTTTTGCGCCTCTTCCACCGTTCATAAAAAAATCACCAAAAACATTATAACATAAAAAAAGGATATTTGTTTAATAATATCCTTTTCTATTTATTTGATTTTTCCTATCTTATTAAATGGATAAAGACGGACTGAGACAGTTCCTTCTATTTGTTCTTCACTAACTAATCCGATTCTTGAATCACGACTATCAGATGAATTTTCACGATTATCACCCATCACGAAATAATATCCATTAGGAATAATTAAATAATCATATAACTCATCAAGAGAAAAGTCCTTAGTAGTGCAATCTTTGACAAAATCTTCTATTACCTTACCATCAATATATAATTTACAATCTCTATAGGCAACAGTTTCTCCCGGAAGACCTATGACCCTCTTTATGATTTTTGTTCCATTTACATCTACTACAACAATATCAAATCTGTCATATGAAGTATCTAACTTATTTAATATTAGAATTTCACCTGGCTCTAAAGTTGGATACATTGATTCGCCATTTACTCTGACAGGAGTCATTACAAATGCTCTTATAATCATTACCACAATAATAATTAATGCATATGGCAATAAATCTTCAAATAATTTAAATACTCTTGTTTTCTCATCGTATCTTTCTCTAATCTTCATAAAATCACCATTTAACAAAATAAGGCTTTATGATAAAGCCTTATACTCTTTCTTTAATCTTAGGTGTTTTCTTTAAACTTCTTACGAAATTTAATTTAGCACGTCTTACTTTACCTTTTCTTACAACAACGATAGTATCAATAGTTGGTGAATTAACTGGTAATGTTTTTTCAACGCCTACGTTTCCAGAAACTTTTCTAACTGTGATAGTTTTACTAACACCAGCGCCTTTGATTGCCATTACTAAGCCTTCAAATGCTTGAATTCTAATCTTTTTGTTTCCTTTTGAATCTACATCTTCGATTTTTAAGTCAACTCTTACAGTATCTCCTACTCTAAATTCTGGTAAGTCTGTTCTGATTTGACTATTAGTTATTTTTTCAACTAAATTCACAATGTCACTCTCCTTCATTAAAACTATGATCATGAAATTTATTGGCATCAGCGGATCACGTCGAAAATAATTTTAACATATTTTTATTTAATATACAAGCCTTTTTAGTTCATTGAACCAATTTGTTTTTGTTTTATCGTACTTTCTTGTTCGGATTTCAGTAAATCTTTTAAATTATGATAAGTACCATAATTATCAATTAATAAACAATCCATATTATCTTCAACTGTTCTTTGATTTAATATAACGCATGAATATTCACCAATTGAAGAAATCACTGTCCATCTTACTTCTTTTACAGATTGTTCTACAGCTTGTTTTAATGATCTTGCGCCAGTTTTCAATTGCAATGCATATCTAGTTAAAGCATCAATATATCCTTCAGTCCATTTTAATTGAACGCCTAGTTTAGCTAGTTTGCTTTGTTCGGCTAATAAAGCACTAGTTTCACATAGCAACAATATTTGTTTTAAGCTTTCATATGTATGTTCAGATAATTGAGTTATTGTGGAAAAACGTCCAACTAACTCAGCAGGAACTTCACCATATTTAATTAAATGTTCCGGGGTTAATTTAGGATATTTTGATCCTTCTCGTTCTTCTTTTGTTTTAACGTAGGCTCCAAAGCCTAAACCTCCTTTATCTTCAGAAGCTAGTTTTCTTACAGCGGCATCAAATGAACCAGTAGCAAATATTGTTAATCTTGAAGTGTCAAAACGAATAGATTGATTATTATATTTTACGTCATATGTAGTACCTTGTATAAAATTTAATAATAAATTTAATACCCCACGCCCTGATGGATCACTATTTTTTTCTGAACCTTTTTTGTCTATTTCATCAAAACATATAATTCCTTCCTCTGCTTTTCTTTGATCACCACCTGCTGCATCAATTAACTTAACTAATTCATCTTCAATATTTTTTCCTACATATCCCTCAATTGTTATTTGTGGGGTATCAACAATTATAGCTGGCTTTTCTAAATATTCAGCTATGGTTGTAACAATTAAAGTTTTACCACTGCCAGTTGGGCCAACTAATAAACAAGAATTTTTATCTTTATAATCGTCAGATAGACTATTCATTACTAAAGCAGATATTACATCTTTTTTTGCTTCTTCTTGCCCAACTATTTTTCGATCTAAATATTGTTTTATTTCCCTTGCTTTTAAAATTGTTGCTGGTTTATTATTTATAACAATTGTCCTAGTAGTTTTTGATGATTCTAAATATCTTATATCATATTTATCATATATTTCTCCCAAACGAATAATGTTTTTTCGTTCATTTTCTCTAATTTTTTTTACATCTCTTTTTATAGCGGCTAAATCATTGCTTTTACCTAAATCTGCAAAACAATCTATTAAACGATAAAGAAAATCACTAGCTGCCTCTATATCTGAATCATCATCCATTCTTCTTTTGTCCAATATATCATTTATTTTAAACCAAGTTGATTCTACCTTAATAATAAATTGTTGAACACTACCTATTGTTGTACAACTTTCCAATTCATCACATACTGCATTAAAAAATTTTACAATATTAGTTCCACACAAATTAGATATATCATCTAATGAACTAGAAGATTTTTCCTCTAAACTTAAAAAGTATTGATTTAACTCAATCGTATCATCATATAATTTCTGAAGCTTTTTTTTCATCTCATCAAAGGTTTCTAAGCCAATAATCGATAATAACTCAGATGTTGTAATGGCAATTATTTCATCACCATTATTAGTTTCCAATAACCTAGATAAAGCAATTTTATCACTTGGTTCTTCTTCAGCATCTATTTTCTCATCTAGAGAAGGAGCAAAAATTTGCTTTTGAGACAAAATTTCTTCTAATTCTATACTTAGAATTTTAATTTTTGAACCCTTTATTCCAGTTTTTGTATAAAAATGTAATGACCTTTGAATTTCTTCTAAATATTTATTTTTAGCATCTTCTAAGGAACAATTTTGATACTTTTCTAATAATTTTTCTTCAGTTATTAAATACATAATAGAATCTTGTAGCTCATAAAAAATCGTCGATGCATCATCTGATAAAAAATAGTTTCTATTCATTTCATCAGCAAATCTGACTTGCGTTCCACTTTTATGCAAAGTACCTGATATTACACTCTTTGGTTGTAATACGTAAATTTCTTGTCCTAAAGTTTGTCTGTTCATCAATATCCCATAATATTTTTTTTGTGATTTCATACATTGTCCCCCTGATAAAAAAAGTTCATAATGAAACTTATGAACTCTTTAATTAATTAGATGTAAGTTTCATGTTATTTATAATAACATAAAAGTTACGTTATTTTCAATAATTTTTTATTATAATAAAACATCTTTAAAATACTTTTTTACTCTCTATAACATCTTTAAATTTATACAATTTAGCAGGTTTCTTACCTTCAAATCTACCAGTCTTATTAGTATCCTCTATTAAATCTAGACTTAACAATTTTTTTCTAAAATTGCGTCTATCAAATTTCTTATTTAAAATAGCTTCGTATGTTTTTTGAATTTCAGGAATTGTAAATTCATTGGGAAATAAGGCTTTCAAAATATCAGTACTTACAATTTTACTTTGCAAATAAATTAGTGCTTCCTTCAATATTTCTTCATGATCAAATCCTAAACCAGGTATTTTATCAATTGGGAACCAATCAGCATTACTTGTATTAATTGTTTCTCTAATTAATTTTACTCTACTTGAATCAATTACTCCGATATAAGCCACAGCAACCATTCGCATTACTGGTGACCTATTTACATCACCAAATGCTTTAAATTGTTCAATTTCAATATCTTTAATTCCTGTTTTTTCAAATATTTCTCTTTTGGCACCTGCTTCTAAATCTTCATTGTTGTATAGCGCCCCACCAGTTAATATCCAATCACCCTTATATGGTTCATTCTTCCTTTTAACTAATAATACTTTGGTTACACCTAATTCAACTGTAAATATTGCAGTTATTACATGTATACCTTGATTTTTATAAAGAGCATTTGTCTTTCTCATTAATTAACCTCTGTTAGCAATTTTCTCTTTTACAAGTTTGCTTACAAAACTCATATCAGCACGTCCTTTAAATTTAGGTGTTACAATTCCCATTACTTTACCCATATCACTTGGAGCTTGTGGATTTACTGTTTCAATAGCTTCATCAATTATTTTCTCTATTTCTTCTTCAGATAATTGCTCTGGCATATAAGTTTGTAAAATATCAATTTCAGCTTGTGTTTTTTCAACCAAATCGTTACGATTTCCTTTTTCAAATTCAACAATTGATTCTCTTCTCGTTTTAATTTGTTTTGCAACTACAGCTATACAATCATTATCATCTAATTCGTGTTTCTTACTAATCTCTTCTAGTTGAATTGCTCCTTTTAGCATTCTAAGTACAGATAGTTTTTCTTTGTCTTGACTTTTCATAGCATCCTTAATATCATTCATTATTTTATCTCTCATTTTAATTCTCCTTTTTAGAACAAAAAGAAGGGTTCAAATGACCCCTCTTGATAATTAATAATTATTTCTTTCTCTTTTACGAGTATTTTTAATACCTTCGTTTTTCTTTTCTCTTCTACGCTCTCCTGGTTTTTTATATCCATCTTGACGTTCGCGAGCTTTTTTTAGGAGGCCATCTCTAGCATTTTTTTGTTTCATAGTGCGTAAAGCACCTTCAACATTACCATTTCTTACTATTACCTTTGACATTGATTCCCCTCCTTTCATAAGCTATTTGTATTATAGCACTGTTAATCTTTATTTTCAACAAAAAAATACATTTTTTGCAAAAAATAAAGCTTTTTTAGCTTCAAAATAAAAGGAATATCAAAAAATGCTGATATTCCATTCTGCAACATAACGTGCTATAGTGCCAAAATAACGACCCAAATTTAAAAGTAAATGGCACCCGAACATTATTGCTATAGTTAAACTAATAAAAAATATAAAATATAAAACATATTTAAATAATTTATTATTGAAGATTATATTTTGCATACTTTTCCACTAAAGAATCTTCTAATAGCACTTCCCATACTTCTTCCAACATCTAAAAATACGCTTGCACCTCGCACTATTGCATTTAATAGTGTAGCTGTTATTGTTCCTCCTGTTACTTCCATTAATTGATTTTTATCTAATTCTTTCATAATTCCTCCTTAATTACATTTTAATGGTCTTATATAACCATCAATTAATCCGATTAGAAAAGAGACACCAAATGGGACAAATGCTAACCATCCGACTGATATAGCACCACCATTTATTTCTTTTAAATTTTCTTTTGTTAATTCTTTCATTTTCTTTCCTCGCTTTATTAATTTTTTTATTTTTCTAATTCAGTTTTTATTTTATAAATCACATCTTCAAAAAAAGTTTTTTCATCTTTTAAAAATTTTACCTGTATTTGGTTGTTTTCGACAATCCAATTGCTTGGCATCTTTACCTCTAAAATAACTTTCCAATATTCTATTTCTGTCATATTATACATATATTCTGTAAGCGCTACTACCTTATACTTGTACTTTTTATTATTTATCACTAACGTATCACTATTATCTTTATTAAAAAATTCATCACCAACATATAATTCTAAATAACCATTTTTAATTACACTATTATATACAAGATATTTCTTATACTTTAAAGAGGTTGCTACAACTATAAACAATATAGTACTCATAACTAATATTATAATCCAAGAATATATTGGCTTAGGTACTTGGGTATAAGTTGCAATAAATGAAGTTTTATATGTATCTATTTTATCCAAGACGCACTAAATCCTTTTCTATATAGCCATTCATAATGCAAACATGGTGGTCATATAAATCTAAGTTGTCTAGCCTATGTGAGATAACTATAATAGTCTTATTGTCATATTTACTAAAAAGTTTTTTTAAAATTCTTCTTTCCATATCAACATCCACTTGACTTAAACCCTCGTCAACAATTAATATCTCAAATGGTTTTACTATTGTCCTAGCTAAAACAATTCTTTGTCTTTCTCCGCCTGATAAATTAAAACCATTCTCTTCAATTAATTTGAAATATCCTAAATTACTATTTTTAATTATATCTTCGATTTCACATACATTAAATATTTCATTTAATTTATCAACATTAATATTTCTCTCTAAAACTATATTATTATATAAAGAATCAGTAAATAAAAATTCAGATTGATTGATATATGAAATACTGTCACTTTTACAGTAATCATTTATATCATACTTACCTATAATTATTTTTCCTCTTTCAACTGGATAATATTTCTTTAAAAGTTTAAGTAGAGTGCTTTTACCACACCCACTTTTTCCCGTTATTAATACTTTTTCACCTTTCTTAATTTTTAAGTTTATATTTTTTAAAACCTTATTGGTTCGATTATAGGTATAACTCAAATTTTTAAATTCAATATCTCCATACATTTTTTTCTTAATATAGCCAATCTCTTTATTTTGAACAAAAAGCTCCTTTAATCTAACTATTGCCTTTTTCATATTTTTTGTATCCGCATCTAAATCTACTAAATCGCGAATAGGATTTAAAAAATAATTCATTAAATTACTATAAGTTAATAATAATCCTAATGTCATTTGCTCTTCTTTTACTAAACAACATCCTAAATAAAAAATTACTAAATAACCGACTGCATGGATTAATTCTTTTAAAAAATTTTCTAACAACGAAAGTTTTTGAAATTTATGGAGTGAGTTTAAAAAGGTACTTTCTTGGTTCTCAATTTTTTTTATTACTTTATTTTCTATATTTATTCCTTTTAATGTTTCAAACGCATTAATTGCTTCAATTTGTTTTGAAGTTAAGACAGAGTTTTCATTATGGCAACTATCAATCGTAGTATCTAGGGGGGTATGAAATGATTTTAGTACAATCCAATATAGGACAAACATTAATAAAGTAATTGATGTCAATTTTGTATTTATTATATAGAGCAAGATTGAAGACACTATCATTAGCGGAACATCTACCACTATAATCATTAGCCAGCGACTTAAAGTATCTCTAATAATGGAAACATCTTTTAGTCTTGTTAAGATATCACCACTATTATGATTTCGGTAATAGCTATATGGAAGCAATAAAATTTTTTTAAAAGAATCCGTTGTTAATATCAGTTCTATTTTCTTCGTTATATAAGTAAAAACAATATCTCTAAAATATTCACTTACATTTTTTATAACATTAATTATAATAAATATTATAAATAACATTAATAAGTAATTTTTACTAATATTTAAACCATCTAATAAAAATTGACTAGAATAAGATAATATAACAGAATAAACAATTACAAATAAAGATAAAAAAGCAATATTAACAATTAATTTTTTTTGGTTTTTAAATAAAGTTAAAAAATCAAGTATACTAATTTTGCTTTTTTGTTCAAATGGTATTTTAGCTTCTGGATACATAGTTAGAATAATTCCATTATATATTGATTTGAAAGATTCAAATGAAATCTTTTTTATTTTATCTGCAGGATCGGCAATAACAATTTCTTCTTTTTTATAGTTTATTTCATATATTACTACAAAATGAGTATAAGATTTGTTAATAATTACATTAGCAATTAGAGGATAAACAATTTTTTCCTGTTTTAATTGTTCCAATTCACACTTAAATCCTGAAGCTCTAAAACCAATTTCTTTGGCTCCTTCAATTAGATTATATGCGGTTGTACCATCTTTGGTAATGTTAATTAAATTACGAATATTTTCCATATTTAAATAACCATTATAGTATTGAATTATCATCGATAAGCAAGCAGCCCCGCAATCTTTACTTTCTTCTTGTTTAACAAACGGATACTTTTTCATTTCATCACCTCCTACTTTATTATTAGTGATTACTTTAATTTTTCCTTGCACAATAAAAAAACTCCGAAGAGTTTTTAAAATCTAATATAATTAATTCCAAGGTTAAAATATTTTTGATAACATTTTTTATTTAAAGTTTCAAAATGATATATATATGTTAAATTATTCTTTTCTTTTACTTCAAATTTATTGTTATATCTATCTTGAATTATAGCTTTATCTTTTAATTTATAATTAGATAGTAATTTATACTTCATAATCATAGCTTCAATTTTACCAGCGACAATTAATTCAAGATTTGGATGTGTATTATATCTTTCTTTATAATTATTTATTAATTTTTCTATTTGATAATCGTTTAATTCATAAGATAAAGTTACACGTTCCACTCCTAAAGAATGAAGAAATGCTACCGCATATGAATTAACAATATTTAAAGAAAAATCACTAATGACATTTTTATATTTATGGATACTACCTAATTCTCCAACTAATAATTTTTCATTATGTTCTTGATGATGTTCTAAAATTCTTGGCAATTTTAATACTTTCCGATCATCATCAATTATATTATACAAATTTTCTTCCATATATATATTATTAAATGTTTGAACTTTTATTTTTTGATATTGCTCTAAAGATTCTATTAAAATGTTTTTTTGATTTTCTACTTTGAAATTTTTTGGCTCTCTATGGTATTCTGAAATCTTCATTGGTAACTTATAATTTCTTAAAGATAATAATTTATCTATTGCCTCACGTCTTAATTCATTTAATACTTTAACAGGAACAAAGATTTTTTCATCTAATTCACATTCAAAATTGTTAATTTTAAATATAGTATTTCCTAAACGATTTAATTGATTGAATATTAAATCTTTAGTCGCTGCTACACTTTCACTTTCTTCAACAATATACTCACTTACTACTTTAACTGAATTATTTAAATCTGTAATTTCTAATTCAATTGGTGCACCTTTTTTGACATTTATTTTAACATCTATTAAAACTTTTCTTCTTTTTTCTTTGATAATATTTTGAATTTCATTAAGCTGAAGATAATCTGAAGTTTTTAGAACTTCAGAATTTTGTTCAACTTTTTGAGTAACTGGAATATCAACTACATCACCTTTTGTTGCATGTTCTATTTTTTTTGCGTTTTTAAATATGTTTAATACATTTAATCCATAATCTTCACGTGACATTATCACTCTTATTCCATCATGAACATTTAAATCGTCGACTAATTTAACCGTAATAAATTTATTTGTAGTTTTAATAACTTTTCCAATTGGAATTCCTAAATGATTTGGACGGTATGAATTAGTAAATCTATCATTATTCTCATGAAATACAAATCCTTTAGTAAATTGACGGTTAAATAATTTTTTTAATTCTTTAATTTCTGTGTCATCAATTTTAACTTTACCAGTTTCATAATAAGAATCTATTGCTTGTCGATATATTTTAGTTACTAAATATACATATTCTGGTCGTTTCATTCTACCTTCTATTTTTAAACTATCAACTCCTATTTTTAACAATTTATCAATATTTTCTAAAGTATTTAAATCTTTTGTACTTAGTAAATATTCTTCTTTATTTATTTGCTTATTATTTTCATCTAACAATTTATAGGGCTGTCTACAGCATTGCGCACAAGTTCCACGATTACCACTTCTACCACCAATTAGACTACTCATTAAACATTGGCCAGAGTAAGATATGCATAATGCACCATGAACGAATATCTCAATTTCTAACTTTGTTTGTTTTTTTATTTCTTCAATTAATTCAATTGGTGTCTCACGTGCTAATACTACTCTAGTAATTTCTAACTCTTCTAATAGTTTTACACCTTCTAAATTATGAATATGCATTTGTGTAGATGCATGTATTTCTAAAGAAGGATATTTTTGATGTAAAAGATCCATCATTCCAATATCTTGTACAATTACAGCATCAACTGATATTGTTTGTAAATATTCTATATATTTAAGGAAGTTTTTTACTTCTGTCTCATAAATTAAAATATTAATAGTTACATATACTTTAACTCCATATTCGTGAGCATACTTTACCGCTTCTTTTAATTCTTCATTATTAAAATTTGTTGCATAACTTCTTGCACCATATAAAGTCCCGGACAAATAGACCGCATCACAGCCTCCTTCAATTGCAGCAATCAAGCTTTCCATACTTCCGGCTGGAGATAATAATTCTGCTTTTTTCATAAAACCACCACCATCATTATATCTAAAAAAAAACTGTTTTACCAGTTTTCACTTAAATGATTTGTTAAAGTTGTTATTTTGTAGCCTCTAGCTTCAATATAGTTAATAACGTTAGGTAATTCATTTATTAAAATATCATTGACTTTAAAGGCGAAAATACTGCCAGCTTTTAAATTATTTTTTACATATTTTAAAGGGCTATTTACAATTAGCGGCGTCGAAATAGAATATTTAGAATCATCTGCACATCTAAGTAAATATTCTTCATTTTGCAATTCATTAAAACAATGTATATTTTCAAAATCAAGTGAGTTTAATTTATTTATAATTAATTTATAATTATTCTCATTAGTATTATTTATTAATATATCACTATCTATTTTCGATATTTGTGCGAGTTCTGATACTTGAGAATCAATATTATACGAATCAATTATGTATGATACTGGTGTATTACCAACAACTTTATGAATGTCTAGAATATTTCGATTATCAATCATAAAAACTAGACTAACCATTTTTTTCTCTTTATTACCTTCCTTAATGTACTTATCATAATTATTTGTAATACTTATTTCAGGTTCTATTAAATTGTACACATAAAACGATTCATCATATATTCCTTTTTTACTCATGACATCATAACTTTTACCGACATTTACTTCTTTATATGCTAAACCTGGAACAATAAATTTATCTGTAATTTTTGCACTCATTCCCGAAACATAATAATTATCTTTCTCTTCTTTTATTTTTATCATTATAGTATCTATTTCTTGAATAACATTTGAAGTCTTTTCTGTTATAAAAAAACTAAAGCAAATTAAACATATAAGACCAAAATATTCAAATATTTTTCTCATAAACCACCTATTTTAGTATATGAATTATAATTTAACTTTTTTACTATTTTAGTTTAGAACTTTATCTTTTATAACTACATATTATATTATGAAAGGAGTTTAGATATGAATAATAATCGATACTATATGAATTATAGAAGAAATGATTTAAATAACGAAAGATTTGGTTTTTTAGGGCCATTTATTTTAGGTGGAATTACTGGTGGTTTAGTAGCGCCACTCTTCTATCAGAGACCATATTATCAACAACCATACTATTCAAATAATTATTATTATCAATATCCTCCATACTATTATTAAAATTTTTGATATAATATTAATAGAGGTGATTTGATGGCATCTGCTGTTATACATTTATGTGTTGCTAAAAAAATTAATGAAAAATTAAAAATGAATGAAAAAGAATTATTTTTAGGTTCAATCGCACCAGATATTAGTAAACAAGTTAACGAACCTAAAACTAAATCACATTTTTTAACTAGTAGTGAAGAGGATATTCCAAACGTTTTTGAATTTCTAGATAAATATAAAGATAAACTATATAAACCATTTAACATGGGATATTTTATTCATTTATATACTGATAAAATATGGTTTGCTGAATTTTTAAGAAGTAAATATTATGATAATTTTATCAAGCTAATTGACGGAACTGTTATTAATGTTTCACAGCAAGAAAAACTTGATATTATTTATAATGATTATACTAATTTAAATGTTTATCTTTTAGATAAATATGATTTGGATTTATCTTTATTTTATGAAAAGTTTGTGATGCCAAATACCGATATTGATGAAATACCAGTTGATAAATTGCAAATTCTTTTAGATAAAATGGGATTAATTATTATGAATAGTAAAGAAAAAAAAGCCTATGTTTTTGATGATGTTGCCATTAATAAATTTATTGATTACTGCACTGATAAAATTTTAAGAAAAATTAAAGAGTACAATATTAAAAGTTCTTTATAAGAACTTTTTTTATTTTGCAAAATTTTAATTTATTTGTTTATTTTTTTATTTTTGTGTTATAATTGAAAAACGGAAAAGGAGTGATAAAAATGAAAAAGATTGAAAAATTAATATTAGAAAAAAAATATAGTGAGTTTAAAAAAGAAATATTAAATTTTGAAGAAGCAGATATAGCTGAAATCTTAAGTGAATTAGATGATGAATTGTTAATCAAATTTTTTAGATTATTACCAAAAGATATAGCCGCGGAAACTTTTTCGTTTTTAGAGCTTGATGATCAACAAACAATTATTAATTCTCTTACTGCCAAAGAGGCTGCCAACATTATAGATAACATGTATGCCGATGATGCTACTGATTTACTTGAAGAGATGCCTGCTAATGTAGTACAAAAGATTTTATCAAAAACAACTGATGAAACAAGAAAAGATATTAATCATTTGCTTATGTATCCTGCTGATTCAGCTGGTAGTATTATGACCGTTGAATTTATGGATATTAAAGACTACAGTGATGTTAAATCTGCAATTGAGAAAATAAAAAAAGAAGCAATTGATAAAGAAACTATTGATTTTTGTTATGTTTTAGATAGTGCTAGAAAATTAGTTGGTATTGTGTCGCTGAAACAATTAATCTTAGCAACTGATGACACTTTAATTAAAGATATTATGGAAGATGAGCCGATGGTAGTATCTACCTTAACAGATCAAGAAGAAGTTGCTAATATGTTCAAAAAATATGACTTAACAGCAATGCCTGTTGTTGATAGTGAAAATAGACTAGTTGGTATTATCACTATTGATGACATCGTTGATATCATTGAAGAAGAAACTACTGAAGATATTGAAAAAATGGCTGCAATTACTCCAACTGATAAACCATATTTAAAATTAAGTTTACTAGATATTTATAAAAGTCGAATGCCTTGGTTATTATTTTTAATGATAAGTGCAACATTCACAGGAAAAATTATTTCTAATTATGAATCGGCACTAGCTAGTTATGCTATGTTGACTGTCTTTATACCTATGATTATGGGTACTGGGGGTAATGCTGGTGGGCAAGCATCTGTTACTATAATTCGTGCTTTATCACTGGATGAAGTTAATTTCAAAGATATATTTAAGGTGTTGCTTAAAGAATGTACTGTAGGTCTTATTTGTGGTCTTACATTAGCAATCTGTAATTTCATTAAATTATTAGTAATTGACCAAATATCAGTGCAATTTGCATTTATTGTATGTTGTGCCCTATTACTTACCGTATTATTTGCAAAAATTATTGGAGCAATCTTACCTATTCTTGCTGATAAAATTCATCTAGACCCGGCTGTTATGGCTAATCCAATTATTACAACAATTATTGATGGATTATCATTAATAGTATATTTTCAAATAGCAAGTTCAATTTTAGGAATCTAATGATTCTTTTTTTTTGATGAAAAAAAGAAGCTTATTTAGCTTCTTCTACAGCTCTTGTCTCTCTTATTACCGTTACTTTAATAGTACCTGGATATTGTAATTGAGCTTCTATTTTATTTTTGATATCATGTGCTACTTTATGACTTGTTAAATCATCTACTTCTTCTGGCTTAACAACTACACGTAATTCGCGACCAGCTTGCATTGCATAAGCTTTATCAACACCAGCAATATCGTTAGCAATATTTTCTAAATCATGTAAACGTTGAACATAATTCTCTAAAGAATCATTTCTAGCTCCTGGTCTGCTTGCTGATAACGCATCAGCAATAGCAACCAACTCAGCAATAACGCTAGCAGGTTCTGTATCACCATGATGAGATTCAATCGTATTTATAACAATATCATTCTCTTTAAATTTTCGAGCTATATTAGCACCTAATTCTACGTGACTTCCTTCCATTTCATGATCAATAGCTTTACCAATATCATGGAATAATCCTGCACGTTTTGCCAACATAACATTTTCACCCAATTCAGAAGCCATAATACCAGCTAATTGGGCAACTTCAATTGAATGTGTAAGAACATTTTGACCATAACTTGTTCTAAAATGTAACTTACCTAACATTTCAATAAGTTCTGAATCAACTTTAGTAATACCCAATTCAAATAAAGCTGATTCTCCGTATTCAATAATTTTTGCTTTCATTTCTTTTGATGTCTTATCGTATAATTCTTCAATTCTTGATGGATGAATTCTACCGTCTTTAATTAATGATTCAATTGTAACTCTCGCAATTTCTCTTCTTAATGGATCAAAGCTAGATAAAACAATCGCTTCTGGAGTATCATCAATAATTAAATCAACACCTGTTACAGCTTCTATTGTACGAATATTCCTTCCTTCACGTCCAATAATTCGTCCCTTCATATCTTCGCTTGGCAAATCAACAACTGTGACAGTTTGCTCTGAAGAAACGTCACTAGCATATCTTTGCATTGATGATACCAATAGGTCTTTAGCTTTTTTATCGGCTGTCAATAAAGCTTCATTTTCCTTCTCTTTAATATATGCAGAGATTTCTAAAGACATTTCTTCTTCAACCTTTTGCATTACTATTTCTCTAGCCTTTTCTTTTGAATATCCAGCTATCTTATGTAATAAATCAAGTTGTTCATTTTTTATTTCCTCCACTTTTGCTTGTTCTTCTTGGATAATATTTTGTTTATCTATAAGATTATTTTCTTTTTCTTCAAGAAGATTTTCTCGATTTTGTAGCGCCTGATCACGCCTATCAATGTTTTCTTCTCGGGAATCTAAACGTTGTTCTGTTTTCTTTAATTCACTTTTGCGCTCACGAATTTCTTCTTCAGCTTTACTTTTTAAGTCGCTGATTTCATTTTTTCCCTCTAATAAATAATCTTTCTTTATCTTTTCCGCTTCTGTACGAGCATTGTCTAATATATTACTTGCTTTTTCAGTAGCTTTAATACTTTTAATGTAATTAAATATAAACATTACAATTATTCCAACAACAAATCCACTTAGGATTAGCAAAATGGAGATTGAAATATTTTCCATATTTTTTTCCTCCCCATTTCTAAGCAAGTGATTATTTAACCACTACAATATTATTGTAAAATGTATTTAATGAGATGTCAAGAAAAAAACTATCAAAAAACAAAAGGCCTAAACCTTTTGTTTTTTTACTCAGCTATTTCTTCATCACCAACATTTGATGAGGTTACGTTATTTTCAAAGTATTTTCTAACTTTTTCTTCAATTTCTGCACAAATATCAGGATTTTTCTTTAACCATTCTTTAACATTTTCTTTTCCTTGTCCTACTTTGTTACCTTCATAGGCATACCAAGAACCACTTTTTTCTAATATTCCAGCTTCAGCTCCCATATCGACAATTTCACCTGTTTTAGAAACACCTTCACCATACATAATATCAACAGTACATGTTTTAAAAGGAGGTGCCATTTTATTTTTAACTACTTTAATATTAGCTTTATTTCCAATGATATCTGTACCTAATTTAATTTGTTCACCACGTCTAATTTCTAGTCTAACAGATGAATAAAACTTAAGTGCACGTCCTCCTGGTGTAACTTCAGGATTCCCAAACATAATTCCCACTTTTTCTCTTAATTGATTAATAAAAATACATACTGTATTAGTTTTATTGATAATACCAGATAATTTACGTAAAGCTTGACTCATTAAGCGAGCTTGAAGACCGACATGAGAATCACCCATTTCTCCTTCAATTTCGGCTTGTGGTACTAAAGCAGCTACTGAATCGATGACAATTACACTAATTGCCCCACTACGTACTAGAGCTTCACATATCTCTAAAGCTTGCTCTCCGTTATCTGGTTGACTTAATAATAATTCATTGATATTAACACCAATTTTTGATGCATAAATTGGATCTAATGCATGCTCTGCATCAATAAAGGCTGCCCTTCCGCCTTTTTTTTGTGCCTCTGCAATTGCATGAAGAGCAAATGTAGTTTTACCGCTTGATTCTGGTCCATATATCTCTATAATTCTTCCTTTAGGATATCCACCAACGCCTAAAGCCGCATCTAATGAAATTGATCCACTTGAAATAGTATCAACTTTTTGATGTGCTTGTTCACCAAGTTTCATGACGGCACCCTTACCAAATTGCTTTTCAATATCTAACATAACTTGGTCTAAAGTCTTATCACCTGTTGTTGATTTTACCATTGTTACTCCTCCTCTATTCGTTCATAATTAGATTATACTAAATAAAAAATCTATTGTCAATAATTTTATCGAACATTTGTTCATTTTAGTTAATTTTTCTTTTTTTCATAAATTTGTGTGAAATAAAAGACAATATTCCATATGAAATTATTATAAATATATAATTAGTAATAAGCGAATTGGCAAAACTTTTAATAATATTTTGAAAGTTCCATCCTGCTATGTTCAATACTAGATATATTCCAAATACAGTTAGTCGATACAAAATAATAAATAAAGTTGAAACAATGAATGTATTTAAAAAATTACTCGTGAATGTTTTGAATATTTTATTGATTAAATATACACTTCCCACAAATAATAAAGTATTTAAAAAAAGAGAATTAGTATAAGCAATATCATATAAAATACCAAGTATTAAAGCATATATATATATTTCTTTACTTGTTTTATGATAAGGATATACAATGATTAATGACATTAAGCAAAATAAAGAAGCGGCAGGCTGAAGTAAACTAAACATAATTCCATCTAAAAGAAAAGACATAATTAAAAAATATATAATCATTTATTATCAGCCTCTCTTTTTAAAACATTAATATATGTTATATCATCCATATTAACCGATGGAGAAACTAAAACCAATTTAGTTAAATCATAATTATCGGTGTTCACACTTTTTACTGTTCCTACTTTAATGCCAGCTGGAAATTTTTCAGTAAAGCCTGTTGTTAAGACATTAGCATTTATTGGTATGTCTGAATATTCGCTTAATCCATCAACAATATAAACATTAGACTTCTCATCATAGCTTGATAATAAGCCATATATATATTCACCTTCATTAACCTCTATTTTAACCGAAATTTTATTTATTAAATTATGATTTGTTAATAAAGTAACGGTACTCGTATTAATGCCTGCATTAGAAATATAGCCAATTAAACCTTTTGACGTTACAACCGCCATATCGTTTTGTACGCCATCTTTTGCTCCTACATTAATCTCTAATTTATCCATCCAATAATCAGTATTACGATAAATAACAGTTGACCCTATCTCTTCATAATTTAAAATAGATTCTTTAATTCCTAACATTTCTCTTAATTCTTCATTTTCATTTTCTAATTGATTTAACCTATTATCTAAATTAGTATAATCCTCTTTATTTTTCTTTAATTTATTATATTCATCATATATCTCGTCTGCTTTTATAAATATTTGATATCTTTCACCTAAATATTTAAATGGTGAGCTTAATACATTAATAACATTACCAATACTTCCCTTTATTGTTTTTTCTATAAACGTTAATTTACGATCATATTTTAAAGAATAACCTGTAAATACAATCATAAATAATATCAAAATTATAAAACCTATTTTAAATATTTTCTTTTCTTTTATTTTACTATAATGCATTATTTCACCTTGCTTTATATATCATTATTTTCTAAAAAACTATAATATCGCTTTTGCCCTATTATTACATGATCTACTAACTTTATCCCTAATATATTTCCTACCTTTATTATATCACTAGTAAGTTTCAAATCCTCTTTACTTGGTAAAACATTACCTGATGGATGATTGTGTACACATATTATCGCTGATGAGGATAACAAATACGCTTCCTTAAATATTTCCCTTGGATGAACAACACTATAATTTATTGTCCCTATAAATAATAATTTTTCATCGATTATTTTTTTTGAGTTATCTAAATAGACAACATAGAAATATTCTTGCTTTTTATCACCAATTTTTTGAACGTAATAATCAAAGACCATTTGACTACTTGTCAATTTTTGTTCCTTGATATTGTATTTAGCAAGCATTACACGTTTAGCTAATTCAAATGTCGATAATATTATAGAGGCCTTAACTTTACCTACTCCTTTTATTTGACATAATTCTTTATATTTCTTATTGGCTAAGCCAACAATTCCATTAGACTCTTTTATCAAAATACTAGCTAAATCTTTTGAAGATATATTATGATAGCCATTTTTGAGAAGAATAGCTAATAACTCTTCATTGGATAAACTTTCTACACCCATAGATACTAGTTTTTCGTATGGGCGCTCTTCTAACGGTAATTCTTTAATTTTTAGAACCATTAACTATTACCTCATATTTTTCTAAAACTAAACTACTAATAGATGATATAACTACTTCATCATTAGTATTAGCTAAAATAGTATCAAAATTAATTAATTCTTCCAAAAATGTGCGATTGGTAATTAAAAATGTCTCTGTTATTGTTTTATATCCTAAAGAACTAAAATAATTATTTAATTTTATTAAATTTTCATTATTTCCAGTTATACCTATATATACATAATATTTATTATCAACTATTTTATATACATAATTTACTAAATCTAATGTGCTTTTCTCCATTTCTTTCTCATCATCATAAATACCATAACGAATAAAATATAGAAATTCACCGTCGTTTGATGTTACTTTAATACCTTTATACCCACCATATTGCCTTAAAAATAATTGTCCACATATTGCGCCGATAATTAGTGCAAGTACTACTGAAAGAATATATTTTTTCATATTATCACCAATATTATTGTACTTAACATATAGTGCAGATTATGTCGAAAATATAATAATTTGAATTATTCAATAGTAGTATAACAAACATCAAATTTTAAAGTCAATCATAAAAATTGCAAAAAAAGAATACAATTTGTATTCTTATTCTTCACTACCTTCGTCATCATATTTAACTAATACTTCACGTGGTTTAGAACCGTTTTGCGGACCGATGATTCCTCTTTCTTCTAGCAAGTCAATACAACGAGCCGCACGGTTATAACCAATCTTAAATCTTCTCTGTAATAATGAAGTACTAGCTTTACCTTGCTCAACAATAAAATCAACGATTTGATCATATAATGGTTCTTCAAATGCATCACTTCCATTTTCTAAACCGGTAATGGCATGAGATTCCTCTTCAGTTTGATCTAATGATTTATCGTAATTTGCTTTTTGTTGTTTGCAAACAAAATCAACGATAGCTTTAGTTTCTTCTTCAGATATAAATGTTCCTTGAATACGCATTGGTGTATTTGTTCCTTGCGGTAAATATAACATATCACCTTTACCAAGAAGTTTTTCAGCACCTACCATATCTAGTATTGTACGGGAATCTATTCCTGATGAAACCGCAAATGAAATACGTGATGGAATGTTGGCTTTAACTACACCAGTAATTACATCTGTCGATGGCCTTTGTGTTGCAACAATTAAATGAATTCCAGCTGCACGTGCCATTTGAGTAATACGCATAATTGAATCTTCAACTTCTTTGGCTGCAACTAGCATTAAATCTGCCAACTCATCAATAATCACTATAATATAAGGCATTTTTTTACTACGTTCCTCAACTGGCTTAGATTCATTATTACGTTCTATCATTTCATTATAACTTGTGATATTTTTAGTTCCAACTTGTTCAAATATATCATAACGTCTTTCCATTTCGGCTACTATTTTTTGAAGAACAATATTAGCTTTCTTAGGATCAGTTACAACTGGTGTCATTAAATGTGGTACTCCGTTATAGACTGATAATTCTACTTTTTTAGGATCAACTAAAACTAATTTAACCTCATCAGGTTTAGTACGCATAAGAATGGTTGCTAAAATACTATTAATACATACTGATTTACCAGAACCTGTTGAACCGGCAACAAGTAAGTGTGGCATTTTATTAATTTCCATAGCACAACACTCACCTTCAATATTCTTACCTAAAACAGCTAATAATTTTTTATTTAGTCCTTTATCATCTTCATTAACTTTAGATAATACTTCTCTTACTGTTACCATAGATATTTTAGCGTTTGGTAATTCAATACCTACTGTACTTTTTCCAGGTATTGGTGCTTGAATACGAACGTCTTTGGCTGCAAGTGATAAGGCAATTTCACGATTTAGGCCTAATATTTTACTAACACGAGTACCAGCTTTAATCTCAAGTTCATATTGGGTTACTGCTGGTCCAACACGGACACTTACTACTTTTCCTTCAATACCAAAATCTCTAAGAACTTGTTCAAGTGTTGGAATGTTCTTCTTGATTGCTTCTTGATTTTCTTTATTACTATTTTTTTCTGGTTTTGATAACAAATTGATTGGTGGATATTCCCAGCAAACATTTGGCTGTTCATATTCTTCACCTACAACTTCATTTTGCTCCTCAACATGACTATTATGATTTAGCAATTCATCTTTAGAGACAGTACGTCTAGAATCTGTAACTACTTCTTCTTCATCAACATCTTGATCATTGTCATCGGCATTATATACTTTAGGTTTTGATTCTTTATTTACGCTATGAGCAATATTACTCATTTTATCTTTAGTTTTAACTAGAACGTCGTAAATTGAAATACCTGTAAACATAATAAAGCCACATATAATTAGAGCAATAGAAACAACATAGGTACCATTTAATGTTAAAAGTGCAACAAAGATTCCACTAAATATAGCACCTACTATACCACCGCCTAAGTTTTTCATAGCTGGTAAAAGTGCTCCATTATTACTATTTACAAAACTCATAACATTTTCAACAGTTCTTTCAACCACTAACCAAGTATCATCTACAATATCAAATTTATTAACATCAATATCTTCTAATACTTTTAAATAACTAGTATGCGATAAAATTAATATTGCTAAAAGAATAATATATAAGCCAAAGAATTTAGCATCTAAAAAGTTTGGTTTTTCTCTTTTAATAATCATATAAATTCCGCATATGCCTATAAACACAAGTAAAACAGCCCACCAAGTACCCACTAAGAAAGCAGAGAAGCCTTTAATAACATCTGCAACAGGTCCAAATGGACAACAACCTATAATAGCAATTAAAAGCAAACCAAAACCTTTTAATTCCGCTAAATTATTAGGATTTTTTTCTTCACTATTTTTTCTTTTTTTTCTTTTTCCCATTTTTATCACCTATACTTAATATCATTATATCAAAAAATAAGTAAGTTGTAACAAAAAAAGAGCTAATGTTCATCAGCTCTGTTTTCTACATCATCTAAATTGTCATTAGCAATTTCTATAACTTTAGGAACAACAAAAATCGCTATAAGTGCAATTAAGATAACAATTAAGATATATTTAGGCATTGGGTTCTTCATATGTGGGTCTTTTGCCGTACCGATATTATCGTGCATAGAAAACCTCCTATCTACTTAATTCTTCCTCAATTCTAATCAATTGATTATATTTACAAACTCTATCAGTTCTTGATAAAGAACCAGTTTTAATTTGTCCTAAATTTAAGCCAACTGCTAAATCGGCAATTGTTGTATCTTCAGTTTCGCCACTACGATGTGAGATAACTGTTGCATATCCATTACTACGTGCTAATTCAATAGTTTCTAATGTTTCAGTAATTGTACCAATTTGATTAACTTTTAATAAAATGGCATTACCTGCATGATTATCAATACCCATTTGTAAACATTTCTTATTAGTTACAAATAAATCATCACCAACTAATTGAATTCTATCACCTATTTTTTCAGTGATTAATCTAAATCCATCCCAATCGTTTTCATCTACTGGATCTTCAATAGAAATAATTGGATATTTATTAACTAATTCTTCATAGAAATTAACTAATTCTTCAGTAGTAAATGATTTTCCTTCGCCTGCTAAAACATACTTTCCATCTTTATAAAATTCTGATGCTGCTACATCAATACCTAAACATACATCTTTACCTGGTACATAATTTGCTCTTTTGATTGCTTCAATAATTAAATCAAATCCTTCAGCGTTACTCTTTAAGTCTGGAGCAAATCCACCTTCATCACCTACGCCTGTAGCATATCCTTTTTCATTTAATACTTTCTTTAAGTTATGGAATACTTCTGCCCCAATTCTAACTCTTTCTTTAATTGTGTCAGCTTGAGGTATAATCATAAATTCTTGGAAGTCCAAACTATTATCAGCATGAGCTCCACCGTTTATAATATTCATCATTGGTTTTGGTAAAATAGTGCCATCACCAATATATCTATAAAGTGGTAATCCTTTATATTGAGCAGCTGCCTTCATTGCAGCCATAGAAATACCTAAAATAGCATTTGCTCCTAATCTTGATTTAGTTTCAGTACCATCTAACTTAATCATAGCATAATCTAATTCTTTTTGATTTAAAGCATCCATACCAATTACTAAATCACGTAATTCACCATTTACATTATTGACAGCGTTTTGAACGCCTTTACCCATGTAACGAGTTCCACCATCACGCATTTCTAAGGCTTCTCTTTCGCCAGTAGAAGCTCCACTTGGTACAGCTGCACGTCCCATAATTCCACATTCCAGAATAACGTCTACTTCAACAGTAGGATTACCTCTAGAATCTAAAATTTCTCTTCCTATTACATTTTTTATTTTAGACATTATATCATCCTCTCTTACTTCTTCATTTTAACATATTTCTATATAAATTAGAATAATTTGGCATAAAATTAATTATTTTTTATATAATTTAGTGAAACTAGGAGGATATTATGATTAATAAAAAAGGCGTATGGTTTTTAACACTATTTAGTTTAATATTAGTACTAAGCGTATACTACATAACAATGCCACCAGAGTTACTCATATCAACTAATAATTTACCAGAACAAGAAAATACTACTCCGGTAGTTAATATGGAAGAAAGTAGTATTTTGGTCGCATTAAGGGTTGAGGCTGATGAAGAAATGGATAAAGAAATACAAGAATTAAAGAAAATTGTAAGTAATTCTGAAAGCACAGTTGAAGAAAAAAATGAAGCATTTGAAAAAATAAAAGAATTAAACAACAATCGCAGTACTGAAGAAATTTTAGAGAACAAAATAAAAGAAGAACATAATCTAAAATCATTTGTTAAAATTAATGGCAATAATATTGAAGTTATAGCCACTAGTAATTCACATGATGTAACACTTGCTAATCAACTAATGCGTTTAGTTCAATCTAACTTTGATACCTCTAAAAATGTTACAGTTAAATTTCAAAAATAACTTTTTAGTTATTTTTTTAATACACAAAAATGTTTGAATTACATAAGATAATATGAATATGAGCCATCCCTATAGGAAGTGAGGGTTATGAATAAAAGAATATTAACTAATCGTGAAAAAGAAGTATTTGATCTATTAATTTTAAATAATACAACAAAAGAAATAGCTCAAAAACTAAATATTAGTGAAAAAACAGTCCGAAACCATATTTCAAATGTAATTCAAAAAATTGGTATTAAAGGTCGAGCTGCTGCTGTTGTTGAGTTAATAAGACTTGGTGAAATATCTTTATAAAATGCATTTATATGCATTTTTTTCATATTATTTAATGAGGTGAATTAGGTGCTTAAAAATATATCTATAAAAAAAATAATTATATCTTGTCTAGTATTATCAATTGCCTTGTTATTATGTTTTATACCTAATAATAAAAAAGAAGACAAAGAAATAAAATATGAAATAAGTTACGTAAATAAAAACATTAAAACCCATACTATTTATTTATTAGATAGCAATAATTATGTTAGTAGAACAGAGATAATGATTGACTGCAATACGAAAGAAGATATTGCTCGTTATTTAATTGAAGCATTGATTCAAAACAGTTCAAAACAAGATATAATTCCTAATGGATTTAAATCTTTAATTAATAGTAATACCAAAATTAATTCTTTAAAAATTGATAATAATTTAATTAAATTAGATTTATCAAAAGACTATTTAGATACCGATAAATCTTTAGAGGAAAAAACTTTAGAAGCTTTGGTGTATACTTTAACTAGCATTGAAGATATAAAATATGTTATTTTGTATATTGACGGAGAAATTCTTACTACTTTACCACTTAATAAAATAAATATTCCAAGCACTCTATCTAGAGATATTGGCATCAATAAAAAATACAATATCAATAGTACTAAAGACTTAACTAAGACAACCACTTACTATATTAGTAAATTTAATGATAACTACTACTATACCCCTATTACAACTGTCAGTAATGACCAACGTGATAAAATTGAAATAATCATCGACTCTCTTAGTAGTACAATTATAGATAATAATTTAATGAGTTTTTTAAATAGTAATATTGATTTAATTAATTTTGAGGTAGATTCAGAAATTTGTACTTTAAATTTTAGTGATGACATATTTTCGGATATGGATGAAAATGAAATATTAGAAGAAGTTTTATATACTTTATCACTGTCAATTTATGATAATTATCATGTAAAAGAGGTCGTTTTTATGGTAAATGATGAAAAAATTACAAAAACAACGTTAAAATCCCTTGAATAATAATTTTTTTTATTGTATAATGTACTTGTTCCTTTGGAACGGGTATGTCTCAGTAGCTCAGCTGGATAGAGCATCGCCCTTCTAAGGCGAGTGTCAGGAGTTCGAATCTCTTCTGAGACACCATCTTATCAATAAACGACTTTAAGTCGTTTTTTTATTCTAAAAAAAGAAAGGATTATTTTCCTTTCTTTTCTATTTTTTCTTTACCACCCATATATGGCCTTAAAGCTACGGGAATGTTAATGCTTCCATCGGCATTAATATTGTTTTCTAAAAAGGCAATTAATCCTCTTGGCGTTGCTAATACCGTATTATTTAATGTATGTAAATAATAAGTACCATTTTCTCCTTTTGCTCTAATTCCTAAACGTCTAGCTTGAGCATCCCCTAAAGTAGAACAACTTCCAACTTCAAAATATTTTTGTTGACGTGGGCTCCAAGCTTCAACATCACAAGATTTAACTTTTAAATCAGCTAAATCGCCGCTGCAACACTCTAATGTTCTAACTGGAATATCTAGACTTCTAAAAAAATCAACAGTATATCTCCACATTTTATTATACCAGTCCATAGAATCCTCAGGCTCACAAATAACTACCATTTCTTGTTTTTCAAATTGATGAACACGATATACACCACGTTCCTCAATACCGTGAGCACCTACTTCTTTTCTAAAACAAGGAGAATAACTTGTTAATGTATATGGTAAATTTTCTTTCTTTAATACTTGATCTTTAAATTTACCAATCATTGAATGTTCAGAAGTACCAATTAAGAATAAATCTTCACCTTCAATTTTATACATCATAGCATCCATCTCTTCAAAACTCATAACACCAGTAACTACATCACTTCTAATCATAAATGGTGGAATACAATAAGTAAATCCACGGTCAATCATGAAATCTCGAGCGTAGCTTAACATTGCTGAATGAATACGAGCAATATCTCCCATTAAATAGTAGAACCCATTACCACTAGTTCGTCCTGAAGCATCTTTATCAATACCATTTAATGCTTCCATAATATCAGCATGATATGGAATTTCAAAGTCAGGCACTACTGGCTCACCAAATTTTTCATTCTCAACATTTTCAGAATCATCTTTGCCAATTGGTACACTATCATCAATAATGTTTGGAATTGTCATCATTTTTTTCTTAATATCCAGAGCTAAATCCTCTTCTAAAGCACTTAACTCTTCAATTCTTTTACCATAATTTGCAATTTCTTCTTTAACTGTATTTGCCTCATCTTTTTTACCTTCACGCATCAAGTTTCCAATTAAAGCACTTTTAGCATTTTTCTCAGCTCTTAAATTATCTCCTTCTTGTTTTGTTTCACGATATTTAATATCCAATTCATAAATTTCATCAACAGTTAATAATTTATGATCTTGAAATTTTTTCTTTATATTTTCTTTAACTAAATCTCTATTTTCCCTAATTAATTTTATATCTATCATTAATCCATCTCCTTTAATCTATTTAAAATCTTCTCACGTGTTGGAATGTATCTTTTCTCCACTCTTTGATAATCTTTAACAGTTGGTTTTTTAATTCTTGTTAAATCTATGTTATTTTCTAAATCAGCAGCTTTTACATTAAGAGCCTCGCGCGATGCATTATTTAAAATAGTAGCAATGTAATCTTCATACGATGTAGGTTTTACTCTTGTAAGTACTAAAACATCATCAACTATTTTTTTAGGAAAACCTATCTCTAATAAATCAATACTCGAGACATCTTTATCTTCAATTGTATCATGTAATAAGGCAATAACTTTCTCTTCATATGTTGAAACATGCTTATATACATATGCTAGATGAAGCATATAAGGCAAACCTCCTTTATCTACATCATTTTCAAATAAAGTAGTAGCAATTTCTAAGGCTTTAAATAATAAATTATCACTATCTTTTATTGCTTGATACTTATTTTCATCAAAATAATTTTTTAACATAATATCTCTCCTATTTAAATTTCAACAATCATTTATTCTAATATCATATTTTTTTTATTATATCATATCCAATATACTCTTCAACACTATTACTGAATTTTATTGATTTATTAAACTAATAAAAAAAGACTAAAACAAGGAGCACAATAGTGCGGTACCATCCTCTTTTAGTCTTAATTATGATAACGGCTTTCACCGGAAATGTTTGCATTTCACTTAGAAGTAGATTCGCAAATATATTGTCCTTGTTTGCACCAACCACAAGTTCTCTATACACAATATTAATATTTGTTACTAGTCTTCGTCATTGATTTATTGATTGTATTTTAACCTTTTTTTTCTTATTTGTCAACTGTTGATTAGGTTCCATATGAATATTGATATGTTCAACTCGTTCATCAAATTTTTTAATATTATCTTCAATATCATCTACTATCTTATGAGCGTCTCTTAAAGTAATGTCTCCATTCATAATTATTATTAAATCTAAAGTTACTATATGTCCAAACTTTAAAATTATCATCGAACGAATAGAAAAAACATCGTCATTATCTAATATAATCTTTTTCAAACTGGCTAAATATTCTTTGTTATTTTCTTGTTTACCTAAGATTACACTAATATTTTCTTTAACGACATTAAAGCCTGTAAAGACTATGAATAAACCGATAATTATTGAAGCAATGATATCAGAATATTTTAAAATTTCAACTTTATCACTAAATTGAATTAAAATAGAAGCAAAAAGGACAAAGAAAGAACTAATAACATCGGTTCTACTTTCTTCACCACTGGCTATCAAAATATTATTTTGATTATCCCTGCCTCTTTTAATAATAAAACTTGATAATAAATATTTAATGACAATTGTCATTAGTGAGACAATTATAACTACTTTGCTAGGTATTACTATTTCATTATTAAATGCTTTAACAATTACACCAATACCAACAAAAAAAACAATGGTTCCAATAATAATACTTGTCAAGTATTCTATTTTGCCATGTCCAAAAGGATGTTCTTTATCAGCTGGTTTTCGTGCTAAATAATTACCTAAAATGGCAAAGAAATCAGTTGATAAGTCACTGAAAGAGTGAATCCCATCAGCTATTAAGGCGCTGGACTTAGCTACTAATCCTACTAATATTTTAGTTACAGCTAAAAAGATATTAGTGATAACACTAATAATCATTGTTTTTGTTACATAATTCATTTTCTCATTTCCTATCTTTTTGAATAATGTACAACAGTTTCATCATCTGAGGCTTTGGCTTTCGCTCCTTCATCATCCTGACCATATGAAGCTGCTGTTATAAACTTGAATAAAGTTACTTTATCAACATTGCGAGCAATTTGATTTAACGTATTATAATTAACACAATCTGTTATGCCATCACTAAATAAAAATATATCTGTATAATTAGAATTCTTAATAACATTAAGATGAGGTCTAACACTAATATTACCCATATATTGTGTAATAAAATTATTTCCAGGCATAACTCGTATCATATCCTGTTCCATTGGTGTTGGCGGACGAGTATTAGTTACAAGTGGTGAATCATCAATACTAATTATATTTAAATTTCCATCCATCAAAGCACCAATCCGTGAATCACCAACATTAGCAATAATTGTATCCGTACTATTAATAAGCGCTAAAGCTAAAGTAGAACCACTATTAAGACCCCTTTTAATAGCAAATTCACGATGCATTACATCATTAATATGTCTAATAATTGTAGATAAATTTTCATAGACAAATTTAGTGTTATTTAGATTAGCAATTTTTTCATTTAAAAACCAATTTTTTAATTGATTAACAAGAAATTTAGATGCTAAATTTCCAAAATCATGACCACCCATTCCATCAGCAACTACTAATAATTTAAGATTAGGGTTATTAGGATGAGATATTCCCAAGTAAGAATCTTCATTAACTATATGCGTTCTTCCTGTTACCGAAAAAACTTGAATTTTTTGTTGTTCATACGGAGTAGAATGACTAATTACTAACTTACCATCGGAAAATTTAAATTTTTTAGTATATCTTTCTAAACCCGGTAAACAATATAATTTTAAATCAGTTGTTTGGACATATCCTGAAACAATCCTTTTAATAGGAAGATAGTGGCATATATTTTTCTCATCTTCAAATACTAATAAAGGTTGAATATTATCGCATCGTAAAAAACCGTTTTGATCAAACATAGCATTTAAAAATCTTCTCAAAAAGAACATTGGTAATATTTGTGTTTTTTTTAATTTCTCATTAAATGCCGCTATTTGCCAATCTTTTATTTTCATATTATCACCTTACTTAGCTTGATACCAATCGTCACCATATTCTATTTCTACTCCTAATGGAACTTTTAATTGGTATGTATTTTCCATTATATCACGAATTAATTTTATTAACTCGTCTAATTCATCTTTTGGACAGTCAAACACTAATTCATCATGGACTTGAACAATCATCTTTGCACCCATGTTTTTCTTTTTTAATTCATTTGCAATTTCAATCATTGCTTTTTTTATTATATCAGCACTAGTTCCTTGAATTGGCGTATTAAGAGCAATACGCTCACCACCACTTCTGATCATATAATTTTTATTAGTTAATTCTGGAATTGTCCGTTTTCGATTAAATAAAGTACGTACATAACCATCATTATGAGCTTTTTTTATTGTTTCATCCATGTAATTTTTAACACCAGGATATGTATTTAAATAATTTTCAATAAATTGAGTAGCTTCTTTAGGCGATACTCCAATTTGTTCGGATAAACCATATCCACTGATACCATAAATTATTCCAAAGTTAACAGCTTTCGCATTTCTTCGCATATCCTTAGTTACTTCTTGTGGTTCAACCCCAAAAATATCACTAGCGGTCTTGGTATGAATATCAATACCACTTTTAAATGCTTCTATTAAAGACTCTATATTAGCTATATGTGACAATAATCGTAATTCAATTTGTGAATAATCACTACTTACAATTACAGAATTCTTACTTGGAACAAAAGCTTTTCTAATCAAACGACCATATTCATGACGAATTGGAATATTTTGTAAATTTGGTTCAATAGAAGACAATCTTCCTGTACGTGTTAAAGTTTGCGTATAAATCGTATGAATTTTACCATCATCATTAATTGAATCTATTAATCCCTCAATATATGTACTATAAAGTTTAGTCAACATTCGATACTCTAAAATTAATTCAATTATTGGATGTTTACCTTTTAGTTTTTCTAAAACATCAACAGCAGTAGAATATCCATTCTTTCCTTTTTTGCCATGAGGTAAACCTAATTTTTCAAATAAGATATCACCTAATTGAATTGGTGAAGAAATGTTGAATTCAACACCAGCATAATTATAAATATCTTTACTAGTCAATTCAATTTTTATTTTAATTTCTTCGCCCATTTCTTTTAGTTTTTTCTTATCGACATTTATACCATCATATTCCATATCAGCTAAAACACTAGACAATGGCATCTCTATATTAATAAATAAGTCATATAATTCGTCTGCTTTTAATTTACTAATTAATTCTTCTTTAGTAGACTCAATAAACTTAGCCTTTAAAGTACTGGCACTAGCGATATTATCAAGACTCAATTCTTCTTTTTTTGGATACAAATTTTCCCTAAATGGAATATCATAACCAAATTCATTAGCTAAATAAGCAATATCCTCTTTTAAATTATATTCTAATAAATAAGCTGCAATCATTGTATCATATACGATATTATCAATATAAATATTATGCCATTTTAAAGAATTAATTGTCTTTTTTGCATCATAAGTATTTTTCTTAGCTTTAAGTAAAAAAATTGGATTAGATTTTAAAACCTCATATGGTAAATAAAACAATCCTTTATCACAACTTACTCCCATACCTATTATATTAGTATTATGATAATATGTGTTATCACACTCTAAAAATATTGAACACTCCTTAACTTCATTTAAAATACTAGCATCACTTAAGATAGTATAGTCTTCCTTTTTAGTTTCTTTACTTACTTTGACCTTCTTTAAAAAAGAAAAAAAATCCAAACTTTCATATAATTTATTTAATGCTTCATAATCTGGTCCACGATAAATAATATCATCCAAATTTATATCAATCGGAGTATCACGACATATAGTAGCTATTTCATAACTCATATAAGCTGAATCTTTATTATTGATTAATTTTTCTTTTAAAGCTCCTTTAATAGAATCTATATGATTATAAATACCATCTAAAGTTTCATACTCTTGAAGTAATTTTAAAGCAGTCTTTTCACCTACCCCTTTAACTCCTGGAATATTATCTGAAGGATCACCCATTAAAGCTTTTAGATCAACCATTCTAATTGGTTCAATTCCATAATCAGCTTTAAATGATTCCGGATTATATCTAATGTAATCTTTTTGTTTTAATAACTTTATATCTACTTGATCAGATAACAACTGTAATAAATCTTTATCACTACTAATAATTGTTCCAATATAATTACTATCTTCGTCACAAAATTTAGCAAATGTTCCAATAATATCATCTGCTTCGTAATTATCTATTTCATAATATTTAATTCCCATATATCCTAACATTTCTTTAGCAATTGGAAATTGTAGTTTTAATTCATCTGGTGTTTCAATTCTACCACCTTTATAAAAGTCGTATTTATCGTGTCTAAATGTTTTACCCTTATCGAAGGCAACTAAAATTCTAGTTGGCTTTTCTTCATCAATAATTTTATTCATCATATTAGTAAATCCAAATAAAGCATTTGTAGGGAATCCCTTACTATTTTTCATAAAATTACCATTATAAGCCGTTGCATAATAACTTCTAAACAATAAATTGTTTCCATCTACTAAAATTATTTTTTCCATATATACCTCCAATAATTACGTAATAATTATATCATATATATATAATAAAAACCACCAATGAAACTTAGTGGTTATACTGTTATCCTTAATAATCTCATCGCTAATCACTTATAGTAGCTCTACTGTTGCTAGCTTCTAAAGACGAAAGAGGATCATATGGCGCGCCTGTTTTTGTTCCAGATAAAAGAGCAATATCTACCGCATTTTGAGGTATTCCCCAAGAATTTCTAGAAAATAAGAACACCGCTTGATCGACAACATATCCTCTAGTATTGAAGACGACATTATCCATTATTATGCCTGTAGAATTGGGATTTAAATAAGCCGGTTGTCTCAATGAATAAAAAATATTATTTCTTGCTAACAAATTAGTTGCTCCAACTTGTGTAACAAAGCCCCTATTTACTACCCAAGTTGAAGAATCTCCTTGTTGTTCTGGTCCATAAATTTGATTATCTAAAATTTGATCATTATCCCCACCAATTTGAATAAACTCAACTGGATATGGATTATCACTAGTCATATCAAACCCTTTAATTGTAACATTATCAGCACTAACCAAAAATGGTATAATTGAATTTTGCAATAAAATCTTTGTTCCAGCATAACCTTTTAAGGTTAATCCAGATATATTTAAATTTATTTGATTACTAATTTGGCATATTCCAGGTAAAACATTTATCGTACTATTAGGTTTAGCAACTGCTAACGCTTCAACAATTGTTTGAAAAGGATCATTTTGACTTCCATCACCACCAGATTGAGCTGATGATTGAACATATAAATTATATGGATTAGCTTCAACACTTCCAGTTGCACCTGTTGGACCTGTTGGACTTGGAAGAGGGAAAAATCCCATAAATGGAGCACAAAAGTTCACACCACACTCTTTTTTATTACCGTGATACATAAAACCTCCATTATATTTCTTTACAGTGTATGCTAACAGCAATACTATAGTTACATTCAAAACTTAATTAGTTGATTTGTGAAAAAATTTTTCAAATATTTTATGATATAATAAAGATGATTAATATAGAAAAAATAGCAAATAAATGCAAACTAGACAAAATTATCAAAATAAAAACTTTAACAAGTAGTCAAAATAATGTTTATAAAGTTACAACTGATAAAAATACTTATGTTATTAAAGAATATTCTAAAGATGCTATTAGATAAAGAATTAAATATTATTATTCAAAAAACATATAATAACTAATATTTTATGTTGTTTAATAAAAATTATTTTCTTATCTATAACTACTATTATCAAAAAAAATAAATTATTGAAAATTAAAAATTGAAAACATTAAACGATTAGCTTACACTTAAACTAAAATTTATAAATTAAATATAAAAACTAAAAAAAGAATTTGTGTATCAGCCACAATGATTATAAATTATTAAATATTTTATGGAAAATAATAAGCCAATTTTATTAGATTTTGATGCTACAGGAGTAGCTAATTAACCCTGATGTCTATGAGAAAGTTCTTTTACTTTTTTACACTATGATAATTATGTTAATTATGACTTTTATAAAGATGTATTAAACAAATAAAAAGTTAACTTATAAACAAAAAGAAGCAAAGCTTCTTTTATTTTTCTATTTTTTTATTTTTTCATAATGATGTTGACTCGCTAAAATAGAATTATCATAATCACGTTCTTCCGTTACTTCGCGAATAATATTTAACTCTGCTGGTAAAATAATTTGACTTTTAGAACTTATTGGATTAACTTCTAATAAAGCTAATTCATCATTAATAATATCTAGTTTAAAATACTGCTTTTTGTAAATAAAAGTATATCTTTTCTTTGTAATAACTCCAGCAATTGGATAATCTAGCAATCTTAAATATTCTTTTTCTGTTAATTTTTTATCAGTTACAATTTTACTTAAACCTTGACCACCTTTTTTTTGAACATTAAAATAATAAGTGCTTTCCTCATTTAGTGTTCTCTTTCGCAAACGACGTTCATAGCCCTCCTGTTCACTTTGTAAATAAGTTTGCTCAATGTCAATGACATTAGCTTTAATATCTTTTAAAAATTGATAAACTTCATTATTCAAATCAATTAAGAATTTCTTTTGATAACGAATGCTATAAGATGGATGTAACAATTGATAAATATTTTCTAAAACCCGATTAATTTTACTTTCAAAATCAGTTGAATTATCAACTATAACTAATCTACTATGACCTAACCAAGCTGCTTGTGTTTTTTTATCTAAGGCAATTGCTTCGTCAACAGTCTCTGTCCGTGCTTGGTTGTTTTCTAAAGTATAATATTCTGGACAACCGTCAGCTGCTGTCACTAAATGCAAAATCATATCATAACTATCTAAAAGGTCTAATTCTTCCATTCCATTTTCTAATACTAATTGATGAAATACATCACTAGGAATATAAGCCTTATTATCCATTAGGCCACGGTCAAACAAAATGACACCCTCTTCATCATCTGGTAACATTTGGATTGCTTCTTCATAAATTTTCTCTTTTTCATATTGATATTTTAAAATTAATTTTTGAAATAAAACTAAATCAAAAGGATTAACTCCAAATGGTCTAATACCACCTTTGATAAGTTCTGTTGCACTTTCACCAACCACAAACACATGATACCCTCGATCACTTAAATTTTGTTCAATACGCGCTAACGCTGTTGTTTTACCAGCGCAAGGTCCACCTGTAAGAACTATTTTTCCAATTAATTTTCCCATTATTTATCCACCTTTCTTATAACTTTATTTTTATTATCATATTCATGAACTGAAGCATGAGTAACACCAAATTGCTTCTTATTGTTATCTGGTAAACGATTATTCATCAAAAAATATACCATGTTAATAACACCACGATGTGTGACAATCAATACTTCATCATACGTATCTATTATTGAAATCAATTCGCTAATTCGCTTATATAAATCAATGAGTGATTCTCCATTAGGATATCTTGTATCAACACCGACATTGTCAATGTAATCTGGATAAAGCGTCAAAGCAACATCTTTATCTAACCCAGTTAAATCGCCTTTATTAAGTTCACGATAATCACTTGAATATTCAACCGGAATATTCAAATATTCACTAACTATTTGAGCGGTCGTACGTGCTCTCTTAATATCACTGGATATTATTTTCTTAATTGGTAAGCGTTCTAAAACATGACATATTTCTCTTACTTGCTCTATTCCCACTTTGGTTAAATCCACATCACTCCATCCCCCTATATATGTTTCATCATCTAAACCATGTCTTAAAAAATAGATCATATTCCTCCTCTATGTGTATATTATTACACTTTAGTAATCGTAAAAAAATGTATTAAAAGACATTCTTTACATCTTGCGAATCTTTAAATACATATATTTTTGCTGGTTTATTTCCATCAAATTTTTCCATACGATTTGTTTCTGTAATTAAACCAGTACTTAATATTTTTTTTCTAAAGTTTCGACGATCAAATTCTATATTTAAAATACTTTCATAAACTTTTTGAATTTCCGGCATCGTAAAACCTGTTGGATATAAATGTGACAATAAATCACTTTCTTTAATTCTTTCTTTTAACTTATCGATAGCCTTATTTAGAATTTCATTATGATCATAGGCAAGTTTAGGTATTTGTTCAATTGGGTGCCAATCAGCATCTGAAGTCTTTAAAGTGTCTTTTAATATTTTATATTTGTCTTTATCAACTATTCCTAAATAACAAATAGCTACCATGCGCATAAGTGGTGAACGCTTAGGATTACTAAATATATCAAATAATTCTAAATGAATATTTTCAATGCCTGCCTTCTCTTTTATTTCTCTTTGCATTCCTGTCATAACTTCTTCATCATTATATAAAGCACCACTTACTAAAGACCATTCACCTTTAAATGGCTCATTTTTCCTTTTAATAATTAAAACCTTAGTTATTCCTTTATCTACTGTGAAAATTGCACTAACAACATGAATACCTTGATTTTGATATCGTGGATTATTTACTTCCATCTTAGCATCACCTACATTTATATTATAAGTGTAAACATATACACTTGTCAACAAAAAAAGAAAAAATTATTTAACTTTTTCTTTTTCATATAAATAAACACAATCTTTGCCACCATCTTCGCGATATTCTTTAACTGTCGTTGGCACAACAATTCTTTTCATATTATTAAAGTCGTCTATTTTAACTACAACATATCCTTTTCCAAGTATTTTAGAAATTAAATTAAGATCATAAAATGCTTTATGACGATAATTATATTGATATGCTACAGCAATAACTCCATGCTCATTTAATCGTTTAGAAACTTGATCCTGGATGTAAGCAACAAAATCTTTATGATCAGTTATATCTGCCCATTGATCAACTAAATATTCATATATATTTGATAATAAAATTACATCGTAACTATATGGTAAAGTATGAATATTTAGTATATCATGCTCCATAAAATGAACTTCTACATTAGGAAGTGATTCCCTAGCCTTATTGTATTCTTTTCCATTTTTAAGATATGCATTATTTTGAACCATTGCCTTTTTTGTAGCACTATAAAAAAGACTTGAATTAGCTAATTCACACCCATTATATTGATATTCTTCATACAATAAGTTCCAATAGAAAGCTGCATCTTCACTTAAATATGGCTTAATTTTTAAATATGTTTTAAAATCAAAAGCTTCGGGATTATGTCCAACTTTATTTTGCATGGCAACTATTCCCATATAATTAATCCGCAAATCATCAGCAACACAAAAGAATTTAATAAATTCTTCATAACTTAGAGCTTGCAAAGCTGCTAATTTTAATTGGGTAATAAAATAAGCATTCTGATTAATATCAAAGTTATCGACCCTTTTAGCTCCTAGCAAAGCTAAATTAATAAGTTGATCGCCAGAACCAGTTACAGTTAGAACACTTTTTCCTTCAACTTTTATTTTTTTAATATAATCAGCAAAATTTTCTGTGGTACTTACATACATCGCACTATTGCTGGAAAATTCAGGATGTAATAATGATTTTGGTTTTTTTAAATATTTTAATGTTTCTACATAAGCATTATAAGCATAATTTTGTTTCTCTAATGTTAGCATATAATCTACCTCTTTGTCATTATAACATACATTATCTTAATTTTATCTAGTGAGAAAATAAGTTTACATTAAAAGGACAGTTTATAGACATAAATAAAAAAGTATAATTAAATATACTTTCTTATTTTAAAAATTTCTCATGAATAATATTTGAGTAATTATATTCATTCATGCGCAAGCAAATTATTTTTTTATCTCCTACTTTAGTAACTATTTCAATAACTGATTTAAGAATTTGATTAGTACCGTCAACACTAATTATTAAGTTATTACCTTTGATTGGAATAATACTTATCACTTTATTTTCTGGAATAATTACAGAATTTAGTAGTGAGCGATAAACTTTACTATTTAAAGGCGCTATTGGAGTTATTTGTAAAGTATGTAGACTCCCATAAACAATACTCCCACCGAAACTTAAATTATAAGCCGTTGAACCAATGGATGTTGAAACTAAAATTCCATCACCAACAAACATTTCTAATGAGTTATTGTCAATGCTTATTTTTAAGTGAACCGTATTTAAGTCTTTATCACGAATGACAATTTCATTTAAGGAAAAAAATATCTTCTGACTTTTTTTAGTTTTTACAATCGTTTCTTGAATACTTATCTCTTCTAATTTAAAATCGTTATTGTTTATCCGAGCAATAAATAGTTCTACATCTTGAGGTTTTATTTCTTGTAAAAAGCCTAATGTTCCGCTATTTATCCCCACATAATAAACTTTATTATTGAAATTAGTTTGCTTAAGCATCCTTAAAAATGAACCATCACCGCCAATCGCAATACCTAGGTCATAATCTTCTTCAACGACTTCAAAACAATATTTTTTTAATAATTCAATAATTTTACCTTTTAAAATAAGAGAATCTTCATTTTTATTTACAAATATTTTTACTTTATTTATTAATCTTTTCATAATTATTTATTTTTATATTTAAACAGATATGAAGGTCTATGCCCACCCGTATTTCTAACCTTTTTCGTCTTTTCTACTTTATTGGCAATTATTCTTCTAAAAGCTGGATCTAATAATTTTTTACCTAAAATAACTTCATACACTTGTTGCAATTCGCCTAAAGTAAAATATTCTGGCATCATATTAAAAACAATATCGGTATACCCTACTTTATTTTTTAATCGAGAAATACCAGTAGCAATTACTAAAGCATGATCAAATGCTAAATCATCATTTTTCACAACTGTATATTTATAACGGTCAGTTGTTTGATCCTTCAAAGTTTTTTTAATAACTAAAGGAATAATTTCCTTACCGTTATCTAATGTAATATGAATTTCATTTTCATCTTCTAATACTGTTGCATTAAACCAAGAAGCATTATCAGCTAATTTATCTTTCAAGCGATTTTTATCAACTAAAGCAATATAAGAAGTACTAATAACTCGCATACGTGGATCACGATTGACTCCTCCATAAGTATATAACTGCTCTAAATAAATATCATGTAAATTAGTTTCAGCTGCTAAAATACGTTTAGGAGCATCTTCTAATTCCTCATCAATGCCAACAAAACCGCCTGGTAGACACCACTTGTCTTTAAATGGGTAGTTATCGCGTTTTACTAGTAGAATACTAAAATATTTTTTACTTAATTTGCGATAATTTTCTTCTTCTTCACTAGATACACTGCAAATTAAAATATCTGTCGTAAGCGATAACTTTTCATAATCATCAGGATTATAAGCTTTTAAAAATTCTTCTTCCGTCTTATACATAAGCCACCTCTTTTTTACATTTTAATTATAACATAGTTCTTTTAATACATCAATGAAATTCATAATAGCGGTAAAAACTTTCAACATTTTTAGATTCTTTATTACCATCGTAAAAAACATAACTTTTAAGTAAAATTCCATTATTTTCTTCTAAAAATTCTTGAATACAATTTCTAGTTTTGCCACTCCAAAAACTGTCATCTAAAAAAATATATCTTTTTCCTTTTAAATCATGTGGTTCAATTCCAATATCATTTCCTTTACGCAAAGCACCGTTAGCTAACAAAACTTCTTTAGTTGGTTCATAGTTATGAAAATAAAAATCATTAAAACGACGACCAAATTTACCACTAACCACAAAGGCATCAAAATCTTCATTCATAAGAACTTTTTGAATCATCGCATGTAACCATGCATCATTAATACGAATTTCTTCATCTAACGCATCATAAAAAGCTGTTCCACCAGTATATTTAACTAAAAATTCATCAACAATATTATATAATTCTATTTTCATAACATCACCTGCTTAATTAATAATTATTTTTAATTTATCTATAATGAATGTAATTAAAATTTGTTTATTTTCCTCTCTTGTTTTTCCCGTTACTTTAATTTTATAAAGATAATATTTACAATCTTTAGTATTATAAATGCTTACGTAAACAGTGTTTATATCTCCTTTAAGATTTTGTTTATCTTCATTATTAATTTTACCTGTAACGCCAATACCATAAGTTGAATTGGTAAATTGTGCAATATTGTAACTCATTTCTTTAGCAACTTCAAGACTGTAAACAGTGTATTTATTAATTGTTTCTTTAGATACACCCATTTTTATTTTGTATTTATTAGAATAGGTAACTGCACTGAAAAGTAAAACTTCACTAGCACCTACGACATTCGTAATCGCATTCACGACACCACCACCAGTACAAGACTCCATTGTGGAAATAGTTTCATGATTTTTCAATAAAGTTTTAACAATTTCTTTCATTTTATCTCTCCTATCCAATATATTTTTTAAATCTTTGTTTAGCTTTATCTATATCCCAATGACCATCAAAATATGGATTCCATGAGTAATAATCAAAATCTCGTTTTAAAAGTTCTCGCTCATAATTAGGATAATTTTGACCATCATATGTGTAATCAATAATAATATTAGTTGCTATTAAAGTTCCAAGACTTCGTACTTTTCGCATAATTTCTAAAGCCTTATGTGTCATAGGTACACTACGATTCATAATTTTTAAAACCTCATCATCAAAGCTTTGTACTGGACAGTGTAAAATATGAAGATAACCTTTCATCGCCAATTCTAATACTTCTTTTTCACAAGCAACTAATGTTTGTGGTTCAATGTTTCGTATAGAAATTTCTTTTTTATAGTCACAAGCAATCTTACACCAATCTTTTATTTGATCCACAGTTGGACTATCAGAAATTAACACAACATTATCATGACGTAAAAACTCTTCAATTTGATTATGTGCTACTGTAGTATAAGTTATACCTCTTGTATGTTTAATCGTGCAATACTTACATTTACCGTGACAACCAGCCCCTATTTTTAAAGGATAATAATTTCTAAATAAATTTCCTTCTCTTAAATCATCATCACTTTCCTCATAATCTTTAACCCAAAATGGAGCTTCATAATCAATTAAAGTACGATTATTTATTTCTTGATTAATCACACGTACAACATCTAATCTTTTAATATACTCAGGTAATTCAATATCCATACGTTGTGCTAAACACCCTCCCATATAAACATCCTTACCAGTTTCTTTATGTAAGCGCCAAGCTACTTCTATATCATTTAGAATAGATAAATCTGTTACTTGACAACCTAATACCACAATACTATCAGCTTCATTAATATCTTTGGTCATCCTATTTTCATTAGCATTAGCCCATGATAGAAAATCTGACCAAACAGACATACAAGCACAAGATGTTGCATAAATTTTTTGACCTAGATCACTAATTTGATATAAATCACCTTCCCCAAATTTATTTTTTACTTTTTCCATAAGTATACCTCCTAATATAACTGATTATGTACAATATAGTCAATAACTTTACTATCAATATATTGTCTAATCTCATCTAATTTATTCTTTTTGATTTTTTCTCTAATATAAGTTGAAGATATAAAATTTTCCGCAATATCTGCCACAATAACTTTAGGATTATATCTTCGATATTTTAAACTAATTTTACTAATATCATCTCCTCCTCTTTTTAAAACTATTAACGTAAATTGCTTTAAAATATATTGATATTCGCGCCAACTATCTAATTCATTAAAATTATCTGTTCCACATACAAAACATATTTCATCTTCCGGATAAAGATTTTTAAAATAGTTTAAAGTTTGATAAGTGTATACCAAATTACCACGACACTCATAATCAGAAACCATTAAATATTCTTTTCCACCACATATTTGTTTAAGCATTTTAATGCGATGTTCAAAAGCAACCAATGATTTTTTTTGATAAGAGTTACCCGTTGGAACAAAAATGACTTTATCAACATACTTTTTTTTAACCAAATCTTCCGCAATTTGTGTATGCATCTGATGCGGGGGATTAAAGCAACCGCCAAAAATACCGATTCTCAATTAGACACCTCCTTAATTTTTTCAAGTATCTCTAACTTTCCATTATGAAGTTCCTCTAAACTATCTTTATGATGTAAAGCATTAATTATTTTAGCAATAAACGTAGAACAATCAACATCAACATACCATTTACTTTTATTCACTTCAGCATTAACATAAGATAAATTAGTTGAATATAATTTAGTAAATATTCCTTTTTTATATGCATCTTTGAAAGTTTCAATACCCTCGGTAAAAAGAGCAAATGTTGCTATAAAATAAATTTTATCAGCTCCCATTAGCTTAAGTTTGGAAGCAACCTCAAGCATCGAAGTACCACTAGCAATCATATCATCAACCACAATAATATTTTTACCTCGAACATCAACCCCCATGTAAACATGTTCTACAATAGGATTTTTACCATTCACAACTCTACTTAAGTCACGTCTTTTATAGAAAACGCCAACATCACAGCCAAGCATTTCTGCATAATATCTTGAACGTTCCATAGCCCCCATATCTGGACTAACAACTAATAAATTATCAATACATTCTCTTTTAATAAACTCCTCTAAAATAATATGAGTTGGATAAAAATTCTCAAATGGTAAATTAGGAATAGCATTACTAACATTTGGATCGTGAGCATCAAAAGTAATAATATTATCAACTCCAAGATTTTCTAATTCTTGAAGTGCTAAAGCACAATCTAATGATTCATGACCTTTACGTTTATGTTGCCTAGATTGATAAAGTAAAGGCATAATTAAAGTTATATTTTCACTACGTCCACTAGTAGCTGAAATTACTCTTTTAATATCTTGAAAATGCTCATCAGGTGACATCATATGCTCTTTACCGTGCATTTGATAAGAAATACTATAATTACCAACATCACATAAAATATAAATGTCTTCACTACGTATACTATTTTCTAATTTAACTTTACCCTCTCCGTTTGCAAACCGACTATTTGTAATATGCGTTAAATAAGATTCATTGCTATTATTAATTTTTCGTAATTCTAAATCAACTTTTTGACTAACATCTTTAAAATTATCTAAAGTAATTAATTTCATTTTATCACCTCTTTTTAATAATTTGTTAATATGTAGATTTAAAAATTTTAGAACAATTCGTTCTTGTTATTAACATTATATTAAAAAGTAACTAAATTGTCAATATCTTTTTAACAAAAACAAAAAAAGAACTAATTTTTTAATTAATTCCTTTAGTGAACTAGAGTTCCAACTTTTTCACCGTCGATAATTTTCTTTAGATTACCTTTAACATTCATATTATAAACTAAAATTGGAATATCATTATCCATACATAATGAAGTAGCTGTTGAATCCATAACATTTAATTTTTTATTAAGAACATCTATATAAGTAATATTATCAATTTTAACTGCATCTTTATCCTTCTTTGGATCTGCTGTATAAATACCATCGACATTAGTAGCTTTTAAAACAATTTCGGCATTTATTTCAGCTGCTCTTAAAGCGGCTGCTGTATCAGTTGAGAAAAATGGACTGCCTGTTCCACAACCAAAGATAACTACTCTTCCTTTTTGAAGATGTCTATCAGCTCTGTTTTTAATATATAATTCAGCAATTTGACGCATCTCTATTCCTGTTTGAACACGTGATTCAAAACCTAATTGTTTAAACGCATCATTGATTGCTAAAGCATTCATAGTTGTACCTAACATTCCAATATGATCGGATGTACATCTATCCATATGTTGATTAGAACGTCCGCGCCAGAAGTTTCCACCACCTACTACAATAGCAATCTCTACTTTTGTCTTTTCTACTACATCTTTAATCTCCGCACATATATCTAATACTTTTTCAAAGTCAATTCCCATTCCTTTTGTGCCTGCTAAGGCTTCACCACTAAGTTTTAATAATACTCGCTTATATTTACTCATACATACCTTCTTTCCATTACCATTATATCATAATAAAAAAAGATTTAGATATTTTCTAAATCTTTTAACCAAATATTACTATCAACATCACTCGGCATTATTAAATCTCCTCTTGGTGATAAACCAATAGTTCCAATTTTTGGCCCATCCGGCATACAGCTTCTTTTAAATTGTTGACTAATAAATCTCTTAATAAATACTTCTAACCAATGTTTAATTTCTTCATTAGTATACCTATCTTTAAATGTATGACATGCAATAAAATATAATTTACTTGGTAAAATACCATATCTTAAGAAATGATATAAAAAGAAATCATGTAAAGTATATGGTCCAATACTACTTTCAGTCTTTTGTATCATTTTTCCTTGCTCATCAGGTGGTAATAATTCTGGACTAATTGGCGTATCTAAAATATCATAAATAGTCTCTTTAGCCATAGAGTCATTATGGGCAATCCATTTTACCAACGGTCTAATTAACGTTTTGGGGATATCACAATTAACAGCATACATACTCATATGGTCACCATTATAAGTACACCATCCTAAAGCAAGTTCAGATAAATCGCCAGTTCCAACTACTAAAGCACCTTCTTTATTGGCAACATCCATTAAAATTTGTGTACGCTCCCTCGCTTGACTATTTTCATATGTAATATCATGTTTAGTAAGGTCTTGTTCAATATCTTTAAAATGGATTAAACAAGCATCTTTTATACTTATTTCTTTTAAGGTTGCACCATATTTATTAACTAAGTTTATAGCATTTTGATAGGTTCTATCAGTTGTTCCAAAGCCTGGCATTGTAATAGCAATTATATTCTTATTATCAATATTTAACATTTTATATGATTTAACAATGACTAGAAAAGCTAAAGTAGAATCTAAACCACCAGATATCCCAATTACAGTTTTGTTAGTCTTAATATGTTCTAAGCGTTTAGCTAAAGATGCTGCTTGCATATTAAAAATATCAGCACATCTTTTATCTAAATCATTAACCGGCACAAACGGATACTGATTGTATTTTCTTAATAAATCAATATTTTTATCTTTAATAGTAATATCTATATATTTATAATCTTTATCCACTTTTCTTAATTGTCTATAACGATTATTATTTAGTAAATTAATATCAATATCTGCATATATCATTGAACTGTTAAAATTATAAGGTTTAATTTCTTCTAAAACATGGCCACGTTCTACAATAAACGAATGTCCAGCATATACCATGTCAGTTGTTGACTCGCAAGTTCCACTATTAGCAAATACATATGCAGTATTAGTTTTTATAGACTGTAATTTAATAGTATTCTTTATATATTCATAGTTACCAACTATTTCGTTAATACTTGATAAGCTAAAAACAATATTAGCACCTCCTAAAGTGTAATTATTACTTGGTGGGTTTAAACTCAACAAGTCATCACCAAATTCAACTCCAAAGATAATCTGGTAATCTATAAACAATATTTTATTACCAAAATAAGTTTCCTGACCTAATAAAGTTATTTTTCTATCAATATTATTTACTTTAAAATAGCGATTATTAGCATTTAATTTAGGAATAACACCTAAAATAATTCCTTTATTTATGACAACCGCAGTATCATATAAATCATTATCAATTACAAGTGGCATACCAATTAGTGCTACCACATCTAAAGATTTGGTATCGTGTAATATTTTATTTAATCCATTTAATGATTGATTTAGAATAATATCTTGGAATAGTAAATCACCAATTGTTGCTGATGTAAGTGCTAATTCAGGAGTTGTTACAATTTGAATCCCTTTTTTATTAGCACATTTTATTTGCTTAATTATTTCCTCTGTATTAAATTCAACATTTCCTACTTTTAAAGATGGAATTATTGTTCCTACTCTTATATATCCATATTTTTTTAACATACTATCTTCCTTTCATATATTGCTTTACTTTACATAATGCTAATTTAGCATTAGCACCTTCGATATATCCTCTTTGCTCAAGTTCATCTACTTCATCCAAAGTACATTCAAAATACTCTACAATTTCATCTTTATCTAATTGTTGTGATTGAACTTTTTGACAGTTAAGAGCTAAAAAGATAGAATTATGAGCGCTTGAACATCCCTCATCTTGATAAAATGAATCTAACTTAACCATCTCTTCGGCTTGATATCCTGTTTCTTCTAACAATTCCCTTTTAGCACCTGTAATTTCATCCTCATCTACTTCAATATATCCAGCTGGGAATCCAATTCCTACAGTTCTTCTTGTAAATACTCTTGGTTCAATGATGATGATTACTCGATTGTCTTTTGTAAATGGCACAATAATTGCTGCACTACCGTCTTTTCCACCCTTAATAAGTTTTTCGCGGACCAATATTCGTCCACACTTTAACTGACACTCATATAAAGTACTGGTTAAAAATGTCCCATCTTTTGGTATCTCTCTAATTGTTATTGATTGCATATCCCTAATTGTATTTTCAATTTTTTTAATTATTTTAGATTTGTTTTCCATTCACTTGGACCTCTTCTACATTTTCACTATATTGCATTAACAGTTCTTTCTTTAATTGCAATAATTTCATACTTAAATCAACATAATATTCATGAGGATTAATATCTCTTTTCACTTCTGGATATAGTGTTGTAAATTTATCTGCACAATATTTAGCTCTTTCTTCTACTGTAGGAATATCATATACTAATTGTCCACCTTGGAAAATTGGGACTTGTAATTCTTCAACTTCGTAATCATGTAATTCTGTTTTCTTCCATTCTTCAATAGGAGATACTAATGTATAGTAATCATGCGGAATTAATTCATCAGCTAAAGCAACTACATCACCTAAAGCATAACCAGTCTTACGATCATAAAAACGATATACTTTTTTATAGCCGGGATTAGTTATTTTTACATAGTCATTACTTATTTTAATTCTTGGTACTATTTTATTATTTTCTTCAACAGCAACTAATTTATATACACCATTCATTCTTTCTTTTGGCGCTAATACGTTGTCTCCAGCACCAATAGCATCAAAACATGCACCTTGTTGTTTTAATGAATTTATTTTTTGTTCGTTTAAACCATTAGTTAAAAATATTTTAGCATCAGTAAATCCAGCCTCATCTAATTGCTTTCTTGCTTCTTTTGATAGATATGCTAAATCTCCACTATCAATTCTAATTCCAATAAATGGATACCCATTAGGAATTAAGAATTCTTGAGCAACTCTAATTGCCGCTGGAACACCTAACTTCAATGTATCAAATGTATCAACTAAAAATACACAGTTATTAGGATTCCCTTTAGCATAATGCATAAAAGCATCATAATCATTACCATAAAATTGTACTAAATCGTGAGCCATTGTTCCAGAAATCTTAACATCATATAATTCACCAGTTAAAGTATTGGAAGTTGATGCACATCCACCAATTATTGCATATTTAGAACCATTAATAACTCCTTCTCCATGTCCTCTTCTTAAACCAAAATCAGAAGTTGGAATTTCTCTAGCGGCATTAGTTATTCTTTTTGCACTTGTAGCAATCAAAGAACCCTGATTGAAATATGCTAAAATCAAAGATTCTAATAGCTGAGCTTCAATAATATTAGCTCTAATTGTTATGACTGGCTCATTAGGAAATATTGGTGTTCCTTCAGGAATAGCCCACATATCTCCATTAAATCTTAATACTCTTAAATATTCTAAAAATTCGGGATCTAATCCTTTTTCTCTTAGATATTCAATATCAGCATCATTATAATGAAATTCACTAATAAATTTAATAATATCTTCTAAACCTCCATTAATTGTATATCCACCATCAAATGGGTTTGAACGAAAGAAAACATCAAAATATACTTTTTTAGTTTTATCTCCAGCTTTAAAGAAGGCTTGTGACATAGTAAATTCATAAAAATCTGTAAGCATTGCTAAATTAGGTTTTTGACTTTTAACAATAACTTCCCTTAATTGTTGCCATGTTTTAATTCTTTCATCTTCAATTCCCATTAATTTTTTTATTTCCTCTACACTTTTTAAGTTTTCCATAAATCCTCCTAATTATTTTTCTTTACTTTTTGATATCCAATAGCCAACTCAGTATTAAAGTTATCAATAATTTGAGCTTTAAGTTCTTGATTAACAGTTAAACGATGAATTAATCTTATAGCTGCTTCATTAAATGTTTCAAAAGTTTCCTCTTCAAGATGATTTCCTTGACTTTCTCTAAATACTTTATAAACCTCTTTTTCTTTTATCATACATACTCTTCGTTCTAAGCATTCATTAAGTGCATACTCTTCATTACCTATTCCTGATTTTCTTAAAATTCTGTCAAGTAATAAATAATCGCTATTATATAGTTTAATACCAGCTTGTTCTAAGAATTTAAATGCCATTTGGTTCCATTCATTTCTTTCATGTACATCTGGAATATTAAATGTTTCTACTGCATTTTCATAAACAATTACTTCAACATCAATATTAAATTGATTAAAAAACATTTTAAGAGGGATTGCTAAATTAATTACACATATATCGGTGCAACATCCTACAACAACAACTTTTTTTAATTTTTTATTTATTAATTGTCTTATTAAATCCATAAAACCATCGGCCCATATTGCACTCGTTGAATTTTTATATATTATGTGACAAAATTGTTCTAAGTCTACAAGTCCTGAGTATAAATTTGCTTCTTTAGTCCCTTTAACACAGTGTTCAGGATATGATTTAAATTCAACTGCTCCTTTATTATGACCTTCCTTAATTACCACAACATCTTTAGTCACATCGCCAATGAAGTTCACCATTTCTCTTCTTACAGCTGGAACAATATTTTGAATATATGGATCAGACATTGGCCCTTCTGTAATAAAACCTTCCACCATATCAATAACTAACAATAGTTCCTCAACATTATTTAAATCTTTTTTCATAATTCCACCCTTTCTTAATAACTTTTTGTTAATAACTAAAAGTTAAATTTTAAGAACATTTTTGTTCTTGTTATTAACATTATATTATTAAGATTTAAGTTTGTCAATATTCTTTTTAATTTTTTTTAAAAAGATTTCATATCAACAAAAAAAGACACTTTCGTGTCTATTCTGTTCTTAAAGCTTCTACTGGATCTTTTCTGCTTGCCATACGTGATGGAATAAGTCCTGCAATAAATGTTAGGAAGACGCTGATTATTACTAAAATTACAGCTCCTCCAACTGGCAATATTGAAATATTAGATATACCAATTAAAGATTTAACAATTAAATTTATCGGAATATTTAAGATAATTGTAAATCCAATTCCAAATAGTCCAGCTGCTAATCCTTCAATCATAGTTTCAGCATTAAATACACGTGAAATATCTTTTTTACTAGCACCAATTGCTCTTAAGATACCAATTTCCTTTGTTCTTTCTAACACAGAAATATAAGTTATAATACCAATCATAATACTTGATACCACTAAAGAAATAGATACAAAAGCAATTAAAACATAACTAATAATATCAATTACAGTTGTAATACCTGACATCATTAATCCTACCATATCAGTATAATTAATTACATCAGCATCATCGACCTTTTTATTATAATCATAAATCATTTCTTCAAGCGCTTCTTTAGAATCAAAATCTTTTGGATATATATATATAGTATATGGTTCTTCTAAATCTGCTACACCTAAACTTCTTAAGTTATCTGCGTATGTAGCACCATAAGTTTCCATATAAGAAGCAATTACTTGTGATAATTCTTCTTGTGACAAACTAGCTAAATATTGTTGTTGTTCTAATGGCAATTTAGTGATATCAAAATTAGCATTGTCTGTATTAAACTCTAATCCTGTAAAGATGTTTATTTTTTCATTTTCTTTTTGTTCTTTAACAACTTCTTGTTTATTTGTTTCATTAATTACATATTCTGTTAAATCACTTGTATATCCAATTAATCCATGAGAAGCAGACATTAAAGCTTCTTCATTTGGCTTAATAATACCAACTATTTTAATATCAGTTCCATTTTTAATTAATTCTTTCATGTAGTCTTCATCACTTTGCCTATTAACCCAAATGTCACCTTTTTTATCATAATAATCAGCATTTAATACTAACTTAAATGTTAAGCCAATAAAGTCATCATACTCATATTTCGTATTTTCAAATTCAACTTTTTCACCATTTATAATTCTCATAAATAAGTTTTCAATTTCATTATGTGGTTTTAATCCTAATGTATATAAAGTATAATCACTTATTTCATTATCTTCACTAACAATTAATACAACTTCATTATAAGCAGATGGCCAACTACCAGCTACAACCTCATATTGTTCTTTTAATAACTCATCATTATCCATAAGTTCAGTCCAAACATCGAACTCAATCATCGAATAAGACATAGCTGTACCACCACCAAAACCAATTTTTTCCATAACTGGGCTTGGATTAATTTGAGTTATGCCTTCACTAGTATCTTCTTTATAAATTTGTAAATTAATATCGTAGGCATATTGAATGTCATTTACATACTCATAAACACCATTCTTTTCATCTTCAAGATATTCTTTAAATTTACCTAAATTATTTTCTTGTACTTGCGCAGTTAAAGATGTTACTACATCACCTAAAATATTATTTGAATAAATTTTATCTAATTCATGTTCTTCTTTATTTTGTTTAGCTGACATCATATCTATCATCGCAGACATATCAACGGTTGATCGTTCTAACGTAATTGGATAAGATGATAATGTATCCTCTTCAACTCGACTAATGTAACTTCTAACTCCATATGACAAAGATAAAATAAGAGCAATCCCAATAATTCCAATTGAACCAGCTAAAGCTGTTAAAATTGTTCTTCCCTTTTTTGTCATTAAATTATTCATGCTAAGTGATAAGGCCGTTTTAAATGACATATACGTCTTTTTAGAACTAAGACTTTTATTATTTTTCGTTTTTTCACCATTATATGGGTTTGAATCATCTGTTACCTTACCATCTAGTAATTTAATAATACGAGTTGAATATTGATTAGCTAAATCTGGATTATGAGTAACCATAACAACTAATTTATCTTTAGCAATTTCTTTTAAAATTTCCATAATTTGAACACTAGTCTCAGAATCGAGTGCCCCAGTTGGTTCATCCGCTAATAAAATATCTGGATCATTTACTAAAGCTCTAGCAATAGCTACTCTTTGCATTTGACCGCCAGACATTTGATTTGGCTTTTTGTTAATTTGATCTTCTAGACCAACTTTCTTTAAAACTTCAATAGCTCTTTTTCTTCGTTCTTGTTTAGATACACCAGATAAAGTAAGTGCCAATTCAACATTGGATAATACTGTTTGATGTGGTATCAAATTGTAAGTTTGGAATACAAATCCTACTGAATGATTACGATATGTATCCCAATCACGATCATTAAACTCTTTAGTAGATTTGCCATTAATAATTAAATCTCCACTTGTGTAACGATCAAAACCACCAATCAGATTAAGTAATGTGGTTTTACCACATCCACTTTGACCTAAAATAGATACAAATTCATTTTTTCTAAAAGATAACGAAATTCCCTTTAAAGCCTCTACTTTTGTATCTCCTGCTTCATATGTTTTAGTAATATTTTTTAATTGTAACATATTCAAGTTCCTCTCTATAAATTCTTAAACTTATTAACAATAATTATATAGCCATCGTTTAAAACTTTTAACTCTTTACTACTAAAGTTTCCTAAAAAAGATTCATACCTCTCTACTAAAATATTATTTATAAGTTCAGCCCTTCCTTTTCCTTTATCTGTTAATTTTACCTTATAATTACGTGTTGATAAATTTTCAGTATCCTTATAAATATAGGCTTTATTAATTAAATTTTTAACCATTCTAGAAGTCAATGATTTATCTACTTTACCTAAATTACTAAGTTCAGTCATAGTTAAACCATTTTCTTCTTGGCTCAATAAAGCTAAATAAAAAGATTCACTACAACTAATATCATTATTGTTAAGTTCTTCTTTACTTACTTTACTTATTGTTGCAGCAAAATGTCGAATACTAATTAAATAATCAAGCACTTGTGTTACTTTTTCATTTTTATTCATATCGACGCTCACTATCTAAATACTACATTATTATAGCACTCAATAAGTTTATCAGTCAACTTAATTATAATTAAAATTTATTAAAAAAGAAGGCCTAAACCTTCTATACTCTTTTTGCTAACAATTTGATATATTCTCGTTCAGAATCTATTTCATAATATCTTCCCTGCATAAAATATTCAGTACTTTTACCATAATTGATAATTATATTTAATGGATATATAGACATATCTGCTAAATTATCAATTAACTCATGAGCTTCATCACGCTTACTTAAGTCACTCATAGTTATTTCTAAAACTATTCGTTTATCCAAATTGTAATTTGTTAAATTAATTGTTGATGGATATTCCATTAATACTGATTCAGTAATAAGATTCTTTCGATCTAACTCTATAAAATTGTTTTTCTTTTGTAAGAGATACATCTTATAAGATATATTTCTCTTACCTTGTTGTTCTTTTAAATATTCACCTATTTTATCATTAATTATTTCAAATGATGCAACTTTTACTAAATCAGTAAAACTATTGTCATTAATATAAATGATTTCTCTTTTTTCGCCATAATAATCTTCGTATGACAAAGTATAAGCCATTGTAGTTTGGGCTGGCATACATTTTAATTTTTGCTTATATGTTGCATTTTCATCTAAGGTTGGAGTTACAACCTCAATACTAAACCCATCAGCTCCATATTCCTCAATTAATTGATTAGTTAACTTTTGTTGAAAAGAAGATGAACTAGAACAACTGTAATCACGAATAATGTTCAACTTGACAAAGTCATAATCAGACAAAGTTTTTTTAAATAGTGAATTATTTCCAAAATAACCATGCATTGGATATAAAGCAAAATAAGTTGTAAGTGCTAAACCTAAGATTTTAATAACGCCATTTCTAAAAGTAAACCCACTAATCATTACAGCAACGCTAAAAATAAAAGCAAACATTATATAATAAATATCTCTTCCAACTTCAGCATTAGCACTTGATATAAAAATATCAATAATAGCTTTATAATATGGAAACAAACATACTGCAACAATAAGAACTAAAATAAAAAAAGTAATATCTAAAGGATTAATCTTTTCCTCTTCTTTAACAACTTCTTTTTTCTTTTTTTCCTCGTTGAAATCATTTTCTATCATAATCCCACTCCTATTATCACTTACAGTATATCATAAATATATTAAAAATTGAATTATCTTTTTAGTACTTTACACGTTTTATTTATTTCTCAGTTTCATTAATCATTTTAAAACAATAATTAACACATTGATTAATAAATTCTGTAGTAGTCGGTAAATCTGCTACTTTAATATCATTCTTACGTTGAAGAAACCGTTCCATTGCTTCTTCATCTGTAATAGTTCTAAGGAAGCTAAGTCGTTCATAGTTTTTATTTAAAAATTTTTTTAAACATTTTATCTCAATTTCTTCAACTAATAAATTATCTAAGTTAAATTCTAGAAAATTTGGTAATTGGGCTTTTTCGCCAAAAACCATTGCACCAATAATAATGTTATGAACATCATAATCTCCATAAAAGTTTTGACGATACCAATCAATAAAGGCTTTGTTGGATAAATCATCAATAGTTCTTACTTCCCTATTTATAAAATATAAGTTTTTCTTTATAAAAAAAGGCATAGCCACTTCAAACCAAAATTTATCAGTTAACAAATGAACATAATAACCCAAAGTAAATGGATCATTTAATTTATCACCATATTTTTCTTTAAATTTATTGATATTTGGTGTCGATAATTTTAAGTCTAACTTATCATCTTTAGCTTCTGCATCAATGAAATGTGATAGTCTTCGCTCTTTTTGAGGTTTACCGTTGACTTTTCCCTTTTCAGCACTCCAATCAGGAGCAATACTACCTAATAAGAATCTATTTTTTTCTTCTTCATTATAATTTGTTAAATAATTTTCATAATATAACTGAGCTACCGAAAGATGATGAATAGTTGATGCCATTTAATTACCTCCAAACATACTTATTATGGCTTTATGATAAATATTTTTTGCTATTTGATAACCATTTGGATCTTGTTTAATAAAATTATCCATCATAACACCACTATTTATTTCCATAATATAAAATTTATTATCCTTAGTTTTAATAATATCAACACTACCAAAATTAAGACCCATTAATGCCGCTGTTTTAAGTGCTAAAGAAGCAACATAATCATATTGTTCTTGTGGAATATCGCTGAACATCTTTGAACCTCTTGAAAGATTAAATTTCCAATCATATTCATAGACTTCATCTTTAGCTAAAACTATATCCTTATTATCTAAATTATAATCTTTGAAATATTGAAAATTAAAATTAATCAATAACTCTTTGATAGTTGACTTCCCATCGCCAACCACAATTGGCCTAATCTTACCGTATAACAATTCAACATTACCATTTAAAACAATAGTTCTATATTCTGTTTCTATTTGGTAAAACGGGCAAACGCTTATTGAAAAGTTATGACTTAACATTTTTTCATAAATTACTTTCAATTCATCTTTATCTTCAATATGATATACTTCTACCCCACATGTACCATTATTTGGTTTTAAAACAATATTTTGGTTATATTGTTTAAATAATTTTAAGGCATCATTATAACTATTACAGCCAAGTGCATATTCATTTTTATTATTCTCACCATATAAAATATGATATTTAATAATTGGTAAACCTTTTTCTAATAAGCAATCATACAACGCATATTTATCATCTAATACTGAACCCAATGCATGGTCATTTAATCCAAATTTATAACCAGCAATATATTTAGTAATACCACCTTTTTTAAGGCCAATTATCCAATTTTTAGATAAAAAAGACACTTTAATATTTTCTAGTTTTGCTATTTCTACGATTATTTTTTGAAAATTTGTCATATAACCACCTAATTCATTATACCATACAAAATAGATATCTTTTATATTAAAAAAAGCAGTTAACTGCTTTATTTTTTTCTAAACACTTCTTTTCCAGCACCACATATTGGGCATTTAAAATCATTAGGTACTTCTTCACCATAATAAACATAACCGCATAAGGTACAAATCCAAGCTGTTTGATTATTATTAGTTTTAATCTTCAATAAGTCATCTTTATGTTCTTGATAATACTGATAGCTCATAGCATCACTATCTTGATATAAAACAGAATTTATTAATCTACCAATAAAAAGAGTATGAGTATCATTATCAATCGAGTCAACTATTTCACATTCCATATATCCTAGGGAATCTTTAATAACTTTTAATCCATCTACATTATTAGTTTCAATATTTTGAAATTTATCAAGGTCGCGCATTGAATTAAATCCAAAAGTCTTAATTATTTCTGGGTTAACATCCATACCTAAAACTGATAAGCAGAATTTGGTATTATTTTTTAATATTTCATTTGTATAATTCTTTTTCATTACTGATACAGCAATTAATGGATTATCACTACCACTTACCTGTGATACAGCATCTACCACACAACCACCATTGTCAGTAGTTAAAACATACATCCCTTGAGTTATTTTTTGTAATATCTTTGTATTCATTTTATCACCACTTTAATTATAACAAAAAAAGAAACTTTAATATAGTTTCTCTTTATAACTTATTAATTCTTTCTTTAATGGTCTCTATACCTAACAATTGCATAATATCATATAAATCAGGTGTCATTGACTTACTTGTTAAAGCAACTCTTATAACCATACTAATATCAACAATACTGCCTTTATAACCACTAGGATTATTTTTATAATCTTTTATATTAGTAGCATAGCCAAATTCTTCAGCTAATAACTTCATTTTATTAAACCAAGTATCTTTATCATCATTGATATCATAATAAAAATCTATATATTTATTTAAAATACTTTTTATCTCATCAATATTATTAATATTTTGCCATTCATAATTAACATCTTTAAACAATTCTTTATACATATACCAAATATAAGGTTTAATATCTGAATAGCAACCAAAATCTTTCCTAGGTTTCTTTTGTTCCCTTTCAATATTTAAAATATTAATAGTATATTCCTTATATTGACTTATTAAACTAGCAAAATCTGAATCATATTTTAAAGCCCAGTCGTATAAATTGTCATATACCTCTTTAGCACTTAATTTTGACAAATAATTTTTTGATATATTTAAAAGTTTACTTTGATCAAATAGAGGGCTACTACCAATTTTAGAAAAACTAAAATCAAAGTCAATTAATGGTGCATTAGGGTTTGATTCACGCCAACTTTCAAAGTTTGAATTAGCTATTGTCATCAAATATTCTTGCATTGGTAATTGTGGCATTCCAATTTCATGAAAATGTCTAACCGCAAAATTTTGATCTTTTCTTTTACTAATCTTTCTTTTAGAACCATTCTCATCAACAATCATAATAAGTCCTAAATGAGCGTAGTTTGGTAATTCAAAACCAAACATATTAAACAGTTGAATATGTACAGGGACGGATGGTAACCAATCTTCTCCTCTCAAAACATGTGTTGTACGCATTAGATGATCATCTACTAAATGCGCAAAATGATATAATGGAATTCCATCACTTTTAATTAAAATAATATCTTGATCATTTTCTGGGAAAATTACATCACCTTTTACTAAATCATGAAAATGAACTTTTTTGTGATAATCACCATTAGATTTTAATCTAATTGTATAAGTATCACCTCTTCTAATACGCTTAGCTCTTTCATCATTATCCAAATTGCGACATTTAGCATATCTCCCATAATAACCGATTCTTTCTTTTCTAGTTTTTTGTTTTTCCCTAGTTTCATCCATTTCTTGAGCTGTGCAAAAACAAGGATAAGCCAAATCGTTTTCAATCATATACTTAGCAAAAGTATGATATATCTCTATTCTCTCACTTTGAATATAAGGTCCATAATTACCTCTTTGTTCAGTCTCAGATATTACTCCTTCATTGTAATCTAATCCCAATGTTTTAATTGCACTTACAATATTATCTATTCCATTTTCAATTTCACGCTTTTGATCAGTATCTTCTATTCGTAAATAAAAAATTCCATTAGTTTTTTTGGGCACAAAACATTCAATAAAACATGATAACATATTCCCCATATGAACAAAACCAGTTGGGCTTGGAGCATATCTTGAAACAATTGCTCCCTCAGCTAAATCTCTCTTAGGATATATTTTTTCATAATCATCAATTGTTTTAGTAACATCAGGAAACATTAAATTTGCTAATTCTTTATTTGTCATAATATCATTCCTTCCTAAAAAAAATAGATTCAATCCTATAAGGACGAATCTATCGTGGTACCACCTTAATTTATAAACAACGTTTATATCTCAAAATCTTAACGCGATTAACGAAATGACTTGTATACATCATTCAACTCCAAAGTTTCTTCAAATATCTCAATCATTAATTTTCACCAACCATTAACTCTCTATCCATTGAAAATATTTTACTCTTCTTCTTCTTTGCTTTAAAATAATGTTTTGATTATAACATGAAATGCCAAAAAGTGCAACTAATTAATAATCGTTTAACTTTTCTTCTATACTATTTAAATCTTCTATTGTTAATTTATTAGTACAATAAGTAATATCAATATGAACATTAAAAAGATTTTCATAATCAAAATCAGTTGTAGCTGAAAGTATACCTTTATTATCCAAAAGTTCTTCTATTCTACCTTTTAAGCAATATTCACAACACACATCTTTAATAGTTATTTGATATTTTTTACCATCTTCATATTTATTAAAAGAAACTATAGAAGGTATATTATTTAATCCTAAAAAGAAAAGTGTCTCTAATTTAATGCGATTTATATCAATTAGTTTAGAATCATATATGTAATTAACTGTATTCTCCTTAACCTCAACCGAATCAATACCATTAAAATTTAACATGTATGATATAAATTCAGTAGGATCATAATACATATCTTCAACTGTAATGCTTAATTTATTCATATTTTTTCCTCGTTTTTATTAATGATATAATAATAACATAACTTTAACAATAAATCTACGTTTTCTTTGTTATAAACTAACATAAAAAATCTATAATTTTATAAAAAAGTCTAACAAAAGTTAAATCTTAAAATTCATAAATGGTGTCCTCGGCCAGAATCGAACTGGCAGTCTATTGCTTAGGAGAAAATAGGCTTAAATTTCAAATGGTATTTGTTTTTTTTAATGCTTATTATTTCTTAAAAAAATAAATCTTTTTTTAAAATTTCATTTTTAAATATTTATTTATTTTTTAAATTATTTTAAATAACATTTTATCAGAGTCGCGACAAAATCGCGACATACCATTATAAAATTCTATCCTAAAACAAGAACGCCAACTTTAAGACTATTTTAACATAAATTTCATATTTTTTCTACTCAATAGCAATCGGATTTAAATTTATCATATCCTAACTCACGATTGATTTTAAATGTTTTTTTATAAAAACTATTTACTACTATATTTTATTTTTAATTATAAAACCTTTTTCTTTACTTTACTGCAACTAAAATTAATTAAAAAACCATCATCCTCGTATCCTGCATTAATATAAGCTTTATTAGATGGTATATAATTATAATCTGTATATAATAATGGAACTAATCCTCTTTCGAGTAAATCATTTGTCATTAAATATATTAAATTGGCAGCATAACCTTTTCTTCTTTCTTCAACAGGTGTATAAACATGATTTAATTTTGCTTGATTATCTACAATACTATAACTAACCATACAAACTATTTTACCGTTCGAATTTCTTAAAACGTAAAACTTATCATCTTTCAAGAATCTATCGACATCATATTTTGCTTGTTCTATAGTAATAGGATCAATACCGTTCATTTCCATATTGTCATCATACCAATATCTTTCCAATATGCTCCTATCTTCTTCAACAGGCTTAGACAAAAAAACATCACATTCTTTAGGTTTAACAGTTTTATAACATATTAAAAAACCCATTTCAAAATAATCATCTTTATTTACATTAACAAAATCTCTTTCAATTAATAAATCATACAATTCCTTTTTAGAAGTGAATTTATCCTTCTCTTTATCAGTTAAATACATATTAATCAATTCTTCTATTTCATCTATTTTAGATTTATCAAAATTATCTTTTGTCCAAATCCATGTAGGCCAATTCTTAGAACCTCTACATATTATATAATTTTCTTCATCACTATATAATTCAAGCTCTGGACTAGACAAATTTTTAAATATTAAATTGAATTTATATTTATCTCTTTGAAAATCTGCACTTTCAAATATTTTATTATCAGGTTTTATTACTTTATACATTATATCACTCCTTTTCTTATTTAGGTAAACAATCAATCAATTCATTTATAGCTTTCGACAATAATTCTTCTGATAATAATATAGGATCAAAGTCTATACTTCTTTCTTTTAAATACTTTATCATTTCATTGGCTGACAATTGAGCAAAAATGGCACAAATAAACTAGGAATTATCGCATATCCTGCGTTAACTTGTCCTTTATTTGATAAAACATATCTTGCACCGACAAATGTTAATATTATAAAAACAAATGTTAATATCCTATATACTTTTTCTTTTTTTCATAACTTTTATATCTCCCTTATATTGTTGATAGTATAAAAGCAATAAAATTTACAACGAATGGGATAATCATACACCAAGCCCATAATAATACGTTTTTATCATTAGTTTGCTTATATTTATAAAAATAGACAACTGCTGAAAATCCAAATAATAAAGTAGTGTAGCCAGAATATTCTAAATCTTTAATAAAAGAATATACAATAAAAGTTGTAATGATTAATAATATAAATATAGTTCCAATAATAATACTTTTATAGTGATTAAACTCTGATAATTTTATAAGATTTTCTTCTGTCTTTTCTTTTATTTTATCGTCTGGTATTTTTTCACCTGATAAAATATCATTTACACTAACATCTAGTATTTCACTTAATGGTTTTAAAAGAGACATATCCATTAAGCAAATTCCTCTTTCCCACTTGCTAACTGCATTTTTGCTTATGTTTAATTTTTCCGCTAATTGCTCTTGAGTTAGTTTTTTATCTTTACGACAATTTGCAATAAATTGACCTATTTTTACTTTATCCATAATTACCTTCTCCTCATTAACAATTTAACATAAAATTTTTTTATTTTCCACACACCATAGGTTTATTTTTGAAAAAACATACTTATAGTTTACCTATGAATTATTATTTGTCTATCAATATTATTATATCATTAATATTATTTATTTTATCTCTCGAAATCATCATTACAATAAAATTTCACTATATATATCTTCAGGTAAATTAAATCTGTATATACTATTTTCAATAGCATTCTTAAAATATCCAAACTTATTTTTAATATCATTACCATCTTCATCTTTAAATTTATTTGATATAACTCTTGGAACAATAAATGTATTATTGTCATAAGATCTCTATAAGAATTATCTTCTAATAACTTTTTAAACAAATCATCATAATAAAATATTTGACTATCTTCTGCATTTATATAATTTATTTCTATTAATTCCAGAGTCAATCTATTATGTTCTTCAGCAACAAAAAAAGATGATATCGTTTTATCATCTTTATCTATTTGTTTATTAGTATTTATTATATTAGTATTTATTTGTGGTTGTTCTTCCACATCTGGAATGTCCAGGTGTGGAATATCCGTATCTGGACTACTTTTTTCGTTATCAATATCAACAAAATGTGGTTTTTCATAAATTAAATAATTATATTCAAAATAACCTTTATCTCCTCTAACTTTTTCAATTTCTAAATAATGATTTTGTTGTAGTTCTTTTAAAGTCGAGCTTATAGCATCTCTGTTTTCTTTACTAATTGAACATAAAACTTTTAATGAATAATCTCAATCTTCTGGCAATGATAACATAAATGACAATAAACATTTTTCTTTATAACTTAAGTTTTTATCTTTTAAATGATAATCACTCATAACTGTAAAATCTTTCGTTTTTTCTATTTTGAATACTGACATAATTACTCTCCTTTCAAATTTATAAAAAAAAATCTAACAATAAAGTTAAATCTTAAAATTCATAAATGGTGTCCTCGGCCAGAATCGAACTGGCAGTCTATTGCTTAGGAGGCAATTGCGTTATCCTATTACGCCACGGGGACATCTATAAATAGTTTAACACAAACTTAAACAAATAAAAAGAGTATTAATTAAAACACCCTTAAAAAATTCAATACAAAAACTACTAGTATGTTTGTTATATACTTATAACCAAACTTACGCCCAAATTCAACAGTACTAATTCCTTTATCTACAAAACTTACAATCCAACTTTCAGCATATTTAGGAACTTTAACATCAATTGGGAACATATGAGTCCTAATTATATCTTCTTCCTTTTCATTAATGTCAAACATCATTTTAGCATTTATAACCGCTTCTTTTGGATGATTTATTGTATATAAAGATACTTTATCTTTTATGTTTTTTTGTTCTGAAACACTTTCAAGATAATAATCATGTAATAAACCAGCACGTGCTACATCAGCATAGTCTAAATTTAATAGCTTAGCTATTTTATATGATTTATAAGAAACTTTAAGCATATGGTTTAACCTTGTACTATCATGATGCTTAATATTGTTCATTTTACTTGTAAATTCTTCATTTGACATGATTGGGGCAACTATTCTTTTGTATTCCTCATCACATTGTAAATAATTCATTTTTTCTCTCCTCAAGCCTTTTTCATTATATCACATTTTTAGAAAAATTCAAATTTAGGATTTTAGCTAATTGTCAACTCTTTGTTTAATGGTTGAATTTGGATATATGTATTACCATCATTTACTTTTATTTCTTCACCATTTAAATATCTATATACAGTCTTAGAAGCCCGACTAGACTTCTCCCAAGTAATAGGTATAGCATAACCATTTGTAATATAGTACCCTTCCCCACTACCAATATTTTCTAACGCTTGTCTATCTTTACTATCTAAACGATAATTTCTAACTTGATATGTAATAATGTTTTTAGTTGTATATTGTTCTCCAGTTTCATAATCTTTATGCGGATATGTCTTACTAGCTGTTCCTTGTGATCTTAAATATACTTTATTTTCCTCATCATAAGTGAATGTAGTTGAACGACTATATGAATAGTCAATAAACACTTTATTAGCAGGTATTGCCCCTTCCATACTACTTAAATCTATTTCATCTACACTATAATTTAAAACTGGTGATATATTTGTTGTAACACGATATTCTTTATTTCTTACTGCCTTATTTATTCTTTCCATTGAAGTAAAAGCAGTATGTTCAGTTGCTAAACCTAAACTACGATCACGCCAAAACGCATCATCATAATACATTCCATTAATGTTATCTATACCCAACGAACTTATATCTTCTAAAGCTTGGTTACTAGCACCAAAATGAATATATAAAGCATCATTTTCTAAAGCATAATCTAGATAATATGGTCTAGCACTTCTAACACTACCAATTCTCTCGGTAGTAGTATCTTTAAATATAGCCATTAAACGAGTATATCCACCTTCAACAATAATTTCATATACCAAATAAGCATCTTGTAATCCTGATTGATAACCCCATACTGTCGAAATATTATTATACATAATTGCTATATTTCTACTATTAGAATCTTCATCAATAACTGTTAATTTCTTAACCGGTTCTGGTGGAATAACTTCCTCTTGTTCACCTTTTTGTTCTAACTTTGAATTTTTATTTTTATCACTAGTATTCACTAAATATAATATTCCAATCACACCAATAGTTAAAAATACAATCATAACTATAACTAAAATTAAACTATTTATTCTAAATTTCCTTTTTGTCTCCACTAACATCACCTAATAAAATTATATCATATCAAGAAAAAAAAGCCTAACTATTTAAGCTTTCCTTTTGAACCCTTAATGCCTTTTAATCCTTTAGCACCCATAACATAGCCACTTAATATATTAGTATCAAATGAGTAATGTTTCTTACATCTGTTTTTATAATCTTTGATTGCTAAAGAAATTAAATCATCTAATAATTCTGAATATGGTTTACCAGTTGGTTCCCATAAATAGAATGATAAACTTCCAGGAATAGTATTAGGTTCATTAATAAATACTTCTTTAGTTTGCTTATTGATTAAAAAATCAATACGACAAACACCACTTAAGTTAAGTGCTCTAAAAACATTAACAGCAATTTCCCTTACTTTATCTTCAGTATTTTGATCAATACGCGCAGGAATAATTCTACTAGCACTTGCCATTCCTTTACTTCCTTTAGTTTTATTACCGCCGATATATTTATCTTGATAACTTAATAAATCTTTTGAAGGTAACACTTCTTCAATCGCACTAGTTTGCTGATAAGTATAATTACCTAAAACACTACAATTTACTTCAACTAAATTTGGTACGGCCTTTTCGACAATAACTTTTTCATCATAAGTAATTGCATCTTCAATAGCTTTAGCTAATTCTCTTTCATTTTTAACATATGTAATACCAACACTACTACCTAGAGTTGCTGGTTTGACAACTACTGGATAACCTAATTTATTTACTTCTTTATTGATATCGTCAGCAGATTCTAAATATTCATTATCAAAGAACCATACATAATCAACAGTTGGAATATGCATGGCTTGAAAAACTTGTTTCATCACAACTTTATCTTGCCCCAAAGCTGAACCTAAAACACCACTGCCAACAGTTGGAATACCAATTGTTTTTAAATAACCATGAATTGTTCCATCTTCTACATTATTACCATGAACAATTGGAAAAGCAACATCTAATTCAGTAATATCTTTTCTAAAGATACCAGTAGTTCTTTGAAGATAGAATGATCCATTTTTATTAACTAAAGTACATTTAGTTGCATATCTTTTTAAATCATTAAAATCTTTATATACATCAATATCAAATAACATATGACCAGTATACCAAGTTTTATCTTTGCTAATATAAATTGGTATAATATCATATTTACTTTTATTCATATTTTCAATAGCCTGTAGTGCAGAAATAATACTTACTTCATGTTCAACAGTCTCTCCTCCAAATATAACCCCAATTTTTAATTTCATTTTTACATCTCCTATTCATTAAATAAATCTGGCAAATCATTTTCTAGTAATACATAAGTATCCCCATCACTTAATTTTCTCATAAGTGGGAAAGCATCTTTAACATCATTTAAGATATATATTTTATTTTCATCAAAATTTTTACTAATTAATCCGTCATAAATTGGCTTAGTTTGTTCCTTACCTACTAGAATAACATAATCAACATTATCAGCGATATAAGTACCAAACAATTTATTTAAATTATACTGTTCTTCTCCTAGTTCTATCATACCAGGTGTAACAATAATTTTCATCCCTGGCATCATTCCTAAAACTTCAACAGCCGCCTTAGAACCAACTGGATTTGAGTTATAAGCATCGTCAATAATATTTATATCCCCTAATTTTTTTAATTCTAAGCGATGCTCAATTGGTTTTACCTTACTAACACCACGTTCAAGCTCACTAATGTTCATTCCTAACTTTCGTCCTAGTAAAATACCTGCTAATAAATTATAAACATTATGATTTCCTAATAACCTAGTTTTAAATTCATATTCTTTATCATCATCTTTAAACTTCACTTTAAAAATAGTTCCACAATGAGAAAGTTTAATATCATAAGCATATAAATCAACATCGTGATTATTAATACCTATCCAATATACATTACATTTATTTTTTAATTTATAGTCTAATTGAAACTTATCATCCCCATTTAAAATAGCAATACCATCACTAGGTAGTGATTCGATAAGTTCAAATTTTCCTTTTTGAATATTTTCTTGACTACCAAAACTTTCTAAATGAGCTTGGCCAATAGTAGTTAAAATACCATGATTTGGCTTAATAAAATCACATGATTTTTTAATTTCGCCTACTTTAAATGCACCCAGCTCAGCAATAAATAAATTACTAAACTTATCTAAGTAATTATTAACTGTATTAATTAAACCATAAGTAGTATTAAAGTTTTGTGGAGTGGCAAATGAATTAAATTTTACACTCAAAATATCATTAACAATATTTTTACTACTTGTTTTACCATAACTACCAGTAATACCAATGACTGGAATATTATATGATTTTAATTTTTTAGAGGCCTTACTCTTATAATATAAATAGACTAATTTTTCAACTGGCTTATTTATGAAATTAGCAAGTAATACAACTAAATAGTTTAGATATCCAACAAAGCTTAAAAAGATATAGTTAGTAACCATCATTTCTTTACTATGAAATAATACCATTGGCACAACCATAATTGCATAAATTAGTGCTAAAGTTATAAATAATCTTTTAATACGTGCTGTGACAACTAATGGTTTTTTTACTTGTTCTTTCTTAGTTTTTTTAGTATATAAATAAGTTAAAATAAAATATAATCCAAAAAACAAAACATAAGAAATATCATGTGTAAATAAATACAACAATAAAGTAATTGGAAAAACAGCATCTATTTCTAGCCATACTTTTTTAGGGTTTTTCATTATCCAAACAAAATATCTTCTTGATTCATCATAATAATTTTGTTGTAAAATATGTAATGATTTTCTTGTCTTAAAATATATAAACAAGAAATAAGGTAATAAGGTAAATAAAAATACACCCATTATTCTCACCTAACTTTCTAAAAATATTCTAACTACATTTATTGTTTGTTGTAATCTTTCTAAATATGCGTAATGCGTACAACCATCGTAAACAACAACACCCGCATCTTTAATTAATTTTTCTAATTCATAGGCTCTTTCAATTGATACCTCTTCATCTAAAGTTCCCCAAATAATTAAAGTTGGGCAACTTATTTTTTTTACTTCCTCTGTTATATCTAAATTAACAGTATTAACCAATGCCTTTCGCATTAATGGCGAAGCGTTTCGGTAATCAGTTGAGCCGATATGTTTTTTAACCAATTCTTCAAATTTGTTTAAACCAGGAACTTTTTTCAATTTTTTTAATAATCTAATTTTAAATGATAGTTTATTAACTTCTTTTTTAAATGGACTACCAAATAAAACTAATTTCTTAACATTATACTGACTAGCATACAGTAGACCGATTTTCCCACCAAATGAATGTCCCATTATAATAATATCTTCAACTTTTAATTCATTTAAAAATTCATGAACCATATCAACATAATCAGGAACATCCCATGCATAGTCAGGCTCCATACTATCACCAAAACCAGGCAAATCAATAATCAAAATACGATAATTATTAGCGTAAGCATCACCCAACGGTTTCATCATTTCAATATTTTGTCCCCATCCATGTAAAAGAAGAATAGTTCCATCTTTATTTTCACCATAATCAATATAATTAATCTTTACATTTTTTATATTTAATTTCATGTAATCACCATAGGTATATTATACCACATAATAAAAAGAAAACATTATTTTTTCTTAATGTTTTCTTTTATTTTATCTTTACTATTAATTTTATTTTTTTGTGGTTTTTTTTCAAACTTTTTTATTATTTTTAAACAATAAGGACGAGCAAAAACAAGAAGTAATATTCCTACTACTAAAAACTCACCTAACTGAATCATATAGTTATTAGTAAAATATGTTAATGAACAACTAATAAATCCACTTATTGCAAAACAAATTGCCGTAAAGTTCTTTGATAAATATTCAGTCAATAACAATGAAATTACTACACCAAGCCATATCCATACCATATTTACTCACCTAATTTTATTATACTAGACTAATATTCTAAATTCAACCTTTTTTATTCATATTTTTTTTTGACGTTATTATCAACTAAGGATGCTTTTTGAATAATGCTACTACCATATTGCTCTTTTAATTTATCAATAACTTTATCTAATTCAGAGATTTGTTCTACTTCTTCACTTTGTTCAAATAAAGATAATTGTCTTTTTCTTTCATTAGTTAATTGCGATAGTCCTACCCCTAATAATCTTATTGGTTCTTCATCCCAAACACTATCAAATAACTTTTTTATTTCTTTAAATATTTCATCAGGATTGTCGGTCGCATTTTCTAATTTTCTTTGTTTAGAATATGTATGGAACTGTTTGTCTCTAATTGTAACACTAACTACCAGTGCATATTTTTTCTCACTTCTCAAACTACGACATACATTTTCAACCAAAGCTTGTAAATTTTTATATATTGTTACAGTATTCGTTAAATTATAAGAAAAAGTTGTTGAATTACTAATACACTTGCGTTCTTCCTCTTCAGTATTAACTGGGCTATTATCAATTCCTCTTGCTTTATTAATTATATATGAAGTTTGATTCTTAAAAGTCTTTCGTAATACTTGCTCATCAGCATTAGCTAAATCACCAATAGTATTAATACCAAGTTCAATGAGTTTAGCCGAACTACTTTTACCTATACCATATAAATCACCAATTGGTAAGGGATATATTTTATCAATAACTTCATATTCAAATAAAGTATGAACTCGATTTGGTTTTTTAAAATCAGATGCCATTTTTGCACATAATTTGTTATTAGCGATTCCTATATTAACCGTAAATTTTAATGTATTATATATTTCATCTTTTAAATGGTAAGCAAATTTAATTGGGTCTCCATACATTTTATACACATTTGTATAATCTAAAAAGCATTCATCAATGGAAATTATTTCAATGTCTGGGGAATATTTACGAATAATTGAAAATACAGCGTTAGACATCATTTTATACAATTTAAAATTAGGTGGAAATATTTTTAAATTATGACATTTTCTTCGAGCACTCATCAAAGTTTCAGCAGTCTTAACCCCGCGCTTTTTAGCAACCGGTGATTTAGCTAAAACAATTCCATGTCTTTTCGATTCATCTCCACCAATTACTGCCTCAATTTTACGAATATCTACTTTATATCCTTTAGATAATAAATCTACTGCTGTCCATGATAAAAAAGCATTATTAACATCAATATGCATAATTATTCTTTTCATATCATCACCCACTCAAATTATAACACAAAAAAAAGGATTAAATCCTTTTAATGATGGTGACCACCTAAAATAACACTTAAAATAATAATTGTTAAACCCATAATAATTCCTAATCCAGATACCTTCTTATTTTTACTGTGAACAATTTGATTTAATAATTCAATAAAACATAAATAAATCATCATTCCAATAGTTAAAGATATTAAAACACCTATAACAAAATCTTTTACTGGGCTCAAAAAGTTCATTGCTATTCCTCCAATAAATGAGGCAATTATTAAAATAAAAGCAGCTATATAAGATCTCTTTTTATCTTTAATTGTGTTTGCAACAACAATCCCCATTGGAATATTATGTAAGCCAATTCCACCACATAATAAATATCCAGCACTCATAGAGGCGGTAGCCGTTGCAAATAAAGTCATTCCTTCAATAAAATTATGAAGTAATAATGCTAAAGTTGCTAAAATACCAACATGTCCTAAATGTTCATCATGACATTTATCATCTTTATGTCTATGCTCATGCTTAGATTCATGCTCATGATGTGGAATAAACTTATCTAAGATATTCATAATCAAAAAACCAATTGCAATAGTAATAATAAGCATTGCAACAGTTCTCCAATTAGTACTTAATTTTAAATGCTCATAAGCTTCTGGAACTAGTTCTAAAACAATTAAAGATATGACAACACCAAATGAGCCACCAATTGAAAATTCTACAAACTTTTTATTATTAGTTGTGTAAACTCCTATAACAGTACCACCTAAAATAAATAATCCCACTAATAATGTTAAAAATAATGGACTCATAAAATCACCTTACAATTCTATCTGCATGTTTAAAAATTTTCTTTTCACAAATATGTGTTAATGTTCCAAATAATGGTATATCTAAAAGACAAAGAATTGCTATAAAAATAAACATAATTGGAGTTAATAAAACAAACTCAAACAATTTATTTAATATTACAGCACAGCCAATAAATAAAATTATTAAAAAGACGTACATAATTCCTCTTAAACGATTAAATGGATAACATATTTTAAATAATAATAAGAAACCAGTAAATGCTACTAAAATAATACACATTGTAGAAATATAATTATCTTTAAAGCCAAATAACTTAGAAAAAATCATTATACTAACAATATTTACAATAATAGTTAAAGCAGCAGGAATAGATTTCCTAATAACATTAATAATAAATATACCTTTTATTCTATCACGATTTGGTTCTAATGCCAAGATAAAAGATGGAATTCCAATTGCAACCATATTAGTTAAACTAAGTTGAATTGGTTGAAATGGATAATTCATATTGATAAATAAGAATATAAACACTAATAATGTTGAATAAATAGTTTTAGTTAAAAACAAGGTCGCTGATCTCTCTAAATTATTAATTGAACGTCTCCCTTCATTAACAATTTTAGGAATTGCATCAAAATTAGAATCCAATAAAATTAATTGACTAGTACTTTTAACCGCATCACTACCATTAGCCATAGCTAAACTACAATCAGCTTCTTTAAGTGCTAAAACATCATTTACACCATCACCAGTCATAGCTACAGTATGACCATTAGCTTTAAGGGCTAAAATTAAATCTTTTTTCGAACTTGGTGATACTCTACCAAAAATATTATATTGTTCCACAATTTTTTTTATATTAACTTCATTATCAACTTTTGACATATCAATAGATTTAATATCATCTAAGCCAACACGCAAAGCAATTTTTTCAATGGTGCGGACATTATCACCAGATATTATTTTAATATTAACACCTTGTTTTTTAAAGTATGTTAAAGTTTCCTTCGCACTTTTTCTAATTTTATCGTCAATTAAAATTAACGCAATTGGAATATTGTGTTCTTTTCTTTCAACTAATAATAAAACCCGATGAATTGAATATTCTTCAACTTTATTCAACACTTCAGCATCATCTGTTAAAAATTCGGGAGCTCCAAGTAGAAATGTTCCCTCTTCAAATACGATACCGGATGTTTTTCTCTTAGAAGAAAATGGAATAACAATTTCTAAGTGGTAATCACTATCACCCATATATTTATTTTTTATAGCCCTAGCTGTCGCATTATCATCAGTTGTATAATGAGCAATTGCTGTCAATATTTCATCAATATTATAATTGTCATTTAATAAAATAGTTTTATTAATTTCCATATCGCCTTCTGTAATAGTTCCAGTTTTATCTAAACACACTGTATCAACACGTGCTAATGTCTCAATACAATATATTTCTTGAACTAACACTCTTTTTCTAGCTAATCTAATCGCACTAACGGCTAATACAGTACTAATTAATAATATTAAACCTTCTGGAATCATTCCTATAACAGCAGCTACTGTATTTATAATACTTTCATTTAATGTTGTACCTGCTAATTTCATTTGGTTTAAAAACAATAAAATTCCCAGTGGAATAATAACAATTGAAATAACTTTAATAATTTTTTTCATTGTGCTCATAATAACTGAATTTGGTTTTTTTAAATACTTAGCTTCTTTAGAAATCTTATTTGTATAATTATCATTGCCAATGTGTTCTACACTAGCTAAACAGTCTCCACTGACAATAAAGCTTCCTGATAATAACATATCGCCTTTTTCTTTAACAATGGTATTAGATTCTCCAGTAATAAAAGATTCATCTACTTCAACACTACCATCTTTAATAATAGAATCAACGATAATTTGATTACCCAAACGATAATGAACAATATCATCTAAAACAATTTCATCAATGGAATAGTAATCTTCTTTACCACTCCTAATTAAATTTACTTTAGTACTAGCTATAATTGATAGTTTATCAATTATCCTTTTAGCATGAATTTCTTGATACATACTAATAATAGTATTACAAAACGCCACTCCTAAAAAAAGCAAGTTTTTATATGAACCCGTAAATAATATAAATAATCCTAAGACTAAGTTAATAATGTTAAATAAAGTAATTGTATTAGAGAAGACAATTTCTTTAATACTTTTAGTTTTAATCGTCGTATTATTATGAACTAATCCACTTGTAATACGCGATTTAACTTGTTCATTATTTAATCCCATATGTATATTTGGTTCAAAGCGTTCAATCATAATATCCCTCTTTTAAAGTATAACACTTTTTAGGCAAATAAAAAAGACTTAATCATTATAATTTAAGCTCACTTTCTTTAATCCCATATAGATTAGTTCTTCCATTTTTAAACGCTTTTAATAGCATAAAATTTAATATTTATCTAACACTTTTTTAGTTATTATTTTTAAATTTATAAAAATTTATTACGTAAAATTTTAATTAAATCGAACATGATAATATTATACTTCATCATCACTGTTTCATCAATCCAAATAAATCACAATGGCTGTTCAACCAATAGTCAAGTAAGTAACATAATTGATATTATTAAATTGTAGAGGTGGTGATAACGCATGGTAAAAGTTAATGTTGAAAATGGATATTACTTATTTAAATTAGATGACTTATTAGAGTCTGACAACATTAGTAAAAATAAACTGATGCGTGACACCAATACCGATTTTAAAGTATTACAAAGAATCATTAATGGTGAAATAACAAGATTAGACGTAACTGTATTTGCTAGATTATGTGATTACTTTGATTGTAATTTAAATGATATTGTAGAATATGTAAGAGATGATAAATAATCATCTCTTTTTTTAAGCCCATGATATATTTCCGTCACTAATTTTATAAGTGACATCAGCAAGATTCTTAGTTTCCAAATCATTGTTTGTTGTAATAATAACAATCCTGTTTCGACTAGCAGCAAATTTTAAAATATTGATAATTTGTTCCTTGACATCTTGATCAACTCCGTGAAGTGGTTCATCTAATATAATTATTTGTGGGTCTTCCATCAAAATACCAGCAATTTTCAATCTTCTTTTCATTCCGTAAGAATATTTAGAATATTCTAAATCTTTATAGTTAAACAAATTTAACTTTTTTAATATTACTAAAATATCATCATCAGTAATATTACCTTTCTTTTTAGCAATAGATTTTAAATTATCAAAGCCTGATAAATTAGCTACAAATTTGAAAAATTTAACTAGCGGTTTTCTTTTCCAAAAAATGAATTTTCTATGAACTATACTTATCCCATTTAAAAGAATATCTCCAGCAGTTGGGCAATCATTACCACTCAATATTTTTAAAAATAAACTTTTACCACACCCACTTGGTCCCGATAAACAATATATATTACCACTATAAAAAGAAATATTAATATTATTAAAAATCACTCTTTCTTTAAACTTTTTTGTTAAATTTTTTACTTCTATTTTCATTTAATCACCTATTTTGTTTAAATGCCTCATTTAGGACACTTTTCCATTATAGCACATTCAAACATTACAACCAATAAAAAAATATTAAAGTGTAAACCTAAAAATAAGGATATTATTATTTTCATTTATAAAAGAATAACTAAAATTTTTTTAATATTTACACTTTTAAACTGTTAATAGTAACTTTTAAGAAAATGACAAAATGATCAATTTAAAATATTATTTAACTATGAAAGAATTTTTTAGCTTATTTAATGGTAATGAATATATTTCAATTAAAGATAAAGAAACAATAAAAGAAAAATATTTTCCTTTATATAAAAAAATAAAAAGAAATATTTTGTCATTTTTATTTAAAGAAAAAAGAAAGTTTATATTCAACTATAAACATATAAACAATTTAGTTGAACATAATAATAATACATACATGTATAATGAAGAGATTAAATATAAAGATATTTTAGATAATATTAAATGTTATGCTTTAGATAAGGAACAAATAAAATGCATTTTAAATAAAGAAGAAGCTTGTCTAGTTATTGCGGGAGCTGGATCTGGTAAATCTCTTACAATAATTGGAAAAATTAGATATTTAATAGAGACTCAGTATATTGAAGAATCAGAGATTTTATGTATTTCTTTCACTCGAGAATCATCGAATAAATTAAAAGAAGATTTAAAAAAATATTATCAGTATAATATTGAAGTGTGTACATTCCATAAATTAGCGTTAAATATATTATTAGATCATAATATTGATTTTAAAATTGATAATGATAGCTTAAATTATATCGTAGATGAATTTTATAATTATTTAATATATGATTATCCAATAATAAAAAATTTAGTAATTAAATATTTTTTTAATAATCAGAAAAAAAAGTATGAAGATATCAAAGCTAGTGATTTAAATAATTTTAAAAGTATTATTATAACTTTTATTAATTTATTTAAATCAAACATTTATGATAAAAATATTTTATACACGTATTTAGAAATGGTAGATAAGCCTAATTACTATTTATTGATTAATATAATTATTATTTATAAAATATATAATTTGGAATTAGAAGCAAATCGAGAGTTAGACTTTGATGGTCTAATCAGATATGCAACTCAAATAGTCAAAGAAAATGGCATTAAAAAGAAATATAAATACATAATTATTGATGAATATCAAGATACATCCGTTATTAGAGTTAATTTAATCAAAGAAATAATTAATAAACTTAATTGTAAATTAATCGTTGTTGGTGATGATTTTCAATCAATATATAGTTTTTCAGGTTGTAACATTAAAACATTTTTAAAATTCAATCAATATTTTAAATTTTCTAAAACGTTTATTATTAATAATAATTATCGGAATAATCAAGAGCTAATTGATGTTGCTGGTAATTTTATTATGAAAAATAAACAACAATTAAAAAAAGAAATAATTGCTCATAAACATCTAAATAAACCAATAAAAATTATTTATTATACCAATCAACAAGAAACGATAACTAAATTAATTAAAACAATACCTGGCAAAATTTTAATATTAGGTCGAAATAACAAAGATTGTAATATTGTAAGTAATTTATTAAATAATGATATTTATTTCTTAACTGTTCATCGTTCAAAAGGGTTAGAGGAAGATAATGTTATTATCTTAAATATGGAGAATAGTCCAACTGGTTTTCCAAATAAAATTAACAATCATGAAATTATAAATTTAATATATAATGAGAAAGAAACTATTAGATTTGAAGAAGAAAGACGATTATTTTATGTTGCTTTAACTAGAAGTAAAAACAACGTTTATCTTTTAGTTAATAAATTAAAACCATCATATTTTATTCGTGAAATAATAACAGATTATCCAAATATGATTGAAATAATTAGTATAAAATAAAAATAATTATCCACTATATTAATAATAGGAGGTATAAATTATGGAAACTGTTCAAAAAATAGCACTTGTATTTACGATTATTGGAGCAGTTAACTGGGGCTTAATTGGTTTACTTGATTTAAACCTAGTTACAACTATTTTTGGCGTTGATACAATGCTTACTACAATCGTATATATCATCGTTGGTATAACTGGACTTATCAATATTGGTATTTTATTTAACCATTTAGAAAAAGCTTAAAGTTTGAGTGAAACTCAAACCTTTTTTATATATAAAAAAAGATGATAAATCATCTTTTAAAATCTATTGGAGGGCCCGACCGGATTTGAACCAGCGATCAGGGAGTTGCAGTCCCATGCCTTACCACTTGGCTACGGACCCATAATTAAATTTTATGTACTTTTTGGAGTACATTCTAATTTTATCTTATTTTTTTTTTAAAGTCAAGCAAAGTGTTAAGTTAGTAGTATTTTTTTAGAGAAAATTGAGATTAAGAGCTTTTTGTTGTATAATTGAAATGAGGTGTTTGTATGGCGAAAAGCAGGCAATTAAAAAGAAAAAAGAAATTAATTAAACCAATTCTTTTCTTATTAGTTATATTACTAATGGTAATTGGTAGTTTGTATACGTTAAAGACAATTTTTTTATTTAAGGGAATTGAAACACTACTACGGATTGTATGCGCTTTAATTGTAATAAATATATGTGCATTATTAGTGCTAATTAATTATATGATGTTCTTTAAGAAAAAAGAAAAAGTTTTCTATATTTTATTAGCAATTACATTTATTTATACATCCAGTATTATGTTAGTATCATATAAATTTCATAGTATGTATGGCAAATTAGATAACATTACAGAAGATGGAAACAAATCATATCATTCAGCTTCATTAGTTGTCAAAAAAGATTCTAGTTATGAAGATATTGATGATATCTTAAATAAAAAAATTGGAATTATATCTGATGAAAACAGTATTGACGGATATAATATTCCTCATCAAATAATTGATGAATATAAAATAAGTTCTAAAAATATTCGAAAATATGATGATTATTATTCAATGATTGATGATTTATTAAATGATAAAGTTGATGCTTTATTTCTACCTTCTAGATATTCAATTATGTTAAGTTCAACTGAAGGTTATGAAGACTTAGAATCTACGACTAAAATTATTTATACTAAAGAAACAGAAGTTGTCCTTGAAGATATAAAGACTGAACAAGTAGATATTACTGAGCCTTTTACCATTCTAATTATGGGTGTTGATACAACTGGTAGTGGTCTAACATCTAGCTTTAATGGTGATGCTTTAATGTTAATGACTTTTAATCCTAATACGTTGAATGCAACAATATTGAGTATTCCTCGTGATGCTTATATGCCAATTTCTTGTATGAATAATAAAAGTAATAAAATTACTAATGCTGGTTGGTATGGCGAATCATGTATTATTAAATCATTAGAAAATTATTTTGATTTAAAGATAGATTATTATTATAAAGTAAATTTTAAAGCTGTTGTTGATTTAGTTAATGCCCTTGATGGAGTTGAAGTTGATGTTCCATATAGTTTTTGTGAACAAAATAGTGAACGACGTTGGGGTAAAAAAACAGTATTTGTTGATGCTGGAAAACAAACTCTAAATGGGGAACAAGCCTTAGCTTTTGCTAGACATCGAAAAATAACTAATTATATGATTAATTATTGTGGTCCTAAATATACAAGTAATGGTAACTACTGGAATGATTATACTCGTGGTCAAAACCAACAAATAATTATTAAAGCTATCTTAAAAAAATTAATGGAAAAAGCGACAAGTTTTACCGTTATAGAAGATTTATTAGACACATTAAGTAATAATGTTAAAACTAATATGAGTGTTGATACCCTACTTTCACTTTATAATTTAGGTAAAGATATCTTAGCTAAATCTAGTGATTCTGACCAAGTATTAAATATGCAACGACTATATTTAAACACATACGACGAAAGAGTTTACTGGTCTGGATGCGGCAATGAAAATGGTGTTTATGTCGGTGGTATTTACAATCAAAGTTATAAAGCTGTAATGGAAGCGATGGAAATTAATTTAGAAAAGAAAAATCCTAAAATTATTAAAACATTTAGTTTTTCGATTGAAGATAAATATGAAGAGCCAGTTATTGGTAAAGGACTTACTGGTAGTAAAACTATTAAAGTAATGCCAAGTTTAATTGGTCAAACTGAAAGTTATGCTCGAAACTGGGCTAGTAAAAATAATATTAATTTAGTTGTTAAATATGTTGACCCAAAAGTTGGTCAAGTAGCTGGTACAGTTGTTAATCAAAGTGTTCATATTTTAACTGATCTAAAATATATAAACAATACAGTTACAATTGATGTTGTTGGTAGTACTTATATCCCACCAGAGATAATTGACCCACCGACACCAGATGAGCCAACTGAAGAAAATCCTGAAGAAAATCCTGAAGAAAATCCTGAGGAAAATCCTGAGGAAAATCCTGAGGAAAATCCTGAAGAAATACCTACAATATAAAAGAAGAAATTAAATATTTCTTCTTTTATTTTATCATTTCTATATTTCCATTAATAATAATTGGACCAAATCCAGCTATTTCATCTTTTAAAATGCTATCAGGGATAGGATTCCATAAATATATTTTTTTACCTAATCTAAAAGCATCATACATTTCTAAAAAAGTGGCACCACCAATATAATTTTTATAAATTACGCCATCTTTTTCCTTATCAAAGTTTAAAACTAAAACCGCATCTAGCTTACTAATTAACTCTTCACTTTGTTTAAACATTTTGGCTTTAAATTCACGATGTTTTTCTTCTCCTAATTGAAGCATTTTTTTCTCTGTATCAGGTGCATCATAACAATTAGGCATTTGAACAGTATGACCAATCTTTATTAAATTCTCTGAAATCTCAGGAATTTGATTATAAAAGCTTTTACTACAAATTAAAAATATTTTCAAATTATCTCTCCTCTTCTTTATTATTTCAGTTATTATTTTATTTACTCTTAAATCTTTAATCATGATATCTCCACTATTATTATAACAAAAAACAAACTTAAAAAGTTTGTTTTAATTTACTAAACTGGTGGAGGCGATGAGATTTGCACTCATGTCCAAAATAGCGATCTCTTAAACGTCTACAAGTTTAGTTAGATGGTTTAATTTCCTTAATAAGTTGGCACCTAACAACCCTCATTAAGTAAGATTATCAAAATTCGTAATTGTTTATAATCATCACAATTATATATCCCACTAAATTCGAGCCCTTATATTAGTTACGTGGGCAAAACTAATTAAGAGCAGCCTTCCATATAACTAAGCGAAAGCTAATTGATTTCTGTTTCCAGTTATTTTATTTTTGTACTTGACGTGTACCTCCGACTTGCAGTCTAAGCAACAACTAAATTGTCGAAACTAGACGCCCCCATGTACAAGCATTATAGCACATTTAACTCTAATTTGCAATTAAATATATTTTGATATTTTTCATAATTATATCACTATAAGAAAAGCATCTTAATATCATTCCATCGTCAACTGTAAAAACATGATTATATAATCTCACAATTTTAGCTCTATATGTCTCACACTTATTTCGTCCTAAATTATATTTAATAATTACCTCTTCACCTAAATGTCTAATTAAACCTTTAATAACTCTAGTTTTACTCATCTAGGATAACCTCGATACATAGTTCCCCTAGTAATAATCCCCCCTATTCCACTAGAACCATATTTTGTTTTTTCTATTATTTTTTTTAAATTAATATTGTCATTAATATCTGCTAAACTCATACTAGCAGCAATTATAGCAGGATCTAAGGCATGAATATTTATACGTTTAGGACTAGACGCAAAATTAGCGCCTGCTTTTATTAATTCTTCATAATTGGATTGACATGCACCGGCAATAATTATTAATTTTTCATGACTGCTTTCATATCTTCTAGCTTCTTTAATCGCATTTATAAAATTACTACTATTTTTATATGCTCTTAAATCATCAATATTTCCTTTTCTTTTATAATAAGCATCATGTCCAGTAATTACTAAGATATTAGGCTTATATTGTTTTAATAAATCATAAATCTTAGAGGTAATAACTTCTTCTTTTTCAACTAAACCTAAAACTGCAATATTTAAATCTTCGTAATATTTTAAACACTTATTTAAATAATCACGATCACCATCAATATGTAAAATTTTACCAGGTAAATAAAAATATTCGTCGCGATTTATATCTCTTTTATCTTTTAATCTTTCTTGAAATTCCTCTTCTAGTTCAATATCATCTTGACTATCATATTTCTTTAAATCATCTAGTTTACTGTCAGCATATAAACGAACATTTATACCTTTTAAATAATATATATCATCCTCAATATCTACAATTACAAATACTAAATCATTATCATAAGAATTGCGTGTTACTAAGTCCCCTATGTTCACAAGAATCACCTAATAATATATATTCAATTATTATTTTTTTATGAAAAAAAGAGAAAATTAATTTCTCTTATTTTAATTCATCAAAAATAGATTGATCAAATTCTCTTAAATCATTAAAATCTGCAGCATGATAGTATTTACCATTAGTTTGAAGTGCTAATTCTTTTAGTACTTCCTCATTTAAATCACTACCTAAGCCAAGCCCTACAGATAATATTCTAATGTTTTTATTATTAGATTCCTCTATTATCTCTTCATATGTTAAACCTGATTCTCTATTATCAACACCATCTGTAAAGAATATAATATATTTACGAGAATCTTTTCTATCTGTAAATAAATCTAAAGCTTGTGTTAATCCAGCTCGTCCATTAGTTCCTGAATTGTCTGTATTACCACTATCATTAGCTATATTAAATACATCAGTCATTAACATTTTCTTATCAATTTTTTTATTGCTTAAACCACTATTAATAACTTGAGCGTTGTTAGCAAATGTAACAAGTGCTACATCAGCTTCATCAGGTAATGATGATATAACATTAACCATCATTTGTTTTCTAATATCTTCTGGGTCACTAGTATCCATACTTAAAGATATATCTAATACGAAAATTATTTCGGCATCACTATACTCGCTATCATCAACTTTAGTTAATTTAGCAGTTAATTTTTGTTCTTTATCAACTTTTACTTTTTCTTCTTTATATGCATATTTTGATTTTTCATATGTAATTGTATAATCACCAACTGGTATTTCTGCAAAAGAGAAATTGCCATCACTATCAGTGTAAGTAGAATAATTAACATATATATTTAAATCACTTATAAGCGTAACTTGCACATTGCTTAACGGTTCTTCAGTTTCACTATCAATTACATTACCTGTTACTTTTTGATAGTCATAATCTAACATCTTAGTTTCAACAAAAGCATCTTCAATTATTTTTACTTTATCTTGTTTTAAGCCTAACATTCTAGCTGATTGAATAACAGCTAAAGCACAGTCTTCAAAATCAGCTGAACTTGTCAATAAGAATAAAGAATTATACCATACTTTAGCCATTTCCTCCATACTACTAAATGCTCCATTTTTATACATTAAGTAGGCAGCATGATTTGGTACACCCGAATTATTATGAACACCTCCATTATCCCATTCTTCCCATGAAGAAAGTGGTCTACCGGCTTCTTCATAACGTTTCATTATTGTTTCTTTCCATTCATCATTATATGTTTCAGTATCAGTTGGAAAATAGTATTTTCCATCTTTAATAGCTGGATCTTCAAATTTTTCAGGATCAGCCATATTACGCATTTCTGTAAAATCTTCACCTACCGCAAAGTTTTTACCTTCAACTAAACTACCCATAATATCGGAATAAGCTTCATTTAAAGCTCCAGATTCACCATAATAAATTAATCCTGCAGTGTAATCAGTTACAGCATGTTGAAATTCATGTGCTACAATATCTAATGCAACACTATAAGGGATTCCATTCTTAGAACCAAAATAAAATTCTTCAAGTCCTCCCATCCAAGAGGCATTTTGATATTCATTTGTTTGCCAAGGCCAAGTAAACAATTCATCCCTAAGCCCAATATTGGCTACAATTTCAGCTCCTTTATTATCAAACGAATTACGACCTAATACATTATAATAATAATCATAAGTTTTCTCAAAATTATATAATGTTGGATAAGCAGCAGCTAATATATCGTTTTTTACTATACCAGTACTTAAATCACGATACTCTAATTTATCATCAAACATCATAGCTGATATTGGATAATTAATCTTTTTATCATGAATTAATGCGAAGTATAATAAATTTAACCATTTTCTATCCTTTTCTGAGCCAAAATCCATTGCTGTATCTGATGCATCAATAATCTTTATTTTTCTATCCGGATCGTAAATATTATACACTGATGTTAACTTATCTATTGTTACCGTATATTCTTTATTATTGCTACCAGTTCCAGTATACTCAAAGGCAACTGGTTTATCTGTTTCAATCTTTTTGATTAAATCACCTTTAAAAGCATCCAAAATTACAACAAACATTCCGTCTTCAGTCATAACATCATAGATATACACCATTAAAGGTTCTTCTAAATCTGTATAAATGTATCTATCTTTAGTTATAACTTTGTAGCTATCTTTTTCAAAAACATTATCTAGTTTAGCAACTGCTTTATCAATTCCTAAACCACCATATGTATTAATTGATAAATCTTTATAATAACCTCCTGTTACCGACTGAACTTCATTATTTTGATCAACAGCTAATACTAATTGTTTTCCATATACTTTTATACCTTTATATTCTTGATTTACTTTATAATATTTAAAGCCAGATGCTTCATCAACACTAATAACTGAAAATTCTGATTTAGCATCACTAAAACCATAATAATTTTTAATGCTATTTAATGCTACATATACGTCATCGTTATCTGTTACTTTTGACTTTACTTCTTCTCCCCCAACAAAACGTGCTGTACCATCATCTCTTAACACAACATTGGTAGAAGTTCCTTCTTTTTGTTCTTCACCATCTTTATTTTTATCATTCATTAAAAATATTATAACAACTGCTAAAATTATTATTGGTATTAAACATAATAACCATAAATACTTTTTATTTTTCATTTGATACCTCTTCCTTTACAACTGTATGTTCATATTCTCCATCATACCACCATACACCCATTCTAATATCGACTAAATCACCGGTACTAAACCAGCCGGAATTATCAAAATACAAAATATAATATGGTTCACCAATCTTGCCAGTTCCACCTAATGTCCAAACTAATAATTCTTCATTTTGATAAAAAGTTCCATCTTCTTTGCCATACTTTTCAACTATATCATCGTAATTCATTCCAAATTCAATATAATCATCAATTACGACATCACTAGATTCATAAAAGTTTGCTTTAATTAAAATTGATTCATCATAACTACAGTCATCACCACTTGGACAATAGAAAGCACCAAAGAATAACGGTTTTCCTTCATTATCATAAAATGTTTGCGTCATAATTGAATCGCTATAAACTATTGCATCATCTTTAACGTATTCTGTATTATAAGTAATACCATCTTTTTTATATATAGATAATTGCTCACCTAATTTATATTTCTTATCACCTATTTTAAATTGTAAATCTTTGCTTTCCTTAACTTCTACTAAAACTTTTGATCGAGCTGGATTTTTATTCATAAAAATTAAAATTATCACAGTCACAAGAACTAACACTATCCCAGCAATAATAATAAATTTCTTATTAATTGTTATTTTATTATTTACTACTGCATCTACTACATTTGGTGATGAATTTTCCAAATTATTTATTTCTAATGTTGCTTGTTCACTCGAAATCACCTGATCACAATTAGGGCATTTGCCATCTACCATTGTAGTGCCACATTTACCACAAAACATAACTCACCCTCCTTATTATTGATATAATTATATCACAACTCATTTAATTAAACCATACACCATCTATTAAATTGTTCATATAATAAACCAGGTGATTAAATGAAATGGTGGCGTAGACGTGGATGTTGGTATATTTGGTTTTTAATATTTTCTATCTTATTGTTTTATCAAATTTTAATTACTTTTATTTTTTTTACACGAATTAATTTATTTATTTTATTCATGTTTTCTTTCGTTATCTTTTTTTCAATATTTAGAATATTTTGGTAATAAAAAAAGACCTTAAGTCTTTTTCATTAACTCCATTAAATTCCCCGTTTTATCTATATACTTTAATAAATTATTAACTTCTTTTGTGTTTTCATATTCTATCTTATTAATATCTAACTTAATGGGCAAATTAATTAAAATAAATAATAAATCTAGTTCATCTTCTTGTAAGGGATAACTATTTAAATATACATTCATTAATTCATCCCATACATAATCATTAAATGTTTGACGGTATAAATGCACTACATCATATATTGGAATATCAAATCTAGCTTTATCCCAACTTATTAATTTATTATCAATATAATGTTCTAATTCTAAATTATTATGAATAATGGCTAATCTAATTTTCTTCTTATCTTTTACTTTTTTATACCATTTATCAAGATTGTATTCACAGTAACTAATAGCATTAAATACTTGTGTTACATGTCGCGCTAAAAGATATGAACTAGGACTCATGAATATTTCACTTTCAATATTATCCATTAAATCATTATAATATTTTTTTATATCTTCAACTTTAACCTTTAAATCTTCATAAATATTTTGATATTCATAATCACTAGTTTTTTTATAATATGTAGTTTTATTGTGTAATAGCGCGATTAAAGATAGTAATTTATTTATCTTTTCTTCCTTTAAATCATTATTATCTTCAATATAAGAGCATAATTCATAACCATCTTTTAAAATTACTTCTGGATAATAGTTAAAATTGCGCTGCTTTAAATATTCATATATAGGTTTTTCATTTTTCTTAATTACTAGCTTCGAATCATTATATTCAATTATATGAACATTACCTACTTTACGATAGTAAGTAGGTTTTATTTCTAATGATTTTAAAAGATCATTAATTTTTTTCATATGGAATTATAATTTTATCACCGATATTTAATTCATTTATAACATTATATTTAGTTACTTGTTCTAAAGTAACAGCATACTTCTCTAATATACTTTCAATAGTATCTCCCTCTCTTACAATATATACTTTATAGGTCATATAACTTTCATCATAATTATTATCAAATAATTGTATTTCCCGATTTTCAGTTGTATCAACTAAGGTTTTACTTTCTTCAAGTAGTGGTTTATCTTTTAAATTGTCGACTTTAATGTCAATAAATAAACCTAAGATATTATTATCTAATATTTCATAATAAAAATCATCAATTGTTAATTTAGCTTCACTAATATCATAACTATCTTCAATATATCCAACGTAAGGAATATTATAAGAAAAATTATCGGTTATATCTTTATTTAAATATTCTCCTTCAACAATAAAATTACCTTTAATCTTATATTCTTCTAGTTCTAATTTATGATCCATTGAAATACTTATTATTTCATCAACATTATTTTTAAATATGACTTCTTTTTTATATGATATTATTTTATACATATTATCTCTCCTATCACTAAATAGGTATGCAAAGAAAAAGATTCTATGAATCTTTTTCTTTTCTCTTTAACATTTTTCTTAAACGTTTTTGATTTTTCCAAAATGATTTGTTTTCAATTATTTCTTTATCATCTTGGTCTAAATCAAATAAGCAATCTTCATCTTGATATCCTTGATATTGACGCCTTAAAGCTTCATTATTATCTAAAATAAATTTAATGCGTGATACGTATTTTCTATCGCATAACAATTCTGGGAATTCACTTAAAATACTTATATTACATAATAAATACCAATTATTTAATAGTAATTCCTCACTAGCATCTTCAATAAAATCTAACTCAGATACTTCATCAGAATGAAAATATAAAACTAAAAACTCTAGTTCAGCCGCAACACTTAACATATCTTCCATAGATTCATAATCAAGAGCCAACAAAACTCTTTCAAAAGGTCTTCTAAAATATTTATTAGCCATTGATTTATAAAAAGGAAATAACGGTTTATTCTCAGATTCATTTAACATTCTAATTAACTCATTACAAATAGAAACTCTCTCACTATGCTCTTCTGGATCAGTTTCGACAAATCTACAAATATTAATATAATTAAATAAATTTTTTTTGATTGGTTCTGATAAAGTCGTATTTATTGTAAGCGGTTTAATAAGTTTCTGAAGCATCTTTAATAATTCAATTGATGAATAATCAATTTTTAAATCATCAAGTTTTAAAAGTAAATCTGTTAAATCTTTGGTAACACAAATTGCACGAAGAAGTTTTAAATAAAATATTGTTACATTTCGAGTATTTTGTAAGTTCATGATTATTTACCATATACTTGCTTACATAATTTTTTAGCTTCAGAACCAAATAATCTTGTTGCCATATGTTGGTGTTCGCGATCTAATTTAAAGCGTGTAACAGGATTACGATATTTTTTATTTAAATACATCTTATCTTGTAATACCGTATACATTCTATCTTTAGCTAGTTTTTGTAACATCATTCCACTTGACGCTAATAAATATCTTGCGCTTTCAACATAATAAGATGATGAAACTAAAGTTATTTTTCGTTTACTAAAATTTTCAGCAGTCATCTCTGTATGTGAGAAAAGTACTTCAGTATCGAATTCAATACTACTATTAACTTTTTCTTTCAAGCATGTAATATTAGCGGTCGATCTTAATGCAGGATTAAAATAAGCCGGATTATTTTTTCTTACAGCTAATTCTTGACGATAAAAATCTTCAACATGTGTACCTTCTTCTCCATTATTTAATATTTCCATTATACGGCCTTCATAATTTAATAATATATCATAAGCCCCAGGAATACTATTTTTAGTTATCATATTTATAACTTTACCATAAAAGAAATAGATATTAAATTTTGACTTATCAGTTAAATATCCCTTTCGTGCATAAAGTAAAAATGTTTCATAAATATGTGGAAATATAGCAATAATATCTAAATCTAATTTTCCAATTATTGCGTCCATCTTTTTTAAATACTCTCCTATATTGTTGGCAAACATTACTCCACGAGCAATGTTTTCACCATATTTTTGCTCTTTCATTATTAAAAACTCTCTTTCTTAATTTCATTAAATATTTCTATATAGTTATTGACAGGAATAAATTTTAATTTATCTGTTATATCTTTAGATAATTCTTCAATATCTTTTAGATTATCATAGGGAATAAATATTTTTTTAATATTATTTCTAATGGCGCCTAAACATTTTTCCCTTAATCCTCCTACAGGAAGAATATTACCTCTTAAAGTTATTTCACCAGTCATAGCAACTTTATTATCCATTTTAATATTAGCAAATGCACTTATAATTGATGTTACAAGGGTTACACCAGCACTTGGTCCATCTTTTGATATTGCTCCCGCTGGAATATGAATATGAATATCATTTTCACATAAAGCTTGATAATCTATATCAAATAGTTGACAATTAGATTTAATATAACTAAGTGCTAAAGTAGCACTTTCTTTCATTATATCCCCTAAAGAACCTGTCAAGATTAATTTTCCTGTTCCTTTATAATAATTAACTTCAATCGGTAATACTTCACCGCCATAAGGCGTATATGATAATGCACTAACAACTCCAACTTGGTAATCGTTAGCGCTTTTTAGTGAATAAAATTTTCTCTTTCCTAAATAATGCTCAATATTATCTAAAGATAAAACCGGCTTTACTTTTTTAGTTTTACTAGTAACAAGCTCCGTTACTATTTTTCTAATAACCTTAGATAGTTGGCGTTCTAATTCACGAACACCTGATTCTTTCGTATAATACTTAATTATCTCAAGAATAACACTATCATAAACTTTTAAATAACCTAAGCCATGACTTTTACACAATTTTGGTATTAAATACTTTTTAGCTATGTCTTGTTTTTCAAATTCAGTATATCCTTCTATTTCTATTATTTCTAGACGATCCAATAGTGGCGCAGGAATTGTATCTATAGAATTAGCAGTTAAAATAAACATTACATTAGATAAGTCATACTCTATTTCCAAATAATTATCTCTAAATGTTTTATTTTGTTCACTATCTAATACTTCCAGTAATGAATTAGCTGGGTCTCCCTTAGTACTTTTAGCTAACTTATCTACTTCATCAATTAAAAATACGGGATTACTGCTTTTAGCTTTACGCATTCCTTCAATAATTCGTCCTGGACTTGCTCCTAAATATGATTTACGATGCCCAACAATTTCTGCCTCATCGTCAACACCACCTACAGATATCTTAACAAAATTACGTTTAATGCTTTTAGTAATACTATAAGCTAGTGTAGTCTTTCCTGTTCCTGGTGGGCCAACCAAACAAATTATTGGAGAATTTAAATTATTACTATGTGATTTAACAGCTAAATACTCAATTATTCTTTCTTTGACATTATTTAAACCAAAATGTGACAGATCTAACTTGCTTTTAACTTCAGTTAAATCAAAATCATCTTTAGTTTTCTTATTCCATGGTAAGCTAAGTAAACAATCAATATAATTTCTAACAATACCAATCTCTGGCGAAGATGAGGATAAAAGTTCATAGCGATTAATTTCAAATAAGATTTTATCTTTAACTTCTAAACTACATTCAAGCTCATCTAATTTAAGTTTTAATTGTTCTATTTCCTCATCATGAAGAGTAACATCCCCTAATTCCTCTTTCATAACTTTTATTTTTTCACGTAATAGATAGTTTTTTTGATTTTCTTCTAAAACATTTTTTACTTTTGCATCTAATCTTTTCTCTATTTCAAATAGTGCTTCTTCTTGATATATATCCTCTAAAATCATTTCGGTACGGCGTAATGACTTTGCACACTCTAAATAGTTTCTTTTTCGCTCTAAAGTTAATGGTAAGTAATTAACAATAATGTCTGTAATAGCATTTATTGTTGTTGAACTATCAATTTGAGCAATAACACTGTTACTAATATTAGGCATAATCTTTATGTAGCGATCTAATTCTTTTTTTAATTTACGACTAATCGCCATATTTAATTCTGGATCAACATCATCATCATCTAATATTTCTAAATTACTAACAATAACATTAGAGATTGTTTTGGTATATTCGCTACTGATAGCACGAACTAACCCTTTTAATAAAATCCGAGTTTTACCATTTGGTAATTCTAATTTACTAGATATTTCGGCAATCACTCCTATTGACGGAATATCAGTTATATCAGGAGTCTCTTCTAATTCATCTTTTTGGGTTACTACAAAAATCCTACTATTTTCATGGGTGATTGAAACATCAATAATTTCTTTTTCAAAGCAACTATCAAATTCTAATCTAAGTTCATTCTTTGGTAGGAGGATTAAACCTTTTAAAACAAGTACTGGCAATTTTGCTTTTTCCATTAACCCACCTCCGTTGTATGGTGTTTATTATATTACAAAAAAATAAGTTTGTAAACAAAAAAAGCACTAATGTTATTAGTACTTCATTTTACATATTTCTCTTAATTTGCAGTTAGTACATTCGGGATTTTTAGCCTTACAATAGTATCTCCCAAATAAAACTAATTGATGATGCAATCTCTTCAAAGAATAATTTTTAAATTTCTTGGTTAAGTTCTTTTCAATTTTTAAAACATTAGAATTTTTAGGGGCTAAACCTAAGCGAATACTAACGCGACTTACATGTGTATCAACAGCTACACACTCTTCATCAAATAAATTAGATAAGACAACATTAACTGTCTTATGACCTACCCCACTTAATGATTCCAAATAGGCACGATTATTAGGAACAAAACCATTATAATCGTTAACTAAGGCCTGAGCAATTTTAATAACATTTTGAGCTTTAACATTAAAGGTTCCAATCGGTCTTATAATGTCAATAATATCTTCTTTATTAGCTTGCGCTAAAGATTCAATAGTTGGGTATTTCTTAAATAAAATAGCAGTAACTGAATTAACCCTTTTATCTGTAGTTTGAGCACTTAACATAACCGCAATTAATAATTCGTAATCCTTAGTGTAATTTAATTCACATTTAGGATTAGGAAATAATTCATCTAAATAATTAATTATTGTCTGTATCATTTAACCAATCGTAATCGAATAATTCTTTATTCTCTTTACTTTTCTTAAATTCTTTACGATTACGCTCCACATCTTCTTTAGTTTTAATTCCTTTTTTAGCCCATTCAAAAATTATTCGATCAATATATCTAAAATTACTTACACCATTATAAATTGCCTCTTTAAGCGCTAAAAGTATTATCTCTTCGCTATATCCACTATCAAGCCATCCATTGATTATTTCATATTCAGTCGGTGATAATCCCCGTCCTAATTCCTGTGAATATATATCAAAGATATTAGATTCTGATTTATTATCTTTCTTTATAATTAAAAAGGCTAATTTTTCGTACATTAAATCTAAATTAATAACTTCATTACGGACATTATTAACTTTAATAATATCAACTGTTAAAATTCCTTTTTCTACTAAATTATTTATTACTTCTAATACCTTTTTTACATCAATATCTAAATCATTACCTATTTTTTTAGGGTTATAATTAGGATCATTATCATTTAAAATATACATGATAATTATTAATTCTAATTCTGTTAAATTTAATTTATGATAATTAAATAATAATATTTGAGGAAGTTGATAATTTTTTGTTTTTAATACATCTAAAATTTGATCCATGTACATCACCTAGTTATATTATACATTAATCATATTTTTCTAGCAAGAAAAAAAGGCCTAAGCCTTTTTAGTATCTTTGTCCACAACTTTGACAAAATTGATCCATTGGATTTTTCTTTGGCTGTCCACAGTTAGCACATACAACAGCTTGTTGTACAGTTGGAGCTACTACAGGCGCTACAGGAGCAGCTGGAACTGCAACTGGAGCTGGAGCTGGAGTTGAATTTGCCGAACCGAACATAGATTTTAATTCAGCTAAATTTTCCATAACACTAACAACGATAAGTGCTAAAGCACCTAACATCATTATCCACCATCCGAAACCTAAATAATCTAATCCAAGAGAATCAAGTAAATATAGTGCTAGAAGAAATGCTCCACCACCACTTACTAAAGAGAATCTTTTAGCTTTACCAAATACATAAGTTAAAGCAGCAAAAACACCTAATACCATAAGTACAATAGCTGTTAAAGTTTCACCATCAAATAAATTAGCGCTTGAACCAAACATTGAAACCATTGGTAATACTGGTGATAATGCAACACATGCACCAGCGCCTATACCAATATATTTCATAATTTGCTTTTTATCCATTGGTTGTTTTGGTGCTACAGGAGCAGCTGGTTGCGCTGGAGCAACTGGTGGAACTGGAGCAACTGGTTGAGCTGGAACAGCTGGTGGAACTGGAGCAACTGGCGCTACAGGAGCTACATTTGGTTGTGGATTTATAGGCATTTGACCATTAAAATTTTCATTCATTTTTATTCCTCTACTTTCTTTATTACAATTAGATTATATCATATAAGAAATCATTTATCAATATCATAAACATTAAGATTTTTAATGTAATTAATAAGCTTTTCATGACTATTTTCTAATTCTCTATTTATTATTTTTCTCTCAATATAATTCAAAATTACGCTAGGTAAAATATCAGTATTATTCAAAATATCTTGATTTGATATTTTAATGTCATCACGACTTTTAATTACTAATGAATTATATTTTTCTTTAACCGATTCATCATTGAGAATTAGTGATGCAATATCAATAATATCAAAGTTATATTTGTATAAATCATAATCACTTATTTTATTGTCATCAATAATTTCTCTTACACCTTTAAGAATAATCTTTTCATCTTTAGTAAACTCATAACTATTGGAATGTTTTAGTTGAGCCCAAATTCCAAGACTAGAATGAACATTAACTAAGTTCTTTCCTGATATTTCTAAATAATCTAATAGATTATATTTTTTTAATAATGGATATCCACCAGCAGCAAATATTTTATCTAATTCTTGTTTTTTACGAAAAGAAGATAATCTCATTATTTTATCTCTGTTATTTTTAATAGCAATTTCTAATTCAGAATCAATTGTAAACCCTAAAATTGATGCAAATCTAATAGTTCTTAAAATTCTTAAAGGATCTTCATTCAATTTCTTATCGGCATCACCTATACATCTAATTATTTTATTTTTTAAATCTTGGCAGCCATTTAATTTATCAATTATTTTTCCCTGTGAATTCATAACTATAGCATTAATAGTAAAGTCTCTACGTTTTAAATCAGTTTCTAAATCATCTACATAGTTAACCATAGGGGTTCTAACACCAGTATAATTGTATTCTTCACGGTATGTTGTAATTTCAAAGTGTTTATCTTTGTAAATTAAAATTGAAGAACCGTAGTTATTATCTAAGTGAATATTAAAAATTTTATCTAAATCTTCAACTCTAGCATTAGTACATATATCATAGTCATCACTATGTTTATTTAATAATAAATCTCTAACATAGCCCCCAACAACATATGCATCAAACCCCTCATCTTCTATTTTTTTTAATACTTCTACCAATATATTATCCATATTGCCTCCAAAAAAAATATGGGATGTATCCCATATTATATATATTCAGAAATAATTTTTGGAAGATTTTCTTTTAAATCTTCATTAAACTTAACAATTAAGACCTCTAATAAATCAGGATCGACAACTTCAATAATCTCATCACCAGTATATTCAGCAATTATAAACTTTTGAATTTCTGAGCGATTTATTAAATATACATATTTTTTCTTTTTCTCTTTAACAATAGAAACAACTGTATACTTATTACCATCACTTAAAGTCCATGTAGAACCTTGTTCCATACTATCGTCTTCCCTTCTTTGATTTAGGTGCTAAACTTTCAACATTCTCTAAATCTTCTTCAACTTCTTGTTCCCTTTGTGGTTCTTGAGGGCCTTCTAATTCAGCTAAATCTTCTTTTAACTCTTTTATTCGTTTATTATGTTTGCGTTTTTTCATTAACCCTGCAAACGCTAAAGCAGCACCTGATAAAAGACCAACTAACTGTTCACCTTTAGGTAATAAACCAGCAATGCCAATTGTTCCATCAGCTAATTGACTTAAAGAGGCCGCTATATTTCTGGCTGCAATAACTGGGTCAACTCTAAATTGCCATGTTAAAACAATTACTGGAATAATACCTGAAGCAGCTAAAAGTACAGCTAATGTCTTTTTCTTTTCACTCTTTTTAATTTCTCTTTTCTTTTCAACAATTTTCAAACGAAGAAAATGTTTTGCCGCATCTGCTTCATCCCGTTGTTCAACAGGTATTTTATCAGATTCAACGAGCTCATCACCAACTAACACAGCTACAGACTCATCATGATGTTCTAATTCTGATTCTTCTTCTGATACAGTTTTTTGACCTTTTTCATATAAATCAAAAACTGCTTCATATGGTACTCCTTTATATCCAATTTTCATCAAATTCATTGTTCTTCTAACACAATCAACTGGATAATACAAATCTAAATTTAACAATTCTTGTGCATATTCTTCAGCACTTAATCCTTGCTTTACTAAAATTTGAAAGACAGCTTTTTCATCTCCATCTTTTTTATACATTTGATAAGCGATATCTTCAACATCATAACTAGCATCTTCCATTTTAGAAATATATGTTAAGATTAATCTTGTATCAAATACATCCCCCAATACATAATTTTTCATAACATCATCAATTAACTGTTCTTGAGTTAAGTTCATCTTAGAATACTTTTCGATAAAAAGTGGTTCATATTTAGTATAAAAACCTGCTTTAACAGCTTCAATTATTTCAGGCTCAATCTCAGCTTGATTTAAAGCATATAATAAATGACCAAGTGACATTACTCCCTTCGTATAATAAGAGAAAACATCCTCTATTAAGCCTCTTGTTAATACTTCTTTATTTTTAATAGTTGCATGGGAATTAGTAAATCGTACAATTGCGGCATTGCGATTTAAAATTAAATAATAATTTTTCTTAATACTATCAGCCTGAATATAATGTTCATTTTCTTTCCAATTATCTAAGACTTCGAAAATTATTTGCGTTTCAATATCGCCACAATCTATATTTATTCTTTGCGCTATAGCAAATGACTCTTCGCCTGCCTCGATAGCTCCTTTAATACAAGCTAATATCTTATCAACTTTGGCTTTCTTTATTTCCTGCTTTCTTGCTTCTGCCCTTTTAATTGATTCGGCTGCTGCAAGTTTTTGACCTTCACGACGTAAGATATAATCAATAATATCTTTAGGATTATATCTACCACCTTCTTTAATTTCTAATCCATATTCATCTGCAATTCTCTTTGATGCTTCTGCTGTTAACAAAATCATTCCGTTAGCAGCTTTTTCAAAATCTTTTTCAGGATTGATAAATTTGCCTACTATCTCTCTTTTTTGTTCATCAGTCAACATAATAACATATCACCTCGATATTTTGCTACCTATTATATATTCATTATAACATATTTTTTTTGAAAATATATCTTTTTTAAAAAAAATACAAAAAAAATGCATTAGTTTAATGCATCTTTTAATTTAGAACCAGCTTTAACTGTAACAGCTACTCTAGCTGGAATATTTACAACTTCACCAGTCTTAGGATTACGTCCTTTTTTAGCTTCTTTATTCTTTGCAGTGAAAGTTACAAATCCTGTTAAAGCAACTTTCTTATCTGCTCCTTTTAATCCTTTAATAACACCGTTCATCATTGCATCTAATGCACGAGTAGCATCTGCTTTTGTTAACCCTGTCTCTTCAGCGATGTAGTTAACTAAATCTGTCTTAGTCATAGACTTACCTCCCTAATTTCTATAAGCTACCTTGCTTACATTTTAAGAATATCACAACCAAAATATAAAAGCAAGTTTTTTTTATATTTTTTTATATTTTTTCCTTAATTTTAAAGGAATAAACAAGATTATCTTTGAATAATATTGCCGTTAATGTATTAAATTACAAGTTTTTTAAAATAGATCTTTAAAAACATTATTATAAAGTAATATTGCAATGACAATAATGATAATAACTAAAATCGCTAAGCCAAGTAAATTTTTAATTGTTGCGCCTGTTCGGTCATTACCATCGTCCTTAATAAGATTTTTATTAGCATCTTCATCAGTTGGTGATGGAACTGGTGCTGAAACGGTCTCGAAATTGTGATTCTGATATACTGGCTCTACCTGTTGTTGACCACTATTGCTGGGTTGCATAAAAGAGTTTGTCGCTGGATTACTAATATTAACTAAACCAGTTTGTGGATCAACGTTAACTGGTGCTGCACAAGTTCGGCAAAAAGTTTCACCTTCATGTAATGTTGCACCACAGTTTTTGCATAGCATACAAAGCACCTACCTTCTCTATTAATTTTATCATATATTAAGAAAAAAGACTATTTATTCTTTTTTAAATAGTCTTCTATCTTTTTGAATTCAGTACCATACCTTAAATCAGTTTGATCTAATTGTTCAAATAATTTCTTTTGTTCTTTAGATAATTTCTCTGGAATAACGATATTTAAAACAACATACATATCTCCTTTATTTCCGGTTCTAACATCCTCAATACCTTTTCCTTTTAGACGGTGTTTATCACCACTAGATGTGCCAGCAGGAATAGTTAATTTAACATTACCATATAGGGTTGGTATTTCTCTTTTACTACCTAATACTGCCTCCGTAATTGTAATTGGTAATTCTAAATAAATATCGTTATCATCACGCATATATAAAGGATGGTCTTTAACATAAAACTCTAAATATAAATCGCCGTTTGGTCCACCGTTTATTCCCGCTTCACCTTTTCCTGCTAAACGTAATTGATTACCAGTATTAACACCAGCAGGAATTTTAACTTCAATATCAGTATCTTTATGAACTTTACCAGTTCCATGACATTTTGAACAACTTGATTCAAAAGATACACCATCACCGTGACATGAAGGACACACTGTACGTGACATAAAAGCTCCAAATAAAGTTCTTTGCTCAACGGTTACAGTACCAGTCCCATGACATTTTGAACATTTCTTTTCCCCTTTACCGCCTTTACCATCACATATTGGGCAATCTTCAGCCACTTCTACATTAATAGTCTTTTTTACTCCATATACGGCTTCTTCAAAGGTTAAATTAATGCGCATTACCGCATCAGCACCACGTCTCTTTCGACTTTGTTGAGTACTACGTCCTCCACCAAAGCCAAAACCATTGCCAAATATTTCACTAAAAATATCACCAAAATCGAAATCAGAGAAGTCATATCCGGCTCCACCATTCATCTTGTTGAAGGCATCATGTCCATATTGATCATATTGCTTTCTTTTACTTTCATCACTTAATACAGCATAAGCCTCTTGACATTCTTTAAACTTTTCTGCTGCATCTGGTGCTTTATTAATATCTGGATGATATTGTTTAGCTAATTTACGGAATGCACTTTTAATTTCTTTATCTGTTGCATCCTTCTTAACTCCTAATACCTCATAATAATCTCGTTTGTTCATTACTACACCTGCCTAAACTAATTTTTGTAATTCTTCTAATTTCTCATCAAACATTTTTATTGCCTTCAATATAGGATCTTTAGTAGTCATATCGACATTAACTCTTTTCAAAATATTTAATGGGTAATCAGATCCACCACTCTTTAAGAATTCTAAATATGCTTCTTTTGCACCATCTTTACCAGCTAATATATCACTAGCAATAGCTATTGCTGAAGATAGACCTGTTGCATATTTATACACATAGAACGGTGTATAAAAATGTGGAATTCTTGACCACTCATATCTAATATCATCATCACTGATAACATTATCACCATAATATAACTTATTTAAATTATAGTATGTATCACTTAATTCTTGTTCGGTTATTGGAACACCATTTTGATATTTATCATGAATTAGCATTTCAAATTCCGCAAACATTGTTTGTCTAAATATCGTAGTTCTCACTTTATCTAAGAACTCCGTTAAATATAATATTTTTTCTTCTTTAGTTGTTGCATTCTTATACAAATAATCATTTATTAACACTTCGTTTACAGTTGAAGCTATCTCCGCTAAAAAGATTGGATAACTACAATTAAATGAATTTTGATATTTATTAGAATAATAACTATGCATAGAATGTCCTAATTCATGTCCCATTGTACTTACAGAATCAGTCGTATTGTCATAATTTAATAATAAATATGGATATGTATCATAACTTCCCCAACTATAGGCACCTGATTTTTTACCAACATTTGGATATTTGTCAATCCATCTTTCCGTAAATGCCTTTTCTAAATCTTTTAAATATTCATCACCTAAGGGTTTTAAAGATTGAAACAAAATTTTCTTACCTTCTTCGAATGGTATATCTTTTGGCTGTTCAGAAATAATATCCACATATATATCATACATATGCATTTCATCTAATCCCAAAGCCTTTTTTCTTATTTCCATATACTTATACATCGAAGGCATGGACTCATGGACTGATTCAATTAAATTATGATAAACATTAATACTTATATCATCATTATATAAACTCATCTCTAATGGACTTTTATATTTTCTAATATTACTGATAAAAAAATCTTCTTTTATTTGACCAAGATAAGCCGCAGAGATTGTGTTTTTAAACTTTTTAAAATACTCATACATAGCAGAAAAGGCTGATTTTCTGACTTCGCGGTTACGACTGTTCATCAACTTAATATAATTACTGTTTGTTACTTCTTCTAACTCTCCATCTTCGTTAGTAATAGATCCTAACTTAATATCAGCGTTATCAAAGTTATAAAATACTTCACTACCGGTTCCAAAGGCATTGCAAGCGTTTGCTACTATTTCTTCTTCATTACTATTCAATGTATGTTCTTTATATCTAAACATTTTCTCTAAATCAAATTTAAAATCTTTTAATAAATCATTCTCAGAGATATATTTTAAAACTAATTCATAATCACTAGATAATATTTCTGGTGTACAAAATGATAACTTAGTTGTAATATCTTCAAATAATTTATCTACTTTTGCTTTTCGAGCTTGGTATTCTGAATTAGAAGTATCAGTATCACACTGCATTTTAGCATATAAATAAACTTTATCACTTAAACGATTCATTTTATCATATGCCTGATAAAATTCGTATAAAGTAGTACTATTATCCATAATATGTCCTTTATAAGTTAAGACATTGTCAACTAATTTATATACTTCTTTTAAATTTTTTTCCCACTCTTCAACAGTTGAAAACATTTTAGTTAAATCCCAAGTATCTAATTCGTCTACATCACATCTATTTTTTAAAGTCATTGTTCTCTCCATTCTATAAGTACAAGTAAAGTTCTAGACCAAAGTCTAGAACTTTATTATTATTTTTCTTCAAATTCAGCATCCATTACATTATCGTTTTTTGAACTTGATGTATCATCATCACTATTATTGTTTGAATTTTCTTCTCTATCTTTTGCAGCTTGTTCATATACTTTAGTTGCAAGCCCCATTGCTGTTTCATTTAAAGCCTCTTGCTTAGATTTAATAGCATCAATGTCATCACCATCTAATGCCTCTTTTAAATCTTTAATTTGTTCTTCAGCTTTTTCTTTTTCTTTCTTGTCTACTTTATCACCTAAATCTTTAATAGCTTTTTGAGTAGCAAAAATCATTTGTTCAGCATCATTTCTAACATCAGCTTCTTCTTTACGTTTAGAATCAGCTTCTTTATTAGCTTCAGCCTCTTTTACTAGCTTATCAATTTCTTCATCTGATAAGTTAGTTGAAGCTGTAATTGTAATAGATTGTTCCTTATTAGTTCCTAAGTCTTTAGCACGTACGTTTACGATACCGTTAGCATCAATATCAAATGTAACTTCAATTTGAGGTACTCCACGTGGGGCTGGAGGAATATTTCCTAATTGGAATCTTCCTAATGTTTTATTATCAGCGGCCATTGATCTTTCACCTTGTAATACGTGAATATCTACAGCTGGTTGATTATCAGCGGCTGTTGAGAATACTTGAGTCTTACTTGTTGGAATAGTTGTATTTCTTGGAATTAATACTGTAAATACACCTCCTAAAGTTTCAAGACCTAATGACAAAGGTGTTACGTCTAATAAAACGATATCAGATACTTCACCTACTAATACACCACCTTCAATTGCAGCACCCATTGCTACTACTTCGTCTGGGTTAACACCTTTAGAAGGTTCTTTTCCTAATTCATTTTTAACTAATTCTTGAACTTTTGGAATACGAGTAGAACCACCTACTAATAATACTTTGTCGATATCACTAGCTTTTAATTTAGCATCTTTTAATGCTTTTCTAACAGGTTCTAAGGTACTAGTTAATAAATCATCAATTAACTCTTCAAATTTGGCTCTTGTTAAGCTTGTTTCATAACTTACACCATTAGCAATAAATGGTAAACTAATTGTAGCTTTTGTAGCTGAAGATAAAGTTTTCTTGGCTTTTTCAGCTTCATCTTTAACACGTTGCATAGCCATTTTATCTTTAGATAAATCAATTCCATGCTCTTTTTTGATATCTTTTACGATATAATCAATAACTCTTTCATCGAAGTCATCGCCACCTAATTTATTATTACCACTAGTAGATTTAACTTCAAATACACCATCACCTAAATCCATAATAGATACATCGAATGTACCTCCACCAAGGTCATAAACTAATACGGTTTGAGTCTCATCTTGCTTATCTAGACCATAAGCTAAAGCTGCAGCTGTTGGCTCGTTAATAATTCTTTCTACTTCTAAGCCAGCAATTTTACCAGCGTTTTTAGTTGCTTGCCTTTGAGAATCGTTAAAATAAGCTGGAACAGTAATAACTGCTCTAGTAACTTCTTCTCCTAAATAGGCTTCAGCAGTTTTCTTTAAATCACTCAAAATCATTGCACTAATTTCTTCTGGAGTATACTCCCTACCATTAGCTTTTACTTTTTTATTTGTACCCATTAATCTCTTAATAGAACTTATAGTATCAGGATTTACTACTGCTTGTCTCTTAGCAACTCCACCTACATGAATTTCTCCATCTTTAAATGCTACAACTGATGGAGTAGTTCTTTCACCTTCTGCATTTACGATAACTTTTGCTTCACCACCCTCGTAAACACTAACACAACTATTTGTTGTACCTAAATCTATACCTATAATTTTACTCATACATATCATTTCCTTTCAATAATCTAAATATTAATATAGTTAATAAAGATATTATCACACAGCCTAAGAATAATATTATAAAGAGTTGCATTATTCGCTAACCTTTACCATTGCTGCACGGATAACTTTATCCTTTAACATATAGCCTTTTTGCAATGTTTCAATTACTATTCCAGGTTCTACCCCTTCTTTTTTTTCTGCTAAAATTGCGTTGTGATAAACAGGATTAAATGGTTTATTTGTATCATCAATCATTTTAACATCAAATTTTTCCATAACATTTTGGAGATGACTATAAATCATTTTAAATCCATCTAAGAATTTCTTTTCTTCTTCACTTAAATTATCTTCCATGTTAATTGCGCGTTCAAAGTTATCTAGAATTGGTAATATATCTTTAATCATGTCTTCATGACAAAATTTTAACATTCTATTAACTTCTTCTTCTTTACGTTTACGATAATTAACTAAATCAGCATTTTGTCTAATTAATTTATCTTCTAACTCGCTTATTTTGTTGTAAGCATCATTTAATTTATTCATGTGCTCTTTTTCTTTTTTTTGTTCTTCAGTTAATTCTGGAGTAACTTCTTCTGTCTTTTCTACTGTCTCTTCCATTAGTCCTCCTTATCTATATTATTCATAATATAGTTCAATAATGTAATTACACGATCATATTCCATTCGTTTTGGTCCAATTAAAGCAATTGTCCCCTCTTCACCATTAACAACATATTTAGTTTTTATAACCGTTACATCATCATCGATGTTATTTTCACTACCAATATAAATATTTATACCGTTATCTTCCTCTTTAATGTTTTTTACAAGTTCTTTATCTTCAAACTTACTAATAATTTCTCTAATTTTTTTAGTGTCATTGAACTCTGGTTGCATCAAAATATTTTTAGTTCCAGCCACCTTAATACTTTCGGCGGATGTAAAATCATTAAAAGCATTATAAAATGCATTATATAATATTTCATGTTGTTCAACATAGGTAGATATAATTGGTTTTACTTGGAACTCTAAGAAACTACTAACTTCATCAATTGGTGTTCCAACAATCAATTTATTAATTAATTCGACAGTCTTACTAATATCCTTAGAATTAACTTCGCCCTCCATATATATTTGTTTGTGTTCAACATGGCCTTTATCAGTAACTATGATTGCTACCATATTTCTTTCATCAATTGGAATAACTTCTACTTTAGAAATTAAATTATCTTTTGATGTTTTACCTAATACTATAGCTGTATAATTAGTCAACTGTGATACGATTTCCATACTTCTAGTTATAACATCACTTACTACTAACGATTTATTATTTACGATAGTTTGTAATTTTAACATATCATCACCAGATAATTCTTTTGGTTGCATAATATGATCAACATAATATCTATAACCTTTTTCACTTGGAACCCTTCCACTAGATATATGTTCTTTTTCTAATAAGTTATATTCTTCTAACAGACTCATCTCAGCCCTAATAGTAGCACTTGAACAATTCATAACTTCACATAAGGACTTAGAGCTTACTGGCCTCGCTGTTTGAATATATTCTTCAACAATTAACTTTAATAAACTTTCTTGTCTATTTGTTAAAACCATATTTTCACCTCTTTTTAGCAGTCGTCATCTCACGTTGCTAGTGACATTATAGCACCTTGTTTTAGCAATGTCAAGCAATGAGTGCTAAAAAATAAAATTTGTTATTATTATTATATTCAACTTTTTTTATAATTATTTAAAAATAACTTGACAAAACCAACTTTTTAGATTAGTATATACAGTACCAATTCGAAAAAGCGAATTGGAAGCTAGTATCACACTAGCCAACCCCTTTTTATTCTTTTATGGAAGCTGTTCTTCAGGGGGGCAGCTTCTTTTTTTGCTTTTAATAAAAAAAACTTGACAAATTCAATTTTTTAGATTAGTATATACAGTACCAATTCGAAAAAAAGCGAATTGGAAGCTAGTATCACACTAGCCAACCCCTTTTTATTCTTTTATGGAAGTTGCCCACAGAGGAGCAACTTCTTTTTTTTTACACAAAAAAAGAGCATGAGCTCTTTTATTTTTCTATTAAAGATAGTGCAACTTTTTCTTTATCTTTAAAGATTTCTTCAACATAGCAATCAACAATATCACCGACACTTAAAATATCAGATGGATGCTTAATATAATCTTTAGAAATTTTAGAAATATGAACTAAGCCATCATTATGTAATCCAATATCAATAAATGCACCAAAATCAACAACATTTCTAACTGTTCCCTGAAGCTTCATACCAACTTTTAAATCATCAATATTTAAAACATCACTTTTTAAAATAGGCTGTGGCATTTCATCACGAGGATCACGGTTTGGTTTCTTCAAACTACTAACTACATCTTCTAATGTATATATATCTGTATTTAATTTATCTTTATATTTAGCTAAATCAATATTATCAAGTTTAGTAATTAAAGCATCAGTTCCAACATCTTTTAAAGTACATCCTAATTCATTTAATAATTTTGTTGCAACTTCATAACTTTCTGGGTGAATACCTGTTTCATCTAAAATATTACTTCCCTCAGTTATTCTTAAAAAACCGATTGCTTGTTCATATACTTTATCAGTTAATAATTTCTTTTTCTTTATCTCTTCACGAGAATTAATTCGCCCATTCTTCTCACGATATTCAATAATCTTTTCAATGTTCTTTTTATTAATTCCTGATACATATTTTAATAATGATGGCGAGGCTGTATTAACATTAACGCCAACACTATTTACTGCTTTAGTAACAACAAAATCTAAACTTTCAGATAATTTTTTACCACTGACATCATGTTGGTATAGACCAACACCAATTCCTTCTGGAGGTACTTTAACTAATTCAGATAACGGGTCTTGTAATCTTCTACCAATAGAAACTGCACTTCTTTTTTCAACTGCCAAATCAGGAAATTCCTCAATCGCAATTGGAGATGCACTATAAATAGAAGCTCCGGCTTCAGAAACGATTACATATTTGCAAGTTAAATTATTTTCCTTAATCATTTCAGAGCAAAATTTTTCTGATTCACGTGATGCTGTTCCATTACCTATTGCAATAATATCAACATTATATTTCTTAATTAATTTAACAACTACTTCTTTAGATTCCTTAATTCTTGATTCATTATTCCCATTTAAAAATGGTTTAATAACAGTTGAATCTAAATATTTACCTGTCTTATCAATGACAGCTAACTTACAACCATTAACATATCCTGGATCAAATGCTAATACAACTTTTTCTTTCATTGGTGGTGTAAGTAATAAGCTTTCCAAATTTTTACCAAAATTATCTATAGCAGCAACTTCACCTTTCTCTGTTAAATCACTACGAATTTCTCTTTCCACTGATGGAAATATTAGTCTTTTATAACTGTCTTCAATTGCTTCTTTAATATAAGGAGTACAAAAACTTTCTTTATTTTTTATATTCTTACTTTCTAAAAATTCAATAATCTTATCTTTATCAACACTAATCTTAACAGTTAAAACATTTTCTTTTTCCCCACGATTAACGGCTAATATACGATGAGGTTTAATTTTGGATACAGCTTCACTATAATCATAATACATTTCATATATTTTATTAGGATCATCAGCGTTCTTTTTAACATTAGACTCTAAAATACCAAAACGATACATATTATTTCTAATATATTTACGATAAGTCGCATTATCAGAAATCCATTCTGCAATAATATATTTAGCTCCTGTAATAGCACTTTCAACATCTTTTACAACTTCATTAAGAAACTTAGATGCCATATCTTCAATTTTTCCTTTTGTTGGACAAGCCATAATCATTTTAGCTAGTGGTTCTAAACCATTTTTAATTGCTTCTGTTGCTTTTGTTTTTTTCTTCTCTTTATATGGGCGATATAAATCTTCAACTTCCACTAATTTTTCACAGTTCATAATTTTATTTTTTAATTCATCAGTAAGAAGTCCTTTTTCATCAATAAGACGGATAACATCTTCTTTTCTTTTTAATAAATTAATTTGATAAGTATAGACTTCTTCAATAGAACGAATTGTTTCTTCATCTAAATTACCGGTTGCTTCTTTTCTATAACGAGCAATAAAAGGAATGGTATTCCCTTCCTCTAATAGTTTTAAAGTTGCTTCTACTTGCGATTCTTTAATAGATAAGTTATTACTTATTTGGATAATTGTATTGTTGTTCATGATTCACCTATTCTATACTTTTTGCATTTAAATTTTCCATTAATTCTTCTTTATACATAAGACCAGCATGTTTATATACTACATCACCTTTGGCCATTACAATAATAGAAGGAATAATAATTTGTGGTTCTTTATAATTCATTACCTTAGTAACATCATCAATAACATTAGAGTATTCTTCTTCATTCAATTCTTCAATGTTCAATAAATATACAGCTGATTTACGGCCAGCAAAAGCCACTTTAACTTCTTCAACAAATTCTTTACTAATAGGATCTTCACTATTATGAATTACAATTGCATAAGATTCCGTTTCATAGACTTTTGAACGCAATTCAACATATTTATTATACTTAATATTTTCAACTGTTGCAGTTATCTCATTTTCTTCCTCTACTACAATAGGATTTTTAGCATCTTCTTTTGCTATAATTAAATAAACTATTGTTCCTAACAATAATGTTGTTACAAGAAAGAATAAAATTTTTCGATTACTTTTCATATTATCACCATTATCATTATAACATAATATCTTTTTTTTAACATTATTGTTTAATAAAAAAAAAACAGTTTTTTCAAACTGTTTTATCTACCAAAGTTAAAGAATCCTCTTTTTTTCTTTTCAGGTTTTACTTCTTCAACAATTTCAATTTCTTCTGGTTTTTCATCATTTTCATCTTCAAATGTGTCTAATTCAGCTGGGTCACTAGGAACAACTGCTTCTTCTGGGTCAGGAATATCAAATGAAACCTCATCACTTGGATTTGAACTTAACATAATATCATCACTAAGTGGTGCATAAACAACATCATCAGTTAAATCTAATGCTTCACCAACTGGTTCTAATTCATCTGAACTTAAACCTGGAATATCACCAAAAATCGAATTTTCATCGTCATCAGCAACAGATACTGTTCCATCATCATTAAATGTAATCGTATCAGTCTCTTCTTCATCAATTGGAGCTTCTTCAATTTCTTCAACTGATTCATCAGCTGGAGTTATTTCAGGATTTATAATTGCTACTTCTTCAGAAACTTCGTTAGCAGCTTCTTCGCTTGCTTCTTGCTGTTCAGCAATTGGAGTTATTTCAGGATTTATAATTGCTACTTCTTCAGGAACTTCATTAGCAACGTCTTCATTTACTTCTACTTGTTCAATAACTGGAGTTGTTTCAACATCAGTTGCCACTTCCTCAGTTGCATTAATTTCTTTTGCGGTATTATCAACAATAACTACACCATTTTCATCGAATTGAAAATTATTTACTGATGGAATTAATGGAGCTGTTTCATCAACTGTTACAACACCGTTCTCATCAAATTGGAAAGCATTAGTCGCTGGTGCTGTTTTATCACTTACAACGACACCGTTTTCATCAAATTTATAATTATTAGATGCTGGAGCTACTTCTTCACTTACAGCAGTGTTATTTTCAGCTGTTTCAAGTGGCGCTGATTCTTCTTGTTTTTCAGCATTAACATCTGCAATAATGACACCATTTTCATCAAATGCGAATCCACCACCAGCAGCAACTGGTACTGGTTCAGGAGTTTCTTGAGCAGTTGTATCTACAACTACAACTCCATTCTCATCAAAGAAAAAACCAAAATTATTAGCTGTTGTAACTTGGTCATCATTTGATGGAAGTACGGCATTAGGTGTGCCATCATCTAATGAAGCTAAATGAATTTTACCAGTCTCATCTTTATAACCATAAGAATATAATTCACTAATTTGATCGTGATTAAAATACCTTACATTATTGGCATTTGTATAACCTGCTGGATAATCAACTGCAACATAATCGTGTTCGTTTAATTTATAACCGATAATTACTAATTTTGAACCATCATTATCTAAAGTACACACACTACCCAAAGGTAAAAATTTTAAATTCATAATAAACCTCTTTTCATCTTTATTCCACCGTATGATATTTCTATCATATTACTAAATAAATTATACAAGAAGTATTAAAAAATTGCAATAATTTCAATCACATTTAAAAGAAAAGAAAGCAAATATGCTTTCTTATTTAACTAATTCTTTTCGTGACAATAATTGTGACTGTGGTAGTAATAAAGCTTCATCAGACATTTTTTTTAAAACCTCATTTACCTTTTTATTACTGTAATTAAGCCATTTTTCTAATTCTTGAAGTTCTTTTGTTGTTTTTATAATATCTACTTTGCAGTTAGCCATTTCGCGAGCATAAATAAATCCACTAGGAACATCCATCGAATTTGTTTTCGCACTCGCCCTATTCATATGTTCAATACCTTGTGTTAGAGCTTGTAATATTATCGTTTTTACAGGTTGTTCTTTATATAATAATTTACTCATTATTATATCTCCTAACTTCTTTTATTACTTTTTCCATATATTCAGCACAATCAATTAAATATTTTCCATATCTATATAAATCATTGGCATAATTATTATATTGAACTTTATCTTTATTGGCTAAATTAACAAACAATTGTGAAGATTCGCCGGTCCACTCTAAAGTTGAAGATGGCATATTTTCAATGCGATTGAACATCGTTTCAATAACTAGTTTTAGCTCTTCAACTTGTCCTAATATTTCTTGACCTTTTTCACACATCTTAATTGTATCAATATAAGTTTCGTTCATAATACACCTTTTAAAAAGAGAGATTAGCTACCTGCTAACCTCTTCCTCTTCTTCCTCCTGTGATTCAAGTTCTTCAATCTCTCTTTGAATTTGTTCGATTTGTCTTCGAATTGTTGGAATAGCAGTGCGATTTAAGAAATCTTTATTAGATTCGATTCGTTCACTACAATTAGCAATTTTTTTTAAATCTGCCGACTCTTCATCGATTGAATAATATAATTCAATTTTTGCTCCAACCGGTGTTAAATCGTCGGATGCTTGAACTAGAATTGTCACCATTTGTTGTGTTTCATACAACAAATTTTGATATCTACTAAGCAACCTATAAAGAGAACTTAAATTTGCCATAAATTACCTTTTTATTATTGCTCTGTATAATAAGTTGCACTACTTGAAACATTTGATTTACTAGAATCAATACTTTCAGAAGCATATGATTGAGTGCTTTGTAACCAAGCTTGATGTACACTCTCTAATTTGTCACTGAATGCTAATAAATCACTAATAAGTGCTTTACAGTAGTCTTTAACAGCTAAAACATATTGTTCAACGGCTGTTTTAATTTCTTCACTTCTGAATGCATTTGATGAATTAGTTTCTTCTTCAATACCATCAATATGATTTTGAATATTTGCAACAGCACTTCTAATAGCTTCTCTCATATCAGGAACTTTAGATACGTTAATACCTACTACGCTATATTCTGAAAGTCCTTGATAACCATCAACTTTATCAAATGGCCACCAAGTATTTGAATTACCCATACCAGAACCAATACCACTTCTAGAAGCTTGTCTTGAATCCATTGCAGTTTGTGCATATTGTTCTGCATCAAATCCTGATGCAACTGTTGTACTTGCCCATGCCATATTTCTTTCCTCCTTCTATTCCTCAATTAATTTTAGATCTTGTTCGTAATAGAATGACTCTAATTCTGTCAAACGAGCTTCTAAATCGTCATATTCTTTACGTAAATCTTCGCCCATAAGTTCGCACATATTTCTTAATTGTCTTTCGAATCTGTCTCTAGATACACCTTGCCATCCTGAATCAATAACTGATAAAATGTTTTCTACTTCTTCATTTAACTTATCAGTTGTTGAAACAAGTAAAGATGCTCTTAAATCTTCACGGTATTGAGCCATTCCTGTTGATGATATACCAATGTCTAAAGCACTCAAGTCTAACTTGTCTTTCATATTAATTTTCCTCCTTTTGCTCTAAACTAACACTTACTGATTTTTCTCCTTCACTCATAATGCTAACACCAAAATCACTACGAAGTTGATAATTTTGAACTACTCGCATTAAATCAGTATTATAACTCAAGAAGTTCTTATTAAATGTAGTGAAGCCCGATTTAATTAATTCAAATTGGTTACGGAAATTAGCACCACTTTCACAATCAAAACAAGTTGATGTATCAGCTACAATAACCGAAATGTTATTCAATATTTTATTAGCTCTTTCCGTATAGTCTAAAATATCTACCATAATTTTTTCAACACCTTCAGTGTTTATTCCATTCCAATTTTCATTAGTTGCCATCGTATCACCTACTATATAAGTACTATCTTACAATATAATCGTAACATAACCAAAATAAAATTTCAATATTTTACATGAAATTTATCTTATTTTAAAAGAGGCTTCTATCTCATTTACAGTCTGAGCTTTGTTAAAAGATCTTTCTTGTATTATTCTATTAACATATTTTAGTTCATTTTGGTCTAATGCTGAAGATAATGCAACATTTGATATATCATCACCATAATATGCATTATACATTGTCACAATATCATTAACAGATACACCATATGATTTAGCAACAATTTCAAAGAATTGTCGTTGAAGATCACAATACATTTTAATAAAATCATTATTTTCTTCAGCATAATTAGATTGAGTATATTTAGTAAGTCGATTCATTTCTGTTTCAAACACTGAAATACTTGAAAAGATTTCTTCTAAAGTCATTTTATGACTAGTTAAATATGTACTTAAATTAGTATAGAAATTCTTAGTTAAAGTTTGCGCTATAGAACTATATAAACTGCTGAAATAATCATAGCGATTATCGATAATTTTTCCATATTTCTCTTCATAAGCATTAAAGAAATCTTTATTCTGATATAAAGCAATATCAAAAGCATACATCATATTAATGACTTCAATTTTTTCTTCATCATTAGTGCAATTAAATCTTTTAAACAACTCATTTAAGTCTGTCTGATATGATAATTTAGCTAAAGTTAACTCATCAACATCACTACGTAAAAGTGCTGAAAGTGTTAATGAATCCAAACTCCTTATATTGTGTTCATATACAGTTGGCGCAATCTCACTACCGTATTGATCAGTCATTAGTAATTCAGCAGAGCCTTCAGTATACCAAGTATAATCAAGCGGATTAACTTTTAAATCATTCCAACGATATAAAATTCCTAAGTTGCGGGCATATCCCTCCAAAGTTCGTTCTTTCTCACTGTGAATTTGACCAAAATGATTTGTCTCATGTAATACTACTGTTCTAATATAATCAATATCAGGTTTTTTAGCTTTATATGTATCAACAATCTTTAGATTAATACCTAAAATGGTCTTATCATTTGTCATTTCTCCAGTTCCCGTGCCACTTGAATATAAAATCTTTAAATCACCTATTTTTTCATCTAATTGTCCTAAATCTGTATCATTAGAAACAATGTATTCCAAACCATCAATAAAAATATTAAATACTGTTTCAAACATGGCTGAATCAAGTTCTTTATATTTAGTTCCCACATAGTTTTTTAAAAATTCTTTATTATTTCGTAAAACGGTTTCGCGAATTAAACTTTTATTTATTTTTCCGTTAACAACATATTTTGTAGCACTCGATTCATGTTCTTTTAATGAGTTATATTTTTGCAATGCTAAATCAGAACCGAATAACTCTGAATATTGATATTCAACTTTTATTCCTTTAATATTACTAATGAACTGATTTAAAGAAGCAATGTTCAAAGAAGTCTCTGTTTTTAGAGTTTTTAACATTTCCTCATCTAACTTAGTTTGAACAATAGGTTTTGGTGTAAAATCATCTTTATTATTACTATTATTAGTGTCAGGTTTATTTTCAACTTTTTGATAATAACCATTTACATTATAATTATAAGGATTTTTAGGCTGTTCATAATTTTTAGAAACGTAACCAGATAACATAGCTATACTAGCTAATGTTACTAATAAAATCTTTTTATTTTTTACCATTTTTAAGGCTTTCCATTTCAATGATTTAAAAAATTTAAAATTAATATTTTTTATCATAAGTCACCTCTAAATCCCATTTTAGCACAAATAAAAATAAAAGAGAATTAAAATAAATTCTCTTTTGTCTAGTTATAGTAAAACGATACTGCTACCATTTCTAATATTTGTATCTTTTAAGAATACATTGATTCCATATGTTTCTCCAGTATCACGATTATATAACATCGTATGATTATTGCCTACATATTCACCATTAGTTATCTCAAATAAAGATTTATTTATTAAAGCAATTATATTACCAATTTTACGATTAACTGGTAAATATAAATTATATATCTCATCGATACTTGGAACATATAATTCCACTAAAACTTTATTTTTCATCAGTATCAGGCTCCTTTTCATCAACCATATGCTTTATGATTGTATGTATTCCTTTATTGACAGAATATGCAATGCAGGGGAAAGCAATCTTTCGCTCTTCCATTGTAATATTTGGAACATTGATAACTAATTGATTAGCTGCATCTTTGTCTAGCCAAATACCATATGAAGCATCAACATTAGCTTGATACCAAGGCTCAATTTGAATATTTTTATAAGAAACTAAAACATCTACCAAAATAAATTTAGCATTTGGAATAGATGATATATTAGAGAATAAGTTATTCATAACTTGGCGACCTTGAGCTGATAAAGATTTTTTCATTTCACCAACGCCTAACATGAAGTAAACATTTGTAACATCGTTGATTTTATCTTTAATAGCTTCATTATTAACATCTATCATCGCTTTATCAAAGTTATCATTAAAGCACTGAACACCCTCGATATTTTGCTCATATGAATTAACAAAGTCTAATATTCTAACATTTGTCTTTTCAAGTTTAGTAAACATTTTTATTAGAGCATAAACAAATCCCATTCTTTCTTCATTCATAGCGCTAGTTAAAACGATATGGAAAGCATTTTGTTGGAAATCGTATAATAAAGGCTCTTTAGTCACCATATTATATCCAATTGGAACATTGGCTAATCCATGTAAGTATTCATATAAATCATTTACATAGGCAACATCTGGTACTGTTGGTATTTTCTTAGCTTTTGTCTTATAAGCTTCACTATATACTTTACTTGCTTCTCTAATTACATTATTAATACTTTTTCTATCTGTGAAAAGTGCAGTTTGAAATTCATAAGCGCTTTCATCCATAAATGATATTCCACGACCAAATAATCTAGTTGGGAATAAACCACGTGGTGCACCTAAAGAATTTCGATAATCTGCGTCATTAGGTAATTGTAAACATAACTTATTAGGGAAGTTTTGAAGCATTCTTGATTTAACTGTAGTAGGTGTTAATTCACTTACAATAAAGATTATTCCATATCTTCCACCATCACGATAAATTGATTGGACGCTGTCTGCTAATTTACCATGGCTTTCAACAAATACTTCATAATTGTTAATAATTGTTACAATTAACGGTAATTTCTCACCACTATTTTCAATATATTCTGTATAACTACCAGCGTAAGCAGCCATTAATTCTTTTCGTCTTTCGACTTCATCGTTTAACATTTGGAAAATACCGATAATCTTATCATTATCTTCATCAACAGCAATATCCCCAACGTGTGGAATATTGTAGAATACTTTTAATGATTCTGTTCCACAATCAATTATATAGAAATTAACTTCATCTGGAGTATGGTTAATAATAGTCGACCAAAGAATAGTTGTAATTAAATTTTCTTTACCACTACCAGCTTGACCAATAATAACTGTATTTCCATTATGAGTTAAATCTAATGTCAATAAATTTTGTTCTTGTTTAGCTGGGCTGTCATATTCACCAATAATTGGATTAATATAATATGGTTTAGCTTGATAATCATATTTTTTCTTTAAGTCATCAATAAATATTTCTGCTGGAATAGCATCTAACCATAATTTAGAAGCTTCAACATGTTCACGTTTTCCAACATCACAAATGTATTTAACAATATTTGTTAACTGATCACCGTAATTAACACTATTAATATCATTCTTAATTAAATCTTTAATAGTTTTAATTACTTCACCAGTATTATTAACGTAATCAATCGAATCATCACTTTTCTTCAAAATTCGATCGGTAGGAATATATTTAGCTCCAGCCCAAGCAGCTTGACCAATATCAAATAAGTCATTATAACCTACTTGTAAATAGAAACGTCCTGCTTCTTTGATACTAGCAGCTTCTGGTCTTTTTAACATTTCCATACTGTCGGAACGATCTTGTACTTTCAAGCAGACTTTAAATTTAGAGTTACTCCAAATTTGGTCATTAACAACACCACTTGGTTTTTGGGTTGCTAAAACAAGGTGAACACCTAAAGAACGTCCGATACGAGCTGTACTGATAAGTTGTTGCATAAATTCTGGTTGTTGACTTTTCAACTCTGCAAACTCATCACTAATAATGAATAAGTGAGCCATTGGTTCTTTTACTTGGCCTTCACGATATAATCTTTGATACTTATAAATATCAATAGTCGCTTCACCTAAAGCATCTCTTGTCTCATTAAATATTACTTGACGTCTTTTTAATTCTGATTCAATAGAAACTAAAGTTCTATTCATCTCGGCTGTATCCAAGTTAGTTATAGTTCCGGATAAATGAGGAATTCTAACCCCTGTTTCTTTATTTTCAAAAGCTCCGGCCAATCCTCCGCCTTTATAGTCAATTAAAACAAATTGTACTTCATAAGGGTGGTAATTAATACACATAGATAAGATATATGTAATAATAAACTCTGATTTACCAGAGCCAGTTGAACCAGCTATTAAACCATGTGGTCCATGAAATTTTTCATGGAGATTAAGTTTAAATAGTTCACCATTGGTATGAACACCAACCGGTGCAGTTAAAGTATTAACTGGGCTATTAGTTTGCCATCTATTCAAAACGTTTAATTGTTCAACTTTAGAAACATTATACATTTCTAAGAATGATAATGATGATGGTAAAACTGCTAATCCTTCTTTAGTCATAATTGGAATATTAGAAATCTTATTAGCAATTTCACGCATATTTAAATTTTTCTCATACTCGTTTTTAAATCTTATTTGCGCACTAGCATTGATATTAGTTTCTAAGATTGCGCCTTCAGTTTCACCTATTTGAACAAAAGCTTCACTTTTAGTCGGAACATTTCGCATAGAACTTTCTACAACCATATAAGTAAAACCAAAATTTTCTTCTAATTTTAACATTTGAGTAATAAAAGGAACATTTTTTGCTTGATGATAGTTATCATTAATTATTAAATAATAAGTATCAAAGTTTTTATAAATATCATTTTTATCAACTTTAATTTCCCCTTCAGATTTACCAGATTGAGCTTTTTTTTCTACTAAGTCACCTTTTCTCTTTTTAAATTCTTCTTCTAAGAATGAAGAGACATCTTTCATTTCTTCTTGATTAGTGGCAAAAAATCTCGTACTTTTATCTTCACTCCAGCAGTGTGGCATATATTTCATATAATCCCAACGATCAGCATTTTTCTCATCAGTAAAGATAACAATTTTTAAATCAGCCGCACTGTGAAGAGTTACTAATTGTAAAATAATATTATCGATATAAGAGTCTTTATAAGAACATTCACAAACGAATGATATGATATTTTTATCAACTAAAGATATATCGATTGGAACATCATCGACATATTCATATCTTTCAGCAATTGTATATGTTCGCTCTAATAAATCATCATCATCTAAAGTAAAATGACGTTGAGGAGCATTTATTTTTAATGGAGCGGGTTTAGTTCCTACTCCCAATCTAACTTTTAGGAAGTCATCATCTCTAATTTCTCTACTCCAGAAATTTCGATTATTACTAGATATAATTACACGACAATCCTTGACCGACATACTACTATCTTTCATAATTTGAACTTGTTTTTTTATTTTTAAATCAATCTCTTGTTCTTTTTCAGTTAAATATTCAGTGTATTTAGATTGTCTTAAAGCTTCTCTTTCACGTCTTTTCTTCTTTTGATATCTACGAAGTAAACGAGGCAAAATTAAACTACCAATAATTAAGCCAACGCACATAACAAGTTGTGGTAAAACAGTAAAAAATGTTCTCGTTCCAGATATTAAACCATATCCTACGTTATATCCCATCATTAACGAAGAAGCTGTCATTGTAATAGTTGAACCAATAGTAAGATAGAATGGTGTATCGTCTTCTTTTTCTCCTCCAGGAGGTGGTTCAATAACTACTTCTTCTACTTCAACGAACTCTCTAACACGTGGTATATGATAGAAATAATCATTTTCAGAATATAATTCAATACTTTGTTCTTCATCAGTGGCTGGAGTGTAATTTTTATTATTTATCGCATCTAGTTGAGTATATGCTTTTAAACCAGTTGTAGTGATTTGATTATTTGGATTATTAATTTGAATAAAAGTACCCATCCATACTAATCTAAATCCATTAATAAAAATAACGTCACCTAAAGTTAATTTTTCACTTTTTTGAACTAAAGTATTATTTAAGAAAGTTTGATATTTTTTATCTGCTGAACCAGTTATATACCAAACCCCATTTTGATTAACTAACTCAGCATGAACTTGATTAATAGAATTATTGTGATAGCAAATATTACATGATTCATTACTACCAATAGTAATTTTAGAAACTCCTACTACCTCTAGGTTATAATTAGTTTTCTCAACTGTTGGCATGGCATATAGGACAATATAATTATTAACTCCCAAAAACTTTAATAAATAACCACTGTACTCTATTAAATTTATTTCATTAATATTATTGGTACCATTAAAAATATTAACACTACCATTACTTTTTAAAATCCAATTACCATTTTTTGCCTCCAAAGTGATAATACTATCTTTACCACTTAGAGTTTTATAGCTAATAACAAAAGAATCTTCAACTTTTTCAGGAAGATTATATTTACTAATTCTATACTGATCTATAAGAAGTACCTTCATACATCCAACACCCGCTATTCTATTATACATAATAATTATATCTAACTTTTTAGACTTTTACAATATATTATTATTGCGACAAAAACTATTTAATGATATAGTAATTATTGTTAGTTAAACTAACAATTAAGGAGGTCCTATGCTAGAACTTATCAATGTTTGTTTTACTAGAAATAATAAAAAAATCTTGGACAACATCAATTTGAAAATAGATACTAATAGTTTTATCGCCATCACAGGACCAAATGGTTCTGGTAAAAGTACTTTAGCTAAAATAATTATGGGTATTGAATTACCTGATAGCGGGAAAATACTATTTAATAATATTGATATCACAAATTTAAGTATTGCTGAAAGAGCCAAATTAGGTATTTCTTTCGCCTTTCAGCAACCAGTAAAATTTAAAGGTATCACTATTTATGATATTTTAAAATTAGCTTCTAGTAATCAAAAACTTACAAAATTAGAAGCTTATCAAATATTAAAAGAAGTTGGAATTTGTGGTGAAGAATATTTAAATCGCGAACTAAATAATTCTTTATCTGGTGGTGAACTTAAGAGAATTGAAATTGCAACAGTTTTACTACGTAATTCAAAATTAAATATTTTTGATGAACCAGAAGCAGGGATTGATTTGTGGAGTTTTAATAATTTAATTAATATTTTTAAAAACATACATAATAACTTAGCAAGTACAACATTAATAATTACACATCAAGAACGTATCTTAAACATTGCTGATAAAATTATTTTAATTAAAAATGGTAAGGTTGATTACTTTGGTGAAAATATTAACATTGTTGATAGTATTTGTAGTAACTGCCCTACTAAAGGAGGATGTAATCATGAATGTTGTTGATCAAGAGTTAATTGCTAAAGTAAGTCCATTCAACACTAGTGATAGTAATGCCTATAACGTTAGAAAAGATGGAAAATTGCTAATTAGAAATATTACTGAAGATGTATCTATCATTAGTAAAGAAGATGGTTCAGGTATTGATATTTACATTAAAGACAACACCAAAAATGCCTTAGTATTTATTCCTGTTATCATTACTAAAAGTGGAATTAATGACAAAGTATACAATGATTTTCATATTGGGAAAAACGCTAAGGCAACTATTATGGCTGGATGTGCAATTAGAAATAATAAAAATTTAGACGCTAGTCATAACGGTATTCATCGTTTTTATTTAGATGAAGGTGCTAAAGTTAAATATGTTGAAAAGCATTATGCCGATGGTCATGGTCAAGGACATAAAACGCTTGATCCAATTACTGAATTATACTTAGGTCGTAATTCATCATTAGAGATTGATACTGTTCAAATATCAGGAGTTGATTCATCAAATAGAATAACAACTGGTAAACTAGAGGATGGTGCTACATTATCAATATCAGAAAAAATTATGACTGAAAAAAAACAATTTGCTATGACAGATTTTAACATTGACCTAGATGGTATTGATTCAAGTTGTCACGTCGTTTCAAGATCAGTTGCTAAAGACGATTCTAAACAAGTATTTAAATCAAATATCAATGGTAATAATAAGTGCTACGGACATGTCGAATGTGATGCTATCATCCAGGATAATGGTCATGTTCATGCTATTCCAGAAATTAATGCAGAAAACATAAACGCTAATTTAGTTCATGAAGCTACAATTGGTAAAATTGCTGGTGAACAATTAATTAAATTGATGTCTTTAGGGTTATCACTGGAGGAAGCTGAAGCCCAAATAATTAATGGATTTTTAAAATAAAAAAACGTGTTAATCACGTTTTTCTTTTTTATGACAAATAAACTTATATAATTCCATTACTAATAACATTGGTAAAGAACAAGCAAATAACATTAGTAAATGAGAAACTGGAATACTCGTTGTTTGCATAAATTCTGATAGAGCTGGAACTTCCATTACTACTATTTGTAAAACAATTGCTAAAACAATACTAAAAATAATTAATGGATTGTTCCATTTCATCTTAAAGATACTATTCTTTTCACTACGACAATTAATAACATGAATATTTTGCATGAAAACCATCAAAGCCATAACATATCCACGAGCAGAATCTACTGGCATTTCAGCTACTTTAAGTAAATATACCCAAACACCAAAGACAATTAATCCAATAAATAACCCGGAAATCAAAACTTCTTGAATTAATTTTTTATCAAATAAAGAACTTCTAGGATCTCTTGGTTTTTCATCCATAATATCTGGTTCTCTTTTCTCAAAAGAAAGTGCTAAATCCTGAAAACCATCAGTGACAACATTAAGCCATAATAATTGAATAGCAACTAATGGCATTGGTAAATCACAGAAAATAGCAAGGACAAAGAATAAAACTTCTGCTAATCCACAAGAGATTAACATATAAGTTACTTTTCTAATATTACTATATGCACATCTACCTTCTTCAACACCGGCAACAATTGAATCAAAATTATCATCGGTAATAATCATCGTACCAGTTTCTTTAGCAACATCAGTGCCACTTCCCATCGCAACACCAATATTGGCAACCTTTAAAGCTGGAGCATCATTAACTCCATCACCAGTTACCGCTACAAATTCCCCCATACACTTATAAGCATTTACTATTTCTAGTTTTTGAATTGGCGTAACTCTAGTGAAAACAGTTTTACCTTTTATATATTCATCAAATACTTCTTTACCTTCTTCTAAGTGTTCAGCTATTTCACTACTAGTTGCAACCATAGAATAATCATCAGCTATATTTAATTCTTGGGCAATTGAATAAGCAGTTAAAGGATGATCCCCTGTTATCATTACCACTTTAATTCCTGCTTTTTCCACTTGTTTAATCGCTTCTTTAGCTTCTTTTCTTATTGGGTCAATAAAAGCAACTAAACCACAGAAAATTAACTTTGGAATATCTTTATCCGTATAATAATCTTTTTCTTCAAAATCTTGATTAGGTCCACAAGCTAACGCAATAATCCGATAACCTAATTTAGCTAATTCAACATTTTGATTTAAAATTTTTTCTCTATCTAATTCTGTTATTTCACCATTATCAGCCATGCGATTACAAAAATCTAAAACGGTATCAACACTACCTTTAATGGTTGCATAATTTCTTTCCTTTTCACGATAGAAAACCGCTGAATATTTATTTTCTGATTCATACGGAATAGCACCCATTATTTGAATATTACTAATATCGATTTTAGCTTTTTTACCTAAAGCTAAGAAAGCAACATCAATTGAATCACCATGACTAGTCCATATACCATTTTCTTTTTCTAAATGAGCTTCATTATTCAATACTCCCAATTTAGAAATAAGTGTGGTTTCATAATTAGCTCCTTCAATAACCCCATCATCATTATATCCAGTTCCTGTTATATTGTATAAATTACCAGCTGGAGTAACTACTTTTTTAGCTGTTTGTTCATTAACAGTTAAAGTTCCCGTTTTATCACTAGCTATGACTGTACAACTACCTAATGATTCAACCGCACTCATCTTTTTTACAATAATATCTCTTTTGGACATTCGATTACTACCAATAGTTAAAGCCATAGTAAGCGCCAATGGAAGCCCTTCTGGCATTGCAGATACAGCAAGTGCAATAACGTTTAAAAAGATTTCATCAAATGGATAATTTTTAAAATATAATAGAACAACTAAAAAAATAGCAAGTATTACAATCATTAAAGATATTTGTTTTGAAAACTTATCAACCCTAATAGTAAGTGGACTTTTCGCATCATCAGTTTTTGTTACCTCCGTAGCAATTTTACCAATTTCAGTATTAATACCAGTTCCTACTACTACCCCTACACCACGTCCTGTTACAACTGTTGTTCCAGCAAATAACATATTACTCATATTTCCAATTGGAATATCACTTTCTAAAGTCATAATATGTTTTACGCTAGCTACACTTTCACCAGTAAGAGATGATTCATCAACTGTTAAATTAGTTGATGACAAAAGACGCATATCAGCTGGTATCTTACTTCCCGATTGAACTAAAACAATATCACCTGGTACTAAATCAGTAGCATCAACTTCTACTTCTTTACCATTACGAATAACTGTTGAAATTGTTTTAATCATTTGTTTTAAACTATCAGCTGTTTTATGTGCATTCCACTCTTGAACAGTTCCCATAATTGCATCTATTAAAATTATAAATAAAATGACAATTGTATCAACTGCCTCTCCAACCATAAAAGAAAAAAAGGCAGCAGCTAACATAACAATTACAATGGAATCTTTAAATTGTCCAAAAAATAATTTAAAAAGACTTTCTTTTTCTTTTTGGGGCAATTCATTTTTTCCATATTTATTTAATCTTTGCTCAACAATCCCCTCAGATAACCCATCTTCATGAGCAACTTCAAGTATTTCTAATACATCATCTATTTCTTTATTATGCCAATTGTTCATATTTTACATTCTCCTATTATACTTGAAATTATACTATAAATATAGGCTTTTTTCAATAAAAAAAGGAATTAAATAATTCCTTCTTTTATTAATTTTTTTAAAGCATCGGCAACGCCATGATCATTATTTGATAAAGTGACATAATTAGAAATATCCTTTAATTTATCTATCCCGTTCCCCATACAAACGCTAAATCCTACATACTTAAACATCTCAAAATCATTTTCGTTATCACCGAATGCGATCATTTCATTCGACTTAATATTTAAATGATTACCTAATATTTCTAACGCTTTAGGTTTAGAGTTACCAAATGGAATAAATTCAATATTATATTGATTACTTGAAGTAATCTCACAAAAATCATTAAAAGATTCATCAAGAGATTCTCTAGCTTTTTTTACTTCTGCAACATTAGATCCATGAATAATAATCTTATAGACATTGCTTTCTATATTATTCAAATCACTAATTTTCATTAAAATATCTGGATTCATACGGACATATTCCTCATAATAAGCATTGGCTAAAATGCAATCACTAAGATAAACATAAGTGTATAAGTTAAACTTTTTACCATAATCAACAATTTTTTTGACAACATTTTTATCTAAAATAGCTTCATGGAGTATTTTATCTTCTTTATTATTCAATATATATCCACCATTAAAAGCTATTGTATACTGCTCATTTTCTACTATATCTAACTCGCGCAAATATTTTTTTAATTTATAAAAAGGTCTAGAAGTTGCTAAAACTATTTTTATCCCTTTATTTTTCACTACCTTTAAAATTTCAATAGTTTCTTCATCTATTTCCTTTTTATCATTTAATAAAGTTCCATCACAGTCTAGTGCTATTAACTTATACATTAATCAGTAGTCCAATGGCAATATAAAGTTTCTGATAACTCAATATCTTCAGGAGTAAATATATTAGTAATTATCTCAGCAGTCCCCATTCCGTGAGATGCTTTAGCACTATACATAACTTGACCATCTAAAAATGTATTAGAGAAATATCCAGCTGACATTGGTTGAAAATCTACCTTTATACAATCTTTTAAGTTTTTACCAGCTGCTAAAGCAATTGCTTCAGCTTGACTTAATGCATCATTATAGGCACGTCCTAAAACATCTTTGCGACATTCTTTTTGATCTTTTACTCCAAAGTTAACTATTGCTTTTGGAGGGCAAGCTAATCTTGCTAAATTATCCATCAGGTCAGCTAGTAAATTTTCATCATAATCAAATACTAGTTTTGCATGTTGATTATATGAATATCCAGCAAAATCATATCTACGTGTTTGTTCATTATATCTATTCTCTTCTCTTATCACAAAATTTCTAGTTTTTAAATCTTCCTTTTTAAAATTCATTGGAATTAATAAATCTCGAATAAAATCATAGACATTTTTTGTTCCCATATCTAATACTTCTTCATAACTATCTCCTTTAATTATAAAATCAAAATTGATTGTTACTTCATCTGGAGTATAAAATGCACTCCCCGTTCCTTTAACAACTATTTCCATATCATCTCTCCATTCTATATTAAGTATATCATAATTATAATAAAAATGCCTTTATTAAGACATTTTTATTATAATGTAAATATGACAAAAGTTATACACAATAATGTGTAAATATTAAAACAATACTTTTTCTGATTTATATTGTTTAATAATAATTTTAAATACTAAGACAATAACTATGATTGTTGAAACCAACATCAATATTATATATAAGAAATTAACTTTACCAGCAGCTATATCATTAAATAACAATGTAAAGTTTAAAAAAGGAATTAAAGTTGTTACAAAATTGCTTTCTATATCTACCATATTAACAATTAAACCAGGAAATAAACAAATCATTGTTAAAGGAGTTAATGAACTTTGAGCTTCCTTAAACGATTTTGATTTAGTTGCAATCGCAATACATAAACCACTTAATAAGAACGAATATGTCACAATAACTACAATTGCAAATAGTAAACCAAGTAATGATAACTGCAATTTATCAACTTCATAAATAGTAAACATGTTATTTACAACAACAAATGAGATTAAACTTAAAATCAAACTTAAAATTCCAGTTACAATTGACGATAAAGAAACATTTAAAAATTTACCAACAATTATATCGCGACTTTTAATTGGAAACGTTAATAAGGTTTCTAAAGTTCCTCTTTCCTTTTCGCCTGCTGTTGTATCTGTTGAAGGATATGTAGCAGCGACAGTAATCGCCATAATAATAAACATAAATGTATAGCCTAACATATAAGTTACAGCAAAAGCTTCTTCCTCAAGAATGTTTTCTTCTAAAACAATCATATTCATAAATTCCATCGAATTAATATTATTATTTTCCAAATAATTAGATTGCAAATATAATTTATAAGCTTCAAAATATGACTTAGCTAAAACTGATGCATGCGTAGTAGTCTCATTATTAACGCCATTTATAGTATAGATATTATCTTTTTTAGTAATATATAAATCTAGTTCATCATTATTATAAGCTTCTTTTAATTTTTTAGTATCTTCAATAACTGTTGGTTCTATTTTTAACTCTTTAACAATAATTTTCTCTTCCTCGGTTAATTGATAATTAAAACCAATTCGATTATATTTAACTACATCAACATTAGTAGAAGCATCTAAAAATGCTGAGAAACCAATTATTACAAGTGGAATTAAAAAAGGGATTACTAGCATCATCAGCAAAGACTTTTTATCACGTAAAGTTTCACGCATTTCTTTTTTTAATATTTTTTTAACATTATTATTCATTAGAAACACCTCCAATCAAACTAAAGAAAGCATCTCTTAAATTAGTTGTATTAGTTAAATTTCTTATTTCTTCTGGTGTTCCAGTTTTAATAATTTTTCCTTTATTAATCATAATAACTTTGTCACAAATATTTTCAGCTTCTTCCATATAATGTGTTGAATAAAGTATAATCTTACCTCTTTTTCTTTCTTCTTTAATAAAGTCTAAGATAATCTGACTAGATATGATATCTAATCCACTCGTTGCTTCATCTAAAATATAATATTTTGGATTATGAATTAAACAACGAGCAATGTTTACTTTTTGAGTTTGACCAGTTGATAATTTTTCAATACGATTATATAAAAAAGCATCCATTCCTAAAGATTTACTTATCTCTTTAATTCTTTTTACAGCATTTATTTTCTTGACTCCATAAATATCGGCACACATCATTAACAATTCATAAGCTGAAATAGTCTTATATATTTTAGTATTACCTGACAAATACGCAATATTGGACTTTATTTCTAATTCATTTTGAGCATACGTTAAATTATCAAATTCAACCGTACCTTCAGTCGGTTCTAAAATACCAGCAATTATTCTAAGAAGAGTGGTTTTTCCCGCCCCATTAGGCCCTAAAATACCAAGAATTTCTCCATCATGTGCTTCTAGGGATATTCCATCATTAGCATAAAATTCTTCTTTTTTATTTTTTTTGTTATATTTAATAAATTTCTTCTTTATATTCTTTACTTTTAACATTAATAATTGCTCCTTATCACTAATTATCTTCTTAATTAATTTTACAGCATATTGTAAAATTAAACAATTAAAAATCATCTGTTTTTTTATAAAAGCAATAAAAAAGGCCTAAGGCCTTATTATTAATAATTGTTTGCTTTTCTTTCAAAATAAGCTTGTGGATGAGCACATACTGGACATACTTTTGGAGCATTCTTTCCAATTGCAATGTGTCCACAGTTACGACATACCCAAATAGCATCTCCATCACTTGAGAATACTAATTCATCATTAATGTTACTTAATAATTTACGATATCTTTCTTCATGCTCTTTTTCAATTTTAGCAACTCCTTCAAATAAAGCTGCAATTCTTGTAAATCCTTCTTCACGAGCTACTTTAGCAAAGTCATCATACATATCTGTCCATTCATAGTTTTCACCATCTGCAGCATCTTCTAAGTTAACAGTTGTAGTTGGAACTTCTCCACCATGTAATTCTTTAAACCAAATTTTAGCATGTTCTTTCTCATTATTAGCTGTTTCTTCAAAAATAGCGGCAATTTGTTCATACCCTTCTTTTTTAGCTTTTGAAGCATAATATGTATATTTGTTTCTTGCTTGAGATTCACCAGCAAAAGCAGCCATTAAATTAGCTTCTGTTCTTGATCCTTTTAATTCCATAAAATCCTCCTCTATAAAATATTAATTCCCCCTACCTAGGGACCAACACTATTATATCATACTTATTCTAAAAAAAAGAAGATATTTTAATTCGAATCTTCTTTTTTTTCTAAAACTTTATATGCAACTTTTCCAACCGCCGTAACTGGCAAACTTTTACGATACTCGTATTCGGTTGGCACAGCATATTTAGCGATGTTAGTACTACAATACTTCTTAATTTTCATTCTAACTAATGGTGTATCTTCAACTCCATCCTTTAAAACGATAACTGCTTTAGGAGTTTGACTTTTAATTTTGTGTGGAACACCTACCACTGTACAAGATTGAACATATTCACATTTAGATATGATATCTTCAAGTTCAATAGGATAAACATTATATCCATTAGTGATAATCATTCTCTTTAATCTTGAAGTATAATGGAAAATACCATCTTTGCTCATATAGCCTAAATCACCAGTATGTAACCATATTTTACCATCACAATGCGTAACTAAAGTTTTATTTGTCTCTTCATCTTCATTGATATAACCCATCATCACAGTTGGGCCTGAAATACAAATTTCCCCTATTTCTCCTACTGTTTTTTCAATGTCGCTATTAGGTTCAAAAACTTTCATTAAAATATCCGGATTAGGAACACCTAATGAATCTAATTCTTCGTTAATAAAAGCTGTACTTGATGCAAAACCAGTTGCTTCTGATAATCCATAACCAATCTTAATATCTGCATCACTACCGTGATCCCTTAAGTGATTAATCATCTCTTCACGGACATTAGGAGGCAGGTAATCACCACCTACAACAACTAGTTTAATATCTTTAAATGCTCGACGACCAGGGTCTTTATCATTAATTGCTAGTTTAAGCATTGATGGAACAGCTGGAAAAATATTTGGCTTATACTTTTTTAATTCCTTATTTAAATTTTTAGTATCAATTTTAGGGACAATAATAAGTGTCATCCCGGCCATTAGGCATGAATGTACACATACTGATAGTCCAAACACATGGAAGATTGGTAAAGCTGCTAACACTGATTGACCAGGTCTTATCTCTTTACATACGGCACTAACTTGTGTAGACATCGCATTAAAATTTAAGTTAGAAATAATGATGCCCTTTGGCTTACCAGTTGTTCCACCACTATATATAATAGCTGCTGGATCGTCACCAGTCCTTTTACAATATGGATTTTCATCAGAAATATATTGTAAAAATTCTTCCCAAGATAACATTCCATCATCCAAACGCATATTAACAGCATTTTTAATATTATAAGCCAGTTTTAAAAAACCAGTTAAACTTGTACTTGTTGGAACCATTACAAAATGTTCTACCTCAATATTTCGCGCTTTTGGCATTGAAACATCAGCACAAAACAAAATTGAACTATTAGTTTCACTTAAAGCTCTCTCAATTTCTACTTTTGTTGATAATGGATGTACAATATTAGCAATCGCACCAATTTTATTCACCGCATAAATTAAAGCAAAAGATTCTGGTGAATTTGGTAAACAAATAGTTACACATTCATTTTCAACAATATCAAATTGTTTTAAAGCTGAAGCAATTTTATCAACTTTTCTTAAAAATTTCTTATAAGTTAATTCACGTCCATAGAATTTTGTCGCAATTCTATTTTCATGTTTAGAAGTTATATCTTTTAAACCATCATATAAACTTCCCTTAGGATAAGTCAAAGTCTCTGGTATATCGTCATAATATTTTAACCATGGTTTTTCTTTATCTTCAAAGGGTTTTATTTTTTTCAATATTTTTTTAATATATGTATTAACAATTCCCATAAACTATTTCCTTTCATTTTTCTTTATGTTACAATTGTAACATAAAATGACTTTCATATATAGTTAAAATCAAAAAAAGTGACAAAAGAGGTGTTTTTGTTTGAAAAAAAATAATTTTTTTATAAAGGAATGTATTCTACAAGCCCTATTACAATTAATGGACACCAAAGACTTTAAAGATATTACAATTACAGAAATAACTGAAAAAGCAGGAGTTTCAAGAATGGCTTATTATCGTAATTACTATTATAAAGAAGATATTCTTAATAATTATATGACTGAATTGTTGAATAAATATAACAATATCAGAAATGATATCATTAAAGTTAGCCCCAATAACAAATATAAATTAATATTTCATGCTCTTGAATATTTTAAAGAAAATGAAAAATTTGTATTAGGTCTAGAAAAATCAAACTTATCTAATATCATTCAAAATCGAATTAACGGTTATATACACGAAATATATAAAAGCAAAGATACTTATGATAAATACGATGCAATTATCTTTGGAGGAGCTTTATATAATACTGGTAAATATTGGTTATTAACTGGTAAAAAAGAATCATTAGAAGAAGTTACAAAAATGTTTGTCAATCGAATTTTTCCTAGTGAAATAGAAAAAGAGAATTAATTCTCTTTTTTAAGTATATTATGAAATATGATTAAGATATTATAAATGGTATCCTACATTCTCTTTTTTACTATCAGTAAAATGCGCTAAAGCTTTATAAGTTTTAGTATTAATAACAATAATAGGAATATCAAAGTATTCAGCATGTTTAATTGATACATCATTAATAGTATCAAAACATAAAATAGCTTTGGGTAAAACTCTAGTACCATCTTTCTTTTTTCTCCTAATAGTAATTTCATTATAATCACGATTAATAATGGACTTACGCATTAATTCATCTGGTCCCATTGGACTACTTGTATAAAATAAGGGTCTTGTCTCATCAATTTGAGGTGGATATATTCCATCCTCAAAACTTAAACTTAAAATATCATCATTTTCAATATCACCAAATACATACATAATATCGGGATTGTTACCAACAAAAGTTTCAATAAATCTTTGATCAATCATCGATGTAGAGATAACTTCAGATCCTCCATTTAAATCTCTACAGAAATTAGATGGTTCATCGATTGTCAACTTATGAGCTGGGCGACCATACATATTTTGTGTATGTAATCGTCCACTTTTATGCATAACAGTAATCAAGAATGAGAAAGGTTCTTCATCTTTTAATTCATAAACTTTTACTTGATGATTATTACCAGCTCTATCTCTAATTAAATGATCTTGTGATTTATTTATAATATTTTCACTTTCATTAAACTTTTTAGTAAATGCTGCTTTATATAATTCTTCCATTTCTTTATTAATTTCTTGAATTTCATCTACTAATAATTTTCTTTTATCATCATCTAAATTTTTAACATAATCGTATAACTTCTTTTGCTGAACTTTACCTAATCTAATAAAATTATTGTAATCTAAACTAACAAGTAAATCCAATGAAGCTGAATGTTTTTGACAAAAATTTTCCCATATAGTATCATCATTGACACTATTTTTTAAGTTAAAAAAATAATCAGCATTTAATCGTACTTTAGGTGAAATATAATTACAAATAATATTAATTATTTGAACTGGAGTTAATTCACTTAACTCAAATAAGCTACAATTATACTCATTTTCTTTAACATTACGGCTAAACTTATAATTATCGCGTAAATGTAAAATATCTCTTATTAAATCATAGTTGTTAGCAGTTAATAATTCATTTATAACTTTTTTATCACTTATAGAACTACTTTTAAAATAATAAATAAGTAACCTAGTAAAATCTATCTCTCCTAAAATGTCTTGAGTTTCAGAAGCAAATAGCTTATCATTAACTTCTTCTTTGAGCATTCCATTTAAGTCATTAACATCAATATTATATTTGCTTAATTTTTCAACAACAAAGGCAAAGAAATCTAAATTATGGTTTTTAGCAAGCATTAATAAACGTTTTCTTGTTTCCAAATTTCGTTCCATTTTAAATAAGTCACTAGCATCATACCCCTTAATAACTGCTGGTTCTTGATAATACTTTTGAAAAACAAGTTCTAGGACAAAATCTAAAATATCAACAAATTCCATATTTTCAATTACAATAAAATCAACATCTTTAAGCACTTCTAACGAATCATCATCATAACTTTTTACAGTCATAATACAACTTTTTAAATTTGTACTACTTTTCTTAATTCGCTCATAATTTAAAGGATCAAAATGACCAATAAATATTTCTAAAGCTTTATTATCATCATATATTAACTTTAAATTAGTTAAAAATTCTTTTAATTTATTTACATTATCAAGATAATATTGTCCAAAAGAATTATTAGCTAATAATTCTTTCATCAGTCTTTTATCAGTGATATATTCTGCTAAATAAGGATATTTCTTTTTAAACTTATACTTTTCTAACATCCTACCACATCCATTCTAACACCATTGTATTATCTTTATATTTGATTGTCAATATGTTTACTTTTTATATACATTCGTTATCAATCCAATTTAAATAATTTTGATTGCAGCTTTCCAATTTAAAAACAGCAAATTCAAAACAGTCGTAAGAATGAATCTTTTTTATCTCTTCATAAATATTATTAGTTAATTTATATTTAGTCTTCATAAACAATAAGTATTCTTTAGTGCATTCTAATTCATTATTCCAATGCCATGTACTATTACTTTCTACCATTTGACAACTACTAATCAATTTTTTTGTTAATAAAGTTTTAACTATTAATTCAGCCTCTTCTTTATTATCAATAGCTGTTTCAATCATACAATATTTCATATCATCACCAACTATATTATATCATAGTCAATATTTAAAATATCATCAACCCTTATCTTTAAGTTATTATCTAAAACAATATAACCTTCTATTTCTTTAATATTTTTTAGACGATTAGTAATATTGTCATACCTACCTCCACTTTTATATTTATCTTTAATGAAGTAAGTAATATTAACTAGTGGTTTATTTTTAATTTTACTTTTAAGTAACATTAATTTATAGTTTAAATAATCTTTCAAATCATCGTTAACTTCAATTTTTCTATCAGTTAATCTACCTGTTTCTTTAATAGCTTCACTATAACCAGCAAGAGCGGCAAAAGGTGCAAATTGAGCTGCTCTATTTTCCATACTCATTTGTTTACGATGGATATTTTTATGATAAGGTAGATTGATAATATCATCATATTTTTTCATGCTCTATGTCCTCCAATTTGCTTATTACGCTCAATAGTTGTCGCTCCTTCTTCTAAATTCATACCTTTTAAAATTGAATTCTTTCCATACTTGTTTTTAATATTAAGTACCGTTTCTTGTAATTGTCTTTCGCTTTCATCATCATTAGAATCAAAAATCTCATCAACACTAAATAAATCACATTGCTTATATCTAGGTTTACCTTTAATAGAATCTTCACTAACTACTTTGCTAAAACAAATATTAATCCTTTTAACTATTAAATTTTTATTAATTATCCGCTCAAATAACTCTAAAGTTTTACCCATAATCAAAGTCACAGAAGAAGTTTTATAATCTAAATTAATTGTCCCATGTGCATGTTTTGGTATCTTTCTTCCATAACGATCAAGTGTAATATCCATATCACAATACTTACTATATTTAGAATTAGTTAAACATTCGATATCATAACCAATCGTCATAATAATTTGGTCAGTTACTAATTTCTTTTTTACTAGATCTAAAACTAATAAATCAGTCATTTCTTTAACTACAACTTTTGTCTTTTTATAATCATAAGCACAGTGTAAAACTTGACCTGATGTGATACTATTGTATGTAGGTTTATAAGCTTTAATCATTTCAATTGTAACTGGTTCATAACCCCAAGCATGATCAATTAATAATTCAGCATTGACACCAAATAATTTATATAATAATTCTTCATTATTAAGAGAACATAAAGCAATATCCCCCATAGTATAAATATTATGATTTTCTAGCTTTTTACTATAACCAACTCCTACTCGCCAAAAATCAGTTAATGGTTTATGATCCCATAATAATTTACGATAACTAATTTCATCAATTTCAGCAACTCTAACTCCAAATTCATTAGCTTCACATTTTTTTGCCACTATATCCATAGCTATTTTACATAAATATAAATTAGGTCCAATTCCCGCTGTAGCTGTGATACCAGTTGTATCATAAACATCTTTAATCATTTTAGTTACTAATTCTTTAGGTGATAACTTATAAGTGTTTAAATAGCTAGTAATATCAATAAATACCTCATCTATCGAATAAACATAGATATCTTCTTTTGAAACATACTTTAAATAAATATTATATATCTCTGTACTATACTTCATATATAAACTCATTTGTGGTGGTGCAATAATAAAATCTAATTCTAAATTATTATTATTTTTTAATTCATGATTAAGATATGATTTGCCACTAAAAATATTATTCTTAGTTTTACTTTTACGCTCTTTATTTATTTCTTTTACTTTCTGTATAACTTCAAATAACCTCGCTCTACCAGATATTCCATAACTTTTTAAAGCCGGTGATACTGCAAGGCAAATAGTCTTCTCAGTTCGTGATAAATCAGCTACTACTAAATTAGTATCTAACGGTTCCAAATTACGAACCCGACACTCAACTGATGCATAAAAACTTTTTAAATCTATACACATATATGTCTTATTCATTATATCACCTAAATTAATTATATCATACATTTGTACGGTATGTAAGAGATAAAAAAAAAGAAGTTTATTACTTCTTTAAATATTGATGCATAAAGTTAGTAGTATCAAGCGTTCTAGGAAAAATAGCTTGACATAACTTCAACGCTTTATCCGTACTTTCTTTTTCATAAGCTTCTAAAATATATATCTTATTAAATTTATCAATATATTCATCTACTTCTTTTTTATCATATTTACCACTAATAACTAATCTTATTAAATAATAAAATGCATTAATATAATTTTGCCAATAAAGTGGATTATTACTCATATTAGGAGTCCTAAATTCAATTAAATCACACCCCATTGTTTTAAAAGCAATACCATATCTTTTTTGATTAGAAAACATTTCAATCACTGCTTGACTATTTATTTTTAGAACTCCTTTTAACGTTAAAATAATTGGTGAGGCATAAGTATCTAAAGAATCACGATAGCAATTATCTCCTCCCTTTGAAAAGCGATAAATAATATCTTCATACATAGCATATAATTTTAAAAATCTAACCCTATCTTCAACGCTAGGCAATAAACTACCATCAAAATTAACTTGAAAACTACACTTATCATATGAAGCAGTTAAAGATTCTAATAAAAATCCAATCTTCTTCAAAGTAACCCAAGTATATTTAGTATTTTGTAATTTAGGTGTTGCTATTTCTGCATTGCAACCTAAAGTTAATGATTTATCCGTTTTTACGTGATAATTACCACCAAATTTCTTTTTAACTAGTCTAGATACTTCATTAAAATCTACTTTATCTAATTCCATCTCTAAACCAAAATTTATTTGTTCTGGTATTGATAACTTATCACGATATATAAACTCACCATTTTCTAATTGTGACATTATTCTATTCACAGTATCACCCCTAAAACTGTAATATAGTATAACATAAAAGTCTATTACATAGTAATAGACTTTCTTATATAATATATTATATATGATTAAATGTTCAACAATCGATATTTACACTTTATTTTTTATGTAGTAGAAGTAATTTTTGTGTCATTTTGACTGTTAACATGTTAATCCAAACTTTAACTAGTATATTTAGAATATACTATAAAACTATAGATACGCCACCCATTTGATCATATTTGTTTAACGCATCTCCATAAAAGCAAAATACATTTCCATAACATCCTACACCAAATGTATATTGTTGACTAGCAGCTAAGGTTAAATTTTCTTCAGCATGTTGATAACTAGCAAAAACCGCTCCATCTGGTTCAACATAAAATAGTTGATCAATAATTAAATCAGTTGCGGTATTGGGCAAATTTACTGAGGCTCCAATCCCATTTGATAACTCGCGCCAATTTTCTGAATATGCAATACCTGCGCTAGATTGAACTCTAGTCATCTTAACATCAGAGTTTAAAGAAGTACTGTTAAATCGAGCCCCGATAACATCGTAACTTCTAGTTTGTGGATTAACAGCCCATACAAGAGTTGTTAAAATAGTACATCTACTAGTTCCACAACTTTTAATAATCGTAATTCTTCTAGTTCCGTTAAAGTAATTGGTACTTCTTGTTATATCTGGCCTTTCCTCATATGTATTCATACCCAAGGTATTACCTTCTTCAAATAATTCTTTAATAAAGTCATATTGTTCTTCAGTCATATTATCAAAATATTCTTGGCCGTATGCTTCAACAATGATATCATGAGCATCTTGTGATACAACAATACCATTATTATTTTCATATGTTTGATCTGCTACTGCCCCAACTGTGGGAATATATAATAGACAACTAATAACTAATATCACTATTGCCATGGAATATTTTCTACTCTTCATAAACATCATCTCCCTTTTTTTCAATCTTAACTGTTCACAGTAAAAAAGTAAAGGGCGAATTTAGCCCATTTTCAAAAATCAATAAAAAAATAGAATCTTTATTCTACTTTTTCAAAATCAATCTTATTAATATAATCATCAATAAAATGATTAATGGCTTCCATATCACAAGAATCAGAAGTACATATATTTTCAGCTAAAGCATATCTTTCTACAACGTCGTCCGCTCTATGAAAAAAAATATCATTAGGATAAACATATTCAAACTTATATGTTTTGTTATCTTTTATTTTTTTTACGACATATAAATTAGCATTATAATAATACTCTTCTCTGATTTTTTCCCCATCTTTATCGCTATCTAAATAATACATTTCATGTTTTTTATCCAATTCAAAATTTTCAATAAAATATTTTGGAACGGTATTTTTTATTTTTGCTTCTTCTACTTCTAAATTATTTATATTAGGCTTAGCATAAAAATTATCATTAGTGAAGTCTTTATAAGAGTGTAAAGAAATTATCTCAGTTTTATTACTATCATAAGTAATTTCTAATTTTAAATTATTTTTTATATAATTAAAATCTTTATAATTAAAAATTGAGGTCTCACTTTTAAAAACATTAATTGTTAATCTCAGATACTTTTCATCAGAATAGATAATATGTTCTACGCCATCCTTGTTATAATAAAGTTTAACTTTATTAATTTCGGAATTATTTAAAATTTCAATATTACCTAACAAGATATAAACTTTCTCACGTGAACTAACTATTACCCCATCATATATTGCAAAGTTTTCACTTTCGCCAGATAAAGTATATACCTTAATAGAATTATAATTATTTATAAAATAACTAATAAAGAAGATTAATGATAACGTAAGTATCATAATTCCACTTAAAACAACTACCTTTCTAATTTTTTTATTGCTTTCTTTAATGATTGTAATTGGAATTTCATTTAATTGATCTTTATTCTTTTTAGTCTTAACTTCACCTAGTAATATTTCACTGATTGAAACATCAAATAATTTACTTAAACTGACTAAGGCTTCATGTTTTGGAATATATACTCCACGTTCCCATTTAGATACAACTGATCTATCAATATATAATGTATTAGCTAAATCTTCTTGAGTCATATTACGTTCTTTTCTAAGTTTAGCAATAAACTGACCTATCTTTTTCTCATCCATAGTACCACCTTACTTCCTAAATAATTATAATACTTTTAAAAAGATTTAACTAATAGTTATATAACCAAAAGACACTAGTATTTTATACTAGTGTCTTACTTTTTTGGTATTTTTATTATTCATCTTTAAATAATTTAACAATAACTGGTTTAATTAATTCAATTATTACAAATGATATCATATTAACAGCAACTACAAATAATAATTGAGAAGCAGTAATAATTTCAAGTCCAAATAATTTACCAACTGGTGTAAAGAATACTAATAATTGAATTACAAATAAGAATAATATACCAGCATTTAAATGTTTGTTACTAAAGAATCCTCTTTTGTGTATTTGCTCTTTTAATGAACGACAGTTATAAGCAAAAACAAATTCGTTAATAATAATACTAAATAAAGCTAATGTTTGAGCTATTGGTTCTCCAAGCTCAATAAAGTGATAGTAAATATATAAACTAATTAATGTCTCTAATATAACTGAAGAAATTAGAAATGCACTGAAGAACTTGGTAAATATTCTTTTATTTAAACCATTAGGTTTTCTTTTCATAACATCTAAAGATGCACCTTCAAAAGCTAATGTAATAGATGGTAACGTATCAGCTACTAAGTCAATATATAATACGTGAATAGCTGAAATAATGGTATTACCTGTTAGCATACCAAAGATAATAATAGCAATTTCGGTAAAGTTACTTGATAAGTTATACAATATATTTGTAATAACATTATCGTATATTCTTCTACCTTCTTTAATAGCAACTGTTATTGTATTAAAACTATCATCTAATAAGATAATATCCGATGTATCTTTTGTTACGTCAGTACCAGATGCTCCCATACCAATACCAACATTGGCTAATTTAATTGCTGGAGCATCATTAACACCGTCACCAGTCATAGCCACTACTTTACCTGTTTTTTGTAAAGCTTTAACAATTTGTAATTTATTTTCTGGACTTACACGCGCAAATACAGAATATTTTTTAATATAATCAATTAATTCATCTTCTGATAAATCATTTAATGTTGATGCATTAATACATTCATCCATACTTTGACAAATATCTACTTCTTTAGCAATTGTATAAGCTGTAACTAAGTTATCTCCTGTTAACATAATTGGTCTAATACCGGCTTCTTCACAAGCTAAAATAGATTTCTTAATATTTTCACGAACAGGATCTTTTAAACCGACTAAACCAACTAAAATTAAATCATCTTCGCTATAATCTTCACCATCAACGTCACGATAAGCAAAAGCTAAAACTTTTAGTCCTTCTTCAGACATATCACTTTCGCATTCAATATATGATTTTTTAATATCATCATCTAATTTAACAATTTTTCCATCAAGTAAAACCTTAGTTGAATTATTTAATATAGCTTCAGTACTACCTTTTGTAAATAACATTACTTTATCATCAATGTCATATACAACACTCATCATCTTACGATCTGAATCAAAAGGTATCTCAGTTATTTCTTTACCCTTTATTTCTTCTTTTAAATAACTCTTTAAAGCAACATCAACAGAGTCTCCAATAAATTTTCCATCTTCATTTAAAACAGCTGTATTACAAAAATAAATAATCTTTTTAAATATATCATCTAGTTCTTCTATTTCTTTAAGTGAACTATAAATTTTAACTACTTCCATTTTATTTTTAGTTAATGTTCCAGTTTTATCTGTACATATAACTTCAGTTGCACCTAAAGTTTCAATAGCTGCTAAATTACGAACAATTGATTTCTTCTTAGCCATTTGACTAACACCAATCGATAAAGTAGCTGTAATAGCTATAGGTAAACATTCAGGAACACTCGCAACAATCATAGAAATACACAACATAATAATTGTCATGAATTCTTCTTCATTGATAATACTATAGACTAAAACAAAGGCAATTAGTATAGATGCCACAAATAAGATAAATTTACTTACTCTAGCTACTTTCATTTGTAATGGTGTTAATGGTTCGACATCACTATCAACGATTGAAGCTATTTTACCTAATTCAGTATCCATACCAATAGCAGTAACTACTGCCTCAACTTTACCAGCAACTAGTATAGTTCCAGAATAAACCATATTACGTCTTTCAGATATCAATGCATCATTTTCAATAATATCTTCATTTTTATCAACACTAGCACTCTCACCAGTTAAAATAGATTCATCAACTTTAGCATAATAACTTTTAACAATACGGGCATCAGCAGGAATCTTATTTCCAGATTCCAAAATAATATAGTCTCCAACTACTAAGTTTTTAGAATCAATCTTTTTATATTTATTATTCCTTTTAACTGTAACATAATTAGCTGAATATTTTTTTAATTTACCAATAGCATCTTCTGCTTTGGATTCTTGCAAAAATCCCATAAAACAGTTAATTAAAGTAGTTCCTAAAATAACAATTGGTTCTAAGTAATCACCATTAGTAAACATTGCATAAAATAGTGATAATACTCCTACTATTGATAAAAGTATAACCATAATATTTTTAAATTGACTTAAAAATATTTGCAATTTAGTTTTTTTATCTTTTTCTATTAAAACATTTTTTCCAGATAATTTTTGTAATTGTCTAAACTTTTTAGAACTAATACCTTGATCACTAGTATCTAGTTCTTTATAAATATCTTTTATTGTTCTCTTGTAAGCCTCTTGCATTATATCACCAATTATATTTTAACATAAAAAAAGAAAAATTTTATAAATATTCATTCAATAATATGAATTTTTACAAAATTATTTCTTCTTTTCACTTTCACCATTTATTTTTCTTATTGCTTGAACAATTTGTTCTTCAACAGTTAAACAATTATCAACTTCTACTATATTTCCTGTTAAATAATTATTTTCAACGACAGTCTGCTCAATAACTACTTGATTAAAACAAGATAAATTTTCGTATAATATTGATAATTGATGTTGTAATTTTTCTGATACAACTGGGGGCATTATTAAACAAACAAAAGTTCCGTATTTTGGTAGGCCATCCTAGTTTCATTCATTACAATAATCATATTTTCAAAATAAGTTAAAGCATAAGCTAAAGAATCAGCACCTGTTGCAACTGTTAAACGTCCAAGAACAGGATGTTCTTTAAAATACTTTTCAATATATTCGGCTAAATAAATACTATGCATCGTATTAGCCCCAGGTTCACCATAGTATTCGATTGAATCTTCTTTAACAAAAACAATTTTATATTGTTGATTTTTTTCCATAATATCCACCCAGCTACATTATAACATAATTTTATTTATTATTATCTTTAATCTTCTTTATAACATTTTCCATTTTATCATGAATAACTAAATTAGCAATATCATCATATTGTGTAGGTTGAATATTGATAATAACTAAATTTTTTCCAGTAAATAATCTCACTAAACTACAAGCTGGTTCAACAGTTAAAGAAGTACCTGCCACGATTAAAGTTTCAGCATCATAAATATATGAAGATGCTAGTGAATAAGATTCTGGAAGCATTTCACCATAAAGCACAACATCAGGTTTAATAATACCACCACAAGAACATCTTGGAATATCAGCACTATTAAATACATATTCAGCATTATAACATTTTCCACATTCAAGACAATGATTACTATAAGTAGTACCATGTATTTCTAAAACATTTTTACTACCAGCTTTTTGATGTAATCCATCTATATTTTGGGTAATTATTGCCTTTAATTTACCACTATTTTCTAATTTTGTTAAATAATAATGGATTATATTAGGTTCAACATTTAAAGTATTCATATTATCTTTATAAAACTTATAAAATACTTCTGGTTCTTTATAAAAACATTTAGAACTTAAATAGTATTCAGTAGGTTTATCATAACTATCTTTATATAAACCATTCTCACCTTTAAAGTCTCTTAATCCACTAGCAGTAGATACTCCAGCTCCACCAAAAAATACTATATTACTTGAACTATTTATTATATCTTTTAATTTTTCTATATTTTTATCCATCATATCACCTACTACTAATATTTTAACACATTATAAATTATAGTTATAAAAACATTATTTCTTACCACGTGAAAATTTTTCTAACAGTTCAGTATCATAAAAAATATTTTTAAAGAGAATATTTTCCTTAGTTTTACGAGTTGTTAAAATATCTATATAATCACTATCACTAATATCAGTATTACTATCTAAATCTAATATATGCCTTTTTCCATTATCTTCTTCAATTATAAGAATTCCATTTTCACTATCATACCCTACCTCATGATGTTGGTTATATTCAACAACGTTTTTTACAATTTTAACTAATTTAATCATATTATCACCTCTCGCCCCAATTATATCATGCAATTTTTATATATAGTACTAATGAGTGAAATTTATTAAATTATATAAGAAAAAAAGAACCATTAGGTTCTTTTCTTTATAAATTGTATTGCTATTTAATTATCTTTTACAATTCAATTTATTACAATAAATAAATATTTAAATTTTATATTAGATTACTATCCTAATCTATCTTTTCTTTATTTCTTCTTTAATGAATTTTATAAATTCATTAATATCCATAGAATGATAGATTCTATTTCATATATAAAATAATTATATAACATAGAAATAGAAATTTTCTCCAATTAACTCAATTTATTTAATTTTATATTTACTTACATTTTATCAAAACGTATAACAAAAATTAGTGGTATTACATTATTATGTTAATATGTTGGAAATTAAACAAATATTAAAATAAATTTAGTTTATCAATTTAAAAAAAATGAGAGTTTTTCGACTCCCATCTGACATTCATATACATTTTTATTGATTCATAATAATACTTGCTGTTATAATAACTTGAAAAAAATATTTTTAAATATGGCGTATTTTTTCTTCTCTTTCTCTATAAAGGCAACTTATTTTATTAAAAGTATATGCTAAAGATATCAAAAATTCTGCATTTCCTTCAACTAAATACTGTCCTGGAAATCTGGACTTAATACCAAATAATGGTTGTCTAGGTTTTCCTGGATTACTTTGTGAATTTAATTTTTCCAATTCACCGTCTACAGTTTGCTCAGGTTTTATTCTAGTAATATTTCCATCTAACAAAACAACTGGTTTCAAATTATCGTTATTATCAACAGAGCCAGCGGTATTATTATTTAAATAATATCTCACTAATTCCTCCGGAGATTCTTCTAATAAAGAATTTTCTGCAAATAGATTTATCAAACAAATCATTTCCTTTTCATATAAATTTTGCTGTTGTGAAAAATCAAATATATTTAAAGTTAAAGGCGATAAAGTTGATATTACTAGACTTCTACTTTCTTCGTCCAAATTATTAAATAAATCTAATAGATTATGTCCCCATGACTTAGACTCATCCCAAGTATGTCCATTTTGTATTAAAATAGCTTTAGCATAATGCTCTATCGCATCGCACGCAAATCGCATTGCATTAGATCTTGCAACATAACTTTCAACGCATTCTTCTTTTGTTTCATGCTCCTCTTTTAATATAAAATCCCTTCCATATATCATTAATATTTGCTCTAGAGCTTTAAATATATTATCTGCATTCAAATAATTAATTAAATTTTGCTCGCTATTTATTAATTCCTCTGACATTCTTATCATATAAATCTCTCCACTTCTAATATTTACAGATAATTTTAATTAAATTATGTAATATTATTTTATCAAATTCAAATATTTCTCTAATATTCTATTTATTCAATTGCTACAAGTTTGATAAAATCAATATAGTTCCGATAGTATCCATTTTTCTTATCATCTTGAATAAACTATCTTATTCCGCTTTTCACTGAATTCTCTAATTAGTATATTAATTATCTTTATATACATTATAACGTCTTTGAAATATTGTGTCAACAATGTATAGAAGAGTATTATTTTTTAAATAGCCTAATAATTGAAGTTTTAATTCTTTTGTTAATTCTATTTTAAATTTAAAAATCAAATTTTTTATTTTAGTTATTTTGTCTTGCATAGCATATTTATCATTTTTTGCAATCAAATTAATCATTTTATTAATATATTTATTGTCAAAAGAACTAATTCCCTGTAAATTTATTTTAAAATCATTATTTGTTTTCTTATCAGTTGAATAAAATTTATTTGATTATTTCATGTTTAGATAAATCTACTTTTCTAAACTTTCTAGCAAATTCATATACATCTTGAAATAAATATTTATGAACATATTTTAAAAAATCAACTGATAAGGCAAAATTATCCTCTTGTAGCAACTCCACTAATAACATTATAGCAAAAAAGTTCCTATTTTTTAGTAATATATATATAATTTAAATGGACAATTTTTGCACTTTTTTTATCTTTGACAAGTTTACTAATAAAATGATAATCATCAGTAAGTTTGTCAAAGAAAAAATTAACTCATTTTAAATTTGTGTACCTAAATGTATATCTAAAATTACTTAATAGGCTTCAAATCCTTTAATATAAACAAAAATGGCTGCCTTTCGGTAGCCTTCAGGGGGCGACTTAGTTCTAATTTGTCTAGTTTTATAAAATATTAAAACCCTTATAAAATAAGGGCTTACGTATTTTTAAGTTTATTAAGATTTACTAAAGTTTAATAGAATTATGTGATTGTGCACCTAAAATTGTACCTAAAAATATTCTTTAAATAGCTTTAATGCATCAAATTTAATAATAATATCTTTCATAACTCCAACTAATTTTTCATTTAAATTTTCTGTTTCGTTTAATTCTTTAATTTCTGATTGCATTTCTTTAATTTTATTTTTATTATTACTAAAATATTTACGAGTAATATCTAAATATAAATATTCATCATATTTTTTTAATAAAGATTTTAAATTATCAACATTATCTACTAAGTTTATATCTAACAAAAATACTATTGCATATAAATCATATATATCACTCATATCATCATTATTAGAAAAATAATTTAATGTTAAAAGCAATAACATTTTGCAACAATTAATATTTAATCTAAATACAGCTCTAATATTGTTTAAATTTTCTTTATCATTTTGAATTTTATACACATAGGTTTTAACTATAGAAGGATGTGTAAAATCACATAGGTATTTATAAAAATTATTTAACTCATCTAGAACTTCTTTTTCGTCTTTGCAATCTATAAATAATTCACTAAATAAACTTTTATAATTATTAGCAACTATTTTTCTTATATTAAATGGTTTTAGAAATTCTTTTCTTTCTTTTTCTAAATCGGGCATTTTAAATTTAGGATTTTTTTGTTTTTCCTTTTTATATTTTGTTTTTAGTACACTAGTATAAATATCTCTATCATAATGTTTGTACATATCATATGTTTTTTCATCAAAATAAATCGCTATAGAAAACATAATTGCTTCAAACGAACTTCTTAATAAACATAGTGAATCTATATATTCATCATTTTCTATTAATGATAAACAATTATTAATAGAATTTTTAGCTGACTCTAAAAATATAAAACTTTCTTGAGGAATCTTTTCATTATTTTTAGATAATGTTAAATATTTATTTAATTGATTATTAAATATATCATTGTAAAGTTTATATAATTTTAGTTTATTTTCATACATAATATCACCTGTTATTAGTATAATATTATATCACATTAAAGATAATTTAAATAAATTCAATAAAATTCTTAATTTCATTTTTATCATTTTTAATAAATTTTAATTATAATCACAAAACTAGTTTTAATAGAATAGATGAAAAGAAGTAGACTACTTTTCGTTGACAACTTCAACTACTCTACTTCTTTTTTTATAGAATTAGACATCAATAATTTTAAATAATAATCTCTATCATTTTCAATTTTCTCTATAAATTCATAATTTTCTTGAATTAATGTTAATATTTCGTTCATTGATGTTCGAATTTTTTCGTTTGTTATTATTTTGACTTCAATATTCTCAATATCAGATAATCTAATAAATTTTACTATAGAACCGTTTGACCTTTTAGTAAATCTTTCGACATTACTATCAACTGCTTTATATACTAATGCATAATTTATATCATCATTACATTTTATAACATAAGTTCTTTGATATGCATTAAATTTACCATTATAATTTTTTACATTAAAACTTCCATTTCCAGCTACTAAAACATATTTACCATCAAATTCAAATTCATCACATTTATAAACATCTGAAGAACAAGTATAAAAATTATATTTGCCATTTACAGTTGCAAAATTAGCATCTTTTTTTCCTGTCTTTATATCACATATATCTTTTAATTTAAAAATTTCATAGTCTTCTGGATCATATTCATTATTGCAATAAAAATTATAATATGTATCTAACAACTTTTCTAATTCATATATTTCTTCATACTTAATTTGTAGTAAATTATCATATTTAGATATAAATTCTGAAATTTTTTGTTGTTCTGTTTTTTCGTGTATTAAAACCTTAAATTTATTCATTGTATCAAGTAATAAATTTTTTTGAGCAGAACCAGTGGATGAATTTCTTAATCTTCCTGTATTATATTTCATTAAATAATAGAAATATCTCTGATTTACTATAGACGTGTTTGGAGATAGAATTGCTATGCTTTTTTGAAATGTTACATTTCCTATATAATCTTCATTATCTATGTATAGACTTTTTCCGATTGTATCTCCACTATTTGCATAAATGGTGTCGCCTATTGAAAGTTTTGTTCTTTTATTACATTCTAAGTAGTCTTCCTTACCTATTTCTTTTGCGTCTTTTAAATCTATATAATATGGTCTCATATCTTTTACACTTATGAAATAATATTTAGAACCTTTGACTGATTCACAACCTCCATGTTTTCCATCTATTAATTTAGTTGTTAATTCTTTCAATGTATAACTATTCATTTTCATATTTTAATGTCCCTATTTCATTTGCAATCATATCTAATAATTCGTCGCTTCTTTTTTTATGTTCTGATATTAATTTAAGTGATTGTTTCTTGAAACTATCAAATTCATCTTGTGAGATATTAACTCTTTCTTGTTTTACTTCTAAATATTGCCCTAGTGAAAAACTATAATCATTACTTTCTATAGATGATACATCAATCAACTTTGATACATTTTCTATTTCATTATTATTATTGAATATATTTATTATACCATTAATTTCACTTTCAGATAGAATTGTTTTTTGATTTTTGCCTTCCTTAATCTTTTCGCCATAATTTGTTACATCTGCTAATATTGGATTCTCAACTTTCTTAGTTTTATCTAAAAAAATTATACTAACGTTAGTTCCTGTATTTGCAAATATATTTGAAGGCATTGAAACAACACCTTTAAGCATTCTATCATTTATTATTTTTTTTCTAATTTCTATTTCTATTCCCGATTTTCCGGTTAAAAAATTAGTTGGAACTACTATTGCTGCTTTTCCATTTGGTTTTAATGAGTATATGATGTGTTGAATAAACATTAAGTATATAGACATTGATTCTTTTTTCTTGTTAGGAATTGCGGGTACACCGGCGAAAAATCTATCTTTAAATTTATCGTCAGCAAGTTGTTCTCTAGTTTCGGAAAAATCAGTTTTAAATGGTGGATTGCTTACAATAAAATCAAATTGTGCTAAACCATTTTTCTCTTTATTTAAGTGAGCAGGATTTAATAATGTATCTCCGTGTATAACGTTCCCCAGTGAATGAACTAGATTATTTAAAATTAAATTTAATCTTAAAAATTCATTTGATTTTTGAGATATATCTTGAGAATAAATTGTACATTTTTCTTCACCGATTTGATGTGCTAATGCTAGTAATAAAGTTCCAGAACCAGCTGCCGGATCATACAAAGTTACATTTTGTGTTGGATTTGGAGCTAATATTTTAGCTATGATCCTAGCTATAGAGTTTGGTGTATAATATTCTGCATACTTACCAAAATCTTTATTATAGTCTTTAATTAAATATTCAAATATAGTTGCAAAGAAATCATATTTTTCTGAAAAAGCATTTTCAAAACTAAATTCCACTAGTTTAGATATCATTGCTCTAAAGAATGCATTTCTTTTATCTGATTCAGTTATATATTGAGATAATGTATCAAATAGTTTAATTTTTTCTTTAGAACCAGTTTTAACAGAAAATATGTCAACGTTATCATTAGAAATTCCTATTAAAGCATTATCAAATAATTCATAAAATTCTGGAATTATTGAATTTTGATTATTAAATAATGTACTTACCCTATATGAATTTTGAATTTTAGCTACATTTGCACCCATCCTCATTGTTAATATTGAAAATTGTTCTGGACTTAAAGAATCTAAATATTTTTCTACTTCTTTTGTAGTTGAATTTTCATTAAGTTCTTTTGCCACTTTTTTTGTTTCATATATGAATTTATCATTTAAGTATTTATATAAGAAAATTTCCGTTATGATTTTATACTCACTTGATGCGTTACCAAGTCCATATGTAGAACATACACTTTTTAACTCATCAATCATTTTTTCTGTTTTTCTTATTATTTCTCTTTCAATTGTCATAAATTTAGACTCCTTTCTGCCAAGTATGTTTCAACAATAACTTCTGTAAAAAATTGAACTTCATCTATTACAATTGTAATATTATGTTTATCAAATTCATCTAAAGTCATTGGCATTATTGTTTGTTTAAAGTAAGATTCAGTTTCCATAATATCATATTTTCTTAATAAGATATCATCTATTTCATTTTTTAAATTTGTTAATATTTCATATAAATCAACTTGATTAAATTCAGGAATTCTTTCTAATACTCTTTTGTGAATCTTAACATATTTTTCATCACCTGAATATTTTACTAATAACCTATTATTACTTTCATTCAGTGCATGAATTTTTTTCATCAAATCATCTAATTTAACTGTATTATTATTCATGTCTTCTACTGTTAAATCTTCAAAATTAATTGATGTAAATAAGTTATTATATTCTCTGAACAGAAGAATATATTTCATATCATCTTTATCAATATTGATTAAGAATTCTTTTCTTACTTCATCAAATTTTTGTTTATATTTATCTGCTATCACTAATTCTTCTTCACTTATTTTTCTAAAATTAAAATCAATATTAGCCAAAGCTACATTAAGCATACTAGCGGTATCTTGATTTTCTTTGTTAGTTAAATTTATTATATCAATTCTTCTTTCAACCTCATGAACCATTTTACTTACTCTATCAATTTTAATTCTACCTAATAAATCATTATATCCAAAAGCTTTAATTACATTATAAAGATCTTTATAAGTAATCATTATTTTCTTTAAATCAATTAAGTTTTTCTTTTCTAATTCATTAATTTGTTGAGAGAATATTTCAAGATTTTCACTATCATACTCAAATAATTTATTTTCAATATCTTTTATACTTTTTTCAATTTCTTCTTGTGATAGAAAGATATTGCTATAAGTTTTAAAATCTTCACCTAATTGTTGTTGTAATTCATTAAAATATGCTGCATTTGTTCTATCAAATTCTTCTCTAATATCTGCGAAATCTACAACATATCCATATTTAAAGTTTTTGTATGGTCTATTAACTCTTGTTAAAGTTTGTAACAAATTATGTGCTTTAATAACTCTACCTAAATATATTTTCTTTAATCTCGGAGCATCAAAACCAGTTAATAACATATTTTGAACTACTAAAATGTCTATTTTACCTTTTTTAAAATCATCTACTTCTTCACTTCTTGTTTTTTTATCATCTTCATTATAAAGAATTAATGCTTTTGATAAATCATAATCTGCTAAATCGTTAAATACATTTCGAGCTTGTGCTTGTGAATCACAAACAATCATTCCACCAATAGTTTCATCATTATACAATAATCTAGATTTTTTAAAATCATTTACTATATATTTAGTTAAAGCTTTTGTATATTTAGGATGTGCAAATATTTCTTCTTCCTTAGATAAACCTAGTGTCTTTTTTATTTCATCCAAAGTATTATTTAATTCTGTTTTATATGATGTTTCAATACCTTCTCTAATTAATTTTAGAGTATAGCCATCAGCTATTGATTTATTATAGTAATATTTATGAATATAGTCTCCAAAAATATCTTTTGTACTATAATTTTCACCAATTAATGGTGTACCTGTTAATCCAATAAAAATACCTTCTCTATCAGATGCAAATAAATTTGCAAGAAAAGAACCTTTTGGATTATAACTTCTATGTGCTTCATCTAAGAAATATATTCTTTGTACATCTACATTGTAATCAGCATCTTTAACACTAGAATCTTCTGAAAATTTCTGTATATTTACAACATTAATTGTTAGATTACCTGTTTTTGAAACTGCAGATGTTTCTTTAATAGTATTTTTAAATTCTTCTTTAGAATTTACTCTGGTAACTTCTAATCCTCTTGCAGTAAATTCTTGACTAGCTTGTTTTAACAAATCTAATCTATCTACTACAAAATAGAACTTTGCAACCTTACCTCTTTTTTGAAAATAATCAGTTATATATTTGACGTTGTAATATGCCAATGCAGTTTTCCCAGAACCTTGCGTATGCCATATTACACCTTTTTTAATATTTTTTTCTAAAGTGTTTTCAATGGCTAATGTTGCAAAAAATTGTTGATATCTCATTACATGTTTTTGTATTTCAATAATTCCATCTTTATTAGATCTTTCAACATATACAATTCCATATTTTAATAATTTTAAAATTCTAGATTTATGAAATAATGATGTTAGTAACCTGTTAGTTGGTGAAGTACTACTTAAATTAGTAGAATACTCTGGTGTACCCTTGATAGAAACATAATTATTATCTTTTAAAATATTATTTTCTTGATTATAATCTAAATCTTGAATTTTGCTAAAAATAGAAGTATCTTCTTCTCTAAAACAGTTGAAAAATACATTATTATAACTTGTTGTTCCATAGAAAGCACCTTCTATTGGCACACCTGAATCTTCATTATATTCTTGATTATTTGAAAATAATAATAGTTGTGTAATATTAACAAATTTCTTAAATTTTTTGTTTTTAAATCTATCATTAATTCTATTTCTCTCTGCTAATATACCTTCTCTATTATTTGGTTTTTTAACTTCTAAAAAACCTAATGGCATACCATTTATTAACATAATAACATCTGGTCTAAATTCATCTTCACCATTTTTATATGTCAATTCAGTAACAACATTATATGTATTATTTGTTTCAACTTCAAAATCGATTAATTTGATTCCTTTATAACCATTAATTAGGTATTTATAAAATTGTCTTCCCAAATCATCATTTGCTAATGAAAATGATAATTCACTAATTAATTTAGCTACATTATCATCTGATAATTCTAAATTATTTATTCTATTTATACTTTCTTTAAATATATTTATAAAGATGTTAGTCTCTTCATCAATTTCATTTTTAAATTCTTTTAGAGATAAGTATTTATAACCTAATCTAGTAGCATGTACTAAGGCAGGAATCTTTACTCTTGTATTTTCAGAGAACTCAACCATTTTATCACTCTCCAATTTTTATTAATTATCTATTAAATTGTTTTTCAAAACTTTGTTTTAATAGATACTTGATATATTCTATATCTGAATCTAAATTAACAAAGACACAACGATCATTTGTCCATTTATATGATTCTGCTAATTCGTTTACTAATCCTCTCGGATCATCGTAATCACCAGTCATTATTACGTATTTTAAACTATTTACTTGAAACCATATCTCAATGAAATTTTTACCATATGAATATGATAAATATACTGAAGTAGTATTCTTTTTAATATTCTCGTTTAAAGATAAAATATAATTATCTAATTCATAAAATATATTTAATAATTGTTCATTAGTATTACTAGATAATTTTTTAAATTGTTCTTCATCATAAATTACTTCTCTTTGCGGTTTATCTTCATCTTTATATTCTGGAATGTATACATCAGTCTCTGAATCATTATCATTTATCATAAATTCTAATCCTAATACTTTTTTCTTTTCTGCTAAATTAGGAAATTTAAATTCCCATTCATTTTCAATAAAGTTTAAGATTTCAAGGCCTCTATTTAAAATTATTTCTGGAGTCCATTCTTCATACTGAGCAACTTTTTGTTCACTTCTTGAACCTATTATATATCTATTTTTCTTATCCACAAAAGAATTATTTTGCAATTTACTATTTATTCTTTTAGATAGTGGCAACATATTTCCTAAACTACTAGATAATAGTTTTCTTTCTTTTTCAGAATACATGTTAAATCTTTGTTCCCAATATTCATTTATTGCTTTTTGTGGATAAATATGTTCTACAGAATAAGAATCTTTTGGATCTTGTTTAAAATAATCACTTGGATTTAATTTTTGTTCTGATAATGTTGAAGTATTATTAACATCATAAACATATAATAAGTATTTTAATGTTCCCCAACTATAATAACCATCTCTTTTAAATAGTTTTCTAAACTTATCTACAACTCCTGATGATTCGATTACGTTATTATCACTCATATAATCTATCTTAGTAATAATATTTAAAACATCTGAAATAGTGATTTGATTATAATATAAATCACGAGCTAAATTATAAAAAACGCTATTATCATATGTAGAAAAATATCCGTTTAATCTGTAATGTAAAAAGTTAAATCTTTCAATATACTTTAAACACTTTATTTTATCTTCTTCACTTATTTCTGACTTAGACAAAAGAACAGTTATTAGAGGTCTAGCATTAACATGACCTAATTCTTTCAATCTAAATAAATATTTTTTCATTTCTGGTGAATATGTTTCTAATGGAAAATACATATTATACCAATATTGTATTAACTCTTTTAAACTATTCACATACTTTTGAATATCAACTAATGTAAGATTTATCTGTTTATCATTTGATATTACATTATCTTGAACGTTTTCTTCTTGTTCTAATTTTTCCAATTCTTCTTCAATCTCAGTATTTATAGTAAGATTTGTTAAATCCGGAACATACATATTTGTTGGATCTATATTTTGTTGTATAAAATATTTATTTAGCAAATATGTGTAGTATGGTATTGTTTGATTTCCTTGAATTTTTCTTGTTTGATAACCAAAATATATCATCCAGTGATTTTGTAAAAATTCATCATCACTTAATGGATAATTTTTGTTTTTTCCTAAGTATCCATATATTTCTCTCCATGTATCATTTATATCTGCTCTAACTTGATTTTTTTCATCTTCAGAATTATCAAATAATGTAGATAAGTATATCAATCTATTTTTTAGTAACTCTAAATAAGAAAGTCTCTTTCCTCTATTATTCATAGTTTCGAAAGCTACATAAACATTAAAATCATCTTTTATATCATATAAATTAAATTTCAATTGAAGCGTAATTTTTCTATATATTTCTTCCAATTTTTGAACACCATATTGTTCAACATAATTTTCTATTCTATTTTTGAAAAAGTTTTTAGCATTATATAAGTTTAAAGTATAAAAAGTTTCTTCAATAGTTCCATTGTTTGGTTCTTCTAATATCACATGTCTAAAATATTGATAGCTAGGATTATCTTCTTCATATCCAAATTTGTAGGTTCTAATAATATTATTTGGTTTTGTTTTATACAAATATTTTTCAACAATTTCACTTAATAAAGTGCTGTTTAATTCTTCTATATTTTTTTCTTTACAGTATGAAACAATTTCATTAATTAAAATAATCAAAGTAGTTAATCTTTGTTGACCATCTACAATTTCATAAACAGTAAACCCGGAATTAACTAACCATTTTTCTTCATTCCACTTATCTGCTGAATTTATAATACTGTTTGGCTCTATTTTTTTTAAAGAAATCATTCCTGTATAATGTTCTTGAAATGGTAAAAGACTAGTTAAATCACTCCAAAACTCTTCTAAGTGTTGATTAGACCAAGAATATCCTCTTTGATAATCAGGAATTCTAAAAATTGTCTCGTTAAATAATTTTTGTAAAGATAATAAATCATTCATACTATACTTCCTTTCATAATATGACACTATGACATTAACTTAGGATATACTCCATACCTACTTCTAGTGTCATTCTGTCATTTATTAATCAACTATATCACTTACTGATACACTGTAATATTCAGCTAATTTCTTAACTACTTCATTGCTTAATTTTCTACTACCTTTTTCATATTTGTTATAAGTAGATAAATCTATTTCCAAGTATTTTGCTAAATCTTTTTGAGATTTATTATTTTCTAATCTCATATTTTTAATTCTAAGTCTAGCTCTTGCTTGAGTTTTTTCCTCTATCTCATCTAAAGCTTTAGTCGGATTTTTTAAATCTATAGCTATATACTTTTGTGTATTATTAGCCACCTTAAATGAATAGTTAGATAATTCTAATTGTTCTTTATCTGATAACTCAGGCATATTTTCAAAAAAGTAATTTGTTGATACTTTATAAAACTTTGCTAAATCTTGTAATACACTAATAGGTACCATTCTATCACCTAATTCATAGTGTTTATATGTTGAAGCATTAACCCCAACTACTGTACAAATCTCTCTTTGAGTTAAATTAAATTGTTTTCTCAACTTAGACATATTTGAACCTATAGTAACATCCATCGGTTTTCTTTTTTCCATAGAATTACCTCCTATTTTTCTCTATAAATCCATTATAACATAAAATTTCCATTTTGGAACATTTAGACATAAATTTGTCGAAAAAAACATTTTTAAGTTTTTTAAATCAGCCACTTGACATTATGGAACTGTCGTGGTATATTTTTATTGTAATTTCCAAAATGGAACTTTTATTTTAATGTAATGTATGCCAATTTGGAACTTACAATTTGTTCTTTGACAACTTAATAGAGTCAGATATTGTAAGCGCCCTATTCTGCTGGCTCGTTAAATAAATACAAGTGGTGCCTAGCAAATACTCTATTGGTACGGGAGTTATGGAATAACTAAAATTTCAGGTTTATGGGATACTCTACCCTCTTGACCAACAAGAAAAAAGAAACAAATATAGAAAGAAGGATGATTAAATGAAAAGCAAAGAAAATTACATTAAATATTTTACTGATAATGTTGATGAATTTGAATTACCAGCTTATATATGCCAAGCTATTTTTAATTTAAATAAATTAGCAAATATGAGCGAAGAAGAAATTTATAAAAAATATAAATTCACAAACAATTGTGATAGTGAAAAAATTGAAAGAAAGGCTTTATATAAAATGTTAGTTGATATAGAAAAATTAGATCCTAGCATTCCATATAATAAATATTATTTAAATTATTTTGAATAAGGTGGTTGATATATGTCCGCAAACGAAACTTTAGAATTATTATCAAAACAATGGTGCACTCTACAAGATCTAATGAAACTTACTAGTCTTGGTAGAAATTCAGCACTAAAAATTAGAAAAGAAATTATTACAGATTTAAAAGATAAAGGTTATAAATTACCCTGTGGATTAATACCTATGTGTGAGGTTGTTAATAAGTTAAACATTAATATTAATTATTTACAAAATATGGTAAGGATGGAATTTAAATGATACCTATAGAACAAATAAATACAGACATAAAAAAAGACAACATTATTGATGGGATAATGAAGTCTAATGGATTATATTGTTTAGTAGCAGAACCCAAAGTTGGCAAATCGTTTTTAGCACTACAGATTGCCAATTCTCTAACTAACAATAAAGAGTTCTTAGGATTTAAAGTAAATCCCACTCCTATTTTATATATTAGCACAGAACTCTCGAGTTTACAACTTAAGGAAAGATTAAATATAACGGGTTATGAGTTTTCTCCTAACTCGTTTTTCTTCCTTGAGAAAGATTCTGAACATAAATTATGTTTAACTGATGATTTAAAATTAGATTTAAAAGAATTCTCTGAAATATATAACGGTAAATTTGTAATAGTTGATATTATGTGTGGTATTGATTATGGTTATGAATTAGATATTAATAATTATAGTGATGTTATGAAAAAGATGTTTGATAAATATAGAGAACTGTCTAAAAAGTATAATTTAACATTTCTACTAGTACATCATTTAAATAAAGAAGGTAAAACTTTAGGTAGTACAGGTATAGACGGAAATATGAATGGTATATTAACTTTAATTAATAACAAAGATAACACCTACACATTAAAAATAATAAATAGAGATTTTGAAGAACAAAATCTTAACTTGATAAAAAATGATAAATTAATATTTGAAATAATGAATGAAGATAATACAGAATTAGATTTTAATTTATCAGCATTCATGAGATATGTAATTAAGAAAAAAGAAGTAATATTTACTCCAGCAGAAATAGTAGCTGAATTAAATTTATTAATTACCCCTTCTCGCTTTGGTAGAGTATTAAATAGTAATATTAAACGATTAGAACAAGAAGGTATATATGTAGAGTTAAATAGAACTGCCACATCTAGAAATTATAAAGCTAAGTTTATAGAACCACTTAGTTTAGAAGAATAAGGTCTTAGGAGATATCCTAACTCACATTTTGGGCTATGCCCTAGTGAGATAAGTCATAAAATGACTACAATCAAACAAATGTATGTTTTTAGTTTTGACACTAACCACTCTTTATGCTATACTATTCATAGTCCCAGAGGTATTATCTGAGACAAAAAAATACTATCTGGCAGGATAGTACATTTGGGTACAAACGAAAGAACCCAATACAATATTCTTATTGTATTACAATTATATCATTTCAAAAAAAATTTTACAATATTGTGTTTTTGATTAGTATAAATGTAATACTATACGGTTTAAGTAATTTGTACTCTTTCAATATTATGGAAGGAGGAAAATTATGCCAATTAAACCAGGGCCTAAGCCAAAGGCAAAAAGTACTGGCAAACTTGATCGCAGAAGAAGAGATAATAAATTGACTCCAAAGAATAAAACTTCACTAAAAGCTCATCATCACAAAAAAGGCGATTAAGACCTAAGACAACCACTAAGGTTGTTTTTTTCATATAAGGAGGTTGATATATGTATGATGGAAAACAAGTATTAAGATTTGTTAATAATTATAAAACTAAAGATTTATATCTTATAGGCAATGAAATGAATAAAAGAATTGGTACAGGTAATTATGATTTAGAAAGAACTAAATTTAATGTACATTATAAAGATATTGATAAGAGTAATTTATATCAAGAAGTTAAATCAATTTTAAAAGATAGAAATATTGAATATTCTCATAAGACTAAAACAAATATATTAAATGGTGTAGCATTTACAAGTGGCCCAGAGTTTTTTATGACTCTGGGTTTACCATTTAAAGAAACAGATAGAGTTTATCAATCAGGTGATAAGAAAGGTCAAAATGTATTAGTACCGAATATTAAATCTAAAGACGATATTCCTAGTGATGTAACTAAATATTTTGATTGTTGTATAAATTTTCTAGAGGATTTAGTTGGTAAAGAAAATATAGTAATGGCTCAAGTTCATTATGATGAAGATACTCCTCACTTACAAGCTTATTTCTTACCCATTGTTAATGAAGTTAAAAGAAAATGTTATAAAAGAGATTATGAAGGTAATTTAATTAAAGAAAATGGTAAAACTATATTACTTAGAGATAAAGATAATAAAATTATTTATGAATCTATTAAAGGTAACTTTTTAAATAATGATCAATTTTGGAAAGATTTAGGTGGTAGAAATTCTTTCGCTAATATTCAAGACAAATTTAACAAATATATAACTGATTGCGGTTTTAAATTAGATAGAGGTAATATTGGTTCTAATAAAGTTCATCAAACTAAATTAGAATATAAGATAAATGAATTGAAATCTGAAATGAATAATTTATATAAAGATATTGAGAATTGTAATATTGAATTAGATAAATCTAAAGAAGTTCTAGAAAATAATATTAAAAATAATACTTTTAATATTAAGAAAAATATTATTGGATATAATTCTAAGGATGTCGAAAAGTTAATTGACTACTCTACTGATTTAGAAAGATTAAATAATATAAACAAAAATAAATTAGATTCTAATGAAAAGACTATTAACAGTTTATCAATAGAAAATAATTTTTATAAAAATAATAAAGAATTAATTAATACCAAACAGTATATTTATAAACAAAATGTAGAACTAAAAAATAAAGATGACGAAATTAAGTATTGGAAAAATGCATTTAACAAAGTATCAGATGCTTTAGATATTAAGTTAAATAGAAAGCCTATGAAATATGTAAGTGATTATATTAGTTTAGCTGATTCAATTAAAGCTACTAAAAAACTTAATAAAGAAGCAGAAGAAGCTGCTAATGAATTTCATAAGTTATTTGAATTATAGAAAGGATGTGATATTTATATCAATAAGACAAGCTAAAAACAATGAATGTACAAAAGATGGTAGAAGTTGGTATGTTGATTTAACATATAGAGATTTGTTGGGTAAAAGACATAGATACCATTCAAAAAAATTTGCTACTCGTAGAGAAGCAAAAGATCATGAAGCTGAATTCAAAGTAAAAGTTAAAAATCAAACAGAATTTACAGATTTAACTTTTAAAGATTTAATACAAGAACATTATCAATATCAACAAGATAAAGTTAAAGTAACTACTCTGTCCAATTATAGAAATATGATGGTATATTTAGAGCCATTAGAAAATATTAAATTAGAATCTTTTAATATTAGACATTTTGAAATGTGGAGACAATTTATGAATAGTAAATCCATTTCTACTAGATATAAAAATGGTGTTTATAAATATTTAAAAGCATTAATGAATTTTGGTACCAAATGGTATGATATTAACTTTGTTAAAGTTTATAATAAAATGACTAACTTTACTAATCCAAATGAAAGAAAAAAAGAAATGTTATTTTATACATTAGATGAGTTTCAAAGATTCTTATCAGTAGAAACTAATTTAAAATTTAGATGTGCATTTCAAACTCTGTTTTATTGTGGACTTAGAAACGGTGAATTAAGAGGATTAACTTGGAATGATATAGATTTTAATAGAAGTACTTTAACTGTTAACAAAAACATTGTTAAAGTACCTGACCCTAAAACTGGTAAACCATATACTGTTACTAGTCCTAAAACAAGTTCAAGTTATAGGACTATACCTATTCCAAATTTCCTATTAAAAGATTTATCTGACTTATATAATGATGATGCTAATTATTATGGTTTTAGAGAATCTTGGTATGTCTTTGGTAATATTGATCCATTATCAGCTACTACTCTATTAGATAGGAAAACAAAAAATGCTTTTATGGCTAGAGTTAAAGATATAAGAATACACGACTTTAGACATAGTTGTGCTTCTTTATTAATTGATAGTGGTGCTAATATAACTTTAGTAGCTAAATATCTTGGACATACTAAAATAGATGAAACATTAAATACATATTCTCATATGTATCAAAATAGACTTGATACTATTGTTAATATTATAGAATTACAAAATAGAAGATTAAATAATAACATTATAGAAACTAAACCCACTATCTTATTAGAACATAACGAAACATTATCTGAACCAGAAGAAAAATTGTATGATTATGAAGAATATGAAATAGTAAAACCTCAAAACAAAGATGACCTAGTCCTTTAACGGACTAGGTCTCTTTTTTTATTGTATATCTTTTATAATCCCTTCAATCAGATCATAACATTCTTTTAAATATATATCATAATCTAATGGAATTTCTTTATACTCTTTAACTTTTTCCAACTCATATTTTTTATCTTTTTTGTAATCAAAAATATTATATATTTCACTTGCTAATATTTTTTTCTTTTCATCGGATATTAAAATAATACTACTTTTATCCACAAAAAGAACTATTTGCTTTGGATCAACGTACTCAACTCTTATTTTTATTTTCATACAATCTAAACCTCTTTTCAACTATTTCTATTCCACCATCCATATTATTAGCAACCTCATTAATCATAGCATATGATTCGCAAGCAAACTCTAAGCAGCCATTCTTAACATCTAAATTATTTTTATAATCTTTATTTAATAAAATTACATTATCAACATCTAGATTAACCACTAATACTGGATTGTGTGTGACAATTATTATTTGTTTTTTATCTCTATTTTCGTTGATATATTTGGTTAATTCATCTGATATAATTTTATTACTAATATCATCTTCAGGTTGATCAATTAATATTACATTTTTTTCTTCATCATTATGTTTTAATTTAAAATCATAAAATACTATTGCTATTTCTCCTGGTGTTTTTCCCATCGATTGTTTTGTTGACACCTTTTCGATATACGTTTCTTCAAGAGAGCATTCATCAATAAAATTATCCACTTTTTTATACCAATTATTTATATCTTCATATTTTGATATTCCATTTAGAGCTAAAACTAATTCTTCTTTAGAATTTATTTTTTTGACTTTTTCTTCGTCATAACCTTTTGTAAATAATTCTATATAAAAATTATCTTTTTCATAAACTTCATTATAACCAGTTACTTTATTGAATGAATATCCATTATTTATTTTTTTTGAAAAACCTTTTATAGGTTTTGGAAATTCTGGAAAAACAATATCTTTATTCTGCAATTTAATTAACGTAGTAAACGCTTTAATAAATTTTTGTTTATTTTTTTTATATTCCTTAAATTCTTTTTCTTTATCAGTTTCATTACTACTCATATTGCTATTAAAAACTTCACATCTACTTATGATACTATTCTTAATTAAAATTTCTTGGTTAATTTTGTTACTCTTTTTAGTATAGTCAACTATCAATTTTTTCAATTGAGTAATAATAGTATTTAACCCCTTGTGCTTGTTATAGAATTTTTTATTGTCATTATATTCATCAAGTAATGTTTCGTATATAGATTGCAAACTTTCCACACGTTCTTCAAATTCATTTTCTACTATTGACAAATCATTTTTAATATTTGGAATAACAATTTCATATAACTCTGATGCAGGTTCAAAAATAATATTTTCTAAGTTTTTTTTTAATTCTTCAATTTCAATATTTTTATTTATTGCTTTTATTAATTTAATCGCATAATTATTTATTCTGGTTTTAAATGTTTGTTTTGTTGTTATATCCTTATATTTATTTTCATGAGAAGTACTAAAAAGCTTCCCTGTTCTTACATCGTCTATAATTTGATTTTGTTTTATATATTCTTTACTTGGAGTTCCTAATTCAATTACTTCAATTTCATTTAATTTTTTAATTGCTTTATATTCATTTTTTAACTTACTTCCCGTTAAAATATCCATTAGCATTGTTTTACCCGAACCATTATCACCAATTATAGCATTAATACCATTACTCAAAGGATATTCTTTATTTTTGATTTTAATTTTATTAATATAATTAACATTTGTATTTTTTAATCTATTAAATCTAGTATCCATACTTGTGAAAGAAAACACAAGTCCTTTGAAAGTTGGAAGCGCTTTTATTTTACTCACATATCCTTTGAAACCGGTTTTACCATCTTTTTGTGGATAATACTCCCATTGATGACAATCACTTCCAATTATAGATGCAACATTTTTATTGACTTTTTTTAGACTATTAATAATCATCCCTTGAACACTCGGTTTTTGATATTCTAAAGCATTTATATACCCTGTTTCAATAAATTCATATATATTGTCTACAGAATTAGATAAACTTCTCTTACCACCACTTGCATTATCAAAATGTTTGTGTTGATGAGCAATCAGCAACGTACTTAAATTTATCTTTTTTAAAATGTTTTCAAATTCATCTTTTGTATAATATTCAGTTGGTTTAGTTAATAGTTTTTTGTTTAAAACGGTATTTATATTGGATAATTTATCTGGTTTAGAATCATCAAATATACAAATAATGTGACAAGCTTCTTTTCCTTCTTCAATCTGAACATCAAATTCAATCCCAGGCAAAACATTTAAAATGTTCTCATAAGGTTCTTTACCTATTAAAGTTTTTACTTTGTCATACAAATTTTTATCAAATCTATTATGATCTGTAATTGCAAATAAATTAATGTTATTTACATTTAGTTTTTTTAATAATACATCTATATTATCTATTGTAGAATTATTCAAATACCCTTCTTCTTCTTTATATTCACTTTCAATAGAGTGAATATGTAAGTCAATATTTATAATATCATTTAACAACTTTGTCACTTCCTTTACTTCTAAAAAACGCCAATACAAAAACTTATTAAAGTAATAAGCCTGTACTAGCGCCTCTTTTTAATTCTCTTTATTAAATAATTCTTCTACAATTAAGTCTCTTGAATGTAAGTTATTGTTTTTACCTAATAATAAATTTTCATAAAATTTAATCAAGAAACTATTATCTTGTTTTATATTTAAATAATTATTAAAATAATTACTTCTTACTAATGCATTTCTATAATAAACTGATTTTTCTTTGAACATAGTGTTATCTACATTATATCCAAGTGATATTAAATATTTTTCTATAAATAATGCTGTAGTTCTAGTATTTCCTTCTCTAAACGGATGTATTTGCCATATGCTTGAAGAAAAGTTAGTTATATTATTAATTACATCAACTATATTCATCTCATTATAGTTTTTATTTTTTTCTAATGATATATCATAATCTAATGATTGTTCTAATAATTTACAATCACCATAAGCAACTGAATCATTATTTAAAATTCTTTCGTATTTAGAAAAATCTACTTTTCTAAATTCTCCTGCAAATTCATAAACATCTTTAAATAAATATTCATGGATATATTTTATATAGTCTACTGATAGTTCAAAATTATCTTCTTCTAATAATTGAACTATCCTAGTAGATACTAAATCACACTCAAATTCATCTTGAATTGTTTTATCAGTTTTATCTTTTTCTACATAATATTGTTTTAATTCATGTTCTACTTCATAAATTGTTTTTTCACCTGTTACATTTTCTTGTAACAATTTTTCTAAATACTTAGATGGTTTTAAGTTATCAACTTCTTGAAGTCCTATAGCCATATCCCATTGTAATTGTTTTACGTAGTTTTTAGGTGTTTCTGTTTCAATATAATCATTTATACTTGAATCTAATTCTCTTTCAGACATCTTAGCACCTCCGCTAATAACATTATAACAAAAAAGTTCCTATTTGTCAGTATCATATACAGAAAAAAAGGAAATTCAAAGTACAATTTTTTCACTTTTATATCTTTGACAAATTTACTGATAAAAAGATAATCATCAGTATGTTTGTCAAAGGAAATATTAACTTTTTTAAATTTGTGTACCTAAAAGTGTACCTAAAATTACTTAATAGGCTTCAAACCCTTTAATATAAACAAAAATGAGAGCTTTCGCTCTCTTCAGGGGGTTTTGGTTGTGCACTCTCACATTGATAAAACCGTAAGAGTACTGGCATGGAGTAACATGCCACTTTAAGTATAATTTATTTTGGGAAATAAGTCAATATAGTAATTGTGAAGATTATTTCCCAATTACTCTAAATGCGTTGATTTTTCTATCAAATCTCTTAATAAAAAATATTTCCCATTTTTATATTCATCACTATTTAATACTTCTTGAGAGTCTTCTTTAGCTCTAAGTAAAATGGTGAAATCTCTTTTCATATCTGCTAGTTTGAATTTTATTTCCCCACTTTGTCTTGTACCAAATATGTCGCCACTTCCTCTTAGTCTAAAGTCTTCTTCACTTATCTTAAAGCCATCAGTTGTTTGAGTCATTACTGATAATCGCTCTGCTTCTCTATCACTGATTAAGATACAATAGCTTTGACTATCACCTCTTCCAACTCGGCCTCTTAATTGATGTAGTTGGGATAAACCAAAGCGATAAGAATCAAATATAACAATCATTGTTGCATTAGGTACATCAATACCTACTTCGATAACTGTTGTACTTATTAAGATTTGAATTTTATTTTCTTTGAAGTCATTCATAATGGCTTCTTTTTCTTCTGATGACATTTTACCATGAAGCATTTCGACTTTACTTATTTTACCTAAAGCACGTTCAATTTTACTTTTTAATGTTTCAACATTTTCTAATTCTATTTTATCTGATTCTTCAATTAATGGAGCAATGACATATATTTGATGCCCTTTTCTTAGTTCTCGTTGCATACCATCTAATACTTCTTTAATATCATTATTATTATACAAAGTAGTGATTATTTCTTTTCTACCACTAGGCATTGTATGAATACTTGAGATATCCATATCTCCATAGATTGTTATTGCAAATGTTCTTGGAATTGGGGTTGCTGATAAATAAAGTATATCTGGATATTCACCTTTTTTACTTAATAATACTCTTTGATTTACACCAAATCTTTGTTGTTCATCAGTTATAACAATTCCTAGATTATGATATTTTAATTCGTTATTTATTAAAGAATGGGTACCAATAATAATATTAGCTAATCCTTTTTGGATTTCTTCTTTAACTTTTTTTTGTTCACTAATTTTCATTTTTCCTGTTAATAAGGATACTTTGATATCAGTATTTTTTAATATTTTAGTAATATTGTTATAGTGTTGTTGCGCTAGAACTTCAGTTGGGGCCATTAATGCTCCTTGCATACCACTTAAGTAATTCATATAAAGAGCAATTATCGCAACGACAGTTTTTCCACTTCCAACATCTCCCTGTAATAATCTCTTCATTACTCTGTTAGAACTCATATCATTATAAATTGCTTTTACACTTTTTAATTGATCTTCAGTTAACTTAAATGGTAATTGGGAAATAAACTTATCTACTTTACTATAATCTATCTTATGCTCTATACCTAGTAATTCTTCTCGATTCATTTTAAGATAATTCATCTTCATCATAAACAAGAATAATTCTTCATATTTTAGGTAATTTAAGGCTTTATTTAATTTTTCTTTTGTAGTTGGGAAATGTATCTCTTGAACACTACTTGCTTTATCAATTAATTTATATCTAGTAATTAAATAATCTGGTATATATACTGGTAATTCATTAGCTTTAGCAATGATATTGCCCAAATATTGATTAAATTGATTGCTTGTTATTCCTGCTATTGAATGATATATTGGTTCTATTTTAGGTTCTTTTGGTAACAATGAAAATCTTATATCAGTTGCAACTAGTTGATTATTTTTTTTATTATATTTTCCTATTACCGTTATTTTTGTACCTATTAACAATTTACTTTTTAAGAAAGCTCGATTATATATTGATACATTTAGTAAATACTCTCCGGTATTTAATCTAAATGTCATTTTATTCATTTTTTTATTAAAAAAGAAGATTGATGGTATTGTTTCTATTACACCATCAATTACTATTCTATCTTCTTCATTTAATTCTTTGATATTACTTTTAGCAATTACTTCAAAACGATATGGGTAATAAGTTAATAAATCTGATATAGTCTTTATTCCACTTTTTATGAGGATATTAGCGGTTTTTGGCCCTATACCTTTAACTGTATCAACACTATTCATTTTACCCTATTATTGCCTTTAATAAGCCAAATGAGACTAACATCATAATTACACTAGCCATCAATATTCCTAACGTAGCAGCTAAGAAAGCTTTCTTTCTATCCATATTTAAAACAGCAGCTATTAAACAGCCTGTCCAAGCCCCTGTTCCTGGTAATGGAATACCTATAAATATTACTAATCCCCAAAAGCCATATTTTTCTATTTGTGCTTTATGCTTATTAACTTTACCATCTAACCAATTAGCAATCCCTTTAAATTTTTTACTATTACGCATCCAATTTAATATCGAATTAATAAGCCATAAAATAAATGGTACTGGTAAAACATTACCAATAATACTAATTATATAACTAGTAATTGGATTTAAATCTAATAAAGCAGCAGCTATTAATCCCCCACGTAACTCCAATATAGGCATTAAAGATATTGCAAAAACGACTAATTCACGACCAAAAGGAATACTCTTTAATCCACCAAAAATATTTATTATTATTTCAACTATTTGTTCTACCATGCAAATCCTCCAATATGTAATAAGTATATCATTTTTTTATATAAAAAAAAAGGAGTTTATCACTCCCTTATTAGTTAACTACAGTTACATCTGGTTCTATATTTAATGAAGATTTACTAGTAGCTTTTCGGTCTATAAACCAAATACCACTAATATCACAACTACTACTTGATGGAGCAGGGTTTGGCATATCTAACTTTATCAAAGTCGGCAATTTAAATGCCGAACCGAATGCCATACAGTTACCTGGTTGTAATGTTTTCATCTTCTTTATTACTTCATCTGTTATTTCTGGAACCATATCATGAATATATTTTACATCTAATGGATGTAGCATTTTAAATATAAAGAAATTACTACATTGTGATAATGCTGTCTCTGACATTTCTGATGGTCTTTGAGAAATAAGTCCTAAAAGTACACCATATTTACGTCCTTCTTTAGTTATACGATCAAAGATATTGTAACCTAGTAGGTCAACATCAATATCTTTTTGAACATATCTATGAGCTTCTTCTAGGATAATATGGAATGGGAAAGATGCTCTCTTACGTAATCCCTTCGCATAATCAAATAACATTTTTGAATATATTTTAGTAATTGTTTTTGCAAATCTATCATCAACGTAATTTATATTGAAGTTAATTAATTGTATTTTCTTTCCTTCTTTTGTTGTTGTTAAACTTCTTATATAGTCATCTTTTGAAATATATTCTGGGTAATCAAAATATGTTGAATACTCGCTATCTACTATTGAATGTAATCTTACTTTTAAAGTATTAGCTATATCAAATATGGCTTCTGATTTTAATGATCCTTCATCGATAAGTGCAAAATCAAAAGCTAGCGCTAAATCCTTTAAAGTGTATTTAAATGATCCATCTGGTAATGATAACTCAACATTATCAACTAAGAACGATTCAATAAAGTTAGTTAATAACTCTATTTCTCTTATCTTACCACTAGCATCAATTAATAAACATTGTTTTAGTGGTCGTATATATCCAGGTTGAAATACTGGTGTCTCTAAGTTTAAATCTTTTGTATTATATGTTGATAAAATTGAGAATATTTGGTCTCTTATTTGTGGAGCTGGACGTCCACTTAAAATAATATCTAGTAAAGCACGTGCTATAATATCATTTTTATATTGAATTACTTCTTCTTCAGCGCGTCCAAATATTGTTACAAACTTTAAAGCTTTTTCAATGATTGGAATATGCGCATGCTTATCTGCTCCTAATAATATAGCAAAATCATCAACCCCTAATAACCATAATGGTATTCTTAAAATTTCAGTTGTTTTATCATTAATATTAGTTGTATAAGCTTTAAATGTTGCTTCTGGTGCTTTTTCACTAATATTTTTGAAAGCACTATGATATTCACCATAAGCATCAAATACAAAGATACTAGAACGATATGCGACAGTTGTTTTCTTTTCAAAGATATTTTGTATTATTCTTGAAAATCCACAAGATTTACCGCTACCTGTTGAACCAAATATTGCAAAATGGTTTGCAAATAAGGCATTTATATTAGCACATACATCTACTCCTTCATATATTGGACTTTTTCCAATATATAAATCTCTAGAGTCTTGATAGTCTTCAACACCTACAATAAAATTAATCTTATTAGGAGATATTAAAGTGATAGAAGAGCCGAATGAAGGCTTTCTAGTTACACCAGATACAAATTTATTATCTCTAATTTCACCTACCATATTTACATAGGCTATTCCATCCTTAATATCAGTTATTTCACCAACAATTCTTTGTTTTGAATCCTCCATTACAACATATAAATTAATTAAGCTTTGAACTTCACTCATATCTAATGTTAATTTAATTAATGCAATATTTCCATCAATACCTATAATATTTCCTATCACACTATGCAACTCCTATTCTAGTAACAATTATACAATAAAATAGGAAAAAAGAAAAGAGCATAACGCTCTAATTCACTTTTACTATTTCTATTTTATCATTATTATGAACCAATGTTACCGTTGCATTCTTAGGATATCCTAAGTCTTCTTCATAAGTAATATATACTTTAATTTGATAAGCATTTGAATCATTAATATCCCCATATGTATAGTTAATTTTTAAAGTCTCTTCAACACTTACATCTTTAACTATTGGCAATTCTTGTTCTCTTTCTCCATAGATATTATTATCTACGTAATAGTATATACCATTGATATCATTAGCACTCTTTATAAAAGTACTTTGATATTTATCATATATAAATTGAACACCACCAATATCGTTTTTATTTAATTTACTATTTAAATCATAAAAGTCAGCGATAAATAATTTAGTGACTAATTCAGCATATTTATCATCATTTCTAACTTCAAGTGCTAATTCATCCTTTAATTCATAATATAAACTTTCAAAATAATCAGTATTATTTTCTGTTAGTTTATATTCATAAGTATCAATTGTATCTACAATCTCAACTTCTTCAGCGCGATTATTTCCAAAAACATCTTTTAATATTCCTATAAATAATATACCGGCGATAATAATTAATAATGCTAAACTTATTGATAAGCCAATAATTATTTTTTTACTAGTCATATTTTTTTCTTTTTTCATTATAATTCACTATCTCCTATTTCTTCTAATAATTCATTGTCAGGATTTTCTCCTACTTTCTTAATTAAATCGAAAGTTATAATTGAATTAGAAATAGTATTTATCTCATCAGCATATAAACTATAAGTAGTTATATAATCAACTGGTATTTCGGCCTCAATATCTAACAATTTATATGCTTCTTTGGCGCTGTTATAATACATTTTATTAGTCATCCAATTTCCGGATGGAAAAACGACAACATTTTCATCAGTACTCATCATATCATGTCCTAAAGCATATTTATTATACATACCAAACATATTAGCAATTGTTGGTTGAGCATCAATCATACCAGTTACAGTTGTAATTTCAGTCGCATACTTTTTGTTATTAGCAATATCTTTAGACCAAATGATAAATGGTACACTACGATTTATTTCATAAGTATAATCATCTAATTGAATATAAGATTCATCGTCTTTATCTTTAATTTCACCAGTTTCAAAATCATAATTATAATAGCGATTAAACTCAGATGAACGCAATTTAGCATCATGGTCACCATATATAATAACAACTGTATCTTCTAATAAGCCTTCAGCATCCATTTTTTCTAATAACTCACCAATAGACTCATCGGCATATCTAGCTGATTTAATATAGTTGCCTAACTTAGTTCCTTCTAAGTAGTCATATGATGCTTCTACTTCTTCACCAGTTTCTTCATCAATTTCAGTATATTTATAGTCTACTTCATATGTCCAACCAGTTTCTTCTGAATATCTTTCAATATCACTAAAAGGTGTATGATTTGTTAACATAATTAGTAATCCATACCAATTTTCATGCTCAGCATCAATTTCTTTTATATGGTCAACTGATTGTCTAAAGAATGATTTATCACTTAATCCTAAACCTATTTCTTCATCAATTGTATAGGCATCTGTATAATAATAAAATTTATCATAACCTAAATTTGGATGAACTACTGTTCTATTCCAAGCACTTCCTTTATTAGCATGCATACTAAATGTATAATATCCTTGCTCTTTAAACATCTTTGGTAAAGTAACATATTCACGATCAAAATAATTCATAAATACAGTGCCAGATGATGATGGTAATAAAGATGTATTAAATGTAAATTCAGTATCACTACTTGTTCCAGCACTCTCTTGCGAATAGAAGTTTGAAAAATATATTCCTTCACTAGCCAATCTATTTAAATTCGGAGTTACTTCTATTCCATTAAATGAGGCTGGTTTACCATCTCTAAAATCATCACTGATTAAAAAGTTTTGAATACTTTCAGCATGGATTACTAAGACATTCTTTCCCTTAAATAAGTTTGTATATTTATTTTTATTTGGTGACTCTTCTGGTACTTCTGCATAATACTCTCTAAAAGCTTTAGCTGCTTCATCATAGCCAAACATACTATTTAATTTAGTTCTAGCACAAGTTACTACATCATTAAACTGATATACATATATACCAAATTCCATTACGACATATTCTCGATTCCATTGTTTTTCCAAACGACTAATATCAGTACTTGTCAACATAGAAATAAATAAACCAAGCAAAATTAATGTAACAACAATTGTATTTAAAAACCTAATTTTAGGTTGTTCTTCTTTTTGAACTTTTTCGTAATAACCCTTTTTATTTAATTGTAAATGGACAAAAGTAATCGCAAACAATTGCCATAAATAAATAAAATCTTTCCACTGAAGGATATTTTCAAATACCGCATCAGTATATCCACCTAATTCTGATAAAGTTGTCAATAAGGATATAGAGGCAAAGGATAAATAATTTTTATAATAAATAGCATTAATCATACATATTGCAGTTAAAATTATTGACACAATAAAAAAGTATATATATCGATGTTTAGGTTTCATAAAATAAGCAAATGAACCAATCAATATGACAACAACTAAGTTCGCTATTAATGGTTTTATATAAAAGGCAGTATCAACAGTAACACCATGAACGATCATACCATTGATTACTGAGGTAATAATGAAAGTTAAAAATAGTATGTTTGTAGCAACATATTTTTTTCCTCTCTTATATATTTTTTGAAAAGTTTCTACCATGTAAAACACCTCAATCTATTCAACATTATAACATTATTTAAGTATTTTTACAATGTAACAAAAAAGAACTATTTAACTAGTTCTTTTGTTGTTTCATTACAGTATACTTTTACTCCAAATTTATATAATTCACTGTAATCATAAATATTATTTTCTTTTAAATCATCAATGATCGTCTCATAAATAAAACGGTAATCACCAAAATTATAATCATCAGATTGTGCATAAAAATAAATAATTTTGTAATCTTCATCATTCATTTCATCAATCACAATATCAACAATATCATCGTAATATGTTACTTCAACAATTACTTGATTATCTTTTAAGTCATTATCAATAATATATTCTGCTTCAGAACCGATAAAATCAAATTCAGTATCTTTATTTATTTCCAAATTAATTGTTTCAGTAACTGTTGCAAACTTACTTTCTTCTAAATTCTTTGGATAGTTATAATTTAATAAATCATCTACTAGTAAAACTGAACCAATAATGAATGAAAGAATTGATATGCATAAAACAAATAAATAATTTCTTTCCCTTTTATCTAATAAATCTGTAACATAGACTACTAAGTTTAAAGATAATAAAAAGAAACTTAATAATAAGACTGATAAACCAATAACTGGTACTTCTTTAAAAACAAGGAAGATTGCTAAAGCTGTAAGTCCTAAAAAAGTAACAGTTAAAGCTATTAGTGGGACAACTACAACTAGTATTAAGATTGCTTTGACAATTAAAGTAGTGTAATTAATTCCTCGTTTAGATACCGTCTCTTTCTTAACTTCATTATCGTCAATTACATCTTGTTTTGGTTCTTTATTTTCAATGTAATATCCTTTAAACATATAAATAGATACGGCAATGCAACAAATCCCGTAAGCAATGGCAATAATATAATCAAATACCTCTAATAAAATTGCATTGAATGGGAAGAATAATAATTCAAAAACAAAATCAGCTCCTATTTGTAAAACAATAAATGGAATTTTAAATAGAGAAAATAGAATTATAAGGACTAAAATTTTAAGTAATATTTCAAAAAATGAAACTAAGAATTTATCAGTAGTAAATTCTTTAGAATACTTTATAACATCTTTAGTTGTCTCTGCTAAAAATTTAGCACTCTCTTCGATTCCATCATTTATTTTTTTCTTTAATGGGGTTTTATGACTAATTAAATTAACATGATAATCGCTGCATATCTCTTCGGCTAAATCATCGATATCACCATAAGACTTTATAACTTCTTCTTCTTCTTTACCCTCTTTTATTTGTTCTTCAATTAATCTTCGATATTTTTTTATAACTTTTTTTCTTTCTTTTTCATCTATAGCATATAATTTAGATTCTAATTTATCTAAAAATTCGCTCATACTACCACCCACCTACATTATATCAATTTACAAAGAAAAAAGAAAGTTTTTAACTTTCTTATTTACTTTTTTTATATAATACGTGTGTATATGATATTCCATTATCTTCTCCCGTTTTAATAATTTCTTTCGTATAATTATTTTTATTGAATTCTGGAAAGTATGTATCAGCACTTTCATCACTATCATCTACCTCAGTTAAATATAAATCATCAGCTTTATCAATGAATTGACGATACATCATTCCCCCACCAATTACAAAAATGTCTTCTTTTGAATCTTGATAAGCTGCAAAAAAATCATCTAGCGAAGAATATTGTTCTATTTCTTCATTATCAATTGGCATATCAGTAATAACAATATTTTTTCTATTTGGTAATACTTTTGGTAAAGATTCAAAAGTATTTTTTCCCATTAAAACGGTATGACCTATTGTCGCTTCTTTAAAGAATTTTAAATCGCCTGGCAAACTCCAAATTAGCCCATTATTTTTACCTAATTCTAGATTTTTTCCAACGGCTGCAATTATTTTAAATTTCATATTATCCTCCTATTGAGCAATTGGAAATGAAATTTTACCATGATGTTCATATCCAACGATCTTAATATCTTTTAATTCTTTAGAATTATCAAATTTGAAGAAATCTCTAACTTCTGGATTAAGCCACAATTTAGGTGCTTTTAAATTAGGTAATTCTTCATATCTTTTAATTTGCTCTTTTATTCCCTCAATTTGATTTACATAAATATGTGCATTTTTAATTGAATAATACATTTTACCAACTTTAAGCCCAGTACAATGTGCCATTAAATTAACTAATACTGCATATTGCGTAATATTAAATGGTAAACCTAGTGGAACATCACAACTTCTTTGGTGAACCCAAACATTAATTTTACCATCAGTAACATCCCATTCAGTACTCCATACACATGACGGTAAAACAGCAGTACCAATATATTCATCTTGCCATAAGCTCATAACCATTCGACGATCAGATGGATTATTCTTTAACATATCAAGTAACTTTTCAGTTAAATGATATTTATTAACAATCCAACCATAAGCTGTTCCAATAGTGTGTGCATATTTTTTATCAAATTGTTTAACTATTTCTTTTTTCTCTAATTCACCTTTATCGTTTAAGACATTTTGAACAGCTTTCCATTTACCTTCTTCATCTATTTCCCATTCATCCCAAATGTGATTATTACGTTCTTGTAGCCATCTTACATCATTTGATTGAGCTTGATAAAACCACAACATTTCTATAATAGCATTTTTATAGAAAACTTGTTTAGTTGTTAAAATTGGAAATTCCTTAGCCAAATCAAATTCTAAAAAATAACCTGGTATTTTTATTGTATCAATTCCCGTACGATTACGTTCTAAAACTCCATCTTTAAGTATTTTTTTACATAATTTAATATATTCTTTATCCCATTTTGCCATTCTATTCACCTCTATTTTAATTATAAGCGTTAATTTTACACGTGTCAATCATTATTAATAAAATTAATTAAAATATCATTTGCTAAATACCAAAATTTAGGATCAATATAAAGGTTGTCATTAGTTAATACAAGCTTTTTATCCATAATTAATTCTTTAACATTCTTTACATCTAAAATATCTAAATTATATTTTTCTTTAAAATTATAAATATTAATTCCTTCTATTAAACGAAGTCCCAAAATAAATTCATTTTCAATTTTCAATTTATTGGTTTGATATATTTCTTCTTTGCGGTAATTACCATTTAAATATTCATTAAGCGATCTCGTATTGTCGTAGCGAATCGAATCGACATATCCACTAGCACCCATTCCAAAACCATAATATTCTAAATTTTTCCAATAAGTTAAATTATGTTTAGATTTTATTATGCCAAAATTACTTGTTTCATAATGTTCATAATTACTTAATCTATTACAAATTAACTTATACATTTCATAATCTAATTCATCATCAATATTTTTTTCTTTATGATTATATAAAATTGTATGGGGTTCAATAATTAAAGAATAAGTGGAAATATGAGGGACATCTAAAGATAAGAAAATATCGATATCTTTATTTAGTTCATCTAAAGTTTGATTAGGTAGTGCATACATTAAATCGACATTGATATTTGTAAAATATTTTTTAACTAATCTAATAGTTTCTAAAGCACTTTTTAAAGTGTGATGACGATTTAAATATTTTAAATGCTTTTCATTAAATGTTTGTATACCAATACTAATACGATTAATTCCATACTTTTTAAATATTTTTAACTTATCTTCAGTAATATTTTCAATATTACATTCAATCGTATATTCACTTGGCTTGTTAAACACTTTTAAAATTTTTAATAGTTTCGTTAATTCGTCTAAATTTAATACAGATGGTGTACCTCCACCAATATATAAAGTTTCTAATTGCTCACCTTTATAATATGTATCTATTTCTTTTTTTAAAGCATCTAAATATTCATTTACCATTTTTTCATTGTAATAGAATTTACAAAAATCACAATAACTACATATTGATTGACAAAAAGGGATGTGAATATAACATGATTTTATCATATCTTCTTCTCATCCCTTTTGTATGCTTTTAATTTTTCTAAAGCTTGATCTTCTATTCGTGTTATTAAGGTTTTAGAAACGTTTAGCTCTCTTCCCACATCTTCAGCTGAACGAATAATATCACCTGAAAATCTTAAATTTAATACTTCAATTTCCCTTTCAGTTAATCCTGCTTCTTCAAATAATTGTTGTCCCCAGTTATCCTCAAACTTTCTTCTAATATTATATTTATTTTGTTCTAATTGGCGATGAAGAGCATCGGCTATTAATTTGCCAAATAATTCTTCAACACGTGGATCGTTTAAGCAATCATATATATATGATTTTGTATATATTTTATCAAAATATTCAGCCATTTCTTCTAATGTAACATATGGATTTTGACTAAAGTACCTTGCAAATTTAATGATATCTTCTCTTTTTCTCTCTTCTTTATTCTCCTCAGTTGTATCCCGACTAGTTCCAATAAATTTACCTGCTGCATCTTGTTGCACACTATGAGTTAGAAAAGTTGTTCTACCACCTTTTTGATTGCCGACTATTTTATTTAATTTTAATTGTTCAGCAACTGTCTTACCGGTCTTAGGTATAAGAATATTCATATATATAGGATCATTTAAATATCTCTGCACAGATGATTTTGATATTCCTGTCGCATTACTGATATCAATAATTGTTGCAGTTGGATTTTCTAAAAAATAATCAATAATTTTTTTCTTTTTTTCTTCTATTGAAGTGACTTCTTTCTTATTCATTTTATTCACCTTCATCCATACTTAATATTGCTAAAAACGCTTCTTGTGGAACTTCTACGCTACCAACCATCTTCATTCGTTTCTTACCCTCTTTTTGCTTTTCTAATAACTTGCGTTTACGCGAAACGTCACCGCCATAACATTTTGCTAAAACATTTTTACGCACTGCTTTAATATCTGATCGTGCAATTGCTTTTGTACCTATTACGGCTTGAATAGGTATTTCAAATTGTTGGCGAGGAATTAATTTTCTTAAATTTTCTACTATAGCGCGGCCACGATTATAGGCAAAATCACGATGAACAATTAAACTAAATGCATCAACCATTTCACCATTTAATAAAATATCCATTTTTACTAAATCAGATTTTTTATAGCCGATCATTTCATAATCAAAAGAAGCATATCCCTTTGTATATGATTTTAATTTATCAAAGAAATCATATACTATTTCTGATAGTGGTAATTCATAATGAATATTTACACGAGTTGTATCTAAATATTCCATTGAAATATAATTACCTCTTTTATTTTGACATAGTTCCATAATTGAACCAATATAAGAGCTAGGAACAAAAATATTAGTTTTAATATATGGTTCTTTAATACTAGCTATCTTTTGTCTCTCTGGCATTTTGGATGGTGAATCTATTTCAATAATAGTTCGATCTGTTAGCTCTATTTCATATACTACTGATGGGCTAGTCGCAATTAACTCAATTCCAAATTCTCTTTCAATTCGTTCTTCAATTATTTCCATATGAAGAAGTCCTAAAAATCCACATCTAAATCCAAATCCTAAAGCTTGGGAAGTCTCTGGTTCAAATTGCAGAGAAGCATCATTTAACTTTAATTTTTCTAAAGCTTCTCTTAAATCAGGATAACGACTAGATTCAATTGGATATATTCCACAGAACACCATTGGTTTCATTGGTTTATATCCTGCTAAAGGTGAACTAGCTGGATTTATTGCTGAAGTGATTGTATCGCCTACTTTAACATCTTCAATGTTTTTAATGCTAGCACATAAAAAGCCTACTTCACCGACTAATAATTCATCAACTTTCTTTTCGTTTGGATTATTTATTCCTAATTCAACAACACTATATTCTGCATCAGTTGCCATCATTTTAATCTTATCGCCTAATTTGATACTACCATTGACAACTCTCAGTAAAGCGACAATTCCGCGATATGAGTCATAGTAACTATCAAATATTAGGGCTTGCAAATTATCATTCTTATTACCTTTTGGCGCAGGTATTCTTTCAATAATAGCTTCAACCAATTCTTTAATGCCCACACCTGTTTTAGCGCTCACTAAAAGTATTTCATTCTCATCAAAACCGATTGTATCCATTAATTCTTTTTTTACCCTATCGATATCGGCATTAGGTAAATCAATTTTATTGATAACTGGTATAATTACCAAATTATTATCTAAAGCTTGATAAAGATTAGCTAATGTTTGAGCTTCAATTCCTTGGGCAGCGTCGACAACTAGTAAAGCTCCTTCACAAGCTGCTAAAGAACGTGATACTTCATATGTAAAATCGACATGTCCGGGAGTGTCAATTAAATGAAGCAAATAATCTTCATTTTTATAATGATAATTAAGCTGAACAGCATTTAACTTAATAGTAATACCTCGCTCGCGTTCAATGTCCATATTATCCAATAATTGATCTTGTTTCTCTCTTTCCGTAATTGCCCCAGTTTCCTCTAAAATACGGTCGGCTAAAGTACTTTTACCATGATCAATATGAGCAATTATTGAAAAGTTTCTAATATTTTCCTGTTTCATTGGAATCACCAATAAAATTATATCATAATTTGTCTATTTTTTTAGTATTTATCATATATTTTATTATGAAAAAAGAGGAATCTAAGTATATCAATTATCAATTAATTGTTTTAGTTTTAACAATATTAGCCGGATTTGTTTCATTATTCTTAACCTATAATCAAAAATTAAACTTAGAACATAAAAAATCTTTACTTCCTAAAAAGAATTTATTATTGATATCTTACTTGAATAGAGTTCTCTTTTTACTTACAGGAATATTATTTCTTCTAATTAATATTAAGTTATATGAAATATCAAAACGTGAAAATGAAAATTTAAAACCTTATGAATTACAAATTATCGCTTCTATATTAGTTGTTGCATCTGAGATAATTGCACTATATGTTACGTCTAAATCTAATACAGCTGATATAGAAAATCCAAATATATAAAAAAAACTCCATCATGGAGTTTTAAATACCAGCTTTAATGGTAATATATATAAGAGTCATTAATAAACCAGAAAAGAAGCCTAATAATAACGACAGTAAAATTGAATCAACAAAAGCGGCTTGTTTATTTTGATTATTAGTTAAAACTTTTTGTTTTGGCTTAGTCCCTAATTGTTTTTGACGTTTGCGGGCTATAGCTTTTATAACACCTCTAATAATCATCTTATCTACAACTGATAATTCACTACGTTCAATAATTTCAGGATACATATAAGCTTGAATAACCAAACTTGGATTAACTTTATGCCCTCTAACAGAAATTTCTGGTGTTGCTGCCGGCTTACCATTAACTTCATAAGCTTCAGTAACAGTTGGAATATCAGATGAAACATCAATTTGTTCAACTGCTGCATCAAACTCTTCATCAGAAATAGCAATAGTCATTAAATCGGCATCATTACTATTCATTGAATTTTTATCATAATTTCTAACTTCAGCAGCTATTAAATCACATTCATTAGTAACTGCGTTATAATTAGATGTTATAACTTTATTATTTTTATCAATGGCAATTGCTTGAGGAATATTAATATAACTTAATTCTAAATAATCCATATTTTCGATTAAAACTCTTATTTCTTTTTTCTTTGTCGCATCTAAACTATCAAATAAATGTTTATATGCCAATCTATTTCCTTTTAATTCGCTGATTGGGATTAAAGTTAATTCAATATTTTGATATCTTAATTGATAATCAAAAACAGCTCGAGCATTTTGTCTTTCATTTTCACTTTGGGAAGCTGAAATTGTTGCTTGAGCAGCTTTAAACTGCTCACTTAAATTTCCAGAATCTTTGCGATTTTCAATCATTCTTACAGTTCGTTCTTCTGGATTATAAAATTTAAAATATTCTTTACCATTTGGTAATATTACTTCTTCAATATCAGACAAGCTTATGCCATATACTTTAGCCATATCTTTTTTTGTTTCTTCTGTCGAATTATTTTTATTTACATCTTCTGCCATAAAATCACCTATTCTGATATCATTTTATCACATAAAGATAAAAAAAGAAAAGTATTTTACTTTTCTTTCTTAACATTAGTAAATAAAATTTACATAACATAAAAATGCTAATAATATTAAAGTCATTATTATACCATTAACATAATCGGCAGTTGTGCTTTTATATTTAACACCGACAGCTTTTGTAACTAAGTATCCACCTAATAAGCCACCTACATGGGCAGCGGCTCCAATTCCTGCAACTGTAAATGATATAAATAAATTAATTAGTAAAATTGGTATAATCTGTGATTTAATAACACTCCCTAAATATACACGATAATGATATCCAAAATATAGAAGTGAACCTATAAGTCCAAATATGGCTCCACTAGCTCCAATACCAACAACATAATCTTGTAAGAACAACATACTAAATAAACTACCAATAAGACCACTACCTAAATAGATAATAATAAATTTTGTTTTGCCAAAGAAACTTTCAATTTGTGGGCCAAAAATATATAAAGCATACATATTAAATGATAAATGAATTATATCAGCATGAAGAAACATACTAGTTACTAAACGATATAATTCAAAGAAATCTCTTCCCATCATCTCGAAGTTAACTAAACCACCAAAATCGTATAATAAGGCTGGACTAATATTAAAAATATTGGCACCTGCTAGTATCATGACAAAAAACAAAATGAAATTACTTATTAATAAAGCATATGTGACCACAGGTCTTTTTTTACTAAATACGTCTTCTGCTTTTTCTGCATCTTCTTGATTTTTTTGATTAATTTCATCAGTAAGTTTCATAAAAAGTTCTAAGCCCTTTTCAGTAACTTTATCAATTTTACTAATATTAGGGAAATTATCAATTACAAAATCGTAACGATCTAAATCATCAATATCTTTTATTTCAATACAGTCAATATTTTCGGTTTCTATTTCATTTAAATGAACATTTTCTCCTAAATTAATAAAGATGCTTAAGGCATTCATTTTAAATGAAAATGTTTTTCTTTTAATTCTTTTTAAAATTTGTCTTGTACGATAAAGATCAAAATCAAATTGTTCATCATTGTGAATATAGTTTGTAACTATTCTAACTATTTGGTAATCATTTTCTGTGTTTTCTAACCAAATTTCATCTTTCGCACCATGTAGGACAATTGGATTATAACCTTGATCTGTTATGAAGTAATGAATTAATTTCATAACTATTTCATCATTTTTACTTAATGTTATATTCAATATTCTCACCTACTTACATTTTAATATATTTTTTACCTTTAGTAAAGTTATTCAGATTTAAATAACTCTTGAATTTCGGTAAAACATTTTGGAAGTTCACTATCAAATTCCATATATTCACCAGTTGTTGGATGAATAAAGCCTAATGTTTTAGCATGTAAGCATTGTCCTGTATCATTGATTATTTTTCTTCTACCATAGACAGGATCATTTACAATTGGATGGTTAATATAATTCATATGAACTCTAATTTGATGAGTTCTACCAGTCTCTAACTTGCATTCGATTAAAGTAGCATTTTTATAACGTTCCAAAACTTTAAAATGAGTTATGGCTGGTTTAGAATTAATTGCGGTAACTGCCATTTTTTTACGGTCTTTGGAATCTCTTCCAATCGGGGCATCAATAGTTCCTGTATCATGCTCTATTCTACCCCAAACTAATGCATAATATATGCGAGTAATTTCTTTCTTACTTAATTGTTCAGCTAAAATAGCATGTGCTTTATCATTTTTAGCAACCATTAATAAACCTGTTGTATCAGCATCAATACGATGAACAATACCTGGTCTAAATTCACCGTTAACACTGCTTAACTCACTTGCATGGTGCAATAACCCATTAACTAATGTTCCTGATTCATTACCTACTGCCGGATGAACAACAATGCCATTAGCTTTATTGACAACAATAACATCATCATCTTCATAGACTATATCTAAGTCCATATCTTCTGCTTCTGCCTTCATAGGAGCATCTTCATATTCTTTAACGGTTACGACATCATTTTCCCTTAATAAATAACTAGCTTTAACTGAACTATTATTTACCAAAATATAATTTTCTTTTAACATCTTAGCTATTTTGCTTCGACTCTCATCTAAGTATTCAGCTAAATAACTATCAATTCTTGTCTCAATATTGTTCTCTATTTTAATTTCTTGCATTTTATTTCCTCCTGAATACTCATTATAATAATTAATAATACTGAGATAACTATGCCCATATCAGCTAAATTAAATACAGGAAACATGTATCCAAATATATTGAAACTTAAATAATCTACTACATAACCTAATACGATTCGATCAATTAAATTACCGATAATGCCTCCAAGTAATAAACTATAAGTAATTATCTCTAGCTTATGTAAATCTTTTTTATATACAAAAAATGAATAAATAAATATAAGTGCAATAATGCCAATAATAGCTAATATTATAACATTACCACTAAACATACTCCAAGCAGCTCCATAATTGTGCACTTTTGTAATATCAAAAAAGTTTGGTATTATTTTTAATGTTTCTCCTAAATATAAATTATTAGTTATTATTAATTTAATTAACTGGTCTAAAACTACAAAAATTATACTTATGACAACTACTTTTTTATTCATATTATCACCATTAAAATTATATCATAAAAAGATAAAAAGAAATACGACTATTTCTTTCTGTTTCGATACTCTTCTAAATCCACTACTTTAGTAGTTGTAAATGGTGTATCTAAATCATTATCATATAAAGTAATATTATTATTAACTGCTATTAAAGCATTACTGTTAATTTGATGGCAGTAATATCCTAATTTAAATAATTCTACCCTTAGATTTTTAGTAAATGCATTTTTTTCTACTGGTGATAAATTATCCATTCCAATAATTACAGTATAACCTATTTTTACTAATTGTATTACGTATTTATAATCAGAAATTTCTTTAACCTGTAAATTATATATTCTTAAAACTTCATCATTTAATACTTCAATATCGTCTTCATGCTTTGATGTCTTTGTTTCTTCTTCCATCTCATCAGCATAATCTAGCGCAAAAGTTGTATTAAGATAACTCTTAATTTTGCCAATAGCCGATACAAAATCAAAACTTCTTTTTTTATTTTCTAACTTTATAAATTTGCCATTATATTTAGGCTTTTTTTCTAATTTCATTCAAAAATCCCCTCACAGTGCGCTATTATAACACATTTTTAAAAAAAATAAAAACCCGTTAAGGTTTTTATTTATTTACATCATATCGTCTAGAACTTTATCAGCTTTTCTTACCATTGTATTAGTCGCACTTTCGATTTTTTTTAGCATCGGCTCCTTATACCTTTGATATAATATTACGGATGTTGCACCTAATGTAAATAGTGCCATATCCCTCCACATTTGCATATCATCACCTCTTACTAGACTTCTGATTGTATATATTATCTATATACACTATTAAAATGTCTTAATTTTGATAATTTATGCACGCATCTTGTAAATTTTCTAACAAATCACTTTTTCTTTTTTGTTCATATTGATTACGAACACTATATTCAAAAGCATCAGGTTCACCAATTAAAACTAATTTCTTTTTAGCTCTAGTTATACCAGTATAAATTAATTTACGATATAACATTCTTTGATAACTTTTACTAATAGGTATAACAACGACATCAAATTCACTACCTTGTGATTTATGAATACTAATAATATAACCATGTTTAATATTACCTAAATCTTTCGGTTGATATGTTACTTCATTGCCATCAAAATCAATAACTATTTCAGTTTTGCCACTCTTTGTAAATTGGGCATTTTTAATACATGAAATAATTCCTATATCCCCATTATAAACATTATCATCAGGTAAATTAACTAATTGTAAGACTTTATCGTTTTCACGATATATAACATCACCATATTTATATTCATTTTTAGTATTATCTTTAGGATTAAATATTTCTTGTAAAATTTTATTTAAATTATCAATGCCATTAATACCAGCATACATAGGTGCCATTATTTGGTATCTTTTATAATTATAATTTTTTTCTAATAGTTGTTCACATAAAGTTTTTAAATTATGAATAATATTATTTGAAGAACATTTTAAAAAAGTATAATCATTTTTAGTAGTTAAATAATCGCCTAAATCATCTTCTCTTATTTCACGAGCTAATTCAGGTATATAGCTATCTTGTTTTTGACGATAAAGTAAATTAAGTTCAATTGTATCAATTACCTTACTATCAATTAAATCTTTTAAGAGCATACCAGGTCCAACACTTGGTAATTGATTGTAATCTCCTACTAGAACTAATTGAATATTATTAGTTAAACCTTTAAATAAGTTGTCTAATAATAAAATATCAATCATACTAACTTCATCAACAATTATTAATTTACTAAAATCTGGATTATATTCATTAACTGCAAAGTTATTATTCTCTTTATTCCACTTTAAAAAACGATGAATAGTACTAGCACCATATCCCGTTGATTCACTCATTCGTTTACTAGCCCTACCGGTTGGTGCTAATAAGGTTACTTCGCCAGTAATATCTTTTATTTTATTTAATTCTTTATACACTTCAACAATAGCCTTAACAATTGTAGTTTTACCTGTACCAGGTCCACCTGTAATTATAACAATATTATTTTCTAAAGCTTTTTTTATTGCTTCATGTTGTTGTTCATTATAAGTAATATGGGTATTTTCTTCTAAACTTGCTATCTTACTATCAAGTTTTTTATAAATATGTTTTTCTTTTCTAAGCAAATATTTAATTTTTTCTATAATATAATATTCAGCTTCATATATTTCTTGAAGATAGTATTTTTCATTTATAATCATTATTTTAGCATCACTATTTAATTCATTAAGTAAACTATCTAAATATTCCATATCGATAGAATAACCTAAGTATGATGACACTCCTTCATATATTTCATCAATATTTAAATATGTATCACCATTTTTAAATGTTAACTCTTGCATAATATAATAAGTTAAAGCTTTAACTCTTAAATCTTCATTAACGTTAAAATTGGATTTGTGGACAATCATGTCAACTTTAGCAAAATTTATATCATCAATATCATCAATTACTCTATAAATATTATTTTCTAAAACCATAATAGTATTCTTTTTATATGTATTATAGATTAATAAAGCATCGCGCATTGAAAATCCTAATTCAGTTAAATATACGATAATTTGATGACTTTCTTCATATTTTATCAAAGTGTTATAAATTATATCGGCTTTTTTAGTAGTCATTTTGGGTACCAATAAAAGAGAATTTCTATCTTGAATAATAAGATTTAAAGCATCACATCCTAAAGTATCAACAATATTAACAGCTAACTTTTCGCCGACACCTTTAAATAAATCACTACATAAAAATTCCACAATTCCATCTTTATCTTCTGGTTTTACTCTCTCATATGATGTAACATTAAATTGATACCCATATTTAGGATGAAATGATGGTTCACCATTAAAATAATAATTTTCGGTCTCATTTAATTCATGGAAATATCCTGTAAAAGTTATCGTTTTGTTAACATATGCTTTCATTTCTTCTAAATCCGTATCTTTTACTTTAAATAATCCTATAACATATCCATTATCCGATTTAAATATTGTCTGTTTATATGTTCCAACTATATAATTTTCCATCGAATCACCTTACTTATTATAACACAAAAAAAAAGGTTTTTTTTAATACCTTTTTTATTCACATTTAACTTTTGACATATCAAACGTATATTCTTTTTTCTTCGTATTATAATTAAAAATTATTTCACCAGTACAATCATTAAGTTTATCCTTTTTAGAAGCATATTGATTATACTCTTCAACTTTAACTCTACAATTAATGTCGACACCAGTACACTTATTTTGAATTTCTTTTTCGTTACCAAGAGTAGTTATAAAATTTTCTTGCATGATATATTCTTTTTCAGCTAATGTCAAATCATCTTTCTTTTTAGTACGATCTTTAGCTTCTTGGGAAACTTCATTTTCATCCTCACTTGGATCTTCATAATTTGGTTCCTCTTCATTATTACCACCGACATTTGAGTCATCTGGGTTTTCAGGATTCTCAGGATTCTCGGGATTTTCAGGATTTTCAGGATTTTCAGGTTCTTCCTCATTTCCAGGCTTATTGCCATTTTCATTGGTTACTGGTTCTTTTTTATTATCATGGTCAATAATTAGATTAGTTCTAAACATAATAAAAATAAATGTTAATATAACTATTATTATAATACCAATTAAAATAACTAACTTCATGTTTATTTTTTCTAATTTTAACTTACTTAACATATCTATTCACCTTATCCTATGTATGTATTATAGCATACTTTTTTTATTTATAAAAGATATTCTATATCAAATAAAAAAAACTATACAATGTATAGTTTAAATTTTAATAGCGAACTTGGTTACTTATCTTCTCAACTAGTTGCTCATATTCTTGTCGATCATTAACATTAGCAACCTCAGATTCATTAATTAAAACAAAATTATCTAAAAGTGCGATTTTACCATCACCTTCAAGGGAATTTATTTTTTTATATATTGCCCATCCAGCACGATTAACGGCTACGCCTGTTTTTAGTTCTTGTTTTCTTAAAGCTTCAACATGATATTTAAATTTTTCATGATTTTGAACTTTAATGCCAACAATTGACTCTTGCGTTCCAAAAAATAGAATATCATTCGTTTTAGTAGCAATCATCTCTTCAATTACAGAATCGTAATAATAAGTATCGCCATAAAGAAAAGTACAAGGCTCATCTAAATATTTATAATAAAACATATTATAAAGTTTGCAATCAAAAGCAAGTGGAATTCTAGTTGCACCTGGTATTTCATAAAGTTCATTATCAGAAATAATAAATATTTCTTTAGCATTACATTCCTTTAATTGTCTCACTAATCTTTCTAATAGGTTTTCTTTACCTATTTTTATTAAATGTTTAGTAGTATTGTTATACTTTCGCCATCTAGTAGCCGGTCCTCCAGCCATAATAATATATTTCATATTTTATTCCTTCTCATCCATATGTTTCATAATATAATCAACTATTAATTTAGTAGATTGTCCTAATTTCTTAGGTAGATACTTTTTGACAAAATTATCTAATGCTTTTGTATCATAAGTATCATTTTTAATAATATCAAAAATTGGTTCTATCTTTTCAAAAGAACAAGTTGGCATTGATTTTTTAGGGTCTAAATTTAAACCATTCTTTTTCATATATTCTTTATAATCATATAAATAATACAATGTTTTCTTTTTTAATATTGCAGCTTCTAGGGATATTGAACCAAAATCAGCAATTACATAGTCAGAAACGCTTAGTATATCAGCTACTGTAAACTCATCTAAACTTAAATGATAAACTCCCTCTTTATTTATCTCTAACTTTTGATTTGGATGACATGTAATGATAAGTTCGAAATCATCATGATTGTAAGCATCTAATAATTTTTGCGGTCCATCAACATCATATGTTCTAAAAGTCGGAGCATAGTATACAATTTTCTTACCCTTTAATTCAGGGTATTTTTCAAATACTTTTTTCTTTTTAGCTTTAGCTGTTTGAATAATATAATCAATTCTTGGTAAGCCATAATTTAACAAGACATCTTTTTTTACATTAAAGCCCTCTTCATAAAATTTATTAAAAGCCTCTCCACCAGCTACAATGGCATCATAATTTTTATGCATACACATAATACGAGCTGTTTTGCCGCTTCTTCCTGATTCTGTATCAAGTGTTTGATATCCTGATTTTTTTATCTTACCAATGGAATGCCAAATTTGTAAAACTTTTAAAGATTTCTTATGTTTTAAAACACATACAGGAATACAGTAAGAGTCGATAATAGCCATTTTTGAAGTTGCTAAATGATACATTTGGCGTAATATTTCAATTGCATATAAAAAGTATTCTTTTATTCCCTTTCCCATTCTTTTGCATAAAAAAACCATTTTAATATCTTTATCTCTTTTGATAATTTCCTTTCTAATCATATCAAAATCAACATTAATATCATTTGTTTGTCTACTAATAAAAACAATTTTCTTTTTATTAGTTGGTAATAACTTAAAAAAGAAATAAGTAAACTTTAATAAATATTTAACAATATACATCATATATATCCCCCATAAATCTAATGCTATTATATCATATAATATTTACAATGTCATTAAATGCTATTTTTCTTAATATAATTTAATGGATGTGATTTATGTTTAAATGGTTGTTAAAAGATTTGCACATATTTTGTGCAGCCTATTCAAATAAAATATTTCCTGATCCCCTATCTAAAGAAGAAGAATATAAATATATTGAACTTGCTAAATTAGGTGATCGTCAAGCAAGAAATAAATTAATCGAACACAATTTAAGATTAGTCGCTCACATTGTAAAAAAATATGACCATAAAAAAGATGAAGATGACTTAATTAGTATTGGAACAATTGGTCTAATTAAAGGAATTGATAGTTATTCTAAACATCATAATACTAGATTGACGACATACGTAGCCCGATGTATTGAAAATGAAATATTGATGTATTACCGTGCTAATAAACATAATAATAAAAATATCAGTATTAATGAGTCAGTGGGATTCGATAAAGAAGGTAATGAAATAACTTTACTAGATATTTTAAAAACACCTAATCCAGATTTTGCTTTAGATATTCATAAACAGGAAAATATCAATCGATTAGATAAATATTTTAAAGTATTGAATACAAGAGAAAAAGAAATATTAGAAAAAAGATATGGTCTAAATAATCAGGATAAATTAACACAAAAAGAAATTGCTAAAGAATATCATATTTCTAGAAGTTATGTTTCTAGAATTGAAAAAAGAGCTTTAACAAAACTGTTAAGAGAATATATTAAAAATAAAGATAATTAAAAAAAGCAAACTTAGTTTGCTTTTTCTACTTTAATCTTTGTATTATGACCATTTAAATCTAAAACTTCTTCATCTAATGATGCTTCTGTAATTGATAAAGCTAAAGTTTCATTTTTTATAAACTCTAAATACTTATTGACAGCTTCTCTTACCATTTCATCGCTACTGTAAGTTATATTAATTCTATCAATAATTTCAAAGCCTGAAGTTTTTCTTAAATTTTGAATTTTACTAACCATTTCACGAGCTATACCTTCTAATAATAATTCATTAGTCAATTCAGTATTTAAAATAATGAAGTTATTATTTAATGTTGCAACATTAAATCCTTCTTTAGATAATGTTCTAATATCAACCATAGTATTGTTGATTTCATATTCTTCACCATCTAGAATCATTTTTATTACTCCACCATTTTGTAAAGTTGTAACATCACTAGTTGTTAATTTTAATAATTCTTCACCAAATAATTTGATTTTAGCACCAAATAGTTTACCTACTTCTTTAAAATTTGGTTTTACTATGAAGTTCATATAATTCTCTAAGTCATTAATGAATAATACATTCTTTACATTTAATTCTTCTTCGATTAATGGAATTAAATCAGCAATTAATTTTTCATTTTTACCATCAATCAAAGCTTCACTCAATGGTTGGCGTACTTTTATTTTAACTTCTTCACGAATATTTCTTCCTAAACTAATTAAGTTACGTACTAAATCCATTCTTTCTTCAATTGACTCATTAATATATTTTTTATTTACTTTAGGATAATTTGTTAAATGTACTGATTCTTCACCAGTTAATTTTTGATAAATTTCTTCTGAAACATAAGGAACAATTGGTGCAATCAACTTACATACTCCAACTAACACTTCATATGTAGTATTGTATACAGCACGTTTATCATCATCTAATTCACTACTCCAAAACCTTCTTCTATTTCTTCTAATATACCAATTAGATAAATCTTCACCAACAAATTCTTGAATACTTCTAACTGTATTTGTTAAATCATATTCATTCATATATTTAGTTACATTAAGAACTAACTTATTGTACTTAGATAATAACCATTTATCAATTTCCGGACGTTTTTCATATTTAACATTAAATGTACGTGGATCAATATCATCTGTGTTAGCATATATAGCAAAGAAATTATAAGTATTCTTTAAAGTACTAATAAATTTAGAATATACTTCTTTTAAACCATCTTCGTCAAATTTAATTGGAGTCCATACTGGAGATACAGAAGGTAAATACCATCTGATTGTATCGGCACCATATTTTTCCATAACACTAAACGGTTCAATAGCATTTCCTCTACTCTTATGCATTTTCTTTCCATACTTATCTAGTAATAAATCATTTACTAAAACATTTTTATATGGAGTTTTACCAGTTACTAATACAGAGATTACTAATAATGAATAGAACCAGCCACGAGTTTGATCAATCCCTTCACAAATAAAGTCAGCTGGAAATTGATTTTCCCATAATTCCTTATTTTCAAATGGATAATGATATTGTGCAAAAGGCATGGCACCAGAATCAAACCAGCAGTCCATAACATCATCAATTCTTGTCATTAATTTGTTACAATGTGGACATTTAATATGCACATCGTCAACATATGGGCGGTGAAGATCAATTGATTCATCAATCTTTTCTACTGCTTTTTCTACTAATTCCTTACGAGAACCAATCATTTCTAAATGACCACATTCACATCTCCATAATGGAATTGGTGTACCCCAATATCTCTTTCGTGATACTGCCCAGTCAATCATATTTTCTAGCCAGTTACCAAATCTCTTTTCACCAACATAATCTGGATACCAATTAACTTTATTATTTTCTTTAATAATTTTATCTTTAACTGCTGTTGTTTTAATATACCAACTTGGTTTTGAATAATAAAGCAATGGGGTTCCACATCTCCAACAGTGTGGGTAATTATGAACGAGTTTAATTTTTTTAAATAGTTTATCGTTTTCTTTTAAATATTTGATGATTTCAACATCAGCATCCAAAACAAGCATACCTTGCCATGGGCCTTCTAAATATTTACCATCTTCACCAACTGGATTTACAACCGGTAATTGATATCTTTGACCAACTTCGTAGTCATCAGCACCAAAGGCAGGTGCAATATGAACGATACCAGTACCGTCTTCCATAGTAACATAATCATCACATGTTACATAAAAAGCATCTTTAACGTCTAAGAATGGCAATAATTGTTCATATTTTTTATACTCTAAATCTACACCCTTATATGTCTCTAATACTTCAACATCATCACCTAATACTTGATGTAATAAAGATTTAGCTAAAATAAATTTATATCCCATACTAGATACTTTAACGTAGTCTTCTTTAGGGTTAACACAAAGTGCAACATTGGCTAATAATGTCCATGGTGTTGTAGTCCATACTAAAAAGTAAGCATCTTCATCAACTAATTTCATTGGTACTATTACTGAATTTACAGGGATTTCTTTATATCCTTGTGCAACTTCATGAGAAGATAACCCTGTTCCACATCTTGTACAGAATGGTAAAATCTTGTGTCCTTCATAGAATAACCCATCGTTAAATATTTTCTTTAAAATCCACCATTCAGTTTCAATATAATCATTATTATATGTTACATATGCATTATCAACATCAATGAATTGGCCCATTTTTTCAGTTAAATCTCTAAATGACTTTTCATTTTTCCACACTATTTCACGACATTTTTGATTAAATTCTTTAATACCGTATTCCTCAATATCATTTTTAGAAGTAAATCCTAATTCCTTCTCTACTTGTACTTCAACTGGTAAGCCATGAGTATCCCAACCAATTTTTCTAATAACACGATAGCCTTGCATTGTCTTATACTTACAAAAAGAATCTTTTAAGAATTTGGCTAACATATGATGAATACCAGGCATTCCATTAGCAGTTGCTGGACCATCATAAAAGACAAAGTCTTTCTTTCCATCTCTATTATTAATTGTTTTAGCTAAAATATCTTGTTCTTTCCATTTACTTAATAAATCAGCTTCTACTTCACTAACTTGTTTTTTTGATAATTCTTCAAATTTCATGTTACTCCTCCTCAAACTTTAAATCACGTATATTATCATACCCATAATATTCATATAAACTTTGAACATCTAAAGTTGATATCTTATTTTTATCTATATTTAATTTATCGATTATGCGATATACTTCTTCTTCATTTTTACCCTCTATTTCTAAATAAGTAGGAATATAAGGCCATGTATCTATATCTACTTCAACACCATCTAAGATGTATTGTATTCGTTTATTCTCTTGGAATCCTTTACTAAAGTATCCCATTTGATTTAATAGTAAATTAGTTATCTCAAAATCTGATACTTCTACTTCTAACTCCTTTGTTCCATCAATTGTTTTTTCTACAACTGACTTAAATGTTAAAGTCGTTTTAGTACCATTTGTCCTAAGTCTTATCCAACTATTGGGATCTTTAGGAATAATATCATAAACATAGCGTTGTTGTTGCCATTCGCCAATTTTTTTAGCGCCTAATTTTTCTAATTTCTGAATTAATTCTTTAGAATCAATTTCTAAAATTCGCAACTCATATTCAGTTTTCATATCATTCCTCCTTTTTAAATAAAAAAAATATTATGAAATATAGGGACGAATAATCGCGGTACCACCCTATTTCATAATATTATTATGCACTTAAAACTATAACGCGTTACCGGCTTTTGCACATCAAGAGTGATACATATATTAGTTCCTTACTTATTTTCACCAACCATAAGCTCTCTAATAATTTCCTAATATAACGTCTCCATCATTTGCTTTAAAATTTATTATTATCAATATCGTCAATAATATCTAATTGTACATCTATAATATTTTTAACTCTATTTTTAAACATATTTATATTTCTTTTAAGCATATTAGCTTCCATTTCAGTTTTTTCAGCTCTAAGTAATGACTCATTAATAATGCGATCGGCATTATTACGAGCCTCTTCTAATATTGCTTCTGATTCCGCCTTAGCATTTTCTCGCATTTTTTTAGAATTAACTTTAGTCATTTTAATGACTTCTTTAATAGAATTTTCCAAATTTTCATATTTACGCAGTTGCCTTTTTAACTGTTCCATATCTTTTAATTCTACCGATAATTCTTTAATCGTCTTATCTCTTTTAATAATTTCTAAATTCATTCGTTCTATTTCTTGATCTTTTTTATTTAATTCAACAATCAATTGTTCAACTTGAACGATGATTCTATCTAAAAATTCATTTAAGGAACTATCATGTTTTGTCATAAAAGCACCTCGCTAAGTGGTTACTATTTTAACATAACAATTTTTATATTTCAATACTTTTTTTACCAATCAGGATTGATATCATCATTATTATATACATCGTTGCCTTCAGCATCATCCGCAATTTTTCCTTGTACATTTATATTATTAGGAGTGCATAAGAAAATTCCACCGCCAATTTTTTCAAAATTGCCACCAATAGCATATAGTGTTCCACTTAAAAAATCGACAATTCTTTTAGCCTGGTCTGAAGTTACACGTTTTAGGTTTACAACAACTGTATTTCTTCTTTTTAAATGATCAGCGATTTGTTGAGCTTCAGAGTATGCACGTGGCTCTAAAAGAATCATTTTAGCGCCACCTTCTTCAGTTGCTTCAGCAGCATCCTTTATATTATAAAATTGATTCTCATCACCGCTAAAAATATCATTTTCATCAGTATCTTTAAACATATTTTTTATGAAACCCATCTTCATTCCTCCTCATAGTGTATATTTTATCTATTAATCATTTTAACATATTTATTTTGAAAAGAAAAGTTTTAGCCCTTTATTTTTCAAATTTTAACTTCTTTATTTTTTGAACAATTAACTGATATTTATCATATCTTTTTTCAACTCTTGCTTGTACTAAAGCAATATCTCCTTTAGCAATATTTTGACACTCCTCATAAACAGTTGGAAATACTGTTAAATCAATATTAGCTATTTCATCAGATGCACTTATAAATAGCATTTTAGCGCCTTTTTTTGTCGTAATTTCTTTAATTTTATCAACTAAAACAACAGCTGTAATAATTTTATCAAAATAATTAGGTACATCACTTAATGACACAATATTTTTAAATTTACTTTTAACCTCACTAATCGGATGTTTACTTAAATATAATCCAAATAAATCAAGTTCCAATTCCATTATTTCTCTATTTGAATATTCCTCATATACTTTAATCTCTGGTTTTAATGCAAATTCTTCCGATAAATCTTTAATTAATTCTCCATAATTAATAATACTATCTAAATTTTGCATCAAGGTATTGCGATTCATATTAAATGCACTAAAAGTTCCCGCTTTGATTAAAGACTCTAAAGTTTTACGATTTATATTTTTACCGTAACATCTTTTAACAAAATCATAGATATCAATAAAATTACCATTATCTCTTTCTTGTAAAATAGAGTGTGATGCTAATATACCAACATTTTTAATATTAGTTAAAGGATATCTAATTCCATTACATTCCATATGATATTTATCCATACTTAAATTAATATCAGGTTTTAATATTTCTATTTTGTTTTTGCGACATTCATATAAATACTTCTTTTCTTTAGAAGCATCATTCATATCAATAGATAACAAATTAGCCATAAATATTTGTGGATAATGGGCTTTTAAATAAGCCATACGGTATGAAACTAAAGAGTAACCAACAGAGTGAGATTTATTAAACCCATATTCCGCAAATTTAAGCATTAAAGCATATATCTTAGTCACTAGTTCTTTACTATATCCTTTACTAACTGCACGACTTATGAACTTTTCTTCTTCCTTCAATAGTAAATCTTTTTTCTTTTTACTCATGGCCTTTCTTAAAATATCCGCTTCTCCTAAAGTATAATCAGATACTTTTTGCGCAATCTGCATAATTTGCTCTTGATAAATAATTATGCCATAAGTAGATTTTAAAATGTCTTCTAAGGAACTATCTAAGTAATCAATTCGTTCTTGACCATTTTTTCTTTTAATATAAGTTGGAATATTTTGCATTGGCCCGGGTCTAAACAAGGCAATGGCTGCACATATATCATCAAAACTATTAGCCCGTAATTGACTTAAAAAATTAATCATCCCGTCAGACTCAAATTGAAATATTCCCAATGTATTAGCACTCTCAAATATTTTTAAAGCAGCTTGATCGTTAAATGGAATATTATCAAATGTTAAATTTGTTTTATACACCCTATTTACTTCATCGATCATTTCGTGAATAATTGTTAAATATTTAATGGCTAAAAAGTCCATTTTTAATAAGCCTATTTCTTCTAGATATTGCATATCATAGCCGCTAGTATAAAATCCTTGATGTGATTTATCTAATGGTATTACCTCATCTAAATCAATCCTAGACATAACCACGCCAGCAGCATGAATACTAGTATGACGTTTTAATCCCTCAAAAGTTTTAGCTCTTTTATATAATTCTTCTAAACCATCATACCTTCTTAAATATGTTTGAATTTTTAAATTATGATAATTTTCTTCTAATGACAACCGAGAGTCAATCAATTTACATAAACCATCCACTAAATTTAAATCTAAATCCATTGCACGTCCAACATCTCTGATTGCTTGTTTAGCACCCAAAGTCCCAAACGTAATAATAGGAGCAACCCTTTTCTCACCATACTTTTTTCTGCAGTATTCAATCATTTCTTCACGACGATTATGTTGAAAGTCTATATCAATATCTGGCATACTAATACGTTCAATATTTAAAAATCTTTCAAACAATAAATTATATTTTAAGGGATCAATATCGGTGATATTTAATACGTAAGCTACTAGTGAACCAACTGCACTACCACGTCCAGGTCCTACAATAATATTAGCTTCTTTAGCGTATTTAATATAATCATAAACTATTAAAAAATAATCACAAAAACCCATTTGATTTATAACGTTAAGTTCCATTTTTAATCGTTCTTGATATTTAGAGCTTACTTTATCACCAAATTTATTCTTTAATCCTTCAATACACTTCTTTTTTAAATAAGTAAAACTATCTAAGCCATATTCGTTGACGTAAATTGGCATTAATTCTTGATTAAATGGTAACTCAACTTCACATAAATCATCAATTAAATAGTTATTATCTAAGAAACCTAATTTAATTATCTCATCTTCTTTTCTTAAATAATTATCTAGTCTAGTACTACTAACTTTATCAATAGTAGTTGATGTCCTAATAGCATCTAAATACTTAATATTGTTTTTTTCATTACTATTTAAATAGACTATTTCATCCATATATAAAGTAATACCATCTAATTGTTCTTTTTCACTCCTGTTACGATATGTTTTATAAATATTGAAGTATAAAGGATTTAATTCATTATATAATTCTAATGATAAATATGGTACTAAACAAATTAAATCACTAGAATAATTTTCTAAATCAGTAAGTTCTAAGTTTCGCTCTGAAGCAATTGTAGTCAACTTAAGTAAATTTTTGTATCCTTTATAATTTTTACAATATAGTACAATCTTTTTTCCTTTATAAGTTATTTCTAGTCCAATTATTGGTTTAATATTATTTTTTTTACAAGTTTTATAAAAATCCATTACCCCATACATATTAGAATCAGTAATTGTAAGCGCACTAAAACCCTCTTGTTTAGCTATTTCAATTAATTTTGAAATAGTAATTAAAGAGTCTTGTAACGAATTATCTGTTTTTATGTATAAAGGTATATATTTCATAGCTCCTCCTAATAATATTTTACTATATTTTTACTTTTTTGGAAACATATGTTTATAAACATTTTTGATTATATGTGATACAATTTTAATGGTGATGTTAATGAAAAAATTGAATTTTAAAATTATTTTAGGAATATTATTAATTCTTATTACTTTATTTGGTGGCTTATTTATGTATTTTAATAAGGCTAAAGAAACTAAATCAAAAGAACCCGTTTCAGAAAATAAAGTATTATTATTTATAGTTACTGACGTTTCTAGAAATTGTTTATCAAATACTTTATACGTCTATAACAATAGTGAATATGAAGTAAAATCCCCTTATGCTACACCAGGTAAAGATTTTAAAATAGTGGCTAAAGGAAAATATAATTATGATATTGACATCGTTTTGGAATATTTAAACACCGAAATTACCGCTGATGAACATATGTTGAATTATGCTGTAACAATTGAAGAAACTAAAAAAGAAATTTATGTCCCTTTTACTAAAGAAAATGAATTAACTAAATTTATAACTTCACTGAATGAAGAAGCACTTTTTTGGTGTGAATAAAATAAAAAATATTTGACTTATCAACCCAAATATGATAAACTCATAAGGCATAGGAAAAAAAACACGAATGGAGGAATAACATGGCAAAGAAAATAACAGCTAAAAAACCACTTGCTGGTAATAGAAGATCTCATTCTAATCGCGCTACAAAGCATTCTCAAAATTTAAATTTTCAAACAATGACTTTAGAAGATGGTACTAAGATTCGTACTACTACAAGAGAAATGAGAACTCTAAAAAAATTAAGTAATAAAGAAGCTTAATAGAATAAAAACTGGAATAAATATTCCAGTTTTTTTATGCCACCATTTCGTGTGTTGCTGTTGCTTCTTCAAGTGTTATAGGTTGTTCTAACATTACAATATTTCCTTGACGCATTCTTTCAACTGTCTCAGGTTTAACACTTGAAAAGCGTTGAAAATCGCTCTCCATCGCATTTATTTCAGCTACAATTGAATCTCTAAAAGTTTTTAATTGTCTAATAGTTCCTTTAATTCTAGCCTGTCTTGCCATCTTCTTTGATTGTTTATCAAATCTTGCTACAGATGACATTTTTTGCATAGAAGTCAATTTTCCTTTTTTAAAACGTAAAGTAACTAATTGGTCTTTTAATTTTTTTTGATAACGAGCAGATAAGAAACGTAATACTTTACTTTCATATTGTTCACCCTGTGTTTTAGCGGCAGCTATCTGCTGTTGTTTAGCGCTAATTGCTTCAATTGTTTTAGCTAATTTAGCATCTCTTTTAGTTTCACCTTTAGAAACTTCCTGATTTTCAATATTTTCATAGTATGCTTGAAATAATACTTGTTTTTCTTTTAATTGCGACAATTTAAATTTTTCAGATACTGATAATTTTTCTTTAGCTTCTAATATAGCAATATCTTTAGCTATAGTTGCCAAAGCATCTTCAACCGTTAAGTTTTGAACATCTTGATTAATACTACCTTTTGTTTTAAATTTTATAGCATCTAGCTTTTCTTGTAATGTAGGTTCTTTTGGTGCTTGCTGTACATCTTGTACTGCAGAAACAGCAGATACTGTAGCAGTTTGTTCTTGTGTGTCAGTTTTTTCTTCAGGTACTACTTCTGGAACCGGCACTTCCTTTTTATCTTTCTTTTGTTCATCCTCAGCGTAATTAGTTAAAGTTGGATCGTATGTTGCTAATTTTTCATTATCGCGCAATTCTATATATGATATGATGTTATTTATATTAGTAAATAATTCACTATCGGGTTCAAAGGCTGCTGCCATTAATCTTAAATCAACTAATGTTATTTCATTACGCATGGCACGAAAAAATAAATTAAATCCTAAGTCACGATTAAAATCGCTTAATTCTTTATTTAATGCATCACCAATCAATGCTTGTTCTTCAAAGTTAGATATTAATGATTCCATAATTTCTAAATTTTCTAACTCTATAAATGAAGATATACTTACACACATTTTAGATAAATGACCTCTTTGATTAGCTAATGCTTCTTTCAACTGTTTAAAATTTGATGATGGCATAAACTTTTCAAATTTATCTAACTCTCGTTCAAATTTTTCTAATTCATTAATACGTCTTTGATACTCTGCACGCATTGTATATAAAGTATCTTTAGAGAATGCATTATTTTGCTTGCTTTCGTTTAACATATATTGAACTTCAGCAAAGACTTTATTACTTTTAAATAGATTATTAAAAGCTAAAGACATTTCTTTTAATTGAATGCCACTATTCATCACTACCACCATCTATCACAATCTGATTACGTAAAATTTCTTCTACTAAAGCATATTCTTCATCATTAGAAATCGCCTCAATTATAAAGTTATTTTCTTGCTCTACAAGAATTGAAGCATATATGTCATCAGTTTCATTCATTGTATAAAATATATACCTTTTTCCTGTTTCATTGTCTAATATGATATCTATAACGTTAATGACTTCATCTTTGCCTTCTGAATTTTTAACTATTAATTGATCGTCCATCATATCATCTCCTATTATTAACTTAAACTAAATATTTAAAAAAGTCAATTTATTCTCATTGTTTAAATTAAAAAATACACATTATATACAACAAAAAGCACTTATAAAAAGTGCTTTTAAAATAAACTCATTTGATTAGATTCTTCCATTCCATCAAATATTCCTAATGATTTCATTTTATCAATTAAAGTTCCAGATACTTTAGCTCGTTTTTGAACATCTTCAATACTTAAGAAAGTTGATTTTTCTCGTTCTTCAACAATGTTTTTGGCAACCGTATCTCCAAGTCCATCAATAGATGAGAATGGTGGATATATTGATTTATCATCTCTTACTCCCCAAGTTGTAGCAGCACTATGCTCTAAATTAACTGGTAGGAATTGAATTCCACGTGCAGTCGCTTCTAGACATACTTTTAAGCTTTCAAGTATCCCCATTTCTTTATTTGTCGCTTCATATCCTTTACCTTGAATCTCTAATATTTTATTCTTAATGGCATCATAGCCTTTTATCATTGTCTCAACGTCAACATCAGTGGCTTTAGATGTTAGCCATGAGACATAGAAGTAGACTGGCATATGTACTTTATACCAAGCAATTCTAAAAGCACTTATAACATATGCAGCCGCATGGGCTTTCGGGAACATGTATTTTATCTTTCCACAGGAATCAATAAACCATTGTTCAATGCCTGCTTTTTCCATTGTTTCTTTATGTTTAGCCCATTCATCTGGTTCTTTAGAAGCTTTTCCTTTACGAACAAATTCCATTATTTTAAATGCTTTAATAGGTTCAACACCCTTATACATCAAATAAACCATAATATCATCACGACATCCAATAACCTCTTTAAAAGGCACAATATTTTTTTTAATTAATTCTTGGGCATTTCCTAACCAAACATCAGTACCATGAGATAGACCAGAGATTTTAATTAATTCAGCAAACGTTGTTGGTTTTGTCTCAGCAACCATGCCAATTGTAAAAGGTGTTCCAAACTCTGGTATTCCTAATGTTCCTGTTTCATTCATAATTTGTTCTTTAGTTACACCTAAAGCTTTGGTTGACGTAAAGATACTCATTGTCTCTTTATCATCTAATGGTACTGTTAAAATATCCATACCTGTCATATCTTGAATCATACGTAATTGAGTTGGATCTGAGTGACCTAGTATATCTAGCTTTAATAAATCTTGGTCAATAGCATGATAATCAAAGTGGGTTGTACGCCATGGACTATTAACATCATCAGCGGGGAATTGGAATGGCGTAAAATCAGAAACATCCATATAATCAGGTACTACAACAATACCACCTGGATGTTGACCAGTCGTTCTTTTTACACCTGTACAACCAATTGCTAAACGCTCAATTTCGGCTGTACGCATTACTTTATTATGATCTTCACAGTATCCTTTAACGAAACCAAAAGCTGTTTTATCAGCTACTGTACCAATAGTTCCAGCACGATAAACATTATCCACACCAAACAATACTTTAGTATATTCGTGAGCTGAAGCTTGATTTAAATCAGAGAAGTTTAAGTCAATATCTGGTACCTTATCAGCATTAAAACCAAGGAAAGTAGCAAATGGCATATCTTGCCCATCTTTATACATTAATTCTCCACAATTAGGACATTTTTTATCTGGTAAATCAAAACCACTTGAATATTCTGCACCTAATTCTTTACCATCATCATCTTGAAAAATACTATTTTTACATTTTAAACAACGATAATGTGCTGGTAAAGGATTAACCTCAGTAATTCCCATCATAGTTGCTACAAAGCTTGAACCAACGGAACCACGGGAACCAACTAAATATCCATCATCATTAGAGTGTTTAACTAATCTTTGTGCAATTAAGTAAATAGGGTCAAATCCTCCACCTATAATACCACCTAATTCTTTCTTTAATTTTTTCTCTAACGATTTTTCATTTAATTCGCCATCTTCTTCTTTCCAACTATCACCTATGAATTTACGTAACATATCTTTAACCGCATCAAAACCTTTAACAATAACTTCATGCATAGCTTCAAATGTTTTAACTTGTATTTCTTCATCATTCAAATCTAGATTATCATCTTTAACCATTTTACTACAACATTTATAAACAATATCACCATATAACTCTTTAGCAATACGTTCTTCAATATTATATGGTAACGGATTACCATACCAAGAAGCTGCTTTGTCATATACTAAGTCGGTAACGACTCGTGGACAATCTAAGTAAGAATTGCCATCATCACTTTTTACTCTTGGAGAGAATGGTATACCACCAGTATCTATAATTACTTCAATTTCTTCAATCATATCTAATACTTTATTAGTATTAGTGACTACTATCTCATAAGCTAAATCATCACCTAAGAATTCAAAATCATTAAGCATTTCTCTAGTGGTCCTAAAGTGTTGCGAAGGAATCTTAGTAATACTACTTTTAGCTAAAGGATGTCTTCCACCACCAGGAACTTTTTGATTTATTATAATTTCTCGGTAAATTCTATCTTCACGTTCAAAATGGTGAACATCACCAGTAGCTACAATTAACTTACCAGTTTCTTTAACTGAGTCAACAATCTTTCTAATATGATTTTTAACTTCTATTTCATCTTTAAAATCACTAGTTTGAATTAAATGGTCATATACTTCTGGAGGTTGAACTTCAACGTAATCATAAAAATTAATTACATTAGTTAATTCTTGGCCTTCTTTACTTCTAGATTCAATAAATACTTCTGATTCGTAGCACCCACTACCTATTAATAATCCTTCTCTTAATTCATTTAATTTACTTCTTAAAATTCTAGGAGTTTTATATAAATAAACGGTATTAGCTAAAGAAATTATTTTAAATAGATTTTTTAAGCCAGTCTTATTTAAAGCAATTGCATTAAAGTGAAATGTGCGACCAAATTTATGAATTTCATCTTTCGAAATTAATTTATCTAAATCAGTGACACATTTGAAGTTTTGAGCACTTAATTTTTGAAGCATCTTATGAAATACTATCGCCGTACCTTCCGCATCGTAATCAGCACGGTGATGGGCATCTTCTTCCCAAGGTACATTATATCTTTTAACCAGTGCGGATAAGCTGTGTCTAGCAAACCCTTGATCTAGTGCTCGTGATAATTCCAATGTATCAATTACAGTATTAGTAAACTCACCTAACCCATATTTTTTCATGGCAATTTCAATAAATGAAATATCGAATTTAGCATTATGGGCAACCATAGGTAAATCTCCTACCCACGCTAAGAACCGTTTAGTTACATTTTCTTCATTATCACAATCAGCAACCATTTCATCAGTAATACAAGTAAGTTCAGTTATCTTATCTGGTATGTGGCGATTTGGATTAATCAATTCATCAAAACGATCAATGATATTACCATCTTGAATTTTAACCGCACCAATTTCAATCATCTGATCGCCACCTGCAGCATTAAATCCCGTTGTTTCAGTATCGTATACAACAAAAGTTGTTCCTTCAAATAAATACTCTTTTGGCCTTACAACAATATTTACAGTATCATCTACTAAAGTTAATTCAGTACCATATAACCCTTTAAATATTGGTGGATTTTGTTGTTTCTCTTTTGCTTTTTCTAATTCTTTAACTAAATTGTTTTTTATTTCTTCATTTTCCTCATTAGCAATAGATGTTTCTAATTCCTCTACTTTAGCTTTTAATTTCTTTCTTACTCCTTTATTATTAGAAGAAATAACTCCATAAGCAATTGGGAATGCTTGACATCCATTATGGTCCGTAATAGCAACACCTCTATAACCCATATCAATACATCTAGATACTAATTCACATGTATGTTTACCTAAGTCTAATTTAGTTAAACCGTCCATTTGACTCATCATTGTATGTGCATGTAATTCTACTCTTTTTACTGGCGCATCATCAATTATCTCAGTTTTTTTATAGTTACTATAATTAATATCTAAAATACTTAATACATCTTCATTAGAATATTTATCTTCTTTGACATTTCCACGGAATTTAAACCACTTACCCGTTTTTAATAGTTTACTAATTCTTGACCATTCATCCTTATCATTAATAAATATTTTGCCATAAATACTATCAGTATAATCAGTAAGTTTTAAAGTAATAATAACTAAATCTGTTTTTGTTTCTCTAACATCAACACCAAATAGTTCTGCTTCTAAAGTTACACAATTAGTTGGCCCTGTTATTGTATCTAGTCTAACTTTTTCTGTATCAATTAATCTACCTAAAATAACATCAGGGTGATCTTCTGTTTCAATTGGTTTTGGTTTATAATTCTTTTTAAAATTATTAGTAGGTTCTGGCGGTGTTTCATCCATGTGCTCTAACCTAGCAGTTTCTACAACCACTTGTTCAGGCATATCTATAATTGAATCATGGTCTTCTTTTAAAATAGGATTAATGCGTTCTATTTTATAGCCGAAGCTTCGAAAATCCATTACAATTTCTTTTTCTAGACTTCTTAGTTTATCTTCTTCTGCAACATTATCAACATAGATAATTAATGTATTATTTTTAATTTCTACTTGATTATCAATTAGCGCACATATTGCTGGGCACTTTACACTATATCTGTTCATTAAGTATGTAAAGTATTCGCCAATTATTTGTTCATTAACTTTATCAGTTGTTATTACAGCGATAATCTTCTCAATAGTTGGAAAACCTTCTCTTAACAACTCAATAAATTCTTCAAACACTAAAACTGGTAAAGTTTCTTTTACTTCAATTAAAAATGTATAGCACGTTTTCTCTTTATTTCCAATGATTTTTTCTAATCTACCATCATCAAAATATTTATATTTATCTTCATTTATTTTTATTTGTTTTAATAATGTTTGTAATTTATCTTGCATGCTACCACCTACATTCTATTTTATCAAATTTCTAGCTGTTCAAACAAGAAAAAAATAGATTTTCATCTATTTTTTTCCTGATACACTTTACATTCTTCATCTAAGGCTTTAATCAACTCATCAGCTTGGTCAAATGATTCTAACTTACAACCACTAGCAAGGGCGTGTCCGCCACCTCCAAATTTAGCAGCTATTTCATTAATTATAGGTCCTCTTGAACGAATTGAACCTCTAACATTATCATTTACCTTATCAATTGAAAAAAACGCCCAAACGATGATCTCATCAATATTATTAAAATTATTAATCATATTACCAGCTGTAGCAGCATCAACACCATATTCTTTTAAGACATTTTCATCAATTTTTAAATATCCCAAACCATTATCAGTAACGATAATATTAGCCATTAAATAAGCATAAAACCTAATCTCTGTTATAGAACGATTATAAAACTGTGGGTATAATTCAGTAATATCAATATTTGTTTTTTCAATTAATTTAGCAACTAATCGAAATGTTTTAGGAGTCGTATATTTATATAGGAATCTTTCTGTATCAGCAATCAGACCAATATATAATTTTTTAGCAACCTCTGCATTCATTTTAAGTGGAGTTTTAAAGATCAATTCCATAACTAATTGAGATGCACTAGATGCCGTACTGTCAACTACTTCAATATCACCAAACTTATCAATAAACGGATGATGATCTATTTTAATTTTATATTTAAATTTTGATATATCTACTCCATCTACCCTTTTTATATCAGGAGTATCTAAAACAATTAATAATGAATTTTCATACATTGATTCATCAAATTTATCAACGCAACCTAAATACTTAAACTTTGCAACTCCAACCCCTACTGCATATACTTTTTTCTTAGGAAAAGTTGCTTGAATACTTGTTTTAAGTCCTAAGGAACTACCTAAAGCATCAGGGTCTGGTCCTACATGTCGCGCAATAACAATTGTATCAAATTTTTTTATTTTTCTATATATTTGGTGATATTTAAAAAACATAACATCACTCTTTCTACTACTCACATTTTATCATAATTGTGGGATTATTCCAACTATATAATAACATCAACATAAACCGCTTTATGATCTGTAATTAAAGATAAAAGTTTAGTATCAAAAGTCCCACAAGATACTATTTGCCAACTCTTAGGAATAAATATATGGTCTATAGCTGTTTTACTCTTATATTTAACGGCATTTGTTTTTTCATTAACGGGTACTCTTCTTATTCCTAAGACATTTAAATCCATTTCAAATTTTTTAAACATAGGGTTTGTAATTTGCAAATTAAAATCTCCCATTAAAACAACAAAACCAAATTTATTATACTTTTTTACCTTTTTTAATAAATAGTTTAATTGTCTTTGTTGAACTTTCGGTAGATAATAGTCTAAATGAGTGTTAATAACATATATACGATTGTATTCACCTTCTAATTCAATTATAGTGGCTATTCTTCTACTAATAGATTTCTTCTTTAAACCCTTAACTAAATCATCAAAATTCCAAGGAAACCAAGGTAAACCCTTAGTTCTAGTACTGACTACCTTCTTAACCGTAACAATCTGATTTCCTTGATTAAACTCTTTGAAAAGTGGTATTTTAGTCCCTAAAAATCCTAAACCGTATGAATAGCTACCATAAAAATTATGATCTTCTAAATAATCATCAACTTGTCTTGTAAAGTGTCTAGTCAATTCTTGAGTACCTAAAATATCATACTTTTTATCAAGGATATGGTGCGCTAAAAGATAAGCGTTATCATTTTTACCATTTTTCTTATTATTTCTATTAATACTATTATTTTGACAATTTAAGGTGCCTATTCTAAAATATTTCATACTTCACCAACCCTAAAATAAAAGAGCTTAATGCTCTTTTATTATATTAATTCATATGTGTCACGAGCAATCATAACTTCTTCGTCAGTTGGAACGATATAACATGGAACAGTTGAATCTGTTGCTGTTATAACTCTTTCTTCACCGCGAACATCATTAGCCTCACTATCTGGTTTAATACCTAGAACAGCTAATCTTTCCATAACTTGCATACGAGTATTTTTTGAATTTTCGCCAACACCAGCAGTGAAAACAATGGCATCACAACCCTCTAATTCCACATAGTATTTAGCTATATAATCAACAATACGTTTAACATACATAGTTTGTGCTAACTCACATCTAACATTGCCAGCAGCAATACCATCCTCAATATCTCTTGAATCACTACTAACACCACTAATACCAAGTAAGCCACTTTCTTTATTTAAAATTCTATCCATTTCTTTAGCACTTATGTTTTCTTTATCCATTAAATAAGTAAGGATAGTAGCATCTATATCACCGCAGCGACTACCCATAATTAAACCAGCATTAGGAGTTAATCCCATTGATGTATTAACACATTTACCGTCTTTAACTGCGCTTATAGAAGCACCATTACCAATATGACAAATAATTAATTTTAAATCATCTCTATTTAACAATTCACTCATACGCTTTGTAATATACTTATGACTTGTTCCATGAGCACCATATCTTCTAATACGATATTTTTCACACCAATCATATGGTAAGGCATATAGGTAATTTTCTTCAGCCATTGTTTGATGGAAAGCAGTATCAAAAACTACTGTTTGAACAGCACCAGGTACAACTTCCTTAGCTGCATTAATTCCAATAATAGCAGCTGGATTATGTAAAGGTGCTAAAACACATAATTCTTCGATTTTAGCAAGCACATCTTCATCAACAACAACTGTTTTATCAAAATATGTACCACCTTGTACAACACGATGCCCAATACCTTTAATCTCATCTAAATTAGCAACTACTTTACGATCTAATAATTCTTTAATTAAAATTTCGAAGGCAGTTTTATGATTATCTAAAGTTGCTTCAACTTTAGTTTTTTCTCCATTAAATTTAATTGTATAAAAACTTTCCCCAATTCCAATTCTTTCAAATACACCTGAAATTAGTACTTTTTCTTCTGGCATTTCATACATTTGAAATTTTAATGATGAACTACCACAGTTAACTGATAATATTTTCATAAATTCCTCTTTCTAATTTTAAATTTGTCTAAGCATGTTTACTAATCCATTATAAGTTTCATTAGTAACACTAGTTCCTCCTACTTCAAAAGTAGTTCCATCAGCATAATAAATTGTAAAGGATGAAATAATTTCACTATTACCATTATTATCTGATAAATCTTTATTTAAACTAGTAAACTCTTCACTTTGAATATAATCAATTATTTCTTGATATTGTTCATCAGTCAAGTCTACTTTTCTAAATCCATCATACATATCGTATGAAAAAACAATGTATTTATCGGCGTATAAATCAATATTAGTGGCTGGTGTATCATTTTCACTATAGATACTACTAGCTTCATAATGAAGAATGTGATCAATTGATAAGTCTTTAGGTTTATATTCTACTTGATTGAAACATCCAGTTACAAATATAAGTGCCAAAATAACTAAAACCAAATATTTCTTCATCTTACACCTCATATTCATATACGCTGCAATTTTCTATTACAACTTCTCCTAAATTTCCATCTTCTGGAATTCCGTTAAAATAATAATATAAAACTCTGATAATACCACTATGAGTGACAACAATTACATTTTTATCATCGTAATCTTTTTTTAGATCTAATAATACATCTCTTGCACGATTATATAAATCAACCACACTTTCAGCTCGTTCATATTTTATATTTTTATAGTAATTCCAATATTCATCAAAATTAATACTGTCCTTTGGCATTCCTGTAAATTCACCATGGTCACGTCCTAATAATTTTTCAGTATATACTATTGGAATATTTCCATTACTTAAAGTTTCAGCTGTTTGTTTACATCTATCTAATGGAGATGAAATTATCAAATCAATATTTTTATTTTCAAACTTTTTTCTTAACTCAACACATTGTTTAAGTCCTTCTTCAGTCAAACCACAGTTTATTCTTCCTTGTAACTTATTACTTGCATTAACCATAGTTTCACCATGTCTAACTATGTATACTTTCATCGTTATTTTCTCTCTTTCATTGTTGGAAATAATAATACATCTCGAATAGATTCTTGTTCTAGAAATAACATACATAATCTATCGATACCGTAACCAATTCCTCCAGCAGGAGGCATACCATATTCTAATGACTCAACAAAATCCATATCAATATCATTAGCCTCATCATTTCCTAAATTTCTTTCTGCAATTTGAGCTTCAAATCTTTCTAATTGGTCAATTGGATCATTTAATTCTGTATAAGCATTGGCAAATTCCTTACCAGCAATAAATAACTCAAATCTATCAACAAATCTTGGATCTTCAGGATTCTTTTTAGTTAATGGAGAAATTTCAATTGGGTGTCCATATAAGAATGTTGGTTGAATTAAAGTATCTTCAACATATTTTTCAAAAAATAAATTAATAATATGACCAACAGCCTTTTCATGTTCTTGAACTTCAATATGATGTTCTTCAGCTAATTTTAATGCGTCTTCTACAGTCATTTCTTCTTTAAAGTCAATACCTGTTTTCTCTTTAATCGCATCAGTCATACTGATTCGTTTCCATGGCCCTTCTAAATTAATTTCATAGCCACCAAAATTAAAGTTCATCTTATGGAATACTTCTCTACCAATAGTTTGAAACATATTTTCTGTCATTTCCATCATACCCTCTAAATCAGAGTATGCTAAATAAGCTTCCATTAAAGTAAACTCTGGATTATGTTTTGGATCCATTCCTTCATTTCTAAAAACACGACCAATTTCATAAACTGCTTCTAAACCACCTACTAATAATCTTTTTAATGGTAACTCTAAAGCAATTCTTAAATACATATCTAATTCTTGTGTATTATGATATGTAATAAATGGTCTAGCAGATGCACCTGTTAATAAAGTTGTTAAAATAGGTGTCTCTACTTCAGCAAAGCCTAATCCATCCATATATCTTTGAATACATCTAATAATTCTAGGTCTTAAAAGTGCGACATTCTTTGATTCCTCATTCATAATTAAATCAACATAACGTCTTCTATATCTTTCTTCGATATCTGTTAATCCATGGAATTTTTCTGGAAGTGGTTTTAAAGCTTTTACTAAATGAGTATATTGTAAACATTTAACAGTAACTTCACCTGTCTTAGTTTTCATGATTTTACCTGTTACTCCAACAATATCTCCTATATCTGCTGATTTAAATAATTCATATGTTTCTTCTCCAACATCATTTACAGAAATATAAACTTGAATCTTTCCTGTTTTATCTTGAATAGTAAAGAATGATGCTTTACCCATTTTTCTTATAAACATTATTCTACCAGCAATAGTAGCTGTATCATCCATATTTTCAAATTCATCATGTGGAATATCTTGATATTTAGCTTTGATATCAGCTGCAAATCCTGTTCTATCAAAGCGATGCCCATATGGATCAATACCTAGCGCTTTGATTTTTTCTACTTTTTCTCTTCTAACTATTTCTTGATCTGTAAGTTCGCGCATAATATTCACTTCCTTCTTTTTTGCGTTTTTTACTCTTCTATAATATCAAAAAAATATAATAATTTCTAGTAATTATTATATTTTTTTCACTGCTACAACATCTTCTTCAACGATTTCTTGCATTTCACCAATGCTTTCCCTAATAGTATCCCATTCTTCTTTAGATTTTAATCGATAATCTAAGCTAATGTCTCTTGGGGTAATCTGTATTTCAGTCATACTTTGATACTTAGCTTTTTTTATTTTTACTAATGGTACTCCTAAATATAAAGCAGCTCTTATTTCAGCTTCATTTGGTTCTTCTTCAGTTACCATTACCGCTGAAGGATAGATTTTATTACCTTGACTATCTTCACGATACATTACGTACTCGTTATAACCATTCTCATATGTCCTATTAATTACTTCTCTAATAGGATGTAAATTACTTGGCGTATTACTAGATAACTCTAAATTATTAATGTCTCCTTGAGAATAAACATCTTGCTCAGCAGCTATGGCTAATTGTTCACTTCTAAAATTTGAAAATAATAATGTAACATGGTCCATATCACTGGCTAGGCGACTAGCTGTACCTGATTTTTGTTCACTAATTGCAGATAAACAAATATAAGTACGTCCCATTAGTCTTGGATTTTTAAAATCCGACACTGTTGCTCCATTTCCAAAAGCATTTAAAACATGAGCAAAAGTTACAAATGGAGTTCCTGTTAATTCAATTAAATCAACACTACCTGCTTCATATGTAACTCCCATATATTCAAAACTTTCAGTTTTATATTTGTCTTTTCTAACTACTACCTCAGCTGTTTCACTTGCAAGTTCGTCACCAATTACAACCTCAGATTTATCCATCTCTATAGCCTTAGAAAAATCAAATAATTTCTCTTTCATTTCTTCACCGAAAAATCTTTTAGCTGTTTTATCAATACTTCTAAAGCTATTCCAAATATTTTCTAAACTTCTAGAACCAGATAATTGTTTTTCATTTAAAATATTGGCAAATTTTATTAAAAATTCTCTATCATCTGATAAATATATTTTTTCAAGTAATTCAAAAAATGGTCGATAATTTTTTAATTCCTCTTTTAAATCCTCATTTTTAAGTGTAGCTAATAATTCATCAATTCGTGCTGTACCGAGCAAATGATTTAATAAATCAGCAATTTGCATATAATTTTTATTGCATAATATTTTAAAAACAACATCTTTTAAAGGTACTAAATCATCATTAGCTAAACTATCAATCACTTTTTTATTTGATTCATATCTAATCATTTTATAATTTCGTAAATCCTCTAAAGTATTAATTTCACCATTTTGTAATAATCCATTAACGACAAATTCCTGCAATAACAAAATATCCTCTTTTGTATAATTGCTTGCTATAAAGTTTTGACATAACGTTGCATTAAGTCCATAATTTAAGACAATTTTTTTAAATGTAATGACATTAAATTCACCAGTACTAGAAACTGATTCACATATGTCATATATTTGCCTAATTTGCTTCATTTGCTGATTCTGACAAGCCATTAAAAAACTAGGTTTAGAATCTGGAGCAAAATATAAATATCTAAATATTTTAGATAACTCATTAATATTAAATAAATTTATCATATCTTCATTGGTAGATAGAATATCAAAAACTAATGCTGTACCTGATATTCCTAAATTATCTTCTTTTGATAATTTTAAAATAATTTCTTTTAAATAAGGTCTTTCAATTAATTTATACTCTAAAAAGCAAGCCATTAATTTATCGTTATTTAGAATTAAGGAATTACTATTTTCTGTAATTTTATAGCCTAAATCAATTGCTAATAAAAATTCTTCTTTAGAAATCATGCAAGAAGCTAAATCAATTACACTTGGGTCTTTATATCGTTCAAGCATAATGTGAATAGCATAAGGACTTGACTTAAAAGAAATAGAACTTTCAGATGTTAAAATATAACCTCGATTAAAAGCTAAATCAATATCTTCATCATCCAATTGACCTTTTATTTTATCAAATAGCTTAACATCGCCATTTAAAAGCAAATTTTTTATAAGAATTTTATTTTTTAATAAGCTATCATTAGTTGTATATTCATTTATAGTATATCCTAACTTAATTGCTAATAATATATCTTCCTCATTAAGATCACAATACGCATAGTCGACAATTCTATAATCTAAAGTTTTATTCAGCATCACATGAAAGACAAGTGGGTTATTTATAAAACCAAATGAACTACCATCATGGAGACGATAACCACGCTCATAAGCTATTTCAATTAATTCTAACGTTAACCCATCCATAATATAGTCAAAATTTTCAATTGGAGCCAATAAGATAGTATTTTTAATTACATTAGGATTTTTCTTCAGTTTATGATTATATGTATCTTTTGTTAAATAATATCCTAATGATACACCATAATTTATTACATCTTCAAACTCCGCTATGGATGTTTCATAAATTAAATTTAAAATATTATAATCATGTGACTTTTTTAAATATGCCATGCATAATTTAGGATCAGATAAAAAGCCAAAATATTCCATACTATTAAGTCTAAATCCTAAATCATACAATTCACCGACAAAACTTTCCCATTCGGTATAATCTTCTAAGCCTTGCAAACTAAAATTCCCAAAAATTTTAAAATTATTACCATTTTCTTGAAGACATTTTCGTACATATTTAGTACTACACATCAATTTAAACGGATTTGATACATTTTTCAAATTTATTAAAATATCTTCATATTTTAATACCTGCTCTATTGAAATATTCTTTAATAAAAATTCATTATCACCAATATCTATCAAATATTTTACAAAAGTTAGGGATTCAAAATACTCTGTTTTTACTAATTTTCTATAATCATAACCCTGCTCTATTGCCAATAAAATATTTTCATCGAATCCTTTACCCAAAGCAAATTCAATTATCTCTAATTTTCCCCTTTCTAATATTTTTTTAATAAATAAAGGATTTTGTAAAGATTCTTCAGAAAAAGCACTAAAAGGAATATTTTGTTCTAATACAAAATCAATTTCTTCTATTAATAAATTAACATCGAATCTTCTTATAGAGCTACTACAAAAGCGGTATAGGAATTTTTTACTGTTTTTAGTTACACTATTTATAAAATTATCCTTTTTGTAATTAGGTACTTTATTAGCAATCACTTCAATATTTTCTTCTAAAATTGCAAGTTTACTAGCTGGTATTAAAGAAAATATTGAAGCATCTAAATTTACCTCAGTTAAATAATATCTAACTAGCTTATCACTTTCAAAAACTTTAGAGAAGAATTCACAATTATCATCATTCAACCAATTAGGAGGATTTTTAAACACAAGTTCAGGATATTTTTCTAATATAGATAAGCTAATTTTAGATAGATTGGATAAACTGAACCGACTTTCTCCATGAAGTAATGTTGATGCAATCGTTTCATCATTTAAAAATTTCTCCGGTATTTCGCCACTAAAGTTTAATTCACCAAAGATTCTTTTTTTACCATATTCACTTAAATTAATATTTTCAAATGTTTTAAAATCTAATGAAGCCCATGAAAAATCATTCTTTTTCATATCTACATAAGTATCAACAACATAATCTAAATATAAAAAATTAAGATAAAAATTCGGGAAAAATTTAACTGAATCCATTATTTTTGTAAATATTTCTCGCGTAAGCATTTCTGGCTGATTTAATAAAATAGCTTCTAAAACATCCCAATTTTCTGTCAGATTTAGTATTTCTTCATATGTATAATTAATTGGTCTTGCCCTTAAAAGTATTTTAGAAATATCTATGTCTTCAATCATCTCTAACAGTTTTTTAAATTCATCGTCAGAAATTGAAAAAACTTCTGGAATATAATACATTAAAAAATCTCTAATATCGTCATCACTTTCAATCGAAAAATTTAATGACTTATTAGTATCTTTAAAATACTGTTGAAATATTTTTTCAATTTCTTCCTCACTAGAATTTATTAATTCTAATTTTTTTATTATATCGTTCAATTAACACACCTACTATCTAGAATTACTTTTTGATTTTTCTATTTCTGCTTTTCGTACTAAAATTTTTTTCTTAACATCATCTAATTCTTCTAAATCAATATCATTTAAAACATCATAAATATTGATTAGTAACTCTTTACTTGTGTCTTTTTTTTCATTATTTTCTTCTTCCATTTTTTTTCACTCCTTTTTTTGACCTCGATAATTTTAGTAATTTCGGTATTACTTAAAAGTTCATGTAAACCCCTTTTTTCTTTTCTAAATATAACTGTTGCTGCACTAAAAAAAGATAATACGAATTGAAATATCGCTAGAATACTTACAACACTGAAATAATATTTACTTGGTAAGATTAATAATAAAACATTACTTAAAAAGATATAACTAATACCAAAGACAATAGAATATCTAACTAATAATTGCCACATATAAAGTTTTCCTTGATCAAACCGTTCAATTTGGACATGGCACAAATAACATCCTAAAGTTCTACCTTTATAAATAAAAGGAATAATAACAAAATACATAAGCATAAATATAAAATAGAGTGAATAATTTAATTGTTGTTCTAACATTCCCTCATAATATAAATTTCCATAATTGCTAACGTAGCTATCAAAGCTTATTCTTCCTGACATATAATCTTCCATTATAGAATTTTGTTCTATTTCTAGCATATTTAAATAATCAGATTTAGGAATAATTAAATTTATGATTGTAAGCGCTAAAAGAAGTACTAAAAAATCGATTAAAAAAGCCTTAATCCGTATTACTTTCATATTTCAACTCCCTTTGTTCATATTCTCTTAATAGTTTCATTATCTCTTCTTTAGTATTTGTTTTAAATATCTCTTGTTTTAATTCCTTTCCATTATGCATACCTTTTAAATACCAAGCAATATGACTTCTAATTTCTAATATTGCCACTTTATAAGGTTTCGTTTTAAGCAAATTATCTAAGTGATGTTCAATCATATTAACAATATCAATAACCGTTCTTTTTTGTGGTAATTTTCTATATTCTAAATAATCAACACATTCTTTAATTAACCAGGGATTTCCTAAAACACCTCGACCAATCATAACTGCATCACAATTAGTTTCTTTAATCATTTTTTCAGCATCAAAACAACTTAATATATCACCGTTACCTATTACTGGAATAGAGACACATTGTTTTACAGTACGAATAATACTCCAATCTGCTTTACCACTATATCCTTGATTTCTAGTTCGTGGATGCACAGTAATTGCTTGTGCTCCTGCTTTTTCACAAATGCGAGCAATTTCCACCGCATTAATACTATTAGCATCCCATCCACTTCTTATTTTTACAGTAACAGGAATAGGTACGGCTTCAACTACACTTTTTACTATTTCATATACTTTCTCAGGATTTTTTAAAAGTGCACTTCCAGCTTGTGCAGAAACTGCTACTTTGGGAACAGGACATCCCATATTAATATCAATAATATCTGGGCGCATATTTTCAAAAACATATTTAGCTGCTATGACAAAAGATTCAACATCACTACCAAATATTTGTTGAGCTATTGGTCTTTCTTCCTCAGTCATATATAACATTTCTTGGGTTTTTTTACTTCCATACATTAATGCCTTATCACTTACCATTTCAGCAATCATATATCCACAACCCATTTCTTTAATGATTGTACGATAAGCATTATTACAAATACCAGCCATAGGCGCTAAAACAACACGATTAGGGATTTCCACATTTCCTATTTTCCACATATATATTCACCTATTATTCATTATACTAGATATTAATTAATTTAACAATTAAAAAGCCGTTATAAACTAACGACTTTTATTATTAAAAACTATGATGTTTTCCTATATATTTTTTAAATTTGTCAAATTCTTCTAAATCAATACCTGCAATTTTTTCTTTATATAATTTTGATTCACCATGCACTTTGCGGTATTCAGCAGATTCATCATAAAATGATTCTTGATACCAATTATCTTTTATTTGTTTAAACGAATCGTAGACATGATAATTTTTTATATCTAGTGAAATACCATTGCCTAAGCGTTCAATATAGCTAGAAACATAATAGCTTTTTCCTTTTTTAGTGATTAAACCAGATATGCATCTATTTTCTGAGCCATTACTAACCGCACCGTTAAAAGAAAATCCTTCATCTACACGTTTAATATGCATGTAAACCATTTCAAATTTAGTGTTGTCACCTTCTTTGGCAATATGTTTACTATCTTTCAAATCTTTTGTTTGTCTCAATAGTTGAAATAAAAAATATAAATCTTCTTGCGATATTGATTCATCACCATTAAACCATTTTTCAAAAACTAATAATTCATCTAATTCTATTTCTGTTGCCATTAATTTTCCTCAAATATCATATTTTTTTCAAACTAAAAGGTCATAAGACCTATTGATATGTACAAACAGCTTTGCCACTTGACATACTAATTTTAACTCTAACTGAATCGGCATCTAACGAATCAGTCTCTGGATTTTTTAAAGAAGTAGATAAATAGCCTTCATCACGTAACTCTCCTAAGGAAATTGTAAATGGATAAACTTCTCTTTTAATTTCAACATAACTTTTAACAGCTAAACAAACAGTGTTATCATATTCTGCTTTTTCATTTTCTTCTGAATTTTTTAAAGTTTTAGTAACCGTTGGAACCGTAAATATTAATAAAACACCAAGTATAACTAAAACGCCCATCAATTCTACTAATGTAAATCCTCGTTTATTCATATCATCACCTAGTATTAATTATACCTTAAGTGCTATTTTTTTACAATCTAAAACATTTTATCTATGTTATTTGGTACCTTATCATTAATAACTGCATTGACAATTTTATCTTCTTGTTCAATTGGTACATCTCTTCCAGTCATCTCACCTAATTTTTTTATTACATTTCGTAATGTTTTTTCATTTTTTAAATCATTTTCTTGCAACTCACGAGCCAATTCTAAAATTGCATCTTTACTAACATTAGTTTTTTTCTCAATTCGATTAAATAATTTATCGGAAAATCCCATAATAACCTCCTACTTTAATATATGAATTAAATTATTATGTGTTATAAGAAACATGACATAGAAAAAAACAATTGAGCATAAGTAATCAACAAAAAAAGACACAAAAAGATGTGTCTAGTTTTATTTTTCTACTTCATAAAAATTTATTTTTTATTGTTCACCTTTATTTTTAAATTGTAATACAATTGGTGTTCCAGTGAAATCAAAAGCTTCTCTAATCTTATTTTCCAAATATCTTTCATAAGAGAAATGAATTAGTCCTTTACTATTAACTTGAATATTAAATGTTGGGGGGTTAGTTGATACTTGTGTTGAAAAATATATTTTTAATCTCTTACCTTTATATGATGGTGGTAAATTTAATGAATACGCATCTGTAATTACATTGTTTAATAAACTAGTTTTTATTTCTTTTCTAGTATTTTCATAAGCCCTTAATACTTCTGGCATTAAAGTATGAATACGTTTCTTAGTTTTTGCAGAAAGAAACACAACATTAACAAAACTCATAAATTGAAAATTTGCCTCAATATCATTTTTCCACTTACGCATTGCTGAATCTTTATCATTTACAGTATCCCACTTGTTAACTACAAGTACTACAGCTTTTCCAGCTTCTAGTGCATAACCAGCAATATGTTTGTCATGCTCAACAATTCCTTCTTCTGCATTAATTACAATACAACATACGTCAGATCTATCAATTGCTTTCATACTACGTAATAAACTATAACGTTCAACTGTTTCATAAACTTTACCTTTTTTACGCATTCCTGCAGTATCAATCACAACATATTCTTTTCCATGATAAGTAAATTGCGTATCAATAGCATCTCTAGTAGTACCGGCAACATCACTTACAATAACTCTTTCTTCATTTAAAAGAGCATTAACTAAACTACTTTTACCAACATTTGGTCGACCAATAATAGAGAACTTAACTATATCTTTATACTCTTCTTCAATAGGTTCAAAATTAGTAACTATTTCATCTAATAGTTCTCCAATACCTAAATTATGTTCTCCACTAACTTTTAAATATTTGTCAAATCCTAATTCGTAAAATTCATACTCCGTATCTTTTACTTTACTACTATCACACTTATTAATTGCTACAATAACCTTACGATTACTTTTAACTAACATATCACGAACAGCAAAGTCATTTGCTGTTAAGCCTTCTTTACCGTCAACAACAAATACAATAACATCTGCTTCATCAATTGCTAACTCTGCTTGAACTTTAATTTCATTATTAAAAGCATTAACTTCTAAATCAATTCCACCTGTATCGATTAAATGAAAACAATAATCACGGTATTCAACCGTTCCATAAATACGATCTCTTGTAATTCCTGGTGTATCTTCAATAATTGATATTTTTTTACCAACCATACGATTAAAAATTGTACTCTTACCTACATTTGGTCGCCCTAAAAGTGCCACAACAGGCTTTTTCATAACACCAGCCCTCCTTTACGTACGTATTATATCATGAATAAATAAAAAATAAAATAAAAAAGTTCAACATTAAATCGTTGAACTTTTTATTAATATAATTATAATTAATTTGCGTCAGCAGTAAATCCAGCATTGATATTTCCTGAATATGTTGTTTCAGTATAAGCACCAACTTGGCATTTTGTTAATGTAACATTACCACTAGCTGGGTCATATGTTATATCTTCACATACTACATCACTACCAGAATATGTTACAGCTTTTTGAGCACCTGTAGCTGCTATAGTTCCTTCTTTAGCTTCTGGTGAAGCATCGATAACACATGTATCAGCTGATGTTGCGCAAATAGTGATTGCACCTGCATCAGCAGTTGTAGTCATATATGTAGTTACTGTTGTTTGAATAGCATCAGCATATTGTTCAACAGAACGTACCCTTGCAGACTCTCTTGCATCCTCGATAATTCCTAAAATAATAGGTGAAGCAATTAATGCAATAACTGCTAAGATAACAATAACAGCTAATAATTCGATTAATGTAAACCCTTTCTTATTCATTTTCATATTTTCACCACCTTATCTTTTTATACGATATAATCGTATCACAATATTGCAATTTTTGTCAATAAAATCGCCTAAAATTTATTTTGATACTTTCCCTTTACATTATGTGATTATGAAGTAATTTATTTAAAGAATTACCCAAAAGACTGCTTAATTCTTGAATTACAAAGTCTATTTCCTTAGGCGTTACCATTAGATTATAATCAATTGGATTTAAAACTTCGTAAATCAGTTTTTTTGTGTCACTTTCATCTAAACAACCGATGAGTCCTAAAACTTTTTTCTTATCCTCATCACTTAAAGATACATCTTCTTTCAAGTAGTTTATCTTGGTCATTAATTTTAATTTATGGTTGTTAAGATTATTCTTCATATAAATATAATGTTTAGTTATAAAATTTAAAGTATCGCTCACAATAGTAGCAGCATCGACAACAGTTGGAACACCTAGAGCAATTACGGGAATACCTAAAATATCTTTACTTATTTCTTTACGTTTATTTCCTATTCCACTACCAGGATGAATTCCCGTATCAGTCATTTGAATAGTTTTATTCAAACGTTCAATTGAAGAACTAGCTAAAGAATCAATTACAATTATTTTATCTGGTTTTAATAACTCGACTAACTTAGTTAATATATCACTAGACTCAATACCAGTCTTACCCATAACATTTGTATTAAAAGCTGATACTCTTTGATAAGTATTATCTTGAATTCCCATAGAATATAAATGATTAGTAACAATAACGTTATTGATTGTTAAAGGCCCTAAAGCATCAGGGGTAGATCGTTCATTACCTAGTCCAATAATTAAAATGTGTTCTTCCTTACTTTTTATTCTTAATATTTTTTTTAACTCTTTAATAATTATATTTTGTAAATTAGGATTTTTTAAATCAGTGAATTCAATTGTAATATATTTTCCTGGTTTATAATTAATCATTTTACTACCTTTCCTACTAACTAAAACATTAGTTATCCGAATATCATCGATTACTACTTCTTTAGTTTTAATTCCATCAACATTTTTATCTTCAATAAGTTCTAAAGCTAAATCAGTTCTTTTTAAATTAAGATTATGTTCCATACAATCACCATTAATATTTTTAACAAAATTACTTATTTTATTTGCTTTTTAAGAGGATTTTTGCTAAAATATGAATGTATGCGTAATCAGGAGGTGAATTTATATGCCAAATATGAAAAATGCTGAGAAAAAAATCTTAATAGACGCTAAGAGAGAAGTAACAAATAATAACTACGAAGCTAGTATGAAAACAGCTATGAAAAACGTTGAAAGAGCTGTTGCTAAAAACGATAAAGAAAAAGCAGCTGCTGCATTAAAAACTGCTATTAAATCTATTGATAAAGCTACTAAAAACGGAGTATCTAGCAAAAATAAAAGTGCAAGAAATAAAGCTCGTTTAACAAAAAAAGTTAATACAATGGAGTAATGTACTCCTTTTTTTTTTGCATTTATGATAAAATGATTATGGTGAGGATATGAAATTTTTTAAAAAATTATTTAGTCTAGCTGTAACAATAATTATTATTATTGCAATTATAAATTATAAAAAAATAAGTAATTATATTGTTAATAATTATATATATAATAAATATGCTACTATTGAAATTACTAAAGGCGAATATTCAAAAGAAATCGATTATGGATTTGTGCAAATAACCGATGACTTTATTGCTAAAAATTATAAACATATCTTAAATATTGTATATACTATTTTAGATAGTGGTAATGACACTTTTTCTTTTTATTGTGACGAGAATTACAAAAATTGTTTAAACGATGTTGATAATTTAATATCAGAAAATGGAAGTAGTATTTTATCTGATATCAATAACTATGTTCATCCATATTACACTTATAAGAATATTGTAATTACAACTAATAGTTTAGGTAAAGTAACAGTTACCTTAGAAAAACAATACACCAAAGAAGAAATAGAATATATAAATAGCGAATTAGATAAAATTACTGCTGTTACCGAAAAAGATAAAAACAATGAACAAGATAAAATCTTAGCTTTTCATGATTATATAATTAATCACACTAAATATGATATAGAGAGAGCTGACAATATGAATTCACCAATCTTTAAAGATAGTCAAACTCACACAGCTTATGGATTATTACATGAAAAAAAATCTTTATGCGGTGGATATAGTGATATTTTATCAATTTATCTTCATAGACTAAATATTCCTAATTATCGAATTTCAGATAATAATCACGTTTGGAATTTAGTTAAAATGGATACTTGGAAACACCTAGACGCCACTTGGGATGATCCAGTTACTAATACAGGAGAAGATATTTTACTACATGACTATTTTTTAATCAGTACTAAAGAATTAAAAAATAACGATAATATTGAGCATCAATTTAATGAAAATGTTTATTTAGAAGCAAAATAAAATCCATGATTATTCATGGATTTCTTTTATTATTTCTTCTATTTTTTGACCATATTCTAATGATTCATCATAAACAAATTCCAATTGTGGAATATGTCTAATATCAACTCTAGTGGCTAAAGATTTACGAATAAAACCTTTAGCATTTTTTAATGCCTTTAAAGCTTCTGTTCTTAATTCATCTTTTAAGATTGTAACATATACTTTACAATAACTTAAATCATTAGTTGTTTTTACAGCTGTAACTGTGACAAATTTAATATTTGTATCTTTTACTTCGTTGGCTAAAACATAGCTAATTTCTCTTTTTATAGCACTATTAATTCTCTCTAATTTAATACTGTTCATACATCACCACTATGCTCTTGATTTTTCAACCATCTCATAAACTTCGATGATATCGCCTACTTTTAAGTCGTTAAAATTAGATATTGTAATACCACATTCTAAACCTTTTTTAACTTCCTTAACACTATCTTTTTCTCTTTGTAAAGAATTTATAGAACCATCATAAATTTGTATACCGTCTCTGATAACACGGGCTTTAGCATTAGCTTTTACTATGCCTTCTACAACATAAGAACCAGCAATTATGCCAACCTTAGAAAATTTAAATAATTGTCTTATTTCCGCATTGCCTAATACTTTTTCTTCATATTCAGGATCTAACATACCTTTCATGGCTGCTTCCATTTCTTCAACAGCTTTATAAATTATGTCATATAAGCGGATTTCAACACCTTTATCTTTAGCATATTCTTTGATACTATTTGTTGGTCTAATATTAAATCCAATAATGATTGCTGAAGAAGCACTAGCAAGTACAATATCACTTTCGGTAATAGCACCTACACTACTACGCAATACTTTAACTCTAACACCATCTACTTCAATTTTTTCTAATGAATTTTTTACAGCTTCCGCACTACCATTAACATCTGCTTTAATAATTACATTTATTTCTTTAGTACCATCCTGAATTTTAGCAAATAAATCGTCTAAAGAAACACTCTTTGATTTATTATGTTCTTCTCTTTCTTCATTCTTACGTGCTTCACCAATACTTCGAGCTTGCTTTTCTGTTTCAAAAGCCATAAATTTATCACCTGCTTTTGGTGTTTCATTCAAACCTGTAATTTCTACTGGTTGGGATGGATATGCTTTAGTAATTTCTTCACCTTTATCATTTCTTAAAGTACGAATTTTACCAAATGATGTTCCAACAACAATAGGATCTCCTAATCTTAAAGTACCGTTTTGAATTAATACTGTAACAACTGGACCTACTTGTTTATCAAGTCTAGCCTCTACTACGGTACCAATCGCATATCGATTAGGGTTTGCACGATAATTCTCCATTTCCGAAACTAGTAATATATTTTCAAGTAAGGCATCAATGCCTTCACCTGTTTTAGCTGAAATATTAGTGAATATTGTATCGCCACCCCATACATCTGGAGTTAAACCATACTCAGCTAATTCAGTCATTACTCTCTCAATATTAGCACCTGGTTTATCTATTTTATTAATAGCTACTAAAATAGGTACATTAGCTGCCTTAGCATGGTCAATGGCCTCTTTAGTTTGTGGCATAACACCGTCATCTGCGGCTACGATAATAATAATAATATCAGTAATACTAGCTCCTCTAGCACGCATTTCTGTAAAAGCCGCATGTCCTGGTGTATCAATAAAAGTAATTATTTCATCTTTATATTTAACTTGATATGCACTGATGGCTTGAGTAATTCCTCCTGCTTCACCTAACGCTACTTGTGTTTTACGAATTGTATCAAGTAAAGTTGTCTTACCATGGTCAACATGTCCCATAATAGTAACAACTGGAGGCCTTTTCATTAAATCTGCTTCATCATCATTTATTTCAAATTCCTCAAATTTGCTTTCATCTTTATTTTCTTCTCTTTTTAATTCTTTATTATATTCCATAACAAGTATTGCCGCATTATCAAAATCTATTGAATTATTTACGGTAGCCAATACGCCTAAATTAAACAATTTCTTGATTAACTCAGCAGGTTGAACTCCTAATTCTTTTGCTAATCCCGCAATAGTTATTCCATCTTTATATATAATTATATTTTTATTTTCTGTAGGGGCATTACTAATAAGTTTCTCTTTATGCTTATATATTTCTTTTTTCTTTTTTGCTAATTCTTTTTTTGATGATTTTGAATTTATAGAATTTGCTTTTTTAGATTTACTATTACCCATTAAATTTTCAATTTTACTCTTTTCTTTTTCAATGATTTGATCATCTATTTCATCTTGATAATCTAAATCCTCTTCATCATCTTGTTGTGTAGCAATTAAATTATCTAATTCGGTAATCGCTTCTTCATCCAATAAATCTTCTTCATCACTTACCGGTATGTTTAAACTTTTACATAGACTTAATATTTCACTGACTGATTTATTTACATCTTGTGCGTATTCTAATACACTCATCATATAAAACACCCTCTTTCTAAATTTTTCTTACTATTGTTCCTGCCTCTTCTAAAAAATCTTTTGATAGTTTATCTGGATAGTCATTGTCATAAACAATTTCTCTAACACCGCTACTAACTAATAATTTTGCACATATGTGGCAAGGGAATGTTGTAATATAAGCAATACTTCCATCTAAAGCAACACCATTACGAGCTGCTTCTGAGATTGCAACTTGCTCGGCGCATATTGCTCTGCATACTTCTCTTCTTGTACCACTAGGTATATGCAATGTATCTCTAATACAACCTACTTCAGCACAATCATTAATACCACCGACCATATTATTATATCCTTGAGCAATAATTTCTCCATCTTTTACTAATACAGCCCCTACTTTAATCCTTAAGCAAGAAGAATGATTGGCCTGTTCATAAGCTTTATCCATATATTCTTTTTCCATTAGTTACAACTCCAATAATACATTCTTTCCTTTTGGTTGATATTTACGATATGTTACTCCGCACTCATTGAACATTCTAATAGAAGCTTCCATCTCATCACTATGATTATCATAATCATAATTATGATAATAAATAACTTCTTTAATACCTGCTTGAATTATTGCTTTTGCACATTCATTACATGGAAAATAGTGAACATAAATTCTAGCACCAACAAAATCATTATTATTTCCACGATAATTCAATAATGCATTTAATTCCGAATGACAAACATACATGTATTTAGTATCTAGTCTATTACCCTCTCTACCCCATGGAAATTTGTCATCATCATATCCGTTAGGTGCTCCATTATAGCCAACTGATAAAATTCTATTATCTTGACTAACTATACAACATCCTACCTGTGTATTAGGATCTTTACTTCTCATAGCTGCTAGCTTAGCCATAGCTACAAAGTATTCGTCCCATGATAAATAATCTTCCCTTTTCATTCAACCACCTACTTAACTAATTTTTCTAATTCATCAAAAATACTATCTGGTACTTCAATATTTAAATGTCTATTTAATGCTTTTGTTTTTTTTGCCTGTTCAAACACTTTTAAATCTTTCTTTAAGTAAGCTCCTCGACCATTAGCTCGCCCAGTCTCATCAATAATAATATTAAATTCTGGTGTTCTAACAACTCTAATTAACTCACTTTTAGGTAATTTTTCTTTAGTAATAATACAAGTTCTCTCTGGTATTTTTTTCATTATTGTAATATATTAATTCCTGCTTCTTTAACTTGGTCAAATGTTTTAACATCTAACTTATAATGAGTTAAACGAGATGCTAAACGAACATTTGCACCTTTCTTACCTATTGCTAAAGAAAGATTTTCATTATCAACTACTACTAACACTTCTTTATTCTTCTCATCTGTAATAAATACTCTTACATCTTTAGCTGGACTTAAAGCATTAGCAATAAATGTAGTTTGATCTTTGTTATAAGGAATAATATCAATTTTTTCACCATTTAATTCTTTAATGATAGCATTAATTCTAGAACCTTTTTCACCAATACAAGCTCCAACTGGATCAACATTACTATTTTCAGAATAAACAGCAATTTTAGTACGATTACCTGGGTCTCTTGCAACACTATATATTAAAACAATTCCCTCACTAATTTCTGGTATTTCTAATTCAAATAATCTTTTAACAAATCCGTAATGTTTACGTGTTAATAGAATTAAAGCTCCTTTAGAATTAATATCTACTTTATTAATATATGCTTTAATATGAGAGCCCATTTTAATTTCTTCACCTGGAATAATTTCTGTTTTAGGTAATAACCCTTGCGTCTTTCCTAGATCAATGAAATAATTTTTTTCATCTTCCATTTCAACTATACCAGAAATCATTTCATCAGTCTTATCGCCATATTCAGTAGCAATATTATTTCTTTCAGCTTCTCTAATTTTTTGAACGATTACTTGCTTAGCCGTTGCTGCAGCCACACGGCCAAAATCTTTTGGTGTAACCTCTTCTTCAATTGTTTCTCCAACTTGAATACCTGGAACTAATTTTTGTGCATCTTCTAAAGTTATATGAATTCTCTCATCATAAACAAATGGTTCATATTTATCTTCTTCTTCATCTTCATCAAATTCCATATTTTCTAAGTCGGCAAATGAAGTTATTCCATCTAATGAATCGTCATCATCGTAGTCATTTTCGTCTAATGATACTTTATGTTCCTTATCTAAAACTACAGTTTTAAATGAATATACTTTAATATCACCTGTATCTCTATCAATATTAACTCTAACATTAGCTAAAGAATGATAATTTTTCTTATACGCACTTATAAGTGCTAATTCCATAGCATCTAAAATATAATCTTCAGAAATATCCTTTTCTTTTACAATTGTATCTAAAGCTTTTTTAAATTCCTTGCTATTCATTTTATTCACATCCCTTCTCTTTAGAACAAACATCTAAAATATAATATTCATCAATTAAGTCAGCTTCATCTAGTAGTGGATCAATTAATTTACTAACAGTTACACAATCATCAACTTCAATAATTCCATTTTTGTCGATTATAACTCTCAAATAATTAGTTCTAGCTTCTTTTTCATAAACAACTTCACTTAAAATATATCCAGCGTCTTCTACAGTTGTCTTGATTAAATTGGTTACTTCTTTAACAATATCCATAATTCCTCCTAAATAAATATTAAAGAGTGGTTTGATGCCACTCTTCTCTCTGTAGAACTGCATATATTATAGCACACTTTATTTTATTTTGGTACTTTTTTATTATTTTTTTTACAAATTTTGGTATAATTAATACTAGATGGAAGTGATTAAATGCTAAATCAACAATTAAAAGATATACTTAAAGGTTTATTAGGCCTTTTTATTTACTTTTTTGCAATGTTAACTAACTTGAATGTAATTATTTTAAAAGGCTTAAATATCAATTATCAAGCATGGAATGATGTGCAAATATCAATTTATTTATTAAGTTATCAATTTATAATTATTGGAATAATAATTTTTCTATTTTGGCAAACTTATAAAAATAACTTTATTAAATTCTTTAGTAATTTTAAAAAATATATAAGCGAATATATTAAATATTGGTTTATAGCTTTAGGCTTAATGATTATAAGTAATGCTTTAATTCAAATTGTAGCAACAGGAATTGCCCCTAATGAGGAAGCTGTAAGGGAAACTTTAAATATACAGCCATTATATACATTTATCGCTAGTGTAATCATTGCACCAATATTAGAGGAATCAGTATTTAGATTATCATTTAGAAAGATTTTTGCTAATATGAATATTGTTTATATCTTAATCTCAGGATTTGCTTTTGGACTACTACACGTACTTGGAAATGTCTATGTATGGACTGACTGGTTGTATCTTCTACCATATAGTATTCCTGGTTTAGTATTTGCTTATACTTTAGTTAAATCAGATAATATTTTTGTCCCAATTTCTTTACATACAATTCATAATGGTATCTTAATAACAATTCAATTATTAGCGATGTTATAAAAAAAGACATATCAACATGTCTTTTTTATTATTTCTTCTTTTACCTTTTTTACGGTATTATTAAAATTAATAAAATCTACAGTAAACCATTTAACATCTAATTGATGATTAAACCAAGTATATTGTCTTTTTGCATATTTTCTACTTCTTTGTCTAATTAAGTCTAATGCTTCATTTAAAGAAATAGTTCCATCAAAATACATAAATAATTCTTTATAACAAATCGGAGTCATAATAGCCCTAGAATTAATTTTTAAATCATAGAAGTACTTAGCTTCTTCAATTAAGCCATCTTCAACCATCTTATCCACACGTTTGTTAATACGTTCATATAAAATTGTTCGATCAGTTGTTAAACCAATAAATAAAGAATCATATAATAAATTATCACTTTTTTGATTACTGCTCATTGGTTTATTATGATTACGATAATATGTAATAGCACGCTCAACTCTTTTACGATTGTTAATATGAATATCACTATTTGGGTCAACTTGTATTAACATATCATATAATTCTTCATTGCTATATTCATCATAATTATACGTTTGATTTTCTAAATTAAAATTGTAGTCATATAAGGCAGCTTTTATATATAAGCCAGTACCTCCTACTAAGATTGGAGTTTTGCCTCTACTGATAATATCTTCAATACAAGCTCTACAATCTTTTTGATAATCATATACTGTATATTCTTCAGTAACATCTTTAATATCAAATAAATGATGAGGGATTTTTTCCTTTTCTTCTTCAGTAACTTTGGCAGTACCAATATTCATTTTACAATATACTTGAGTGCTATCCGCATTAATAATTTCGCCATTGAAACATTTAGCTAATTCAATACTCATTTTAGTCTTTCCAACCGCAGTGGGGCCAGTTATTACAATTACCATAATTACCTCTTTTCTAAACATAATCTTTTAGATTCATTATTAAAAATACCTTCACTAAAATCTAAAGCAAAATTTGCAGTATCATATATATATTCTTCATCATTAATTATAGCGTCAATTTCTAAATATAACAATAATGTTTCTAAATCATAATCCCTAATATGAGTTAAAAGATAATACACTTTATCTTTATATTTTTCATCTTTAATCATTCGTTCAGATATTTTTAAAGCAATAAAAAAGCCAAAAGTATAAGTAGAACTATCATGAAAAGTAAAGTCATCTAAATCGTTGATAACCTGAGCAAACTGCATAAAATCTTTAGATAAATTATTACGCGCAATATAATCTTCAAAATTTTTTTCACTAATTCCCTGTTCTTGATCATAAACTTCTAAAATTGTAGAGGTTAACAAAGTATCATTAGCTTGTGATGATAAGGCTTGAAAATATTTCTTTAAATATTCTATAGTATCATTATGTAAAACATCTATTTGTAAAGCTATAAATATTGTGTATAACTCGCCTATCATTGCAAAGCATTCAGTAAAAAAATACCAATTTTGATCAGTAATATTATTATCAAACTGTTTAATATGAATATAGTGAAAAAATTCATGAATAATACTAAAGACATCTTCGATTGTATTAGTTCTTCTAATTGTTATGTCCGGGTGTCCATTCGTCACTGTCAAACATGAAATTATGCCTTCATCACCATTAATATCTATAGTTCCATTTTGAATACATCTATCTAACTCAGAAACTAAACTATTATCAATTTGACCAACTAACTGTTTAGCTATTTCAATTGAACTTAATGCATCGAAATCAGTTTCATAATAATTTATTAATGATATTTTTTCATTCAAATTATCACTAATTTGAATAATATACATAGAATATACTCTAATTACATTTAGATATTTAAAAAATATAGGCATTTGTGAATACAATATATCACAATATTCCTTTAAAACTTTCTCCATACAACCTCACCCAATTACAAGAAAAGCCTAACTAATTAGTTAGACTTTTTACTACTTTCATTATTTATAAACATACTATCGCCAAATGAGAAAAAGCGATATTTTTTCTCGACAGCTTCGGCATATGCTTTCATAACATAATCTTTAGTTGCAAAAGCACTAATTAGCATAATTAATGTTGATTTTGGCAAATGAAAATTTGTAATTAAGGCATCTATTGCTCTAAATTCAAATCCAGGATAGATGAATATCTCAGTATTACCACAACATTCCTTAAACTCTCCATACAACTCCATAACAGTCTCCAATGTTCTTGTTGAAGTGGTTCCAACACTAATAATTCTTCGATGTTCGCGCTTAGCTTTATTTAATCTATCAGCAACTTCTTTACTCATTTGATAATATTCACTATGCATTTTATGCTTAGTAACATCTTCGACATTAACAGGTCTAAAAGTACCTAGTCCAACATGTAATGTTATATATAATACTTCTACGCCTTTTGATTCTATTTTCTCTAATAAATCTTCTGTAAAATGTAAACCAGCAGTAGGTGCAGCTGCACTTCCAAGATTTTTAGCATATACGGTTTGATATCTATCTTTATCTGCTAATTTTTCATGAATATATGGAGGCAATGGCATCTCCCCTAATTCATCTAGTATTTCATACAAAATACCATTATAAATTAGTTCAAACTCTCTAATACCCTCTTCACCTACTCTTATACATTTAGCACTTAATTTATCAGAAAATTTAATAACTGTATCTAACTTTACTCTTTTAGCTGGTTTTGTTAAACATTCCCATTTATTATTACCTAAATCTTTAAGCATTAATATTTCAATTACCGCTCCAGTATCTTCTTTGACACCATATAATCTTGCTGGTATTACTTTAGTATCATTAAGTACTAAAACATCACCTTCATGCAAATAATCTATAATATCTGTAAAATGTTTATGTTCAATTGAACCATCATTTTTATTTAAAACTAATAACCTAGAATCATCTCTCTTATCTAACGGTGTTTGTGCTATTAATTCTTCTGGTAAGAAGAAATCAAAATCATCTGTACGCATCTAAGTCCCCCTCTTACTACAATCTTCTAATTTTATCTTCTTTATAATTTCTTTTTAAAAGGAATTTTTCTATTTCTTTATTTACAACATTAGATTTTGAGCTATGAAATATTTCATGACTTACATCATCTAAATATAATAACCATTTTTTACCTTTAACATTGTCATAAACAAATTCTGAACTAGTTTGTGGCACAATATCATCAGCAGTACCTTGAATAATTAAAACTGGTTTCTCTAATTTACTTGGCAACCCCTGTGAATTCTCAACTAGTTTAGCAAATTCTAACAACAAAGGAACAGATACTTTTAACATTCTTGATATTATTTCTTTTCCTTTATAAGTTTTTATAATACTTGGGCCTTTTTTTATAAGTGTATCAAACTTATCAGTTAGTTTACTATCTTCATCTAAGTATTGAAAAGCCGGTGCTGCTAAAACTGCCTTTTTTACTTCTTTATATTTAACTGCCGCATAGGCTGCTAAAATACCACCCATACTATGTCCAACGACATAAATACTATGATATCCCTTATTAATTAAAAATTCAATATGTTCATCAACTGATTTAAGCCATTCAGCATTAGTAACATCACGTGTTAAATTGCACTCATGTCCTGGCAAAGTATAATTATAAACATCTAATTTCCAATTATGATTTAATTCGTATTGCAATGGTTCTTCATCATATACTCCGCCGGCAAATCCATGAATAATTAAAACTGCTTTTCTAAATACCATATTATCACATCTTTCTTCCTACAGTTTCAAATAATGATACTTTTGTTTCAATATCTTTAGCTGAATTTTCTAATATATCATCATCGACCTTTACTTTATCTTTTTCAACTAGGACAACAACAGTTGAACCACCAAATTCGAAATGGCCTTTTTCTTCACCACGTTTAACTTTTTTTACATTATTATTACATATTTTACCTACTAACATTGCTCCTATTTCCATTTGAACAATTGTTCCAAAATTATCAGTTTTTAAAATACTATATTCACGGGAATTTTCAGAAAAAACTTTATATTTTTTAAAAGCAATTGGTTGAACAGTGTGCAAAACACCATCTATTTTTTTTGTAGATATAACATCAGCATTGTCAACATAATAATAATAGTGATAATTATTGACACATAAGCGATAAATAAAACAATACCCACCTTTATATTTAGTCGCTAACTTTTTATCTCGTAATAATTCTTCAATTGTATATTTACTGTTCTTTATGTTTAAACATGTGTCGTCATCTATTCTATAAACTGTTAATAACGACTCTGCTGGCGCAACAAAAGCTTTTTGCGTTTTAGTTAACATCTTTTGAGGATTTTTCTTTTTGCGCATAAAAAATTGATTAAAAGATTGATATTCTTTTTTTTCATATTCATTTAAATCTATCTTATAAGTTTTAATCATTCTCATAATTCGATGCTTAGATAAAGAACTTTTTAAATATAGTGAACCAATATTGTTCATCCATCTTCTAGTCAATAATAGCAAAAAAATTCTCCCTATCACATTGTTATATAAAAGTGATAGAGCAGAATTTGTTTGTTCTTCAATATATTTTCGATTATTTCTATCGTAAATCATACTAATGCATAAACCTCATATATAATAAAACAGATGCCATAATAGCTGCTGCTACACAGCATGTAACATACCATACATTTTTCTTTGGTTTTTTAATTTTAAACTTAAAAACAAATAAGAATGCTACCAAAACAAATACTCCAAGATAGACACTAGCGAATACTTGTTCAGGCAATATATAGCGAAATATATATACTAATGGGAAAATCATTGCTGTAGTTGTTACTGGTAATCCTGTATAATATTTTACCGGTTCACTTTTAGTAGCAGTTAAATTAAAATAAGCTAATCTGCTAATTCCTCCAATTGTAAACAATGTAACGCAAATAACAGTTACGATTGGTTGTAATCCAATATCAAAATACTTACTAACTCCAAATAATGTAACAATTGGGAAAGCAATAAATGAAATCATATCAGCTAATGAATCCAATTGAATACCATATTCCATATCTTCTTCAGTCCGATTTTTACACATTCTTGCAACTTTTCCATCAAACATATCACAAATACCAGCAATCATTAAACAAATAATTGATGCAGTTAATTTAGGTTCTGCATAACCCAAAATAAAATAGATACCAATCATTGCTGAAAGAGTTCCTAAAAAAGTTACTATTACTGATTTATCATACTTCCCTATAAACATAAAAAACCTCAATTTCTATACATGAATTATACCATATATAGACAAAAAAGAAAAGTATTAACAAATACTTCTCTATTTTTCAGGATATGGAATACCTAAGTGTTCATAAGCTTTTTTAGTAACCATTCTACCGCGACTAGTACGCTTCAATAAACCAGTTTGTAAAAGGTATGGTTCATATACATCTTCAATTGTTGTTTGTTCTTCCCCAATAGATGATGCAATAGCTTCAATTCCTACTGGACCACCATTAAATTTTTCAATAATAGACTTTAATAAATTATAGTCAGTATTGTCTAGACCTAAACTATCAACTTTTAATCTATCAAGGGCTAATTTCGTAATCTCTAGATCAATATTACCATTCCCCATAACTAAAGCAAAATCACGAACACGTTTGAATAATCTATTAGCAATTCTAGGCGTACCACGACTACGTCTAGCAAGTTCATAAGCAGCATCTTCATCAATGTTAACATCTAACACTTTACTAGTTCTTTTAGCAATCATCATAAGTTCTTCTTCCGTATAATAATTAAGCTTATTGATAATTCCAAAACGGTCACGTAAAGGTCCTGTTAAATCACCTGCTCTAGTTGTCGCTCCAACAAGTGTAAATGGTGGCAGATCAATCCTTATATTACGGCTGTTTGAATCACTTCCAACGATAATATCAAGTGTAAAGTCTTCCATTGCCGAATATAATATTTCTTCAATAAAACGTGGAATACGATGAATCTCATCAATAAACAAAACATCCCCTGGTTCCAAACTAGAAAGAACAGCAGCTAAATCACCACTCTTCTCAATCGAAGGTCCACTGGTTGTTTTAATATTACTCCCAAGCTCATTAGCAATGATATAAGATAGCGTTGTTTTCCCTAAACCTGGTGGGCCATATAACAATACATGATCTAAAGGTTCTTTACGCATTTTTGCGGCTTTAATAAATATACTCAAATTTTCTTTAACTTCTGTTTGCCCAATATATTCATCAAGGCTTTCTGGTCTTATGCTTTTCTCGAAACTGTCTTCATTTAATTTTTCAGCCGTCGTTAACCTCTCATCCATAATATTCACCTCACTCAAAAAATTAATAACATTAAATTTTAATTCTAATCTTTATATTTATTTTAACATTAATTTTAAAGCGTCTTTAATTTGTTCTTCAATACTAGTATCTGTTTTAATATTTGGTAACACTTTTTTAATATCAGGCAATTTATAGCCTAAACCTTGTAAAACTTCAATCAATTCATCATAGTTATCAATTGGGGCACTAGATGCTGAAGCATTTAATTTACCTTTTAAATCCAATATTATTTGTTTAGCTACTTTATCACCAATTTTAGGAAATTTTTTTAAATATAAAACATTTTCTCTTTCGATAGCATCAATTACACCATTAATAGAACCGGTTGCCAAAATAGGTAATGCCATCTTACATCCTAAACCTTTTACATCAATTAATTTTAAGAAAAACTGTTTTTCTTCTAAACTATGAAAACCGTATAATGTGTTTTCATCTTCACGAATATGTTGATAAATATAAACTTTAGTATCTTCTCCAATTGAATAAGAATATGGGTTACCAACATTGATTAAATAACCAATACCAGCTACTTCCAATACAATATAAGTACTATCTATCTCTGTAATTTTACCATTCATATACTCGTACATATTATCACCTATCTCATTATAACACAAACAAATGTTTTTGAAAACAAAAAAGTAGAATAAATATTATTCTACACTTTGTTGTTTAACATTAATCTTTTTTACTAATCTAAATTCTCTTAATCCTTGTACATGGGAATGACAATAACTACATACTGATGTCTCTGGAAGCGGAGCATTACAATTAGGACATAATTCTAACTTTTTAGTACTTGATGCAAAAGTTAATAAATAGGTCATGGCATGATACCTTGAATTACTTCCTCTTACTGTAACGCCATTAGCATCAACAAGATAATCATATAATGATACTTTTAATTCAATACAATACTCAATTACACCATTTTCTTCTTTAGTACTAAGTAATTTAATATATTGTAAATTAAAACCTTCCATAACATTTCGCTGCCCTTTAAGTTTTAAAGTTTCTAATTGATTATAGTATGTATTATATAACTCATCAGATACCAATTCTCTTAAACGTTTATAGTCAAAATTCATCCAAGCCATTTGAGTTTCATAGAAAATATAGTAAGCAGATTTTAATAATTCTACATTTGGTGAACCTGCATATGCTTTCTCAATAGTCTGATAATTTAAATTATTATCATAAGTTCTTCTTTTCTTCTTTTCTTGAATATTTATAATTATAAATATTATAATTACAATTGATGTAGGGATTGGATATTCAATAAATAAATATATTAAATATATTATTGAACCAGCATCACCATCTCCCCCACTACCACCACTATCATAACTAGTATCAAATCCAGAATCGTTAGCTAACAGTGAAAAATTATAATTGGGATTTTGAGATAATAATATCCCCATAATAGTAATTATTCCTAAAATAAATAATAATGCATTTTTCTTATTCATATAAATACCTAATTACTAATCCATTCAGTTAATATCCAATCGTATTCAGACTTATTTATTTGAGCATTACAGTATGTACATAATCCTGTATAATTAAAATCTATACTGGCGCCACAATTTGGGCAATGTGCAGCATTTCCTATTTTAAGATGATTTCTCTTTAATTCAAAAGTCAAATAATTAGTTTTTTCAGTACGTGATTGATTATTACCGCAAACTAATTTTTTAGTTTGCTCATCTAAACAATAATCTAAAGCCCTAGAAACTAATAGCACCTGCACGACAAATTTATCTTCCATAATATTGACATTTGTTATAGACACACTTTTAACATTTAATTCATCATACATTTGAATTAAATTTTTACTTGCCAAATTATTTAAAATTTCTACTATTTTAGTTCGCATATTAGTACTTAATGAGGAATATACTCGTGATGTATCTTTAAACATAATAGAATTCATCATAAGTACAAATATGTTACTAACTTTAGAATGAAAAACGCTTACATTAAAATCTGGTTCTAATTTAATTAATTCATTTAACATAAATCACCTATTTTTTAAAAAATAATCGCACTGTTAATACAAAAAAATGTGTCATTAAAAATACAAATGCCCAAGCTATAACCGCATAGAAAAATCCATCTAAATATTTATCTGCTACCACTAATATTCCATTTGGAAAATTTGCTAAAAACTCAGATATATCATTACTACCAATATTACGTGAAATAAAATTTACAATTCTTAGAAAAATGTCTAATGAGGCAATACCATACGTAGCTTTAACTAATTTTCTACGATAGCAAGCCCAACAAATAATAACTATGATTAATAACAATATAATAATTGCTTCCATCAAACCACTCCTTAGTATAATAATATTATATCAAAAAAAGTGCCTTATTGGCACTCTTAATATTTATTTTTTTTCTACTGTATATCCGCGATTTTGTAATAAATTAATTATACCTTTATCACCGAAATAATGAGCACTTCCAACAATGTATAGTACATCCTGGTCGCCTTTTAACAACTCTTCAATTTTATCAGTCATACCTATATTTCTATCATCAATCATAACTTTATTATATTCTTCATATAATTTTTTTTCTGCTTCAGTCATAGTATTCATTAAATTAGCTGTATCATCATTTAACAATATTTCAAAAGCTTCAACATTTCCTTTTTCCCATAATTCTAGCATTAATTTTAGTGTTTGTGCCCCAGTATCTTTATCAGTTTTTAAATTATTTTTTAAAGTAAATTCCTGTATTTCTGGAGAAAAATTCATAAGCATATTCATTTGAAATTCAACTGATTCAACCTCAATAATACCTTTACCATCTTCCTTAGCTTTATTAATAAAATACATATCTATACCATTTTCACTATCTAAGCCAGATTCAGCAATCATATCATCGCTCAATAGCGAATCAATTGCCCATGGTTTAAACATCAATAAAAGATCTATAGTTTCTTCATTAAAATATGAAATTCCATATTTTTTCACATAATCGACCAATAAATTATATGTTTCTTCTGAAATATGATCTTTAATTGTAGTTCCATCAGTATAAACCATTTCTTCAGACATTTTCTCAGTTATCTCAGGGCTAATATTAGTAACATCACATTCTACTGCTATTGCATCTGATAACTCATAAGCATCTAATATTTTTTCTTGTAATGGATATGTTTTATCATCTGCCACATGAATTGATCCTACTAAATAAACAGTTGCCGTATCTGATTTAACTTCCCATATTAATGCATCATTATTATTTACTTCAACTTTCGGTTCATCTTTTATTTCTTCATTTGTTTTTCCGCAACCAACAAATACAACTAATATAGTTAACACTAAAAATAATTTTATAAATTTATTCTTCATAACTTCCTCCATTTTAATTATATCATACAAAAAAGAATTCATAAAGAATTCTTTCTATAGTTGTTTTTGTCCAATTGTATTTGTAATTGGTTCTAAGAAGAATGTTAACCCATCAGGTGTATTACAAGCATTGTATCTTAAGTTATAATTTTTACTTAATTCATACTCTACTACATCACTAACAGTAATATCACCGCCACCACTACCAATAAGCGGATAATAATAAGAATATATCATCTTTCCAATATTACTATTAATAATATCTAAAATAGGAGTTAATTGTTCGGCAATTCCATCTCTGCCATACAAATCTCTTTCTATTAAAACACGCTCATAAGCATATAATTGTTCCTTAATAATTAACCAATAAGGGGAATCATCAGGTGTCTGAGTTTTTTCTTTATAATAAAGTACTCTTTGCTTAATCATTTTAATATCCAATGAATTATAAATATAAATCATGCGATATACGCCAGCTCCTTTTTTATCGCTTGGCTTAGCAGTGTCTAAGATACTTTTATGTACATAATTAAACGGAATATTAATTGCTATAAATTTTTCTGGTGCTATTCTATTTTTTACATACCTTTCATCTTCATGATTAGATTTATTCCATGGCATTCCAGTTACAATAGCTTCTTCTCTGGAGTATGCAGGACTTGGCTCATGCATTTTAACATTTTCACAAACAAAAGTCACACCGCGTTCAATAAATTCCCTAGCAGCAGTTGCATGCCTTTTTAATAATTCAATATCGACTACTGATATCCATCTATCAAAATTTCCACCAGCAAAGTTTCGTGGAACTTTTAGTTGTCTTTTTTTCATTTCTTCTTGTGATAATATTCCGTGTTTTAATACACTATTAATTTTAAAGAAATCAAAGCCAACACTATGTACACAAGGTGCACCTTTAATATTATCCTCATTTACTTCAGGGTAATTAATTTTCATTAATTCATAATAAAAAGCATTTAATTCTTCAGCAAATTGAACAAGTTGTTTAGCTTCATCAAATCTTAGATAACGGGGATTTAATGATTCAAAACCAGCATCACCAAAACGTTTTCGATCTAAGGCATCAGCATCTTTTAATAATCGAGCTAATTTGTAATAATAAACTAAATAGTTTTCCAATGCAGGTGTTAATTCAAATTTTTCATCAAGTAAATCTAATTTATCAGCAAAATCTACAAATGAAGCCGTCTCTTGCTTATCAATTCGACTATGTGCATCAATAATAGCTTTTAATAGCAGTAAATAATATTTATCTTGGTAAAGTGGATTATCTCCAACTATTTTTTCAATATTATCAGCGGATGCTAAACCATGCATTGAATTTTCACTATTATCCGTTCTTCCTGTATCATGATAAAGAGCTGCATCAAATAAAATTGTACGATATGGTTCTTCTAAATTTAACTCGTTAGCCAACAAATATGTAAACATTAGTACTTTTTCACTATGATATTGACCATGTACTAATCCCTTATATAGTGTTTCTTTTTTCATTTGTTGTAAAATTTTAGATAACTCATTAATTTTTTCTTGACCCAAACCGTCTAAAACTTTTTTTAGTGTTGGAAATTCACTAAAATCATAAGAATCTTTATCATTAATTATATTAAATAGCATACATACCTACTCTCTTTTGTTTTAAATTTAGTTGATGCTCAAAAGAATCTAATTGATGATACCTACTTATTGTTTCATAATCAACTAATAGATAATTAAAGGCATTTTTACGATCAAAGGTTGGATCACAATAATATATTTTCCCATTAATATGGACCCTTACAATTGCATGATTTGAACCAAAAGAAGCTAATGAACGCATATCATGACAATGTACATCATAAGCTTCAATTCCTAACATCCTAAGCATAAATACCATTAGATTAACAAAGCCTTCACAGTTTCCAGATTTGAAATAATATGTACGATATCCACTATGAATACTTGCTAAAGATGGAATTAATTGTTTAGGTATCGTTTCATACTTAGCTAATGCGTTGGTATAATCCATATCCCTTTTCTCTATTGATGCTTTAGAAAAATTTATATTCTTTAGCAAATATGTAAATACATAACTAACCTTTTCTTCATCTCTCAAACTATAAGCATTGCTTCTTTTAAACATCGTATCTAATTTTATAAACATATCTGATAAATTTTGTGGATTTACTTTTGTAAAATCTAAAAAACCACTTTTTTCAGCAAATTTAACTTTTGAATTTCCCGCTATTTCTAAATCTTTTAGTTTTTTAGCGCCTGCTCTAGAATAATCAATCATCGGCAAATACATACTCATATCAAGAATATTAGTATCAGTTAATCTAGTATTGTATGCATATTTTTCAATATCTATCGTTGTAGTAATTGCATTACCATACATCAAAACAAAAGACAAATGTTCTAAATCATCTAATCCCTTTACTTCTTTTAAAACAGGATTATTAACAACAATTAATGTATTTAACTGTTTTAGATTGCTTAAATCTAACTCTTCTATATTTAAATCATTTTCAATTGTTAACTCCTCTAATGACGTTAAAGATGATAATGGTGTAAAATTTGTAATATGATTTAATATAGGAGACTCTGCTACATCAAATTCAGGCAATATATCATTATATGATTTACCTCTTATATATAATTTTTTTAAATTAGGAAAATGGACAAGATCAGCTATGCTAGTAAAATTGATTAATTCCAAATATTGTATTTTTGCCAAATCTTCTGAATCAAATTCACGATATGTTGAATCAAATAATGATTTTTTAGGAATATTGTATTGTTCAAACAACATATCATATATTAAACATGCCATTTCAGTACTCAATATCACCTTCATAAGATTCCTCCTTTTTATGCAATTATTATATACTATTTAACAACATTGGTCAAACAAAAAAATTGTTAACTAACAGTTAACAATTTGAAATTATTGTAAAGCTGCAACTAAATCAGCTTTCTTCATTGATGTATATCCTTCGATTCCAGCTTCTTTAGCCATTTCTTTTAATTCTGCAACAGTTTTCTTTGATAAATCTTCAGTTTCTTTGTTTTCTTCTTTTTTAGCAGTAGTTTTTACTTCTTTAACTTTTTTTGTTAAACTTCCAGCTAAAGCATCTTTAGCAACATTTACTAACTTAGTAAATGCTTCTGGATTACTAATAGCAATTTCGCTTAACATCTTTCTATTAATAGTTACTTCTGCTTTATTTAATCCATCAATAAATCTTGAATAACTGATTTCATTCATGCGACAAGCTGCATTAATACGAGTAATCCATAATTTTCTCATATTTCTCTTAGTTTGTCTTCTGTCTCTGTATGCATATTTTAAAGAATGCATTACTTGTTCTTTTGCGGTTTTATATAATTTATGTTTACTTCCGAAATAACCCTTAGCTAGTTTTAAAACTTTTTTTCTTCTAGCTGCATGGATTGTTCCACCTTTAACTCTTGCCATTTAATTTCCTCCTTAATACTAAATAGTTACTTTTTTAAATCTGTTAGCATCTGCTTTACTTAGTGCTGATGCAGTTCTTCCGCTTCTATTTGAAGCAGCATTTTTCTTTCCAGTATTATGTCTAGTTCCTGGATGTCCAATCTTAATTGAGCCACCATCACGAACATTTAATACTTTTTTTGTACCCTTATGTGTTTTTAATTTATTCTTTGGCATAAATCCTCCTATTTCTCTTTTTTTGGCATAAGTATCATCGTCATACTACGACCTTCTAGTAGTGGTTTTTGTTCAATGTCAGCGCAATCATTTAACGCTTCATAATAACGAATTAACACATCTCTTCCTAAATCTGTATGAGCCATTTCACGCCCTTTAAAACGTATTGAGGCCTTAATTCGATGACCTTTTTCAAGATATTTTTTAGCTTGAATAACTCTTGTATTAAAGTCATGAACATCAATATATACAGATAATCGATACTCTTTAAGCTCTAAATTATTTTCTCTTTGTTTCTTTTGATTTTCTTTTTGCTTTTTCTTGTTTTCATATTTAAATTTATTATAATCCATTATTTTGCAAACAGGTGGATTACCATTTTGATTAATTAAAACAAGGTCAAATCCAGCATAATTAGATAGAGTCAAAGCATCCTTGATGTTTTTTATACCTAATTGTTCACCATTAGGCCCGATAACCATTACTTCTTTTGCACGTATTTGTTCATTAATAAACAAATCTCTTTCTTTGTTTGCGATAACAAACACCTCCATTACTCATTCATACAACGGTATCTTATACCATGAAAAAAGTGCATACTAGGCGTATCCACTTCATAAGCATTATAATATTTAATATATTATTTGGCTTCTAACCTATTGCTCTAGCAATCAGGTGGATGTGGATACATCGCTTTCCTTTTTTTCATACGACATAGATTATATATTAAATTTATATGTTTGTCAAGTTTTTATATGAATTTTTTAAATATACTTTTTCCCACAATTACTACAAAAATTACCTTTTCTTCTAGCCCCACAAACTTCACAATAATTAGCAATAACGTTTGGATTAGTAAATAACTGGCTATTGTAATTGTAATCTACTCTAGTATTGGTATTATATGTTCCAGTTATACCATTATTAAAAGTATGTGCAATAGTCATTCTAAGTTTCTTCATTTGTGCAACTAAATCTAAAGCTTTATTAAAAATAAAATATACAAATATAAAGAAAAATAGAATTGATATACTGAAAAATGGGCTAACAAATAATAAATAATCATAAATACCATGAGCAATTACTGGAATTATAATACTTTTTAATTTATTCTTTTTTGATAATTCTAAATTACCATTTGTCTCACTAATTTTAGCTAATGCTAAAAAATAGCCCATAAATATTCCATCGGCAACATGTCCAGGAACAGCTAATAATGCTCTAGTTACTGCTGTACTAATTTCATATGTGCCGAACACATATAAAACATTTTCGATACAAGCAAATCCAAGTGCTACAAATACAGAATAAACAATTGCATCGTAAGCGTGATTAAAATCACTTACACGATATGTAGTCGTGTAGACAAATATCCATTTTGAAAATTCCTCAACTAAAGCTACTCCAATAAATGTATAAGGAATTAAACTTATAGGATCTAAAGAAGTTGTTTCATAACCAAACATTGGAACTGCTAATATTAAAAACTTTGTTATTAAGATAGTTAAAAAAGCTGAACCAATCCCAAAGAAAAATAATTTAAATATTAGTTTTGTTGGCTCTTTATCAAAATCATTTTTATAAATGTAAGTTCCTAATAAATAAACTGGTAAGATAGATAAAAATAACAATACAAAATACATTTTTTATCACTCCTATTACAACAATAATTATAACATAGTTAGATAAAAAAAAATACTCATAAGAGTATTTTAAAATTGTCCTAAATATTTAGCTGTTCTAACCATTTGAGTACTATAGCCCATTTCGTTATCATACCAAGCAACAACTTTAACTAATTGTTTACCATCAACCTCTAATACTTTTGTTAACTGACCGTCAACTAAAGCTCCTAAATGAGAACCAATAATATCACTTGATACAATTGGATCCATAGTAAATCCCAATGTTTCGTTTGTATTAGCTTTTAGTAAATCATTAATTTCTTCAGCAGTTACATTTCTCTTTAACTCTAAAGTTAAGTCTACAACTGAACCTGTAGTAGTTGGAACACGTAATGCGCCACCATCTAATTTTCCTTTTACAGATGGAATAACAAGTCCTAAAGCACTTGCAGCTCCAGTTGATGATGGAACGATATTCGCTGCACATGCACGACCACGTCTAGCGTTAATTCCTTTTTTATGAGCAATATCTAATGTTGCTTGATCGTTTGTATAAGCATGAACTGTTGTCATATAGCCTTTTTCAATACCAATATTTTTTTCTAATACGTTAACAACAGGTGCTAAACAGTTTGTTGTACAACTAGCTGCACTAATAACTGTTTCAGTTCCATCTAATGTATCTTCATTTACATTGTAAACAATAGTCTTTAAATCACCTTTAGCAGGTGCGGAAATAATAACTCTTTTTGCCCCAGCTCTAACATGAGCTTCTGCTTTTTCTTTATCAGTGAATTTACCAGTACATTCAAACACTTGATCAATTCCTAATTCAGCCCAAGGTAAATTAGCGGGATCAGTTTCAGCATAAACTTTAATATGTCTTCCACCTACAATAATTTCATCTTCATCATAAGTTATTTCATCAACACGATAACATCTATGAGAAGTATCATATTTTAATAAATAAGCTAATTGTTCTGCATCTGTTAAGTCATTAATTGCCACTACTTCAAAAGCAGGATCTTCCTCCATAATTCTAAATACTAGTCTTCCGATTCTTCCAAATCCATTAATTGCTACTTTAATCATTCTCATTCCTCTTTCTATTTTTCAAAGCAACTTCCCCCTATAAATTCTCTTAATACTGAATCAGGTGGTACATTATCACTAGGTATAGGTAGTATATTTCTTAAGAAATTTATCAACCTTAACGCCTCAGGATAAACAGGATCATCTTCATTAACACAGAATAAAAGCGGTTCGACATAAGTCTTTAACACTCCTATTTCATATATTAACGATGAATTTATAACAGCATTAACATCATCCTGATAAGGATAAATATTAAGTTGTTCACCTCTTTGAATAGAGCCCCACATTGCTAAAGTGGCTGATGCTCCAAAGCCTCTAGTTCGACTATCTCTAATAATTCTCCTTAATTTTCTTAAATCACTAGTATGTATATGACTATGATTATCAATATTAATTTGAACTAGTGGGCTAATATATATTTTATATTTATTTTTACGGTCAATAGACATTGTTAAAGTTTCATTTAGAGCATGAATACCCTCCACAATAATAATATCATCTTCACCCAGTTGGGCATATCTTTTATTATATTCTCTTAAACCCGTTAAAAAATTATATGTAGGTATCTTTACCTTTTTACCATCCATTAACTCCATTAACTGCTTATTAAATAGCTCTAAGTCAACACATTTTAAAGATTCAAAATCGTATTCACCTTTTTCATTACGTGGCGTATCTGCTTTATTAACAAAATAATCATCAGTTGACAACTGAATAACTCTTATACCGCGACTTTCTAAGTATGTTTTAATTCTTTTTGCGCTAGTTGTCTTACCACTACTAGATGGTCCAGCTAGCAAAATTAGTTTAATCTTTTTACGATTTTCATAGATTTCATTAGTAATATCAAATAATTGACGATTATAATTAGCTTCTGATAATCTGATTAATTCATCTATTTGAGCATATGAAACAACTCTATTTAAATCAGCCGCATTACAAACATCTAACTTATTACCTAATTCACCACATTCTTGAAAAGCTTCAAATATATATGGATGATGGTTATAGTCAAGTGTACACTCAGGATTCAACATTGTTGGCCAAGATAAAACGAATCCTCTTTCATCGATTAAAGTCAATTTAAAATCATTAATCTGTCTAGTACTGTATGGCATTTTTGTATAAAAATAATCATACACATCATCTAACTTATATAAATTAATATAAGTATTAGATATATATTTTAAAACATTAACCTTATCCATACGATTTTTCTTTTTAAAATATTTAATTGCATCAACACGAGATACACTAACTTTCTTAAATAAGTGGTCTTCACGAGCAATTTTATGCATTTCATGCTCTATGTCACTAACAATTTCTTCATCGTGCTCGACACCTTCGATACTGCAAAATACACCTTTATCAATTGAATGTTGAACAATAACTTCGGTAGAGTCCCCAAATAGCCTTTTAACAGCTATAATCATCATAAATGTAGCTCCAGCAGTATATGCACTATAACCAGTGTAACTACTACGATCATAGAAATTAACTTCACAATTTTTAGTAACTATATCACTTAACTCTGAAATATCATTGTCTACTTTGGCTACTAATATATCGTAGTCATAGTTATTTATAAAATTTTTACTAATTTGTTTAAGTGTCGTACCAATTGGAAATTCTTTAACATCTAGTTTATTATAAGTGACTTTTACGTTTTTTTCACTCATGATATCCCTCTATTCTTCTAAACTATATTCTATCAAAAAAAGATATATTTGTCATTAATTTTTGAATATTTTAACCTTTTTATACTTATTATATTGTTAAGGAGGAATAATATGCTAATACCAAATGTAATAGAAAAAAAGTATGGAACCGAACGTGTCTATGACTTATATTCAAGATTATTGTGCGATAGAATTATTTTACTTACTGGCGAAATTGATGACCATATGGCTAATATTATTGTTAGTGAACTATTATACTTAGATTCCCTTAATCACGATGATATTCAAATATACATCAATTCTCCTGGTGGAAGTGTTACCTCTGGCTTGGCGATATATGATACAATGAACTATATAAAAAGTAAGGTGTCAACTATTTGTATTGGTATGGCAGCTAGTATGGGAGCATTTTTATTATCTAGTGGTGAAAAAGGATTGAGATATGCCCTACCAAATAGTGAAATTATGATTCATCAACCATTAGGAGGAGTTCAAGGACAAGCTACAGAAATAAAGATTGCTGCTGAACATATTATTAAATTAAAAGAAAAGCTAAATACCATTTTAGCGCACAATACAAATCAAGATATCAAAAAGATTGAATTGGATACCGAAAGAGACTATTTTTTAAGTAGTGAAGAAGCACTAAATTACGGTTTAATTGATAAAATAATATAAAAAATCAGGAAATAAATCCTGATTTTTTATTAAGCTATTTTTACAATTTTAACATCATATTTGCCATTAGGGCTATCAACTGACACTCTATCACCAATTTTCATACCCATAATTGCCTTAGCAATCGGAGACTCATTTGAAATTTTATTTAAAAATGGGTCAGCTTCTTTGCTGCCAACAATTGAATATTCTTCGCATTCTGCATCGTCTACATATTCAATAGTAACTCTAGTTCCAATAGAAACTACATCTTTATTTACATCTGTAATAATAACAGCTTTTTCAAGCATTTGCTCTAATTCTTGAATTTTTGCTTCAACAACTGCTTGATCTCCTCTAGCTGCATCGTATTCAGCATTTTCACTTAAATCACCTTGTGCTCTTGCATCTTTTAATGCTTGAACTATTTCTGGTCGTTTTTCTAATTTCAAATAATTAAGTTCCTCTTTTATTTGTTCTAATCCTTCTTCTGTTAAATAAACTTCCTTAGTATTTGACACAAAAAATCACCTTTACCTTCTAAATTCATAATAAAAAATTCTACTACATTTTATATTATTTGTCAACTAATATTTTATTCTAATCATATCATAGCTATTTAGCTCGATATCAATTGGAATTTTAACAATTTGACGAGGATGTCTAACAATTTCAATCTCATTATCATCTTCATCTATTATTTTATCTATAGTATATGTTATTACCTCATGTTTAGGACCAAATATTTCAACAATATCACCTTTTTTGAAATAATTTCGTTGCTCAATAGTTGCGATTCCTTTATCATATGACTTAACAATACCTAAGAAATCTTGATTAGATATTTCAACTCTACCATTATAGTAACTGCAATCAGTTCCATACTCTCCATTAAAGAATTGTGGCACCGAGTCTCTATTCGCACATGCCCTAAGTACCTTTTCTAATGATTCATCATATTTATATGCTTGCTTATCTTGTAAATAATTGTCAATTACTTTACGATAAATTGAAACAACTGTTGCTATATAATATATAGAACGCATTCTTCCTTCTATTTTAAATGAAGTAATTCCCATCTCAATCATTTCAGGAATATATTTTAATAACGATAAATCCTTACTGCATAAAGTAAATTTTTTATCCCCTTCAATAATTTTATTATTTTCATCTAATAAGTCAAAATCCCAACGGCATATTTGACTACATCCACCACGATTAGCATCTCTATCTGTTAAATAGTTCGATAAAACGCATCGTCCACTGTATCCGGCACACATTGCTCCATGAATAAATGCTTCTATTTCGATTGGCACCTTCTTTATTATTTCACTTATCTCTTCTTTAGAACATTCGCGTCCTAAAACTATTCTAGTTACACCTTGCTTATAAAAGAACTCGACAGCTTCATAATTAATCGTCGATTGTTGTGTAGATAAATGAATTTCTAAATTAGTGCATTCCTTAGCCTTTTCAATAACGAATGGATCACTTACAATAATTGCATCAATCCCTGTCGCTTCAATTTGTTTTAGATATTCCTCTAATTTATCTGCTTCTTTATTGTGTAATACAATATTAACAGTCACATATACTTTTTTTTGTAATGAATGAGCATAATCAGCAGCTTCTTTCATTTCTTCAAAAGTAAAATTAATTGCATTAGCTCTTAGACCAAAAGCAGGCCCTCCAAAATATACCGCATCAGCACCATATTGAAAAGCTACTTTTAATCTTTCTAAGTCTCCAGCTGGAGCAAGTAATTCTGGTTTATTTGTCATTTCTCTTCACCTGATAGATAGCTTCTTTATATAGAAATCCTAAATCAGTATTATCAAACATACTATCTATTCTTTCTTTATATTTATCTTTATTATCACTTGTAACTGTCTTAAATAAACTTATAACTTCAAGAAGTTTATCTAATTCTATTTTAAATCCATTTATCAATAAGTAGTCAATATTTATATCAACATATTCTGCTATGCCATTCAATATGAAATAAGAATATATTTCGGTATTATCTTTTCGCTCTAAAATAGGATATTTTTTTTCCTCTTTAAAGATATAAAAATCTCTACTACTTGTCTTCAACTTAAAATGCTTTAAATAATTATCAATCGCATGTCTTTTGGAAACGTACATTGGAACATAACCAAAAGCTTGAGCAATTAGTGAAGTATTAGTATTAGTATTATTAACAATTTCTTTTACTTCATTCATTGTTATTTCATTTGATAAAAATGTCATATCAACACCATTTTTAGCCCAATAATTAATCGTATTATAATTAGTAGCTAAATGTTCAGCACTCCAAATTAATTTAGTTTTAATATTATGCTTTTGCGCTAATGATAAAATAGCCACATCATAATAGAAAACACCATTAATATTTAAATCATCACACTTCTTTAAAACTTTTTCTGCATCTACTAAATTGGAATTATGCATGTTTTTATTTAGCGCAATAAATAACTTTTTTCCCTTACTGTGAATAAGTGTAGCTAATTCATCTAATTTGGCTAATTCTACCTCCATAAAATTAACCGCTAAATCTTTAATTCCAACTGCAATTACATCTGTATTTTCAACTAAAGTATTAATGTCTTCATACTTATTCGGAATAACGATTATTTTTTTCATAATATTCCCCCTTAAAATACATAAAAAAGGCGGCTTTCTCTAAACCGCATACATATTATCATAAATAGGATTTTTTGTCAATTTATTAATTATTCACTATCATTATTAGTAGTTGGAGCAGTTGGAATGACAAAATCATCATTTTCTTCATTTGGTAAAACAACCTCATTACCAGAACTACTAGGTGCACAATTAGTTCCATCATAATATAAGAAACAATCAATACAAGCAACAATTGAATCTTTTTCACTACCATCGGCAGCTTTAGTTATAACAAATTGAACCAACCCAGCTATAAAGAAAACTAAAGCAGCTGCAATAAATTTTTTAACTAATTTGCCTTGAGCTTTTCTTATGTCATCTTGAGATCCAGATGTTATTGCTTTAGTAAGCGCTACTATACTGAATATTACTAATACGATTGGAGTTCCAATTATCAACAATGTATATAAAGTTGATACTAACTGTGGTACTGGTTTTGGAATACCGGTTGCATCACCACATGCAACATATTCTAAATTTTGTCTTGATGGAGCCGCAAATACGACAGTTGGTATCACAAATAGCATAATTGTTACGATAATCATTATTATTTTTTTCTTATTTTTCATATTTTCACCAGTTACTTTCATACTGATTATATCATATTTCTTTTTTAAATAAAATATATTTAAAAAGAAAGGATGATTTTATGAACAATAGTTATGATTCTCCATATACACCAGCTAGACCATTAAATGAACAATCATATATTGAAAATATCTTAAGATTAAACAAAGGAAAAATGGTTGAAATATATATGTCATTTCCCGATTCTTTAGACTGGAGAGATAAAGTATTTCGAGGAGTAATTGAAGAATCTGGAAAAGACCATATTATATTAAGTGATCCTAATACAGGTAATTGGTTTTTACTAGTACTTATTTACGTTGATTATATTAAATTTGATGAAACAATTAATACCAGTGATGTTTTCTACCCTAACATATAATCTTGTAAAAGATGCGTTTCTTTGTTATAATTTTTTATAGGTGATAGTATGGAAATAATATTTGCAATTCTAGCTGGTATCATCATCTTTAGTATCTTAGTAATTGTTTTTACTACTATTAATAGTAATTTTAGAGAAAACATAATTAGACTAAATGAAGCAGAAGCAAGTATTGATGCCGTTTTAAATAAAAGATTTGATTTATTAAAAAAATCTGTTGAATTCATTGACAAAGAGGTTAATAAAGATAAGTCAGAAGAAGAAGAAAAACAAGAAGTTATGCACACAATTGTGGAAATTCGTTCTAAAAACTTATCTAAATTTGAATTTGATACTAGTTTATATAATGCGATTAATGAATTTAATAAATATACTGAAGATTATATAGAACTTAAAAAAAATAACGAATTCGTAAAAATTGAAGTAAACTTAATCGAATCAGAGTCAGAAATAGTTGCCTTAAAAAAATATTATAATGATATCAGCAAAGACTACAATAAATTGGTTAAATCTTTTCCTTCAAATGTTGTTGCTTTTTTAAAAAAATATAAAACAAAAGAATATTTTGCTGAGAGAGAAGCAAAAAAAGATTTATTAGACGAATTAAAATCATAAAAAAAGAAATCAAACGTTTGATTTCTTTTTCTTTTGACTTCTAACAATTATATATACAAAAATTAAAGCAATAAGACAACCTGAAACAAAAAGTACTGATTCATTATTATTTAATTGTGATTGAGTATCGTTCAACCCCTTTTTTGTTTCATTTATTTTAATAATTAATTCTCCTTCTTTAGAATATAAGTAATTTTCTCTGGCAAATTTAGCTAAATATTCAGGATCACGTAATTTAGTAATTTCTATTTTTAAATCATCTTCTTCTTCCTGCAACTCTAAATATTGAGCATCTAATTTATCCTTTTCTCTTGTCAATCCATATAAATTAGCACTATATTTAATCAATGAAAATGCAAAAGAAAACAAAAAGATTACACTAAGTGTACCAAAAACCATCAATCTTGTCTTTGCAGCATGTGTCATAGGTCTTCTTTTTTTTGCCATAGTATCACCATAACAATAATATCACTTTTTAATTTTGTTTGCAATTAAACTAGATAAATAATAGGATAGCAAAATGACAAGTAAAGAATAGTTATGGAATATACCATCAACTAATATTATGAGAAAATAAAAGTAAAGTAGTGCTAAAAAAATACAAAAAAATAGAGATAATAGTAATCTTAAAACTATATTTTTACAATAAAGAAATCTTTTTATTAATAAATAGAATATAAAGGTAAATATTCCATACAAAAAAGAAAACATTATAATTTTTAATTGTATATTTAGTGGTATCATTTGAACAATTTAGATAAGAAGCTATCTTCCTTATCTTTTTTATTATTTTCCGTATAATTTAAACTATTAAAGATACCTTTAATAGATACACTTCCTTGATATGTATCTAATTTAATTATCTCTAGCTCACTACCCTTTACTAATAAATATCCCATAGTTGTTTCTATTAAAAATTCTTGTTCATCAAAATTATCAATTTTTTTTACCCCAGTTATTATAATATTCTTTCTTTCTGTCATTGTAATATTATGACTAAATGTTGTTAATTCTTTATCCATATTATCACCTAATAATATATATTATTATTAAATTATAATATGAAAAAAAACTCTTAAGAGTTTTTTCTTTCTGCTAGTTTTTTTTCATATTCTGCAAGTATTGCATCTACAAACATTTTTCTAGTTTCTTGATTAATTGGATGCGCTGTATCATGATATTCGCCTTCATGGTTCTTACGACTTGGCATAGCAATGAATAAACCGTCGTTTCCATCAAGAATTCTGATATCACGAACCACAAAGCAATCATCAAGTATTACTGAAGCAATTCCTTTCATTTTTGAGTTTTCATTATCAAATACATTGACATCTACTGATGTAATTTGCATCTAAGCACACTCCCTTCGCTAGTCTTACAATTAAAGTATATAATATTTTAATTGTGATTGCAAGTATTTTGTATATAAATTAAAGGCTAAACTAGATTTGTTTTAGTTGTCTTTTTACTTCACGATCAATATCACGAGCTTTAATTGTTTCTCTTTTATCATAAATCTTTTTACCACGAGCTACTCCCAATAAAACTTTTGCTTTATTTTTACTAAAATACACCTTTATAGGTATTAACGTATATCCCTCTTGATTTGTTTTATCTCTAATTTTAAATATTTCCTTTTTATGTAATAAAAGTTTTCGAGTTCTAGTCTCTTCATGATTAAAAATATTACCATTTTCGTATGCACTTATATGCATATTTAATAGATATATTTCATTATTTTTTATAATAGCATAACTATCCTTTAATTGAGCTTTACCATTTCTAATTGATTTAATTTCAGTTCCTTTTAATACTATTCCTGCTTCATATGTCTCTTCTATTTCGTAATTATACTTAGCTTTCCTGTTAGTAATTTCCATGTTAAATCATCCTCACTTTTTAATTAAGAAATCAATTGTATGAGCTTCTTTTGAAGCAGCTTTAGCGATTACTTCAACTTCGTCACCTAAGCGATATCCACGTTTATTTTTATTACCAATAAGTGAGAAAGTACTTTCATCATATGTATAATAGTCATCGTCTATATCTTCAATTCTTACTAATCCTTCAATCATATTAGGTAGTTGGACAAAAAATCCAAAACTCATTACACTAGTAATGACTCCCTTAAATTCTTCTCCAATATGATCTTGCATATATTCAGCCATTTTCATATCATCAACATCACGTTCACATTCAACTGCTGCTCTTTCCATTTCTGATGAATGAACTGCAAATAATGGTAATTTATGTTCCCATGCTTGAATTTCATCTAAGCTAGGATGCTCTTCTAATAAACATTTGCGAATTGAGCGATGAACTGTTAAGTCTGGGTAACGTCTAATTGGCGAAGTAAAATGGCAATACATTTTACTTGCTAAACCAAAGTGTCCAATATTCTTAACGTCATATACAGCTTTTTGCATACTTCGAAGCATTTGACTTGATAAAATATAAAATTCTTTCTTATCTTTTAATTGTAATAAAATATTTTGAATAACTTTAGGTGTTATTTTCTTTAGATTAGCATCTATTTTATAACCTAATACACTGACAAGTCTTGTAAATATTTGCATTTTTTCTTCACTCGGCTCACCATGAACACGATATATAAGAGGATAATCTAAATGATAAAAATGAGTAGCTATAGTTTCATTAGCTGCAATCATAAAATCTTCAATTATCTTTTCACCAGTACCACGGTTTCTTAATTGAACATCTATAGCTTTTCCCTCATCATTTACGATAATCTTAGCTTCTTCAATTTCAAAGTCAATATATCCTTTATTAATTTTGTTTTTTCTTAAGATGTTAGATAATTCACTCATAATTCTTAATTTTTCCACATATGGTTCATATCCTTCGGAAACAATATTTTGTTCTAAAATTAAATTAACTTTTTCATATGTCATTTGAATGTGAGAACGAATGACACTATCAAAAATATCATAATCACAAACATTACCATTTTCATCTATTTCCATAATACAAGAAAGAGCTAAACGATCAACGTTAGGATTTAGGGAACATATCCCATTTGATAATTCATGTGGTAACATAGGAGTAACGCGGTCAGCCAAATAAACACTAGTACCACGACTGGCAGCTTCTTTATCTAATTCACTACCTTCTTTTACATAATAGCTTACGTCAGCAATATGAACACCTAATTTATAATGACCATTTTCTAATTTACTAATAGAAATCGCATCATCAATATCTTTTGTATCATTACCATCAATTGTAAAAATTATTTCACTACGTAAGTCTTGTTTAGGATCTCTAACTCTTTTTTTAATTTCTTCTTCAGCAACAACTTCTGGAATTTTTGAAACTTCTTCTAATACCTCTTTAGGAAATTCATCATTAATTCCATGCTCAGCCATAATTGATAAAATATCAACGCCCGGATCATTTATATGACCAATTACCTTAATAATTTCGCCACGATATTCACCGGCTTTAGTTGGACTTAATAACTTGACAATTACTTTATGTCCATCAACTAAATTCAAGTGATTATTGACATCTATCTTGACATTTTTGTCAATCTTATGTTCATCTGGTTTTACAAATATATTACCTTTAATATGTACAACTGTTCCAACAATTTGTTTTAATCCTCGTTCAACTATCCTAACAACTTCACCTAACATCGGAATAGTATTTTTGTCAATAATATTTACAATTACCTTATCTTTATGAACGGCCCCATTTAATTTTTCTTCAAAGACTTTTATTTCTTCGCCATTATCTTGCATTACAAAACCAGTACCACGACTAGTTACAGACAAGAGACCTACTCTAGAATTACTATCTTCATATCGCATATAATTATTACTTTTTGTACGATATAGTTTAACTTCATTCTCCATACGATTTAATTCTTTTAAAAGTTCTTTTAATTCTTCAACAGAAGATAATCCTAGTGCTTTTTCAAGTTCATTAACACTAAAAGCTCTTTTTTCTTTTTTTAATATTTCTAGTATTTGTTCCTCCACTACTATCACCTATATAAATTATACTATAAACACATTAAAATATCTACTTTATCAAAATATCATTAGTCCAAATAATAAAATTTAATGTAATACTAGTTATTCATAAAAAATAAAACCCTGATTTCAAATCAAGATTTTATTTTTTTTATTTATTTTCTATAAGCAAAAATTATTAACTGGGATGTTAAAGATTCCAAACAAGAATTCTAACATAATAGGCATGATAAAAATTAAGACAGCAACAATTAACCTTTTAGCAAATCTCGTACCAACTTTCTTTATTTCGTCCTCATTGTCAGAAGTGATTGCACGAATAAATTCTGTAATGCTTAAGACAATTAATAAAATTGGGATAACATATCTTATCCATTCAATAACTTTCATAATCCATGCAACTAATCTATTTGAAAAATTACAAGCATTAGGATCCGTATCTATTACTCTATAATTATACAAATCAGTTCCTTCTTTTAAATCATTTAAAGTTACGTCTAAATTAAGACATTGATTTATACAATCTTTTTGTGTATCTGAATATTCATAATTTTTTAATACATAACTACAACGTGCATTTAAATCTGTTTCTTGCTGCTGCATCTTTGATACAGCATTACTTTTACACAATGATGATGTACACTCTTTATATTCATTTATTAATTCCTGGTATTGATATAATGCGGAAATCATAAAACTACAGTTGACATCAAATTTGTTGTATTCACCACTATATTTTACATTATAACAAGTTGTATTTTTGTAATATGCAACCTCAACACCGTCAGAAAATAATGTGTCGCCAACAGTACCAACTGCTCCAGTTAGTATTCCACATACACTTCCCCAGGCTTTCCAACCCCAGCCATCATTATTACCTCCACAAAAGTCATACCCTACTGCACCATGATCTATAATCTCAGTTGAAAATACACCACCTTCATATTTTTCTAATTCTGAATTCTCATATTCTTCCTCTGTTAAAATATATAATTCTTTTTCATTTAAAGTTAATAAAGCCCAGCCATCTTCCACAGCTAAATTTCCTGCTTCACAAGACCAATCATGACCAAACAAGCAAGGTAATGTTGTTAAAAGAACTGACAAATCTAATCCTAAACTCCAAACAGACGGTAAATCTAAAGACCAATGACTATATTCACAAACATACATATTAGTTGGACAACTATATCCTTGGTATTTCTCATATAAAGTTTGGTCAATTTTAATTTCATCAGTTGTATATTGAGAACCGCCCCATTTAGCAACTATCAAATTCCAAGCGTAATCAGAAGAAACAAAGTCACTATTAATTGTAACTCTACTATTTTCATCATAACTCACTGTTAAGTCAGCTTCTTCATACTCGCAATCTATAGCCAAAACTGGTGTTGCAAATACTAAGATAATTAAGAAAAGACATATAAACTTTCCTATTCTCTCTCGCATACTAAACCACCGCTTTCAAAGTAAGATATAATTTCATTGTAAGTTGAACTATATACATTAAAATTAAAAAGTTTAAGCATATCATTAAAATTTTTATCATTATAAATATAATATACTTTCATTATCTTAGTGGAATCCTTATTCTCTGACTCTAGTTTTATATATTCAAAATCATTTCCAAACTCTTCTTCAATCAATTGCTTTTGTTGATTCAAAGCAGAATTAAAAACTACATCTAAAGTTTCCTGTAATTCCTCTTTTTCTACTTTCATCTCTGTTGTTTGAACAAGTATTCTTTCGGATTCTACATCATAAATTTCTATTTTTTGATTGATTGTCATATTAGAAACTTCTCCACTATTACTACAAGTAATAACTGGTTTTTCATTTTCTAAAAAATTAAATTTTTCTTCTTCTTTTTTATTACCACTAAAAAATAGCAAAACGAGTAATATTATAAATGTAAGAAAAACTAAAACTAACGCTAATTTATACTTTTCTAGCCACTCTTCCATTGCAATACCTCCTATTATTTACATTATATCAAAAAAAGAATAGCTTTGCTATCCTATTAATTTATAAAACTTTTAACAATCAATTTTCTATCTGTTACTTCTTCATATATATACATAAAACTTACTAAAATAGAACCCAAAAGTGCAACTAAAATATCTTGCATTGTATCATTTACCCCTGTTAAAGCGACTCTTTGAGCATCTCCACCAAAGAATATATTAGCAATATATTCAAAGCACTCCCATAAAGTTGCAATTGAAAGCGTGATTGCTATCATCCATATAATATTAAATAATAAATTTTTATTTTTATACATTTTTAATAAATCTAATATTATTAAGCTAAATAATGCACTTCCTATTCCAGATAACCAATGAGTAAATTTATCAAAATATGCAATTGAATTATACAATTCTACAGTAACGCCCAAAAATTGAGCAACAAAAATAAATATAATATATGATGTTTTTACTAACATATCTACTTTTTTATGAAATAATTTTTCAATAAAATAAGGTAATGTTATTGTAATTATAATAGATGCATCCTTTAATATTAATCCCACTTGATTATCTCTAGTAAAAACAAAATAATAACTTACTACAACTGCAATTATAACAAGAAGATAATCAATTATTTCTAGAGCTTTCTTCATAGTCTAATTTCCCCAATTCTACTTGATTAATACTATTAAATCTTTTTGTAATTTTATCAGTTGTTGTATGAATATCTTTTACATCCTTGCTAACAGTTTCAATACTACGATATAGTTTATCCCATCTATCTTTATATCTATCAAATTCACTAGATAATAATTGTAATTCTTTATGAATTATTTGAGCATACTTATCTCTTTCCATATTTTTTATAATAATTTGAATTGTTGTTAATGTACTAATTAAAGTTGTTGGGCTTGTTATCCATACCTTTTTCTTATAGGCATATTCTAACAATTCAGTATGATATGCATTTACTTCTGCAAAAATAGCCTCAGCTGGTAAAAACAAAATTGCTTGATCAGCAGTAACACCATTAATAATATATTTTGAACTAATAGCATCTATATGTTTTTTCATATCTAATTTAAATAATTTTTCAGCATTTGCTCTAACACTAGCATTATTTTCTTTGTTAACCATAGTTTGATAGTTTTCCAAAGGAAATTTTGAATCTATAGCAATCGTACCCAAAGGTTCAGGTGCAAATAAAACACAGTCAGCTATTGTTCCGTTATCAAAAGAATATTGCATTTGATAAATTGTTTTATTATTAGCTCCAAATACATTAGCCATAATATGTTCTAGGTTTACTTCACCAAATATTCCTCTAGTCTTTTTATCAGTTAAAATACCCTGTAACGATACAATGTCGCTAGATAAATTATCTATCTTTTTTTGCGCCTCATCGATTTTAGAAAGCCTCTCTAAAACAGATGAAAAAGTTTTATTTGTTCTTTCAAAATTTTCATCTAATCTTTCATTTACTTTATCACTAATCAGTCTTAATCTTTGATCTATCTTGTCATTCATTAAATTAAAGTCATCGTTAATATTATGACTAAAATCTGCTTTAAAATCTCCTATTTCTTTTACAACATTAGTTTCTAATCTACTTACTTGTTCAAATGTTCTATTATTTTCACTACTCTTTATCAATATTAAAATTAATACCACAATATTTATAATTAAAGATATAATTATCATTCCTAATAATATATATTCCATAAGCCACCTCTTTACGATTATAATTATACCATTTATATAATTTTTTTACTACTTGTATGAAAAAAATATGCACGTAGAAGTGCACATTTTTATAAGCAAAAATTATTTGTTCCTATGCCAAATATTCCTAAAAGAAATTCTAATATTAAAGGAACTATAAATATTAATACTGCAGCAATTAATCTCTTAACAAATTTTGCTCCAACCTTTTTTACCTCTTCTTCTTTGTCAGAAGCGATAGTTGAAATAAAATTTAAAATAGTAGTAAAGATTAATATCAATGGAACTAAATATCTTATCCATTTAATTATTTTAAATATCCAAGTTACAAGCCTATCTGACAAAGTACATTGATTACCATTTGTAATTATTTGTTCTATACCATTATCAACTTTAACTTTAGCTATTTGACTATCTATATCAACACAATATTGTGTACAAGAATCAGAGTAATATGCTACCGTATATACAGAATTGCAAAATATTTTTAATTGTTTTTCATTTTGATTAAATTCCCCCAATAGTTTACCACTATCTGAACAACTACCATTTTCTGCACAATCATGATATTGTTTAGCGCTCTCCTTTAAAGCTGTCATATATTTATTAGCAGCTTGACAAGCAGCTTCTGATGTAGGAGGTTCTCCTAATTCACTATCAGATGTATCTTGATCAAATTTATATAATCTACATTCTGCTGAATCAGCCGAAAAAGATGCATCTTCGCTTAATAATCCATCAGCATTTAAATATACACGTCTATATCCAATTTCGCTATCGTAGCATTGATATGCGGCAACATTACATGTATTAGAAGTTAGTGAAGTCTCATAAGCTGTATATGATAGTTGAAATCCAATTTCCCATGTGTTACCACTAATATTTTTTGAACCAATAAGATTACCATTTCCATCATAATCTAATGAAAAAGAGTATGATGAATCCTCTGGATCTACGTATGAACAAGTGACTTTTGTTTCTGATGGCTTTTCTTTTTCTTTCAATTTATATACAATCACTGATCTATCATCATTAAATACACCAAATTTTTGTACTGAATCCGAATTAATAATTTTTGATTTATGTGTTTCGTCTGATAAGAAAACATTGTATCCTTGAAACCATGCACCATAATAAGTTTGAATTAAATATTTTGGACATTTACCATTATTAAAATCATCCTCAGCTTTATATCCACTTAATTCATCATTATCCCAGTTCAAAACATGTTCTCTTCCTGCTCCACTAATTGTACCAATTGATTGTTCCATATTAGCTGGCTTATCATATGCAGAATCAACTGTCCAAATTGTTGTTTCATCATTATAACCACTAAAGTTATAACTACATTTAAGTGCCGAAACCTTATCTATACTAAATAAACATATTAACACCAAAAATAATAACCAACTTATTCTTTTATTCATAATACCACCTGCGATGTATTATATCACATATTTTAAAAAATACAAATTCATTTTATTTCAAACAATAATCTTTAGTATCTATACCAAGTAAATACCCTAATATTAATGTAATAAGGAAAATTACACTACTATAATTAGCATTTTAACAAATTTTTGAGAACTTTTTTCATCTCATCTTCACCATCATATCTAATCACCAATATAAATATATTCATAAATTCTTTGTACAGTTTTAACACTTATGTTATTAATAATCAAAAGAGAAAAAAGTAATTAGCAAAAAAATAAGCAAAATTTTATTTTCACACCATCAGTAATAACATAAAATAATTAAATTCAAAAAAGTAGCATTAAGCTACTTTTAATCATCTCCAAAGAAATCATCAAAGAATTGGTCATCGCTAATAGTGGAATTAGAATTTACTGTATTAGTAGCAGTCTGAGTTGTTGATGAAGACTGTCCTGATGTAGCAGTTGGTGATACATTTTTTGCCGTATTAAATGCTTGCGTAGATACAGTTCTATCAGTTTGTAATTTAGTATTTTCACGCTCTTTTTCTTTCTTCTCTTCTTCCTCTAACTCTGCAATTTTAGCATCAATTCTTTTAACTAAATCTTCAACATTTATACCACCATTTTTAGGTGTAACTGAAGCATTTGGCTTAGGTACAGCATTCATATTTGCCGAAGGCATTGGCTTTGATGAAAATGGACTAAATGGTGTTCCATTTCCAAAAGGTGCTGCAGGAGTTGATGATTTTATAGTTGGATCGAATATTGGTCCACCACCACCGCCTGAAATGGATGGTGTACTTGCTCCGCCTAATAGGTTATTTAATTTTTCTTCTCTTTTTTTCTCAACATATCCTTTTAAATCAAATGTCTTAACAGGTATTTCTTCACGTTGAGGATAATTTGCTTTAGGGAAATCATGTCCCCAATTCATTTTAAAATTAGGCGTTAATTTTGTTTTAAATGGCATTGTACGAATTCGTAAGATAATAGTTTCCCATTGTTGCATTCTTTGTAAATCACTTACAGTAACCAATGGTGTTGAAGATGTTTTCTCTTTTTCCTTTGATTTAACTTCTCCACACATCTTACTAATTTCTTCCAATGCGCTTAATTCAGTACTAATTAAATAAACAATATTACCACAGTTACCTTTAATTGTTTCACCATTTTCTTTACCATAAACTTCATATAATTGAGCAAAGTTTTGAATAATAAATGTAAATCTAATATTTCTTGAACGAGCAGCAGTAACCATTGTTGTAACGTCTTTTAATGGTGGCATATTTGCAAATTCGTCGAGAATAAAGTTTGTTCGATGTGGTAACTTACCACCTGATTCTTGAGCAACAGAAATTAATGTTTCATAACATTGCTTTAAGAAAATTGTTACAAGTGTATGATATGTTGTTTTTTCATCTTGAATAACAATAAATACAGCAGTTTTCTTGCGACCAATATCACGCATATCAAAGTCATTATTTGCTAACATCTCAGATAAATTTGTACGTGATGCAAAAAGTTGAACTCTTTGTTTAAATACAGAAAGAATTGACCCTTTTGTTTCATTTGGTGCCATCAATGTTGAAGAAGCTTTAATATATGATGTACTAGCTGGGTCTTTAAATGAGAAATACTCTTTAATATATGTTGTATTAGCAAGTTTTTCTTCACCAACAGTTGTCATCAAGTTAATACTGTTCAAATTGATTTGATTTGGCTCTCCATCTTCAAAAAGTGCAAATGATAAGCCAGCAAAATAATCGGCTGAAGTATTTTCCCAGAATGGGTCTTGTCCCTTTGCTGATGGATCCTTTAAGATATTAGCGGCTAAGTCTTCCAATAACTCAATTGATTTATCTATTTTATGATCTTTGTACAAAGAATAAGGCAAATACATCGGATTCCAACTATTACCTTGTTGAGGATCACGGAAATTTAACAATACAATATTATAACCTAAACTACGCAAATAATTTGATGTTTGCTCATAAATTTCACCTTTAGGATCGGTAATAATCATTGACTCATCATGTTTAGCTAATAAGTTAACCATTGGTAATACAGTCGTTTGAGTTTTACCAGCACCAGTAGAACCTATAACTAAGTTATGATACCCACCATTATCTACCCATACTTTTTTTGGTGTCATTATAATTGGAATTCCAGCAGCATCAGTTTTAGGCATTAAAGGGTCGACAGCAACAATGTCTAACCCTTTTTGAATTTCTTTATCTTTTGCCCATCTTGAATAATTCTTTTCTTTTTTTGCACCTATTTGAATTCCAAATCCTTCTTCTCTTTCAATAAACCATGATTGAACACTTAAGAACATCGCGATGATTGCTATTATAAAAAATAATAATGTAACACCTAGATAATGAGTTAAAGCAGGAATGATATTTATCCCAGCTAGCTCACCTTCAGAAACAAGCATACCAACATTGGATACAGCTAGACAAATTAATATGAATACAACTAGAGAAAATACTAAAAACAATACTACGTCTTTTGTATCTGCCCTGAATTTTAATTTCATATATTATCACTTCCTTCTATACTTCATTTCTAAGTTTCTTTAAATTTGATACTTTTATACTTATAAATATTGCTACAATAATTAAAATACCAACCGTTGCAACTGCTATAACTTCATACAAAGGAAAAATTTTATCAACTTCCTCGTTAAAAGAAATAAATAATTCTCTTGATTCTAAATTATTTTCAATATTCCATGTATATGTATGCTCATCTTCATTGACTTCGTCAGCATTATGGTCTATTGCAGTACGGTTTATTAATTTAACAGTTATTTTTCCATCGTTTATTTCATATTTATTTGAAGATTGATCTTGTGAAAAGCCAGAGAACTGCCCACTAATTCTTAGTGTAATAACCCCGTCTGTTTTACTATATTTTAATTCGTTACCATATTGTTTTGGTAATTCAGATATTTCAATATAGTCTTCGATAGTTTCATATTCATTAGAAATTAGAACGCCAGCTTCTTCAGCTTCATAAACTTCTTTAATTTTAAATCCATTTTTATTTAAATAATCTAAGTGTGGTCTTAACATAAGTCCTATAACACGTTGTGCAGATGAATGCTCATATTCCTGAAAGAATTCGGAGTCTGCCATTGGTCTTGCCACTTCAGTTACACTTAAGTCTTCATTAACTGTTATTGTATATGATGTACTACAACCACAACATAATAGAAGCAATGCAATTATTAACATAATATTTTTTTTCATATTTGCCTCCTATTTTGTGATAATCAAGAAACCGCTACTTTGTGCTTCTTCGATAACTAAATTAAATGAAAACCATTTTTGATTTGTTCTTGGTCGACTTGCAGGATCTGCAACTGAAACATACCCATCTGATCTAGTACCAGTCAATACAATATAATGACCTCCTGAAGTAAATGTTCCAGGTCCCATTAAAGCAATAACTAAAGAGTCTCCACTTGCCAAAGCATTTGTTACTTTAGAAACATTACCGTTCTTATTAACAAACTCCGCATCATAACCATATCTTTCAGCAATAGTTTTTAAAGAGCCAAAACTTGTTCCACTATCATAGCATCCACCAGCTTGGCATACTAATTGAGTAACTGTTGCTGGGTGAATTGCAGTGCCTGTAAAACTTGATAAAACAATTGCCAAAGAAGTTGGTCCACAACCATGACTTTTAATTGTTGCATAATTACCACTTGAACCTACATACTGAGGTTCATTTACATTTGATGAATAATAATACTGTGGGTAGTCAAGTTGATTCCAATAAGTTATCTCACCAAATTCAGAATCAACATATTCAATTTCTCCATCATATTCCCCATCAGTTAACACAGATAAACTAGAATCATCAGTTCCATAAAATAAATCTATAATTTCAGTATAACTATATCCCTCATGTCCTAACCAAGCACCTATTGTTTGACTCATACCGTAGTGATGATTATTACTCATACTTACCGCTCCAGCATAATATCCTAAAGCACCTTGAATTTCGTCTTTACTTTTAGAGCCAACCCAAGTCCATTCAGTACTTGGATCATTACTAAATTTTTGTAATGTAACAGTCCATTTTCCATTTACATCTTTAGAGTAATTTGCATTTGGGTATGACATATATTGTGTTAGTGCAACTTCACCATTTCTAGAAACTACCATTCCCGATGTTTCAGTAGCAGCTTGTAAAAATCTTTGATCAGATTCACTATTTGGGTCTATTTCACTAAATACTTGAAATGAAGCACTATTTGGTACAGTACAACTAGTACCACCACTCTTAGAAGCAACTACAAATGAACGAGCAGCAATTGCTTGAGCTTTTAAGTATTCTGGATAGGCCCCATAAACACCAACTTCATGTTTTAGAACACCTGCAACATACTCATCAAGTGGATATGTCCCTGAACCTTCAACAGTAACCATACTACATACGCCACTATAGTTAATAAGGTTGGGGTTGTTACTTGAGCCGCCCATAATGAAATCATACATTTCACTTAAATCATATATTTCTTCTCTTTTTAATTCAACAGGCGTTTTATTTGCTGTATCAACATATTCATATTCGTATTCATGCTCATCAGCTTTAACATTAATTAATGAAAATATACATAGCAAAAGCACAAAATTAAAGTATACTATTTTTTTTACTTTGTTTAACATCTACATCACCTCTATATTTCATTAATTTTTTTTCGTCTATATAAATTATAACCAACAAATATAGCACCAGCAACAAAAGCAATACCAAAAATAATTCCAAATACGAATAAGCCATAACGTATTGTTTTTGAATCATAAGAAATATTAATGTTAATATCAACATTTTTCTTGTTATTTTGATCGATTACCCATTTGTAATCATTTGTAAATAAACTGTGACCAGTACTTGCTGATTCAACATAGTTTTTTGTGCTGATAGTAAAATCTATTGACTGAGCTTCTTCTGGTAAACAATAAAATTCACCGGTTAAACTGATCTGAATACCGTCAACTGTTTCTTTTATTTCAGAATTTTCAAAACAATCATTTAAAACTCTAGATTTATTTAAACGACCTTTTGCATAATCAAAAGATAAAGCAACGTTTATAAAATCATCATCTTCTTCAACATTTTTATTATATACATAAGACCTACTATTAGATTCAACATATATATCATTATTGATTAAGTTAGTAACTGAATCTTTACTATATAATCCTAAATACAATTCATTATCATCTTCATAAATCTTTGATTTTTCTATTGGAATAAATATATTTTCAGTTACTTTATTTCCATCAACAATTAAATTATATTTTGGTGTACATCCGCATAAAATTATTAGAGATACTATTAAAAATAATTTTTTCATAAGCACCTCCTAGTAACACATTGGCATTGCGCCAATATAATTAGCTGGATCATCTCTTACTCCATCTTTTTTAAATGTTATGTGTAAATGATTTCCAGTTGAAGATCCAGTTGTACCAACAGTCATAATAACATCACCTTTTTGAACTTTGTCTCCAGGATTTACATATACTGTTGTTGCATGCATGTAAATAGATTGTATTCCACCTTCATGGTCTATAATAACATAATTACCCATACCACCATTACAGTTCATATTACCTACAACACATCCTCTTCCTGACGCTGAAACAACTCCATCAGCAACTGCATATACAGGAGTTCCACCTGCTGCTCCATAGTCATCACCTGAGTGAAATTGATTTTCATGAGTTATTGGATGTACACGCCATCCATATGCAGATGTTCGACATGATGTTGAACCTTCTGGCAATGGGAACAAGTATTCGCCAGAGCCTGAACAATTTATAGGTTCACCAGAATCAAAATCATAATGATAGTCTCCTAATTCTTCTCTTTTCGCTTCACTAGTATATCCAAACGGATCACTATTTGAATCTGGGAAAGAATAGAACGTATATGTGGCACCGTACTTATTTTTGATAATTGTTTTATTTTGCTCATAACTTTCACGATCGTTTTTACTAAATGCCTTACCATCGTTAGAAACACTTGTTAAATCATTAATCCAATCATGTTCATCTATATATGCTGGTAGAGTTCTTTTACCATCTACTAAAACACTTCTAACAGCTTCAACTACTTCATCAGGTGCATCGTGACTATCCATATTTTGTGCAGAATGCGCAAACCATCCAGATTTTCTTACATAGTTATATAGTCCATCTGCACCATTACCATAACTACTACCATATAATTCAAAACGATTTGCCATCAAAGAAGCTTCTGCTGCAGCTCCTTTTGGAGTTCCTTGCTCATGATAAGCTTGACTAGCAATGCCTAGTAATTGTTCTTCGGTTAAATCATAAGTGGGAAAATTTTCAGCAGTACAACGATATGCACTAGGTCGTGTTGAAGAAGAACCTAAATTTAAAAAGATTTTATGTTCTAAATATTCTAATAAAAAAGTATGATATTTATCTAAATTTTTAGAATAAACATGAGATATAGAATATATTTCACCTGCGTCACACTTTAAATAATATTGAGCACCTGGTTCAAAATACTTATTTTCAATATCATAATCTGTTTGAGATTTAGTTTCAGTATATAATGTATTACCAGCTTCATCAGTTCCTGTTGCCTTACGACAAGTTTGAACCGTAGTTTTTTGAACCATATTTTTTGCAAGAATTTGAAGGTCATATTCATAATTATTACCATCTAAATATGTATAACCAGGTATATTTTTATAATCATATTCCCAGTCCAAATTCATTGTCTTATCTAAGTCTTTAACATCGTCTTCGGAATATTCATTCCAAAAAGCAGCATACGTTTCCTTAGGATCCATATCCATACTAAAGACGGTAGACATTAATAATTGCCAATCTAATAATATTCCATATTTAGCTTTATAACGATAACCAATGTCATTTACCTTTATAAAGAATTTTACTTCGTCTAATTTTAAACACTCTTCTATTGAACCACAATCAAAATAATTATATACATTTGTTATATTTTCATATCTAGATAAAAATTCATTATATGTTGGTCCCATATTACCCATACCTAATTCGTCATCATCGCCTAGACCAAACCCAAATTCATCTCTATGATCAATCAATTCATTTTTAAATTCATCAGCATCAGTACCAGTTGCCTGTCCTGCAAAAACGCCAAAAGCTTTTTCATCTGCTACATAATTAACGACAATAGCAACAAAAACTAAAACAAAACAAGCAGCAGGAAGAATACCTACAAAAATAATTAATTTAACATATAAAGGCATACGAGCAAGAAATTGCCCAGTAACTTTTTCCTTTGCTTGCTCCTTGGCCTCTTGATCGGATGCGGTTTCATCAATCCCTGATTTATTAGATGTTGTAGTAGTAGAAGTTGTAGTAGACGAAGCTGCTCCACCTGCTCCAAGTGCTGCACCTTGCATACCATTCTTCATAGAAGCAGCTTGACCAATTCTATCACCAAGGCCAGATTCTGCCAACATATTAGAAGCTCTTTGAAGTCTTCTTCCAACAGGCGAAAATTTATTAGAACGTCGTAAAGCTTTGCCCAATTGTTCAGATGCTTGACCACCTGTTAATTTATCAGCCGCTTTAACTGCTCCACCAGCAGCCATTGCATATGGATTTTTTGATGCCATAGCGACGTCAGCTGCATTTTTTACAGTATTTGCATTATTCTTTTCTTCACGTTGCTTTTTAGTCATTTCAGGTTGTTTAGTTTTTTGTTCATTTTCTTGACTCATCATAACTACCCCCTACTCTTATAGTCCTCCGCCTTTACCAAAAGACTCTAATTCTTCATCGCTAGCTATAACACTAATACGCATACGTCTAGAACCACAAACGAATAAAGCTTCACCTTGACCGTATCGTTTAATGCTATCAATTTCACTTTCATTTAAATCTATTAATCTTGCCAAATCCTCTGCAGCTTGTTTCTTTAATCCCATTGCTAGATAATAAGAGGCATTATCAAATATCGCCTTTCCTTGAACAAATACTGCTGGATCACAGAAATCTGTAGGTTGTTGAGTAATAATAATTGTTCCGGTGTTATACTTTCTAGCACGTCTTTGAATTTGTGCTAAGAAATCAGCACCTAATGCGTTTTGATTACTTAATAATACATGGGCTTCATCAACCATAAGAACAGTATTATGACTAGCATCAAGTGTCAAGCTCCATGCAAATTTCAAAACGTTAAAAAATAATGCGTTTCTAATATTCATATCAGAGTTCATTAATTCTCTTATATTAAATACAATAAAATCACTATTTGATGTAATTGTTGTATGTCCATCAAAATAATATCTTAACTCTTTAATTAATGGTCTAACTTTTAATTCAAGTCTTTCCAAAACATCTCTTTCTTGTGTCTTCTCAGGCATTGATAAAATTTTACCTTTAATTGTTGCATATACGTCTTTTAATGTTGGATAATCAATTGATTTTAACTTAGTAAAGTCTGAATCAAAATTAATTCCAAAACGTCGATATGTCTCTTGCAAAACTTCACTAAACATATTAGTAACATCCTCTTCAACTGAAGGGTCATAATATTTTAGAAAAGCTTTAACAGATTGTATTGTTCTTGTTAAGATGGTATAGCCTAAACCTTGTTTGATTTCATCTTCATCAGCATCAACTACAACTTCAAGTGGGTTAATCATACCAAATTCTCCACCCTTACCTAAGCTGATAAAATCTCCACCATATAATTTACACATATCCTCAAGCTCACCTTCCGGATCAATAACAACAACTTGATTGTTATTACGGAGATGACTTCTTAACAATAGTTTAGCAGCAGTAGATTTACCACTACCTGATGTACCAAGAATAATCATATTGGCATTATTTCTATTATGTTCTTTTTTAATTTGATATAAAAATTGATTAAATAGAATTACACCACCTGAGAAATCAATTCCCAATAAAGTAGATAATCCTGGGTCTTTAATACTATCAAAAATGAATGGATACATCGCAGCAACTGTTGGAGATGGTATTGGCGTACCTATTCTATCTTCAATATCTTGGGCTGGATATATTGGAAGCATTGACTTAAGTACTTTGTCTTGTTCAAAACGAAGTGGAATTGCTTTCATTTCCATAGCTTCTAAATAATTTTTTACCTGTAATTTTTTTATTACTAATTCGTCAGCCGAATTAGCAGTAATCATAATATGCATTTGAAAGTCATATATTTTAGCTTGAGTTGCTGCCAATTCACTAATAAATTGTTCTAATGATTCATAATCTTGGCGAATTCTTTCTTGAATTGTTCTATCTCTTTCATCTTGGTATCTTTGCTTTAAATCAGCAATTTCTTTATTTAACATTTTTTGTATATCACTGAAAGGCATTGGTATATGTTTAATACTAATTTTAATACCAGACATAGATGTTAATGATGATAGATATCCAGGATATATATATTTAGGATAACCAATTACAGTTAATATTGTTGCATATTTATCACTAATAATAAATTCTGCCGGTTTAAATTCTAAGCCTTTTGGAGCTATTTGGCTCTTAATATCCATCATGATAACACCGTCCCAAATTCAGTAGTTTGACCACCATTTAAGAAATTGTCTAAAATCATTCTTAAATCATCATTAGTAGTCTGAAATGCTGTTAAGCCAGCATTAGCAAAATTATTAATTAAATTTCTTATTCGCTTATTAATTATATCATTATTTTTTTCTTTAAATAATAAGAAATATTCAGTATCTACTACATTATTATTCATAAATGAATTTGCTTTATTAATATCTTCAGTAATAATTTTTCTTCTAGCTGGGTCATTAACTGTATTATACAGCAATTGTAATTGTGAAAGATAAACATTAATGTCTACAGGTCTATCTGCAACAATTATCCAAAATTCATAGTCAATTACATTATATAATGTTTTTAAATTTGTAATAATTGCATTTTGTACTCCAGCTTCTAGAATAAAAATATTTCTAGGCATTATTTTAACACCTGTTACTTTTTGCCCATTATCAAGTATTATTACTCCATTAGTAATACTTTTAACAGGAATATCTGCTTCTGTATATTTACTTTTCGTCTTTGCTGCCACTTGAAAAACACCATCCCTTCCATACAAAGTGTTGTCTTGTAGTATAAAAGTTAAACACTATTCGAATAAATGTCATAACATTATGATAATTAGGTATCGGAAACACCAGAAAGGAACAAATACATCCTGGTGATATTGCAATAATTGCAAACATTAATTCTTCAACAGGTAAGATTAATAGTAATGCAAACGATACTATTAATCCACCTGCAAATACACCTAAATCAACTGGGGTAAAGCGACTAAACAAAAGTAATGATTTTTTTGAGTTTGCCGGTATTAAAAATGAATTCATAATTTATCACACCCTTTTTATTATTTTTTAGAACTTCCACTATATTTTGCAGTATCTTGGCGATGAATATTTTCGGTATTTGTTTCCATAGATTGTTGTGAACCCAATGCTTGGTTCTTCATAGACTTTGGATCTGCAGTTGCAGATATTGCTTGGTAACCTTCTATGTTAGCATATGCACTATTCATGCTATCAGCCAATCTTTGCATTGTTCCAGCAAGGTTGGCAAGTGCTGCATTTGTTTCTACGGTTCCTCCACCATTATATTGAATTGCAGTATTGGCAACCATTTTACCTGTTGCTGCATCATAATGAGTCATCATATCCTCTGTTACATTTGCACTCTTAATAATTTTTCCACCATTTGCATGAATATCTTTTATACGTTGGTCTTTTGCATCTTCCCAAGCTTTTTGTTCAACATAATTACCTCGAGCAGCGGCAGCTTTTGCTTGCTTATCGGCAAATTTTGCATAAGCATCTACACCAACTGAAGTTTTTTCATATGATTCATATTGTGTTTGAAGAGATTTCATTCCATCAATTGCATGTTGAATACGCTCTGCTCTAGTTTCGCCGTGGAATGCATTATATAATTTATCACCACGTACAGCCCATGGACTAACGCCATCAGCTGCCATTTGATCTAATTGTTTTTTTCTTGCTCGACCAGCACCATAAGATGAAGCAAAGTTTTTGCCAAGTTTTTCTCCTCTAAAACCACCAGCTAGTGCTTTTCCCATAGCACCAAACCTAAGTCCTTGACCTGTCAATAATCCCGCAGCACCAACGCCTGCCGCAACACCTACACCACCAGCTATTCCTAATCCAGTTTTGCCGACTTTACCAGCAACTTTGCTAACAGTTTTACCACCAATCATATCTTTTTCCATTTTCTTTAATGGATTTAATGTAAAATCACCAGTACCTTTAATTCCAAGAGTATCTTCAAGAATTTTAGGTAATTGTTTTGCAAACATTAATGTTCCAATTATAATAAATATAATTACCCACCAGTCTGTAATTCTTTCACCAGTTACTACATCCACAATACCATTTTGTGCAACCGAATATATAATAAAAATTGCTAAATATAACGCTAACAAGCGTATGAATAAGCTTAAATACGTTGTAGCAACTTGTTTAAACCATTTGCTTAACATTCCATCTTTTGTTTTTGGATCAATGTAAGATAGAATTGGAATCGGAGCAATTAATTCGTAAAATCCTAATTTAACACTTCTAATCGCAACATCTATACAAAATAATAATAATATCCATAGAGTAGCAACGCCAACAGCAGTACTTAAAGGGGACATGTAGTCTACTACATATGGTCCTTTATCACCTTCAGTTTGTAACATAGCAATATCATGTTTAAACATTAAATAAAAATTTTGTCTTGCAACACCTTGTGCATATGTTTGATATAAGTCTTCCTTTCCCTCCCAATATTGTCCAAATGTGCTGGAAGAGTCATATTCACCATTTTCTAAATTCCCGAAACAATCAGGATTAAGAATAAAGACGCCTGGAGTATCACTACCAACATCACCGACTTCTACAGAACCATTTTCTTTAAGTTTATAAGTAATAGCACATGCAGAAATACCTTCATCTCCTTCTTCTTGATAAATCTCATTGAAATTTGGTTGAAAGAAAGTAAACATCAGAATAAATTTCATCTTATCTCCAGCAGTATCAATTTTATAAGTAGCTTCTTCATCATTATCAACATCATTGAATATTAGTGCTGCTAATGTATTATCTTCAAGAATAATTGTTTGAAGTTCATATGCTTCCTGAAAGCCATATGGAACTACCACAAGCATAACTAATGATAATATTACCCTTTTTACAATAGAAGCAAACCCTTTGTCTTTATCTGAGAAATCATCGGGATTTAAAATATAAGTAATTAACGAAAAACTAATTTTAAATAGCATAAAAATCCCAATAAGGGCATATATTTTGTCATAAAATCCTTCTATAGTGTTGGAATTAAAAATAGAAGTACGAGCAATACGTAATAATAAGTCATATACATTTCCAATTCCTTCATAGACAACTCTATCTATAGAAAAAAATAAAGTTCTTAAAATTTTTAGTATATAGTCCATAGTTACTACTCCTTCTATCATATTATACCAAAAAAAAACTATTTAATAAATAGTTTTTTATACGTTAAAAATTTTTAATCATAAGCAATAATCACTAGTTCCAATGCCAAATATTCCAAGTAAAAATTCTAAAATTAATGGAATTAAAAATATAAGCGCAGCAACAATTAATCTCTTAACAAATTTTGCACTAACTTTTTTCATTTCGTCTTCAGAATCACTTGCTACTGCTTTAATAAAATCCATTATGCTTAACACGATTAGCAAAATTGGCACAATGTACCTTATCCAGCGGATAATTTTAAATATCCAACTTGCTAACCTTTCTGATATTGAGCAACCATTACTCCCACCATTTACAGAGTCAATACCATTACTTGCTTTAATTTTAGCAATTTCAGCTTCTAGGCCAGTACACTCTTTAACGCAATCAGATGAATAGTTAAAAGTTGTATAAGCTGCCTCACACATAATTTGTAAAGAATATACTTCTTTTTCCACTTCCACATACATTTCTGGTGTATCAAGGCCTTCTTTTTTTGCATCACCCAGAGCAGTATATAAATCTCTTATTTTTCCTATTTTATTACCATACGTTGTACATTTATAAGAATTTTCATTCGGTTTTTTAGATTCATCAGTACCTGAATAGCTAACTTTTTTACAATCATCATCACTATACTCATTACGAGGCACATGCAACTCATCCATATATACGGTATAGTACATAATAGTCGGTGAACCACCGCCACCCATCATAGATCTATCATAGCAAACTAGGACGTCTAAGCATTTACCTAAAGTCCCATCATCATAAAACCACTCATCATTTAATCCACCATCTACATCGTAAATGTAATATAATGCCAGACTATTTTGTGTTGAATCTGCTGATAGTGCGTGGCTATCTGGATCAATTTCTAACTTAAAACCACTATACTCACAAGTTATAGGTGGTGTGGAAGATTGTTCGGGATTTGTATTTTTAAAAACTTTAGTAGTAGGTGAACCACACAAACCAACATCAACAAATTCTCTAGCATCGGCTGCTTCATCAGACTCCCAATCAATACCAGCATCAAAAGACCAATAGCTATATGTATTTGTTGTGCCAATACAAAGAAATCCTCCAGATACTTCAGTTAACTTTTTGACTACATAATCTGGACAACTAGTCCTTCCAACTTCCCAATTTTTAATGTTAATAGATGGGTTACCATCATCAATTTCAAAAGATACCTTCTCACCATTATAGGCAGTGGCAGTTGTATCAATTTGGCCATCTGAATATAATAAAAATTCATACTCGTATTCACATGTTTTTGCAAAAACATTGTCACATATAAATATAGTCAAAATAGAAATTACACTCACAATTATTAATCGTACTTTCTTCATACACATCGCCTATTATAATTATACAAAAAAAAAGACCAAATAACAATGGCCTTTTTTCTTTTTTAGAAATCTATATCTCTTGTAGAATCTACCTTACATCCAGATACATCACCGTTAACAAAGCATTTTAAACAGCTTCCAATGTCATCGTTATCATTTGATACAAATGAAACAATCATTTGAACAATCATTACAACAAAGAATACGATAACGGCAGCAATACATCTTTTAATAAATGTTTGTTGACCTTTTTTAATTTCGTCTTCTTTTTGAGCCATTATAGCTTTTGCTAAATCTAACATACCAAACACAATCAATAAGATTGGTACTACAATTTTAATAACTAAAACTACTACTGAAACAATGTATGGTAACATACCACTAAAACTTATTCCAATATCACCGCAAGTATATGTTAAATTTGTATCAATATTAGCTAAAACTTGTAACATGTGTCACCCTCCTCTAATTTCCTTAATTATACTATAGTAATTAATATTTTGTCAATAAATTAACCAACAACATATGGATCTTCTTCAGTACCAGTTCCCTTAGTAAATGGCTCGTCTCCGCTTATATATATTACCCAACTATAATTTAAGTTATTTTTTGCAGGTAATACATTTGAATATCCACCACTTATATTAAATACTTCATTAGTATTATCAGAAACACCAATACTAGTCCATGATGATGAAATAACACTATACAAATAATTGTAATTTGTACATGCACCAGCACCTACTTCTGTACAGTGTTCATCTAAGCTTGCATTTGGAAAATCTAATGTATTAATAACACTTATATATTGTCCATCAATTTTTTCAGAACAATCAATTTCATATGAAAGATCAGTATTGTTTTTAGCACGTTTACCAACGCAAACTTCGTGAGGAATTATATGAGCTTTATTTTTATCATTAACTTCGGAATAACTTTCATTTAATCTCTCAACTAGATAACTATTTTTATAGTCATTAATACCAACCGTTTTTTCTAATTCAACATTGTATTTATTATCCCATAAACTCTTAGAACGTTCTGAAGTATTTTTTATTAATTTAATATTTCCGTTAGCATCAATTCTCATAATTCTCCATACTAAACCGCCAAATGAAACATAGTTATTAGGATATTTACCTTTAAATACAAACTCCCCGTCTACTTCATATATTCCTGGCTCATATGGATCTTCAGAATTAGCAACTAAATTATCATCAATAATTTTAGTTGATAGATGTTGAGTAGTATATTCTGTACATTCCAAAGTAGGTAAATAAAGTGAATTACCACCGTTATTCATAACTAATACACTACCTGTACATGTATCATCGACATACTCATTTAATTCTTTTAAATTACCTTCAGCAATCAAGGTTTTAGCATCTAACCTAATAGATTCATCCCTTGCAGGCACTTTACTTGGATTTTCAGATAAATAATCTTTAGCAGCATCAACAAGTTTATTTTCTAGTTTTTCATAATTTTTACCTGGACCAGAAAATAATTTTATTACTACAAAAATAAGAATTAACAATACAACAAATCCTAAAAGTGCACCAATTGCAATTAAGAATCTTTTATCTATCTCTTTAATTCTTTCTAACATAATATCACCTTATTATTTACTTGCACTTGTGCATGCATTACTTGGATATCCATCAACAAAACAGTTGATACATTGATATATAGTTCCATCTCCAGTACTTCCAGCTAAGAAACTAACAAGCATTTTAACAATAACAACTACAAAAAATACAATAGCAGCAGCAATACATCTTTTTATAAATGTTTGTTGGCCTTTTTTAATCTCATCTTCTTTTTGACCCATAACTGCTTTAGCTAAATCGAGCATACCAAATATAATTAATAAAATTGGCACGATAATTTGAATTGCTAAAATGATTATATGAACTACATTAACAATTTTTTCATCAATAGCAACACCGTCAATTGCACTACATTTTACATCAGCTGCATATACCACTGGTGCAATTAACATAAGTGCTAACGCAAATAATCCAAATTTAATTATTTTTTTATTCATATCAAACACTCCTTACACATTCATTATATCATCTTTTATTAATTTTGAATATATTTTAAAAAAAAATATCCAAAAATAGAATATTTATTACAATTATATATATTATATTAAGCATAAGCTCATGAACCAGTACCCGCTTAATACATTGATAAACTGGACTGCTTCAAGAAAAACAATAAGTATATTTACAATTATAACTACAAAAAATACAATAGCAGCAGGAATACATCTTTTTATAAATGTTTGCTAGCTTTTTTATTTCATCTTTTTTTTTGAACCATAATCGCTTAAGTTAAATCAAGCATAGCAAAATAATTAATAAAATTGGTTCTACTATTTGAATTACCAAAATAATTGTATGAACAGTATCAATGATAAGTGAGTTAATAACATCATCATCTAATCCCACACAAAAATATCTTTATCATATACATTGACACTGTTAAAGAAAAAATAAATACAATCGATATAAAAACAACAATTTTTTTGAGTTCTTTCAAATAGTAACAGTAAAAAAAATATTCACATAGGTGAATATTTATAAAATTGCAAGTATTAAGTTTATTGTTCAGTAGTAGTCGTAGTGGTTATACAATCACCATTAATAAAACAATTTATGCAAGAAACCATATCAGACTTATTATTTGTAGTATCACCAACAATACCAACTAGAATTTTAACAAGTGCAACAATAAAGAATATTAATGAACCTGTAATCAGTCTTTTAATAAATGTTTGTTGGCCTTTTTTAATCTCATCTTCCTTCTGAGACATAACACCTTTAGCTAAATCTATTGAACCAATGATTACAATTATTACTGGAGCAACTATTTCAAATAATAAAATAACTAAACTAATAACTTCTGGAACTTTTTTAGGAATATTTTGAATAGGTCCACAAGAAACTTTTTCAGATTTTAACCATGCCGGAGTTGTATCATCATTTGGAGATGTTCCACCTCCATCAACTTGAACTTGAGACGGTTGGTCATCAACAGCTGAAACTGTCGGAATAACAATGCTACTGATAGCAACAAAAATAATAAAACATATCAAATATTTTAAATAAACTTTTTTCATATAATCTCCCTACTCCTCAACTTGATTACCACTTTCGGCATCATATCCAGCTGTACATGTATCAGAATCTAAGAAACAATTCATACAATCAACTACATCATTCTCATCATTAATTGCACTTACAACCAACTTAACAATAGAAAAGACAAAGAATATTATGGCAGCTGCAATACATCTTTTTATAAATGTTTGTTGACCTTTTTTAATTTCATCTTCCTTTTGACCAGTAACAGCTTTAGTCATATCAATCATACCGAAAATAATTAAGCCAATTGGTACAACAATTCTAATTATTGTGTAAATTATACTTATAGCTGTAGGGACTATTTTAGGTATATCAGTAACACTACCACATGAAACAGTAGAATTACCTTTTTCTAATGCGTTAACATCTTTTCCATAATTCTTTTCTGCAGATGCTATTACCAAATTACAATAACCATCCAGAATTGCTTGATTCGCACCAGAAACTAGGGTTGGCAAATCGTATCCAAAAATGTTAATTTCAGGTATATTAAATCCAGGTATACCAGGGTCAACAACAACACCAGCCTCACAACAATATTTCATATGTACACTTTCACATGATACATCAGACTCACTCGGACAAGTTAAAGAATAATAAGGATTATAAGGTGGATTAGTAACATGGTAACACTCAGCATTTACCTCTGTAGTAAACAACATAAATCCACAAAATATTAAAATACCTAAAAGTTTTTTCATGTTCATATAATACTCACTCCTTAATATATAAACTAATAATAATTTAATAAACTAGTACCATATGAACAAATAATATCCCAAATGCAACAAAAACTATTGTGAAAATAGTTTTTGAAATTTGTTCATCATATTATCACATGGATTATATTAATTAACGGACTCTATCAAAACCTAATTTAAATAAGAAATCATTTAATGGTTTATTTTTCTTTTCACGTTCATCTAAAGGTGGTATATTATAGAATATTTTAACTTTAGCTTCATATTCAAAATCCAATACATCTTTAGAACTCAATAAGCTTTGATTTAATATAACCTTTTTATCTTTTAAACTTCTTAAAGCTTGAGGAGTAATCATTGTTAATTTGTTTAACTTAATGATTGATGGCTCAATTAGATAAATCATGTCATTACATAAATTTTCACCTTGAACACTTCCATTTACATCCAACAGTATTATATCACAATCGTGATATTTTGCGACTTCAGCTTGGACACTTCCACTATTCGTAGAAATTAAATTATGATTTTTAAAATATGTAAAATCAGTTTTATCAACCTCAATTGCAGCTACATTATAATATTTTGATAATTCATTATACATCATATAAACTAATGTAGAAGCGCCTGAATTTTTGGTAACGTTTTTAACCCCTAAAATTTTTCCTGTAAAGCCGCCACCCATACCTGTTTGTACAACAACCATTTGCGCTGGTTGATTTGGAACCTGTGGCACAACTGCAACATCATCTAGTTGATGAAACTGCGCAACATCTCTATAACTATTTGGATGGTTATACAAATATTGTATACCATCAATATTACGGGTAAAGTTGTAAATACCCATGGAAATTAATTTAGATAGATAACTTGGTGATGTACTTTCAGCACTATCATCAAGTAGCAAAATTACTTTATCCATTGCAAGTGAAATAGACAATTTTTGTAAATTTCTAATATCTTTATAATCTTTTATAGCTGTAATATCAAGAATCATCCTTTGATAAAAAAAGTTTTGAAAAGTATTAATAATTTCATCAACTTCAAATTCACCATTAAGACTCTTAATAACGTCAATTCCTAGATTTTCTAACATCAATTGATATTTATTAGAAACGATAACATTCATTTATTATCACCTTTCTCAATTAATTATTATAATGAAGTCCAACATCATATAGTGATTTTGTTTTACCTGAAACAGGAAATTCCAAGTAATTTCCAATAAGTGGTATATCAAAATGCATAAATGTAGTTACACCATAATAAGTTCCTCTTTCATTTTGATATTCGTAAACACAATAATGATATGTGTTGCGTGGATCAGAATGCCCACCATACACTAAATTAGCACCTGTTTTATTTGGGCAACCACCTGTAAAAGGATTAGACACAACTAATGGATAACCAATATCTTTTAAGCTGGCTTCAATTTCTGCTTGAACAACATTGTAACCAGAACTTGTTTCTACATTCCATCCACCATATTTTTCAATTGTGTATATTATTCTGTTCTTTACTTTAAATGCTTTAGAATAACTAACAGAACCAACCAGTAAGGCTGACATAACTCCAATAAAAACCATTAATAAGTTTACAATAAACGTATTTCCTATAGCCTCACGCATACGTGCTCACCTCACTAATTGAAATCATAAATTCTATTGGTACTAGAAAATATAGGAATTTTTATAGTACTTTCAATAACAGGAAATTTCATTTGCATATAAGTTAAGACACCATATCTATAGTATACATCTGTAGTGGCTATACCACCGCCAGCACTTAATGCATTATTATCATTCCAGTATAAATAAACGCAATATCCAACACCCTTTGAAGTGTCACCATCTGGATAGTTATCATCTACTCTTTGACCATCAGCAATATAGTTAGATAAGTCTGCATCAATACTGTGTAAATAGTCTGCACTAGAATTTTGTCTAGTCGGTTCACAATCTACAACTACTGACCCATCATAACCAATAGAAGATAAACCTTTTTCTATTTCAGCTTTTGAGTACACATTATATCCTTCAAATTTTTCAATTGCATTAATAATATAATTATTTACTCTATAGGCTTTGTAATAACTTAGAGTTCCAGCAAGAAATGCAAAAACTAAAAATATAAACAAAACTATAAAATTTAACATAAATGACGTTCCAATGCTTTCCCTCATAAGTTATTACCTCCCAAATTCGTTCAATATTAATCACAACCGTCAATATTTGCATCTTCACAACATTTTTTATATGAATCAGCATCATATTGTCCTGTATGATCATTTGCAGCAGCTTGGCATTGATTGCCTTCCCAAACACCACCTGCATCTGTACAACAAGCTCTTCTTGTAGAACTTTGCATTAAACTATTAATTAATGGTGTAGCGATTGCTACGATTACTGCTATTAAGATAATAGCAACAACAGTTAAGTTTGCTTCTCCTGCAGCTTCCTTCATTCTCTCACCACCTTACTTTCTAAATATATTATAACACATATTTTTTAATACTTTCAATAATTTAGCATTAAAAATTCATAAGCATCATCATTGCTAATAACATTAGACCCATGATACCACCACCTGTAGTAAACAACATAATCATTGTTTGATTTTCCATCTTTTCAAGTCTTTCTTTATATTTTGTTTCCCTAGCTTTATTTTGCAAAGCAGATACAGTTCTAGAAAACATCATAACCTGTTCATGTTTATCTTGTTGAGAACCTAAACCTAAACGATATAAAAGTCTCATCATACGCATTGAATCACGAACCGGATACTCGTTAGCAAAATCAATATATGGTTGTATTGATGAATCACCACCATCAATACGAGCAACCAACCTACGTAAACCAGGTCTAAAAACTTCAGGAGCTGTATCAATACTTCTACTTAATGCAACTGGAACAGTATAGTGCTGAACTAAAATTTCCAAACTTTTTAGGTAATAAGGTAACATTAAGTTTACATGATGTAAATTTGCCTTATAATATGATTTTAATGATGTATAACTACTCTTAAATACTAAATATCCTGCAATAAATGCTAACAGTACATATATAAAAGATAATTGATTTAAGAAAATAAATATTACAATAATAATTGTCAAAATACCATTTCTAACACGTAAACCAAATAGTTTATTTACATCTATTTCTCGACCAGGATATCTAATTCCTAATAAGAAAACATAATCATCTTCCATCAAAGCTCTAAAATAAGGTTCAGTATCAGTTACAAAACGATTTGTATCAACGATACGATTATAATTTAATACGAATACAACAATAACAGCAATAATTATAAATTCCATTATTCAGCACCTACATTCTCATTATAATATTTCTCTCCTTTTATTAAGAAGAAAGTATTTATCATTAAAATACCATGTAGTAATGCTTGAACATACCATATATCTAGCATTTCAACGTAATGTTCTGCTCCCAATAAGAATTGAAGTAACATACACATAAAGTAAAGAATAATACCAAATTGTAAGAATTTCTTATGGAAGTTTGCTCTGTCCATTCTATCAGCATATACATTTTCAACAAGCAAGTCGATATCTTGAGACATATTTTCCAACGATTCTGCAGTATCCTTTGCACCTTCATTCGTAATTTGTAAGAATAGTTGATGCATATTCTTTACCATATAAAAGTCGTATTTCGTACTCATAAAATTAAGTGATTGATCAATTGTGCCATTTTCGTAGGCCATATCAATCATAATCTTTACATCTGTCTTGACAGGGTCTTCAAGTATACCAGATTCATATACACCCTCTAAAGACTTAACAAATGATTGAGTAGTAGCAAATTCCATAATTGTATTTGTTGTGTAAACTTGAATTTGTTCAAATATAAATTCACTGTAAATTCTTTTACAACGTAAATATGTCAAATACGGAATAAATGATACAGCAACAATCGCATAAATTAAAGATACAAATAAATTGTAAAAATAAAGATAAGATATAATCGCTGCCCCACCAGCAAATGCACAAAATTGAACCATATATTGGTGTGTTGAATATTCTTGCCCTAAATCTTTAACTTTCTCACGAATTGTTTTGAAAGAATATGGAGCAAATCTATCATAGATAAATGACGTTTTTTCTGATACATATTTATATACATTTTCGCCATTCGCATTACGATAGATAAGTACAAAAACTGTTATCACTATAACAATTAAGAAAATAAGTGATGTGCTCATATTTCCTCCTCCTATTCTTGATTTTCGTTATTTACTGTTTTTACCATTTTATTTCTTGTATAGAAATCACCCATTATGTCTTTTGGACTCATAGTTTTTTCTTCAATTTGAATTGGCTGTTGACTTGTTTCTTCTTCAACTTTATTATCAGCTTCAAACATAGCCTCCATCGCCGTTAAATTTTCATTTTCTATAGTTGAAGTAGCAGATACACCAGTATCTCCGCTACCAACTTTATATATATCAGGAAGTTCAACTCCTTGAGCTTCTAGATAATCAATTAAATATTTACTTGGCGGTTTTTTAGTAATTTTACCAGCAGGAGTTTTTTGATACAAAACATTATATTTTGCTTCATTATCCTCTGTTACATAAAACTCGCAAACTTGAGCAATTTCACGCACAAAACGTTTTGTTTCTTTATCTTGATAACCCCTTATATATACACCTATTTGAATATATCGATAAATTGATTTTAAGAATTGATCAATTTCTTGACTAGTTTCAAGCAAACTATACATACGGTTTGGAATAGAAATAGCTTTATCAGCGTGAATTGTTGATAAAATATAGTGTCCTGAAGATATAGAGTTACGGGCCGCCATAACTGCTTCAGCACTACGAACTTCGGAAAGTAAAATCCATTTGGGATTTTGTCGCATACAAGAAACAAGTACATCGCTATAACTAGCAACGTTATTTGTTTTCATTGCAACAATATCACGATGTGGATAGATTCTATCCAAGTGAAGTTCAAGTGTATCTTCAATAGTTATTAATTTTTCATTTTCAAATGTATGTGAAGCCAAATATTTAACAAACTCTGTTTTACCTGAACCAGTTTCTCCACATACAATAATATTACAGTGACCATGAACACAATGTATTAACAAATCATGAACATCTTCAGTAATATATTTTTCCGCAAGTATTTTGTCTTTTTCAAGTCGTATTTTGGCAGGCGTTTTACGAATAACGCACGCAATACCATTTCTAGCTATTGAATCATGTATAAAATTCATACGAAGTTCAGCACTTTCACTATCTAGAAAAGGGTGTGCAGCATTAAAGCTGTGACCAACAACATTTGCGCATTGAAATGCTAATTTTTCCATAAAAGCATTATCAATTAAAGGATTTTCTACTCTAAAAATACCATGAGATAAAGTTTTCAACCAAAGTTGTCCACCATTACTGTATGAAATATCGGTAACATCGTCATTATCCAAATATTGTTGCAATGCACCAAAGTCCATCTGATCGAATATATTATCCATATGTTATCACAATCCCTTTTATTTTTTTATTTTTAATTATTTTTATGCACTGGCTGTTGGAACATCTGTATCAATAATTTCTCCATCCTCACCAACGATTTCTTCTAAGTATTCATCGTTATCTGGAATCTTAATTGAGTTAGCATCTATATAATCTCTTAAGTATTCACTACTTACTTCTACATCACCTGTTACATTTACAACACCACCATGAGGAACTACAACAATCTCTATACCTAATTGACGTAAATAAAATGCCTTACGTAATAAGATAAATAATTCTTCAGGTAATCCAAAAAATAAGTAAGCTGGTGTAGCGTCACTCTCAACATTTGAGAAAACATCCTCACCTGATGAGTCTTTAACTGCTAAAATTTGTACATTTTCAATTAATTTACCAAACATAACTAAACCTGATTCATCTGTAGCTTTCATATAGAAATCTACATATGTATCTGGTTGAATTGAGTTACCATAAGTAGTAACAACGTCTACACTAATATAATAAGGTCTATCTGTAACACCATTAACATCAGTTTTTAATTTTTGTAACCATGTCCCTGGTAAATCGTCTTTTTCTACTAATACATCTGAATAGAACATACTACCTTTTGGAATAGTAGCATTAATACCTGTATATTTACCAACAATTTGAGCCTCATTTAAAACTACATTATTTGGCTTTGAAATACTTGGCACTTCAATCCATGAAATATCTTCAGCAGTAATTTGAGTTTGAGGACCAATTAATTCTTTAGCAGTTGGAACTCTAACAGGTTTTACTGCACTATCAATAGTTGATTGATATCCCCAATATAAAATTAATAAAATAATCAATACAGCAACAATTGTTACAGTATTTTTATTAGTAATAAATCTTTTAGCTGATATTAAAAAATTATTCATATCTTTTTATCCTCCATATCCATGTATACCATATTTTGTTTCTAAGATGGCATCTATTGAATTATTTAATTGAAATGTGATTGCTTCATCTCCACCACCAAGCGTTGTAGATGTTTCAGAGCCCATCGTAGATATTCGGATACTTACTTTAGGTGGTTCCTCATTAACATCATAAATTACAATGTGGTATTGATGTGAAAGTGTTGCAGTTTGTGCGAATCTACGTAAAAAACTTTCAACAAATAATTCCCTATCAATTCTAATAGTTCCATCATATCTATACGCTGCTAAATCTAATGAATCATACATTGCAGCTTGTGTTGTCTCTTTTAGTAACTCATAGTTGTGCTCACTAGTATTTGTAATTGATTGGAAAAAGTAAACCAAAAACATAGAAGTTATACCCAATGTAACAATCATAACGCCCCAAAACGATTCTCTCATATATTATCACCTCGACCATTCTATTTCTTTACTTTTATTAATACATTTAAAATTATCAACCATTACCATACTCCTATACTTTAAAATCAAATTCATTTTTCTTAATAAATGTTTTCTTGATTGCTGCAGTTAAAAGTATAATTATGATTACTAATGATACTAAATATACATAATAATTACCTACAAACGTGAAAACATAATCCCAAAAAGTTTTTTCATCATCAAAAATAATAGGATTGTTTTGAGCTTTTTTTCTCTCCTTATATGCTTGGACTTTACTAAGAAATTCTTCATAATCAACAGATACAGCACCCCAACGCTGACATAAAGAATATTCTTCAGCACCAACACATGCCTTATCAGTTGAAAATTCGTTATAATTTGGAAGAGTAACATATTTAGTAATTAACTGTTGATTTGGGCAACCAAATATGTAGCCATACACTTGATACCTCAACGTTAAATCATCAGGATATCCTTTAATAATTAGTTCATTATCCGAAGTAAAATCTTTTTTAGTATATTGTTTATTTTGATAAGTATCTATAATATACATATCATCATATATATTACTAATTGTTACGTCAAATACAGGTTTTCCTTCTTCCATTCGATATGAATAGGTAACATTTATGTTTCCCGCTAAAGAGCGATAATCAGATAAGTTTTTGTAATCACAATTAGAAACTGCATTTATCGTTTTAGGAGTAAACAAAATTGTAAAAATTATTAATAGATATATATATTGTCTTTTCACAACTACCCTATCCTTTCTAAATTATAACATAAATTTTAATTTTTTTGCACATTTTCTTATAAATTATTTACTTTAGACGATATTTATACTCAATATTTCGTACAGTAAACACAATTGTTATTTTTTCAGCAATTTTAATTTCTTGGAAAACTTCAATGTAATATGTATTTTCTTGCTTTATTCTTTGGCTTTTTACTTGTCCTAAATATACATTCTGAGTTTTAACTTCACCATCAATTTCATATTCGATTCGCGCAAAAGTTTTAAATAATCCATAAATATCTTTGACGTCAACAGAATTTATATTTTTATCTAGTTTAAAATCTGCATTTATCTTTAATAGAGCCTTATTATAATTACTATTAAATAAATTTGGAGTTAAATACTCAACTGAAGAAATACAACGTTTTCTTGGTGAACAATAAGTATATCTTAAATCAAATTTATTTTTTATTTCATAAGAATTAATTTTTAAAGTTGTTTTACCTAATGTGCTATCACTAAAATCTATTTTATCTCCAAGCTTATACTCTTTAATAGTTTTATCACCTAAAAGTTTCTTAGAATTAAGTCTCGTATAAGTAGTTTTTTCCCTATTTACATCTCTAATACCAAATTTCATTTTACTAGTTACAGCCGTTTCTGGTATTTCAAATACAAACAAGTATCTAGTATCGCTATTTGCAACTTCTTGACCATTATAAACGATACCTAGTTCTGTTAATTGATAATCATATTTATCAGTATGATAATATTTTTCACCAGCAATATCTAATTCTAATGTCCCAACAGTTAAGCTTTTAGGTTTATTATCATTGCATTTTACCAAAGCATCAACAACAATAAGATAAGCCTTATTGCCAGTTATATTGTTTCCTTTAGCGTCAGTATTAACAATATAACTATTAGAAACACTCATAGTAAAACCATTAGCTGTTACATTATAACCCGGTCTATACGTTTTATTGACAATTGTATACAATACAATACCATAAATAGTAAATCCAAAAATAACAACGGATAAAGTTGAACCAACTATCAATTTATGTTCTTTAACCCAATATTTAAAATGACGAATATATTTCTTTATTTTTCTTTTTTTATCATTTAAGTCAAAATCTATAGCTACTTCAAATTCTTCATTATCTTCAGCTGATATTTCAAGTTCTTGTAAATCATTATTAAAGTTGAATTTTTTTATATCAAATCCAACACCTCTAACTGCTGAAAATATTGAAAAAAAGGTTTGAGCAACAATTGTATAAAGTAACAAATCTCTTAACATCTTAACAGTACGCATATCAACAATTGTTTCTTCCATTTGATTGAATACAATGTTCGCATAAATAAACATAACCAGTGTAGCTATATAAACAATAATAATTAAAATATAAAAAAGTCGTGGCTTAGATTTAAGAGTTAATACAAATAGTAAAATTGCTGCAAATATAACAATTAATATTGGAAGCAAAAATATCCCTATATTAAATAGAGATGAAACGATATCTTGACCAACAACCGAAATAGTTTTATCAATATATTCATTGATGAAACCAATCATAGAGCTAGTACTATATATTAAGTAAAACATACACACCGATAAAATGACATGCATTAATTTAAAATGCTTTATTAAAAACGCATATGGCTTTCTTAATATCATATAGCGCCCCCTTTACTATCTTAACTTATATATAGTATAACATAAAATTTAAAAAAATAAACTATTTGGTCAACAAAAAAAAGAATGAAATAAATCATTCTTTTTTATCTTACCCAATTAATATTTGGATAGACATATCCATAATTACATCCACCATTTAAAATCATTTCTGCTCTTGTCACAGAATCAGGTGAAGGTAAACATGTACCTAATAACGGATAATTTAAATCACGCCCTGTATTTAATTCTGAAATAAAGTCACTAGCACAATATTTTTCTTTTGTTGTGCTTCCATTAACACAGTGAACTTTTTCAGCGTTGTTTTCATCTACATATGATGTATACGGATCTTTACCAGCATCAAAATATTTTTGGTTATCTTCTCTAATATATTGAATTGCATTAACATCTAACATAATTTCATACATAGCAGAGTTGTTGTAAACATCCGCATTAAGAATTTCTTTTAAATCACTTTCTGGCAATTTCCAGTTTTCTCCAGGTAAACGACCATTTCCATCCATACCAGGAAAGGCCTTATCTACTGAATCACCAGCTGTTAATAATGTAATTAACCTAAATGCAACATCCACTTCAACTAAAGAACCATTAGAATCTTCATCTTTTTTTGGATCACAATATTCAGGAGAATTTGGAATTAAATTACCATTTTCATCGTATACACAATCATTACCAAATATATCATTTTGTACTTCATATGTACATATATATTCAAATCCTTTGCCAGCACCATTTAAAGTATTTACATCGTTAGCAACTGGTCCAAAATGTCCGTTTGGCTTATTATATGATTGTGCAGGATTTGATGAATCACCATAATTATCTCCAATGTTATCAACAGTTACTTGTAATTTATAAGTTCCTTCAGTCAAACTGAATGCTGTTGGTAATCCAAATCCAATAAAGTAATAGAAAGTTTCATCGGCATTCTCAGCGCCCTTATTTTCCTCATTGATTAATTTTGCATTTGTTTTTAATGAATACCATTGAAATTTTTCAGTTGGATACATATATGTATATGTCTCATAGATATTCCATGTTACTACTGTACAATCTAAAACAGTTGTTTGATGTGCAGTACATGTAGCTCCTGCACCTGTACCAGAACATGTATAGGTATAGGCATCAACTTCTTGACATTTACTCTTATCAACATTATCTGGGTCTTTATCTTCTTCTATTAATAATTCACCATCAAATTCAAATTGTCTTGAATTAGCACCATATACTTGGTTTATAGGTTCTTCAAATGTAAATCTAATAGCCGTTTCATACATATATTCTAAGTTATTAGTACATTGACGTATTTTAATAAGTAATTCTGTTTCTTTACCTATGCTTGCTCCATATCTACCATAAGCAGCATTAGCATTGCTTTGAATCATACCCTCTAATGTAGATTTAGCAGCCTCTTCTGCTTCACCACCAGTCATATAACTGTACCCAGTAGTATAAGAGTTTGAACCAACAGAACCTGTGACAGAACCAACATATGAGGAACCTGAGTAAGTATGACTTTGTCCACTAACTCTTGCCGTTCCAGAATAACGTTTTTTACAGTTGTTTGGACATTCTTTGTAAGAACCATTATCTGTTGTAACTGTGTAGCAACAACCACAACAATCAGTATAAATCCAATTACTACTAGTTCGAATGATGTCTAACTGCTTTTCGTAGGAAGCCTTTTCCATATAATTTCTAATTAATTGTCGTTCATTATCTTTATAATCTTCTTCCCATTCTTCAAAACGATATCCTTGTTTACCTTTAATATAACTTTGATTACTACATTTTTTTCGAACAGTTACACTACCAAATTTTCCAGTTGGGTCACCCCAAGTAAATGTTCTTCCAGCTCTAACTCCAATAACAGAAGTAGGGAAAGTAGTTTCAAATTCCTCATAACAGAACACTTCACAATATTCCTTATTACCTACAATACCACCATTAGTAGTCTCAACTGCATCATGGCCAGTATTATCCGATGAATAAATTGTGCCTGCATCTGTATATGCTATTTCACATTTTAACCAGCCTTCTTCATCTTCAATATCTTTAAAATATGTTTTACCTGTTTCACAATCATCGATTTCAACAGTTCCACCAGTATATAAACCACAGGCATCGTCAACATTCTCACATGCTGCAAGCCCACCAAGTCTTTCATAAATGTTTTTTTCCAATTTATCAAAATTTGAAGGGCCATTTACTCCCATAATAACTGTTTTTCCATTTTCGATTACTTCATATCTAAATGTACCAGCTTTTACTTGAGCTACTGCGTTATGATAAGCACTTGAACCTACAGGATATAAATCACCAGGTCCACTATGATCATTAATATATTTAATTGCATCATCACATGATTGATTTTGTTTTTTCATATTGTCACATGCTGCTAATCCATTATTATATCTATCGTAATTATTCTTATCTAATAATTCAAAAGTTTGAGGCGTACTTACTGTATATTTTTTGTTTTCTTTTTCATCAAATTCAGAAAAACTACCAGCTTCAACTTGATCAATATAATTATCATATTGTTCTTTAGTTATTTCACCAGTTGTATATTTATTATTTAAATAACCAACAACATCAGCACACCCATCTGCCTTTTTGATACCACCTAACCAAATGTATCCAACACCATAAGATAGGTGTTCAGTTGTTAACGCAATACGTGCAGCCTTACCACTACCAGGTTTGCTTGATACTGGTCCCCACGTTTTTGGTGTACAATATTCAGGATCATCTGTTGTATTACATGGTGATTGACCATATACAATTACGTTATACTCTTTTAAAATTGAGTCAGCCATACTCCAATTTTTATATTCATCATTGTCACAGTTATATGCCTGAGTAGCATAAGCTAATTGGGTAATTGTTCCATAAAACAAACCAGCGTTTAAATTACTCATACCGTTAAAATAAAAAGTTACAAGAGGCTCAATTACTAAATGGGTTTCTGATAATTCCTCATCACTATATGATGTAATCTCATTTAAACCAAGTGCTCTAAAAATTTTATTAGTGAAAGCATAATCACTGCCTTCTTTTTCACCTTCAGCTCTCATCGCATTATATAACGATGTAATAAATGAACTATAAACAATTTTTGAAGATGGATTATTATAATTAAAACTTACATTATGTTGTTGAAATTCAAAATCACTGTCATCAACAATCCCCATTGCATCCCATGAAGTTGGTGATAAAGTTGGGTTTGTCGAAGTTTGCGTAATAATATTACCAACCATTTCCATCCTATTATATTTTGACGTTGAATCACCAGGTATCGTATAAATTCCAAAAGTTGACGTAATCGCCGGTCTTGTAGGACCTGATTCAAATATATCAATTGATCTAGTACCAGATTTACGGTTTCCGGTGTTCCAATCTACAACAGAGATTCGAACTCCATATACAAGATATCTTCCCGTATAAGTACAAGTACAAGAACTACAGGTAGTATTAGATCCTGTTCCACTACTATCAGTTCCGTTAGAACCTCCTTCAGATAAAACAACACCAATTCCAATAAATGTTAGTGTTATAGTTAAAATTAAAGATAATAATATTGACTTTACTTTTTTCTTTGCCATATGTTCACCTACTATTTCTATTATTAAATATATCATAAAATTATTTTTAACACAATAAAAAAGAGTAAATTAATTTACTCTTTTATCTTATCCATGATATGTCCGGATATGTATATGTACCATCACAGCCATACTGCAAAACATGTTCAGCACGTTCTAAGGTATTATTTGTTGTCATACATGTACCTAACAATGGATAATTTAAATATCCAGCGCTGTTTAATTTTGAAATATATGTACTAGCGCAATACTTTTGATTAGATTCAATTTCATCACTAGTAGCACAATATACTTTTTGAGTATTTGATGAATCTACATATGATGTATATGGATCTATGCCAGCTTCAAAATAACTTTGATTGTCCTTTCTAATCTTTTGAATAGCATTTACATCTAACATAATTTCATACATTGCGGCATTATCTTTAGTAAATGCTTCTTTATCAGCACTTAATATTTCTTTAATTTTATTGTCACCAAGCATCCAATTTGCATGCGGTTCTCGACCAGTTCCATCTATACCAGGAAATGCTTTATCAATTGAATCGCCTTCTGATAACAATGTAACTAATCTAAATGCCACATCTAATTCAACCAATGATCCATTAGGATTATTATCAATTTTTAAATCACAATACTTTGGCGAATTAGGTGTTAAATTACCATTTTCATCATATTCACAATCATTACCAAATATTTCATTTTCAACATTATAGACACAAATGTAATCAAATGATTCTCTTATTGGATTAAAATGACCATTTGGTGAATTATAGTCTTGTTCGCTATTTTGCATTTGTGATGTATCTCCTAAATTGCTAACAGTAACTTTCAATTTATATGTACCATCATTTAAACTGAAGGCAGTAGGTAATCCAAATCCAATAGTATAAAAGAAAGCATCGTCAGCACTTAATTCATCTTTAGCGCTTTGATTAAGTAATTCAGCATTTGTTTTTAATGAATACCACTTAAATTTATCTGCTGGATAGTTGTAAGTATAGGTTTCATCTAACTCCCATGTTACTTCTTTACAGTTCAAAACCTTTTCTACTGTAGCTTTACACCTTGCATTAGTGCCTTCACCTGAACAATCATATGAATAAACTATTTCTTCACTACATTTACTAGTATTTACATTATCGTGATCGTATGATGCAATAACATCTAAATTCCCATTAAATGTAAAATTCCTTGAATTAACACCATATACACTACTAACTGGCTCTTTAAATGTAAAATTAACAGTTGTCTTAAACATATACTCTATATTATTAGTACATTGCCTTATTTTAACAAGTAAATTTTCTTCAGAGCCTAATTTTACTCCATATTCTCTATATTCACTTTCTATTAATTCTTCTAGCTTTGTTATTAGCTGCTCTTTAGCTGCTTTCTTAGCTTCAGAACTTGTATCATATAATCCCGTTGAAATACTAATTCTATCTACTTTACCAATTACAGTTCCTAAATATCCATCAGTATATGAATGGCTTTTAGCACTAGCAGTAGCCGTTCCTCTATATGCTATAGTACAAGGTTCATCATCATCTATGCATTCAGAACTAGCAGAAACTGTAATATTAGCTAATTGTTTTTCATAAGCTGCCTTCTTTAGATAGTGTTCAACTAAATTCCTTTCATTTGATTTATAATCACTTGACCATTCTTCAAAGCGATACCCTTGTTGTCCCTTTTTGTACTGTTGAGTACTGCAAAATTTATGGACTTGAATATCACCAAATTTTCCCGTTGAACTACCCCATGTAAATGTTTGACCTGCTTTTACACCATTTACACTAACAGGAAAATTTGTTTCTACATTTTCGTAGCAAAAAACTTCACAATATTCTTTATTACCTACAATACCCCCGTTTTCATTCTCTACCGCATCATGTCCTGTATTATCTGATGAATATATAGTCGATCCAATAGTATATGCAATTTCACATTTTAACCATGCATCTTCTTCATCAATATCACTGAAATAATTCTTACCAGTCAAACAATTATCTAGTATTTCAGTATAACCAGTATATTTATCACATTGATTTGTGACTACGTCTTTATCTTTACACAAGGCTTTTTGATCTGGCAACCCCATATAATTTTCTTCATATAAATAGAAATATCTATACGGACCATCTATTTTATGTAATATACCTTTAGAATCTGTATAGCTAAAAGTTCCATTTAAAATCTTTTTTACTTGATTATGATATGAAGATGTGCCAGGTGTATATTTTTCATTAATATAATTAATAGCATCAGTACAGTTTAAATCATCACTTTTATCAACTAAATCCCTAATCCAAATATGAGCAACACCTTCACCAATTATCTTTCCGTCACGATAATTCAATAAATCGTCAACAACTCCTCTACCAGTAGTAAACTTTGATGGGTGTTGACTTATATTAATTGCTACCCTAGAAGAACTTCCTGCGAATAAAGATGGGCTTAGTGCACCAGCAGTAGCAAGATCATATTTCATATATTCAGTCATAGTTCCAATAAAAATATAATTTTTTGGAACTCCACTACCAACACGACCATGAGCAACCAAAGGTTCATACTGTAAATAATAACCTAAGTTCGCAGACGTTTGAGTAGGAGTATCCTCACCCTCTCCTTGGAATCCTAATTTTAATAATATTTTGTCCATTACTTCAGTGTTAGTGTTTGAAGTATTTTTCCTAATGTATGATTCAACATGTTTTAACCATGATGCATCCCAACGATCATATACACTGTCAAATTTATAAGAAAAAACATCATCAAAATCATAAACAAATCCTAAACTAAAATAAGGACCTTCATTCAATCCAGGGTTAGGATTTTCAAAAACGTCTTGCTTAATTTGATTACCATACAAAGCGCCATTAAAGTTCCAAATAACATCACCATTATCCTTTATTAAATCATAGTTTCCAATTGAACCCAATTTATCTTTAAACCATAAATCGATAAATGATGTGCCAGGAACCTGATTCCCCTCAGCATCTACTAAAGAAAATCTAACTCCTGTACGCCCCGACCAAATGCAGTTATAACCAGAACAGTCTCCCAAACTTCCGCCAGGATAAAATTGCCCATTGCCAAATGCATCAGCCTTAACTATTAAAATTCCAACGAAAGTAAATATCACCAATAACGAAAGTGATATTATAATTTCTTTAATTTTTTTCTTTGTCATATCATCACCACTATTTACTCTATTAAAACAATACCATAAAAAACATAATCTAACAATAAAAATTTATATACTATTAAAATTTCTTAACTATTGAATTATATCATAAAAAATATTATAATTAAGCCGTTAGTAGGTGTTATTATGGCATATGAAGTAGTTCTTCCCTCATTTGATGGCCCTTTAGATTTATTACTCCATTTAATAAAACAAGCAAATATAAATATATGCGATATAGAAATCGTAGAAATAACTAAGCAATATTTAGATTATATTCACAAAATGAAAGAAATGAATTTAGATATTGCCTCAGAATACTTAGTTATGGCCGCTGAATTAATTGAAATGAAATCAAAAGTTTTATTACCAGTCGAAGAAGAAGCAGCAACAGATGAAGAAGATCCAAAAGAGCAACTAATTCAAAGATTACTAGAATATGAACAATATAAAGAAAGTACCACTACATTTAAAAAACTAGAAGCAATGCGAAAAGAAGTTATGACCAAAGAGCCTAGTGATTTACTAGAATATAAAGATTCCAATGAAGTTGTAGATTATGGCATTACATTAGATAACCTTCTCGAAGCATTTTCAAAGTTTTTAGAAAATAAAGAAAATATGAAGCCCTTAAACACAAAAATTACCAATAGAGAATATTCTATTGGAAAAAGATGTGTGGAAATCAGAGATATTATAAGGAAGAAAAAAGAAGTTCAATTTCAAGATTTATTTGAAGAAATTACTAAAGAATATATAGTTGTCACTTTTTTAGCAATCCTTTCAATGAGCAAAAAACAAGAAATTGAAATAACACAATCAAAAAACTTTGACAATATTACAATTAAAGCAAGGGAGGCCTAAGATGAAAGCAATTATCGAGGGATTATTATTCCTAAAAGGTAGTGATGGACTATCATTTAATGAATTAAAAGAAATACTAGAAAACGATGATGAGGAAATAAAAAAATGTATTAAAGATTTATATAATGATTACGTAAATGATAAAAATCGCGGCATACAAATTGAACTATTAGGTGATAAATTTAAACTAACCACTAAAGCTGAACACAAGGAGTATTATAAAAAATTAGTATTTGAAGAAGAATCATCCAATTTAACTCAATCAGCTCTAGAAACATTGGCTATAATTGCTTATAATGAGCCAATAACTAGAATTGAAATAGATGAAATAAGAGGAGTTAACAGTAGTTATATTATAAGAAAGTTAATGATTAAGAACTTAATTCAAGAAGTGGGTAGAGCAGAAACTGCTGGTAGACCAAGACAATATGGTATCACCAATGCTTTCCTAGATTACTTTGGCCTAAACAGTATTGAAGATTTGCCAAAGATTGAAACAAAAGAAGAAAGCGCTACAGACGATGAAAAAAACTTATTTGAATCAAGATATAAAGAAGAAGTAGAAAAAAATTAAGTTTTTTACTTGTTTCTTTATTTTTTTTTTTGTATAATTAGTTTATGCCTGTGTGATGGAATTGGTAGACGTAGTGGACTCAAAATCCACCGCTGGCAACAGCATGCCGGTTCGAGTCCGGCCACAGGCACCAAATTAGGAAGTGAACTAGAAAATTTTTCTAGTTTTTTTATTGTATTCAACTCAAAAGTAGTATCATTTATATATAATTTCATTAACATGATTGAATATTTAAGCAAAATACTTGAAATAGCGCTTAAAAATCTATATACTAGAAGGCAAAAATGAGGATTTTAGGTGGTATTATGTTAAAAAATGAAATATTTTACTCGCTATCAAAATATGAAATTTACGCAATTACAGAAGAAATAACAAACAAAAGAAATTCTTCTTATTTAAATATCATAATAACATTTAAACAAGAAGAATTTAATAATATATATAAACTGTTATCCAATTTATATACAATTAGTAATAAAGAAGAGATTGAAGCCGCCATATGGGAAACTTTTATTTGTCATAAAATAATTAAAGAGTTAGATAAATATGAATTAATTTATTATCCATATAATATTGAAAAAGAAGAAGAAATACTTAAAAGTTATAATTTAGATTTATTTATAAAAAATATTGACAATCGAAGTACCTTTGAGAAATTAAATCAAATTATAAAAAATCAAATTTCAAAGAATGTAGTTATTCATTATTTTCAAGATGAAATTATAATTCCTATTGAACTACAAAAGATTATTAATCATATATTCGTTTCACAACTATCATTTACAAACATATTATACACAACTAGAAATAGTTTAAAAAGTTATTTTATGCATAAAGGATATTGGGTAAAACAAATAAATAATAATTTTGAAAGATGGGATTTATCTACAAATTGCAATAGAGAAGCTAGTTAATAGCTTTTTTTGTTGCATACTTATATCTTGCATTTTAGTATTATTTATCGTAAAATTATTGTAGTATATTATAGATAGTAAGATAGAGGTGTTTGAATGGAAAATAATTCAATCCAGGAAAATCCAAATAAACGAAATATAAATCAAGGTGAGTCTTTCATAACATTAGACACTCCTGGTTTTTTGGTACCTGAAAATAAAACGAGCATCAAGCCTGAAGACGTAAATAATATCGTAGCCGAATCTTCTACAACTCATATTACTTCACAGGAGCAACCGCTTCTTAGAGCAATAAACGAAACAACTCATACAATTGATTCAAGTAGTGATGTAACATCAAACCCAAGTAGTATCTTTAACATATCACTATTGCCTAACGAGCCAATTAACATTAATCATGCAGAAAAAAAGGACAACGATGAAAAACAAATTGAAAATAATACTAATTTAGAGCCGATAGATTCAAGTTCTGACATTGATTTTTTTACCTTTGATTTTTCATCAACCGCGGAAACTAAACCAGTTGAAACAGTAGAAGAACCTTTAAAAATTAATAATGATAACCCAGAAACATTTAATTTTTCATCGGCAATAAGACCAAGTGAGAATGTTGAAGTTTTACCAGATGACAGCAATCATATTGAATTTAGTAAATTCTTAGAGTCAAGAGAAAATATCATTAAGAATGCCGATGAAGTTAGTGAAAATGATAATAACGTCATTCGAGTAAATGATGATACTGCAAGTGATTCATATCATAATAAAAATAACGCTATTAAAATTTCAGTTTATGGTTTTTACGCAATGCTTGCAATTTTGCTAATATTTTTTGGATATAAAATTTATAAAAATGCAACTGACTTTGATCTCACAAGGGATGAAATTACACTAGCAATCAACTCAACATATCAAGCTGAAATTGTTGCAAATTCTAAATTACAAGATAATCGTAAATATGAATGGAGCAGTAGTAATACAGAGATTGTTCAAGTAGATGAAAATGGTTTAATTACTTCCATAAGTAGTGGTGAAGCTACTATCACCGTAAAAAAAGGGCGTAATGAAAAAAAATTAACCGTTACAGCAATTGATATTGTTATTGAAAGTATTACCTTCAAAGAAAAGTCAATTGATCTTAAAGTTGGTGAATCCAAAACTCTTCAACCGATTATTAATAACGATGAAACAATTGTCATTGACTTAATTTGGGAAACAGATGATCCAACAATTGTCAGTGTTGACGAGAATGGACGTATTACTGCAAACGGAGTTGGTACAACAAGTGTCTATGTATATGACGAAGTAAGTGGTCTAGGTGGAGAAATAAGCATTAATGTCACTTCAGACGAAAAAGAAGATGATAAAGAAGATGATAAAAATGATAATGAAAATCCTAACGAATCAATTCCAGTTACAAAAATAGCTCTTAACAAATCAGATACAATTATGGAAGTTGGCGAATACATTATTGTTAGTGCTGTAGTAAGACCATCAAATGCTACTAATAAGAAAGTAACATGGACTTCAAGCAATACAAGAGTTGCTACAGTGTCATCCAGTGGTAAGATTACCGCTAAAAACGTAGGTACTGCAACTATTACAGCTAAAACAAGTAATGGTAAAACAGCTAAAATAAAAATTACCGTTACTGAAAAATTTATAAACGTAACAAGCATTGCTTTAAACAAAACAAGTGCTTCCTTAAATGTAGGTTCATCAATTACATTAACAGCAACCGTATCTCCAAAAAATGCAACTAATAAAGGTATCATTTGGAGTAGTAGCGATAGTTCTGTAGCTACTGTTACAACATCTGGTAAAGTTATTGCTAAAGGTGCTGGAACGGCAACAATAACAGCAACGACTAAAGATGGAGGTAAAAAAGCTACGTGTACAATTACTGTTAAAGAAAAAGAAATAATTAATGTTTCTAAAATTGAATTAAGCGAAAGTGAACTTAATTTAGAAGTTGGTGATTCTAGAACTATAACTGCAACAGTAACACCAAGCAATGCAACATACCCTGATATAACATGGGAAACAAGCAATAAAAATGTTGCCACTGTTAGCAATGGTAAAATAACTGCAGTGGGACCTGGAACTGCTATAATTACAGCTTCTTCTAACAACGGAAAATCAGCTACGGTACAGGTAACCGTTAAAGCAAAAGTTATTAACGTAGAAAGTATTACCATAAGCCCATCACAAATTACAATCAAGGTCGGAGATTCACGAAAAATTTCCTATACAATTAAACCTGATAATGCAACTAATAAAGGAGTTACTTTCTCAGATTATAATTCTGACATCATATCTGTTGATAAAGATGGAAACGTTAAAGGTTTAAAAGCTGGAAGAACAAACATAACTATTACTACTAAAGATGGGGGCTTCTCTAAAAGATTATCAGTTGTGGTTGAGGAAATAGAACCCGAACCAGAACCTGAACCTACCCCATCAGAATAAGAATAAAAAAAGATTGTCATTTGACAATCTTTTAATTTTAACTAAAATTAGTAATATTATTTAAAAATAATGTTAACACTTTACATACATTAATGACTATTTATGATATAATTTTAACAGGTGATTTTATGGAAGTTATAATAAATAGTCTAGACCATCAAGGCAGAGGTATTGGTCGTATAAATAATAAAGTTATATTCATACCAAATACTATACCCGGTGAAAAAGTTGAAGTTAAAATAATAAAAGAAAAAAAGAAATATATGGAAGGAATTGTCACTAAATATTTAGAAAAAGATAAAGATAGAATTGAAAACTTATGTCAATATTACCCCAAATGTGGTGGATGTCAATTATTACATATCCCCTATCAACAACAATTATTATATAAAGAGGATAAAGTTAAAAATATATTTAAAAGATATAATTTAGAAAATGTCAAAATCAATAGTATAATAGGAAGTCCAAGTAAGTATCATTATCGCAATAAAGTGACATTCCATGTAAGTAATCAACATCTTGGATATTATCAAGAAAACAGTAATAAATTTATTAAAATTGATAGTTGTTTACTTTTATGTGAAAACATCAATAAAAACTTTAAAAACATTTTACCAAACAATGGCAAACTTATTATTAGAAGTAACAATCATGAAATAACTTATGAGCAAAATAAAAAAATTATGCACACAATTGTTGATTACAAATTTTTAGTATCCATTGATTCTTTCTATCAAATAAATGACTATATAACTCCCCTTTTATACAATAAAGTTAAAGAATACCTAAATCCAACTAAACAAGATACTGTTTTAGATTTATATTGTGGTACTGGAACTATCGGGATTTTTATTAGTAAAGAAGTAAATAATGTCATAGGAATTGAAATAAATGAGCAAGCTATTGAAGATGCAAAAGAAAATGCTAAACTAAACAATATAAAAAATATAACACTTATTTGTGGAGATGCAGGATTAGAAGCTAAAAAGCTTAAAATAAAGCCAACTAGTATTATTGTAGACCCACCAAGAGCAGGCTTAAATAAGGAAGCAATTGAGACAATCATAAAGTTTAATCCTAATAAAATAATTTATGTATCTTGTGATCCAATGACTTTAGTTCGTGATTTAAATATTCTAAAAAAATACTATAATATTATTGAAGTTACACCATTTGATATGTTTCCCAATACTTATCATGTGGAGTGTGTATGCTTACTTAGCTTACGTTAAATTCTTATGAAATAAAGAAAAAGTTTTATCAAATGTCAGCAAAAAGAGAAGAATTTACTAATATTGCTTCTAATATAATTAAAAAAATTGAAGAAAAAATATATTATTTTAAATAGTAATATATTTTTTTTGCATTTTCTATTGACTTTATGACATATATATTGTATTGTTTAATTGTACTACTTGTACTAGTACAGATATATAATGTAATGGAGGAAGAAATATGATTAAAATTGAAGGGTTATCTAAAGCATATGATAAAGAAAAAGTTTTAGACAACTTAAATTGTGAAGTAAAAGATAATTGTATTTATGGACTAGTGGGCGCTAATGGAGCAGGTAAGTCAACTTTACTAAGACTTATCAATAATATTTTTTTACCAGATAGTGGCCATATTACAATAGATGGAGAAGAAGTAAATGACAATGAAAAACTAAAACAAAAGATGGTTTTTGTTCCAGATGATTTGTTTTTTTATCCCTCATATACTCTTATGGATACTGCAAAATATTATGAAGCATTATATAACAATTTTGATATGGTATATTTAAAGGAACTAGCAGATTTATTTCACTTAGACTTAAATAGAAAAGTATCAACATTTTCAAAAGGTATGAAAAGGCAATGTGCTCTAATATGTGCAATTGCAACAAATGCTAAATATATGTTTTTTGATGAAACATTTGATGGACTTGATCCAGTAGTTAGAAATACAATGAAAAAAGTAATTGCTAAACAAATGGAAGATAAAAACACAACTATTATTATGACATCACATAATTTAAGAGAACTAGAAGATATTTGTGATAATTTAGGTCTTTTATATAAAGGTGGTATCTTATTTGAAAGTGATATTGATACATTAAAAACAAATATGTATAAAGTACAAATATGTTTAAAAGGAGATTATGATAAAGAAACATTCAAAGATATTGATATCCTTAGTTATAAGAAAAATGGAAGTGTAGCTACTCTAATTATTAAAGATGAAGATAAAACAAGTAAGAAAAAACTAGAAAAATTGAAACCAATTATATTAGATTACTTACCACTTACTTTAGAAGAAATATTTATATATGAAATGGAGGCTTTAGGATATGAATTTAATAAATTTATTTAATTTTAATTACTTAA
>CALVOZ010000002.1 GCA_944350495.1 uncultured Bacilli bacterium
AGCAAATTCAGTATATCAAACGTAATATTTTATGTCAAGCGTTTTTTTGCTTTTTTTATTACCTTTGATATTTTGTTAATACTTTACCATCAATATTTGTAAAATATTGACATTTCCGTGTAAAGCCTCCTTAATATAACAAAATATTTTTTTTAAGTCAAGAACTTTTTTTAAGTTTTTTAAAATTATTTTGTCCAGTTTGTCATCAACAAACTGGTATATAATTTACCAACTTTTAATGACAAAGTCAAGAGAATTTTTAATTTATTTTTATTATATGTAAATAAATTAAAAAAGATGCCATAAATTTCATCTTTTACATTGCATGTTAATCATTATTTTTTAATTCATAATATAATTCTAAATATTTTTCGTTCTGCTCTTTGTTAAACATATTAGCACCATTATGATAATCATTAAGCAATTCTTTCATTGCGTGATTAATAACTGTATCTAAATCATCTGAATATTCCATTTTTTTACGATGATACTGATATTCAAGTTTATCTAATATTTTATATTCACCTTTTGGAAACACCCTTAAATCTAAATCATAGTCAATATATTTAACTGTATCTTCCTCAATAATATAGGGAGTTGCAATATTGCAATAATAATAAACTCCATCTTTTTTCATTTGAGCAATAATGTTATACCACTTGTTCTTGAAAAAATATAAAATTGCCGGTTCTTTTGTCCTCCAAGTGGTACCTTCAGACTCTGTTACTTTTGTCTTTTCATTGCCAAATACAATATAATCTTTTTTTACATCTAAAACAACAGCTTCATCCCATGCGCGATGAATTTTACCATTATGTTTATAACATTGTATTTGGTAGTGGTCTCCTACGCAAATTTGTTTCATTTAATCACCTAAACCAATTATACCATATTTTTAATAGAAAAAAACATTACTTTCGTAATGTTACTTTGTAATCTCCTCTAAAGCCCTATTTAGTTGAGCATCTTTTTCTGTAATTGGATTTTTAATATATTCCAATGATTGTTCTACTTCGATATCAGGAATTATCCCTTTAGTATCATTAATCCAATTTCCTTTAGGAGTCAACCATTTCTTCGTAGTTATTTTATATTGATCACCATTAGATAAAGTTATCATCTCTTGTACTGTCCCTTTACCATACGTTTTTGTACCTATTAACTTAGCATTTAAGTTATCCTTTAAACTTGTTATAAACACTTCAGATGCCGATGCACTATAACCGTCAGCTAAGAATACAATAGGATATGTTTTATTTTCAGTTCCAGTCGAATATACTTTCTCAACTTTACCATTTTGTTCTAATTGATAGGCAATATGCTTTGAATCAACGAACAAACTAATCATCTTATATACAGCGGTTAAATGACCTCCTGTATTACTTCGTACATCAATAATTAAAGAATCAATTCCTTGTTTTTCAAGTTCTTCTAAAGCTAACTTAAATTGTGAATAAGTATTATTGGCAAATATTGAAATATAGATGTAGCCAACTTGTTTGCCATTTTTTTCATATATTTCGGAAATAATTGACGGTATTTCCACATTTTCTTTGCTTATTTTTAATTTTAATTCTTTATTCTCGCGCCTAACTGTTAAAGTATATTCGTCAGCTTCGCCATTAAGAATCATTTCGCTAACATCATCAGCTTCCATATCTTTGGTTGAAGTATCATCAATAGCTAAAATAATATCATTCGGTTTTAAACCAGCTTTGTCAGCAGGAGAATCTTTAAATATACTAGAAACAACAATAGCTCCCAATTCATTATCTTTATATATAGCAATTCCAAGACCACTATAATTTCCCTCTAAAGTAATATTAAAATTAGTATAGTCACTTTCATTCATATACGTAGAATATGGATCACCTAATTCTTCAACCACCGCCGAAAGTGCTGCATCTAACAATTTTCCCTCATCTATTTCTTCATAATAGTTATCAATAATGTGCTGATAGTTTTTTACAAACTCTTTCAAGTCGTTGCTCATAACAACTTCTTCACGCTCGTCTTGATAATCAGTACCAATATACTTTATCTTCGAATATGCACTACCAGAAAAAAAACTAACTACGCAGGTTATAACAACTAATATTACAACTTCTTGGACTTTAAAATCTCTATTTCTTCGCGTAATTAATTCAAATTGTCTTTGTGTTTCTTTATCCATTTTTCATCGTCCCCTATTAAAATAATAACATACTGACTATAAAAAGTCTACAAACGATTATTTATTTAATATATCACGTGCCGCAATTAATCCAGTTGCTGCCGCTGTTACAATATTACCAGCTTTACCAGCACCATCACCAACAAAATATATATTATCGTTGGCTAATTTAAAATTGTTATCTGTCTCTATTTCATTACTAAAGAACTTTATTTCCGGTCCATATAATAATGTATCATCATTAGCAACGCCAGGAATAATTTTGTTTAATGTCTCTAATCCCTCTAATATATTTGAAATAATGCGATGTGGCAAAACAAGCGCTAAATCACCAGCAACACAATCTTTTAAAGTCGGTTCAATAAAACCTTTATTAATTCTGTGCCACTCACTTCTCCTACCATTCTTTAAATCTTTTAATGATTGAATAATTGGTTTACCATCACCCAATACATTAGCAATTCGTGCAATTGACTCGCCATACAATCTAGTATTTGTTACAGGCTCAGTCAAATGGACTTTAGAAATAAAGGCAAAATTAGTATTATTACTTTTAATTTCTTTTAAAGCATGACCATTAACACAAATAAATCCATAGTAATTTTCTTTAGCAACAAATCCTCTTGGATTAGTGCAAAATGTTCTAACTTCATCACCATATGTATCTGTTTTTATAAATATGGTTGGGTCATAAATTACATTTGTAATTTCTTCCATAATTTCTTTTCTTACTTCAACACGGACTCCAATTTCAATACTTTGTGATAGATATGAAATGTTATATTTATCAGCAAGTTCTTGTATCCATTTAGCGCCTGTTCGTCCTGGTGCAACAATAACATTAGTTCCGTTTAATGTAATTTCTTTTTTACCGGTTACATAAGTTACTTCATGATTATCAATTGTTATTGTTTTAATATCAACTACATCAGCTCTATCAAATAAATCAACACCTTTACTTTCCAAATAATTGCAAATCCCGTCAATGTATTCTGGCAAATGATCACTGCCTAAATGTTTTTGTTTAATTATTAAAAGTTTAGCACCTGCAATGGCTACTTTCTTTTTAATCTCGTTTGCCTCATCCATATTGCTTGGATAAACTTCTGCATTCATGTTAAATTTGTTAAAAATTTCTTCAGTTTCATCAATTAATTTATCAGCAACACTTTCGGGCATATATTTAGTTAAGTCGCTTTTTCCAAGTCGAGGAATAAAGTTCAATTTACCATCAGAAAACGTACCAGCGCCACCAAATCCGGCTAAAATTGCACATGGATTACAGTTTTGACATGGAATTCCCTTTTTATTCATTGGACATACCCTATTTTTTACTCTAAACCCTTTATCCAGTATTGCAATCTTAAGTTTATTATTTTTTGTTATCAATTCATAAGCTGAAAATAAACCTGCTGGCCCAGCACCAATAATTATTACATCATATTTTTTCATCAAATCACCAATATCATTGTACCATACTTGATATATATTATGATATAATTTTAGTGGTGAATTTATGAAAAAATTTAATATGATAGATGAAGAATTCGTTTGTGAACATTGTGGAAAAAGAGTAGAAAAACTAGAATATAGTGCCCGTGATCATTGCCCTTTTTGTTTATATTCAAAGCATGTTGATATTAATCCAGGTGATCGTAACAATAAATGTCACGGACTACTTGAACCAATAGATATAGAAAAATTTAAACATACTTACAAAATAATTTATCGATGTACTAAATGTGGGGAACTACATAAAAACATTTTAGCCAATGATGACAGTTTAGATAAAATAATTGAGATATCAACAAAAAAATAACATTTTAATGTTATTTTTTTTAACAAGAACCTGCTTTCAAATCAACTTCAAATCTACTATTTCGATAAGTGACTTTAATACTATTAACGTTGTTATAATTATCACCTAAAGCATCCTTAACAAAATCTGCGTTTAAATATTCAGTATCAACTAATCTTTGAAGAGGTATGCAACTATTTTCTGTTTTTGAATACGTTGCACTATTTTCTTCAACATAAGCTCGACCCGCTTCCAAAATCATCTCCTTTTGTTTTTCCGACAAACCTTCTGAATAATTCGTAAATTGGGTTAATACCTGTGGAAGTGCAAATGCAGCTATTAAAGCAATAACCATTATTACAGCTAATAGTTCAACTAAAGTAAAACCTTTTTTATTCATAATATCCCTCACTAGCATACATTTATTATACTACACCTATTATTTTTTGACAATAAAAAGGAAGTCATTATAACTTCCATTGTTCTAAGCTATTGTCATCATCATTACCTTGAGGTTTTGATATTTTAAATGCAGACATATCATTAACACCAAAGTATTCATCACTGGCTTCATGAACATTATTAACTTCAGCAAAATCTTGAAGTGAATCAGTACTAGTAAATTTTTCAGTTTGTTTCTCTTTATTAGAGAAAATTCCTTCATCGTATTCTTCTTCTGGAGTTTCTTTTTCCAACGTTTCTTCATAACCAACTGTAGGCTCATATGATCCTTCAAGAACAGATTCATTCTCTTCGGATACAGGTGGTTCTTCTACTTCTACTAAACCTTCAATAGCCGACATATCATAATTATTAGCAGCCAATATTTCTTCAATTGATTGACCATTAATAGAAGAATTATCTTCATTTAACATTTCATAATTTGTAGGTTTTTCATAATCAATATTTCTTGGTTCAACAGTCTCCACACTAACATTGGAACTTTCTAATGATTCAACTGGTGTGTTTTCATAAGATAAATTGGCAGAATCGTTATTATCAACATCTTCTTCTGAATTTACCTCGATTAGTTCATCACTATTTACATCATAATTATCTTCAATTGTAACTACATCAGCAGTTTGAACATCATTATCAAAATCATTTTCTTCCTGAACAGCTTCATCTTTCACAGCTATTTCTTCTTTTATATTTGGTTCAGTTTCAACAACTTCTTTGACTATCTTTTTTTCTTTCTTAATATTTTTTTCTTTTCTAGCATTATTTACACTTTTAACTGTACCATTTTGCTCCGCTAAATACCCTATAAATCCCATGATTATTAAAATACCAAAAATAATTAAAGGAATTTGATATGTTGTTATAAATTCAATCATTCAATCCACTTCCTATTCTAGTATTATCTTACCATTAAAGTTATTTTTTTTCAACACTAATTATTAAGATAATTTTCACTCAACTTGAATAGAATAACATCTATTTTAAATTTTATATATTATTAACCTGTTTCTTCAATAAAATTCTCACTTTTATGCGGTTCAATAAATAATAAATCTCTAAAGTCCTGTTGTCTTAATGCCTCATATACCATAATAGCAACAGTATTAGATAGATTTAATGCCCTTACCTTATCAGTCATAGGCATCCTCATACAATGATCCAAATGTGGCTTTAAGATAGATGTTGGGATGCCAGTAGATTCCTTTCCAAATATGAAAAAAATATTTTCATCTTTATTACTATAATTAAAACTTGTATGTGGCTTTTTCCCGTATCTAGTTAAAAAATAATATGTTCCTTTATTTTTTGAAAAAAATTCATCAATATTTTCATATACTGCATAATCACAATTATCTATATAGTTAACTCCACTTCTTCTTATATATTTTTCATCTAAACTAAATCCCAAAGGCTTAATTAAATGTAACTTAGTATTTGTTGCTACACAAGTTCGCATAATATTACCAGTATTGCCAGGTATTTCTGGTTCAAATAATACAACATTTAACATAAAAACTCCTCATTTCATATAGATACAATTATATCATTTATTTTTATATATTGTTATTTTTTAATTAAAAAGATATGATTTTTTTCATATCTTAAATTAATTGAATTTTATTTATATTTCAATATTTTAAAAATTTAAGGATTGTATAAAACAATATTAATTGTTTTCAATAATCTCATTTTTTTCTAAAAATTCAATCACATCAACTTCATTAAAATTAGAAGATAAATAAGTATCTGTGACTTTCCCATCCATTATTACAACAAGAATAGGCAATTCTTCTAGTTTTAATTGAACATCATATTTTTGATTAAATAAATCTAAATTTGAAGTATTATTAACATCCAAATAAACAAATAGAGGTTGCAAGTTATGTTCAGTGATAATTTTCTTATATTCAATTTCTAACTCTTCAAAAGATGAAGTACTTTTATCACTAATAAAAATTACAACTTGAGAATTTTCCAAAGTATAACCATTTAAATCATCTAATTTAATTTCTGTTAAAAATGAATTCATCACTGAAGTATATTGTTTAGTAGTCCTAGAATTATAGATGTCGCGTGCAAAGAAAACAATCCCTGCAGTTACGACAAATAATATGATCAATAATAAATAATTTTTCTTTGGTATTTCTCTCATAATATCACCGTCCTAATAAAAATCAACTGGGTCATCAATTTCACTTATGTCAACAATTGGGAAAGTTGTTCCTTCCTCAAGCGCTAAATTTTTAAATTTTTCTCTAAACGCTGCAAGTTCTTTAACTCTAGAATCAGGATAGATACGTTTACTATTTTTTATTGCATTATATACATCAATCATTTCTACATAAGATTTATCTTGATATAAAGCCTGGGAAAAGGCACCTGATAATACTGAAAATGAAATGTCTGGATACATTGCGCCTAAGCCATATACTCTTTTAAATTCACTAGTAGCTTCAACGATTGATTCAATAAGTAATTTAGTGACGTATTCGTTATACTTAAATTTAATGCCAGTTTGATGCTCAATTTTGGGTAATGATTTCATCAAAACTTCAACAGTAGTTGGAATGTCTTGCTCAACAACATCAACTCGATCAAAACGTCTTAAAAACGCCCTATCTCTAACAACATAAGTACTATACTCAATATCAGTAGTAGCACCAATAATTTTAACTACGCCTCTATCAATAGCTGGTTTCAAAATATTTGCCAAATCCATTGGGCCACCATCTTTGCTACCAATAAGAGTATGAATTTCATCAATAAATAAAATTAATTTATCAGTTTTCTTCAATTCTTCAACTAATAAAGAAATAATCATTTCTTCTTTACCATGATATTGAACTTTACCTACTAAAGATGCAGAGTTAACTTTAACTACTCGGTAACCCTTTAATCTTTCTGGTACAGTACCATTAATAATACGATAAGCTATACCCTCAACAATAGAAGTTTTACCAATTCCGGCTTTACCTACTAATAAAGCAGATTTTTCAGGAGTTAATAAAATCATAATAGCTTTACTAATCTCTAAATCACGTGCTATTGCTGGATTAGTAATATATTGTTTGGCAGTTAAATCCTCACCATACATTTTTAAAATACTTAAGCCTGTATAATCATATAATTCTTGCTTTTCGGTATTAGTAACTGTATTATTTGCAGGTGTTACTGGCACACTTTGTGGAACAGCATTTTGTACTTGACCAACATTTGTCACAACTGATTGTAAAGTAGGTTGAACTGGTACATTATAGGCATTTGGAATTACTTGTCCATAAACTTGATTTTCAACATTATTTTCCATTTTATCACCTATAAAGATTATATAATATGAAAGAAAAAAAGGAAAGTCCTTTTCCTAAATTTCGTTTTTTTTGAAAAACAGCAATTGTCCCGGCAATAAAAATATATTACGATTTATATCAACCAACTGTGAAGTACTTACATTAAGTTTTTTTGCAACTTCAGTAATTGTTTCGTTGTCTTCAACAATATAGACATCCATATTAGAATTAGGAATTAAAATGCTCTCTCCTGCATAAATATAATCATCGCTATCTAAACCATTAATTTTTTGTAAAGTATCGATATTAACACCGGTTGTCAAAGCTATATTATATAAGGTATCACCTTTCTTTACAGTATAGGATTTTAAATTATCAAACCTGTTCAAAATAATAGTATCACCTCATTTTATTATATGAGTTACATATACTTAAGTGAAAGGAAGATAAAATGAATAAAGAACTACCTAAAATATTTAAAAATAAGACAAATAAAATTTTTACCAATAACAACGACATATATTATGGAGAACTACAGGATAGAAAAAAGAAAGTTACTGTAGATGATTTATTTCAGACAAATGAAATATATCGTACTAAAGTTAAAATAACATATAATAATAGCACCGTTTTTAAAACAATTATTGGTAGAACACAAAATAATCTCATTACGCTTGATAATGAGATTATACCTATTTCAAATATTATTGAAATAGAAGAAATTTAAATACCAGCAACATGTGTATCAGATAAGCAACGCAAGCTACAAACACAATTTAAATTAACAGTAAAAAATGAATTAGTTGCTTCATAAGGAAATTCACTACCTTCTTGACTAGCAGCTAAAACTCTAAATGTACAGCAACATCCATCCAATTTTTCAACTCGAAAAACACTTGAACAAGTAGCTTCTGGGTCACCACATGAAGTAGCGTCTTTAGTCGTTGGCATACTAAGCGGTGTCCCATTATTTAAATACAACATAACTGGACGTGTATTGCAAGATAAAGAAGTTACTCCACAGCCTAAAAAACCACGATCACAGGTATCTAAGCAAGTATCAGATGTACATGTAGCATTTTGCTGTAAAACGTTAATCACACCTAATATTTCAGCAATGCATCTACAAGATTCAATATCTGAATTATTGCACATATATAATCCACCCCTTCTGCTATAGATTATTCCAAAAAATAATTAATGTGTGAACAAATACCTATTTTTAATAAACAAAAGACATATTCTTTTGTTTTTTTATACTTTACATTAAGTCAAGTACTATTGATTATTTTAATTATTTCTAGTAAAATTATTTAAAGAGATGGTGATAAAGTGAAACAAAAAGATGGCTGTATTGAAAAAAAAGACACTTATGTAATTCAAGAGAATTCGGATGGTACTAAAACAACAGTTCGAGAATTACAATTAGAGATATTAGAAATAATGGATGAAATTCATCGAATTTGCGTAAAACATAAAATAAATTATGGTCTAATTGCTGGTTCTGCTTTAGGAGTAGTTAATTATAAAGGCTTCATTCCTTGGGACGATGATATCGATTTATGTGTCCTAAGAAAAGACTGGAAAAAGTTTATTAAAGCTTTGCAAGAAGATTTAGATGACAAATATTATTTTCAATGTTATGAAACAGATAAAAAATATAACACAATTATGGGTCCTCAAATGAAAATAAGAAAAAGAGGGACTTTTATCGAAGAAACAAACTGGTTATTAAAAAATAGATGTAAATCGGGAGATGGTATATTTGTTGATGTTGTAATCTATGATAATATTGCAGAATCTAAATTTAAAGACGAAGTAGCAAGAACAGTAGTTAAAGTAGTAATGCCATTTATTGTTTTACTTGATAATTTACACATTAACCCAAGACCATTAAAAAGTTTTGTTGTATGGTATTCAAATAGATATTCTAGGAAACACGAAGATAGTACTTTAATGAGTCAACCAATCTCGGTACCATGGGAAAAGTTCTTAAAAGAGCCTGTATTCAAAAAGAAAGATATTTTACCATTTAAATTATACGAATTTGAAGGAAGACAATATTATTCATACAATAATATTGAGAAAATATTAAAGCAATGGTATGGACCAAATTGTTTAAAAAAATGGGATGGTAAACAATGGGTAGAAACACTACCTGAGCATAAGAGAGTTCCAAAACACACAGTTCACCTAAATTTAAACGGAGAAACGAAAAAAAACTAAAATACTAGGAGTGATTCTACAATGGATTATATGTCAAAATTTAAAACTGGATTAATACTCGGTAGTTTACTAATCGTAATTGCAATATTGATTGGAATAATTTTTAGACACGATATTGCTTTTATATTTGCCGGAATTGGAACAAGTATTATAGGAATCACGATTTTAGCTTATTTAAATAAAGGCGATAAATAATCGCCTTTTTTTATGCAAAAATTAACACAACACTCGCTATAACTAGCGAACTAACAAGAGTGTAAAACCATTTATCATTAAATTTAATAATTTTATCAATAAATAACACTGTAAAGTAAGATGCAATCATAAAACCGATACCAAAAGGTGCTATTTTCAAAAAATCAAAATAATAGATATTGCCAAAAAGTTCTAAAATTTCATCATACCAACCTAAATTAATGTAAAGTGCAGTACCGCTTATACCTGGTATGATTGTTGAAAAAGCTTCAATAATACCTGCAATAAAATAATTAATGTTACAGTTATAAATTAAATCATTAACACTATTTAAAATTAAAAAAATGCTTAAACTTCCAACAACAACGAATAATATAGATTTAGATTTACGAATTAAATCTGGAATACCTGTGGAAATTAATAAAACAAATAATATTTTTAATATATTTTCATATTTATCAAAAATTAGAAATAAAATTTTACTTGTAACAATCATCGCACTTAAAAAACCAGTTGCTAATTTAAAAAGAAAAACAGAATGTTTTTTTATATCTTTAAAAAAATTGGCAATACTGTCTATTAACTTATCATAAATATTAAAACGAATTGCCAATAATGAACCACTTATACCTGGCAATATTTTAGCAATTCCAATCACAAAACCAATTAAAATAAGTTTCAACATTATCACCAATAAATTATATTCAATAAAGAAAATAAGTAGAACATCATCTACTTACTCCAACAAAATAGCCATTTATAACATCCTTAGTTTCACTTACAACCATAAATGGTTTCTTTTCACAATCATTAACCAAATTTTTAAGTTCAGATAAACGATTACTATCAATTTCCATAAATAATATTAATTTATTGCTACCCTGATATCCATTCGCACTTACAACCGAAACTGCAAACTGGTGACTTCTTAAAATATCGATTAAATCTGCACTATCCTCATCAATAATAATTTGAACATTAAGTTTTAATTTAATAACTGCTCCAGATACTTTACCACCAATGTAAGTTCCTAAAGCAAATCCTCCAGCATAACTTATAACAACCCATAAGCTATTACTTCCATTTAAAGCATCTTTTACAATTAAAAACCAAATGAACGTTTCAATAAAACCAATTAAAGCTGAATATAAATTTTTCCCTTTAACAACAAATACAGTTCTAATAGTGCCTAAAGATACATCAGTAATACGGGCAAAAAAGATTTTAATACACATAAAAAATACGTCCATTTTATGTACCTCCATACTATTTATTATAACAAAAAAGATCTATATTATTATAGATCTTTTTATTATTTCTCATCATCTTCTTCGCTAGGTGAAAAAGTAGATACAACAAATTCTTTAATTTTATCATAGCCTGAATAATGTTCTTCAATTTTACCATCTTTAATTACAAATAATGTAGTATCACTAATAACTATATCCTTAACAGTTTCACCAATTCTAGTTTCACTTCCAATATGGCTCTTATTAAATGAATCATTCATATCTATAGTATAAATTGGATTTAATTGTTTAGTATAAATATCAAACTTATCAGCATTTTCATCAGTAGGCAAAACAGCTAAAACATAATAACTTTTATCTTTTTGCTTTAATAAATTATTAAAAGCTATCTCATTCATTGTCGTATTTTCTTCACTAGGTTGAACGGTTTCAGTTCTCATTGATATTAAATAATCAGTTAAGAAGTAAAAGCCTACAAATATAACTAATATGGCAACAAGAACAACAACAACTTTCTTTACTGTAATTTCCTCATTTTGTACTACTTCTTTTTTATTCTTTTTATTGTTACTATTAATTTTTGCCTTTTTCATTTAAATCACCAATGATATTATAACAAACAATTATAGGATATTCAATATTATTTAGCGACTGCTGAAACTGATATTGATTCAGCAACATCAATCATTTCCATATAATCCATCACATCAGATACTAGATAATACTCTACTCCATTACTCATCCAGGAAATAGAATAATCTGTGACAGATGCAATCGAATCACCTATCAAATACGGATCGCCATAAATTATATCTGTATCTACGTCGTCTGTAACATTAATTGTTTCTTCAACCAACATAAATGGCTTATCACCATCAAAAGTTAAAATTACTCTTTCACCGTTATCTAAAGAAACCTTATCTTGACTAGTTAAATATGTATTAACAGGGATATACATAGGGTAAGCTATTGCATCTAATTCTTCCATAGTTTTACTAACTTCACCACTCATATTACTATTTATTAAAAAATAATCATTATCATAATCTTTATTTAATTCGATTTTATTAAAACTCATCTTCATATGAACTTTATCATCACTATTTAATACTTCAACACTTGTAATATCTAAGTCTTTATTCAAATATACTTTTTGTTTAATTAAATCACTATTATTAGAATAAATCACTTTGCTAGTAAAAACATAACCATCTTCCGTACTTTCTAACTTCAACGAATCATCTTTCTTTAAATCTGTAACAATCATATCTAATAAATAAATTTGAGAATTATTATATGGCCAATCACTTTGAAATTTAAAACTTTTATTTAACGAAGGAGTTAATACATAAACACCATCATCATTTTTTAAAATAATTTGTTCATGATTATTAATTTTATTAATCAAACTAACTCGGTAAAAGCTACAATCTCCACCTTTATAAGCTACATCAACATCATAATTATAGCTGTCTTCCCCACTATATATTAACAATTCTCCCTCTATATGGTATGATTTTAAATTTTCTACATTTTTAACCAACTCTTTATAAGCATCTTTTTCATTATATTTACCACAGCCAATTAAAAATAAACATATTACTACAAATATACATTTCTTCATATCTACCTCTTTTCACTTAATTTTATGAAATAAATAGTTAAATATGAAAAAAGTTAAGAGAAACTCTTAACTTGTTTTTGTTAATATTATTTTAACCGTACTTTTCTTAGCTGTATAATCTGTTAATCTAGCATTAGTTGAAATTGGTTTAATTTTAATATCAACCTCATGTGTACCAGCTTTAACATTCTTAATTGTACTTAAATCTACATATGCTTGGAAATTAGATGGGTCCAAATTATTTATGATATTTTGAGCACCAGTAATAGATACCATTACTTCCGCATCATCAGGACTTGCAGCACCTGCTGTATAGCCGTTTGGAACATTTAACGCATCTATCTTTAATGTCATATTAATTGGTTCAGCACTGTTAGTAATACTAACATCTACATCAACTTTATTAATAGACATCTTCTTAACTCCCGCTGGTTTTGGGATTTCAATAGTAGTTGAATAATTGTTAGTTAATTTACTTACATCAACTAAAATATCAATACCTGTTTTTTCTAATTCATCTAAAACTTCAGCAGGTCCATAAACAACAACTGTATCTTGACTAAATTTATATGAACTAATTGCTTTACCAAATGGGACTTTATTATTTGGTACAAAGTTTAAATTAACAACTCTTGATGTTGAAGTTATTTCAACCTCAGCAGTTACTGGCGATTTAGTATTAATTTCAACATCGACAATTTTACCATCTTTATCATAAGCTACTAAAGCAATATCTTCTAATACTTGTTTACCAGGATCAGTAGTAGTCAACTTATCAACATCAATAATAGCTTCAACAGAAGCAACTTTCTCTAATTGGAAATCAGCACCTCTTAAAACTACAGAATCTGTATTTAATACTACATTACTTATTTCAACTTCATTTTCCAAGTGATCAGCATTAACAACTTTATATGATAAACTTTGATTTTTTGTTTCTTTTAAGTAAACGACAACTGTTACTTCTGATGGATTTACACTATATTCAATAGATGGCAATCCTTTTTCATACTCAATTTCTACTTCATATGTACCAGGTTCTTTAATATCACTTAAATCAACTGTTACATTATGGTCAGAAGATTGTTTAGCAATATATAAGTCTGATTTATTACCAATTAAAGTAATATCAACTGTTTCAGGTATTCCTGTAATAACGAATCTTTCTTCATCATATTCAACTGTAATTTTTTGATCTTTAAATACTTCAGCGCTACTAGTGTTAAGCATTAGTATTTTTTGATCAACAATAACAAATAAAATGAAAGCCAAAACACCTGATAATAATAATAATGTTGTTTGTTTTGATAAAACATTTTCTAATTTATGACTAGATCTATCAAAACTATTAGATATTTTATAAACTAGTTTAGTAGTTGGCATAACGATGTATTTATCAATTACTTTACCAACTTTTTTAAGGAGGTTACTTATCTTCATCAACATTGTCTTCATCCTCCTCTTCTTCATCAAAATTCATCTTTTTTGGTCTTAATCCCTCTAATAGTAGAAGTTTAACCTCATCTGATGATAAATTATAGTGTAATTCGCCATCCATCGCAACAGATAATCTTCCTGTTTCTTCTGAAACAACTAATGAAATACAGTCAGTTAATTCGGAAATACCTAATGCTGCTCTATGACGAGTACCTAAACGCTTACTAATTTTTAAATTATCACTTGTAGGGAATACTGCTCTCGCACTAGTAATTTTATCCCCCTGAATAATAACGCCACCATCATGTAATGGATTATTAGGGAAGAAAATGGTAACTAATAATTCGCTAGAAATATCCGCATAAATCTTCTTTGATTTTTCAATATAATCATTTAAACTATTATCTCTTTCAATAATTATTAATGCACCTGTACGAGTTTTCTTCATTGCATCCATGGCCGTAACAATTTCATAAACAACTTTTTCTCTTTCATCAACTGTTAACACTTTATGACGTCCTAATAATTGGCTTCGACCAAGTTGCTCTAAAACATTTCTAATTTCTGGTTGAAAAATAACAATAATAGCTAAAACGCCCCATTCGATAACATAATTTAATAGGAAACCTATAGTTACTAAATCAAACACATCACTTAATATTTTTAATCCTAAAATAATTAAGATTCCTTTAAATAAAAGAACCATTTTTACATTTTTTCTTAAACTCTTTAAAACGTAATAAAATACAAGCCAAACCAATAAAACATCGACAAACGCTTTTATTAATTCGACTGCAGACGCAAAAGACATAACATCCCTCCATAACTAATCTAAGCATATTTAATTATAACACAAGAATGACTATTTTCCAATTGTAACTGTAAAATTTATGCAAGAAAAAAGAGTTTTATTAAACTCTTAATCTAAAACAAAATTACCGTTGTTAAATATTAATATTTCTCTATTATCTTTAGTTGTACCAACTATTTTTAGATCAAAATTTCCAACCATAAAATCAGTATGAACTAATGAATTATTTAAGCCATGTTCTTTTAATTCGGCTGCACTCATATTCTCACCATTTAAAAGACAGGTTGGAAAACTATCACCGATTGCTAAATGACATGAAGCGTTTTCATCATATAAAGTTTCATAAAAAATTATATTTGTATTAGATATTGGGGAGTCATAATCAACTAATGCAACCTCTCCTAAATAATTAGAGCCTTCATCAGTACTAATCATGTTTTCTAATATCTCTTTTCCATTTTCAGCTTCAACCTTAATAATTCTACCATTTTCAAAAGTAAAACTGAAATTTTCAATTAATACTCCATTATATACAAGCGGTCTGGCACTATAAACAATTCCATTAATTCCATCATATTTAGGAGAAGTAAATACTTCCTCACTAGGCATATTAACAATTAACCCTCCCTTACCAGCCCCACTCCAAATATGATTTTCTGGTAATTCAATTGTTAAATCAGTACCTAAACTATTTGTATAGTGTAAAGATTTAAATTGATAATCATTTAAAATATCGCATCTTTTTTGGATTTTTTTAACTTTCTCATCCCAGGCTTTTATAGGATCTTCTTCATAAACTAAACAACATTTAAATATTGCATCCCATGCATCAGCAACTGGATCCGCACTGTTTGGGAAAACTTTCTTAGCATAACCTAGAGTTGGAACTAACGCAATACACCAAGGAACTTCATCAACTCTTTGACGCTTTTTAAATAATGGTCTTGAACTTCTAGAGCGATTCGCAGTTAATGTAATCTTATCTTCTGGAACATCACTCATTAAATCAATATCATCAGAGTATAACATTAAAAAAGCAGCATCCTTTTTAGCATATTCATCCCATATTTCTTTGCTCCAAAAAGGGCTCTTTAATAAATTTTCATCACTCAAATGTAATAATTGCTCATGTTTTAGATTTTCATCACTCCAATCATAATAAATATCAGTTATTCCTAATTCATAAGCTTTATGAGTTAATATTTCAACAAAATCAATTGCTTTAATAGGTGCTGTTACGAGTAAAGGTCTAGGAGTATTCAAATTTAAGCACCTTTTTAATAATAATTCTGCATACTTTTCAAAATTTCTATTCATCTTATCACCAGTTTAATTATATCATAAGTTCTATATATTAAATTGAAATTTTTGCACACAAAAAGTGCATTTATTTGCACTCTTCTTTTAAATAATGTTCATAATCTCCCGTTTTATGTAATATTTCATAACCATGAGTTAACCTAAATTCAACTCGTTCTTCTTTAGGCATTTGTAATAACTCTAAAGCAATATCCATGTGTAATATACCATTTAAATGATCATATTCATGAGATAATACTGTCGCTTCAAAGTTTGTAAAAGTAGCCTTTCTCTTCTTTCCAAAAATATCATAATACTCTAACTTAATTTTATAAGGACGAGCAACTAATCCCATATTATTTAAACAACTAGCACATGCTTCCCAATACTTAGTAAGTCCAATTTGTTCTTTAATAACGGGATTAATTAATACCCTTGCCTCATTCCAATTAGGATCATCAATTTTAGTTAAACTAGTATTTCTTAAATAAATAATTCGTTTTGGTATTCCAAGTTGTACAGCAGCCATTGCAAAAACTTCATGAGTACTACAATATTTGCCTAATACTTTAATATCATCTAAATAGCTCTTATCATTAAATTCAACCTCTTTTGAACGTTGTCTTAAAAAATCAACATCATCATTTATCGTAATTGGCCTAATTTCAAATGATAAGTTTTCTTTTAATTCATTTGGATTACAATCAGTTTCTATAATGGATACTGCTTTATTCATAATATCACCAAAACTTTCTATATGCATTATATCATTATTTTAATATTTATTAACAAAAAAACCGTTGAATATCAACGGTTAATAATCTTAATGGTGGAGAATAAGGGAATAAAAAGAAATTATTTTATATATTATTAAAATATGCTAAATCATTGAAAATTAACGTAAAACTCCACCAAGTATCTTTATAATAATATTATTATTTTGTTTTTTTAGTACGTAATTAGTACGTAAAATTATGAATTGTAAATATTTTAAAACTAGAAAAAAAGACAACAAAAAAGAACGACGTATCTATAATTATTGTACAATAAATCGAAAAGAAATAACCTATGATAATTGTAAAAAATGCAATAAATGTGAAATAAAAATAAAAACGCCTATGAAAAAGCGTTCTAGAAAGCTAAATATGAAAGAAAACAACAGATATAGCATAATTTATCAAGATTTAACTAAATGTGCTGAGTGCGGTTCTAAAATAGGAATAGAAAAGAATGAGGTATTTGAAGGTGCATATAGACAAACATCAATTAAATTTGGAATGGTAGTTCCATTTTGTAAAAAACATCATAGACATTTTCATAATGATATAATTTTTAACTTAAAATATAAAGTTATTTTTCAAAAACAATTTATGAAAAATCATTCACTTGAAGATTTTATTGGAATTTTCAAACAAGATTATATTTATTTATTAAATAAGAGAAAAAGAGGTTAACTATTTTAACCTCTTTATTCTAAAGTGATCCAATGAAAATCACTTTTTGGAACGCCAACTAGCATTCGGTCAAAAAATAATTTTAACTCTTCATAAAATAGAAGAAAGATCATTATGTCCAAATCATCTGATACATTATAAAATACTGATGTTTTTATTGGCATCTTACCACCTCCTACTTTATTATTACTTTTTAATTATTAAATTCCTTTTTTTGAAAAAAATTCTCAGCATTATACTGAGAATTTTTTTAGTAAATTATTTATCATTTTTTAAACTAGTAAAGTCAATAACAGGTAATACTACACTTTTTTCAACGTCAAAAGATGTTATGTTCGAAATAAGAGCTCTTATATATGGATAAATGATAGCTGGTGCAGATACATTTAAAAAATAATTTTTTTCTTCTATGTTTAATTCTTCAGAAATTTTAAAGTAACCATTAATTTCTGAATATATTTCGGTGTTTTCTGTATAAGTTTTTAGTTTCATCGTAATACGATACCTATCTTTATACTTTTTTTCTGAATTTCTATAAGCGTCAATGTTTAAATCTATTGTTTGTTTTTTTTCTTTAGGAATATCTAATACTCGTTCTATAGACAACTTCTGTATATCATATCCTTCAAAAACTACCAATTCTTGTTTCATAAAATTCACCTATCCAAATCTTTTATCTAAATTCATACCCCTAACATATTCAAAGTATGGAATTTTATCATTCTTTATTTCAGCTGTGGTACTAAAAACAGATTTAATATTATCGTTTGACTCATCTTTAACAGAATTGTAACTAAACTTATTATATTTATTTTCCATAAATTTTTTATGTAATTTCTGAATTTTTTTATTTTTTTCTAAATTTTCCATCATTTTGTTTACTTTATCTAGTTCTTCTCTATGTTTTTCAAACCATTCATCATCTGTCATATGTATTTTTGTCATCTAAACCACCTCCATAATTTAATATTCTTTATATATTATGTTTTATTAACCAATCTTCCATACTTAAATTAATTATATCCACTTTTTTTATACAATATTGAGCAATTACTTTTTTATCTCTTCCTAAAATAAGACTTTTATCTTTAACGTTTTCATGATAAAAATAGCCTAATACTATATCAAATTCTTTATCTTTTTGATTTGCTAAATACTTTAAAAAGTTATTTATTGTGACTCCAGTTAACTTTCCTAATTCATTAAGTTCATGAGTTGGTGCCTTTGCTTGTTCCTGAATAATTTGTCTATAGTCTAAAATTTTATAATAAAATTTTGGATATGCTCTTTTTAAAAAAGCAATATATTGCTGATTCCAGTACAAATTGTCTAAATCCATAATTCTATCTTTATCAATATTTAAATTTACTATTATGCCAACTGGCTTGCAAAAATAATTTTTACCCTTAACTAAATTTTTACCAAGTTTAATAGCATACGGGTCATTTATATTCCAAAAATATACTCCATCACCAAGCCATTCAATTTTATTATTTTTTTCATCATGTATACTTGGTTTAAACCCATTACTTTCTACAATTTTTTTTAAACATTTATTAGATGTAATATGAATTAATGTTAATAATTGTTTAGTAATTTCTTTCATAAAGACTCCATAAATCTCAAGTAAAAAATAGATAAGAAAAACATATTTCTCTTCACATTCTTACATTATTATATATATTCATTGTACAATAATTTTTAATGTTTTTCAAGTTACAAACTTGCAACATTATCAAATGAATGTTTAATATAGTATCACAAACAATGTTAAAAATCAATAAAAAAAAGGTATCAGCACTGACACTGATACCTTTTTTATTTTTTTAACTTTCCATTTTTTAATAAATTTAACATTTTAATATTTTGCTCTGCTGTACCTCTATAATCATCAATATTATTCTTTTCTGCTATCTTTTGTCGATTGCTAAAAGAACTATCAACTTTTATACTTTTTAACCCATCAACAATAGAATTTCCTTTGTATGAGCATTTTGAATAATAAGATTGAACAATTTCTTTTATTTCAGATTCTTCTGTCCCGATTACTCCTTCAACTTTAGGCAAATATTTGAATGTGATACCATTCCGATTCTTAATTGCTGTAAAATCTTTATCCACAAAGAAAGCACTTTCAGGCTTGATTGGTGAGTTTATAACCCATCCACCTTTTGAATTTTCTTTCCAACCATTCCCACTAAATTTTTTATTAGATACTTGTATCTCAACATGATTACCGGTTGCTTTCCCATCTTTACCTTCACGAAACATTTTTTCGCCTTGTTTAAAAGTTTTTCCAACTTTTAATTTTTCCAAGTCATCATCATTAGGATGTATAAAAAGTATAGTAGCATAACTTTCAGAACCGTTTGCTAGTTTTACTTTTTCTAAAGACTCTATCCAAATAGTATTAGTGCCATTATTATCTACACCATATATTCTTTTTATTTTACAATCACAAGGTGCATATACATATTCTCTACTAAAAGTACTACCACACTCATCAATAGGATAACCTTTTGGCGTTCCTGTATAAAAAGGCTTATGAGAAAAAGAATCCTTATAATTTTGACTAATATTCATAGTCTTCATAGGATATTTTAAATACTGCATACTATTCATCTCCTTTACTTGTATCTTTTTTTGCAAAATAAAACGTGAAAACCATTACTATAATAGTCATCACGTCATTTGGATCAAATTTATTAGCTAATAAGCCATAAACCAATAAACCGGTCAGTATTAATGTTACAATACTCTTTAAATCAATTAGTTTCGCTACTTTTTCTATTATTTTCATATTTTATCACTCCTACTTGTTATTTAGTTTTTCTTCAATAAAAAATTTTAATTTTAATATTTCTCTTTTTTCTTTTTCAGTATAAACATGATGAGGCCCAGTTGTATACTGAACCCCCAAAAATCCAATAGGTTCTCCGCTATCGTTTTCTAATACGGCATCATAAAATGATTTTATAGATTGTTCTTTTTTTAAATTATACGTTGAAGGCATTTGAGTTTTAATATCTTCCAAATCTTGAACTTCTAAAATGTTATTTCTCAAAAGTTCATCGACAAAATGAGGGATGCAGGATAAAGGAACAGCTTGTAGTTCTCTTTGATATTTTTTTATTCCCGCTCGAACTACTTCATATGTGCAACTAGTTTTTAATGCTGATCTCCCGTTGGCGTAATGACCGCCATTATGAAAATCATATACTTGTACCCTATCAGCCTTTAAAATTTCTTTTGCGTACTCCATCTTATTAATTATTTCTAAATCAGAATTTGTTTGTTTTTTTATTTTTGATGGGATTGTTTCTTCAACTTCTTTTTTTACTTTTTTTAAAGTTACAAGAAGGCCACAAATAGAAGTTAGAAGTGCTGTCAAACTAATTATAATTGTGTTTATATTATCCAAATTTATCACTCCTATTCTAAGCACCAACAACCAGAGATGTACATGTCATCACTACTTACCTTATCTGCACTAGTAGTAAAAGATATTTCTCCAGTAGAAGTGATACTTGCTTTTAATACTTCTGCATAATCTTGCAATCCGTCCATTGCTAACGCAGTTCTTCTTGCAGGACGATACTCAGAAGCTACTGTTCCAATTGTATGACGCTCACCTGTAGCAAAAGACTTTCCGGTTAAATATATAGCACAAAAACACATACTTAATTTAGGAAAATAAAATGCTTTATAAGTACTACCACTTGGTAAACCATTGATTGTTATATCAACTCTTTTTAGCATCTCTTCTAAATATTGCTGCACAAAATTTGATACTGCTTTTGCACTCGGAATTTCTTCATCAGATGAAGTTGATAAAATTAAACTGACTTTATTTATAACTTCTTGGACAATTCCAGCTGAATTTATAAATTTAATATAATTACTACCATCTGCCTTTTCATATAAATCATAATCTAAAATTTCATTGCCACTCTTTTGGTAAACAACCGTATTATGATTAAAGTTATTTTTGCCCCAATTGTAAGTTGGAATTCCAACACCTCTCGTTTGAGTAAATAGTTGCTCACTGGCAGCATCTTCTGCTAACAATTCAAAATCATACGATTGCTGATAGTCAAAATTATTTCCTAACAATATTGGATTTTCTCCATTTGAAAACGTATTTCCACTAATTACAGGAACTAAATTTATATAATTACTCCAATTATCAGTTCCTCTTATCTTATATCTATACTTTAAAGATAATGAATTAGTTACTTTACCAAAAGTATTATTGAAATAATTTCCATTAAATGTTACAGCCATTTCACCAGTGGTTGGTTGTACACGATAAAAGTTTGCATTCAAAGTTAATTTTATATAATCAATCAAGGACAGTCCACTCACTTCAGTGCTATTATGTATTCCTCTACTATCTATAGTGCTTACTACAAACTTAGATGACTCAACTGCTAAAATGATTCCATCTTCGTTTAAAGTTTTTCCATCACCACAGCTAATGGATTTACTTACTATACTAGCTCCATTTTTGGCTAAAGTACTTAACGAAACTTGAACATTTGAAACGTACTTGACAATCTTACTTTCATCACCAGTAAGATTCAATGATTTTTCATTAATATCTTTAACTACCGCACTCACTTCAGGTTTATTTATTTCTTCATTAACTGATGCTCTAAATGTAGTCTCTGAAGTTCCTATCAAGGTTTCTTCATTGTATGTTTCACATCTTATAATACAATTTAAACTTTTTGCATTCGGAATTAAAGTATAAAAAAAAGTTGGTATCATCCAACCGTACGACGTTTCTACATTAGATACAATATCATTAAAATTAACACCTTCGTCAATAGAATATAGTAATTTATGCGTAAACGATGCACTTGCTCTAGCAATATTAATACTTGTTGCACTTCCAATGTATGCATCTGTTGCTGTAACTGTGCTAGTCCTAGGAATTGTAGGAACAGATGAAGATGATATCTTTCCATTAGTTGAGCCACTTATATGTGATGAATTAGCGTATAATGCGACATTTTTTCCTGGGAATGAGCCATCAGAATTATGAGTAATTACCAATAAAATAGTATCTAATAAATGATCACCAGGTCCATATGAATAAGAACCAGTTTTAATCGTTTTATTATTTAATTTAAAGGTTGAATAAGATGAAATTACTGTAGTTCCACCACCATAGTAAAAATATCCTCTCAGATTGAATGTTGATTGATTAGTAAGCACATTTTGAGATACTAGTTGCCATGTACCAATATATGAAGTTGAATAACTACCACTAAGTTTTGCTAATTGATTTCCTATTCGTGCCATAGTTATTCATCCCCTTCTCCAATATAAAATACACCTGTTTGATTTTCCATATAATCTTCCATTCTAGAATTTTTACCAATAACTAAATATTTCCTTACCGTTACATTTTCTGCTCTAACACCTGCATTATCAGCTCCTAAAACTTCTTCATCCTCTCTACTTACATATATTCCTTTATTATTTACTAAATTTTTCATTTCTTCACCAGTTTTTGAAATGTTTAGTCCATCTTTATCAAAAACAAATCCCGTTTCTGTCACAACTTTATTAACACCATTTTGTACAATTGATGATATTGAAACAGAGAAATCCAACGCAGTTTGTTGCAACTCAACAATTTGAGACTTTAATGTATCAATACTCGACTTGTTGTCATTTAATTGTGAATCAATCTCTTCTTTAGTACTATAGTTATTATTCAAGTTTTCCTGAATAGAATCAGTTTGATCACGAATATCATTTAATTCATCGGATACTACGATTGCCGTATCAATCCAATTATAGTCATCAAATATATTAGAATCTACTTCGCTATTATCAACATAAGTACCTTGCCAACGTGCAACAGTCTTTCCTCCGTTTGCGCTAAAAGCTTCTCCGTCCTCAGACCATTTTATATGCAAATATGAATTCAAGCCATTAGAACCTGCTACACCTTGTTGTCCTTGAATACCCTGTATTCCTTGATCTCCTTTAATCTTAGACCATATATATGCACTAGGAGTGGTTGGTGGTGTCGGAGATGTAGTGTTTGAAACTCCTAAGTATTCGGTTGTTTCAGTTGGGGTTGCTGTCATATCTCTTCCATCAGAAAAAGATGAATATCTAATATAAAAATAAGACGATGTCCCGTCTTCACCAGGTGGCCCTTGTTGGCCTGGAATGCCTTGTGCTCCAGCAGTTGATAATGTTAGATTAATTTGCTTTGTAACTGAATAAGTACTACCATCGCTATTGTAATTAAAAATCACATTATAATTATTACTAATATTATCAATAGTTACATTTTTATCGACTGAAAAGATTATTTTAGAACCGGCAATTTGAGTTGTTATTCCAACATTTGAATCATTAAGCTCAACCGATGGCATTACTTGTTTACCTTTAAAATAAGCATAAAAATCAACTACATAATTAGTCGTATCCAATGGTAATTTATTACTACCGGTTGGTATTGTCAGCGTATACTGTGATAAATCAACATTAAAATAGTTTATTGAATCCTCTAAGTCTTTAATATCTGTTTCAGTAGTAGCAACACTTTCTTTAATACTATCTAACGACATTTCAAACGATGTAATAGATTTATTAAATTCGCCTATATCTTCAATAACAAGATTTATTTTTTGATTAATTTCATCTATCTCTGATTGAATTCTTCTAATTCTTTCTTTTGATGATACTTTATCTGTTGTTGAATTTTTATTAAACCTCTCTAAGCGAGTGTTATATTTACCATAAAAACCATTAGCAAATTTCCAATCCATTTGTGCAAAAGATTGAATCCCATTAGCTATTATTTTATCTCCGGTGTCGATTGCTGGATTACCCCATATTCTTAATTCTAATGTTTGATATTGTAATCCTTTTAATGTATCATAAATTTGATTGACTTCTTCTTGAGTGCAGGAAAATGGACTATCACTCGTTAAATAAATAATATCTCCGTCATCAGTTCCCTTTTCAAATTTTTGTGTAGCATTTTCATAAACGATTTTGGTCAATGTTTTTAATTCATTCGTTTTATAATCTCCAATTTTATTTGATGGCAATTCGTGTCTACCAACATCTGCAAATGATTTAATTATTAATTTATTTGTTATTTTATTTATTTTTGCAAAACCAGCAGCTCTTTCACTTATATAACTTAGATATTTAGTACCTAATATTGTGTTATCATAAACGCCAACTATTACATCACCATTAATAAATGAACTATTTTCTAATTCAACTCCATAATAAGAACACATTGCATTTACTAACTCATATCTAGTGCAAGGAATTAGCTCACTTGCATCAAAAAGACTTTCGAATTTTGACATATAATCTACTAATGTAAATTTTGTAAATTCTTCTGAACTTTCTTCTTTACTTTTAACTATATATTTACCTAATGGAATAACTTCTTCTGTGTTGTCATCTATTTTTAAATGAAATTTAAATTCTATTTCTGAAAAATTTTGAATATCATAATAAATATCATTGTTAAGCTCTATTATGTATTGACTAATAACTGCACTACCTAAACAAAAAGAAGTCCCTTCAAAAACAGCATCCTTATAAGAGATACTTCTTACGTAATCATTGTTCACGGTAGTTCCGTTGATAATCAGTTCAATATTTTGTAACGAATCTTCATCATATATCAATTCTTCAAATTTATCATTTTTAGGTATATAAGACATTATTGACCTCTAACTTTCGCTTTTTGAGAGCAAGTAAATGATACTTTCCATTTCGTTTCTGTACTTTCTGTTTCGTCGTCAGTAGAAATCATGTCGCAAGTCCTTTTAGCACATCTAAAGTCAGCCGACAAAACTTTTCCACCTAAAATTGGGCATTTTATAGTTAATGGCATGGGATTATTCCAAGTTAAAGCCATCAGTTCCTCAGCTTCCGCTTCTGTAAGATAATCAAAAGAAAAAGATACTTTAACCATACCCTTCGCCAATGTTTTATCAATTAAACTTGCATTTGCTGTTGAACGATAACTATCGATATCAATATCATCAATATTTATTTTAAAAGATGAGGGTGACTTTTGTGTCACCCCATTATATTTCCAAACCATATATTACATCTCCTTTATTACACTTACACCTAATCGTTCACTTTTATCATTGATATAGTCGATTGTGTCATCATAGAAGTTTTCACCTGCTACATTTACAACGATTCTATCAACTCTAGTTCCTCCAAAATCAAATTCATTTAATACAGCTCTAAATGAATCTTTCATTATGCTTACTGGAGAAGTGACCTCAGGATTTGATTTAGCACCAGGATATTCACCAAATTGTGCTATTAAAGGTTCTGTTGCAACGTTACCTGTTGCTAATTGTGGTATTTGTGGAACTGGTAATGGATTTTGATCCCATAATCCTTTAAATGGTTTAACATCAATGATCGGAATATTACAATTTCTGATTTTGTTTAACAATCCATTAACTACATCAAATGGAACTTTTATAACTCTATTAATACCACTAATGATTGCATTTACCATTGTTTTGAATGCTGATGCAATTCCATCAACAATTCCAACAAATATTTTTCCACCTGCGGAAAAGATATTTTTTATAAAATCCCACGTTCCAGAAATGATTCCTTTTATATTTTCAAACGCTTTTGACCAGTTTCCAGTAAATACATTTTTAATAAAATCAACAATTTCTAATCCAATATCTATAATATTGCCTAAAGCTTTAAACAACGGATTTAAAGCTGGAACTATTTTATCAATAAACCAACTCATAATTGGTGATACAAACTGTTCCCAAATCCAACCGGCTATTTCAATAAATTTTGCGCCTAATTCAATGATTTTTTCGAACAGATATTTTCCTCCATCATCCCATATTTCTTTGAATTTTTTGGTCAAATCTTCAAATTTAGATGATAAATCATTAACTATTCCCATAAATGTATCACATATAGGTTGACCTAATTCATCCCATTTTTCTTTAAATGTATCAAATACACTCTTAATTATTAATAATAAATTATTATATCCATTCCATATGTTTTGAACTGTTTGAGTGCCAATATTATTTTTATTCCATGCATCACTCAAAGATGAAGAAACTTGACCAATTATATTTAATATCGAACCAAAAAGTTCAAATATAATATTCATTGTTTCTAAACCCGTTCCATTTGTCCATACCTCAAATAACGATGTAAAAACAGAACTTCCAAAATCTGATAAGCCTGTTAATGCGGCAATTATCCCATCCACTACAACTTGACCTGAATTATCCCATGCATCCTTAATTGGTGCAAATAGTTGTGAAAATATAGATTTGGCCGAATTTAAAAATTTTTGTAATGGTGTTATATCAATAGTTTCAATTGTGATTGTTTGAGATTCATCACCATTTGTTGAAGTTCCACTTGATAATGTGTCAATATCATCAATCCCACTTAGTGATTTGCTAGTGCTTAATGCTTTCTTAGTCGCTTCTTCCTGCTTTTTCAGTGATTTAGCGTTCGCCCTTGCTACTAAATCAACTCCTGTCAATGTTTTTACAAATGTAGCCGCCGTACTAACTAATTTGCTAAATAAACTTGCAACATATTCAAGCACTGGAGCTAATAAACTTCCTAGTACATTCCAAGAATTTTGAATAGAATCTTGCAATTGAGTATCAAAACTCAAATATGCTTGACTAGCCTTACTAATTGCTGTAAATGCCGTTCTAATACTCAACAGCGATAACGCAAATCTTTTTATTGAATTAATTCCTGAAGATAAACTTTTTCCAAATTCAATACCGAAAGAATTTCCTTTTTTCTTAGTTTTATCTGTTTCTTTCCCAACTTCGCGAATTTTACTAACTAACATTTTTAATTTATTAAGTGGACTCCCTACTGTATTCGCTGACTCATTAATATTAGCTTTTAATTCTGTAAACGCATTTTTGCCAACCGTACCAATATTTTTAAATATTGAAGTAACCGGTGAGAGTCTACTTTTTACTTCATTCATCGTTTCATTAAAAATATTCTTTATTGTGCTAGTTTTTTGATTTACTGTGTCTATACCGATTTTCCAACCCTCAATTGCATCATTAATTCTCAAGCCTTGAAAAGCATTTTGAAATTCTGATTTAACTTTTGCCACAGAAGGTATTAATTGTTCAATTTGCATACCTACTGTTACTAGTTGCTCTTTAATAGTTAATGCATTAAAATCATTTAATCTTTGTTGCAAAGAATAGATGTCTTTATCTGCTTGTGAAGTATCAACTTCTACCGCTATCGGCGAAAAATTTGAAGTGGTAGTTGATGAATTAGTGACTTCGTTTGTTACTTTATTTGTAACAACATCTACACTTGTCTCTTCACTAGCTAACTTATTGTACGCTTCTTTGGACTTCTTATCAAAATCACTAAAATCAGCATTGACTTTAAAACTTACATTTCCATCAAAAATTTCTATTTCGTGAATTTCATCCTTTATTTTTTTTACTTCCTCTATTCCTGATTTTATATTGTTCTTAAATTTTTCTAAATCAGTTTTATTTATATTTTTTATATCTTTAATAACAGAATTAGCAAATACTTTTGAATCATTTGCAATTTTTTTTATATCTTTACGAGCTGATTCTACCTGAGCTCTAACAATAATTTCCAATTCTTCTATTATTTTATTATTCACAATATCCCTCCTTTCCTACAAATAAAAAAGTACGATTATTTCATACTTCTCAAAATTCTAACTTGCTCTTCAATAGTCTGAACATGTGATGAGGGATTAAGTTCTTCTTTAAATAAATCTTTAAAAGTATCAGCAACTAAACTTATATTTTTCGGACGTTTTGTTGCTATTGCATTTAAAATTTTATTTCCTAACGCATCCAATATCATTATTTCTCTTTTATAATCTTCTTCCTTTTGCAAAGAGTTGGACCTAGCAAACAAATATGCTTCTCTATATGTACAGTTCCAAAATTCTGCTGGTTTCATGCCATATCGATAACAAATAGGTTCGAGGTCATATATTTGCTCCTTAAAGTCTACCCTTGATATCCCTTGAACTCTTCCTCTGCCATCTTGTCGATCATTTTTTGGGCTGCATTCCTTGCTAATTCTTGAATATTTATCTCTGATACCGGATTTTTCAATTGCGCACTCAGCTCCTCTTTGCTCATAATTGTTTTGAAAAAACCCATTTCATTAACCACCTCAGCTACTATGAAATATAATTCTATATAGCTTTTATCATTTTGAGCTTTCCATTCATCAATAAAATCATAAACGTTATTAATTGATGTGAATACAGACTTACCGTCTTCATATTCAGCAAATGACTTTATAAGCTCAGCTAATACTTTTGTATCTCCATCATTCAATCCATTAAAAATTAATTCATTTAAATTTTTTGTTTTTAACTTTTCAGTTAACTCTATTACCTTTCTAGTTCTTGGAACTAGTTTAAACTCTTTATCTTTCAAATTAAAGTTTATCATTCTTTTCCTCCTCTATGTATAAAAAAGAAAGGATTCCCTATTCGGTTGGGAATCCTTTTGTTTCTGATACTTTGCTACTCTTATAAATAGTTAAATTTTCTTTTAACATATCATCAATTGCAATTGTATCTAGCCCGATATCGCAAGCTCCTGTGAAATTAAATACAATCGGATTACCGCTTTCTTTGGCTGTTTCATCCGGTAATTTAACAAACCAATAAAATTCCTCATTACTGTCAGACTTTTCAATCAACATATCATGTTGTTCCTCTGTAAATAATAAAGGAATTGTTAAGGTTTCTGCTTTTCTATTTCCTTTAGCTTGTTGTTCCTCTTCTAAATCCAACGCATTATATGTGATTGCCTCTTTTGCACTTTTTAATGGCGGAATTTCTTGAACAAATGCAACTTGTGTTCTTTCACCTGTTAAAGTTTCTGCAACCCATAGAGTTGACAACGTACTTGTTTTAGGCGTTGCTCCTTGATTCATATTATCATCCTTTCTAAAATATATTTAATTTATATAACTCTTTCAAACGAATTAATTAATCCATTATAATTGACTTCATATCTACCACCATATCGATGTTTTTTCGTTACTTCATCATACATATCAACTGGTGTTCCCAACATAGCAAAATTATATTTTCTCAATTCATTATTTGTTTTTTGAAATAGATTCATTGATTCATATTTTGAATTGGTCCACCACTCAATAGTAATCGAAAATCGTGAATAAATAGGAAAATTATTTTCAGTTTTCTTTATCGATTGCATTACATTGCTTAATACCGCAATTGGGAACGTTTCATTGATGTCAGGATTAGATAATGTTATTTCACCTAACTTCAAATCTTCTACTTTTTGAGCAACAAATTGAGTAAATGTTGCAACATCTAATTCATGCATCTTATCACCTCTATGACTTATCTATTGCTTCAACAATTTCTTTGGCAATAATTTCTTTGGCACTATCTTCTAATTCAAATGCAGTTGGCCTCATAAATGGTTTTGGAGCTTGTGCAAACGCTAAATGCCATTCACCATCTTCTGATAAATCCGGCGGAATCCACCAATACTTCATATCACTCAAAAAGAATGTTTTTGTGTGTCCAATGTGTGGTAATGTTCCATCTGCCAATTTCCCGGTACCAAATTCAAGGAAAGCGCTATGCTTAAAATTAGTAAATAACTTGCCCTCTACATATTGACCTTTTTTCTCTATTTTGTACTGTATTAAGTCTTTATTCTTACTACCAACTTTGCTATTTAACGCAATACTTTGTCCATGCTCCATTACTTTTTCCATAGCATAAGGCAAGGCATTCTCAATAACTGAATAAATTTCTTTTTTTGTTTTATTTCTTCTAATAGTGCAATTATACATTACTCACCATGATATATTTCGCATTGATAGGTTATTGCTTCGCCAACTTTAGTTTTAGAAACAACTTTATATTGTGGCGCTACTATAGCATACCCTTCTTCATCTATTTCTAATTTTTTAAAAGATATTCCATCATTTTTATTTAAATTAACATCATAGTCAATTCTAACTTTAATTTTGTCAAAGTCTATTAATCCTGCTGAATTAACATCCAATTCTCCTATATCTTGCTGAACATTCATTCTAATTTCACTTTTATATTTCCATTTTAGTGTAGTTTCACCGTAATGTTTTGTTGGGATATTTTCATACAAATAGCATAAAGTTAAATTTTTCAATTTCATCTAATAACCCTTTTTGACCTTACATCTCTAATCAATTTTTCTTCAATATCAATATAAGATGACGAAAGACCACCTTCATTGCTAGCTGTAGTGCCTTCATCACCTCTGCGAAGATATGCTTCTTTTACAGCTAAAAATATATACGGTTCTAACACTTTATCGTCTTTTTTCCTGTTGGAGGCATTTGAAGCAATCATAGAATAATGATCAATCATATTATTGATTACTACATCTTCCTTATCGTGATAATTGTCTGCTAAATCTTTTTTTAACAAATCAATCATACTCATATTGACTTCCCCATTTCTTAACTATCTTCTTTCGAATTTAAATTTTTTTGATTTTCTTTTAACATAATCTTTTCTTTTTTTATCTCAATAAATTCCGGCTTTTTTAAAAAAGAATCAACTACTGATTGAGTTGATACATTATAAATTGCTCCAGTTTTTTTATGTTTAAATTTTCTCATATTTTCCTCCTTACTCCTCTGGAATTAGGGCTAGTAAATCATCTCTTTTCATATCTTCACTAGCTTCAATATCGAAATCTTTTAAATAAGCCACTAACTCTTTTTTGCTCATAGTTTTAACAGTCCTTTTTTGTAAAGAACTATCAACTTTTTCTTTTATTTCCTCATACTTATCGTTTTTAATAAGCTGTTTAATAGTAAATTTATTATCGACTAAAAGAATAGCGCCTGTTTCAATACATTTAAATTTTCTCATATTTTATCTTCCTTTCATCTTTTTATTTAGTAGAACTTTCTCTTGTATAATATGTTTCTGATTCATCAAATTCTTCCTCAGCTGGAACTTGAATATATTCTCCCATACTATAAGTATAATAGGTTGTTTCAGGTACGAACGCTTCAATTTCTGCCTCAGTATAAATATAATCGCAATCATATAAGATAAGTTCTGGTACTAATGCTTCTCCACCAGAGTAAGCAAATAATTCAAGTGCAATAGCGTCATCAAATGGTACCTTTTCAGCGTCATATTCACTTAAATAATTAGGTAATGCTACTGCTTCTTCCTTTAACATAATCATTGCTGGTACATCGCTAGGCATACGATTTGATTCATAGGTAATTACTGATTGATACATACCAATTGCTCCATTTGATGGTACAGTTCCATTTGGTAAACTATCTAAATAATCCTTTAAATCAGTTTTATAAGTTGTATTAACTACTAAAGCTAACGCTTCTTCGTCTACTCCATCAATGAAATCATTTTTAGTTACTTTTGCCGTACTAATCAATCTATCAACAATTTTCTTAGTAGTATCTCCTGTAACTCTAGCTACTTGAATACCAGCGTCACGGGCAATTCTAAAGAATTTTCTATCAAAATATGTTTTGATTACATCTTTTGCATTTTTACTTCTTCGATTTGCCATTCCATCGATACCATATAACTTAATATCTTTTTCTTGTAATTCTTCGATAATTTCTTTGTCATCATCAATTTTTACAACAATAGGTTTAGCCTTTACTGAATTTCCTTTACCTTGCGCTCTAGCTGTACCTTTATCTTGCAACTTTGCATTTGCGAATCTCTTGTACTCTACACTACCAGTGGTTGGATCTCCACTACCATTTTTAGCCTTTAAGGCTTCACTTACACAACCAGATTGAATATTTTCAATAACTCCATCTAGTGTTTCTGCTAAATTATCCATAACTTCTGGTGTTAGATAATCTGCAATATTTAATGAACTTTGTCTAGCCATTTAAAATCACTCTCCTTTTATTTCTTAACATTTTGGCTACTAAATACTAACTCTTGATTGCCTTTCAGTTTTAGACTGAATATTAGAGTTAACAGTTCTAGGAGTAGTTTCTTTTAATCTCTTATTGACTTCGTTTTCAACAGCGCTATCAAAAATTTTCTTTATATTTTTAATAGTTGGTTCTACCTGTTCAGCTTTAATATTTCTAAAATCAATAAGACTTAATAAAGAAACATCCACCTGAGTTTCAGGATTATTAGCCATTTTTATTGCTTCTTCTTTTAACTCATAAGCATTTAATCTAGCCTCGGCTTCCTCCTGTTTTTTACGAGCTTGTTCTAACTCGTAGGCTGTTCTTTCATCTTCTTTCATCTTAGCTAATTTCTCAGCCTCACTTTGTTTTTCTTTAGCTTCAGCTTCCCATTTAGCTCTTGCTGTCTCTAAAGATTTCTGAACTTTCTTATCAAATTCGCTTTGATAATTTGATTCTTTTAACATTTCGTCAAAAGTTTTAGGTGTTTCTACACCTTTATTTTGGTTTTGTTGATTATTGTTCTCAACTCCACCAATGTTGTTATTTGTGTCCATTCTTATTCCTCCTTTGCCCCAAGCCATTTACAATAAATTGTCCCCAGCTCATTGCTCATACACAAACTTTTCATTTGTTTTTCCCTACAAACGATAAAAGGGCATTAAAAAAAGGAATGTAGCTATCATCCCTCTTAATAATCGTTAATTTAGTGCTATTTATAAGCACTGTACTGACGATATGTACCATGTTATTATTTGTTATTTCAAAGTGTCATTTCTCACTTTTATACTCTAACACGTTTTGACTGACGTCACCTGTCCCTATCTCTTCATATCATCAGTACACTACCTATAAAGTAGTGTAAAAAAAGACACTAGCTTTTTCTTCTAGTATCTTCTTCTTTTTTGGCTTTTTCGTCAATAAATTTTCTGAACTCTTCAATTTTTTTCTTCTCATCTTCCGTTGGTTTTACTTTCGTTTTTAATACTTTTACATCCTGATAATGTAACCATTTATCACTTGTAAAAGGTTTCTGTTTATTATTCATCATACTCCTCCAATAAAAAGTAATGCTTGCCATTTTTAGTATAATAATCTCTTGTTATAAACTTTTTTCCATATTGATATAATACCTCAACATTTCCATCAACTGTGTTATATTCTAGCATATTTCTAGCCTTTTTACTACCTAAGATATAAAAATATACATTAGGATTATCGTGATAACCATCTTTTATAGAATAAGCTTCATAGGACAAAGATTTATATATTTTATCTACTGGGTGTTGTTTAATTATTTTTTTGATATCATCTTCATCATCTATCATTAAAGTTCTGACAATATATTGGTCGTCTTTTGCCTTATAATAAGGAACTTTATTAAGAGCTCTATATAAATCCTTAACCATTCTTTTTTCCTCTTTTGTTAATTTTTCTCCTCTATACATTTTTCTGTTGATATCATAAAAATCAAAACTTTCCCACCTTTGTATTGCGTCCTTTTCTCTATTAGTCATTAGGTTCTTATTTAATTCATCTCTTGGCATATCTACTAAATACGTTATAGTGCTTCGACAATAATGAAAATGGTTATTGATTGGTGGTAAATTAACACCTGATTTCAATCCCTTTACTGTATAAAAAACATTCTTCCCATCACTAGCACTATATCTATAAAATCTATTCCAATCATTGACATTAAACAACATATTGTTCATACTCAAACACATATCAGTTGTTCTTTCATCAACTTCGGCTATAAATCTAACTTGTAATTGTTTATTACCAATATCTTCACCAGCTTTTAATAAAGAATGATTAGCTATTTCTATAACTTGACTATCTAAAGCTCCACTTGTTTTATCGCCATTTATGGAAATATATCTATTTTGTTGTTTTCTTATTATGTTTTGAAATACACTATCTTCAACATTAGGCTTTTTATTTTGTTGTAATTGAATAGTAGCTTGTCTTTCTATTTCTTGAGCATTAGTTAAAGCTAATGTTTCAACATAAGTGACCCAACTACTACCTTTTACATTAGGCAAGTACAACAGCGACCATATATATTCCCAAGTTAAACTCCATTTTTTTTCTTTAATAGGCTTTATTTCTTCAATACCTTGTTTATATAAGTCTTGTCCTATTTCTGTAAATAAAATTTGCTCATATTCATCTAACTGGTTTCTTTCTTTGATATAAACTCCCCACAATAATATATCTAACATTTCTTGATTAGTAATATATCTTTTTTTTATCAATTCGTTAATTTTATATTCAAAATATCCATTCAATAGATTAGCTTCTTCCCATTCATCTATAATCCTATATAATTTTTTTCTTTGACTATTAGATATAGGCTTACTTAAATCAGTATATTCAAAATCTATACTATTGAATATGTCTTGGATATTATCTTGAGTTCGTGAGTTTATCTTTTTATAAATTTTAAGATAATCTCTTAATTTCATATCAGTATAACGCCAACGATTATCTAGTATAGTGTCATTATTCATTTACAACACCTCTACTTTTTTTCGGGATTAACACTCATATTTGCGTCTTGTTTATTGTTAGACGCATTTTCCTGATTATTTGCGTCTTCTTCATCTTTTTTATTTTCTAAATTCTTCGCGCCAGCTCCATCTTTGCCAAACGATTCAATTTTTTTCATATTCTCTTCTAAATTTTCTTCACTCTGGGTTTTCATTTTTTCTATTTCACTTTGAGCGTCTAATTCATCTGGCAACAGATTGATAACTGTATCATCACACACTAGTCCTCTAAGTGATAAAGCTCTAGTTGTTTCAGCTTGTTTATCGGTTGGCATATTTCTTTGCAACTTTATTTTTAAATTTCTAAAATCATAATTAGTTCCTTTTTTCAAATTGATTCTAGTAGTAAATGCTTCCCACATAGCTAATAGTTCTTTCTTTACTGATTTATCTAAATAAGTAATAGATTGTTCAAGGGGAAAGAATTTCTTTTCTAGTGCCGAACTATTATCTGCGTTAGTGAATCCTAAGTCATTCACATTTGGACAACAGCTTATCATAAAGATCAAATCAATAAGTGTTTTCTTATAATTTTCTAAAGCACCATCATTGACATTTTTTTCAACCCATTCTATTTTTCCACCCTCACCAGCATAGAATACAGGTGCTTGTAGAACAAGTTCATCTTCTTTTTTTCTTTTCTCGTTAGGAATCCATACTATATTTCCATCGTCATCATATACAATATCACCTTTATCATCTCTTTTTTCTACGAGAGTATCTTCCTTAGGTTCATAACCAGTTACCATCAACTTGGCATCATCGTTATACTGAAAGGTATTACTTGAGTTTTTAATAACTCTTTCGTATTTAGCTATACTTGGTTTTGCTAATTCAAAACATGCTAACCCATCAGGATTTTCAATTGCGATACATGGAACGCAACCCCAGCTAATTTTTTCTCTTGACTCTTCATCTTCTTTAAAATCATCACCTTGAAGTTTACTATTTTTAAAATAATATTTATATTCATCAGTAGTAACTACCACCATATCAAACTTTTCACTTTTTTCATCAGTTTCTTCCCAAGCTCTTAATAAGCCTATTTTTTTCACAGGTGTTGAATAATCATAAATAGCTATCGTTTGTCTAGGATCAACATTGGCATATACTATTTCATTGTCCTCGTTTTCGTACCATATACCATAACCAGCCGACATATCATTGTAATCTTGAATAAGTTTGTAAAAGAAAAAGGAATCATCATTATAATTCCTTATGTAATCAATAAAAACTTGATATTCTTTTCTATCATTGTCTTTTTTATTAAATATTTTATTAAATAATTTAGTTAATATTTTTTGCTTTTCTTCGGTAGGCATTTCTTCTACTTGATAAATTGGAGCTTTACCACCTACATACCCATTTATCATATTAGAAATAGCAAACTCAAAAGCTATTTTTGTTTCTTCATCATTTTCTGCAACTAAACTCGATGTGCTATTCTTTCTAACTTTCATTTTATATAATTTTTTTCTTTTATTCCACTCTGGTTTAGCGTCCTCTAATATTTGATGAATATTTTTAGCATTAGTAATATATTCTTTATTATATTGTAGCATAATTCATTCCTCCTTTACGCTGGTTTAGTGCTACCAAAAGATGGTCTTTTTTCTCCTACAGTTTTATCATAAATACCAGCCAATACATCAGGTCCGTCATCGTGAGCATTTTTTCCTTTCTTTTGGTATCTTGTTATATGTTTATAAAACTCTTTCCATCTATTAGCCCAATTAAACGGGAAGTAAATATGTTCCATAACCCAGTGAGAACTAGATAATATTCTAGCTTGTTTATTTGCTGATTGCGTAAATGTTTTAATAACAACTCTATTGGTCTTATATTTTTCTTTTAATATTCTTTGAACATTCCTAGCAAATCCTCGACCTCCATTGTTAGATTCAATATATGCTAAATTAACATTGTTTCTATATAACATATCAGCACATTCCTCTTCGGTTATTTCCATACCCTCATCAGTAAATAAGACATCTAGTATATATGGCTCTTTATTTAATAATCCATAAACAGCTCCACACAAAAAGTCATCTCCAGTATCGGCTGTATCTATATAGGCATAGACAGTGCCAAATCCAGGGCTGACTTGATATGTTTTGAGATTCTTATATAATCTTCCTTTTTCATCTACACATACTTGATTATAATTAGCTTCAACTATGTCTTTGTTCATCTCTTGAGTTTTAAATTCAAACTCTTCTTTGTTTAATACTTCTTCACATAACATAGAGCCGTCATCTTGAATAGCTTTATAATTTATGTGAATTACATTACCATCATATCTATCTAATATGAATCCAGCTAAATCATTAGTAGCCCATCTAGTCATAACTATTATTATCTTAAACCCTGTTTCAGTTCTTGATAACATAGTGTTAGTAAACCAATTTTGATGTTCTTCTAATAAAATCTCATTGTAAGCTTCTTTATCAGTTTTGATTAAATCATCTATTATCATTAAATTACAACCAAATCCTGTAGCTGTACCTTTAGGAGAAGTTGCTAAATAATTAGCTTCTTCATTATCATCTAATGCCCACTTTTTCATAGAAGCTTCGCCATATTTTATTTTCACATTAGGAAATACTTTATTAAATATTCCGTCCTCTTCCATAATGGCGTCCCTAACTGCCTTAGCAAAAGTTCCTGATAGTATTTCATTATAACTACCTGTCATTATCTTATAATGTGAATCTCTACCTAAACACCATTGAACAAATAATGTAAGAGTTCTACTTTTTCCATGTCTAGGGGGCATATTGACTACTAATACCTTTTTAGAAGAATCTAAAAAAGTCTGTAATTCATTACAGAACTCTTTTAAATATGTCTTACTTTCTTTATAAAAGTCAGGAGCTTTTAGTTTACAGTATTCCCAAAAGTTACGCCTAGCTAATTCATATCTTGCCTGTTCTCTTACATACTCAGGTATAATCATCACTAATCACCAATTAATTTTCTTAATTCTTCCTCACTTAAATTGGCGTATGGATTAACTATGTTATTATTTATCGTAGGAGCTTCATCTTTAAACATACCTAGATATTTACCTAATAATTCTAAAGCTTTCATTTTATCATATGTTTCTACATTAACACCAGCAGTACTTTTTTTATAACCAGCTATTATCTTTTTCGCATCAACGCTAAGATTATCAGTAGGAGTTATATCTGTTATACAATAACGTGTTTCCTGACCAGTTATTTCATCTTTCGTAATTTTTTCTCTATATCTAACAATTTCAGTTCTATCAGCAAAAGCTATAACAGATAATTCATTAACTATATCTTCAATAGTAACTACAGCTTTTTCTTCTATTTTATGTTGTAAATCTTTTATATAATCTTGTACGTTAGCATTTGTTAGCAGTCTGCTAGCATTAGTTCGTGCTGTAGTTTCTTTCTTAACACTCTTGTATACATTTAAGTAAGCTTGTGTTCCATTCATACCTAATTTTAGATATTCTTGACAAAATAACTTTTGTTGATTACTTAGTGATTTCATTATTCACTACCCCCTTTTAGTTATTATTGTATACATTTGCTTACTTATATTACTAATATCTCCTATAATATGTCCATGCTCTATATTTAATTTATTATTGTGATTAATCTTACTTACTTTTACACTGTCTAGTGCGTTCGTTTGAAGAAATACATTCAATATTTTTTCAAATTGAATAGCAATCCAATCAGTCAGTTCTTCATTCCTAGCCCAATCGCAATTTTCTGCAAGACCACTTTCATGAATAAAAGCATGTACTATCTCATGCCTAAGGACCTTTTTTTTGTACCACTCTAAATTATCTATACTGCTTTCATCTTTTTCAAATTCAGCTACCACGATTTTTTTAATGCTAAAGTCAGTAAAACCATCACACTTTTTTAATTGTGAATAATCTTTTTCTTCGGCATCTTTTATTATTTCGTAATCTGTTCCTAGTATTCTTACTTTCATATCCAATACCTAACCTTTCTTTTGCTTTTCTTCATATTTTAATTCAAAAATAAAAGAAACTATCTCTAGTTTCTTTCACTAACGGCATTATTAAATAAAAACTTAATTATATCAATATTTTCACAATACCATATTAACACAAAATTTACTGACATTATAATGACATTTAAACATTTTTATAAAAATATTGAAATTTTTTCATCAATCTCATACTTAATTAATATTCTTCTTAGCCTTTTAGCATATCTCCATAAAGTTCTTTCACTTCTATCGCTTTCTTCAGCTACACGTTTAACAGCTTGAGTTATGTTATTTCCTTTTAACATATAAAGATATAATCTTTTCTCATACCCTTTTATTTTATCTAATGGTTGCTCAAATTTACTGATTCTCTTAGTTAATATTTTTATATTTTTTTCACACTCATCAATGCTTGAAAGTATCTTTTTTTCTTCTAACTCAATCATAAAATCATCAAATGCTGTTCTTTTTTTGTTCTTTGATCCTGGTATATAACTGTTAATGTCTTTTAAAATATCTATTGATTTGCTACCTGGTAAATATTTCTGCATTATAGAATTTCTATCATCTTCTAAATTTCGAAGTTTCTGCTTTTCTATTTCTAGTTGTATAATATTATCCCCATATTCTTTCAAATTATCCTCCTTTACTTGATTAAATATTCTTCTCCATTAAGATTAGTTCTTAAATATACATTTTTTATTTTTATTTGTTCTTTAATAAATTCATATATTGCTTTTTCAACATTGTAATATCCATAACCTAGTCCTTCTTTTTTAATAAATAATCTATTATCCTTTTTACTAACATATAAGTCTATTTCAGTTTTAGGTAAATGATAACCAAATTTATAAATATAATATTCTTCTGTTTCTTCATCACATTTATCTAAAATATCTTTATCTTTAAATTTTAAATATATACAAACTTCATCGTCTGTATCGTATAGCATTTTTGTTATTAAATTTTCTCTAGCCCATTCTTTTTGTCTACCTTTTCCGCAAGCATAGATTAACGCATCATAAACATATTTATTCATACTATTTTCTATCTCCTTTATTATCTAATATTTCTAATAATTCATAATATTCTTTAGGATATATTCTTAATTTTAATTCTTCTATTTCTTTAATATGATTGTGTATTAATTTTATTGCTTTATTTATAATATCTTCTTTTTGTTGTAGTTGTTCTTTTAATTGCTTGTTTTCTTGTTCCAATCTCTTTACATCTGATAATTCATATTTTGTTTCCATAAATACATAATCTTCATCAAAATCGCTATAACTATAAACATATAAAGTATCTTCATCATACATTATTTATCACTCTTTTCTAAATAATCTTAGTTTGTTGCAATTACTTTTGCATTTACTTCCAATAACTCATGGCTTTGTTCAGTAATTCCAAAAGTGTTAGGCTTCCACATATATTTTTCTTCAAATATCTTTGTTATTTCTTCCTTATCATCACTAATTTTTATAAAACCTTTCAATTCGCCGAGCCAATATTCTGCTATTAAATAAAATTTTTTGCTTAAATTTACCATATCTACTTCTTCTCTATTTTTTATTTTTATTTAAAATTAGTCCAATAACGATAAGAAATAATACTGTTGCCACAATACCTAATATAAAACTTATAATTAATGGTGATATATACATTTTAATTACCTCCTTACACCTTATTTAAAATTTTATTTTCCCATAACTTTAAAAAACGTTGCTGTTCTTTGGTAGTTCTATTATTCATTTTTGCTCTTTGTTGAACTACTTTATTTTTTCTTACTTCTACAGTCACTAGTGATTTATTTTTTTCATTTACTAATCTCATAAAGTAAATATCACACTTTCGCTCTGCATATTTCTCTGCATAACTCTGCACACAATTACTTTGTTGATTAGATTCATCTATCAACGAATCAATACTTTTAGCTGGAAATATAATAAATTTCTTATTTTGATAAATGTTTACACTCAATTGTTTATAAATTTTAGCAATTTTTTTATTCATTTTTTTATCTTTATTGACTCTATATAATTTTTGAATTTTATCATGTGCATTTTGTATATTTGTTGGATATAAGACTTTTTTAGATTTCATATCATATCTTAACTCTCTAGACATATTTAAATAATCAACATACTCATAAAAGTTTGTTTGTTCTATGTTAGTAAACTTCTTTAATTTTCTTAAATCAATATTATATGGTTTTAAGTCATCTAAATTATATCCTGAAAAAAATTTTAATATTCTAATGTCTTTAATTTTACTGTACTTTAATACATCCAATTCTTGGACATCTATATTATGTTTTTGCATATATTTTAAATATGATTTATCTATTCCAAATCTAGATTCAAAATTTCCAGCTATATCAAATGTTTTAGGATTAAGTGCTAACCTATATAACTTTAATTTAATTAGTAATTCGATAGATGAGCGATAAAATTTTAGTAAATATTCTAAATTAAAATACTTTTCTTTTCTTGCTAATACCCATAACTGTGAATATTGCCATTTTGTATCATTAAATAGTGACTTTAAATTATATGGATAGTATATTAAAGTATCTCCTAATCGTTTCCAATAAGAACTGAAATAATGCCAATTAGAATCTAACACTGATTCTCCATGCCTGATGTAAGTTCCGCCAATATTACATACAATATGATCATTAATTATTTCATACAATTTAGAAAATTCGTTATCAAAAATTTGTCTTCCATATTCGCACACATAAGTATCGAATTTACCATTATTGTAATAAGTTACCATTTCAAAATGTCTTAAAATATAATAATCCTTATATCTTTGTAACAATCCTAAATTATCTTTGAATTCGCATTGCTTTAATGTCTTATTTCTAATTATTAGTTCTTGCTTACATTTAGGACATACATAATAATCTGATACTTTTAAATTACTTTTAATGAAAATACTTTTACAATTAGTACAATAAAACTCATTCGAACTCATTTTTATTATTAAATTATGAGTTTTTTTGATATCAAAAATAAATTTATTCCAATTACCTGGAAGAGTTAAATTTACATCTAACTCTTCAAATAATTGTTTATCTTTTTTCCTTATGTACATTTTAGTAATCAAATAGACTTAATTGTCCTTCAGGAATCCATTCTTTATTCTTTATTTTCTTTTTTTGTATTTTAACAACTTCTTTAGTAGATTCCTTTTTAACTTCTACCTTTTCTTCTTTTATCGGTACTGTTGTAATTTTTAAATCTTCATTACTTTCATCAAAATAATGTATTGCCCAATTATAGACAGTGCTGTCTTCTACCATAGCCACTCCATTTTTTGCCAACTTACGAGCTTCATATTTTATATAATCAACCATTCCCTTTAAGCTTTTTTCTTCATTAAGATATTTTTCATTCATATCTTCTCGCGTTAATAAATAATCAATTACTTTTAATAGTGGCTTGTTAGTTATTTCTGCAGCTAATACTCTTATTCTATTTAATCCTTCCATCATTCGCCTCTTTCGTTCAATTTTATAAATTTTAAAACTAAGTTTAATAAATCAATTTTTCTTATTCTGACAACTTCTTTCATATTATTTTTTTGTTCTTTAATGCTTGTTTTAATTATTTCTTGAATAATCCAATCCTTTGAATATTCAATATTTTCACTAAAGCTTTGCATTATTCAGTTATTTCTTTAAATATGTAGTTGCCAATCAATAAATCTTGAGGAATTTCTTTCATATCTAAATAAACGATTGTAGTTCTTTGAACTGCAATAATTCCTAATTTTTTATTATCAGCATTATATACTTCAAATTCAGCACCTTTAGGAATTAAGTCAGCCTTTGAATTCTTTTGCATTTTTTCTAAAAGTTCTTTACTAGTCATTTTTTTCTTCCTCTCTCTTTTTGTTTATGACTTTTTTTATGTCTTCAAATCCAATATTTATGCAATCATTTATTTCTTGAATCGCTTCTTCAATATTTTTTACATTAAATAATGTAATCAACAAATTGTCCGTGTAAGACATATATATTTGTTTATTATCCGTAATAGATATTTTTAATAAATCAAATGACTGTTCTTCTTTTTTACTACTCATTTGGACCTCCAAAAGTTTCATTTATTTCTTCTTCTAATTCCTGTAATGTTTCAGTTTTATAATCTTCTAGTTGATATTTATTAGCAATCTTATTTCTATTAATATCAACTAAAGCAACCTCATTTATATCTACCATATTAACCCTTAATTCATAGTTAACCGGAATTTTTACACAATTTAATTGATTATTAATTTCCTCAAAAAATTTACTCAATATTCTTTCTTCAAACATTTTTCTAGTTTCTGTATTAATTGGATGTGCTACATCTACATATAGGCCTGTGCTTGTCTTTTTATTAGGCATTGCAATTAGGTATCCATTATCTCTTTGAATAATCCTAATATCTCGAATTGCAAAGCAATTATCAATTAATACGTTTGCATAAGCCTTTACCGCTTGTCCCTCAGTTGCTATTAAATCTATTGATACATTTGTTATTTTCATAATCATTTCTCCCTTTTTAACATTTGTTCTTTTAATCTATACTCAAATTTTTTTCTATCACTTTTAAATACATATCTATTACAATTCTCACATAATTTTTTATCTTTCTTTTCAAATTCATAAAAACTAACCGTACAATGACAATAGGGACATTTTTTTGCATTTTTTGTTTATCATCCCATAACTTATCAAAGCTATCCTTTTTAGTTTTCATTCCAACGGCACCTTTCTTCTTCAGAACATTGTCGATACACTACACGGCAAAATTCATGAATAGTCATTAAAATGCGATACTTATGATATGTATAATTATATAAATCTGTTTTAGCTATAGATATCTCTCTACTAAATTTTGCTGCACTTAATGAAATTTCTAACCAGCGATCAGCTTGTACTAAACTCATTTGTGCTAATTTATAAGCGGTTGCACCATCTTCTGAAGATAACGATTCTACATTATCCATAATCAACTTATACTGTTCTAAATCTTCTTTAAATATTAATTGTATTCTCTCATTATTATTCAAATGGTAACACCTCTTTTTCTTCTCTTAAATTATTGACTACTGGGCCAATGTGTTGAGGATTTAGTGCTATTACATTACCAAAATTTAATTCACTTTTTACCATATATTCAAATACTTTATATTCTTCAAAGCTATGTGAAATATGACACAAAATTATTTTTTTTGTATTATGATTTACTGTTCTTTTTAAAAATTCAATTGTTTTTTGAATTGATAAATGTCCTATATCGCTAAACAATCTTTTCTTCTTTATAACTTCCGTTGTTGTTAATTCTTCTTTATTAAACCATTTTTCATCAAAATTACATTCAATTAATAAATAATCAATATCAATAAATTCTAAATTATCAATATATCCTGTATCGGTTATATAAAGTAATTGTGCTCCAGATAATTCATCTTTAATTAAAAAATTAACTGGATGTACTGCATCATGTTTAACTTCAAATGCTACTATACTGAATGTACCGATTTTAAACGTTTTTAAAGGAATTATAGGAACTTTAGAAAAATTAGGTATATTTATCTTATCTAGTGTTTCTTTACAGCTATAATACGATACTCGCTTATTTTCTGATAATGTTTTACAGCCACCTACATGATCACCATGCTCATGTGTAATTAATACCCCATCAATTTTTAATTGATTCAATTCACAGCTTAAACGATTAAAATTAATTCCACAGTCCAGGAGAATGGTTGTTTCACCATTCTCTAGAACATGTAAATTTCCTTTGCTACTCGAACTCAGCGTAGTTAGAATCATTTTCTACTGCCTCTGTCTTATTTTCATCTGAAGAAGCATCAGTGTACTCTGCCTCTTTAACTTCATTACTACTTATAGTAACAGTTGTTTTTTCTTCAAAATTTAAATCGTAATTAGAATTATCTATTTCTTCTGTGCTCATATATGCATTTTGATACTCTACCGGAACATCAACATATATATCTTTCAATGCTCTTTTTAAAACTGCTTTTTTATACATTTCAGCTTCCCATTTTTGCCATGCAGGCGATAATTTCCCGCCCATTTTTGACTTAGATGCATCTTTTACTTTTTCTAATTCTGCTAAGCTCATTTCTATAATTCTATTTTTAGACGAATCTTCAAATCTTAAATAACATACAGCTCCAATAATTTGACCGTTATTAAATGATTTGGGCTTAAATTCTAGCGTATCTCCATCCAGAATATTAACATCTGGTTCATATAAATCTCCTTCACGGACTACAAAGGCTATTGCGTCTACTAATTTATCTGAACTAAATCTTTTTATTTTTTTCTTTTTACCTAGGTACGATTCTTCAAAATTCAGTACATAAGTATCTCCCATTTTATAAGGTAATATATATAATTCATTATTTGCTGGATTAAGATTTAACTGTGCATAATATAACAACTTGCTTGGTAGTCCATCTTTGTTAACCTGATCCCAACTGATACCTTTATCTTTAATTGTTTTTTCACAAGCTAATCCTAAATTGAATAATCCACTCTTAACTTCAGGCTTTAATTCTAATCCCATAGAATTCATTACTTTCTCAGCTTCTTTTGCCATTGCATCAATGTACTTATCACTAACTGTTTTAATAGTTTTACTTTTATCTACTATCGCAATATCTTTTTTTTCATCATTTTTAATCATTTACATCTACCATCCTTTATCTCTTCAATTATTTCTAATTGGTAAACGGAATTTAAAGTTTTAATAGTTAATAAATTGTCTTGACTTATTTCAACAACAGGTGACGTTCTAATAAAATGTCCTTGTTTTTCTAAAATAATTGATTTGTTAGGCAACATCCTAAAAGTTCGAACTTCACCTATATGCTTTTTTGCACGTCCATTAGTCGTATCTAAGATTTTTACTTTTAAAATTGATGTTATCATTGATTTACCACCTCTAATTTTTTGTTTGCTTGATATTTAGCCCTACAACCAATTATTTGTGTTTCTAACTCAGGTAGTCTAGTTAATTCCCCTAATCCATCAATTAAGATCGGTAACCTTTTGTTCTTCATACGTTGAATATTATCAATTAAATCAAGTGCTACGAGTATTTTATGGCCTGCATTTAACGCATTATACTCAATGCCATCAACTGCTATCTTGAACGTTTCAACTAACTTTCCGTCTTTAGTCTCTTCTTGAGTGATAAAATCAGCTAACTTAAAGTTATGCTTTACTCTTTCACGCAACAATTCTGTTTTAGTACTATTAAATAAAATTAATTGTTGCTCTCTTTCATTAAGTCTCTCTTTTTCACTTAGTTTGTCAGCATATTTTGCTTCCAATTCTTTTAATTGTTCTTTGAAAATCTTTAATGTAGCTGAAATGGCTAGTTTCTCTGTAATTGTTTCTAACTCATTTTGTAATGAACTAGTATCTCCAACATTTATAACTTTATGATTTTTAATTGAATCTTTTAGTAAGTTGATTTGCTTTTGGATATTCAAAGCCTCAATCTCTAAATTAGCTATTTTTTCCTTATTTCTTGTAATATTATTTTTCATTTGAATTTGAACTGAAGATTCTTGGGTAGAATCTATTTCCTCAGTTTTAATTTCATCGATTTCTTTTTTAACTTGACTTATTTTTTCTTTATACGAGTTAATTACTACATCAATTTCACTCATTCTAGTTAACTTTTCTTTAGCTTTTGCAACATACAAATTAGCTCTTGCTTTGGATTCTTCTTTTAAATTATTCAATACTTCTTTTATTTTTTCTCCTGGTAGTGGTTGACCGCAAGCTGTACATGTACTATTTTCAACTTTTATTTCACGTTTTACTTCTTCATCATACCTGCTTCTTAATTCTTCCCTATCAGCTATTAAACTTGATTTTTCAAGTTCTAAACGTTCAATATCTTGATTAATACTTTCAATTTGATTAGTTTTTTCTTTAATTTTATTTGTTTTTATAAGTTCTACATCAATATTTGAACTGTTATATGTTTTTTGATATTCAACGTTGTCTTTTAATAAATTATCTCTTGTATTGATATTAGCTTTTAAATTTCCTTCTAAAATAGTTAATTTTGAAATTTCAGCATCTTGTGCAGCTTTTTTTTCTTTTAGAATATTAAAAGATTCAATTGTTGCTTTTATTTCTTGTTTTCTTTCTTCCAATTGTTGTTGCTCATTATCATCAACAACTAATTGTTGAATATCAGTATGTTTTTGGTCAATATTACCTTGTAGAACTTTTATTTCGCTTGCAAGTTCTGATTTGCTAGTTTTAATATCTTCAGCTGTCTTTTCTACTCCGACCGATTCAATTTTATCTCTTATTAAATTAAAATCTCCTCTAACAAATACCTCTTCATTTTTTATTTCACCAATCAATCCCATAATTAAACTTCGTAGTTCTTTCCAATGCAAGTTAGGAATGTAGTCAATATTTGATAATGCTTTAAATTCCGCGTCTGTAATAAAAAACTTGTCTCTTAAATAATTATTAAATTCCGTAACACCAAATTTGACATCATCTACTTTAATCGTAGTTAAACTATTGTTCCAAATTCTTTCAATTTTAGTATCATTGATAATTAACAATACACTAGTTGCTAAATCTTCTTTTTCCTCACCGTCTATTATAGGTTTTATTTTAAATTGCTTTTCGTCAGCAAAATTTTTTCCAAATAAACACCATGTAATAGCATCTAATACAGTTGTCTTACCGATTCCATTTTCACCTTCCAAAATATTTTTGTTTTCCATAAAATTTAATTTTAATTCTGAACATCCTTTAAAGTTCTTAATTTGAATATTATTAATTACTAATTTCATTCTTCTCTCCTTCATTTTTTAGTTTTATAATTTCATCTAATTGCTTACTATTTAAAAATATTTTATTCTTACAATATAATCTAATTATTTCTTTTGGATTTTTTTCTTTTAATAATTTCTTATAATTTTTTGCTTTCATTTTGCACCTATACTTAATATCCAATAACAAATTCTTCTAAATAGGCTTTCGTTTTTTGTAATATCACAATCTTTAGTATGATTTTTTAATATTCCTAATTGGTGTAACCTGTTATGAGCAATCCACTCATTTAATGCTGATTTTTTACTTCTGTCAACTAAGTCAAGTGGAACATCATTTAAAAAATTAGTTATTTCTTCTTTAGTCCTTAATTTCATCGAATTTATTATTTTAATATTTTTTGTTAATGAATTATATTTATATCTAACTCTAGTCATAAAATTCTCCTGTATCATTTAGCCAATCATAATCAAATAGTTCTAATTTCTTTTCTGATTGAATCGATTCAGCTAAATATTCTTTGTTTATAAAATATTCGTTGCTATCTATCTTCCCGCTACCTTTAGTTCTTTTATAAACTCTTATTACGTTCTTATTCTCTAACTCTTTTTTTGCTCGATTTATAGTATCTCGTGATAAGTGATACTTCTCACTTAAAGTTCTTGTTGAAGGATAACATCTTCCTTCTTTATCAGAATAAAGAATTAATATGGTTAAGAACTTATACGAACTAGCAGAAATATCAAGGTGTAAAATATTTTTATTTAAAATTATGGTTTTTCTCTCCACATATTTTTTATCCTCCTATTTTAATTTAGTGGTACGATTTTCGGTCCATAAGTATTAATAATATATTTATATATATATTTTAATTAGTATATATATCTATATACTTCTGGACTGATTTTCGGTCCACTAACTATGTTTTAGTGGTACGATTTTCGGTCCACTAAAAATTTGATTTTTTTCTCCGTATTTTGTATAATCTAGTTGTAAGATTTTTTTGTAAATTTTATAGTGATTTAGTTGTTGCACCAACTAAGTCTTTTTTTGTATTTAAATAGTCATTTTTTGATGTTTTTTGCGTTTTAGTATTATTGCTCATTACATACATAAAACTCGTCTCCTGTGCTTGTATAAGCTAATTTTATGCCATATCCTTGACTAGCACATCTTTCAGATACTCTCTCAATATGTTTTTTTTCTTCTATGTCTAGCATGATAATTGACCAAATTAATACGATTAAAATTACTACTGGAATTAATGCAATAAAAACATAATCCCATTTTATTCTTCTTCTTTTTTTCATTCTATTCTCCTCTGATATCAGAAATTTTCTTTAGATATTTAATATCAATATTTAAATAATCAACCACTTCTTTGCTTGGAACTAATCCTGCTGGCAAAAAATAATTTTGATCTTTTTCTTTGATTTTTAGTTCAATTTCATTTTTAATATAACTTGCTTTTGTATATCCGACACAGGCTATATCTTTTATATCTTTGGTAGTTAGCCATTGATTTTCTAAAATCTTTAATATTTCATTTGCAGATAACCTTTTTACAATTCTCATATAAACTCCTTTCTGTTCATTTGGTGGTTTGGTGTGTTATAATCACCTTAGAAAGTGAGGTGATTTTATTGGCTAATCAACATGTTATTCCTAATCCTAATGGTGGTTGGGATGTTAAAGGTGAAGGCAATTCTAGAGCAACAAAACATACTGATACACAACGAGAAGCTATTGACGTTGCAAAAGATATTGCGCGAAAACAACATTCAGAAGCTATTATTCACGGCCGTGATGGTAGAATTCGTGATAAAGATTCTTATGGTAATGATCCTATGCCACCTAAAGATAGAATACATTAAATTTTGACTAGACTTTGTTCTAGTCTTTTTCAAGTGGTATTGGTTTAACTTTAATAATATACGGTTTTATACATTTCACATCATATTGAGTTATCGTAGCTATTATTTCGCTAGTTTCTTCATTTTCAATTGTTATGTATTCTATTTCATCATTTAAGATTTCTATTTTTTCTTTCATTTCTACCTCCTATTTCTTTATTTTTTTGATTACGGTTTTGCCGTAATTATTGGGTAAAAAAATAATATCGTCATATTGAAGACCAGTTGCGCTTAAAATGTTTTCAACAATTGGAACATCCGGAAACGTTTTATAATTTTCATAATTATTAATAGTATCAACGCTAACACCATATAATTTACTTGCTTCTTCTCTGGACCATCCCTTATTTATTCTGATGGCTTTCAAAGTAAATTTATTTTTTCTTTCCATGTTTACCTCCTTACAAATCCAATATACTACGGTTTAACCGTATTGTCAAGAACTTTTTACGGTTTTTTCGTTGTTTTTTGCTTTTTTTATTGCTTTTTTTACTTTTTTATCGTATTATTGATATAGAAGAAGGAGGTCATTGTATGAGTAGCGATTTAGGAAATAAGGAAATATTTGCTAAAAATCTTAAATATTATATGGAATACTATAACAAAGATAGAAATGATATTTGTGAAGCTTTAAGTATTCCATACACAACATTTACAGATTGGTATAATGCTGTAACTTACCCACGAATTGACAAAATTGAATTGTTAGCAAATTACTTTAACATTCAAAAATCTGATTTAATAGAAAACAAGTATAAAAGTTCTTATGATGAACTCGAATTGTTATTTCAAAAGCATAAAGATATTTTAACTGATGATGATAAAGAGTATATAAAATTTATCATAGAAAAAAGAAAAAAAGAAATTGATAAACAATTAGGAGAAGAAAATTAAAAGTATGCTAGTATAGGTACTTCGAAATAAAGGAGTAAGCTATGGGGATTATTGATTTATTAAAAAAGAATATTACACAACAAGAATTACTTAATTATTATAATGCTACAATTACGTATACTGAATTACCATCTAAGATAGATGGTTTTGTATATCAATATAAAGGCATATTCAACATATTCGTAAAAAAGAGTTTGTCTTATTACAAAAAAAGAAAAACTATATTACATGAATTAGCTCATATTGAATTATGCCATTTAGAGCAAGCTAACAAAGATTTATTCGCTTTCTTTATGAACAAATATGAAGATGAAGCTGACGCTTATATTAAGTTTTTGTTAGAAAGCAAAATTGATTAAAAATGCGCTAGTACAGGTATTTTTAATATAGAAGCATGATTGGAGGTGGAATAATGAAAAAAATTTTAAGTGTTTTATTAGTTTCTATTTTATTAGTTACTTTAACAGCTTGCGGTAGTGAAGAAAAAGTAAAAGAATCTGATTCTAATAAAAATGATGCAGGTGCAATGACACAGGAAGATATCAACGATAGAATATATGATTCAGCAATGGAACTAACTTCAATTTGGAATGATTATGTTACTAATATCAGAGATTATGCTGCAACAGGAAAAGATAGTATTGGTCAAGAACTAGATATCGAATTTTTAATTGAAAACTTTAAAATTGACTATGCTAAATTAAGTGATACAAAAGAATTTGTTAACTCATTAGATAGCGAACACGAGCAATTTAAAAATGCTTACAATAAAGCAATGGAACAACTTGATATTATTTATAATAGTGCAATTACTGAAACACCAAAGCCAAATGAAGAATTAAGTTATAATCAAAACATTGAATTATTTAAACAATATTTTGATGTTGTATACAATTATGCTATCGAATTAGCATTTGAATAAAAAAAGTTAGCGCTGTAACGCTAACTCAATATGAAAAACCACCAAACCACCACGTTTGAACAAAAAAGAATACAATGAAACTAATTTGTATTGGCTTTTCGTGTACTATTATATCACGAAAACCTATACAAAATCAAGGAAGGAATAGGTGATATTATGGCTGTATATCAAGAAAAAGATAAAAGTAAATGGACTAAAGACGGTAGATCATGGTATTATGTTTGCTATTATAAAGATATCTATGGTGAAAATAAAAGAAAAAAATCAAAATCATTCTTACTAAAAAAGGAGGCATTACAAGCAGAAAGAGAATTTTTAAATTCCATAAAAGATGTTCCTTTAAAAAGTAATATGACTATTGGAAATTTAAAAGATGATTATTTAAAATATAAAAAAGAAAATGTTCGAATAAGTTCCTACGAATCCACAAAAGTAGCGCTTAAACATATTGATATATTAGAAAAAATATATATTGACGAATTGAATATTAATCACATTCAAAATTGGAAAAAATATATTAATGAAAAAAATCTTGCTACCGGATACAAAAACACAATTTATAAAAATTTACGAGCAATGCTAAATTATGGAAACAAAATGTATGACCTTAACATAAATATATTAAACAAAATGACAAATTTCACTAATCCAAATGAAGTAAAAAAAGAAATGCTATTTTACACCAAAGAAGAATTTGATAATTTTATTTCTTATGAATCTGACTTAAAATGGATATGTTTCTTTTCTGCTCTATTCTACTGTGGCCTTCGCCAAGGTGAAGCATTAGCACTAAATTGGAATGATATAAATTTTGAAAATAATACAATTAGAATTAATAAAAGCTTGGCTAATCGTGTAAAAGGTTCAAAATTTCTCATATTACCGCCGAAAACACGTGGAAGCAATAGAACTATACCGATTCCACTATCTCTAGCTAAAAATCTTAAAACAAGATATAATGAACAAAAAACATATACAAATTTTTCTAACGATTGGTTCATTTTTGGAGATATATTTCCATTAGCAACCACAACGATTCAAAAAAGAAGAGATAAACTAGTCGCTTTATCTGGAGTAAAAAGAATTAGAATACATGATTTTAGACATAGTTGTGCATCTCTTTTAATTAGCAAAGGTGCAAATATAACTTTAATAGCTAAATATCTAGGACATGATGATGTTTCAACAACCTTGAACACATACTCACACTTTTACAAGAATGATTTAAGCAACTTAATTGAAAGTGTAGATTTATAAAAGGAGGGAAAAAGTACGTAATTAGTACGTAAAAAGATTAAAACAAAATAAAAACCGTTGAATATCAACGGTTAATAATCTTAATGGTGGAGAATAAGGGATTCGAACCCTTGACCCCTTGCGTGCAAGGCAAGTGCTCTAGCCAGCTGAGCTAATTCCCCAAAACAAGTTAAATTCAAGATTACGAGAATAATTATATCTAATTAAATTTAACTTGTCAATACATAAAATTAACTTTTTTAATAAATTTCGTCGCATACGCCTGGTTTTGGTTCATAAAAACAATGTTTTTTATAACTGCCTGCAAATGGTTGCTCATACCAAGTATTTCTACAGCCCCCACTGGTTGCGTAAAACCAAAGTGAATTAGTAGCAGGATAATAATATTCCCCTTTTATAACACGATCAGCTAATTGCTTTTCTTTAGTTGTTGGAGATGCATAAAATAAAGAACTATTTATCCCACTAAAACCTCCAGGATTTTGATATATAACTTTATACAATGAAGTAGCATCTTTAAATGTATAACAATCAGCTAATACCCGATTAACAGTAACATTACCAACCATTAACATTCCAAGATCACCTTCACCTAATGCTTCCGCCCGCATTAATCGTGCTAATAAGTCCCTTTCCTTAGTCGTATATCTTATAATCACAATATCACCATTATATTATATGATTTTCTTCTTGAATATTTAAAACTATTGTGTTATAATCAAGTAGTCAACCAAACTAGGGGTGTAGTTAAATGGTATAATAACGGTCTCCAAAACCGCTGTTGGGAGTTCGATTCTCTCCACCCCTGCCATTTGAAAATAACACGAACTTTTACTACTTTGTAGGAGGGTTTGCTGTCAATATAAAAATAGATTATAAGAAATAAAAAGGGCTAGTATAGACTTTGAAAAAGTTTTATACTGCCTTTTTTTAGTAGTAGGTGAAGTAAAATGGATATGATCAAAAGTATTGAAATTAACAAAGTAAAAGGTATTAATAATTTAAAATTGGAATTAAATTTAATTCCTAATAAACCTAGTATTTTTGTAGCTCCTAATGGATTTGGGAAAAGTTCTATAGCAATGGCTTTTGATAGCTTAACATCGAATAAGTTAAATATATCAAAAGAAAATTTACATAATTCTAAAGAATATTCAGATAGTTTTATAAAGATTATAGAAACAACAGATAAAACTGAAAATGAATTAATTGCAAATATCTCTACTAATACTATAAGCAATAAATTTGATGTACAGGTTATTAATAACAAAGTTACAACAGAAGCAAAACTAATGAATATAAATGGTTTTAGTATAGCAAAAGCCAATATGGTAGTCAAAGATATAATATTAATAAATAATATTCCAGAAAAAAAGAGTTTAAAATATTCCGTAACTAAATTTAGAGATAGATATAAAGTAAATAAATATATCATTCCTAATTTTGAAAGATTTGTTTCTTCAAAAAATTTCATAATAAATTTATTCAAATGTAAAAAGAATTTAGAAAAAATTTTAAGTAAAAAAAGAGTTAAAAAATATATACAGGAATTAGAAGAAGATTTTCAAAAAAAAATTATTAAACAAAGTGATTTTTTTAAGGAATATGATAATTTTGAATTAATAAATAAAATATTAGAAGATGCTGATATTCAAAATATAATAATATTATATAATAAATTATTTTTATCTTTAAACGAATTAGAAAAAGTAATATATGTAATTCAAATAATAAATATTTATAAAAATAATAAAGAAGATTTTATAAAAATTTATAAACGTGCAGTATATGAAAAAAGAAAAGAAAGTTTAGAATACCTGATATCGTCAATAGATACAAAAAAACGTATAGTTACCATAACAGAACAAAAAGGCAAGTTAATTATAAAATTAGTTAAAGCAAATATGATTTCAAATGGGGAAATTGACTTATTATGCTTTCTTATATATTTAGAAAAAATTAAATATTCAGAAATTCACAAGGATTTAATTTTAATTATTGATGAAGTATTTGATTATTTAGATGATGCTAATATTATTATAGTACAAAAATATATATCTTTGTTTATTGCCAGTTTTTCATCATCAAATAGAAAAATTTATCCGATTATTATGACACATTTAGACCCTAATGTTTTTAAAAATTACTACTTCTCCAAAATGAAAGTATATTATTTAAATGATTTTCATATCAACATAGATAATGAAGTGAAAAAAATTATTACCGATAGAAAAAGTTTTATGGATGATAATAATATTGACTATATAGGTAAATATTATCTACATTATCACAATGAAAAATGTGAATTAATGGAATTGTTTAAAAAGCATAATATGAGTAATAAATATGATACATCCGAAAAATTTAGATTAAAAGCGGATGAAGAAATGAAAAAGTATCTAAACAATGAAAATTGTGATTATTTATTAACATTATGCTCATTAAGAATTAACATCGAAGAATACATTTATAATAAATTAGATATTAAGTATAGAGATGCATTTTTAGAGGAAAAAATGACAGTAAATAAAATAGTTTATGCAGAAAATGTTGGATTAGAAATACCAGAAAATTTTCAATTGCTTTCAGTTTTGTACAATGATTTTATGCACCTAGATAAATCTGCAGACCCTCAAAACAAAAAAATATTATTTTTATCATCTAAACTAGATAATATATTTATAAAGGATTTAATAAAAAGTACGATTACTATAATAAACAAACAAGATATGTAAAAAAAATAGTATCAAATTGCTGATACTATTTTTTATTGTTTTTATTTTTCTTTAATTCTTTGAACTCTAAATTGTTTAACGCATAATTGAGGCATTGATTTATAAGTTCATTACGGCTTATATCAATTTTAGATGCAATCTTATCTATTTCTTGAACTTTGTAATTTTCAAGTCTAATTGATATTACAACTTTTTCGCTTTTTGATGGTTGAAATTTAATCATACAATACCTCCATTTCCTAATACAATTGTATTCTTTTTTTACTATTAATAATATATTCAATTTTTGAATACAAATTCATTGACTTGGAAAAAATATTATTATATAATTAATATGTCAGCCGATAGCAGTAATGTAGTATATTCAGCTGATGAAGTATCGGGACAGCTATTTTAGTGTCCCTTTTTATTTGAAATGGAGTGTATTTTTATGAAACAATGTAATTGGTGTAAATCTCAAGTTGATAAGGATGCAAAAATATGCCCTAATTGTGGGAAAAAAAACATAAAAAAGGAATGAAAGCGTCTTTAATATTTTTAGGTATTGTTGTAATATTACTTATACTTGTAATTGTAGCAATCGCTAATCCAACTACTCACGATTGTAGTGATGCAAGTGAAATAACATTAAAAGAAGTTCAAGCTAAGATGAGTGAAAATCATCAAAATGCAGAGGCAACATATAATAATAATTACTATATTTTGAATGGTAAAATATTACATATATATTCAAAAGAAATTGAAATACAGGATTTAGATGGTAGTTATAGTATCTTTGTTAAATTTAACGATGAATTTAAAGATAAAATATTAAATTTAAAAGTTGGCGATATAATTAAGTATTGTGGTAAATTAAGTATCTCCTCTGGTTCATATAAAATAAGCAATGCCTGTATAATGAATGATTAAGTATTAAGTACTAAGTACTTAATCTTTTTTATATGTAAATAAAAATGTATTTGTCACAATCATAGTTATTGATAAAATAATTTTCAAGATTAATTATATTATCAAAAGTTTTTCCTTTATCTTCAAAATTATTAATTATATATAAATTGTTTTCTTTAATGATGATAAAAACTCCGTGATGCTTTTTTTCTAAAACCTTTCTTTCTATTTTAGATATTCTTTTTTTTATTTTTATGATATAATAACTAACAAGGAGATGTTTATATGACAAATTTAACTGTAAAAAATTGTTGCTGTTACTTATTTACAAATAAATTTTGTCGTATAAACTCATAACGATTATTTTTAGTTTGTAATAAGACTTTCTTTATAGTTTGAGTTTATATCAAATTATATAGGAGGTCTTTTTATGTTTAAAAAAATAGTTAATAGTATACGATGTTGTTTTTCTTTTTTATATAAATATAATAGAAAGAAGGAACAATATGAGTATTGAAAAATTAATAGGTAATACACCTATGGTAAAAATTAGAACTAAGTATAAAAATAAAATAACAAATATATATGCAAAATTAGAATATTATAATTATACGGGGAGTATCAAAGATAGATTAGCTTATTATATTATAAATGAATCATATAAAGATGGTAGTTTAAAACCTAACATGCCAATAGTTGAGGCTACAAGTGGTAACACCGGTATTGCTTTTGCCGCTCTTGGAGCTTACTACGGGCATAAAGTCCATATTTTTATTCCTGAATGGGCTAGTGTTGAAAGAATTAATATTATGAAATTATATGGAGCTGAAGTACATTTAGTTTCTAAGCAAGATGGTGGCTTTATAGGTGCTGTTAAACAAGCTGCTGAATTAAGCAAAAAAATAAATGGATTTAGTCCTAAACAATTTGAAAACATAAAAAATATTGAAGTACATTATAAAACAACTAGCTTAGAAATTGTTAACAAATTAAATAAAATAGATGGATTTGTTAGTGGAATTGGAACTGGCGGAACATTAATTGGGATTGCTAAAAGAATAAAAGAGAAAAATAGCAAAACTAAAATAATTGCTTTAGAGCCAAAACAATTACCAATTTTATCGAATAATGATGCTATAGGTAGTCATCGCATCGAAGGAATTGGTGATGACTTTATACCACAAATTGTTGATATGAATTTAATCGATAAAATTATTACTATTGATGATGAAGATGCAATTAACATGTCGCGGATTTTAGCACAAAAATTAGGATTAGGAGTTGGAATATCAAGTGGTGCTAATTTATTAGCAGCTATCAAAGTTTCTAAAAATAACGATAACATTGTAACAATCTTCGCCGATGATTTTAAAAAATATCTTACAACCGATTTAGCGAAAAACATAAATACTAATAAAAATTTATTATCAAATAATATCGAAATATTATCTTTAGAGTACATCTAAAAAGAACATCACATGATGTTCTTTTATATTAATATTAGAATAATAAAAATTAAAATCATCACTCCAATTATAATTATGGGAACTATATTTGACGATTTTTGTTTTTTTTCATCTTCTTCAGTATTAATAACAATATTATCTTCAGGGAGTGCCCTATCCATTCCCAAACATGTTAATTCGATATTTAATTCATCACCAGTTAAATTAATTTTAGGAATGTTTAAAGTATTTCTTTGAATTTGTGATTTTCCTACTTTAACATATTTAAATAAAATCGGAATTTCTAATAATTTACGATCTTTTTTGTCAAAAATTTTGATATATACTGTACACGTTCTTGACTGATTTTCTTTTGGATCACTAGTTTTTGTAACTCCTAATCTATAATTTAAATTTATATAATTAGGATCATTATCATCTAATATAACATATTTAAATAAGTCTATTTTATAACTTACATATGGTTTTTTTTCAGGTGCTTCAATATATTCTGTATATTCTTTGTTTACACCTAATACTTTGTTAACACGATATTTACTCATACGACACCCCTAACTATTATAATAATAACATTTGTTGTAAAATAAATAAATAGGTTATATATTCATATTCATTATATCACTTTTTATTTTTAATATTTGATAATAAAATTTCACTAGTGTATAATAATAAAAGAATATGAAGGTTAATAAGGGTGATATAATGCTTAAAAAATTAAAAGAAAATTTGATTGAATCCTTCAAGACAGTTAGGCCTTTAATCTTAATTGTATTATTGCTTTCACTGATTATTCCCATTAAAACTTCCATTTTAATATCTTTTATAATTAGTTCAATTTTATTAATTTTAGGCTGTAGTCTATTTACATTTGGCGCTGATTTATCAATGGTAGTTATTGGTAATAAAATAGGTAAAGATTTAGTAAAAAGTAAAAAAGTATGGTTAATCCTACTTGTCAGTTTTATTATTGGAACAGTCGTGACAATTGCTGAACCTGATTTATTAGTACTAGCAGAACAAATAACCTCGATTTCCAATTTTACTTTAATTATAACTATTAGTTTAGGTGTAGGATTTTGCATGTTATTGGCATCTACTAGATCCCTATTAGGATTAGATTTAAATAAAATATTAATTATAAGTTTTATTTTAATTTTTATTCTGATGGTATTTGTTCCAAATGATTTCATACCAGTAGCATTCGATTCTGGTGGAGTAACTACTGGTACTATTAGCATTCCTTTTATCATCACTTTAGGTATTGGTTTAGTTTCAAGTCGTGTTGACAAAAAGGCTAAAGAAGATAGTTTTGGATTAGTAGCACTTGCTTCAACAGGGCCTATTTTAATGGTTCTATTGCTAGGATTATTTAACAATTCTAACAACGCAATGACTTTTGATAATTCAATATACGTAAATTTTTCTTATTTTAACTATTTAATTCAATTAAAAAATTGTTTAGAGTCTGTTCTTCTTGCAATTTTACCAATATTAATAATATTTTTAATTTATTATGCAATAACTAAAAATATTAATAAACACGAGTTACATAAAATAATATTAGGAATATTAATAACTATCATTGGACTAACTATGTTTTTAGTAGCAACCAATGTGGGTTTTCTTAATATGGGATATTTTATTGGAGAACATTTTGCAAGTACAAACTTAAAAATATTATTAATTCCTTTAGTTATGGTTTTATCATTTTTTATTGCGATTGCTGAACCAGCAGTCATTATTTTAATTGAACAAGTTGAAGAATTTACTGGTGGTAGTATACCTAAAAATATATTACGCTTCGCTTTAGCGCTCGGTGTCAGTATAGCGGCAGGGCTTTCTATTTATCGAATATATGCAGGAATTCACTTCATCTATTATTTAGCTTTTGGTTATGGTCTAGCCATTTTACTTACATGTTTTATTCCTAAAGTTTTTACAGCAATTGCCTTTGATGCAGGTGGTGCAACAGGAGGTTCACTTACAACTGGATTTCTACTTCCAATTGCAATCGGAGCTTGTTATGCTGTTGGAGGAAACATTTATAGCGAGGCATTTGGATTAGCTTCAATGGTATCGTTAATTCCAATAATAACTATTGAATTTGTCGGATTAATATACCAATTAAAGTTAAGTTTAGAATCACGCATAGAAATGTTAGACGATACAATCATCGATTACGATTGGAGGGCTAATAATGATTAATATTAAATTATTATTTGTTATCCTCGATGAAGGTAACCATAAAAAAGTTAGAGCAATTTTAAATTCATATAAAATAAAAGTCAAAACTGTCTCTAATGCTAGTGGGACTGCTTCGCCTAGCGTTTTAGACTATTTTGGATTAGTTGAGACGAAAAAAGAAATATTTATGGCAATTATTCCAAATTATCTAAGTCGTAAAATATTAACTAAATTAAAAACAGCATTTTCCCTAGATGAAGTAGGAACCGGAGTAGCATTTACTATCCCAATTTCAAGTTCAAATAAATATTTATCAGATGCATTTAAAAATAATAATTTGGAAAGGAAGGATGATACAGTGATTGAAGATAATAAATTATCATATCATCTAATTATTACTATTGTAACTGAGGGTTATTTAGAAAAAGTAATGTCTGCAGCTAAAAAAGCTGGGTCTTCTGGGGGGACTGCCTTGAAAGGCCGTGGTTTAAGTGATAATAGGCCTGCCAAAATATTAGGTTTTAATATTGAACCTGAAAAAGATATCATACTTAATATTGTATCTGAAAAAGATAAAAACAAAGTTATGGAAGCAATTACTAAAGAGGTTGGAATTAAAACTAGAGGTCGTGGAGTGTGTTTTTCGCTTCCGGTTGAAGAGGCAATTGGATTTGGCTTAATTAATTAGGTAATCTTTTGATTACCTTTTTTGTTGAAAAAAAAAGGCAATAATGTTATCATGATAATAGATAGAATAGAGAGGTGGTGAATTATGAATAATAACGAACTAAATAATGTACCAACTCCTAACGTTGATACAACACCAACAGAGCCTACAAATACAAATACTGTGACTGTTACTAATCAAGTTGCAGATGTAGCTTCTTCAATACCTAATAACGATGTTGCGCCTGTAACTCCAAATAATGTAGCACCTGCAACTACAGTTACTCCAATTCCTACAGTTACAAATCAAGCCCCTGAAGTTAAACCACCAAAAAGCGGTAAAAAGACTTTATTGTATATTATCATCGGTTTAATTGTTATCGGCATTATTGCTACTTGTGTATACTTTTTCTTCTTAAATGATGATAACGCTACTGACGATAATAAATCCGAAAATAATAGTACATCTGAAAATAAGGAGGAAAACAAAGACGGAGAAAATGAAGGTGAAGAAAACGAAGATGAAACAATTTTTACACCTGATACAAATCCAGCTTCCGCTTGGAATGGTGTCTACACTTCTGGTGACAATATAATAACAATATATGGATTCAATGATGGAGAATTAACTGCTCTTCAAGTTAGTATTACGTCTGGTTTTAGCAATTCTTCATTTACTGTTGAGGATTTCGATGCTGATAAAATTGATTACAATGACACATTCCTTGATGATGTAACAACTATGACAATTACTAAAAACGCTGATGGTACATACGCCGTTACAGCTTCATGTAGTGACCCTGAAAGTATGCTAAATTCTATTAATGGAACCTATACTAAGAAAACTTTCAAAAGTTTAGGATGGACAGGTGATTACAAATCTGATGAGGTTTTAGTAAGTATTATTGAACTTGATGAAGATTATGTAATTTGTAGAATTACTAAGGGATATAGTACTCTAGAAACTTCATTTAATGAAGTAAGTGCTGATGAATTATATGTGGACAGTTTCGGTGATACTTTAAAAATTACTAAAACTGAAACTGGCATTAAAGTTGAAGGAACATCTGATGACCCTGAAAGTTTATATGGGCAAGTTAGCGGAGAATATACAAAATAAAAAGGCCTTATAGCCTTTTTATTATATTTTCTGTATTACAATTATTTTATTATCATTAATTTGATATAATAATAGTGGTGATACTATGAAAGCAATAATATTTGATTTAGATGGAACATTATGGGAAACATTAGAACAGACATATATAAGTGCTAATGAAGTAGCAGCTAAATATCCTTTTGTAAAAAATATACCACGAAATACTATTGCACAATGTATGGGGTACACAGTTGAAGAATGTGCAGAATTATATATGCCCTATTTAGCAAGAGATATTCGACTACCAATCTTTTTAGAAATGCTTGAACATCATGTTAAATATCTCAATGAATACGGTGGAAATATATATCCTAATTTAGAAAATATTTTAAAAGAACTTCGAGAAAAGTATTTTTTAGGAATTGTCAGCAATTGTGGTTCCAATTATATAGAAGCATTTTTAAATTCTTCTAATTTAGGAAAATACTTTCTCGACTATATTGCTGCTGGAAAAGAACAAATGAGTAAAGGCAATGCTATTATCAAATTAATGCAACGAAATGGGATTGATCAGGCTATTTATGTTGGAGATACTTTAAAAGATTACCAAGCAAGTGAAATTGCCAATATTTCATTTGTACATGCCAAATATGGATTTCAGCCAAATTTAAACTGTAACTATTCCATAAATAATATTCAAGAACTACCTATTCTATTATCTTTTTTAGATACGCTTTAAAATTAAAAATGTTTTTGTAAAATTATTGTACATATTTTATTTTTTAAGCCATAAAAGTAACATAATTATTAAAAAATGTAAAAATGATGACAATACTTTAACGGTTGTTCATCTTCCTATTTAATAATTATTAATTATTTTTTCTTATAAATTTGCTATAATTATTGTAGTGTAGAAAGAAAGTGATTAACTTGTATAGAAACACATATGCAAAAATTAATCTATCAAATATTTATGATAATATTATAGCTATCAAAAATAAATATGATTATAAATATTATATGGCCGTTGTTAAAGCCAATTGTTATGGTCACGGTTTAAAAGCTATTGAACCTATGATTAAAGCAGGATGTAATTATCTAGCTGTAGCCACTTTAGATGAAGCTATTAAGGTTAGAGAGTTATATCCAAATATTCCAATATTATGTCTTGGAATTGTATACTTAAAAGATTTAGAGGTTTGTTTAAACAATAACATTACAATTACCCTAAATTCCAAAGATTATTTTAATAGTATTAAAGATTTAAACTTACCTTTAAGAGTTCATTTAAAATTAAATACTGGAATGAATAGATTAGGTATTAAAGATAAAGATGATGTCGATTATGTTATCTCCAATATTAACAATACCAATCTTATCCTAGAAGGAATATATACACATATATATGACCCAAGTAACGAAATTGACACTAAGTATCAATTAGATAAATTCTATAATTTATGCCAAAATGTTGATTTATCTAAAATTAAAATGGTTCACGTTGCAGCATCAGAAACACTAACTAATTATCCCAAATTTAATTTTATTAATTGTGTTAGATTAGGAATTATAATGTATGGTTTTTCATCAAAAATTAAATTAAAACCAACATTTAGCCTATATAGTAATATTATTCAAATAAATGATGTTAGTAATTCAGAAAAAGTTGGCTATAATGGTCTTTATATCCCAGCTGACAATGAAAAAATTGGCGTTGTCCAAATTGGCTATGCTGATGGAATTCTAAGAGCCTATAAAGATAATAATGTATTTATAAATGATAAAGAATTTAAAATTGTTGGTAATGTTTGTATGGATATGTTATTTGTTAAATTAGATGATACTATTAAAGTTAATGATGAAGTTGTATTATTAAAAGATACTGATCATATTAATAGTACAGCTAAACATTTAAACACTATTCCATATGAAATTATGTGCTCTATAAGTAATAGAGTCCCAAGAATATATATTGATTAAGGAGGATTTATGAAAATTATACACGCAAATGATAGTACATTTAATAGTGAAATTAATGGAGAAAATGTTTTAGTTGACTTTTATGCAGATTGGTGCGGTCCATGTCGTATGTTAGCACCTATTTTAGAGGAATTAAGTGAAGAAAGAGATAATCTTAAAATTGTTAAAGTAAATGTTGATGAAGCTCAAGAAACTGCAAAAGCTTATGGGGTTATGAGTATTCCTACTCTTGTTCATTTTAAAAATGGAAAAATGGTCACTAAAAAAGTTGGTTTATGTAGTAAAGACGACCTAACTGAGATGGTAAAATGATCGCAGTAATTGGCTCAGGGCCTGCTGGTGTAAGTTGCGCACTATATTTAAAAAGAGCTAATAAAGATGTTATCGTTTTCAGTAATCATAAAAGTTCTTTGCTAAAAGCTAAATTAATTGAAAATTACTACGGTAGTGGGAGCATAAGTGGACCTAAATTATACCAAGAAGGATTAAACGAATTAAAGAATTTGAATATTCCTTTAAAAGAGGAAGAAATATTTAATATTAGATATGAAGATGAATTATATATTGACACGAATAAAGATTCATATAACGTCGATGCATTAATATTAGCCACTGGTTCAAGTAGAAGTAAAACTGATATTAAAAACATAAAAAAATATGAAGGTAAGGGTGTAAGTTACTGCGCAACTTGTGATGGTTTCTTTTTTAAAAATAAAAAAGTAGCTGTAGTTGGTAATACGGAATATGCAGTGCATGAATTAGAATATTTAAGTAACATTACTAATGACTTATACTTATTAACAAATGGAACCGCCTATAGTAATGAAAAATATAAAGTTATAACTGATAAAATTATGGCAGTTGAGGGAGAAGATACAATTCAAAGAGTTTTATTTGATAATGAATCTTCTTTAGAAATAGATGGCTTATTTATTGCAAATGATACACCAGATAGTAATATTTTAGCTAAAAAATGTGGAATTATTACAGACAATAATGAAATTGTTGTAAACAATGCTTTAGAAACAAATATACCAGGTATATTTGCTTGTGGAGATGCAATTAAAGGTGTAAAACAAATATCTAAAGCTGTCTATGATGGCATGAATGCAGCTACATCAGTCATTAAATATATAAGCAAAAAATAAAAACTATGATTAATTATCATAGTTTTTTATATCTATTAAATCTAAATAAATTGATTTAATTTCATGATCTGGTATCTGTAAATCTTTTAAAATAGAAAAAGCTGTTTCTATTTTTATTTTAAAAAAGCATTTATCTTCTTGCAATATTTTCTTAATAAGTATTTGTTTTTTCAAATTAACTACATCATTTTGATAAGTTTCTATTAATTTGTTATTTATATCCTTGAGTTTTGTTATCATCTAAACTATCCTCCTCAACTTTTAATCCCGGTATTTCTAAATATCTATCACCAATGTACTCTAGCATTTTGCTTCTAAATAGTTCTTCTATATCCATAATACTAATCGGAACTAATGGATAATTTGGATGAAATAAATAATACTGATTTGCTAAAATATCTTCATATATATCATCTTTATTAATAGTGAATATTGCACTTACTGTAGCTGATTGATTTTTGGGAACATTAATATTGTCTCTAACAATACTTATTTTAATATTACGTTTGCATTCTTTATCATTAAATATTATCTTTCTAAGTTGCAATAAATAAGCAATCGAATCAACACCTTTCATTCCCGTCTGAATTACTTTATCAAGCATTATTTTTAATTTAGTATCTAAGTCTAGTTCAACTGATGAATATTCTTCATAAGAAGCTACAATATCTTCAAAAGTTTCAACTTCTTCAACTTTGTCAGATTTGTTTTCTTCTTCACCAATTATAAAATAAATACTAGATAATAAATAGTTAAAATCATCAACCGTATCCTCGTTAGTATTAATACATCTTAATCCCGTCAATGGGTTATTTAATTTGGCACTTACTAAATCACACTTTAAAATTGATTTTACAGAATCTGCTTCAACTAAGAATTTCCCTACTCTAAAAATTAAATTAGTATGGCCTTTATAAAATCCATTCATTGCTGACTTTGTTACAAATTTAATTTTTAGTTTATCTAAAAATTTAGCATATATTGAATTAAACTCATAACATACTACTTTGCTATTTTCTGGTGTAATATGAACAATACCATCTAAATTTTCATGTTTTAAAGCAATATATCCTCGTTGATTTACAGCATAAAATTCATCATCATAAGATAATAATTTACATAATTTTATATAAATATATATCGCTTTTTCTAAAACGCTTAGTGAACTATTCATATTTTCTAAAACAGCATGTTGTAATTTTTCACTTATTGATATTTTATCAATTGTTGGATCTAATGTAACTTTAATTTTATTTAAAGCTTCTAAGTCAACTATTTCATTACTTTTCAAAACGTTGAAGCGATATATTACTTGTTCTGGAAAACGATAATCTACAAAAGCCATACTATTATTTAATAGCGAGATAACTGCGTATAAGTAGTAATCTTTTCTAACACCTTGATATAAATCATCATAATTGCGAAAAAATGTATGAAATTCTTCATATGGTAAATTTATAAAATCGAGTATCCCACAAAAAGACACCTCAACATCATCACCATCTATAATTATATGATAAGTATCATCTTTGTGTTGATTATAAAAACAACACCAATCAGTTTTATTTAAAATTTCATCTACTCGATCACGATACACACTTTCAAATTGTAATTTACCGTCTCTTTGATATTTGATAATTGAACTTGCAAGTTTAGCTCTCGAAATATCAATCGAAGTTATTCCTTTTTCATCTACATAACCAACAGCAAAATGATTTCCTGTGATCGTAAATTCATAAAACAAAGCATAAACGTAAGAATAAAATCTCTCATTAGTAATTAAGTCATACACTAATGTGTAACTATAATATTCATCATCACTTGCGTATCTTGCCTCATATATATCACGAGGAACAAAAATATAATCTTCAAGGGCTTCCACTAATTCGGGATATTTTTTTAACAGTGAATCAATAAATTTTTCTCCCATATTTTCACCCTCTTCACACATACTTTTATTATACATAAAAAATGAGTTTATTTCCACTCAATAAACTCATTATTTTCAAACAAGATAAATATTTTATTTTGGCCAAATACTTGGCAGCTAAATGCAATAAATTCGGGGCCTATAACAATTTTCTCTGCTTTAACAGTACTAGTTAAATAGTCTACGTCAACTAATTTAATGACATTATCAATATCATTATTATCAATAACATATTTTAAATGATTATATACTAATTCTTCCGTCTTATTTTCGATATTAATATCTTCGACTTTAATATAGGCAATTAAATTTAGATTTTTCCAATCATTGATTGAACATTCTTCTTTTAAATATTTAACAATATTATTTATAAATTTGTTGATTAACAAGTCTTTATATTCATATAACTCAATTTGTTTTTGATTAATAATTTCTTCTAGCAACTCTCTTTTTTCAATTTCATTTAATTCATTACTATTCATTATTTCAGGAAATTCTAATAAACTACCATCATTATAAGTACCTAAAACATTAGTTTTAAATGTTCCTCTGAAATACCACTTTCCATCATAGTAAACTTGAATTTTTTCTATTTCATCATCTTGTTCAACTTTACGATTAAACTGTTGATAATTACTATCAATTACTTTTAAATATCTCTTATTATCTATCGAAAATGTTACAACATCTTCATTAAATTGTTGATTATCCATTTCATTTACATCGAGTTTTCGCAAATCTATTCCACGATACAAAAAATTTAGAGAATTTTTTGACATTTGATATAAATATTTAAATATTAAATTTAGGTAATCATTATCTTCATCAATATTTCTAATTCCAATTAAAATTGCATACATTTCGAAATATTCAGTTACATTATTTCTAGAATAACCACTAATTTCCCATAAATAATTATCTTGATACATATAAATAGTTCCATTTTCAAATTCATAAAATTTTTGATGATTACTTTCAAATTGTTCAATACATTCTGAAACAACATCTAATTCATTCATCTGTTGCCTAAATTCAGCTTCATCTAAATAAGTATACTTTAAAGTGTACTCATGGTCTTTTAAAAAATGAAAAATTCCGTGATTTGTATCGTTATCTAAAGTAGAAGAATAAATAATTATGTAATCATTTGGAATATATATTCCAACTTTGCGATTGAGTACTAAGATATAATGACAGCACCAATTACAGTCAATCATTTTAATATAATTAAAAGACTGAAGAATTTTTTTTCTAGATTCATTTGTTGCATTAAATAATTCTGATATTCTAAAAAAAGATGATTTAGATTGCTCACTAGATAATTCACTTGATGAATTTTCTAATTCATCTGGTTTACTAGTATCATATGCTCTCGCCATAGCTTCGTGCTCTAATAAATCAATATTAAGATCATTCACTATAATCCCCTCTTTATCACAATTATATCATTAGAAGTTTTTTTTATAAATATTTAATTAATAAATAATTTGTTCGCTTTACACACTAAAATATGATATAATGACTTAACGAGGTACATATGAAAAAAAATAAAAATGAAGTAAAAAAACAAATCCCAGAAAAGAAGAAATACACCTTAAAAGCTTTTATATACTTTTCTTTAAGAATTTTGACTATCTTATGTATGATTCGTCAAATTCAACTTGGAAATTATATGAATGCAGCTCTTTGTATTGGAACATTAATTCTTTTCTCAGTAACAATAATTATGGAACACAAATTAAATATCGATTTTCCAGACTTATTAGAAATAACTGTTTGGATATTTATATTTTCTTCCGAAATATTAGGAGAAATAAACCAGTTTTATATTCATTTTGAAAATTGGGACTTAATTTTACATACAACTAATGGTTTTATTATGGCAGGAATTGGATATTCCTTAGTAGAATTACTTAATATTAATGAAAATATCAAAGTTAACTTATCCCCAATATATGTAGCTATTGTCGCAATATCATTTTCTATGACAATTGGAGTATTTTGGGAGTTTTTCGAATATGGGATGGATAAGTATTTGCACAAAGATATGCAGAAAGATACGATAATCAACACTATTTATAGTGTTACATTACATGATGACAAAAAGAATGAAGTAGTTGAAGTTCCAATTAAATCCGTAATTATCAATGGTGAAGATTGGACTGCAAAATATGGAGGATATATCGATATTGGCCTAAATGATACAATGGAAGATTTATTTGTAAACTTTATCGGCGCTGTAATATTCTCAATATTTGGATATTTATATACTATTGGTAAAGGTAAATATGCCAGCAACTTTATAATTAAAAGAAAAACAGAGTAGGAATACTCTTTTTTCTTTGGTATAATATTAATGGTGATACAGTGCAAATAAAAGAATACTTTACAAAAGGGAAAATAAGTAATGATACAAACGAAGATGGTCTTTATATTAGTAAAGATATAATAGCGGTCATCGATGGTGTAACAAGCAAAACTAGTAATTTATACGATGGTCATAAAAGTGGCTATGTCGCTAAGGAAATTGTTTTAGATACTTTAAAACATATCGATCCTAGAAGTACTTTTGAAGAAACTTTATTACACATCAATAACAATTTATTTAAATATCATAAAGAAATTGGTAAAGAAAAAGAATATTTTTCTGCGCAAATTATTATGTATAATAACTACTATAAAGAAATTTGGAACTTTGGAGATTCGAGTTGTATGATAAACGGTCATGTTCACTTACATGATAAACTATATGATGAAATAACTTCCAATGCTAGAGCGCTTTATGATAATTTATTATTAAAACAAGGTTATACTGTGGAACAATTATTAGAAAAAGACCTAGGAGCAGAATATATTAAACCTCTATTGAAAAATCAATATTTATACGATAATAATATTGATAGTCCTTATGGATATCCTGTGTTAAATGGCCAAGAAATTCATTTTAACCATTTAATAAAATATGAAGTCAAAAAAGGTGATGAAGTCGTTTTAGCTAGTGATGGTTATCCTTTGATAAAACCAACACTTAAAGAATCAGAAAGATATTTAAATGATATTTTGAAAAGAGATCCGTTATGTATCAATAAATTTGTAACTACGAAAGGATTAAAAAAAGGGTACAAATCTTATGATGACCGTACTTATGTTAGATTCATTGTTTAATAATTTTTAATATTTTTTATACATATCATTAAAAATTATTTGAAATAATGAGTTTGTTAAGTATGTATAAGGAGGATTTATGGAAAAAGTTTTAATTGTCGATGATGAAAATGATATTGCTGAATTAATATCCGATGTATTAACTGATGAAGGTTTTGAAACTGTTATAAAAAATAATGGTGAAGATGCGGTTAAAGCTGCTACTGAAGATTCTTTTGATTTAATTATTTTAGATATAATGATGCCAAAAATGAATGGTACTGAAGTGTGCAATCAAATAAGAGATAAAGTTAATTGTCCAATTATTTTTGTTACTGCCAAAACTCATTTAATTGATAAATTAGTAGGTTTCGAAATTGGGGCTGATGATTATATCACTAAACCTTTTACAATTGAAGAATTGGTTGCGCGTGTTAAAGCCCATATTAGAAGAAACAATCGTCAATACAAAAATATAGATAAAAATATAATTACAATTGGAGAAATAAAAATTAATAAGGAAAATTATGAAGTTTGGAAAAACGATAAACCCGTTGAACTATCAACTAGAGAGTTTGAATTATTATCTTATCTTATGACTAATGCTGGTATTGCCTTATCGAAAGACCAAATATTTGATGCTGTTTGGGGTAGCAGTTATGGTGAGATTGGTACTGTTGCTGTACATATTAAAAGTTTAAGGAAAAAACTAGATAACGATGAAAAATATATTAAGACAATATGGGGATTAGGCTATAAATTTGTAAAGGTATTAGATTAATATGAAAATGAAGAAAGCCACCCTATTACTTGTTATTTTTATATTTTTATTTAATTTTATTTTAATAGCCGGTTATTTCAAATATTTTCTTATTCCGCAATTATCAATTGCAATTGAAGCAAATAATGAACAATTAAATAATGATTTGATATCTATTTTAAAGAAAATAAATTATTCCGCTAGTTTATATACTGCACTTGATGATTTCGCGGTTGAAAAAAATATTGATATCTATGTAGAAAGTATTGATGGAATTATTATATATAATAATAACGAAGCCTTATGGTCTAAAGGGGCCATATCACATGTTACCAAATTCTTCGAATATAAAGACACTATGTACATTATAAAATTACATAAAGAGACCAATACTGCTGATATTCCAGCTCTAAATAATTTTATTTTATTTGAAATTCTTGTTATTTTAGTAATTGTCTTAGTATTTTTTGAAACTACCAATCAAAGAGTAATATCGCCAGTTGAAAAATTACAAAAATCAATCAAGAATTATAAATTTGGAATTAAACCAACTAAAACAACCGGTCATTCAGAATTTGATATTATTCAAAATAATTTTGTTGAGTTAGTTGATGCTTTAGAAGATGAAAAAGAAAAACAAAACCGTATTATTGCTTCAATATCTCACGATATAAAAACACCTTTAACCTCAATATTAGGTTATTCTGATAGATTAATGACAGCAAAATTAGATGAAAGTAGAAAATCTGATTATATTGAGAAAATTCATGCTAAAGCAATAAATTTAAGAGATTTAACTGAAGAATTTGATGATTACTTAAGTTGTAACTTAAAAGAAAGTATGAAAAGAGAAGATATTCCTGTAACTGAATTTTTAAATATTATCAATAAAGATTATAAAGATGATTTAGCTGAAAAAGATATAAAACTAATTATTAATAATACCTGCGATGGTGAAGTCTTACACATAGATTGTGCAAAGATGAAAAGAGTATTTAGCAATATCATTGCCAATAGTGCACGCTATACTCCTAAAAAAGGAAAAATAACTATAAAGTGTAAAAAAATAGATAAATATTTTGAATTTACAATAAGTGATAATGGTCAGGGAGTCCCAGAAAAAGACTTAAATAAAATATTTGAACCATTATTCACTTCAGACCCATCAAGGAAAATATCCGGTTTAGGTCTATCAATTTGTAAAGAAATAGTAGAAACTCACGGCGGGTATATATATGCTAGAAACAACGACAATAAAGGATTAGATGTTATATTTACTGTCAAAAAAAATTAAATCTCATTTGAGATTTTTTTTATGTTATAATGAGTTTGGTGATATTATGTCAAAAGAACAAAATGTAATTAACTATTATGTAATATGTAATAAACTAAAAAATATCGTTTGAACTGGTTGGAAAGATTGGCACGTAAAACGTGAAAGAGTAGAGAGTGTCGCAGAGCATATTTTTGGTGTTCAAATGTTAGCGCTCGCTATGAAATCCGAATACAATTACGATATAGATATACAAAAAGTCATATATATGATTGCAATACATGAATTAGGTGAAACTATCATTGGAGATTTAACTCATTTTGAAATTGCCAAAATAGAGAAAGAAAAAATAGAAACGGAAGCCGTTCATCAAATATTAAATTGTTTGCTTGATAAAGATTATATTGAATCATTATATGTAGAATTTAATAAAAAAGAAACAAAAGAAGCTTTATTTGCTTATCAGTGTGATCATTTAGAATGTGACCTTCAAAGTAAATTATACGACGAAGAATGCTGTGTCGATTTAAATAATCAACAAGATAATAAAACTTTTTATGACACAAAAGTACAAGAATTACTTAATAAAGGACTATCATGGTCACAAATGTGGTTAACTTATGGTCAAAATAGATATCACTATGATAATAATTTTATGGCAGTATCTAATTACGCTATCAATAATAATATAAGTAATAAAAATTAAGAAATAATTTCTTAATTTTTTTTAATATTTTTTATAAAGAATCTTAATATTTATTTTTTATAATGAATATAGAAACAGAGGTGATGCGATGGAGATAAAAATAATTGGTTCAAATTGTAGCAATGGAATTAAATTAAAAAAAATGGTTACAAGATTTATTAGTGATTATGACTATAATATCAATATTAAAATATTAGATAATAAGGAAGAAATCAAAAACCATAATATAAAAAATATTCCAGGACTAATAATTGAAGACCAATTAGTCAGTGAAGGAAAAGTTTTAACTGTAAGAGAAATTTCAAAATTAGTAGATAAAGTCACTCCGGCTTAATTTAATAATTTTTATTTAAATATTAAAAAAAACATAATAACGGATATTAAAGAATATACTAATACTCTTTAATATAAAAAACCTTACTTATTCTACAACACTTAACTACTCTTTAAACTTTTGTGTACATTTATTTGTGCACGTAAAATACCTAATGAAAATTAGGTATTTTTTTGTTATAATAGCATTAGGTGATGTTATGATATATCCTAGTTTTATTAAGGAAAATGATACTATTGGTGTTTGTGCTCCATCTGCTGGTTTAGTTATGCCAACTAAAATAAATAAATTAAAATGCACGATTAAGCACTTTCAAAAAAATAATATTAAATTACTAGAAACGGAACATGTTAGATGTGATTTTAAAGGTAGAAGTTGTGACGCTAAAACAAGAGCTAAAGAGTTTATGCAATTAATTAATAATAAAAGTATAAGTGGTATTATATGCGCAACTGGTGGAGATTTTTTAATTGAAATTTTACCTTATTTAAATGATAAAGATATATTAAATAATCCTAAATGGATTCAAGGCTATTCTGACCCTACTTGTATTCTTTATTATATTACTACAAAACTAGATATTGCCACTATTTATAGTCATAATATTGGCGGTTTTGGTATGGGAACTTGGCATCATACTATTCAAGATAACTTAGATATATTAAAAGGTAAAAATATTGTTCAAAACAGTCTAGATAAATATGAATTAAAACCATTAGAAGAAATAACCGGATTAGAACCATATAATTTAAATGCCGATAGTATATGGAAAAGTAATGTTAATAATGTTGATATTAGTGGAAGACTTATTGGTGGATGCATTGATATTTTAACTGAAATATTAGGTACACAATATGACTATACGTTACCATTTATTGATAAATATAAAAATGATGGGATTATTTGGTATTTTGATAACTGTGAATTATCTTGTGAAGATATAACTAGAACTTTATGGAAATTTAAAGAATGTGGTTGGTTTAATCACACTAAAGCTATTTTATTTGGACGTAGTGCTTGTAATAATAGTTACTATGGTAATACTTTTGCTGATACAATTATAGAATCTCTAAATACTTTAAATATACCAATTATTTATGATATGGATTTCGGTCATATTCCACCAAGGCATACGCTTATAAATGGTGCTTTAATCAATATTAAATACAAAGATGGTACTGGTTCTATAAGTTATCAATATAAATAAAAAAAAGTCTTTCGACTTTTTTTATTTTGCCTCAAAATAACTTCTACGACTATCTTCAATAATAGCTAAGGCAGCATCTTTATCATGATAATCTTTAACAATTACAGAAACTCCTTCTAAAGTTTTATAATTTTCAAAAAAATTTTTTATTTCTTGTAAAGTAAATTTTGATAAATCTTCTAATTTTTCAATTTCTGAATATCTAGGATCAACATCTACAACCCCAATTATTTTAAAGTCTTCTTTACCATTATCTACCATCTCTAAACAACCAATTACTTTAGCTGGTACTATGCAACCAGGAAAAGTTGCTTCTGAACTAATTACTAATATATCTAAGGGATCTCCGTCATTTGCTAATGTATTTTCGATATATCCATACTCAGCTGGATATGTCATCGCACTAGCAAGTACCCTATTTAATTTCACTTTATCATGTTCTTTATCAACTTCATATTTATTTTTAGTACCTACAGGTATTTCAATTACTGCATCTATTACATCCATATTATCACCATCTTCATTATATCATTTTTTTATTAAATGTGCTATGATATTAATGGTGATAATATGTTAGCATTAATGCCTATAAGTGAGACAAACGAAGATAAATTATTTTTTTTACCAATTGATGATTTAAATTTCTTCGCGCATAAAGCATCAACTTTAACACCATTTGATGCATGGAGCGAAGTTGATGGTTATAATGAAGCACTATTTGAATATATGCAAAGCATAAAATACAATGATAAAGAACTATTTACTAAATATGATAAGTTAATTCATGCTCAAAGAGGAGCTGAATTATTAAAATATTTAATCGAATTGTATATTATCGAAAAAGATATGAAAGAAATCGGTATTACACCTATTCTAAGTGATAGATATAATTTAATCCAACGTAATTATATTTGTTTATTAAATGATTTAAAAAAAGATTAGTATTTCCATTTTTATGGGGTTATTTGCTTAATTATATTATTTTAAATCATTTTATCACTATTATAAATAAAATTAAAATTTAACGTATATAAATAAGAAAGAAGAGTATTTTATTACCCTTCTTTTATTCTATTATATTGTTTAATGAAATAATCATCTGTCATACCAGCAATATAGTCTATTACTTGTTGAACATCACTACTATTAATTAAATATTTATCATCCATATCACCTAAGAAAACTTGGTAAATATCAGATTCATTATTTTTCTCTTTTACATCTTTGAGATATTTAGTAAATAAAGTTCTAAACATGTTTTCATATTTATTTATATCATCATTGCTATTAGCACGTTTATAAACATTCTCATAATTAAATGACTTTAATTCTAATAAAGCATTATATACCCTACTACTCATTCTAATATATGGTTGATTAATACTATTTCCAATAACATCCATAATAACAGTGTTAATTATTTCTCTATTAGTTCGGCCTAATACTTCTAAAATATTATTTGGAATGTCATCTAAAGATAAAACTCCTAATCTGATTGCATCTTCTATATCACGACCAATATAACCAATAACATCACTAATTCTAACGACACAACCTTCTAAAGTCATAGGTCTTAAAGTCTTCAGAACAGTTCTATCGGTATAACATTGTTCATACAATTGTAAAAATTGTTCTGGTGTTTTATCTACAGGGTAATATTGATCATCAACAAATTCCCCATTATGACATAAAATACCATCTAATACTTGTAACGTAACATTACTACCTTTACCATTATTTTCAATATCCATTAAAGTACGAACACTATGAACATTATGATTAAACATTCTTCCACTATATTCCATACTTAATCTATTTAGAATAGCTTCTCCAGTATGACCAAATGGTACATGACCTAAATCATGGCCTAGAGCAATTGCCTCAATTAAATCTTCATTTAAGTTAAGAGCACGGCCAATTGTTCTACCAATTTTGCTTACCATTTGAACATGAGTCATACGTTTACTAATGTTATCATTTTCAGATAAACTAAATACTTGTGTTTTGTCGATATAGCGTGTATAAGATAATGAGTAAATTATTCGATCAATATCTCTAAAATAACTAGATCTAATATCTTTTTCTTCTTTTTTATAACGGTATGCTTCGCTGTTTTTACAAGCATATTCACTTAAATTATTGTCATTTTTATTCATATTTTTAATTATATCGTCCATACATGCCTCCTTAAGTTACTATTATTATAACAAAAATAATATGAATTATCGTGGTTTGTTTAAAATTTAAAAAATGGTTTACACTTTTTATAAAAAAGTACAGGTTATGAGCCTGTACTTTTATAATGATATAGTCCTAATTTAAATATTGAAATAGCAATTATCAAAAATATAATCACACTAAATGGCATTAAAGCATAATACCAAGGTCCGCCATTAAAAATAAATTCAATTGGATAATAATTAATAGGTGTTAGAGGAATTAAAAATGTAAATAATAAAAATATAATTTTATTATAAATTTTCATTGGATATTGGCCTAATTGTCTAGTTCCATCGGTAAATATATTAATTATCTCTAAACCTTCAACAGTTATAAAGCAAAATGCTGCCCCAATAATAAATATTGAAAAAAACAAGATAAATGAACAAGTACAACATATTATTATTACAATAATATTAATAAAGTTCATCTCATTATTTAATTTAATAATTGAAAAAATAATCATTCCAATAGAAGTTAAAACTCTAGCTATTTTTTCATAAGCTATTTCACTACCAATAATCTGAATTCCTAATGACCTAGGTCTTATTAATAATAAATCAAAATTACCGTTTTTAATTAATCTACTAAAGTGATCAAAACCACGACAAAAGGCTTCTGAAAAACTCATTCCAAACCAGACAATACCAAAAATTAGTAATAACTGATATGAATTATATTGTTCTAATAAACTAAATTTTTCAAACAGTGAATATAGAACAAAAAATTCTGTAAAGATACTAAGTGACTGGGCAATAAAAGTTAAAATAAATGATGATTTATATTGCATTTGAGTTTTTAAATGCATAGATAAATAATTGAATAAAAGATACATTTTATCCTCCTTGAATTGCAACTTTCTGTAAAGCGTATTTCATAATATATTTTCCAATAATAATCAATAAAATAATCCATACACTTTGAAACATGATATTTGTTAAAGCATCATTTATATTTATATTTCCAGAATATACCCTAAAAGGTAAATCACCTATTAATCTAAATGGTAAGAAATAACCAATTTTTTGAATTATATTTGGCATTAATGGTAAAGGTAAGAAAGATCCTGCTAATAACTCAGCAATTAAAAATAAAATTTGTGATATTCCACCTTCATTATAAGTAAAAAAAGCAATCGTTTGGATAATCATTAATATCGCAACTAGAACAAATGAACCTAATATTAAAGTAGTTAAAAATAGAATAAAGCTTAAGCTACTTTGTGGTAGCGCTAAAGAATAAGGAACTGGAAGGAAAAATGCTACGACGATAATAGGTAAAAATCTTAACATCACTGCAGCATATTTTTTAGCTAATAACTTTATATACCACCAATTATATAAATCATATGGGCGGCATAATTCATAAGCTACTGTCCCAGTTTTAATAGCATCTAAAATTTCTGTATCTTTCATACGTATGTAAATAAGGGCAAAAAAGGCTTGATTTAACCATACATAAGTTACTAAATCTGGAAAATTTATTGTTGAATTATCTGCATAACTATAAAAGGCTTGATAAATCATTACGAATAAAAACCCCCAGAAAAATTGTGTACATAGTCCGGCTATAGCTGCTACCTTATATTGTAATCCTGTTACGATTTGCGTTTTAAAATAAGTTAAGTAGCCAATCATAATTGATATTCCTTATAAAGCTCAATTATAACATTATCCATTCCTTCATCGATTACATTTATATCTTCTATTTCACATGCATCTGAATAAATAGAAACTACATTAGATATTGTATTATTTTTCATATCAACATCTAAAAGAATTCGATGATCACTTTTTTCAATTAAGTCTACATCTTTTATTTTTGGTACTTTTTTAATTTTTTTATAAATAATTTCTAATTTTTTATGACTTGTAAATTTTTTCTTGATACTATTTAATGACCCATCATATAATTTTTTACCATGCCCTATAACAATAACTCGATTAGTAAGCGCCTCAATATCACTCATATCGTGACTTGTTAAAATGACAGTAACTTTTTTCTGTTTATTTATTTCTTTAATAAATTTGCGGACTTCTACTTTAGATACCGCATCTAAACCAATCGTTGGTTCATCTAAAAATAATATTTTAGGGCTGTGCAATAGTGAAGCGGCGATTTCACAACGCATCCTTTGTCCTAAACTTAATTGTCTAACTGGTGTTTTTAATATATCATTTAAGTTTAACATTTTAACTAGTTCTTCTTTGATCTTTAGATAGTCAGACTCTTTTATTTTATATATATCTCTAAGCAGATCAAATGAATCTTCAACTGGGATATCCCACCATAATTGAGATTTTTGACCAAATACTACGCCAATTTTTGATACATATTTTTTACGATCATCAAATGGGTTTAATCCGTCTATTAGACAAACTCCTTCATCTGGTCTAAGTATTCCTGTAAGCATTTTGATAGTAGTGCTTTTACCAGCACCATTGGGTCCAATATATGCGACAATCTCGCCTTCTTCAATTTCAAAAGAAACATGATCAACAGCTTTTACTTCAACACAATCTCTTTTGAAAAATGTTTTTATCGCATTTTTTAACCCACTATTTCGTCGTTGTATACGAAACGTTTTTGTTAAATTATCAACAGCAATAAAACTCATAGTAAATCTCCTAATCTAGACATTTTTGAACTTGAATAAATTAATAGCTACATAAAATATTCAAGCTAAATTTATTTATACTCCTTTCCACAACGCAAAAAACCACAATATTTCCATGTAGTACATATTAAAATATTCTATTTTTCGCAAAACATCGAATTAAGTATATTATATTAATAAAAAAAAAGCAATATTATAATTGCAATTTTTCTATATTTTCATGTTATCTATTATGTTCCCATCAAAATCGTATAATGTAAACTTCTTATCTTGATAAATAATATATGTATGTTCATAATGTCCACGGGGTAACGATAATGACCCTGGATTAATATAATTTCTTGTCAGTTCATAGCAATGACTATGACCTGTAATTAAAATGTCATCTTTATCTAAATCTGGTAATTTATAATTCACATGTCCATGAGTTAAATACCAATTAACACCATCTACGGGAAATAATAAGTAATTATCTATTACGGGAAAATTAACACAACTTACATCATTTTCATCATCACAATTTCCTTTTAAAGCAATTACTCTGTCTCTTAAACTATTTAACTTATTTAAAATTTCATCATCCCTGATACGGCTATAATTAATATCTCCTAAAAATATAACTTTATCAGGCTGCTCTTCATCAATAACATTCATTAACTTAGCCATATAAGTATTGTAGCCATGTATATCAGATACAATTAGTATTTTCATATAATCACTCCAATAACGTAATATTTTCGTAAAATTATACACTTTGCAAAACATTTAAATGGTGTTCGTGATGAGATTTGAACTCATAATCTTTTCCTTCGGAGGGAAACACTTTATCCAGTTAAGCTACACGAACACAAATATATTTTATGATATTATTAAATTTTATTCAATACACTTGAATAAATATTTTATATATTATATTATATTATATTATATTATATTATATAATAATGTATTTTGTTGGAGGAACATAAATGGAAAACATTTTAAAAAAATTTGTTGATAGTAGAAATAATGAAGGGAGAATTATTGCCGCTTTTGGATATGGATCAGGAATATTTAAACAAAAGGGATATAGTCTTCAAGAAAAGCCAATGATTGATACAATATTTGTTGTCGAAAATCCACTAGTATGGCATCGTGAAAACATAAAAAATCATCCTGATGATTATTCAAAAGGCGCTAGAATTATCTTAAAATATTTCAATTTAAATGCCATCAAAAAAGCTACCGGAGTTACATATCAATGTGGTATTCCATTTCAAGGACAGACTTTTAAATATGGTATTATAAGTGAAGAGAGATTTATCGATGCAATGTGGGGTAATTGGGATAGCTTCTTTATTCAGGGAAGATTTCAAAAGCCAACTTACACAATCGTTTCTAATGACTCAATTGATAAAGCAATTAAAGAAAATCATGATTTAGCTCTTTTTGTCGCATTACTTACTTTAGATGTTGAACACCCAACATTAACTGATCTATACACTCAAATATGTAGTTTATCATATCAAGGAGATATCAGAATGTATTTTGCAGAAAATCCAAATAAAGTAAAAAACATTGTAGAAGGTAGTTTCAAACAATTTTATGAAATGTATGGAGATCACAATATTTTCTTTACAACTGGGCAAGATGGCGAGTTAATTATCAATTATGATTTATTATATTCTTCTCTTTCTTCATTGCCTGAAACTTTATATGATTACATTGAAAAACAAAAATGTCCACTTAAAAATAGACAATTAATCTCTATACTAATTAAAAAGAAATTAGCACAAATAAACAGAAAAGATAGTCTAATTCAACCATCTTTTGGTCTTTTAACAGTTGGGACTTCTAGATCCGCTGAATACTTTAAAAGAAAAGTGAAAAAGAAAAACTATGAGAAATCATAGTTTTATTTTATTGAATTAATATATTTTTCTAATTCTAACCAATTACTTACTCTATTAAAATTAGTTTTAATTTTTTGATTTTGTAACGAGGTAAATAATAATGTCTTAATTCCTATATCTGCAACCCTATCTAAAACATTAATAGAGTCATCAACCATAATGTCAATATTTTGTTTCTTACAAACTTCTTCTTTATATTTTTGTCTATAAAAAATTTGGTCATAATTAACTTTATTTTCTTTTAAATATTTAGTAGTTGCTTCTTCAATTGTTCCAAAACTATATCCACGAGTTGTAATAATTATTATCTCGTGTCCTTGACTGCGCAATCTATCAATTACTTCCTGAACATTGTCCTTAACTTTATATTTTAATATCATCTCAGGTAGTTTTTGTTTATAAAAGTTTGTAATTTCTATATTATCAGCTGAGGCTAAAATTGGGACCGCATCTTCTACTTTGAAATATTCTTTCATATATTCTAATATTACTTCCGTAGAATTTGTAATTGTATCATCTATATCTAACCCTATTTTCATAAAGCCTCTATTTCATATATTTATATGTTGATTCTCTTTTATATTGTTTAGTTTTTCCTATTGGTTCACCAGTAACATCAACAATATCTATATGCATTGGAAAAAACTTATTAAACGGCTGTAATATCTTTTTTGCACTTCCATGTATTTTAGTAATTCCTCCACTAATAATACATAGTGATCCATAACTCGTTTTAATCACACCACGTGAAAATGCTGGAAATAAACTTCTTTGAGGAGAAATAAATCCTAAGTTACCAGGAATAATTTCATCTAGTATAGGGGGAACACAACCTTCATGCATATGACCAGATAAAATGTGATCAAAACCACGTAATTGGTATGCAACATTAGGGTCATTAACTTGTTGGGGTGAATGAAATAATACAGCTGAATATTTGTTATTCGGATTTTCTAAATAACTATCCAATATTTCCTGATGGTAAAATAGATCTTCCACTAACACACCCAGGTCTTCATCTGCCCTATCCTTTGAAGCCATACTGTAACTAGGCAAATCATATTTAGCTGTATAATAATAGCTAGGTAAAGTATAGCCAAGAAATCTAACTCTATCATCTTCATAAGCAGCATTATTTAAAACATGAACATTAGGTAGTTGTGCTACTTCATCCCAAAAATTTTTTCTAAAATCAAAGCTACTTTGACCATTTTCATCATAATATCTCTGATCATGATCAGCTAAACTAAGCATTGTTGGTGCAATAAAACCACTGTATGTCAATAAATCTAAAAATTCTTGCTTTCTAGTTTGGTCATCAATAACATTTGTACTATCTATATTATCTCCTAATAGGCAAATATAATCAGGGTGATATTCACCTACTAAATTAAATACTCTTTTAATTTTTTCTAATTTCATGGCTTTATCAATATGCATATCAGAAATACCAGCAACTCTTAAGGTCCCATTTAAGTTTGGTATATAAGTTGTTGTATGATTCACTTTAATTACTTTTTCCATTATATCACTCCTTCAGGTTAATATATTATATCATAAAATGTATATTTTTTTTACTTATATTGAGTTCTGTCCTTATTTTATGATATATTATCATTGAAGGTATGGTGATGATATGGATCAAATATTAGTTGATGCTTTAAAAAAAGAAAAGAAAAGACAAAATCAAAATATCGAACTTATAGCAAGTGAAAACTATGTTTCTAAAGATGTTTTAAAATTGCAAGGTAGTATTTTGACAAATAAATATGCTGAAGGATATTCTGGAAAAAGATATTATGGTGGTTGTGAATATATTGATTTATTCGAAACAACCGCTATTGAATATTTAAAAAGATTATTTGGATGTAAATTTGCCAATGTTCAACCTCACAGTGGTTCAAGTGCTAATATGGCAGTTTATCGTGCGCTTTTAAACCACGGAGATAAAGTTATGGGAATGAATTTATCTAATGGTGGCCATTTAACACATGGTCATCCAATGTCATTTAGTGGACAAGATTATAAAATAGTTTCTTACGATGTCAATTATGAAACAGAATTAATTGATTACGATGAATTAGAGCGTATAGCACTTATAGAAAAACCCAAAATGATTATTGCCGGTGCTTCAGCCTACTCTAGAATCATTAACTTTAAACGATTTAGAGAAATTGCTGATAAATGTGGCGCATATTTAATGGTTGATATGGCACATATTGCCGGATTAGTTGCCGCTGGATTACATCCAAATCCAGTTGAATATGCAGATGTAGTTACTTCAACTACACATAAAACATTAAGAGGTCCACGTGGTGGTATTATCCTAACAAACAATGAAGATTTGGCTAAAAAAATTGATAAAATGGTTTTTCCAGGTATTCAAGGAGGACCATTAATGCACGTAATAGGTGCTAAAGCACAATGCTTTTATGAAGCACTACAACCAGAATTTAAAGAATATGCTAAAAAAGTAATTAAAAATACTCAAGCTTTAGCAACCTCTTTACAAAAAGAAGGATTTAAAGTAATTTCCGGTGGGACTGACAATCACTGTTTCTTACTTAACGTAAAAAGTGGTTGTGGATTAACCGGAAAACAAGCAGAAAAAATTCTCGATGAAGTACATATAACAGTAAATAAAAATACTATTCCAAATGACGATGAAAAGCCATTTGTAACTAGCGGAATAAGACTAGGCGGGGCAGCAATGACCACCCGTGGATTAAATGAAAAAGATTTTGAACAAATTGGCAAATGGATTGCTACTGCATTAAATAATCATAATAATAAAAAAGTTTTAAAAGAAATAAGTAAAGCAGTAACTAATTTAACAAAAAAATATCCAATTAATCAATAGTTAATTATAATTTAACAAAAAGTATTTTTTGTAGTAACACATGCCCGTTGAAAGGGAGTAGTTCTCATTCTTTGGAATGTTCTAATCCGTCAACCAATGACAACATTCGGATTAGTGAATATTTAATAAATATCGAACAAGACTTTCTCACTGTATGTGAGCGTCTTGTTTTTATATCCAAACAACCAGAAAGGAATTATTAAAAAATAAATATAAAACTTCTATTAAAGTGGAAAGAATTATATGAAATAAAACAAGCTATCTTAACTTCAAAGAGAGGTAGATTATACATAAATAAATAAGTAGCTATGTCGAATATTTGGCACTTAGAGACCAGCCTGGCGATAATGAATCTGATTTATCTTTTTGCGTAGTTAAAAGAGTAATTGAGGAACATAGTGGTGCAACAGCAGTAAGAGCGTATGAATTTCTAAGTTTTAAAGAATTAATTAACTATTATCAAAAAAATAGAGCTGCTATTGATTTAGAAATAGCAGCCGCACAATTAAACCAAGGTAAATCAATTGCAACAGAATTAGCTGAAAAAGAAAAAACTCCGTATCAATTATAAAATATGAGTAATATTATCTTTACAAAAAAACTTTCAATTGAAAGTTTTTTATTTTAATTATATCTTTGCCAATTTTCCTACGTGAATTTCAATATATTTATCATAAAAATTATCTCTTTGTCTCTAACAAAATTCAATTCAACTATCAAATGATTATTCTTTTAAATAATCTCTACTTAACAATAAAAAGAAAGTGTATCATGGTAAATTATATGCTAAAATTTTATCATCAAAAAAAGCGAATAGCATCGTCACTACTTAAGTTAATAAGAATATCTTTTTCAGCAATAGCACACATACTTAAAAATAATACAGTTCTACACATTTTTTACATTAAAATCACATAATTCAAAGAACAGCTTCTTGTGCAGTAATACTATTATTTATTACTCGTTCTCACATACTTGTATATTTTACATCAAATACATTAGTATACATAATTGTTAAATCGTCTATTACATTATGAAAAGTACCTTTTAAATTTTTATATTCAGCATTTATTTTTTTACATATTTCATTATATCTTTTTCTAACTATTCATTTTTAGATAAATCTGGATGATATTTTTTCATAAAAAATAAATATTTTGTTCTTAATTCATTTTCACTTGTAATATCACTAAAAAACTTTGATATTAACACATCTCTTTTACATAAAAAAAATGTTGAATAAATCAACATTAATAATTTAAGATGGTCGGGAAAACAGGATTTGAACCTGCAACCCCTTGGTCCCAAACCAAGTGCTCTACCAAGTTGAGCCATTTCCCGATAATAATAAAGTGGTGCGCCCAAGAGGAGTTGAACCCCTAACCTTTTGATCCGTAGTCAAACGCTCTATCCAATTGAGCTATGAGCGCATCAAGTTCAAATACATGATTAATTATAGCACGTCTTTTTTAAAAAGACAAGTATTTTTTTAAATATTTTATTTTTATTATAAAAAAAGTAGACTATTGTCTACTTTTATCTTGCAACTTCAAATGTTTCTTTAAACTTAACAAAATCTAAGCCTTCTGGAATAGCACTATCATAACCACTATTAATGGTTGATGCTAATATATCACCAATAACTTTTAAAGAAACATCATCATAAGTTCCCAATTCATTAGTATATAAAATGCCATATACTTTTGTACCACTTGCCTTAGCATAAGCCACTAAAATATTTTTACTTCCCATAAGTACTTCAGAAGTAATAAAGCTAACCCCACTTACCTCTTGTTCAGAAAATGTCTCACTTTCATAGCCCATATTTTCATAATAACTTGCAAGTTGTGATTTATTACTAACTAAAGTATTATATGTACCATTTTCAATTGTAATAACAGCTGACCAAGTATTTTCTTTATCCCTTAAAACCAAATTTTCATCTTCAACACTACCAATTACACCTTCTGGTAAAAAGAAATCAAACCCTTCATAATTATATTTTGTAGCATTTTTACTTTTATCGTTTTCCTTAGAGTTATTTTTATTAAAGCCACTTAATAAGAAGAAAGTCATTACAGCTATTCCAATAATTGAAACAACTAATATCGTTGATGTAATAATTCTATTGAATTTTTTTTCTTTTTCTTCCGGTGTCAATTCAACTGTAGCCTCTTTTGGTTTTTTTTCTTTTTTCTTATTTTCTTCAACAGGTTGAGTTATTTGTTGACCAGGTGTTTCAACAACATGTTGAACTATTACTGATGGTGCTTCCATTGTAGATTGTTGTTCCATTACTGGTGGAACTTCCATTGTAGGCGATTGTTCCATTACTGGTGGAACTTCCATTGTAGGCGATTGCTCCATTACTGGTGGAACTGCTATTGGAGATGGTTGCTCCATTACTGGTGGAATTGCAATTGTAGACTGTTGTTCTATTACTGATGGTAATACTTGAGCATTAATTTTCATATTTATTTCATCACTAGTTGGATTATCTATAACTTCTCCACAGTTTTGACACATATTCATACCTTGATTAATTGGTGTTCCACATTTTGGGCAAAACTTCATATGGATACCTCCCTTTTTATTCTATTATTATTCATATTATCATAATATCACAAAATCAAAAAATTTAATAGTTTTTTAATAACAAAATATAAAATATACACTTTATTATGCAATAAAAAATAGTGCCATATACACTATTTTGTTTCTTTTAAATGTTTTATTTTTTCAAATAACTCCTTCTTACCATTTAACATAGGTGACATCGGCTCATGAGCTATATGTGTCATTAATGCTTCTGCAAGAGTTCTTGAACAATCTACTCGCCTAAACCATGGTTTTTTACGAACATAATCAGGTATATCTGTAAAATTTGAGCAATACACTCTCGTTAGCATACCTTCTTCATATGCCTTGTCAAAAGCTTCTACCCCTTCTGTAAAAAGTGCAAATGTTGCCATTACCCAAACATTTTTTGGCTTTTTACTTTTTAATTTCTTTAAAATATCAATGATACTTCCTCCACTAGAAATCATATCATCAATAATTAAATATTCTCCATTTTTTACTTCTTTACCTAAATATACATGCTCAGCAATTGGGTTTTTACCATGTTCATCTACTTTAGAATAATCCCTTCTTTTATAGAACATACCTATATCACAACCTAGCATACCTGAGTAAAATCTTGTTCGTCCCATTGCACCTTCATCTGGTGAGATTGCTAATAAATTATCATAATTTATTGTCTCATTAGTAATTAAATCTATTAACATTGGTTCGGTTGGAATTATATTATCAAACGCAGTTAGTGGAATTGCTTGTCTTACATCAACATTATGAGCATCAAATGTTGTTATATTTTTTACATTCATATTAACTAATTCTTGAAGTGCGATTGCACAATCTAATGATTCACGACCATTTCTTTTGTGCTGGCGACTTTCATAAAGAATTGTCTCAATTACATTTATTTCAGTTGCATTACCAGTTGATGCGCAAATAACCCTCTTTAAGTCTGAAAAATGCTCGTCTGGCATCTTAATTCTTTCAACACCATAGGCTTTATACTTAATTGAATGATTGCATACATCAGTAATAATATATAATCTTTTGCCACGAACTGAACTTACAAGTTCTCCTTTTCCTTCACCATTGCCAAATCTTGTTAATTTAGCACTGATAAAATTTTCTTCCTTAAAGTAATAATCACTCATTAATTTTTCTTTAACTAATTTACCTAATTCTTCTACTGTATCCATAAATAATATTCTAATATTTTCTAATCCCATAATTTTCACCGTCCTAACACTAAAAAAAGAGGTTAAGCCTTTACACTCTTAATCTCTTGTAATTCCATTCTATATTCCTGTTCAACATCAGGATATTTTTCACGATCTACCTTACTTAAAAACATATCATATGGTCTAGCATATAATATAGAATCGCCATATAAAGCACGATAAATAACTAATTTTTCTCCCGTTTCACTATGAGTTGCCACATCAACAACTAAATATAAATCGCCTTTAAAATGTTTATAAATACCATTTATTTTTAACTCTCTCATACTATCACCATAATCATTATATCATATATATTTACAAAATTTACAAATATATTTTCCTATTTCTATTTATGATATTTTTTACTCCATATTTTCCTAATTTCTGTCAAAGACATTGTAGATAAAATAAAACCTATGACAGGCACTAAAGAACTCAAATAAATATTATTTATTTTTGATGTTGTATAATTATAAACAATAACAACGAAATACGTTAAAATAGCTATACATAATCTTCTAACAAAACTGGTTTCCCAAGCTTTATCTTCTTCTACTCTTTTATTTCTTTCTTCAATATGTATAATTCTTTCTTCCACAGTAACACCTCCTAAAAATACAAATAATATATTATCATATATTTAAAAAAATAAAAAGAGCTATGCTCTTAGTCATCGGCTCTTTCTTTATCTACTTTAATTATTTTTCCTGTTTTAGCGTTTATTTCATAATCATATTCATATAATTTTGTTTCAAAACTTACTTCATATACCTTAATTCCATCATCAGTATCTAACTCAATTTCATATTCAAAGTAATCACTTACACCAGCATGTTTAAGTGCAATTGACTTTGCTTCTGCCTTAGAAATTAAAGACGTTGAAGTTGTGTTTGTATTATTATTTGAACTTGTATTATTGCTAGAGTTACGATCATCATCTTCATTATCTTTTTCCGAATAAATAATATCACCTGTCTCTGCATTAATTATATATTCATATTCTGCAGTATTTGTTTCAAATTCCACTTCATAGACTGCGTGACCATAATCATAATCAAATTCTATATCAAACTCATAATAATTTGTTACACCAGCATGTTTTATAGCAATATTTTTTGCTTCATCCCTTGAAATATATTTTCCTGTAGTTGTAGCATTTGCTTCATATACATCATCGTCATATTTATCTTCTTTACCTTTATCTGAACTAATAATTTTTCCATTTATAGCATCGATTTCAAAGTCATACTCATATCCATTGTAATCAAATTCAACATCATATAGCATTAATCCATCATCATAATCCAATTCAATTTCAATATTTTTTACATTACTAGGTGTAGTTTTAATATTTTCTGTAGCAATTTCTAAAGCTCTATCTCTACCAATATATTCACTTTGACTTGCCGCACCTGTAGTTGTAATTCCTGTTACATTATTTTTCTTTGAATTTGCTAATAAGTTTAAATCTGTTGTAGATAAATTAACAAGATCTTCAAATGTATATAATGGATTACCAGCTAATATCTTATTAATTAACTCTACTTTACCAACTGAAATGTTGTATTTAGTTGCTAAAGCCTCTACTTCAGAAGTTGATATAACAGTTTGACTCATTACTGAACCATCAACACTATTTGTTGTAAAATATGCATCAATACCTCCTGCTACTTTATCTTGAATTTCTTTATTTTTTGTTTGGTTATCACCTAACACTGTAACTAAAATTGAGTTCTTAGCACTGTCAATATAACCATTCTTAAGCATTGAACCTAATATTGCATTAGTTCCAACACCTAACTCAACCCCTTTTAAATCCATTCCTTCCATTACTTTTTTAGCATCATCATTATATGTCACTACCTCAATAATCTTTTCATCCTCTGAAACTTTAATTTCTAAACTTGGATTAACATCTAAAATAACTGTTGCTAATAAATTAACATTATCTTTATTTAATTTACTAAAACCAAATACTCCAGCAAATACAATTAACATTGTTGCTGCAACCAAGGATGCCCCCCATAACATTCTTTTCTTTGATCTTGAATTATCCATGTTAACAATCACTCCTTTTCTTTTTTCTATTTTTTTGATGACTGAATCAAAATCAGAGGAAATCAAGTAATTCATTTCATTATTAATACTTTTCTTTATCTCTGTAATCTTCATGTCACGCCTCCTTATATTTGGCACGAAGTTTCTTCATTGCCCTATGATATTTTGAAAGAACAGTTGATAAATTCAAATCTAGTAAAGCAGATATCTCACGATATTTCAAACCTTCGATTGAACTTAGAATAATTATTTGCCTTTCTTCATCAGTTAAGTCCTCTAATAATGTTCTAGCAAATACATAATCGTGATGCTCATTTTTTTTATTACTTGTAATCATATGCTCAATATCCGCAATATCTGTTTCTTTTCTGCTTTTTTTCTTCATTTTATTTAAGCATAAATTTTTAGTTATTGTAAGCATCCAAGCTAATGGTTTTTTCTTAGATGTATAGTTTTTAGCATACCTATATATATTAACATAAGTATCTTGCATTACATCTTCTGCTTCATGCACATTCTTCAATATTGAAAAAGCATAGCCATATATATAAGATTTGGTTTTATTATATAAAATTTCTAATGCCTCTTGACTGCCATTAGCAATATCTAATAGATATATTTCGAACATTTCAATATCATTATACTGTAATTCATGTCTCATAATATCTGTCCTCTCAATATAATAACAATTAAGATTGCTATTTTATTGCAATCTTCTTATCTTTTTTTAATATATCATAATAATCACTTTTATAGCAAGAAAAAAAGATGTTTAAACATCTTTTATTTTTCATAAAATTTTTCTTTATTTGGAACATTTTCCCAGTCTATTAATTCTTCCAACTCTTTCTTGATACCTTTACCCATAGGCATTTGTTGACCAACAAACATAGTTTTACCATTTCCTTCAACTACTATCCAACCTTTTGCAGTATGAGCAAGATCCCATCCTACATAACGAGCACTAGGATTTTCTTTCAGTAATTTAGCAGCTAATTTCTTAACGTCATCCCAATCTGGTATTTGGAATCCCTTAATTTTTACTTTAGTATTTGGATGTTTTTTATAAACATTCATATGTTCATCAATACCATCACTAATTACAACGCCAGTATTAGCATCAATACTTGCTAAAATACCACCAGCTCCACCATTATCAACGAAAGAATCGTTTTGACCTATTTTTAAAAATGGGTGATGAATAATTATACTACCATCTTTTTTCATAAATGGAATGACACGAATTGTATTAACACTCTCTGGATGAAGTGAAGACATAATTTTACTTTGTTTTATTTTTTCTTCTAAAATAAATTCTCCATGTTGTTCTAATAAATCATTAAACAACATATTTAAATCCATACCTTTAGTATTTAATAATTCTATTCCCTTTCCTAAAGATGAGTTAACTGGTTTTTTAACTATAACTTTATGCTTAATACAAAATTCTTCAAATTTATAAAAATCGTCTTTGCTATTAAGATAAATTAAATCACGTTTAAAATATTTTTGATACAATAAATAAGTTTCATATTTATCAGTAAAGCGATGATAAAAATCATTTTGATTTAAATATTTCAAATATGCATGTCTACCTTTACCGCTTATATATGAATTTCTTTCTTGATGAGATTTATCAGCAAATTTAAACATAAAATATTCCGCATAAGTAATGCCATAAGTATTTTTGGAATAAATCATATCCTTTATACAATTCTTTATATCTTTTTCAGAATGATTCTTATAGTAAATATTAATTTGCTTCATTATCTTTTTCTTTTCTTTTTTATAATATTTATTATATAGTCGATTAGAATAATAATTTTTTGCAAATTTATTTTTAGGTGCCTTATTTTTGGCAATGTTTGATAAGATTCTACCTATTTTTCTCTTAATACGAACAAAAATATTTCTTTTTATCTTCTTTTTGGTATTAGTTTTAGGTAAATATTTCTCTTTGTTTGGAACATTTTCCCAATTAATTAATTCCACAAATTCTTTTCTAATACCTCTTTTTAGTGGCATTTGTTGGCCAACAAAGGCAGTACAGCTATTGCATTCAACTACAACCCAACCTTTTTTTGATAAAGCCACATCCCATCCTAAATATCTTCCTTCAGGTCTAATATCACTAAGCTTTGTAACCATTTTTACTAATTCATCCCATTTTGAAATTTGGAATCCTTTAAACTTAACACCTGTATTAGGGTGAACTTTATATTCATTACGTAATTCATCAATTCCATCACTAATAACAACACCGTTTTTTGGATTGATAGCAGCTAAAATGCCACCAGCTCCGCCATTATCCACAAAAGAACTATTTTGTCCTACTTTTAAGAAAGGATAGTGAATAATTACTTTTCCCTTTTCATCACGATATGGCAACATTCTTACTGTATTAACAGATTGAGGATGTAACACAGCCATAGCATCATCTTGATCAATTCTTTCTTCTATAATAAATGAAGCATTTTCAATAACCAACGTCTTAAATACTTTTTTCAAATCTTTACCTTCTATATTTAATAACTCAACACCCATACCTTGGCATGATGCAGCTGGTTTTTTTACAAATTGCTTATGTTTTGAACAAAAATCTTCAAATATATTAAAATCACGCATTCCTCTTATATAAGCCATTTCTCTTTTATAATATTTAGAAAATATTTTATATGTAGCATATTTATTTAAAGTAAATAAAGCTGTATTTTGATTTAAATACCTAAGTATTTGTTTACGTTCTTTACTATTAACATATTCTAGTGCTGATGATTCAGGTGAATGACGATAATCAAACATATAATATTCATCTAATGTTGTTCCGTAAATACTACGATAATAAAGCATTTCTTTAATAAGCTTTTTCTTTTCTTTTTTATTATTTTTCAACTCAGGTTCATAAGCATTAATTAAATCATCGCATCTCCTTATAGATGAGTATTTATGTCTAATTATTCTGGCGTATAATGCATTTTTATACACTTTAACTAATATTTTCCTTGTAAATGAATTAATATCTTTCGCAAGAATTATTTTTTTTAATTTATTAATTATTTTGCCCATATTATTGCCCCCATATACTAACATTTTATTTTTTTATAATATGATGGTAACGATAAAAGTCTCCTAATCCTTTATTTCTTTCTCCGCCCCATAATTGTAAGATATTTACGCCACTTGAAGTATTGGCCTCAATTATATATATACCTTCCTCAGTTAATAATATATCCCATGCTATAAAATACAAATAAGGAAATTTATTAGCAAGGTCTAACATTTCTTTTTTTATCTTATTCCAATTTGGTATTTTAACTCCTTTAATTGGATTTTTTGAATCTGGATGCACATCAAAATCAACTGTTCTTTGAATACATTTAGCAGATGTTAAAATACCAGTTTCAATATCAATTTTAGCAGTTAAGCCGCCACGACTACCATTATCTACTGGAATAGTTTCTTTAGTACCTATTCTTTGAACAGCAGAATATACTTCAAACTCATTTGTTTTTGGATTTCTAAGTGTTACTAATCTAATAGTATTAGTTGTTTTATCATATAATTTATTCAGATATTTACTTTGTTTAACACCTTCACAAATATGGTAATCATTTCTCTTTTTAAGAATATTAATTAGTTCTTCTTCGCTAACTTCTTTAGCATCAACATAGAACTTCTTATTTTCATATGTAAATCTTTCTACGCCTGTACCTTTACCCATATTGTTAGGTTTAATAAAAGCATAGCCTCTTCTTTTTATTTCTTTAATTATATCTTCGTATGTTTTTACTTTATTATCTGTCGATGTAATTTTACCTTTTTGTTTTACAACAAATATGTCTGCCACGTTTATATATTGTTTTAATATGTCTGTACATACTAATTTATTGTTTAATATAAAATTATATGGCTCATTTATATAACGAGATTTGTACCAATCAAATTCAGATAAATATTCTTTTCTATTTTTCATATTTAAGTTATACAAAGCTACTTGATCAGGCATAAATCCTCCAATAATAGCGTACCAAGTACTCTTAAATATATTTACTTTAAAATGTCTAGGTGCAAATAATATTTTTATAACCCATATAGCAGATAATTTAATAAATTTAGTTATTTTATCATATATCTTTTTTCCCCTATACATAATTACTCCTACTTATTCTTTAATTCTTCCCAACGTGGTTTTAATCCACCATTACAAATTTGGATTCCTTTTAGCGAATAGTTCCAATTTATCTCAACAATAACTGGTCCCGTTGGCGTAATAGCAATATCCCAACCAATTGTTGCAAAACCAAATAAAACTGGATGTAAATCCTTTATTAATTGAATAGTTTCTTTCCAATATGGAATTTGATAACCTTTATAAGCTACATTACTGATAGGATGCTTTTTAGCTCTTGGTTTATTATAAAAATATCCATATTCATTTAATGTACCTTTGTCAAGATTAATAGCAACAAATGCACCACCGGCATCAGCGTTATCAACAATTTTGTCTTCTCTTGCACCAATTCTAATCATAGCTGCTAAAATATGAGTTTCTTCATTCCATCTAATAGATATGATTCTTAACGTATTAACTGTTGAACTATTAAATTTGTTAATAGCATCATGTTGAGTTAAGAATTCTTGAATCAAGAAAGACGTATCTTTAGATGCTTCAATCAAATCATCTATTGTAACATTAGGGTCATTTAGAGTAATTTTTTTACCTTTTTTAGTAATTGAAACAATCATATCACCATGTGAACCAATTGTCGGTTTGCATATATACTTTCCATCTGGTAATTTTTCAATTGCTTTTTTAGTTCCAAGCTTGTCATCCATAGGTGCTATAACCTTATCACCCATAAACACTAAAGCAGTTTTAGGAACACTATTTGGTAACATACTACCTACGTATGAATAAAATACATGCTTGTTATCAGCAATTATAGAGTATCTAGTATTAACATTTAAATTTCTATATTTCACTAATGGGTGATCTTTATGGTGAATTTTAGCTCGATCCTTTTTTACATAAGAAAAATCTAAATAATCACTTGCTTTTCTAAAATTCTTAATATCTAAACCAAAACGATTATATGCGGTATTAACTGAATTATATTTTATTGCCCACGCGACGTTATTGAACAATCTTGTGATAAATTTTTTCCTTGGCATATCTGGAAAAAAGGTCTTCTCTTTTGCTACTAAGACGCATCTTGCTAATTTAAATACAAATCTTTTACGTAAAAATATTCTGAATCTTTCAGGAAAAGTTTTTTGATATACTCCTTTTAATTTTTCAAATCTTTCTTCATCTTCATCTGTAAACACTAAATTTGTTGCCATCTTTTTCACACTCACAATCTATTATTAATATTATGCACACATATGTGCACAAAAACAACTGAAACGTAGTATACCATAATTTAACAATTTATTCAATTAAAAACAAAAAAAGACTCATCCAATAAGGACGAATCTTTCGTGGTACCACCTTAATTTATAAACATTGTTTATATCTCGAAATCTTAACGCGATTAACGAAATGACTTGTATACATCATTCTACTCCAAAGCTTCATTCAAATAATTTAATAATTAATTTCCACCAACCATTAATTCTCTAGATATTAAATTTATTTTACTCTTCTTCTTCATCGTTTTTAGTTGTTCAACTAAATTATAGCACTTTCAATTAATATTGTAAAGTAAAATATAATTCAGTAGAGTTAATAGAACTATCGAACTTTATTCTATGATAATCACAAATAACAATATAAAAAAATCAATCACTTTGATTGATTTCTATATATCAAAATTCGAATAGTTCGAACAATTTAATCAATGGTGGCTTTGGGCGGAATTGAACCACCGACACAAGGATTTTCAGTCCTCTGCTCTACCGACTGAGCTACAAAGCCAAAAAAAATGGCGGTTCCGACGAGAATCGAACTCGCGATCTTCTGCGTGACAGGCAGACGTGATAACCGCTACACCACGGAACCATTGGTTGCGGAGGAAGGATTTGAACCTACGACCTTCGGGTTATGAGCCCGACGAGCTACCAAGCTGCTCCACCCCGCGATATAATCAAAATGGCGGAGAAAGAGGGATTCGAACCCCCGCGCCGTCGCCGACCTCCCGGTTTTCAAGACCGGTCCCTTCAACCAGACTTGGGTATTTCTCCGTTTCAAGATACAAATGAATTATAGCATAAACAAATTAATAATGTCAACCTAAAGTTTCATTTTTTTAAAATTTCTTGCTTTCATTAATATATATATACATATTTACGCATATAATTACAAAAAAACTAGATATTTCTATCTAGTAATTTTTAAATGGTGCCTAAGGCCGGACTTGAACCGGCACGGGATTTGACTCCCGCAGGATTTTAAGTCCTGTGCGTCTACCAATTTCGCCACTCAGGCACATAAGATGGTGTCCCGTTGGAGATTCGAACTCCAGACCCTTTGATTAAAAGTCAAATGCTCTACCGGCTGAGCTAACGGAACATAAGAAATATAAGATGGCTGCCTCGGCTAGATTCGAACTAGCGCATGCCACAGTCAAAGTGTGGTGCCTTACCGCTTGGCTACGAGGCAATAACATAAAAGTGGTGGAGGGAGATGGATTTGAACCATCGAACCCGAAGGAACAGATTTACAGTCTGCCGCGTTTGACCACTTCGCTATCCCTCCATAAAAATGGTGCCGGAAATAGGACTTGAACCCACAACCTACTGATTACAAGTCAGTTGCTCTACCAATTGAGCTATTCCGGCACATAATGGTGGGCGATATAGGACTCGAACCTATGACCCCCTGCTTGTAAGGCAGGTGCTCTAACCAACTGAGCTAATCGCCCGGAAAAAACATTGACAGTATAAAATATACCATAGCAAATTTTATTTGTCAAGCAATTCTAAGTTATTTTTTATTTTTTTTAATTCTTCATCAATCCATAATGGTAAATGATAAGCAAGACTAGAAAAACCCTGACTTGTCTCTTTGATTTTTCTTCGTCTATTTGCACTACTTTTTTTATAATCAATATTTTTAATACTAAGTTTCAGTTGGCCTAACTCTTCATCTACCTCTAGGATTTCAACATTAATAACATCCCCGATACTTACATAGTCACCTATATTTTTTACAAAGCCATGTGAGATTTCAGAAATATGTATTAATCCACTATAATATTCATCACAAGAAACAAATACACCATAAGATTCTATTCCAGTGACTGTTCCACGGATGATCTTTCCTTTTTTATATTTCGTCATCCAACCACCAGTTAGATTATAACATAAAAATATAAAGAAAAAAAGGGTTTACATCTACTTTTTCTTTATATATAATAAAACCGGTGAGAGAAATGGAACAAGAAGAAAAAATAATTGAAATTATTGAAAAATTAAGACCATACTTAATAAGTGATGGCGGAGATATTCAATTTGTAAAATATGAAAATAATATTGTCTATGTCCGATTAACAGGAGCATGTGCTAACTGCCATATGATTGATATAACACTTAAAGACGGAATAGAGGCAGCCATTCAAGAAGAAGTTCCAGAGGTCGAAGAAGTTGTTAATCTACTATCTTTTGATATGGATGAATTCTAAGTTTATCATTTGATAAACTTTTTTTTATTAACCAATCTATTTTAGGAATATCTACATATTGATTTAAATAATTATATACATCATTTAAAAATTGCTCATAATTGTCAATATTATCTACATAATTATTTAATATATTATCTTCACCTGTATTTACAACAACTTCATAACAATCAAAATAATACGATGGATATAATAATCTAATAAATAACAATACATATTCATAGTTAGTATAATTATTATTTTTTATGTATTTAAATAAATCATTTAACACTAGTTTTTTACTAAATACTAGTTTTTTTGTATATTCAGCTAAATCTCTAACACGATAATCAACAATATAATTGATTGGATTTAAATAATCATCTTCATTTAATCTTGAATGACTTAAAAAGGTATTTTCTTCTTTCTTTACCATCTTATATAATAGAATTGCATTTTCAGTTAAACCGACATAATAATGAAACATTTCTTTTAAAAGCTTAGAATCAATAGTTTTAATATGCTTTTCATAATAGTCAATTTTTTCTTCCCACATTTCATCCCACGGAATTACTTTTCTATCTCCCATATATAAAGTATAAAATTCTAAATTGTTGTAATTAAGTAAAATATTATTTATTTTTTTTAGTAATACATAATTTTTCTTATCTATTGTAGTTATCACATTACTATCTTTATTTAAAATTATTTCATAATTGCCAATTATTCTACTCTTAATGTAATTATAAATAGCCATATTTATTTCCTTATAAACTGGATATAATACATAATCATCTAAATAATATTTATTATTTTTATAAACAATAGATTCAATCTCAAGATTATAATAATATTTAATTGTATTTTTCATATTAAATATATATACAAAAAAAGATAAGTTTATACTTATCTTAATAAATAACTTTATTTAAATATAATCCTTGAGCTGGAGCGGTTTTCCCAGCTTTAGTTCTATCTTCTAATTTTAAAATTGCAATTATATCTTCACTCTTTCTTTTACCCTCACCTATTTCAATTAAAACGCCAATAATGTTACGAACCATATACCTCATAAAACCATTCCCTAATAATGAAATTGTAATTTTATCTTTTGCACTTATAGTAATATCTGTTTTCATAATAGTACGTCTATAATCATCTTTTACATCATCTGCTTTAGTAAATGACCTAAAGTTATGAGTTCCCTCTAAATACTTTAAAGCCCTTTTCATTTCTTCAATATTCAAACTTTTGTTATATTGATAAATATATTCACACTCAATTGGATTATATTCACCCATGTTTATTTTATAAATATATTCTTTGGCCTTGACATTAAATCTAGCGTGAAAATCATCACTAACTTTTTTTAATGCTTTAATATATATATCCTTCGGTAATAAACCATTTATACTTTTTCTCAATCTTGATTCTTCAATATCATTTCTTAAATCAAAATGCGCACACTGATTTATTGCATGAACTCCAGCATCCGTCCTCCCACTAGCACTTACACTTACAGTGTTATTACTATTTATTTTTTTTAAAACTTGTTCTAATTCTCCCTGAACTGTTTTTTTATTTGGCTGTTTTTGATAACCATTATATTTAGAACCATCATATGAAAAAATTATAAAATATCGCATACATCACCTCTATACGTTTCTTAAAATATCTTTAACTAAATCGTTTATATCATCACGATAACCTAAATAAACACCCTTTTGAGAATGCGCTAAAAATTCAAATTCTACTATTTGAGGGATTGGTAATTTATTATCTACAAAAAAGTTTACATCTTTAAACAAATCATTTTTATTTTCAAATTTTATTACTTTTTTATTTTTAAGTATAATAACTTTATCAGATATTCTATTTATAAAGTCTATATCATTACTAGCTAAAATTATTAATTTATTTTCCAATTTTTTAATTTTTATTAAATAGTTAATTAGATTTTTTTTAGCACTATTATCTAAATAAGTACTAGGTTCATCTAAAATAATAATTGTAGGATCATTTAAGAATATGCTAGCTAACATTATTTGTCTTTTTAGACCATCACTTAAAAGATAATAATATTCATCAAGAAATTTTATATCAATTCCTAATTGCTTAAATATATCAATAATTTTATCTTCAGTAATATTTATATTTTTTTCTCTTAATTGTCCGATAATTTCATCTCTAACAACGCCAGTGAATACTGGCTCATCAATAATTTGTGGTAAATATCCAATATTACTTTTTAATTTGATTATAGTTTCATAATCACATCTCCTAGAATAGGAAGTCGCATCAAACATAACTTTACCTTTATTTGGTAAAATATTACAAGCCAATAAATTTAGAAGAGTACTCTTTCCACTACCATTATTGCCAATAATACCAGTCACTTTATTAGATTCCAATTTTAAATTAATGTCTTCCAAAATTAATTCCTCTTGTCGACTATATGAATGATTAACTTTTTGTACTTTTATTTCCATATCATACTCACCAATCTAGTTTTATTTAATTCTATTTTAGATATTATTCCATAATATTTTAATTTAGTAGATAATTCTGCCATAAATGGCAAACCTATTTTAGCATTCATAAAAGTTTTTTCATTATCTAAGGCTTTTTTTAATGTATCATGAAATACAACTTGACCATCGTTAATAAGTACTACTTGATTGCCATATAATATATCTTCACTATTTTGAGTAATGTTTATAATGGTCATTCCCTTTTTATTATATAAATTTAAAGTTTTCATTACTTTTTCTTTAGTTTTTAAATCCAACATATTTAAAGCATTATCAATAATTAATATAGGAGGATTCTTTAATAATTCGATTGCTAAAGTCAACAATTGTTGCTCACCAACGCTCATGTGATGAGGATTTTTTTGAATAATTAATTTTAAATTTAATCTATTTATAATCAAATCAACGTCATATTTAGAACTAGCGTTTAAGTATAATTCGTCAATAACTCTATCAGTGTTATATACACCAACAGTTTCGTTTAAAACATACCCTATAAATTCATTTGTTAAATTTGTATTATAATGAACTAAATTATTATTTACTTTAATTGTTCCTTGTATAGGTAATAATCCACATATTGCGTATACCAAACTACTCTTTCCAGTATTATTTGCCCCCATTATAGTTACAAAGCTACCCTCTTCAATACATAAATTAAAATTTTCAAATAATTTTTTATTACCATGGCTTAAAGTCATATCAGTTATTTCTATTATGTTAGCCATATAATCACCTGTTGATATTATAATATATCAAAATATCAAAGTAAAGTTTTCACGTTTAAACTTAATATGTTATAATTCTTTTAGAGGTGGAAAAATGACTGATATCGAGATAGCTAATCAAAAGAAATTAATCCCTATTGAAAAGATTGCTAAAAAAATTGGATTAAAAAAAGAAAATTTAGAAGTATACGGGAAATACAAAGCTAAAATAAATATTCCAAATGTTGTAAAAGAGCAAGAAGGAAAATTAATTTTAGTTACATCGATAAATCCTACGCCATACGGTGAAGGAAAAACTACCATAAGTATTGGAATACATGATGCTCTATGTCGTTTAAAAAAGAAAAGCTTAGTTGCACTTAGAGAACCTTCTTTAGGTCCAGTATTTGGTACTAAAGGTGGAGCCACTGGTGGAGGTTATGCACAAGTTGTGCCTATGGAAGATATCAATTTGCATTTCACAGGTGATTTGCACGCAATTACAGCCGCAAACAATTTATTATGTGCAGCTTTAGACAATCATTTATATCAAGGAAATGAATTAAATATTAATCCCGAAACAATTATATTTCCAAGAGCAATGGATATAAATGATCGATCTCTAAGAAGTATTGAAATTGGACTAGGTAATAATAACTTTGCTCGTAAAGATTCATTTGTCATTACCGTTGCATCAGAAATTATGGCTATTTTATGTTTAGCACGGGATATTTTTGATTTAAAAAAAAGATTAGGAAATATTTTAATTGCCTACAACTACGATAATAAACCAGTATTTGCTAGAGATTTAAAAGTTGACGGGTCGCTTACCGTTTTACTTAAAGATGCAATTAAACCTAATTTAGTTCAAACTTTAGAAGGTAATCCTGCAATCATTCATGGAGGCCCATTTGCTAATATCGCCCACGGATGTAATTCCTTAATTGCTACAAATTTTGCTTTGAATAATGCTGATTATGTTGTTACAGAAGCGGGATTTGGTAGTGACTTAGGAGCAGAAAAATTTCTAGATATAAAATGCCGCATTGGAAATTTAAAACCTAATTGCATTGTTGTTAATGCTACTATTAGAAGTTTAAAATACAATGGTTTATGTCCCAAAGAAGAATTAAAAGATGAAAATATTAAATATTTGAAAAAAGGTATTTGCAACTTAGAAGCACATGTTGAAAATATGAAAAAATATAGCAATCACGTTATTGTATGTTTAAATAAGTTTGATACTGATACTAAAAAAGAAATTAATATTGTTAAAAAGTTTGTTAAAAATTTAAATTGCGATTTTGAAATTTGCGAAGCTTATGCTAAAGGTGGCAAAGGTGCAGTTAAACTTGCTAAAAAAATTATAAATTTGTGTAAAGAACCATCAATGTTCAACTTCTTATACGATGTAAATGATTCTATTGAAAATAAAATATTTAAAATTTCAAATGAAATATTTCATGCTAAAGAAGTAATCTATAGTGAACAAGCAATTGAATCTATGAAAAAAATCACAAAATTAGGATATAGTAACTTACCTATTTGTATTGCTAAAACACAATATTCTATTACTGATGATCCTAAAAAATTAGGATATCCTAAAGATTCTAAAGTTACGGTTAGAGATATGAAAGTATCAGCTGGAGCAGGCTTCATCGTTGTATATATGGGTAATATTATGACTATGCCTGGATTATCTAAAACACCAGCTTATCAAAATATTGATTTAAATGATGAAAAGAAAATTGTAGGATTGTTTTAAGATGGATTACAGTATATTAGTAAATAAAGAACATCCACTAGATAAAAATTATATTCCTTGTGATTTAGTTGAATATAGCGAATATAATGGTTCCAAGATAGATCATAATCATAAAACGTTAGTTAATAAAACTGCTTTAGATGCTTTTTTTAAATTGCAAGTGAATGCTAAATTAGATGGACATCATATTGTTATTGATTCCGCTTATCGTAGTTATAATTATCAAATGGATATTTTGAATCATTATCTTGAATATAATGGTAATCAAGCTTATTCTTTTGTAGCTCTACCAGGAACGAGTGAGCATCAAACCGGTTTAGCAATTGATATTTCCGTTTATAAGAATGGAGAATATACTGATAAATTATCAGAAGATATGCCTGAAATAGTGTGGATGAATAATAACGCTTGGCGATTTGGCTTTATCTTAAGATATCCTAAAGATTGTACTCATATTACAGGATTTAAATATGAGTATTGGCATTTTAGATATGTAGGAAACGAAATTGCTAAAGAAATGCACGATAAAAATATTAAAACCTTAGAAGAATATAAGCAAAATAAAAAGCATCGTTAAACGATGCTTTTTTTATTCCATATTTTCTAAAGTTGTAACAAGCCATTTATAAACTCGATTGATAGATTCTATTTCTACCGATTCCATATATGAATGAATATTGTAAAGATTAGCACCTATTACACATAAATCTAAATCTTTAATTTCTGCTGCAAAAATTCCTCCTTCTAAACCGGCATGAACATCAACTAATTTTAAGTCTTTATTATATAAATCTTTATATGTCTTCATTAATAAATTTCTAGTAGGTGAATCTTCTTTAAAAGTAAAAAATGGTGCTTTATCTTCTAAGGTAAACTTAAATCCGTTTCTTCTCGATAGTGATTGAACTTTACTAACATAATAATCTTCAAACCCAACAATTGAACTACGAATACTAATTCCTACTATAACTTGATTTTCTTGAATTTTAACAAATCCTAGATTGCTTGAAGTTAAAGGAAAATTAACTTCATTTTTCTTTAATACGCCATTTTCTAATCTGCTTAAATATCTTAATATTTCATAACTATCATCAGTATTGATTATATTTTCCCTTTCTTTTACTCTTCTAAAATCTATTTTTATACTTGGATATAATTCTTGGTACATATCCTTAAAGAAGTTAATCTCTTGACTAATATCTTTCTTTGTTTGAAACACGCATTTAGCACTGCTTGGTATTACATTAACTTTACTACCACCTTCAATATTAACAATTTTAATATCTTCGACATCCTTTAAAATATCTGCTAATATTTTAATCGCATTACCACGTTTTTTATTTATATCATCCCCTGAATGTCCACCTAATAACCCACTTATACTAAGTTGATATGTTATATCATGATTTAAATTAAAAGTTACATCTTTTTTAGTTGTGATTGTAGCCATTCCGGCACTTGAAACGTCTATTTTATTTTCTTCTGTTCCATCTAAACTAATTAATCTTTTCCCTAATAATTTGCTATAATCTAAAAATTTAGCACCATTCATTGTTGTTTCTTCTGATGAAGTAAATACTGCTTCGATTGGGGGATGTATCAATGAATCATCGTGAAGTATAGCTAAAATAATAGCCATTCCTACCCCATTATCAGCACCTAAGGTTGATTTAAAAGCGCGATAAAATCCATCTTCTTTATACCATCTAATTGCGTTATTACTAAAATCAAAATTATCTAAACTATTACATACCATATCGATATGAGCCTGTAAAATAATAGGTTCACATATATATGGTAAAGTACTTTTTTTCTTAATAATAACATTAGAATATTTATCTACATAATATTCTAAATTATGTTTTTGAGCAAAAGTTACTAAATATCCTGCAATTTTTTCTTCTTGCCCAGAAGGTCTTGGTACTTCTAATATCTCTTCAAAAAAGTTTAATGGTCCTTTTTTTCTCATAGTATCACCTACTATTTATCATACCATTTTATTAAAAAAAAATCACTTAGTATAAAAAATAATTATCAACTAATAATAAAAATGGTGAATTATATGACTAATGATGAATATATAACATTAATTAAAAGCAATCTTGGTAATAGTTCTGATATTATTATAAGAAGTTTAAATAATATTAGTTATATATATTTAGAAAGCGTTAGCAGTGATGATAAAGTTAGTAATTTTCTACTTAAAAGTATAACTAAAATTAATAATATTAATGATTTAATTAATGAATTAGAAAATAATATATACAACAGTCATATTGAAATAATAGATGATATTAATAAATGTTATTATTATTTAGCATCGGGTTACACATGTTTGTTTATAAATGGGGAACAAAAATATATTGTTATAGAGACTAAATTAAAATTAGATCGCGGTGTTACTGAGTCAACATCAGAGCCACTAATTAGAGGGCCAAAAGATAGTTTCACCGAAAATAACGCAACAAATTTGGGATTAATTAGAAAAAGGATTAAAGATCCAAAATTACGTATTAATGAAATAAAAATAGGACGTCGTAGTAATACTAAAACTTCTATCATTTATATTGAAGATATTGCTAATCAAAAAAATGTTAAAAAGATTATTCGTAAACTAAGTAGTATTGATATTGACGCTATTCTTGACAGTGGTTATTTAAGAGACTTTCTAATAGATAATCAAAGGTCACTTTTTCCTAAAATCATTAGTACCGAAAGGCCTGATTTAGCTTGTCAAAGTATTTTAAATGGTAAAATTGTCATCATGGTTGAGAATTCTCCTTATGTCATAATTGTACCAGCCTTATTGTCAGACTTTTTTAAAACATCAGAAGATTATTATCAAAGCTCAATCAGCTCTTCTTTTAGTCGAATCTTAAAATGGATTGCTTTTTTTATTACAATTTTAACGCCCGCAATTTATATTGCAGTTATGACTTTTAATCAGGAAATGATTCCTGAACAATTATTAATCTCTTTAGCAACCCAGAGAAGTCAAGTTCCTTTTCCTACTTTTATGGAAGTTATTATCTTTGTAATCTTCTTTGAAATATTACGAGAAGCGGATATTAAATCTCCAAATGCTAGTGGAACTAGTATGAGTATTGTTGGTGCTTTAATTCTAGGTGATGCGGCTGTTACAGCAGGAATTGTTTCACCTTTTGTTATTATTATTGTAGCTATTACATCAATTTGTGAAATGGTTTTTACCGATATGGATTTTATAAATGCAATAAGACAATGGCGACTATTATTTATTGTTTCTACCGTTTTTACTGGCATTATAGGTATCGTATGTGCTCTATTAATATTAATTATAGAATTAGCGAGTTTAGACAGTTTAAAAACGCCATATTTAGCGCCTTTTAGTCCACTTAATAAAAATAGTTTAAAAGATAGTATTATTCTTTCTAGAACTAATAAAAGGAAAGAAAGAAATAGTTTTTTTACTAAAAATATTACAAGGGTGAAATAATGAGGAAATTTTTTATAATATTGATACTTTTATTGACATCAGGTTGCTGGAATTATCAAGAATTAAATGAATATGCTATTGTCACAGGAATGGCTGTTGATATTGAAGATAATAAATATAAGATTTCATTTTTAATAGCAAATGGTAATAAAAACGAAAATGAACAAACAAAAACTAGTATCATAACTGGACATGGAGATAGTATTTATGATGCAATTAAAGACATAAGTTTAATGAGCCCAAAAGAACTATATATAAGTCATCTATCAGTAGTTATAATTTCTGAAGAATTGGCGCAAAAAGGAATTTCTAACTTAATCGATTTTTTATTAAGAGAACCACAATCCCACCAGAATTTCTATTTACTAATTACTAAGGATGATAATCCAGATGATGTATTATCTATTCTTTCGCCATTAGCTGAATACCCATCTCAAAACATTACTTCTAATGTATCTACATCAGAAGAATTACAAGCTAAAGTAAGTGATGCTAATTTTAATCTTTTTATTTCTAAATTTTTTGAAACAGGATTTGAACCAATTATGAATAGTATCATAGTTGTCGGTAACAGCGATTTAGGAGAAAAGCCTGATAGTTTAGATAAACCTAAACAAGATGCTTATACTAAACTTGATACTATTTCTTTATTCAAAGGTGATAAATTAGTAGCTTGGTCAAACAAGGAAGAAAGTATTGGCATAAATATGGTTTTAGGTGAAATTACTAATCTTTATTTTACAATAAATTATAAAGATGGATATTTTGTTACAAACTCTAATGACTATAAAGTTAAATACGATCTAACTAAGGATAAAATTATTATTAATGCTAGTGCTAAAGGGGACATAATAGAAATTAATTGTAATATTGATATTGAAGATGATAAGGTAATTAAAGATTTAGAAAAGAAAGTAGAGATGAAAATGAAAGAACACATTGAATCAGCAATTAAACTTGCTAAAAAATATCAAACCGATATATTTGGTTTTGGAAATATGTATTATAAAAAATATCCTAAAGAATATAATAAAATTAAATCTTGGAATGAGGAGTTTACAAATATTGAAATTGAAGTTATAACCGATTTTAAATATACAAGTAAAGGTACATTAGAGCAAAGTACTATTAATTATGAATCGTAATTTATCATATACATCTCTTATATACTTTGTATTAAGAGCTAATTTTATTGGTGTTTCTTTTTCAATATTATTAGAAACTTCTAAACAAGATAGTTGGATAGTTATCATCCTTTCATATTTAATTGGCATAATACCACTATTATTAATTAAACATATTGCTACTTATGAAAGTGATAAGAATATAACAGAAAAAATTAAAATTATATTTCCTAAAATGTATAAACTTATTATTCTATTTATGTTACTTTTTTTCTTTTTTATAACTTTAATTGCTTTTTCTAATTTATCAAATTTTATTACTAGTCAATTTCTTTCAAAGACTCCTAATTTTATTATTTTACTTTCTTTTATTATCCCCATAGCCTTACTTGTATCTAAAGATATTAATATTATTGCTAGAACCTCCCTAATCTTATTTTATTTTGCTATATTTTTATTCTTTGCTAGTGTATTAGGTCTAATATTTAACTTTGATATTGATAATTTTAGACCAATTTTTAACAATCAAATCTTTACGCCTACTTATTCATACATAGGATTTCATATTATGCCACTTTTTATGATTTTAATTTATCCAAATAATAATATTATCAACAGTATGTATAAAGGATATTTATTATCCGCTTTTTCCCTATTTATAACCATGATAACAATAGTTGGCATCTTAGGAATAGATTTATGTTTAATTTATCAATATCCTGAATTTCATATCTTAAAACGCTCATATGAAGGCATTATTAATATAAGGTTAGAAAACTTATTGGCTATTCAATGCATCTTTGATATATTTATCTTTTGTGTTATAGGTTTAAAGAATTGTAATTTATTATTGAACATTAAAAAAGGTAGTAAACAATTATTAATACCAATAATATTATTTATAACTACAAATCTACTATTTTTAACTAATAGTGCTTCAACTAATAATAGTACATACATTATATCCAATATATTTTCTATTTGTTTTACAATTTTAATTTTTTTATTATCTATAAAAATATTTATTAAAAAAAGAATGATAAATCATTCTTAATTATTTAACTATAAATATCAATATGCCTGTTACTATTAATAATACAAAAATTACAATTAGTATAGTTAGTAAAGTATTGTGCTTTTTTAAATTTTGACCAAGGTCTTTTAAGCCCTCAAAATCTTTACTTGAAAATTCCATACTTGAAGTATAGAAAGATTTATCTAACTCAGAAGTATTAAATTCTTCTTCTCTTTCTTCTTCTTTTTGTTTTTCTTCTAATTTTGCTTCTTCTTCTTTAGCATCATTGATAATTTTCTTAATTGATGTAACGTCACCAACCATAGTATCAGATTTTAAATCATCTAATAAACCTAAATCATCGCCATTTTCCTGAATATTTCGCATTGCAATAGTATCAATTAATTCTTTTAATTCTTGTTCTTCTTCAGGTGTCGCTTTTAAATTTAAGCGGTCTAAAATATCATATCTAATATTTTTAAGACTTCGATATTCTTCATTAGGCTCATAATGAGTTTCTTTTGCTTTATCTAAGACTTCTTTAATATCATAGTTTTTTTCTTCTTCGATTGGTGAGGTAGATTGTTCTTCAACTTCAGGTTTTTCCTCAATAAAGCGGCTATATTGTCTTTGCTTTTGATAGTTTTCTCTATTTTTAAGCATTTCTTTAACACGGGTGATATCTATTTCATTAGTTTTATCAATTGTAGCAATTCCTTCAATATTTGAATAATCTCCAGATTCACTTAGACGACGATATAAATTTTCATTTCTAGTACTTCTACCAGCTTGTCCCTGATAACGATCCATTCTACTTGCCATACTATCACCTACTATTAAATATATCATAATTATACCGTTTTTTAAAGTTCTTATTGCAATTTAACCGCTTTTTATTTATAATCTTATTGGAGGTTATTTAGATGAAATTAAGAGTTGACAAAGATATTTGCATCGGTTGTGGAGCTTGTCAAGCAACATGCCCTGATGTTTTTGAAATTAATGATGAAGGGTTAGCTGAAGTTATAATTGAAGAAATCCCAGAAGAATTAAATGAAGATTGTTTAGACGCATTAGAAGGATGCCCTGTTTCAGCAATCATCGAAGAAGAAAGTGAAGAAGAATAAAAAATCAACTTATAAAGTTGATTTTTTTAATGAATAATCAGAACTATATTCTCTTCCATACGCTAAACATTTTTTGATCTAAAAGCGATATAAAATCTCTTTCGTCTTTGGTTTCACTCTAGAGAATATTGGGAGAGTACTGTAATTTACCATAAATGATATCGTACTTTTCATTCCACTTTCTGCCCTCATTCAAAGCAATTTTCTAATATGTACTATCAAATTCTCTATTTAACAAAGTTTGATTATGAACATTAAGCATAATTTTATCTTCAACTTGCTCCGCTAAAAGTAATATTCTCTCTAAATTTTAGGATATTATAATGTAAAATTATTTATATGTCAAAAAAAAGCAAGATTACTTTTTAATCTCACTATATAATCTTTTTACTTCTTTAATTGATAAAAAGCGATATTCACCAGTAGCAAGTCCATTACAAGTCAAAAATAATAATCTTTCTCTTCTTAATTTTTCAACCTCATATCCAAGTGCCTTAAACATATTCTTTATTTGATGGTTTCTTCCCTCATGAATCGTTACCTCAACAATTGAAGTATTAGCTTTTTTATCAACTTTCTTTATTTTTACTTTAGCTGCTGCTGTTTTTAAGCCATCAATTACAACACCAGCTTCTAAAGTTTTTTTATGACCTGGTGTCAATATTCCTTTTATCTTAGCTACGTATACTTTTTCAATATTATTGCTTGGATGTAATAACTCATTAGTTAATACCCCATCATTTGTTAATAATAATACTCCAGTAGTATCATAGTCAAGTCGTCCAACTGGATATATCCTAATTGGAATATTTATTAAATCAGTAACAACCTTGCGGTGTTTATCATCTTTAGTTGAAGTTACAACTCCTCGTGGTTTATTTAATAAAACATAAATTTTTTCTTGTTTATTTTCAATAGTGAAACCCTCTACTTCAATAACATCATTACCATTAGCTGTTGTCCCTAATCTTGTAACAATTTTTCCATTAAGTTTTACTTTTCCAGCAATAATTAATTCTTCTGCTTTTCGTCTAGAGCAATATCCCGATTGCGCTATTATTTTCTGTATTCTTTCCATAACTCACCTATAAAATTAAAGATATACTATTTACAAGTATATCCAGCATCTTCCATTTCTTTTTTGATTTGTTCCTTATTTAAATTCAAACCATATTCTTCAATAGCTGTATCATTCATTTGGCTTGCTTCCATTTTTACTTTTAATGTTATAACATTTTTCTTGTTAGTAACTGCAGCGTTAACACCGTCTGTTTCATTATATGTTGAAGCCGCACTCTTAGCCATTTCCGAATAATTCGAAATAAATGTAGAATTATTATAATCACCATCTAAAGTAACTTTAGTAGTCATTGATGCATTAGTAATCTTGTCATCACTTTTAAATGAAAAAGTATATTCTGTTTCAGATTTTATATTTGCAATCGAATTGTCTTCCATTGTACATACTAATCTATTATTATCGCAACCTGTTAAAGTAATTGCTACTAATAGCATAGATATCATTAATATTTTTTTCATATTAATTCCTCCAATAAGATTATACCAAAGTTCAAAAAAATAGTAAATAACATATTATAAGGCTGCTAACAATACCAACGATATCAGCTAATAAACTGACACGCAAAGCATAGCGCGTGTTTTTAATTCCTACACTACCATAATAAAGTGCTAAAACATATAAAGTAGTATCAGTACAACCTTGAATTGTTGATCCTAATAAACTGTAAAAGCTATCAACACCATATTTAGTATAAATTGTATTTAAAAGAGCTAAAGTGGCATTACCGCTTATTGGGCGCATAATCATTAATGAGATTACTTCGATTGGTACTTTTAAAAAAGGTAATAAAAAATTAACCATATCCTCTAATAATCCACTATTAACAAAAATATTAACACTTAAAAGCATCGCTAATAAATTAGGAAATATTGTAAAAGACATTTTGAATGATTCTTTACTTCCCTTAATAAATGCATCATATAAATCTACTTTTTTTATTATCCCATAAAATACTATTATGAGTACAATCAATGGTAATACATAATCACTCATGATATCGACCTGCTATTAATCTATCAATAATAAGGGCAAAAACTGTGGCAATTAATGTTGAAATTAATGTAGATATAACTGTAATTGTTGGACTATTACTTTTATATAAGATTCTTAAAGCAATAATAGTTGTTGGAACAATTGTAACTCCGCTAGTATTAATTGAAGTAAAAGTAATCATACTGCGACTAGCACGCGTTTTATCTTTGTTTAACTCTTGTAAACTACTCATAGCTTTTAAACCAAATGGAGTTGCCGCATTTCCAAGCCCAAATAAATTGGCAATTATATTACTAGCAATATAATTCAGTGATATATGATTCTTAGGTATTTCAGGAAATAAAGGATGAAGAATTCTAGATAAAGAATTAGATAACTTTGATAATATGCCACTTTGTGTTGCTATTTCAGCTATACCAAGCCATAAAGCAATTACAGGAAATATTTGTAATATTAACTCTAAACTAGTTTTAGTACTGTTTAAAATTGTTTCATTTAAAGCAATTACATCACCAAATATAAAACTATAAACAATACCAATAACAATGAAATAACCCCAAATCTTACTTACCATATTTTTTTAAACCATTCCATTAAACTAAATGCATGTGTTTTAATTTTGATAGCATGTATATCTAAGCTTTTAACTAATTCGTTATTAACTAAAATATCACATGTGCCAACTATTCCTTCATGGGGATTATCATCTAATTTAAATTTAATATTAACTGTCTCATCACTACTTATAGGATAAGAATATTTTTCAGTAACCTTTAAATAATAATTTCCATAATATAAATCATCGTAAATATTTAAATACCCTTTATTAAAAATTTGAATATTTTGATAATTATTAAATCCATATTCAAATAAATCTATTTGATCGCTAAAGTCATTACCATCATTTAAAGTGACAGCTACTAAGTTTAAGTTATCTTTACTTGCAGTTCCAACCAAAGTACGTTTAGCTTTTTGAGTAAATCCCGTCTTACCACCAGTTGTATAATCATACATAAATAATAGTTTATTTTTATTATTCCAAATATAGGTATTTTTGTTTGTTTCAACACGATAAATCTTAGTAGCAACAATTTTTCTATATTCTTCTAACTTCATTGCATAACTAGTCAGTAATGCCATATCATAAACAGTTGAATAATTACCATTTTGTTCATCTAACCCATTAGGATTATTAAATATCGTATTTTTCATTCCTATTTCTTTTGCCTTTTGATTCATTAAATTAACGAAGTTATCACCGGCTACATATTTTGCAATCGCATATGAGGCATCGTTTCCACTTCTAAGCATTAAGCCATATACTAAGTCTCTTAATGACATTTGCTCCCCTTTTTGAATATATATACCTGATCCATAACTTTGATCTATTTCATCACCAATCGTAACAATATTATCTAGTTTTCCTGATTCAATTGCTAAAACAGCAGTCATTATTTTAGAAATGCTAGCAACACTTCTTTGTTCATGAATATTTTTTGCATATAATATTCTTTTAGAGTCCATATCCATTAAAATAGCACTCGTTGCCGATGTTTCTATAGCTATAACATGATAAGGAATTATTAATAATAGTATAATTAGAATTATTTTCTTCACTATATCACCTATAAAAAGCATATGAAAAAAAGGACTAAATTAGTCCTTTTTATTAATAATAAAATTTAATGAAATTAATACTGATATGTGCATTCTTTTTTAACAATAGGTATCATTTCTCCTACTTTTTTTCTAGCAATTTCTAGTTCTTCTTTGACACGCTCATCAATCGTAATAAAATCTTCATGAATCACCAAATCATTATCAATATAAATATACCAATCATTACTAGCAATGCCATAAAGGAAACTATCGTTTTCAACGACAGGTTCAATATTTTCTAAAGCTTGTCCTGCAAGTAATGCTTTAATTCCTGATACTCTATTTATCATATCTATAAGGTCTCTTAAGTTGGTACTTTCCCTAGCCTTTTCTCTAGCCGGTAAATAAGTTGGAACATTTGATTTATCAAAATTCAATGGCACAAACGGTGCAGTTGTTGAAGAGGTTGCTAAAACGTGAGCATTTGAAGAAACATCACTATAAAAGTGTGGTAAGCCTATTTTAATATTTGAAACTCCTAAATAAGTCTTAGAATATTTACCTTGGTCAACTGCATAATTAGTCTCTACTACAACATTCTCGATTGGGCAAGCACTGTCTTTACTTTTTTCAATTAGTAAAGATGATACCATTCTACAAGCCTCGACAATCTCATCATCTACATAGGCATCGTTATTACAACTTCTTCGAAGTTCATTTAAAAATACAGTATTACCATTTCTAAAACCAGATACTCTTGAAATATATTCTCCTGTTGTTGGGTGTTCAAATCTAATGTGAAAACCATTCTCATTATCTAGGCAAAATTGAAATAAAGATTCTCCAGCTCCGCCTATTCTCATACAAGCACCTGTACGTTCGCCATGAGTGACATTAGAAGGATTAGTAAAATTACCAACTACTACATATATACTCTTACCATTGCTTAAAGAAACATTTGTCGCAAATGATGGAATTGTTACAGCCATACGCTTAAAATTACTTAATGTTTTTTTTACAGCTTCATCCAATCTTATGTTACCTGAAGTTTTATTCATAGCCGCATTAGGACCCGGATTTGTCTTTATTAAACTTGCATCTTTTGAACCTAATACTTGTGAATAGACACTCGATACACTAGAATATACTTCACTATAAATAAAGATGCTAACAGGCTTCAACAATATATTTGAGGTATCTTTTCCCTGACTTTCTAGTCTTGATCTTTCTGCCTCATATATTTTATCATAATAAGAAATGAAACTACTTAAATTGTTATAGCTTCCAGATATTTCAATATTTGGCGATTCTAATATTGTTTGAAAGCCTTCAGGTAATAAATGAACTTTATATTTATGCATTGTTTGTAATAATGAATCATAAGCTGCAGGATTAGCTAAAGTGTTTTTTAAAGCATTAATATTAATACTTGTTAGTAGTTGAAAAATATCTTGAGCATCTTTTGGAGCTTTATATATTCTCTCAACCCAGCCTTGATTATCTAAAAATTCAACGTATTTCTCACGGCCAATCATTACTTTAGCATATTCACGACAAATTAAGCTTAATTCTTTTAAATGTTTTTTGATTTCCTTCACATCATCTAAACTAAATGTTAACTTCTTATTTAATAAAATTCTAATTTCGACATTTTGATCACTATCACTTTTATCTTTCTTACTTAAAAAATATAAAATGCATTTTTCGGCTAAATCTTCACTTAAGCCACGTTCCACTAATTTTCCCTTGATTATAGTTTTGTGAATATCTTCATAAAAGAAATTATCAATTAATTTTTTTTCTAAGTCCGTTTCATTCAAATCATAAGGTAAATCTAAAGAACTATCTGTATACATATTACATTTATTGCGATATTCTTCTCTCTTTGTAGCAATATAATAATTAGTAATAAAATGTAAAATTTCAATATATTCATCTCTATTTTCTTTACCATTTTGAATTTGATTAACTAAATTCAGCAAAAAGTTTTTAGGATCATTCTTAATTTTTCCTAATAGTTCTGGGTATGCATCTTTAAATTTATTAAAAAACTTATCATCTAAAATTTCATAAATGTATTCTAGTTTTTGTATGTAGATATTATTGCCATCTTCCAACGAATGCATAATGTCAGCAAATATATTAATTACCTCACTATGTTCTTTCGAAAATTTGTATTGCATTAATGAATCATATATGTTTGCTAAGTCACTTAATTTAATTTTTTCATCAGCAAATATATCTATAAACTTAGAAAATTCACTTGATTCTAAATTAATTAATTGATGAAGGATATTATTATCAAAATATCTAATGACTCTTGCCCCAAACTTGTGAAAAATAATATCTAAATGCTCTAAATTTAAAGAATGTTTTTTACTATAATAATCTTTAACTAAATCGTATACTTCTTCATTATACAAATATTCTAAATTTTCATTATGATTAATTCTATCAATTAATATTTCTATAAGCTCTCCACTAGACCGTAGATAAAAATTCAATAAATCTTTATATGATAAAATTAATGACATTGCATAATTTATAATTCTATTAGCAAGTTCAAAATTATTCTTCATCTCATCTATTAAAATATCAATTGATTCTTTAGATATAGATATTTGCATAGAGCGAGTAAAAGAAATTTTTTGTAATATTTTCCAATTTCTTGCTTGAATTATTTCATCCAAAAATCCAGGTATCTCAAAACATTCTTCATTAAATTCTATATCTCGACCTCTTCTAATTTCACTTAATACAAATAATTTTAAATCAGGATTATCTTTAATTTCAGTGTCAACAATGCTAAATGTCTTAAACATATTCTTTTCTGTCATCAATTTGAAAAGTTCTATGTGTTGTTTTAATGATTCTACACACTCAATAGATAATCCTTGATACATAGGATCACCTAATTTTATCTTGTCCATTATTTCTGGAATATGCGAAGGAAAATTATAAAAACTTGAAGCAACATCAATAAGGCCGCATTCAATTAATTTATTTAAAATTTTCTCTGAAACAAGAAATTTATAATGATATAATTGTCCAATTTTAGTCTGCGGGGTAATAGTTGCAACAAGCAAATCTTCATATTCTTCAAAATCGTTCCATATGCTTTCTATAATAATGTAATTAATACCAATAGACTTGATTAAAGCCTCAATTAAAGGCTTTCTATTAGTTTTATTAAAATTAATGAAATCAAATGTAAGTTCATCTTTAAATAATTGTGTGTCAAATGATTCACCAGAAAATAATTTATCGCAAATTAATTTATTAATTTTATAAATATCAGCATTTTTATTATCGAATGGGTAAGAATATGGATATTGAATATTAAATAAATGTAATAGTGCAGAAATTGAATATTTAGAAAAATCTAATTTTAATTGCTTATCAGCCATTACAAAAAAATCTGGTACAATTTCCACTGTTTTTGAATATTCTTGCATTTTAACAAGAAGAGAATCTGAAAATTCTGAACAACTTCCAATATTATCTAAAAATGCAAACCTTTTATGTTCCATGACTAATTCAATCAATTCACTCGATGCTCTTATTTTACCTTTTTTTAATTGATGCGTATCTATTAATTCTAAAAAATAGTCTAAAACTTCTTGATTTTGAGCTTCATCACCATATTGCCTAAATTCTAAAACAGCTGAATATTCTCCACTTTTCAAATATGCCTTGGCATATGCAACAAACAACTCCGAATTATTTAAAAGAAGATCAGCAAGATCATCAAATATTTGGTCCATTTGGTCCAGTAATTCAACTGTAACTAAATTAGGATTCGCAATTAAAATTTCAGAAAATTTATCATAAAGATCTTTATCACTTTTTATTAGAAATAATTCAGAATCTTCAAAAATCATATTTTTTCTTTCTATTTTTTCAATAATAGCTTTTTTGTATGGTTCTAAATCTAAAAACATATATTACCTCTCAAATTATTTTTGATATTTTTTATCCATATCCTTATAATCTTTTTTTTCTAAACTGTTAACAAAATAAGCACGTTTATAACCTTTCACTTCTTCTGCTTTAAAACTAACAATATCTCCTTTACAAATTTCATTCATCATATCTTTTTTTAAAAATATGTATTTTTCATTTTTATGTTGTATTTCACCATATTGCCCATCACAATATGATACAATTCCTCTCGATAAAGTCATTTTCTATCACTCCCTATTAGAGTAATTATACCAATTTAAAAACAGTTTCTCAATAATAAATAATATTTATAACTAATATACATAAAAAAAATACACTAGTATTTATATATACCATGTATTTTTTCTTTATCTGACTCGCTTAGTTCATTAAGTGACCAATCATCATCAACCTTAGTTAAATAAAATGTAATAGTATATTTAACAGTATCTTTAGCCTCGCCCATTAAATCTAATTGGTGGTTATAAAATAATTCAGCACTATATTCACCATTTTCATCTAGATATTCATTTTCATCTGGAGTCAAATTAAAAATATCGCTGTAATCTATTACTTCAATCTCAGCAGTCACTGTTGCTTTATCACCATTAATAGTTTCATCTTTAATTTCATATTTTAAATTTTGATAATGTTTTTTCATTTGCTCTTTATATTTGTCTTGTTGTTCTACTGTATACTCATTATCTTCAATAAGCATATCTAAATCATTTAAAATATTACTATCCAATGTTTGATAACTATCTAAATAATCTTCTACCCTTTTAGTTGGTGTATTACTCATATCCTTACCAATTGAGCAGCCACTTAAAATTATAATCGCAACTAAGAGTCCTAAAAACTTTTTCATATATACCTCCCTTATTAGCCTACCCATATTTATATTTATTTATACTCCAATATTTAAATTGTGCTTTTTTAAATATATTTTTCTAATCCAATCAATTGGAATAACTAAAGAAGCTAAAACTATCATTAATTGTAATTCGAAAAATTTTAAAGAAGTAGTTCTAAATAAATGACCACCATAATATATTAATATTATTTGAATAATTACTATAGAGGCAATTATCCAAATAAATACTTTATTTTTTTTAATATTGGCAAATATGTTTAATCTATGTGTTCGTGCATTAAAGCTATTAAATATATCTATAAAAATAAATAAGCCAAAGAAAGCAGATAATAAAGCTTCCTGACTACTATAAACATTACTTATTAGTTTACTTTTTAAAAAGAAGAAACATAATAACGAAGACAATATTCCCGTCCATAATATTTGATAATACATATAATTATTCATAATTGGTTCATCTTTAGCTTTTGGTTTTTCCTCCATGTATTCTAACAAAGGCGGTTCAAAAGCAAATGCTAAACCTGCTAAAGTATCCATTACCATATTTATCCATAACATTTGAATAACCGTTACTGGTGTATCTATACCTAAAAATGGGCCAAAAATACTTAAGCTTAAAGCACATAAGTTAATTGTTAATTGTAAAATTATAAACTTTCTAATACTTTTAAAAATAGTTCGGCCATACAATATTGCTTTACTAATCGATAAAAAATTATTATCTAAAATAACAATATCACTCGCTTCTTTAGCTACTTCTGTTCCACTACCCATACTAAATCCCACATCAGCTCTTTTTAAAGCAGGAGCATCGTTAACTCCGTCACCTGTCATACCAACTACTAAGTTTAATTCTTGACATACTCTTATAAGTCTACTTTTATCATGCGGTAACATTCGAGCTAAAACACACAAATTAGGGATTATTTTTTTTAATTCTTCATCATTAATTCTATTTAGTTCTTCACTTGTTAAAACAATATCATTATTATTTTTATACAAGCCTAAATCTTTAGCAATTGTGACTGCTGTATTTTTATTATCACCTGTTAGCATTACTGTTTTAATATTTGCTTTAGAAACTAGTTCTATACCTTCTTTAACATTTTCTCTAATATCATCTTTAATTAATAATAAGCCAACAAAAGTTAAATTTTCAAAACTAATAGGATTACTATTAGTGCTTGTTGCCATAAGAATTACTCTTATTCCCTCATTAGTTTTAGTATCAATATATTTTTTTATTTTTTCAATTTTAATTAATTCTTTTTCACCAAGTTCATTATAATAATATTTACAAAAAGGTAAAATTCTTTCAGGAGCACCCTTTATTAAATTAACGCGATTAGGATCGTTTATTGATGTTATTGAATATTTATTTTTACTATCAAACGGAATAACTTGTTCTTTGTAATAATTAATATTATTTTTTTTAATAAATTTTAAAATTGCTTGATCAGTAATATTTCCACCAATTATATCTTCACCACTAAAACTACTAGCATTATTAACAGTACATGAGATTTTAACTATTTTTGATAATTTAGTCTTTATTAATTCTTGATATGTATATTCTTTTAAGTTACCATCAACATATTTAGTAACTTCTAACTCTCCTTTTGTTAATGTCCCTGTTTTATCTGTAAATAGAATGTTTATACTACCAGATGTTTCTATCCCTACTAGTTTTCGAACTAAAACATTATCTTTAAGCATTCTTTTCATATTAGAAGATAGCACTAGTGTAACCATCATCGGTAAACCTTCAGGAACACATACAATTATAATCGTAACAGCCAGAGTAAGAGCATATATGATATTATTTAAATTTAAACCATTTAAAAATATATAAGAAATAAATATAATAATAGAGCATACATAGCCTATTTTACTTATCATATCAGCTAAGCCACTTAGTCTAATTTTAAGAGGACTAACTGGTTGTTTAATTTTTAATTCATCAGCCATCTTTCCATAAAAAGTATTGCTGCCAACGCTGTCAACTTGCATGATAGCACTACCACTTACAACTACACTGCCACGTAAAACCGATAATGATACTGATTTTTTTATTTCCTTACTTTCGCCATTTAAACTAGACTCATCAACTGAAATCATTCCCTGAATAATTTTACCGTCAGCGGGAACTTTTTCACCGCTTTCCAAAAGAATAATATCATTTACAACTACTTCACTAATCACTATTTCATTAATTTTTCCATTTCGTTTAACTCGACATTTTTGTTTAGAAACAGAATCCATTAAACTTGCAAAAGCTTTATCTGACCCATATTCAGAGATACTAGATATAAACGATGCCATAAATATAGCAATTAATATTCCCAAAGTTTCATACCAATCAAAAGATTTAAATAAAAAAACAGTTTTAATTGCTAGTGCGATTAAAAGAATTCTTATTATTGGATCTCCTAATGATTCAATGACTAATTTAATAAAACTATTCTTTTTATAATTTCCTAATTCATTGTTTCCGTATTTTTCTCTGCTTTTTACAACCTCTTCTTCTGTTAGTCCCATCATAAATAATCCTCCTATATAAAGATATGATGGAATAAAATATTTAAGAGTTAAAAGTTATACACATAATATGTGTTTTTTTGCAAAAATAAAAAGTAATAATCATTACTCCTCATTCAACAATATATCTATTAAAGCTTCCTCCACTTCTAAAGTTATCGGATTTGTTGCCGCTTTTTCGTGACCTTTACCACCAAATAACTCAGCTATAGGTCTAACCATGACACTATCTTTAATACTTCTGTAAGATACAACACCTTCATCTAGCGCTACCATCATGGTAAAATCCATATCAAATTTATTTTCTCTAAAATATTCTGCTATTTCATTTCTAAATTCATAAGAAATAAACAATATTCCTGCTTTTAAACCTAATATATTACGATATATTATCCTATTTTCATAATATTTGCACTTTTCCAAAATCAATTCTTTTCTATTAATAATAAGCATTTTTTCTAATTCATCATAATTAAATTCTATATTATTATGGTTACTTAGTTTTTTTGTCATTAACTCAATGTATCCCTTTGTTCCTAATGCATCAAATAATATTGATAATTCACGTGATTTTTCATTATTATATATATTACGCCATTCCCAAGTATCATGCTGTCTTGTTAATTCAACAAACTCTTCAATAGCTTTATTATCTTTTTTTAATAAACCCTCATTTAATAAGTATTCATAAAATAAGCTAGTTCCACAGCATAAACCTTTAGCATTTTCTAACTGAATTTTTACAAAACTATATTGTGTATACTTTTCATCTAAAAATGTTTTGTGATGATCAAATATTTTAAATTTATCATTTAATTTTGAATCATTAGCAATCATACACAACATCGATTCTTCTAAACATAAATCGGTTACATAAATTTGATCATATTCATATATTGTATTATTTTCAAAAAATTTATTTACTTCTTCAGTTAAATTGAATGTTCCACACAATATATACTTTACTTCTTCAAAGGCTAAAGAAGCTAAAACAGCGTTTCCTATCCCATCTATATCATTTTTATGAGTAAAAATTAATACCTTCATCATTACCTACCTTCTTTTTTATTATATCATCAATTATAAAAAAAAAAGAAGAATCTTTTTATTTTTTATGTAATAAATCTGCCTCTTTTAATACATTATAAATACAAGAATAGCTACGTTTTCCATAAAATTTACAAAACTTTCTAATGCTTACGTTAGAACGCTTATATAAATTAATTATATATTTTTTTTCTTGTTCCGTAATTGTATTAACTGGCTTTCTATTTTTATTACCATGTTCTAAACTAATTTCATTGTTTAAGATTTCCTTTTTTAATCTTAAAATATATTTAGGATGATATCCAGTAATGGTTGCAATTTCTTCATAAGATAAGAAACTATTCCCAGATAGTTTTTTATTTATCAAATTAACTGCTTCTTCCTTTCTCTTCATATCATCTCACCTACCATTTATACTTTATCAAAATATGTAATCTTACGTTCCATTACATCTGCTTCGATTGCATCCCTTAATATTTTTCTGACAGTACCTGGATTTTGAACATTTTTTAGCAATATTTTAGTACCAGCCTTACTTGCTGAGCCCATTGTATCAATTACAACAGAAACGGTACCAATATTTAAAAGTCTTTGATATATACTTTCTATAGCATCCGGATCTTTTAACATGTATAACTCAACGGTATTAGTTTTTTTCTTAAAAAAGCCTGTTGTAACAATCAATTCATCTTTAGTAATTTGATACGTTGTAAAGTTTAAATGAATTGTTGTTAAAAATCTTTGCCAGATTCCTGAAGGTTTACCTTCCCATAATAATTCTAACTCCACTTTATTATTCATAAATAGCCTCCATTATCAACTACATTATAACATACAACTTTAATTTTTAACATCTTTTTGTAAAATTTTCTAAAAATCAAAGTCTATTGGTGCATTGTTACTCTTATTTTCTTCTGTGTCAAAGATTTTATAAGTATCATTAATGCTTTTTCCTTGCTTAAACCAATTATCAATTGTTAAAATAAATTCTTGCTCAGTAATGCGATCAATAATAGGTAATGGAATGTTTTCTAACTCAATTATTAACCGATACATTAACGTTGATTTTGGTGCTAACTGCCTATGCTTATTAAATAATATTTCTGTTGCCTTTAATTTTGTATCTTCAATTATTTTATAATACTGATTTTTTTGTTCTTCACCTACATGTAATGAATTATAAAACCTGTTATAGGCATTTTCAACGACCGGATTTAATACCTCTTTTGAATTAGATTTATCTAAACTATATCGCATGATTTCTATATTTAACGTAAGCACAATCAACTGATTCTCAATTTCGTCATATACGGCTCCAATTTTATCTAATAATGATTGAATCTCCACTGGTTTTATCTTTGAATTTTCAAATATTAATGCGCTAGTTATATCAGAAGATAGATTTTGTTTTTTAGTAAAAAAACTCATATTATCACCTTAATAATTATAACAAAAAAAAGATATATTTAATATCTTTTTTTATGCGGCTTTTATTTCCTTTACATAGTTATTTATCTTTTTATACCAATTTTTATCTGTAGCATATTTTTTGTTTATTTCTTTAGTAGTTGTAAGACCTTTTTTAAAATAATTCTTTGATAAATAATTAATAAGACCTTTAATACCTGATTCTAGAGAACTATAGTATTGATAAGAACCACAACCGGTTCCTTTCTTTCCTCCTACGTTATTACATTCTGTCATAATTTGACTGCAATTCCATTTACAACCAGTTTCATGCATCATAATAGCAGTAGCTATATAAGGATCAACACCTTTTTCTAATGAATAAGATGCTATTAATTCTCCTTGTCCTTTTAATTCATTTTTTAAATATCTATTTAACTTTGCTGATAGTTGTTCTAAAGTTAAATTATCATATACAATATTCGCTGTTTCTTCTTCCTTAGCCACTTCTTGCTCACTACTAATTTCAGCAAGCGCTAATAAATCACTTTCATTATATTCAAATACTTCATTTAATGCTAATAACTTACTCGTATTGACATTATTTACCTCATTTTCATGTTCGTATAATTTTGAATATAAAATAACCCCTCCAAAAATACAATCTATTATTGCTACTAAAAACAATAAGATCGTTTTATGGTTTGCTTTCACTTAGTTCACCTCACTACTTCCTTTTAAGGAAAGCACGTTTATCGTAACATATTATCATATCAAAGTCAAACCAGAAAAAAGTAATAGAAAAATTAGTAATTTCTATTACTTATATTTTAAAACAAAAATGTAACATAATGCAGAAATATGTTTACATTATATTAACTTAATTTAGTTTTTCTAACAAAACTTCTTCTAAGGCTTTTCTAGGGCGTTGATGAGGTTCTTGATTTTTGTAACCTACCGCTATACAAGATATCATTTGGCGATTACCAACTATATCTTTCATTTCATATATGATATTTAAAATATTCCCTATCCATACCGCACCTAATCCCATATCAGTTATTCTAAGTAACATATTTTCAATTGCTGCACCAATAGATAATACATCTATAATATTATCTATTGATGAATTATCTAAATAAATTGCAATCAAAGCATTTGCTTCTTTCATTACAGATGCTGTATGTACCGAAGTATTACCTTCGACATTTTCCATCTTCTTAATCAACATATCAGCCAACTTATCTTTGGTATCTCCCTTTATTATTTGAAATTTCCATGGTTGCTTATTATGTCCTGAAGGAGACAATATTCCACTTTTTATTACTTCAATTAGAAGTTCATCCGGAACATCTTCAGAAGTAAATTTTCTAATACTTCTTCTATTTTCTATAGCTTCTTTTAATTCCATATTACCACCAAGTTTATTATATCATTTTTTAGTTAAGTAATATTCATAATTACCAATATATTTGTTTAATTTATAGTTTTTTAATTCAACTATATGGGTTGCTATTTTATTAATGAAATATCGATCATGTGAAATGAATAGAACTGAACCTTTAAATTCAATTAAAGCATTTTCTAATATTTCTCTAGTATCAATATCTATATGATTAGTTGGCTCATCAAGTATTAAAAAGTTGTATTTATCTTGTGTCAAACAAAACAATTTCAGTCTTACTTTTTCACCGCCTGATAGATATTTTATTTTTTTATAAATATTATCACCGACAAATAGGAATTTAAATAATGCTGAACGTAACCTTTCTTCTTCACCAATAAAATATCTTCTAGCTTCTTCTAGAACACTTAAGTTATTATCCTTAAACTCTATCTCTTGTGGTATATAACCGAGCTTTATATTAGTTCCTAACTTTATAGCATCATTACCATTTAATATAGCTTTTATTAAACTGGATTTCCCTGTACCATTATTACCAATTAAGCACATTTTATCACAATAAAACATAGTTAATGAGCTATCTATCAATAAATCTTTACCAGGAAAACTTAAATCTAAATGTTCAATTTTTAATACTTCTTTTCCTGTTCTACTTTTATCATTAAAATCTAAACTAATTTGTTTTTTTGTTTCTGGCTTTTCAATCTTTTCAATCTTTTCTAATCTTTTTTGAATACTAGCTGCACGCCTAAAAAATATTTCTCCGCCACTTGGACCACAAAGTTTACCATATTCTTGTAATTTCTTAATAGATCTTTTCATCGATTCTATTATTTTTTGTTGATCTTTATAATGCTTGAATTCTAACATTAATCTATTCTCATTTTCTTTTATAAAATATGTATAGTTACCAAAATATACTTCAATACCTCTTTTAGTTAATAATATAGTTTTTTTAGCAACTTTATCTAAAAAATACCGATCGTGTGATACTATTAATACAGTCCCTTTATAACTTCTTAAATAATTTTCTAACCATTCTATTCTTTTTATATCTAAATGATTGGTTGGTTCATCAAGCAGTAAAATTTCCGGTTCTTGTAATAGTAATTTTATTAAAGAACAAATAGTTTTTTCACCACCTGATAAGGTATTAAAATTTCTATTTAACATTTCGTCCGTTATGGAAAAAGCATTAAGAACTTTACTTACTTTGGTATTAATTTCATAGCCACCTAAATCAATAAATCGTTGTTGAAGCTTACTATATTTATTTATAGTTTTAAAATTATTACTTAAGTTTTTTTCTAATTGTCCTAGCTTTTCTTTCATTTGTACAAGTTCTTTAAAAATATCATATATATATTCTTTAACAATGACATCATTATTTTCAGGAATTTGACTTAAATAACCTATTACAGCTCCCTTTCGAATAGAAACTTCACCGCTATTAACACTTTCGATTCCACCTACAATCTTTAAAAGTGTACTTTTACCGCACCCATTAGTTCCAATTAAAGCTATTTTATCTCCTCTATTAATTGTTAAATCTATATTATTCAATATTTTATCAAATCCAAATGATTTATTAACTTTACTTATATTTATATCTATCATATTATCACATCCTTAAATTAAACAAAAAAACTATACATCTGTATAGTCTTACATACAGATGCAGGCACGATTAAAACTCACACCTGCATCTTATTTTTTAATTTAAGATGCAAGTGTGATATCTGTTGTGTACATAATTTTTTTACCCACATAATTTTTCATGGTATCACTTCCTACTTGTAATAATATTATAAAATTAATTATTTGTCAATTTTAGCAAACAAAAAAAGGATTTAAAAATCCCTTTTATTTAATCTCAATTTTTTTAGATTCGATTACTTGTTTTTCTTTTTTAGGAACTTCAATTTTTAAAATACCATCTTTAAATTCAGCAGTAATATCTTCTTCAGACACATCCTCACCTACATAAAAGCTACGAGAGCACTCCCCAACGTATCTTTCACGACGAACATACTTTTCTTCTTCTTCATTTACTTCGTTGTTAACTGAGGCAGACACGCTTAAATATCCATCCTTTAATGATAAATCTATATTTTCTTTTGAATAGCCAGGTAAATCAACATCTATTAAATATTTATCATCCTTCTCACGAATATCAGTTTTCATCATTGTAGTACTTCTTGATTTAAAAAAGTCATCCTTAAAAAAGTCATCAAACAAATCAAAATCTCTTCTTGGTACTAACATCATATATATCAACTTCCTTTCAAATAGTGTGCTATCAAAACGGTAGTACAAATATAATATAATACCTGTAGTATTTCTAACTACATTTTAATAATACCACTTTTTTTAGCACTTGTCAAGTATGAGTGCTAACTTTTTATTTTTTTTTGTTATACAAATATTATGTTAATATTTTTAAAATATATACTAAAAAAAGGATTTTTTAATCCTTTTTCTTAATTTTTGCATGTAAAATATCTTTATATCCATTAACTCCCGGTTGATCATAATAATTAATATCAAGTAAATAACTACCTAGCATCGCAGTCATTTCAAAGAAGAAAATTAAATATCCTAAATTTTCTTCATTAATTCTATCTAGTTCAATAACTGATGTTGGAACATGACCTTTATAATGTGCTTCACAGACACTTTCCATAGCCATACGATTAATATTACTTAATTCACAATCATATTTTTGAACTGATAAATCGCGATTTGGATCTGCGTACAAAACAGTTGAAAATAACATATCAATACCGTCCTGGTAATATTGTCCAAGCGAATGAAGATCTCTTGTATTTACTGTAGATACCGGAAGAATACCTTTTCCATCCTTACCTTGTGATTCACCAAATAATTGTTTTAACCATTCAGCAAATGAGGCTAATTTAGGTTCATATACATCGAATGATTCAACATTTTTATTCATATTATATAATTCATGTCTCAATTGTGTATAATAATAGTATTTTTCTTCACTTTTAGCATTATTAGCACCAACAAATAAACTATCAATTGAATATCCCGCAACAGCAATTGGTAATAGACCAACTGGTGTTAAAACGGAAAATCTTCCCCCAATATTATCTGGTACTACAAATTTTTTAAATCCTTTTTCATTTGCTAATTCTAATAAAGTTCCTGTTTTTTCATCGGTAGTTGCAAATATTCTATTAGACGCTTCTTCACCATATTTGTTTTCCATAAAATCTAATAAAAAATCAAAGGCAATTGCTGGCTCTAATGTCGTACCACTTTTAGATATAACATTTACCATAACGTTTTTATCTTTAATATAATCTAATAAATCAGCCATATAATCACTTGATAAATTGTATCCAGCAAATACTATTTCTGGTTTTGCAGTTCCATAATATGGAGCTAAAGCATCAATAATTGCCTTAGCGCCCAAATACGAACCTCCGATGCCACAAACTACAAATACATCACAATTATTACGTATATATTTTGCGGTTGTTTTAATTTCTTCAAGACAAGAAGTATCAAGATCATACCAGCCAGCCATTTTTCTTTCTTCTAAGAAGCGTTCTTTAACAGCACCTAAATTAAATTCTTCAAGTTTTATATATTGAAATTTTTCAAAATCAAATTTTACCATCGCTTATACCTCTTTTCCAATATTAACATTAACATTATGTGACTTACCATCATCAATTAATTCTATTTCTTTGACTACTTTACCATCAACTCTAATTTCATTATTGTCTTTATCATTGTTAACATTAATTACATAAATTGATTTACCATAACGGTATGTTATTTTGTACCCTTCCCATTTTCTTGGCATTGCTGGTAAAATGTATAATTTATTACCAACCTTATTAAAACCTAAAATACTAACAATGCCTACACGATAAAACCATGCACTTGAACCTGTATACCATGTCCAACCACCATGTCCAATGAACTCTTCATTACTATAAATGTCGGCAGCTATAACATAAGGTTCAACACAATATTTATTTACTAATTCTTTAGTTAAAGTATGATTAATTGGATTAACCATATTAAAATATTTATAAGCTTTATCATTTAGTCCTAATTTAACTAATGCCATAATATACCATGAAACTGAATGTGTATATTGACCACCATTTTCACGAATACCCTTAGAATAATCTTTTATATATCCAGGATTATCTTTACTTGTTGAAAAAGCAGGAGTTAATAATTTTATAAATCCATGTTCTTCATCAACTAAATTTTCTTCAACTGAATCAATAATTGTTTTAATTTGATCTTCAGTTGCTATTTCTGTAAGAATTGACCAACTTTGTGAAATAAGGTCAATTTTACACTCATCGTTTTCATGGCTTCCTAATTTATTACCATTATCAAAGAAGGCTCGTAAATAGTATTTACCATCCCAAGCGTTTTTTAATAAAGATTCTTTTAATTTACTATTAAAATCTTGGTATTTAGTAATATCACTGTCATTATATAATTTTACAATTTCAATGAATCTATTTACTACTTCATAAGCGAAGAACCCTAACCAAACACTAGTACCTTTTCCTTCAATACCGACTTTATTCATTCCATCGTTCCAATCGCCGCCACCCATTAATGGCAAACCGTTTTCACCAATTTCGTTAAATAATTTTTCGATAATAATATTTAAATGTTCAAATAAAGTTGCTTTATCTTCAGTATATTTGAAAGTCATACCTCTTTCCTCTTCATCAGGCGCTAATAAAGGGGCGTCAACAAAAGGAATCATTTCATCTAAAATACTCTTATCACCTGTAATTCTAATGTATTCTAAGGTTGCATATACTAGCCATAAATAATCATCTTTATATCTAGAACGAAGACCGAAGTTATTATCGGCATGCCACCAGTGTAGTACATCTCCTTCTTTGAATTGATGATAAGCGCAATTAATTATTTGTTTCTTTGCAATATCTGGGTCTACAACACAAATATTCATTGTGTCTTGTAATTGGTCTCTAAAGCCAAAGGCACCGCTAACTTGATAGAATCCTGATTTAGCCATAATTCTTGAAGCATATGATTGATACAATAACCAATTATTTAATAAGATATCAAAACCTTTGTCAGGTGTTTTAACTTGAATTGTTCCAATTTTGTTTTTCCAATAATTAATAGTTTCTTGTAATTTATTTTCGATGTAATCAAAATTACTATAAGATTCACACATTTCATTGATTGAATTAAGATTATCTTCACACCCTAAAACACAAGCAAAAGTGATTGACTCTTTTTTCTTAATATCCTTATTAAATGAAATACTCTTAGTAACTACCTTATCTATATCTACGCTAGCAATCTTTTCAGTACTTGTTAAATAAGCTATTTTATCTTTAAAATGCATTGCATATTTGTTTTGAATAGTTAAGAAATTATTTAATTCATAATAATTACATACAAGATGTCTAACAGTTTTCTCTTCAGAAACACCCAAAACAGGATTAATCCAATAATCAATATCCAATTTTAATTCTTTATTAGATAAGTTCTTAATTGTATAAATTGCTATTTTAGAATTTTCATCAATAGGAACAAAATATGTAACATCAACACGATATTCTTTATTTTTAAATTTAAATTTACTATATCCAAGACCATGTATACAATCATGCCATATAATTGGCATCGAATTAATAGTTATTCCCTCAGATTTATCGTTTAAAATTGTATCATTTGTCCAAGATGTTAATTTAAATTCCCGACTATTATCAGCATATGTAAAACCAGTATCATTATTAGTAATAATAGTCCCAAATTTACCATTAGTTAATACATTTGACCAAGGAGCTGGTGTATTTGGATTAATTATGTGATATTCTGAACCATCACTATTAAATCCACCATATTCATTATTAAATAACAACTCTTCTTCTTCATTAGTATTTTCACTTACAATTTTTGGTAATTTATTATATTCATTAATTTTGTTTTCTCGTTGTAGTCTATCAATTTGTTCACGTAATGAATTGTTATAAACGGTATTGAATGATAAACGAGCAATTGCTCTAAATAAATTTAATTGTTTTTCATTAATTTTATTTCTCTCAATTAAAACAATGCGACCTGGTGTAGTAGAAAAATTGTTTATAGCATACATATGATATATTTCATCATTTACAGCTTTTTGAATTATTTTAGCATATTTTTCATCTTCGCTATTAATAATTACCAAATCAACAAATACACATTTACTCTTATAATATTCAAATGTTTTTAATAATTCTTGTACTAAATTCAAGGAACTAATATCATTTATTTCTACAAGCATAATTGGTCTTTCACCACTTATACCAAAACTCCATAATGTATCTTGCCCTAAATCATTATTAGTCAATAATTTTTTTCTTTCATCGCTTAAGTTAATTCGGCTTGTCTGATTCAAATAGTTTAACATCATATTGTATAAATGAACGTCTGAACTGCTAACATTTAATTTCTTTGTAGCAGCATTTACCATAATTGTTGCAATTTCGAATGCTTCATCAATAGCTTCCTCGTCATGATAACTTTCAACAATTGATAATACTTGCTCTTTAGATTTACCAAAGCCACAAATCATATAAACTGAAACTTCCTCGCCACTAGCAATTTCAACCTTATTTCTAATACTGCTAATTGGATCTAAATTTTCACCAACATAATTAGTTAATTTTTTATGTAATCCACTAGGTTGGGTATAATCTGTACCACGTCCAACAAAATTAGAACGTTCTGTTTCATATGTATATTCATCCTTTGGATTTTCAATTAACAATTTGTTAATAAAATAATATTTATCATTAGAATCTCTAAGTTTTCTCTTTAAAATCAATGAGTTAGTTTCTTTATTATACTCTGATTTAATAAACATGTTATTAAATACTCTGTGACTAATATCAGCCTCTTTTTCACATATAATCGGTTCTGTATAAGTTGTAAGCTCTAATCGGCGAGTCTTAGGTGAAACATTCTTAAATGTTATTTTTCTAATTTCTGCATTATGACGTTTTGTAACAACTACCTCAGTATTTGTCACAATATCATTATCTACACGCATATATTTGATATTATCAAGTGCAAATACAACATGGTATCTATCAGGCTCTACATTAGTTGGAGCATATGTATTACTCCATACTTTATTACTATCTAAATCTCTAATATATAAGAAATTTCCATAGTCTTGCTCTGTGATTTTACAATATCTATTTAATTGAATTGTTTTATATCTACTAAATCCTGTTCCTCGGTCATTTAACATAACACAATATCTTGAGTTAGATAAAACTGATACCTCTGGTGTATTTGAGATATAACCATATTCACGAATATCATTTTCAAATATTTCCTTATTATAATCATATTTTTTATACTTAACAATTTTTTGATCAATCATTGGTTCGATTTGAACTTTTTCTTTGTTCAATACATCAAATGATTGTACTCTAATATCATCGTAGAAATATTTTCTTAAAGCATCTTTTGCTAAATAATTAGTAAGAGAGCATAGTAACATACCTTGATGATGCGCAAAATATGAGAAAATTGGGGTCTTATCTTCATAATCATAAGATTCATAATATCCATATTCACCATACATACCTAAATTTTTAAATTTTAATAAATTATGACAAACATCTTTTGGAAATTTAGTAATCGCTAATGCTGAACTATAAGGAGATAAAACTATACGTTCCTCAGAATTATCTTTAAACTTTAAATATGGAACACCAAATGCACGGTATTTATAATTTTGTGAATCATCTAATAAGTTATATGCTGATTCACTTATCCCCCATGGCATAGATGGATCAACTTTCTTCATATATTCTTTTTGACAGAAGTGTGCAAAATGATAACTTTCATCCATTAAGGTATTTGGATAATCTCGCATCCAAATAATTGGCATAAAATATTCAAATGCAGTTCCTGACCATGATAATAAACCTTTGTGGCCTTGATACATTGTTAAAGTCTTATCAAGGAAGAACCAGTGTTCTTTTTTAATATCACCTTTAGCAATAGCAATAAAACTTGTTAGACGAGACTCGCTTGCAAATTTATTATAATTATATGGAATTAGAGTTTCATCATATGCATTATAACCACAACTAAACACTTTCTTATCATTATTAAATAAATGTTTGAAATTGGCTTGTTTAATTAAATTTTCAATTCTATTTTTTAAATTTGTTGAACCTTGTTTTTTTACAAAAGATTTAACGACAAACAATGAAGCAATTAAGTTACCACTATCGATTGTAGATACAACCGGAGGGTCCATTCTCTTTAATGTTTTAATATTATACCAATTATATAAATGTCCATTCCACTTTTTTAATTGTTCTACAGTTTCAATGATATGCTCAATTTTATCTAAAGCAACATCAACAGTTATAAACCCTAATTCATATGCACTGATACAGGCCATCATTGAGAATCCTATATTAGTTGGAGAAGTTTTATTGTCTTCTTTAATTTCACGGTTTGTTTGATAATTATCTGGAACTAAGTAATTATTTTTTTCAGTTAACAAATCATCATAAAACTTCCATGTATCATACGCTAAAGTCTTAAGAGATTCTGTTTCTTTCTTAGTTAGTTCGAGATTATCTTTTGGAATATCTTTACTTATCAAATAATATACTAAACTACTAATAAAGAATATTAAACTAATACTAAGTGCAAATGCTAAATATTCTCTCTTAAAGAAATATACTAAAGCCACTAATAGAATTGATACTACATAATTAATTTTAAAGTTATTTAAATATGAAGCAAAAGTATTTTTAGTTGTCTTAGCTGCTTCATCAGCAGTTATCCAAGCAAGTAATCTCTTATGACTAACATTCATACGATAAATTGCTCTAATAAAGGCATCTAAATATAATTTCGCATTATATGGTATTGCACTAAATGTAGAAAATGTTCTAATTAATATAGATTTGAATCCATAAGCAATATTTTTATAATGTTTTACTTTCGTTGTTCTTTCTTTTTGAATTTTAAGTTTTTCTATAATATAGAATAAGATTGGTAATAATAATGTAAATATTGTAAAGCCAATCCACCAACCTGGATTAATAACACCAAATAAGAATGCAAAGAAAATAATAATTAATAATGATGAATCTTGTAAACCCATTCTTATATTATCAAATATTTTCCATCTTTCGATTAAAGTCAACGGACCTTTTTTAGGGTTAATATAAGATGCAATTTGCATATCTCCTCTAGCCCAACGATGCCTTCTAGTTGCATCAGCTAAATATGTTGATGGGAAATCATCAATTACTTCTACATCTGATAAGAAAGCACATCTTATATAATTTCCTTCAAGTAAATCATGACTTAAAATTAAGTTTTGTGGGAATAATCCAGTTAAAACCTCATCAAATACTGCTAAATCATATATTCCTTTGCCCCAAAAACTACCTTCCTTAAAGACATCTTGGTAAAAGTTAGGAACTACTTTGTTATATACATCATAACCACCAATACCAGCATATACTTGTGTGAATACTGATTTGTTAGTTGATTCAACATCAACACTAACCTTAGGTTGCATAATACCATATCCAGCAATGACTTTGCTGTGATCAGCATTTAAAATAGGTTTATTCATTGGATGAGCCATAGCTCCAACTAAACTAAAAGCTGTTCCAAGAACTAATTGAGTATCTTGATCTAGGGTAATAACATATTTAATCTTTTTATTGAACCCTTTAAATGTATGTCCATAGTAATATTTTTCTTGGTTTTCTTCACTAAATTTTCCTAATAGTAGTTGATTAAAGTGCTCTAAAGCTCCACGTTTTCGCTCAAATCCTAACCATTGTTCTTCGCCTTCACTATAAATTCTCTTACGATAAGCAAAATAGAAAATATCTTTACCATACTTTTTATTTAATTGTTCTGTTTTTCTAAGACCAGCTTCCATAACATCGTCATCCCACGGTTCTAACTGATGTTGGCTACCAGAACAATCTCCCAATAATGTAAAATATAAATTGTCACTCTTATTAGCTAAATAATATGATTCTAATGTGTCAAACATTTTTTCAACTTTTTCAACACTTTTAACAATTGTTACTATTACAGTCATAGTAGCTGAACTTTTAGGTATGCCATTACTAAAATCTAATTTAGGAATTGGAGTTGGATGATAAATTTTATTCCATAATCTTGTAGTCAATTGAACCACAATTTCACTAACAGGAATAGCTAAAAGTAAAAAACTAATTATTCTTGGCTTAATTAAGAAATCACTTAAAATAAATGAAATAATAAATGTTAAAACGGCAACTACCGAAACATAAACATATGCTCTTAGCTTAACACGCTCTTTTTTGAAAAGATATTTTCCGATATGTTCATTTTCTTTTGTTGCACGCCCAATAATCTCTTTAGCATATTCATACTCACTAAGCTTATATTTCTTAGCATTTTTTAAAACTAAATTACGATATAATTCTTTAGTTTCAATAGTCATTTGACCATAATATGGATCCATTCTCAAGACATATTCAGTCTTACTTATTTTGCGATATAAAGTTTCAAGCTTAATAACATTAATTTTAGTTACGCTTGTAAAAATATTAGCAACCAGTAAATTTTCTTTAGCTATCTTTTGATATACTGACTCTAATAAGTCGTTCAAATTTATATGAGCTTTATCAAGAATTTGATTAAGTTGTTTGAATACATCATTAGAAACTTGTCCTAATTCTTTTAAACCGGCGTTTAATCTCTCTAAGTATATTGGGCGATTAACAATATCATCATTTAAGGAAATATAATCGTTGATATCTACCTCATGATATTTTTTAACATCTTCTTTAACTTGCTCAATTAACATATCGGCCGCACTAGCTTCGGCTAAACGATAACGCTCACGCTCACATAATTCAGCTAACTCATCAATTAAGACTAAAAAAGAAACGACTCCAATCGCATTAATTTCATGATAAGTTAAATTATGATTATAATTATCTTGATACTTATTTAAATCATTAATTAAAGTATCCATATCAATTTTAAATTTACTTCTCGTGAATATTTTTTTCAAAACAGCATATAAATCAAACTTCTTATTAAAAGCATATTTACATGCTTGATTATTCGATAAAAATTCTTTAATAATTTTTTCTTCCTCAACAATCTGATAATAATTATCTACAATCCACTCATTGGTAATTCCAATATATTTACTATCACTAGTTAAATTTGTTAAATATTCATAGTGTGAAGATAAGATTTTTTTGTTTTTATAATATTTTATCCTGTACTTTTTTCCTAAATTTTCCAAATATAACTCCTCCTTAGAATATTACATATTTATTATACCAAAAAAGAACATAAAAAAGAAGAAAATTACAAAATAAAAAAGAGCTTAAAGCTCTCTAATTTTCTTTTCGCCATATATACTTTATACCATCTTGGGCTAAATTTTCATCACGTGGAACAAAACCATCTAATAATTCATCATAAAGTTCGTTAAACTGTTCATAAGTCAAGTGCTCTTTTTGCAGTATTTCATTTACTTCATCTATGTTACTTGCGCCTTGAATTAAGGCGTGTACAAAGAATAAATGATATTGCGTTAAAACTTTACTAGCACTGAGACTTTTTTGATTTAAAAATTCAATGTCGTCATCGTCTAAACCCAAGGCAGTTTGCAAAGCCACTAAATCGGTTATATCACCTATTTCATCATAAATAGCCCTTAATCTTTTACGAACATTTTGATTTTTATAGTTTTCTCGGTTAAAAAATATAGCATCTACTAACGCTTCCTCTTCAGTTCGCCCTTTTCTAATTCTATCCATCACATATCGATCATCAATATGCATTTTCATCATAAAATGATACAAAAGAATATCTCCTAAAGCATATTTGTGACTAAATCTAGACACTTGACCACACATTAAATATTGCTTAATAGATTCTTCAATTGTAATTCCATACTCTTTTATACTATAGTAAATAACATTATAATTATAACCATTCTTTATACAATATTGATATAATGACATTCCACCATACATCATTATTGTTTGACTGCAGTAACCATTAATAATAGCTAGTATTTCTTCTTCTGTATAGGTATCATCATCAGCTATATGTTTATTTAAATACCATAAAGATACACCTGTAATTTTTTCTAAAGTATATTTGCTATACATGCCACCGCCATAAGGATATTTAGGAGCCTTATTTTGTTTTATAATCTCAACTGCTCTTTCAGCCGAAATTCCTTTTTTTATTTTACGATATAGAGGTTCTTTAGAGATTCCTTCTCTTTCACATATTTCTCCCACTGTTAATTCTTCGCCATAATATGAATACTTTTTAGCTATTCGATTATTAGTCTTGCTTCTATTTTTAAATACTGTGTTAGACGACCGCTTACCTAATTCAACTGCTTCACATATAGTATACCCTTGTTTTAAATATTTATAAATTGTACTTTTAGATAATAAAACGCGGCCAGCAATTACATTAATAGATAAAAGCTCGCCGTTATATGAATACAATTTTTTATTAGCCATACTACCACCCCAAGATGGTGTATATTCTAGCATATTATTTTATTTTGTCAAATTACTTATTGGTATTGGCATAATAATTTCGCTCAGCTATTTCTTCGGCAACACGTTCTAGCTCGTAATCATCTACTTCATCTAAAACAGAATCTATCTTATATAATAGTTCTGTATTATTTAAACAATTAGAATAATTAATACCATATCGGTCCAACACTTCTACTTGCTCATCAGATAAAAGTAGACCGTGTTTACGTACCTTCAAAAATCTCTTTTCAAAATCAATATTATCTAAATTATTTTCCATCATCTAACTTAATTATTCCTTCCTTATTGGCTTGTAATATCTTTATCCATATATCGTCTTCGACATATCTAGTTTTCTTAGGATGAACTAAGTATCTAAGATAAAACTCAATATGATTTTCAACAACACGGCAATAAACAATCGGATCTAATTTATTATAATAAATACGATAATCTAAACTGATATCTTCCATTTCTGATTCCATTTTAACAGGAATTCTTTTAACAACTTCATTACTCTTAACAATTTCTAATAACTTAGCTTTAGTAGCTTCAATATCAACATCTAATTTAGTTCTAACCGTTAATTCTGTCCAAATATATTTAAAATTTTTGTCATAATTTTTAAGAGGATCAGTTATAACTACTGAATTTGGAATATTTACAATTCGACCAGTACTTTGATCACCGTTAATTCCAGCACCTACTTCTAACACCTCAAAACTTAAAGCATTTAAACTAACAACATCACCTTTAATATCTTTAACCTCAATACGATTCTCAACAGAAAATGGTTTTCTAACTTTAATGTAAATACCAGCACAAAAATTATAGATAAAATCACGTAGCGCTAAAGTCATAGCAGCCGAGATAAAACTAATAATTGTAATTATATTATGAATATATTTATCCCAAACAAAGAAAATAACAAATGCATTTAAAATTGTGAGAATTACATTACTTTTTTGATACATAGTAAAAGCTTTTCTAGTATCATATGTACTAAAAATATTATTTAAACATAATTTAATAGCTTTAAAAAATATAATTGAAATAATAGTCAATATAATCGACATAATATATCCTGGTTCAATTCCTATCACACCACCAAAATATTCACAAAAATCATTTAAATAACTCATAATATTCCTCCTTAAATCAAAATTATTCAATAATAACACATTTATAAAATAAAGTCAAAAAATATGTACATTAAGTACATATTTATATTTTTTTATTCAAACTGCGAATATATAATTCAACGGCTTGCTGTAAAATTTTTATGCGCTCATCAGTACTCTCACTATTTTTCAATATATTATCTTCATCAAAGCACTCTACAACATCATTAGCTATTTCACACATCTTGCTTTCATCGCCCTCTAAAATATCTGTAGCACCATTTTTACGATTAATAACTAACCAGCGATTTTCTACTTTATGAATAATATAATCACCTATATCATATGAACTTTTAATGCGCTTAATATAATCTTCAGCTATCTTCAAAAATAATTTATCAAGCAAATTGTATGTTTTAGTTGAATAACTACTATTATTAAACACAGTCCCCGTATAGAAATTTTCTACATTCAATTTTTTCTCAATAGTACCTTCAAAAACTAGACGATATCCATATGAGATAACACATAAATGAGCAATAGCATTCAAAACTTCAGATAAATAGTTTTTATCCCAATCTTTTTTTGAATTAATAAATCTTATTGCAGTCATCATATATTCTTCATCTATATCTAAATGATATATTTCTTTTTCCAAATAGTAGTAATAATCTCTATCACCATCGTTTTTAATAGAAATATTATCTAATTTAGCTCTATCAAATTCATCATCTATGTATTTCTTTTTTTTGATTGCTTTTTCAAATGTTAATAATTCACCATCTAAAATAACAGGAATATCAAAAGAAGATTCTATCTGAACACGTGTCTTTATCTTCAAACTTCGAACTCTATCATCAATTTCTTTTTCAACTTTAGTAGTATCTTTCTCCATTTCAAGTAATTCTTCGTAATCGTCGAGTAAAGCATGTATTTGTTCTAGCAATTCATTTATTTCTTCCATCATACATCACTCCTATTATCTTATAATAATTATATCACTAAGTATTTAAAAAAGACAATTGTTAATTGTCTTTTTTCATTAATTCCTCAATAGCTCTTTTAACCCCTAATTTTCCATATTCATAAGTCAATCCGCCTTGTTGATAAGCTATATATGGTTCCCTTATTGGGCCATCACATGACAATTCAATTGATGAACCTTGGGTAAATGACCCAGATGCCATTATTACTTTATCTTCATAGCCTGGCATATCCCATGGTTGAGGAACAGCAAAAGCATCAATTGGTGAACCCATCTGAATTCCTTGGCAATATCTAATTAAATTATTAGGATTACCAAATATTATATTTTGAACTATATCAGCACGTGGTTCATTCCATCTTGGTTCAACATTATAACTTAATTTTTCTAATAACATACTTGTTAAAACAGCAGTCTTTAAACTACTTGCAACAGCAGATGGTGCAAAAAACAAACCTTGAGCTATTTGCTTATTAATACCTAGAGTTGGTCCCACTTCTCTACCCTCTCCAGGAACAGTAAGCCTCTCTGCAGCTAATTCAATTAAATCTTTTCGACCAGCAATATAGGCCCCATTAGGTGCTATACCGCCACCTAGATTTTTAATTAAGGAACCAATCATTACATCAGCTCCAACAGCAACAGGCTCTTTATCAGCAACAAATTCGCAATAACAGTTATCAACCATAATTATTACCTTTTTATCAACTTTTCTAATACTATTAATAATTTTTTCCAATTTATCAATAGTAATACTTTTACGACTAGAATATCCTTTAGATCGTTGAATCTCTATCAACTTTACATCATGATTTTGTAAATATTCAATAATTTTTGCTTCATCAAATTCATTATTAACTAAATCTATTTGATCATATTTAATGCCAAACGAAGCTAAAGAACTATTATTTGGAATAATGCCAATTACCTCATGTAAAGTGTCATATGGAATTCCAGTTATACTAAGCATTAAATCACCAGGTCTTAAAAAAGCAAATAAAGCAACCGTCAAAGCATGACTACCAGAAATGAACTGACTTCTTACTAGAGCATCCTCGCATCCAAATATCTCTGCATACATTTTTTCAATTGTATCTCTTCCTAAGTCATCATAACCATAACCTGTAGTCGAATTGAAATGTGCTTGTGAGACATTATTATTACGGAAAGCATTCAATACCTTTTCACTTGTCCTAAATGCTAAATCATCTATTTCTTTAAATTTATCTTTTAATTCCATTTCAGATTCCTTAATTAAATCATCAATATTCATTTTATTTTCCTCCATCTACTCTAACAGTAGTTCCGTTTATATAACTAGCTTCCTCGCTAGCTAAAAAATAAACTACATTAGCAATTTCACTTGGATTGGCAAATCGTCCTAATAATATTTTCTTACATTCCTCAGCAATATAATCTTTATCTAACTCTTTATTCATCTCTGTATTTACCCAACCAGGAGCTACCGAATTAACCCTTATTTTAGGACTATATGCAACCGCTAAATTATGAGTTAAAGAAATAAGTCCAGCTTTAGAAGCATCATAATCTAAACTATATGGATAATATGTATCAATTCCATTAGTTGAAGAAATATTGATTATGGAACTACCTTCAGGCATAACTTTTGCACACTCACGTGCACAAATAAATGGTCCAATTAAATTTACATTTAATATTTGATTAAAGTTGTCAACTGTTTTATCCTCAATTAATGAATCATAGGCAATTCCAGCATTGCATACTAAAACGTCAATATGTCCAAAAATGTTCACTACTTGTTCAATCATATTCTTAACGCTTTGTTCATTAGATACATCAGCCTTAATTATCAAAGTTTTAACGTTATATTTTTCTAAAATCATTCTATTTAATTCATCTACTTCATCTTTACTATTACAATAGTTTAAAATAACATTATCACCTTTACTAGCAAATTTTAAAGCAATAGTCGCACCTATCCCACGGCTTGCTCCTGTAACTAAGACAACTTTGTTCATATAAACACCTCGCTAATAATTATACCAAGATTGTCAAAAAATGTATAATCTTTTATTTATAATAAATATAATTATTCATGCTTCTTAAATTAATGATATAATTAAAGTGGGTGAATATATATGTTTTTCTTCTGCAAAAAAACAGTTCAATTACCACTAGAATTCGGTGAATTTCCTCCATATACAGGGAAAATAAAGAAAGGTCCAATACCATTAAATCGAGTAAAATATAATCGTATTGAATACGTTGTTAAAGGTGGAATTGAAGAATATAAAAAGCAATTATTAATAGCTGGATTTATGCAAAAATCAGAAGTAAAATTTGCACGTACAGATGATAGCTATATCATTATAGAGCCTATTGGTTCAAAATATAAAATTGCTTATCATAAGAAAAAATAGAGATTTCTCTATTTTTTTATTTTACTTTTAATAATTGGATATGGAAAAAACGATACTTCTTCAGTTGTAACTTCAAAGCCATCTTCCTCTTGTTCCATAGCTAAGTCAATAACGAACTTTTTCCACATATTAAACAATGTATTTGGATCATAAATATATGGAAAATTTTCAAATGTAAAATGAGTACATCCACACATAGCTATAAAAAACTCTCTATGATTTAATTTAGCGCTTTTAATTATGTCTAAAGTTGCATCACAAGGGCATATCCCCATAATTAAATCAAAATTGGAAATATCTTCATGGTAAGAAAACTCTCTTTTTTGAAGCTTGACATTTCCTAATTTGCTTACAACTAGATGCGGATCAACTGTTGTTATTGTTCCAGCATGTTTTTGTTGTTTATCAGCAATATATTTTGAAAATATTGGATAATAACCTCCACCAACTTCTAAGATGTTATAATTCCAACCATATGTTTCTCCAATCATATCTGCAAATCTTAAATAAATATTTTCTTCATCTGATAACATGCCAAATTTAGCATATAATTGTAACAATATATCAGGCGTGTATCCAGGCTCTGTTATTTTTAAAAAATTTTTTGAAATAAATTCTCTTGATAATTCAGAATATTCAGAACCATATTTTAATAGATATTTATGAAACATGTTCATATATCGTATACGGTCTCTTATACCAAATTTCATTCCAATCACCCCTTTGTGGGTTGTATTTTAACACAACTCTAAAATTATGTCAAAAAAAGAAACTAATGTTTCTTTTTATATATATAATATTCATGAACTAAACTACGATATCCTGCTTTTTTTAATTCCGCATATGTAATGCTATAGTATTTTTTCCCATGGTGTTTACCGGTTGCTATAAACCTTAAATACTGCTGAAAATATTTATCAATTATGGCTAAACTATCAACAGTGTTTATTACTGGGAAATACCAAATACTCCAATTTAATTCTTTGTTTTTTTTATCATAAAAAAATTTATAATTAAAAATATTGTTCATTGCTTTCATCGCACTAATAGAAGAAACATTCTTTCGCAATTTCCATCTTCTCAATGCTCTAGCTTTTCTTCTTATTTTAGCTTTCATTTTTAAAATAGCATGTTGGGATAAATCAATAACTCCTTTATTATAAGAAAATCCTAGAAACTCAAATGATTCTCCTGGTAAATAGTAATGTTCTTTATCATTATTAATTTCTAATTCGTGTTCTTTAAAATAGTTATGAATGTAATTTATCATATTTTCTAATTCTTCTTTAGTTTCCGCAAATATAATAATATCATCAGCATATCTAGCATATTTTTTACCCAAAAAGTGCTTGTCTAAATCAGCTAAATAGACATTTGATAAAAAGCACGATGTTGGAGTACCAGCCATTACTCCTTTTTTTTCATTACTTAATTTATCATTAATATATACATAATCATTAGATAAAATATTTTCAAATAATTGATACATTTTATTATCAATATTATTTTTCAATATTTTTAATAATTTAGGAATCGAGATAGAATTAAAATAGTTATGAATATCTACTTTATATCCATATCCTAATTTAGCATCTTTAGTTATGTCATAAAAAGCCTGTTTTGGTCCGATGTTCCTTCTAAATGAATAACAGTTAGATGATAATAGATAATCATATTCAAATAATAAATATTGAATCATCTTAAAAATAATCATTTCATTATATTTGAATGTATATACAATTCTTTTTTTAGTTGTCCAACTCTTATTAATAAATTTTTTTCTAGGAATTGAAAATTCATATGTCCCATCTACTATTTTTTTTGATGTTTCATAATATTTTTTATTTTCAATAAAATCTTTAATAAAATTATATTCGTCTTCGTTAATATAAAAAGAATCCTTAAAATTTAGAAACTCTAACCATCTATTATGATTTAATAGTTCGTTCAAAACAGACATAAAAACCACCTTTGAAGAGAATTAATTGAATAAATAAATTATTTATATAATAAATAATTTATTTAATGACTGGGCTATATATATCAAAGCTACTTGCAAAGCATTAATAATGATATACTGAACCCGCTGCAAGTGTGTAATACACATCTCTTCATTTTTATTATAACAAAAAAATAGTGTTACCACTATTTTTTTCTTAACTTTTTAAAATAATAATTACCCATAACAGGTCCATAACTTTCCATTTCATATTCATGTGCTATTCGCATTATATCTTCATCAATATATTCTCCTGGCTCATCCATAGATAAAGTCTTACAAACTTTTTTCATAAAAACATCATCCTTTAATCCAAGCATATTAAATATTTCTTCTAAAGTAATGATTGAACCAGTACCTGGAACCAGTTGTCCAATTCGATTTAAATTAATATTAAATGCTGATAAAAAATACAATAAAACAATGCTCTTCTTATCCAACTCAGGTGTAAATAATCCATTTTTCATATATTTTGCATTGTAATATCCATCTTCATCACCTAAAGTAGTTGACATAGCATATACTTTATGTCTTCCAACTTGTATTCCATCATAATCTATAAAAGAAACTCTGCCATTATGAATAAATATATTATCGCATGTACATAAATCTGGAAAAACAATACCACGACCATTTGCTCTTCTTACAGCATCGGTTATGGTAGAAAAAATTTGCCCATACTCAACTAAATTATTTCTTTGCTCAATCGTATAATTCGCATCATAACTATTAAAATCAACTCCAGGAGCAGGTGGTGTAACATAACCAACAAAACTATTTTTTGAATCAAAAACTGCACGAGACGGAATTATTATTTCAGGAACATCTGGTATAGGTTTAGCTTGCATTATTTTTGCTTCTAAACTATGATCTGCATTTAAAATAAATCTCACAGAATCATTAAATACTTTTAAATACTCACCACTCATCAAACGGTATGTCTCCCCAAATAATGATTTGTTAACTAGTTGTCGATTTCTTAAACCTCTATCATATAAAGATATTTTAAGCATATGGTATCCCCCTTTTTCAGTAGAGGTATATTAGCACATTTAATTATAATAGTCAAATTATTTTTCTAAATCAGAATTCCATTTTTCAGATAATTTATGATTACAACATAAATCATAAATAGTATCACTTAAGACTTTATACATTTTTTTGTGCATTCTTTATCTGCTTTGTAATTAGAAATATTTCTCTTTTTAATTCCAATAGACATTCCTTCTTGATACGCATCAATATTAGCACCTAAATAGATAAATTCCCATTTATTCTTTTCTTTAATCATTTTGTTAATCATCTCACGATTATATTCACGACTAGCATTTTCTAATCCATCTGTTGTAATTACAAATATAACTTTATTGTTTTTTACTTTATTGCTCATATTCTTTATTGTTATTCCAATTGCATCTAATAACGCTGTTGTTCCTCTAACATAATATTCTCTATTTGTTAAATGTTTGACCATATTAATATCAATTTGATCATGAATAACTTCATAATAGTTATCAAATAAAACGGTCGTTAAATTAGCTTTTACGCCTTTTTTCTTTTGACTTTCAATAAAGGAATTATAACCTCCAATAGTATCATTTTCTAAACCTCCCATTGAACCACTACGATCTAATAAAAAGATAATTTCTGTTTTTTTCATCTTTCTTACCTCCTTTCATGATATAATAATATCAATTAAAAAAAACAATTAGGACGCTTTAAAGGAGACATTTATATGTTAAAAGAAAAATTAGATATATTTATAAAAAACAATCTGGTAGCTGTTCAAAATTCATATTGTGAAGAAGAACAAATGATAATCCCTAAAAGGAAATCTATTAATACTAATTTATATAAAGAAAAAAACAGTTTTGATATTAATAACTTTATTAATAATAATAAAGACAATAATCAATTTACAAACCTATTATTTAAATTTATTGATCGCAACAACCTAAAAGATTCAGACGTATATAACAAAGCGGGAATTGATCGAAGATTATTTTCTAAAATTAGGAGTAACGAACAATATCATCCAAAAAAAGAAACAGTTATTGCCCTAGGTTTATCTTTAAATCTTTCAATTGATGAAATGGAACAATTATTATCAAGTGCTTCTTATTCTTTACCAAAGAATAATATTTTCGACTTAATAATTAGATTTTGTGTTTTAGAAGGTATTTATGACATATTAGAAGTTAATACTTTGTTATCTGAATATAATTGTCAACTACTTGGAAATTATTAAAAAAGAATGGATAAATTATCCATTCTTTATTTGATTATGCACAGCTAATCTTAATAATAAAGTTTTATCAGTTGATAAATCATCACTTGTTAATTCCTTTTCTCTTGCTGCTAATTCATAGCCAGCAACTTCATTTAAAACTTGAGGCTCCATTACTTTATTAAAGTCTCTTCTTGACAAATGAATGTTATTAGCAAAATCGGCATAACCATCTGGTGTTTGTACATATGAATGATATTGTCTTTCACCAAATTGATTTTTTACTAAACTAGTTACTGCCACACATTCAGGATTCTTTTTAATAAATTCTAATGCGGCTGTATGACATACTCCTCTTGTGTCATATTGTAACGCAAAACTCTTTATTCTCGAATCTTTTGAATATCTAGTTAAAGGCGCTAGAAAGATAGTTCCAACAGATGTTTCTAATTGATATTCAAGAACTCCTCTATAAATTTTTGAAACAGATGGGAATCTACTTATTGTTCTATTTAAAGAATCAAATCCCACAATTTTTTCACCATAGGCTATGTTCATCATTACATATTGTAGTTCAACTGCAGCGTCATAACCATATTTTTTTAATTCTTTTTCCATCCAAGGATAATAACCATTTTCTAACAATACATAAATTTTATTAATTGAACTATACCCTACTGGAAATTTTATATATCCAATAACTGGCTCTAAATTTCTTAAAATTCTTGAAGCCACTTCTTCAATATTCATTATTCCTTTTTTTTGAATTTCACTATATATTTTTTCTCCTTTATTCATACAAATCCCCCCTCTTTGTATCGAGTATACTATCATAAAAGTTTTTTTATAGCAAATTTAATATAATTAACTATTTCCCGGGAAATATGAGCCAATAACATATTCTTTTTTATCTTGTTGTTCTTCCATCTCTTGACTTCCCAATTCACTCTCATATGAATTTGCAAGTTCTAAAAGCCATGTTTCTTGCGTATATCCTTTCGCAACTAAAAATAGAGATAAGAAAGCTTCACAGGCTATTGAAACAGCTTTATCTGTTTGATTTAATCTACGGTAGGTCTTATATAGATTAATATATACTTTATATTTATTTTCATAACCTTCTTTTAGATATTCTAAATAATATTCGGCAGCTTTTTCATAATAACCATTTTGATAAAATAAATCACCAATCTTACTTAAGAATACTGAATTTCCACTAGATTTTAATCCGCTTGTATATATGTTAAATGCTTTCGCTATTTCACCGCTTTGCGCTTCCTCATCACCAGCATTAATAGTTTTAACAGTATATATCATATTATGAGTAAATCTTGTTTGTTCAGTAGCTAAAAATCTATAATATTCTACTCTTCTTTGATTTAATTCACTCAATTTTAAATTAGACATTTCATCTATAATATCAGGTATACAACTATATACGCCCAATTCTATATAACTATCCATTAATAAAAAATAAAAATCAACATCCGTAGCATTATAACTTAATACTTTTCTAATCAACATAATTTTTTCACCGCTATTTTTAGTTTCCATTATTTGTCTTTTTATTTTTGCAATAGTTTCAAGATTTTTTTTATCAACTAAATATTGTACTGAACTAATTAATGATGAAAAATCAATTGATATAGACTTTATCATAGCTAACTTACTACATATTAATAAATGTTTTAAACAAGCATTATATTTCCCTTGAATAAAAGCCTCTTCAGCTAATCTATAATTATTTAGTAAATGCTTATGATTAGCTTTATTAGAAAATATATATCCAGATACAACCTTTGGATAATCATTCTCTACACCCATACATGCATCTAATATACGATGCACTAAAGTATAATTAAATCTATGCTTACGGTCACTACTTTCAAATTTTTCTAAGTATGTAACTGCACCTTGCCAATCATGTTCAGCCATAGAAACTTTGTATAATCCATGAAATGCGGATGGAGTTGGAGTTTTACTTAAAGACAATAAAAAAGAGTTCTTTGCATTGCTTAGACTTACTTGTTTATTTAGTTCGTCTCTTGTTATTTTACTACGCTTTAACTCTAACTTACCAAACCATATATCTATTCTATTTTCTTTAGCATCAGCTAAAGAGCGACATTTATTTAAAATTTCTGCAGCTTGCGCTAAATCATCTAAGGTACAATCTTTTTTAATAATTAATTTTTTGGCACGATATAAATGCTCTTCTAGCATAATTATCGATTGCCCTATTTTTGTCATATTTCACTTTCCTTTGCACACAGCAAGAGTCATTATAACAAAATTTAATGACCTTGTCAATATATTTTAAACAACCAAAATATTATATTCATAATAATTTAAAACTTTATCTTTTTTTGTCATACTTTTTAATTTTATTACTTTTCTTTATACAACTATGTCACTTCTTGTCAATTGATATTACATATCTATAATAATTTTTATTTTTACATGTCTAATTTAAATTTTTTTAATAAACCAATTGACTTATAATGATTTTCATTATATACTTGGCTTGGAATAGAATAGGGTGATAGTATGGTACAGAACAATAACGAAGTGATTTTTTCGTTATCTTTATTGGATCAGCGTTTAAATAAATTAAGACATATTTCATCATTTATAAGTGCAGATGAATATCGTAATATTTATACATTAACGCATAACTGGAATAGTCGTATTCCGTATTTAAAAAGAACTATCTTTAAACCTGAAAAAATTGATATAGACTTGTTAGAAAAAAATAAATTTCCAATTAAATTATTTTCAACTGTGCCTAATCATATGATTTATGACACTGTTGCCACTATCCCTGTCGAATTTCAATACATTTCAACTAAAAACATTGACATAATTGTATTGCGAATCGATTTAGGTGATAATCGCTATTTAGCACACATTGTTGAATTAAATGATAATATTTTATCAACTATTCAAATCTTATATGAAAGTATTTTAGATAACAATCCTAAAATGGATAAAATGCTCGTCTTTGAAAATGCATACTTTAAATACATACATAAAAATAGTATCTATATTTTATCACGTCATAAAAATGAATATAATTCATGGAAAAGTTTTACTGATGAATTATTTAATAAATATCAAGTAGAGATAAAAGAATATAGTAAGACTGGCAAATATATGTGGCATAGGGATTATATTTTATTAGACAATCGAGCAATGAAAGATTACAAGATATATTCCTTAAAAAGTCAATGGAATGATAATCAAAAACAAGTTTTAGAAGCCACTAAAACTATCAAAAAAGAAGTTTCAAAGAAACATAAATATTTCAACATTGATTCCTTATTTGTTGATAAACACGGTAATTATTGGAGTAGCAAAGAGGCTTATTTAAACTATTGTAAATTTATAGACACATAAAAAGGACCTAATTAAGTCCTTTTTATATGTCCTAATTTACATCATTATTAACTTTAGGTTGCTCTACTACTGGAGTAGCTGGTATTTCAGGATTTGGCACAACAACTGGTGTTGGTTGCTCTACTACTGGAGTAACTGGCACTTCAGGATTTGGCACAACAACTGGCGTTGGTTGCTCTACTACTGGAGTAACTGGCACTTCAGGATTTGGCACAACAACTGATGTTGGTTGCTCTACTACTGGAGCATTTGGCATTATATAATTAGCACTATTATTAACTGGCATTCCAGGTTGTACTGGCACTGCAGTTGGGATTCCTTCTGTTGGTGGTAAATTATTTTTATGTTTCTTTACCATTTTAACAATTACTAAAACAATAATACCTACTACAACTATTGCTACAACTCCGATTATGATCATAGTTACTAATGACATAGTAGAAAATACGTAATTAATTTCTGCTTTTTCTCCATATTCAACATTCCATGTATAAGTATTACCATCTACAGAATCAGCATTATGTGATTTAGCTTTTGATGGTAATGTAACTGTATAGGAAATATCAAAACTTGATGCGTTTTCTGAAATATCATCTTCATCAAAACCTTCAATTGATGCAGCTGTTGTATCAAATATGAATGTAGCTCGATAAGTATTACCGAATATTCCTTTCTCTAATTTAAACATTTGGTCATCTTTGAAGTCTTCAGTTCCAATTGTTTCAAGATGGAATTCAACTGCATCATCACCACTTACATCGCTTAACTTATATGTTTTAGAATATACAACACCAACATAACCATCTTTAGAACCGTCATAATCTTCTACTGTATATCCCAATTCTTCATATTGAGCTTTAAGTTCAGCTACTGCAGTTTCATCTCTTAAAGAACTATTCATAGCATCAGTAACAGAAATTTTCACTTCACTGTTAGTAATATCCATATGAATGTTTTGTTTAACGCAACCTGTTAAAATAAAAACCATAAGAACTATACTAAATAATTTTAGAAATCTCTTCATTGTTTTCTCCTTTCTATTATATTTACTTAATTATAACACATTTATTTACAATAATAAATAAAAAATAAGACCTATAATAGTCCTATTCTTTGTTATTACTTATACTTAAGTTCATCTTATTTAATAAACATAGTATGGAAATTTGAACATCTTCATTGGCTTCTTCTTCAATAGCCAACTTCATTATTTTGTCTATTTCTTTACTAATTATAATTTCAGTTCCTTTTGTACCAAAATCAATTTTCTTTTCAATAACTGATAAACTTTCGATTTCTTCATTTAATTGATCAATATTCTTTAAAGATATTTTTTCATACTTTTGTGATTCAATATTTTTTTCACTTCTTATTTTTTCTAAAAAATTAACCATAATATCTATTTCTTCATCGTTTAATTCAACATTATGGCCTTTTTCTTGAAGATTAAATACTAATCTCACAATTTCTAATTTATTTAATTGTTCTTTTAAAGTCGAATCTAAAAAATATGGAGATAATATATTTTCTAATTTTTCGCGAGAATATTCCCTTAATTTATCAAAGCCATTTTCAAAATCATTAACTAAATCAATTAATTTTTCCAAATTTTTTCCTCTAGTTATAACTTGATTTTTTTGATAATTTAGTTCTTCAATACGGTTTCTAATTGCATCTAATAATGCATTTTGTATTTTATCTTCCATCTTATCGACTCCTTAATAATCCTTTAATGCTTCTAATATTTTTAAATAGTAAGAAAAGTCTTCTCTTATTTCTGTTAATGATGTTAAAAATTCTGCAATATCAATTTCTCTATCATCACAAAATTGTGGTATAGAAATTTTTTTTACATTTATCTCACGCATAATTGCCTTAATTATTGATTTATACTGCATAATAACATTTTCATTCGTAGTATCTAATAATTTCATTCATTATCTTCCTTTGGAAAACTATCTTCAATTTTTTTAGCCTCATCTAAAAGTCTTTTATATTCATCTTCATTATCAGTTATTATTTTATCCAACTGTTTAAAAATATTTATATCAGTTAAACGTTTTATATTAGCTACATCTAATTCAGAATTTAAGTTCTCTAATTTACCACTATAAATTATTAAAATGTTATTATTTTTTAAGTGTTTATATAAAACAAACTCTGTTTCTCCTGTTAACATATGAACATCGTTTTCTAAAGTAATATCATTTTTAGTTTCTAACTCTTTTCCTAACTTAATACGATTTATTATTTCAACTGTTTCCTTTGTAACTCTCTTAGGATTAAAATAGTTTTCTTCGTCATTTAAATACACTATTTTTTTGCTACCTCTTATTTTATTCTTTACTAAGTCACTAATTTTTTTTCTTTGTAATAAATCCTCATATTTATCTTTTACACTATCAATTTGTGAAAATAAACTTCTAATATCTTTTTCTTCTTTTAAAGAATCAAATCTTCCTAATAAGTTATTCATCCAATTCCATAAAAAGAACTCATATAAATTATCTTCTGAACTTAGCATTTTCTTTGCTTCATCAAAACTAATTTTATTTCTCTCAATTAAATGTTCAATATTTTTTAAATATGTTGAAGTTACCATTCCACGATATGTATCATCATATTTTTTTCCTTCTTCATTAAGGTATTCAAGATATTTTTCTTTCTTTTCAATCAATTTATCACTCAATAGTTTAGGCTCTTCTTCAGGTTCTTCTTTAGTTATTTTTTCAGGATTTAATAGTAAATTAGCATTTCTCATTACTAAAGCCGCTACTACAACTAAAACAGAATACTTATCATCTTTAAATATCTCACTTTCCAACAAATTAATAAATAGTTGCAATTCTTCATCATTGACAACAAATTTATTAGTTAAAACTTGGAACAATCTTTCCATTGTATGTAATTGAGATTCACAATTTGTTTGGCGCAAAAATAAATCATCTTTAGCTTCAACATATAAATCTGCATGCTTTTTTACATCAGCCAAAAGTTTTGAAGCTTCTAAATATCTTTTACTTTGTTTTACTAAAGGGCTAGCTAAATCAACGACTGTGCATGCCAAAACTACATCTTCTAAAGAAAATGTACTACTAGTTTTTGATAAAAATGTCTTAATTTTTTCTGTATCATATGTTGAAATCTCATTAGAAGTTTTAAAATTGGCTAATGCAGTAGCGATTTTTCTTAATTCTAATTCTTCACATATGTTTTCTAATTCCATAGATTTTAACTGGTAAACTTTTTGTAATTTCGATATCACATTTTCTAAGCTTTGCTGCATACTTAAGCCTCCTACCCCTTTATTCTTATATATAGTATATCAATTTATTGCCAATAAAACAATATTTAAGCCTTATCTTTTTCATTTGACAAAATTCGCGTTTAATGTTATCATACTACTTGTCTTTAGGAGGGATTCTTGTGTTTACCTTTTTAAATCGAAAAAGAAAGAATTCAAGTAATATTACAGTTAAAGCTAGTAGTGACTGTGTTTTAGATTCGCTCAGCGATGCTGGGTTAGTTAGAGACAATAATGAAGATAGTGTAACAACTGTAGTTCATCCAAATAATCAAAATCTTAAGCTTTTAGCCGTTGCTGATGGTGTTGGTGGTTGTGAAGACGGTGAAGTTGCTTCAAACTTTGCAATTATGACATTACAAAAATGGTTTACTAATTTAAGTGAAGATACTATTAATAACAGTCGCTATATGTCTAAAAGCATTACAGAAATTATAAGATTTATTAATAATTATTTATACATAGTTAAATCATATAGAAATAGTTGTGGAACAACTTTAACAGTTGCAATAATAAATAAAAGGGAAACAATTATTGCTAGTGTTGGTGATTCACGTGCTTATATTGTAAAAAATAATGAAATTAAACAAATAACAAGAGATGATTCACTTGTTTGGTATTATTATGAAGCAGGTGAATTAAAGAAAGATGAGATTCGTTTTCACCGTGAAAATTGTTTAATTACTAAATATGTAGGACCAGATTTAGATATTGATCCTGAAATTATTAGATTATCTAATGATTCTTATGATGGTTTATTATTGTTTACTGATGGAGTTACTGACTGTATATCTGATTCAAAAATTGAAAAGATTGTTAACAAATCAAGTAAAGCAAATTTGGCTAAAGCTATTATTAAAGAAGCTGTTTATGGTAAACCACCAAAACGCATCCCAAAAGGAAAAGAATTTAGAGTTCCTGTAAACGGTAAGGATAATGCGAGTGTGGCTGTTTATCTAAAAGAAACGAGTTATGTATAAAAAAGAGTTGTTTATAACAACTCTTTTATTTTGTTAAAAATTGGAATATTCCCTTTATAACTTAATGGTGAGATAGGACTAGGATGATAAATAGGAATTATAATTGTTTTTATTCCATCAATATTTTGTTCATATATCTTACCTACTACCTCACTATAATTTTTATATTTAATATTTAAGATTGCCTTAGTTGCCATATTACCTAAAGTCAAAATAATTTTAGGCTTTAAAACTTTAATTTGTTTTTTTAAAATACAATTACAATTAGTTTCACAAGTATTTAAAAACTTTCTCTCTTTAGGATAACATTTTACAGATTCTAAAAATGTGACATCTAATATTTTTAAGTTTAATATTTCTAGTAATTTTTCCATTACTTTTCCAGATGGCAAAATCTTATTGTTTTGGTCATACCATACTTTTCCACTTTTTCGCCAACCATTATTAGCAGGTGCTTCACCTAAAATAATAATATCGTTATTATTTCCAAAATGAATTGTATTATTTGTTCCAAACTTTTCAACATTATTATGACATTTTTTACATTTATGCACATCATTATCTATTTTTAAAACTTTTGCACATTCTTGTTCATACTTATCCTTAAGCTTATTATACCTATTTTGAACATCAACACTATCAAGCAGTTCTTCACGCTTTTGAAATTTCAACTTGTCTTTATTGTAAGTTTTCCCATTCCAATCAAATAATTTATTATCCAAAATATTATAATAACACCTATGTTCATCGTCTACATAACAAATATCGCCACCAAAATAATCTTGAAATAATAGGACTACTTCGGCACTTTGGACAATTTTATTTATATCAACACTATCATTAGAAGATATAATATTTTTAATTAGTATTATAAATTGATTAAACATCTAAATCCTTTTTAAGGTAATCTAAAAAAGCTGTACAACCCTCATATATGTCGTTATAAGCTTGCTCAAATAATCCACTACCCCATGGATCACTAATATCACGAGGATTATTAGAGTAATCCAATAAGCGCATTACTTTATTTTTATAATCAACACCAATAATATTTTTTATATCATAGATATTATGCTTTTCCATACCTATAATATAATCAAAATTATCATAATCATCAGCTCTTAATTGTCTTGCTCTTCGAGGGCCAAAAGGAATACCTTTTTCAATCAGTTTTTGTTTGGCTAAATGATAAATATCATTACCGATTTCTTCGTTACTTGTAGCTGCTGATTCAACATAAAACTTATCTAATAAATTATTCTCTTTTAATAAATGAAACATAATCGCTTCAGCCATTGGCGAACGACAAATATTTCCATAACAAACAAATATAATTCTTTTCATAAATCACCTAAACTATTTCTATTCCTAAATGTACTGATAAACTAAGAGCTTGACCAGCATTAACTTTTATTCCTTGTAAGCTAGTAGTTTCTGTTATAATCTCATCAATGTTTGAATTACTAAAGTTAGTTCCTTTCATCTTCATACTAATAAATTCAGATTCTTTAAAATTTACTTTATTAAGATCCACCTTTATGAATTCGCTTTGCATAAACCTAGATTCAGATAAATCACATTCACTAAAATTAGACTTTTTTAAACTACACATTGAAAAATTAATATATCTACCATTTATATTATTAAAATTGACATTTTCAAATGTGCAAGAATCAAATAAAACTCCTTGCATTTTACAATTATCAAATTTGGCATTGAACATTACTGTATCATTAAATAAAACATTCGATAAATTACAATTAATAAAAGTACAATTATCAATATTATTAATATCTAATTTTATTTTAGTAAAATCAACATTTTCAAAAAGACAATCCGTAAAATTGACACGATTTAACTCTATTAAACTTTCTGGATTAGATTTTATTATTACACCTTCAAAATAACCTTTATCAATACAATCTTCAAATGTAGAACTAACTAATTTCATATAAATACTCTCCTATTTAAATTATACCACAATTATTTAATATTTAAGTTTATTAATCCTTGTTTTACATATTCATTATTATTCATAATATTTAATAAATCTTTAGTAAAATAATTATATAACGCTAACATAATATTACCTTTATCAATTCCTAAATATTCATTGCAATACCATTTTTCTCCTCCTAAATTTATACTAGTTACAAATCCATATTTACCATAACTACCAGGATAGTCTTTTCTTAGTTGTCCTAATAAATGTTCAATGCTGTTATCATATTCAATTGAACATATTAAACCTGATAAAGATATTGTTCCATCTGATTTTATTGAACTAGAGCATGGTGGCGCACCTAGACGCTGGCTATATCTTTTTTTATTGATTGTTGCTGATAACCCCCAATAACCTAATTTAAAAGTTTTATTTTTTAAATTTAAACAATACTTTTTATTAGCTAAAATAGCTAATTTAGAGTTATCGTACCAGCATATTCCATTTATATCGTATTTACCCTTAAAATTAATCCATAAATGTGAATATTGATAAGTAAATAAAGAGCCAAACCAAGAGTAAATAATTCCATCTTTCTTATTACGTTTAAATGTATAATAAACCTCATTATTAACAGGATAAGTCTTAGAACCTACTGCTAAAATATATATAATTAATTGTTCTGCATAATTATCCCAATGACCATAAAATCTATTTTTATAACCTAAATAAAACAAATTATTTTTTTTATCTAAAAACCATTGCCAATTTGTTCTATCAAATATTTTACAAGATAAATCTTTTATTTTACCATTAAAATAATCACCAACATATAAGACACCACATAGCAAGATAGCGGTATCAATTATTGATACTTCGCTATTTAATTCTCTTAAACCAGTATCATAATTTATATAATGATAATAAAAACCATTTTTATTTTCTAAATTAAATATTGTATTTAAGGTTTTTAAAGTTCTTTCATAACCTTCTTCATAAGTTATAAGATTCTTTTCAATTGCAATTGGAAGATGTGCTAAAGAATATCCGGTTGCTGATATACTGGCAATATGATTCATATTAGGATATTTATCACGAGCTAATCCATATCCTAATTCACTACTATAATTAGTATTTTCTTCAAAATAATGAAGACATTGCATTAATTCTTCTTCTAAGATATTTTTCATTTACTCACCTATATGAAAAAAACTAGTAAACTTCTAGTTTGTTTTCAATTAATAATACCGTAAAATAATAGAACAACGCACTTATGCCTATTATAAATAAACGATATATCCAACCATTTAGCGCAAAAGCAGCTACAATTGAAGATAAAAATATCATGCATATATACCACATTACAACAGCAATAATTGATATTCCTTTAGCAGTTGGGAACCATGATTTTATTAATACAAAAAAACATGTTACTGATGAAGTAAAGAATATTGATACAATAAATAAATCAAACATAGCTGGTAATACATCGACAATATTTGAAATTGAAAATGCTTTCAAAATAAACTCTATTGCATTTGGAAATGAATCTAAGCGCCAAATAATTATAAAGAAACAAATGAACAATAAAATCACACATACTATATTTAAAATAAAAGCTAAAAAATATTTTGCTAACAAGATTTTATATGGTGGAAAAGCAATCATACTTTCTAACATAAATGTTGGTTTTTTAAATGTATCTATCACTTTTTTAGTTCCAAATAGAAACATTCCAATAAAAAGGGCAAATATTAATAATATAAAAGCAAATAAAGCTCCCATATTGATTGCATTTTCACTTCGAAATGGCATAATTAACATTAATAGTAAAATTATACCAATTATCATTAATAATTTTGTATAGTGCTTAAACAATGATTTCATTTCCCATTTTATGTATTTAAACATTACTAAACACCTCCAAATAATATTGTTCAAGACTCTTTCCAGACTCTAAAATTGAACTCTTTGGAGCATAGCATTCAATAACTCCTTCTTTTAAAAAGATAACTTCATCTAATATTTCTTCAGTATCTTTGATTAAATGAGTTGATATAATAATTAAATTATTTGGAGTTGAAGACATCTTAATTACACTTAACATTTCATGTTTAACTAAAGGATCTAAACTTCCTAATGGTTCATCTAACAAGTAAATAGGAACATTTCTTGATAAAGTTAACATAAGAGCAACTTTCTCTATATTACCTTTGGATAATGTTTTTATTTCTGAATTCAAATCTAAGTTTAATTTTTTACAAAAATCAAAAGCTTTATTCATATCAAAATCAGTAAACATATCACGATAATAGTTTATAGCATCCATTACTCGCATTGTAGGATATAAATATTCTCTATCCGGCATAAATGAAACATATTTTCTTGTTTCATAGCTTGCTGGAATACCACATATATTAACAGTTCCTTGTTGTTGTCTAATAATACGCATAATTGTTTTTAATAAAGTTGTCTTACCAGAACCATTTGGTCCTAAAAGTCCAATAATTCTTCCGCTATTTAATGTTATAGAAACATTGTTAAGAGCAACTTTATTCCCGTATAATTTATATACGCCATTTAATTGAATTAAATTGTTCATAACTACCTCCAATATAATTCTATCACGATTAATTATAAATTCAAAATATAAATTGAAATATTCAAGATAGTAGCAAAAGAGGACCATAATAAATATGGAATTTGTAAATAAGCGGCTAATTTATTTATTTTTAAATATCTATATATTAATACAAGTAGTACAGTTTCTAAACATATAATCCAAATACTTGATAATAAGAGTTGTTCAAAAATAAAGAAAATTATAGGCCACATCAAATTTATAAATAATTGAGTATTATATATTGTATTAACCTCTAAATCATTATTATTATCTTTTTTTATCATATAATGTGATATTCCCATTACTAAGTAAAGTATTGACCAAACAATTGGAAATAACCAGGCTGGAGGCGCAAATGGTGGCAATATTAATGTCTCATAAAATGAATAACTATCTTTTAATAAAAATCCTACAATTCCTCCCAATATAAGCGGAATAAATATTGTAAATTTTTTCATATTCTCACCTCTACTTATAGCATATATCTTTATTTAAAAATTATGTAAAATTTACAAATTAACTTTAAAAGTTTTTCATAATTATTGATTTATATATTTTTATTTGCTAAATTAATTTAAGGTGATAGTATGTTTTGTCCAAAATGTGGAACTCAAAATAACGGAGGAAATTTTTGTATTGCATGTGGTAATCCACTAAATATTGATAAGCAAGCACAAATACCGTCAGGTAATCAAATAACATTTAATCAAACTAACCAAAACAATATAGCTACTGGTCAGTTAATTTTAAGAAGAAACGGGAAGGTTATGGGATTTGCAATTGATATTCATATTACAATCAATGGTGTTCCATATAAATTGAAAGCTGGGGATAATTTAACTTTTAATTTATCGCCAGGTAATTATCAAATAACATATAAAGTATGGTGCAGACGAGAAAAAGCTGTTTCAATTAATGTAATTCCAGGCAACTATTATATTTTAGATTTTGTCTATGACCCACTATGGGGAGGATTTAAACTGGGAAAGGAAAGTAAATTACAATAAAAAGGAGCATCTAGCTCCTTTTTTTTAGTTCTTCTTTTAAACCTTTTAAAGCTCTAAAGCGATGAGAAACTTTATTCTTTGCTTCTTCACTAGCCTCACCAAAAGTTACACCTAAATCATCAGATAAGAATATACAATCATATCCAAAATCTTTTTTTCCTCTTTCATCATCAATAATAGTGCCATAGGTTTTTCCTTCTTTATAAATATATGAATTCATATCTTCTAAATATACTAATGTACATGTAAAATATGCTTTTCTTTTTTTATCCTTTAACTCTTTTAATAGTTTTGCTCGATTAGCTGCTGAATCATCATGAACACCAGCATAACGTGCACTATAAACTCCAGGTGCTAAATCAATTGCTTCGCAGCACAATCCACTATCATCAGCTAAAACTGGATAATCTAAACCTTTTTCTATTAAATATTTTTTTACAGTTTTAGCTTTTATTAAAGCATTTTCTAAAAAAGTTGATCCGCTTTCTTCTATTTCATCATTATAATCAATATCTTTTAAAGTTAATATTTCAACATCATTAAATATCATTTTAATTTCTTTTATTTTATGTTTATTATTCGAAGCTAACACTACCTTTTTCATAAATTTCTCCTATACTAATTTTACTTTTTTTATCTTGCTATAAATAAGAGCAAAGATTAACATTAAAACAACTTCAATAAAAATAATTTGCCATTGCTTTAAAGAAGTGATGGCAGCAATTTCAGATGAATATGTAATCATACCAATGGATATACTTTTAGCAAATATAGCAATTGACATTAAAATCTTTAATGGGACTCCACCCAATGCAGAACCAACGCAAACAATTTCATCTGGTAATATTGGTATAGCAAATAAAATACCCGTTGTCAAAAAAGGATTAATTGAAATCAACTTTTGATATTTTTGATAATTAGAACTATTTTTGAATTTTAATAAATACTTTTCTCCTAAATAAAAAGACAATTTGTACATTAAGATAATACCACTTAGAATACCAATTAAACCAACAACAAAAGCCACATGTGAGCCCAAAGAAACAGATCCCATTAGTATTGTACTAGCCTCTGGTAAAGGTAAACAAATTGGCTGAAAAATACACATTATAAAGAAAATTAAACATCTCAATCCCGTCACCTACAATAATTATATTATAAATTTTAAAAATTAAAAAAATTGCCAATTTTTATAATTAATCTTAAATTTAACTGTTTTAAATCATAGTTTTAATGCTAGTAAATAAGTTTATCTATAAGTCTCATATATTATTATATAAATTATAAGTAAATACACTAATATAATTGTAACATAAAAAAGCTAATCTAGAATTGATTCAATAATATATCTTGGTCTTTGTTTTGCTTCATTATATAACTTGCCTATATATTCCCCTATCACTCCTAAGCATAAAGTTTGAATACCTCCTATTAGCCAAATTGAGCAAACAATAAAAGTCCAGCCAGACACAGTATTACCAACTATTTTCATAACTATAGAATAAATTAATACAACAAAACTGATAAGCAATAACAAAAAACCAATTGATGTAATCATCCTTAATGGTTTAATACTAAAAGAAGTAATTCCGTCTAAAGCAAATGCTAACATCTTCTTTAAAGGATATTTAGATTTACCCGCAATTCGTTTATTACGCTCATAATAAGCAATATCTGTTTTATATCCAATTTGTGGAACAATGCCTCTTAAAAACAAATTTACTTCTTTATAATTACTTAATCCTTCCAAAGCTCTTTTACTCATTAATCGACAATCAGCATGATTGAAAACTACTTCAACCCCCATTAAATTCATAAATTTATAAAAACCTTCAGCAGTAAACCGTTTAAAAAAAGAATCCTTTTTACGTGAATTACGAACACCATAAACAATGTCTGCTCCAGCATTGTATTTGGCAATCATATCATCAATAACGTTAATGTCATCTTGTAAATCAGCATCCATACTAATACTTATATCAGCATGCTCTTTAGCATACATTAATCCTGCCAATAAAGCATTTTGATGCCCTCGATTACGAGATAAATTAACCCCAACATACATTTCATTACTTTCATGAAACTCTTTTATTATCTCCCATGTTCTATCCTTAGAACCATCATTTACAAAAATGACTTTACTATTATTACTAATTAAATTTTTATTCATTAATTCTTTCATTTTTAAATCTAGTTGTTTCTTAGTAAAACCTAAAGCATCTTCTTCATTGTAACATGGAATAACTAAATTTAAAATCAAATTACACTTCTTCATCAAATGCCTTCTCCCCTCTAAATAAAGCCACATATTCTAAAAACATTATTAAAATACAAATTATTATATATTCAGGAATAGTATATATTCCCCTTTTTTCTAAATTAATAATTTCAAATAGTAAATCACTAGCCTGTTCCTCACCATTAACAATTAGTTTACCGCTTGGATAAAAATCAAATTCTGTTTTAAAAACGCTAGCTATTTCCAATTGTCCTTCATCAGAAGTAGTAAGTCTAATTGTATAAATTCCTTCATTGTATTGTTTATCTAAATTGAAAGTTGTAACTCCATCTTGTATTTCTTCATCAATAAAATTTGTTTGGTAAATTTTTTTGCCAGATTCATTAACTAATTCCAATTTATAAATACTATCATCTAATTCATCATTATTAAAAGTTAAGTTAATAATATTAAATTTACTATTCAAAGTTAGAGTTTGCTCTAAATTTACATTTTTATTTAGTTCAACATAAAGAATTTTTTTAGTGGTATCCTTAGAAACAATATTAGTCCTTAATGTTTCATCAGTATATTTATTAAAATTTAAAATCAAAATAACTATTGTTGAAAGAATTATTAAATATTTAGACCACTTATATTTATATTTTATATATTCACCAAATTTAAGCTTATCGTAAGAATAACTACCTAAAATAATTAGCCATGGCAAAAATGATAAGCTATAACGAGGAGATGCTTCCCATATTAAGTAAAAGAAAACTGCTCCAAAAATAGCAATAGCTATAATTGATTTTTCTTTCCTTTTCAATAACAAACATAAACTAATAATGGTACCAATTAAAGTCCCTAATTTAGATATTTGTAATATATAATTTAAAACTAAGTTTTTATCTTCTACTAAGTATCGATAAGAAATATTATAATCATCAACCAACTCTAAATATTTTTGATAACTGTAATCCCCTTTTGACCAAACCGCATTTAATTTGTTAATATATAATTTTAGTAAACCAAATGGTCCCAAATCCTTAATACGCTTTTTTATTTCTGAAATATTTAACTCAATTCTCTCTTCTACATTATTAGCATTATCACTTAAATAAAAATCGTCTTGACTATAATAACCATTATTTTTTTCATTTAGTCCCATCATTATCCAATGAGTTACAGGAAATTCGGCCTTATAATCAATATCAGTAAAAACCGTTTTTTCAATATATTTTGTTCCTAAAAATGTTAAAAAAACTGCTATAAATATTGGAATTACCTTAGTAGTTATTCTTTTTAAATTTAAACTAATAAAAATATAGACTAAATACGCAATTAAAATAAAAATTGAAACAGCTCTAATTTTATAGGCTATAACACTTAAAAATCCAATCAATAATCCATATAAAATGTTATTTTTTATTTCATCATTTTTGCGCGTTTTTACTACTAGATATATTAAAATACTAACCCATGGTAACATTAAAATATCTGTATAATAATAAGATACATATAAATAAAAGATTGGAGATAAAACACATATAAACAGGCTTAAAATTGCTTTATCAATGTCACTTATTTCCTTAACTGTTTTATACGTGAAGTAGGACATAATTATAATACTAATACAACTAAGAAAGTTATAAAGTAAATGACCATACTCTGGATTAATTCTTTGTAAATTATATAAAATTATAACCAAAAATCGATTATTTGGATAAACAGAAAAATAATGATTATTAATAATTGTTCCTGTCTCATTTAAACCGTTTATTGCTGATATAATATGAATTAAATCAACTTTAGGTACACTTTTTATAAAAATAGTACTAATAGTTAATAAAAAAAACTGCATTAACAATAAAATGGCTACAGTAACTTTTTTCTTTTTATCAGATAACCTAATTACAAATTTATATAACTTATAAATTAATAATAAATAAATAATTATTCCTATAATAAGTACCAATGGATTCAAATAACAATAGCTTCGATTTACATAAAAAAATACTCCACCTATGGTAGCACTTGTTAAGCATACAATAGTAAAGATTAATAAAACCTTATACCCAATATCAATAATCTTATTTACGTTCTTCTTCATAACTATCCTTCTTAAAAACTATTATCTTACTTAATATATAATTTCCAATTATAACTAATACTTGACTAATCAACTTTACTATTTTATCATTAAAGTACAAAAGTGATACTCCTATAAACATTACTAACATATCTAAGATTAACGTTGATATACGGGCACTCACAAAAGTAAAAAATTCTTTTTTCTTATTTTGATTAGTACTATTAAAAACAAATTTACGATTAGTAAAGTATGCAAATAATACTCCTATACACCAAGATAAGATATTAGCAATTTGTAATTCTAAATTAAGTTTTGGATCTAATATTATAATCGTTAAAACATAATAAGCAATCAAACTAACTACAGTTGTTAAAACTCCAAAGATTAAATAATTAATTATTTCTTGATACTGTCTATATAATTTTAACACTTAAATTCACCAACTTCTTATATATAATTTCATATTTTAGAATACGTTTTCAACTGTACTTTTCGCTTGATTTGAGCAATCTAGATAATATAAAGAAATAATAATATAATTTTCATTTAAAATCTCCGTTGATTTAGCAAACGTCTTTTGTAAAATTTTCTAAAACCAAAGTCCAAATATTATTTAGACAATAAATAATTTCATTACTAGTACACATTATAGCAGTTGTTATATATTATCAATATTATTTATTTTTCCTTGAAATAACTTAATAAAAATTACCTACTTAAAGCTACAAAAATTATATCATTATTGACAAAATAATACAACAACAATAACTTCATAATAACATTTAAAATGACATATAAAATTTATTCTTAAAAACTTTAAAAAATGATGGCTTTAAAGATGATTTAGAAGTCTTTTTAATTTATAATTATTCAAATGGCACATTATAATTTAGCTATACTTATTATATTGTAATATTGTACACTATTTGTTTTTTATATTAGCCATTTTATATATTTATAAAAAAGAAGAACATTACCTCGTTCTTTTTTTACTTATAAATGGGGCGCGATAAGGGGATCGAACCCTTGCATAACGGAACCACAATCCGCCGTGTTAACCACTTCACCAATCACGCCATGTGCAAATTACATACTCAATTATACCATAAATATTTTAAATTGCAAGTATTTATTAAGATAACAAAATATTTTATTTATCATATTATACAATGAGGTGAATTTATGTATAATAGTACTGAAAAATTATTTGAACCTTATCAAGGATTCATTAGAGGTAATATGTTCAAAAATTTATATGATGGTTATGGACCTGTTTATGATATTAATCCTATGAATGAACAAGCAGAATTATTAACATATTTAGATATGTTTGAATTTGCAATGATTGATATTGGTCTTTACTTAGATGTTTTTCCCAATGATAAAGAAATGGTTAATTTATATAATAATTTAAAGAGTGAGAAAAAGAAAATTTTAGATAAATATGAAAAGGATTATAATTCATTATCATTAGATAGTGATGATTTGAATAAAATGCCATGGGATTGGAATAAAAATCCATGGCCATGGGAGGGTTAATATGTTCAAATATTGTAAAAAAATGGAATATCCTATAAATATTAAAAACAAAGACTTAAAAATGGCCAAGAATTTATTAGCGCAATATGGTGGACCTGATGGTGAATGGGCTGCAGCTATGCGTTATTTAAATCAAAGATTTTCTATGCCAGATGAAAGAGGAAAGTCATTGCTTACTGATATAGGTACTGAAGAAATGAATCATGTTGAAATGATTGCTGCCATGGTTGAGCAATTAATGCAAGGCGCTACTAAAAGAGAATTAGACGAAGCAGGACTTACTGCCAATTATGTTCAGCACGATCACACTCTTTTTCCGGTGGATGCTAATGGTGTACCTTTTACTTCGGCGTACATTGAAACAACTGGTGATTATATTGCTGATTTAACTTCTGATATGGCAGCAGAGCAAAGAGCAAGAGCCACTTATGAACATTTGATGACCTTAACTAAAGATCCAGATGTCTTAGGGCCACTTTCTTTTCTTAGACAAAGAGAAGTTGTTCATTTTATCCGGTTTAAAGAGTTAAAGGAATATTATGAAAAAAACATGAATAATTAAATTCATGTTTTTATATACTGTTTAATGACTTAATATTTCCTAATAATACCCCTGTTCCCTCAACAACACATGTTAAAGGGCTAGCTGCCATAAATACGGGTACTTTTAATTCCTGAACTAATAATTTATCAAGTCCGTCAATCATAGCGCCACCACCAGTTAATACAATTCCCTTATCTACTATATCTCCTGCTAATTCAGGTGGAGTTAACTCTAATACCTCTTTTATTTCATTTACAATTTTATAAATACTTTCTCTTATAGCCTCTTCTACCTCTTTAGAAGTTATTGTAATTGCCTGTGGTAAACCAGTTATTAAGTTTCTTCCCTTTATTTCCATTTTATCATTCCGCTTATTAAATACAGTCCCAATTGTTATTTTAATATCTTCAGCTGTTCGCTCACCTATCAATAATTTATATTTTGCTCTAATATATTTTACAATAGCATTATCAAAAGTATTACCGGCTATTTTAATAGATGAACTTCTAACTATACTTCCTACTGATAATATGGCAATATCCGTTGTCCCACCACCGATATCGATAATCATATTAGCGCTCGGTTTTGAGATATCCATTCCTGCTCCTATAGCCGCTACTTTTGGTTCTTCCTCAATATATACGCTTCTTGCCCCTGTTCGTTCGGCTGCTTCCATAATCGCATTTTTTTCTACTTGAGTTATATTTGAAGGACAGCAAATTAAAATACGTGGTCGGCAAAAATTAGTATAGCCATGTACCTTTTTTATAAAATAATTAAGCATTATTTCTGTTATTTCAAAATCAGCAATAACACCATCTTTCATAGGTCGAATTGCTTGGACTTTACCTGGAGTTCGACCTATCATAGCTCTTGCATCTTTACCTACAGCAAGTACCTTTTTTGTACCTGTTTCAATTGCAACTACACTAGGTTCATTTAAGACAATACCTTTTCCTTTTACATATATTAATACATTAGTAGTGCCTAGATCTATTCCAATATCTTTTCCAAACATACAACCACCCACCGTCATATTAATTTTACCATAATTGATTATATTAAGTAAATCAGCAAAAAAAATATTATAACGATTTGTCATAATATTCTTCTGGATTAACATTTATGTTATCAATTAATAATTCAAAGTATAAATGATTGTTTAAATCACTATTAATATTAGATGTAGATGATACACCGATTACTGTTCCTTTAGTTACAATATCACCGGTCTTTACTTTTATATCACTAATGCTTTGATATACACTAACAACTGATTCTGAATGTTTTATTTTTACAATATTTCCTAATAATGTATCTTCTTTTACTTCAATTACTTCACCATCCAAAACAGCTATTGCCTCAAATGGTTCACCATCTAGGGAATAACTAATACCACTGCTTTGAATATAAGTATCCTCATAGTAAATTATTGAAGATGTCTGGTTTTCTTCATCACCTTGATAATCATAATAATTTTGAACAATTGCAACATTATCATTATTATATGGTCTACCAATTATAGTATCTTTTTCTTGGTTTACTGGTAAAGTTATTTTACTTAAAACATCAATAATACCACTTGGTTGTTCTAATTTTACTGCCGGTTTATTACTTATTAAAACCAATGTTCCGATAAGTAACAAAATAGCAATTGCATATAAAGCATAAACTACTTTTCTATTAAATACTTTTATCATATATTCACCTCTATTTAAATTGTGAACATATTTTATTATTTTATACTATTTTTTATTTTTTTTATTTCAACGTTTGTATAATAATGTTTTATTATTTCATCATATGTATAACCTGCTAAAGCCATTCCTTGAGCTCCATATTGGCTCATACCAACACCGTGTCCATATCCCTTAGTTGTTATATATACATAATTATCTATTAATTCAATTTCAAAGCAAGTTGATCTTAAATTAAATTTTTTTACTATTTCATCGCCAGTAAATTCTTTTTCATTTATAACTATTTTTTTTATTCTTCCACCTTTTGTTTTAGATGTTATTTTAACATTTAATTGATCACTTACTTTTAAGTTTAATTGTTTTAAAAATTTATCTAACTGATATTTATTCTCTTCATTAAATACTGGTGAAATATTGTCCCATTTACTCTCGACACTTCTTAAATATGGTACTTTACTAACAAATATCTCTTCACTGTTTTCAGTATAGCCTGTACTTGTTGAAAAAAATAAAGTTTCAGCTATTTTTCCATCATATATAACATATTCATAAGCTGTTTCAGTGACTGCTTCTTTTATTTTACCTAAATATTGTTCATATTTACTACCCCATTTTTTCTTTAATGTATTAGAATCTAAATATACTTGATTTAAAACCGTATCTATTACATCGTAGTCTTTATTTTTATTTTTTACCATTTGATACATTACATAACTACGTGACGCTACGGCTTGGGCTTTTAAAGCTTCTAATTCAAAAGAAGCAGGCATTTCTCCTGCTACAACACCCATTACATATTCTTCTAAAGGAATGTTTTCTATTTTTTTAGAATCATTTCGATATACTCGTACTTGTTCATTTCTTGTAAACATAAATTCTTCGGTACTATTAGTAAATAAGAATTGTATAGTTATATATGGTATTAATAATGTTATTAAAAAAAATAATAATATTTTTTTCAAAGAAATACCTCCTTCGATAAAACATACTACTATTAGATTGTACTTATAAAACAAAAATCATAAATAAAATTAGTGACCAAATATGATAGAGCAAAACTTAACATTATATATAATACTTTAATTTGCATTATACGGCCTTTTTTAAAGGCATTTTCTATTCTAACACTTTCCATAGTCCACATTGCTAAAAGTGTTGTAATAACATATAAAACTAGTTTAATCATGGTAATTATCTATCATTTCTATTCGGCGGTTATATCTATCAATATTAGCGTACTCACTAGTTAAAAATGTTTTAATGATTTCTTTTAATTGATTTATTTCTATTCTAGAACCAACAGCTATAACATTAGCATCATTATCTCTTCTAGTCATCATTGCTTCCCAGGAATCATTTACTTTAGCACATCTAACCCCTTTTACTTTATTACAAGCAATACTCATTCCTATCCCACTGTTACATATTAAGATACCATAGTCAACCTCTTTGCTAACTACAGCTTTACCCAATTTAAAAGCATATAATGGATAATCAACCATGTCAGTGGTATCCGTTCCATAATTAATTACATCATAACCTAAATTAGTTAAATAATTTGTCAATTCTTGTTTAATTTCAATTCCATGATGATCGGTTGCTATTCCTACTTTCATAAAATCCCTCCGTAATTATTATAGCATGAAAAAAAGGTAAATAATATTACCTTTTTATTTAACGGTAGGAATATGTATTCCTAATGATATTTCTTCATCGTTATATTTAAATTCATAATCATAATCATTAAACCAAGTAGTAACACTTAACGATTTATTCATTTTAAATCTAGTTCCTTCAATATATAAAGTTTTACCTGGATAATTGTTATCATAAATTTCTATTTTAAATTCATTTGGATCTTCATTATTTCTTAAAAGTCTAATGGCATTTACTGCATGTGATCCACCAACATTTAATACAATTGGAACTCCATTTTGTAATTGTGACTCTAAGTATTCATAACTATCATCTGGAGAGGTTGAAAAACTTAATGCTTTATCATCAGCTTGTAATACAAATAGACGATATATAGCATTCATTAATTGTTGTTCTTCACCAGAAACATTATTTTTAAATTTATTAGAGCTTACATCTAATAAGGCTGACTCATATTTATTAAATTCTTCAGCATTATAGTCATTAGTACTAATAGTAATACCAATAGCTTCCATTGCTTTCTTATAATCATCATTGATCATATAAATTTTATTTTCAATTCTATTGCGATAATCTTCAGGAGCTTTTAAATAATATTTTAAGCCTTCGTTTTTAATTTGGTAATCGTATAAATTTGCATTGGTAGGTGTACTATATTCATTAAAGAAATATGTATTTTTTAAATTGTAACCAGCAGCTTTTTTATTAAACCAAAATCCATGTTTATATAAGCCTATCTCATTAATATCATTTAACTCAATTGGTAATTTATCAGTATAATATAACATAGCAAATGTTGCCATACCATAACAATGTCCTCCTTCACTATTATTTGTAGCAAAGTTATTAAATGAAAATCCATCTCTAGTAGTAATAAAACCACTATCGGCAACAATTGTACTATCAACTTCTCCATCATTATCGGTATCAACTAAATTATAATTAATTTCAGCTCCCATAATTGAATATATTTCATCAAGAGCTGAAGAATTTGACGCATGATAATAGTCACAACCTGTTTCTTCAGCTATTTCGTCTAATTCGTTTGTATCTATATCGGTTCCTAAACCAATTACACAAATTCTTACATTTTTTGATTTAGCTTCTTCAATAATTGGATCTTGATATTTTAATAAATTACCTTCGGTATTTTTACCATCTGTTAGCAAAACTATGTAATGATTATTTTCATCGTTGGAAAATTCAGCTAGTCCTTTTTGTAAAGCTTCTATTATATCGGTTCCGTCAGCATCACTATTCCAATGACTCTCCATCTTCTTAACGGCTTCTTTTACTTCTTTTTTATCATCACTAAATTCTTTTAAGTTAACATAATTTCCTGAAAATTCAGCCACTCCGAATTTATAATTTCCTGTAAACATATCAACTAATTCATTAGTTAATTGCAATCTTTTAAATTCAGTATCATTTCCAATTGCACCAACACTATCATTATAGCCAGCATCAATCATTTGTTGTTCACTATACATAGACACTGAATTATCAATAATAAACATTAATTGTGTATCAGCTGTTAATTTAACTTTCGTTTCATCAGCTAATATGTATTTAGAGAAATGTGTTAAAGTGGCAGTTATTGTATTTTTTTCTCTATCTATAATTGCATTAACTTTTTCTAATTTTTTTGTCTTTTCATCAAAATAATATAACGCAATATTATCATCTTTAACGTCGTATTTTGCTAATTCTTCATCAGAATATTGAATTACTAATTCTGCACTTGTAAGAGACCCATCAGTATGTAAATCGTAGACAACTGGATAAACACCTTCAGTTTTTTCAAATGTTGTATTAATACTTGTATCAACAGTAGTTAAACTGATATTTCCCCTTCCGGTTGTCTTTAATGTTACATTATCATCTTTAACTTCGTAGGTTAATTCTCGATCAGAATCAATTATTCCATCATCTTTTGAATCTTTTTTTAAAGGATTAAGTTCAAGATCTATCTCAACGCCATCATATAAAGAATCACCATCTGTATCTTTCTTTAGTGGGTCAGTTTTAGTAGTATTAACTTCAATAGAATCAATTAAACCATCATGATCTGTATCAGCTTCGTTTATATCTGTACCTAACTTTTTCTCTTCTGCATCGGTCAAGCCATCTTGATCACTATCATAATTTTCGTCTTTTTCTATTTCGACAGGTATTATTCCATTAGTTAATTCCTCTTCAAAATTAGTATTTATAATTTCAATGTCTTTAGTGATTCTTTTACCACTTGGTGCCTCCGCTGTAATAGTATATTTTCCTTCTTGTTCAGGTAATATCCATTCAACTTTTGGACCAGAAACATTTACTTCTCCTCCATCAACACTAAATTTAATATTAGTTATTAATTCATCTTCTTTATCATAAGCCTCTACTTTAAGTTCTAACGAGCCGCCTTTTACATGTGTTGAGGCGTAATCGCCATAATTTTCAACCCACGATAATTTTGTAAAATCATAAAAATTTTGAAAGCAATACCAACCGGCAAGCGCTAAAACAATAATAACTGTTACAATAATTAATGGCAATTTATATTTAAATAAAAATGGTTTTACTTTGCTTGATATCTTACTAAAAAATGCCATTAAATTATTGTTGTCATTAATAACTGATGTATTTACCGATTGAGTTGGCACATCATTCAAAATCATACCACAAGTACCGCAAAACTTACTGTCCAAAGATAATTTGGCACCACATCCTCCACAAAATTTAAATTGTTCTTCAACCTTTGCACCACATTTGCCACAATATGGGCTATTATTTGTAATTTCTGCATTACATTTAGCACATTTCATATTCTCACCTACTATAAAAATTATAACATAAAAAAAAGAAATAAACTTAATTATTTCTTTTTTTTCTCATTATTATATTGCTAATAAAGTCGGTCCCAAATATATTATGGAAAAGTTTTATTTTAGCTGTTATTCCAAAATATATTATCATTCCAATAATCGCATAAAATGCAGTTATTGCTACAGATATCATTCTTGAATGACCACCAACTGGAATAAATATTCCAATTATTTTAATTACAATTGTCATCAATATAGCAGTCATAATTACATATATTGCACGTTTAATTGTTTCTTTATAATCAACTTTAAATTCTCTATTTAAATCAATTAAACTGATTACAATGCTTATCCCATAACCAATCATTGTTGCAACTAAATTACCATAATATATTGGTAATCCAATCTTATGAAATAAAACCATAAATGGAATATTCATGATAGCGTTAAATGCAAATCCTGTAATTAATGCTATATACATATTTTTATATCTACTTAAGGACTGCATTGTTACAATTACATTGGTAAATATACTTCCAAATACCGCAACAAATATACTTACCATAAACACTTTAGGTCCATAAAACGATTTGCCATAAAATATTGTCCAAACTGGTTCAGCTAAAAGAGATAAACCAACTGCCATTGGTACTGTTATATATATTAATATCTGTAATGTTTTATTTATTTTATGTCTTATCTCATCTATATTACCAGCGATAAAATCACTTGTTAAACTTGGTAGTAAGCTTACAACAATACCATTAGCAATTGCCATAACAATAACATTAAGTTTAGTCCCTAATGTAGTTACAGCATTCATTATAAATGAAGCATCGTTTAAACTATATCCTCCCACATTTGTTAAAGTTTTAACAACCGTAAACATGTCAACTAATTGAAACGATGTTCCAATCAATTCCATAATAATTAATGGTATAGTATAAGTTATTATCTTTTTGATTAATTCTTTAGTTGTAATATTCTTTTCAACTTCTACTATTTCGTATTCTGTAACTTCCGGCACTTGTTTTTTCTTATATCGTAGATATATTAATGCTCCAATAGCACCTAATGTTGCACCAAATACCGCAACACCAACTGATATTCCCAATCTAGTTTTAAATATATTAACACATAAATATGATCCCACTAATATAACAATAACACGGATAAATTGTTCAATTACTTGAGATACTGAAGATGCTTGAATATACTTCATTCCTTGTAAATATCCCCTAATCATGCTAATTAATGTTACAAATAAAATAGCAGTTGCTGAGATTCTAATAACAAAAGCAATTTCTTCAATTAAATATCTACCATATAAAATATTTCCTTCAGCTTGAATAACATTGGAAAGTGCTATAGACATATTACTATAATCATTAAAATTAATAATATACTTAGCTAAAAATGGTGCAAATACAAGTAATAAGATAGTTGTGATAATCGATGTTGTTATCATGACTTTCCCCGCTAAACAATAGGTTCTTCTCTTTGTATATTCATATCCTAAAGTATGATATTCACTAACCATCTTTGAAATAGCTAAAGGTAAGCCAACTGTCGATAAATTAAGAAATATTGCATAAATATTGTACGCCGCACCATAGATAACACTACCATTAGAACCAACAATAGAATAAAAAGGAATTACATAGATAACTCCAAGAATTTTTGTTAAAACAATACATAGTGTTGCAATAAAGGCGCCTCTTAAAAAGGTATCTTTCTTCATTGACTCACCCTTTCTTTCTTATAAATTATACTATTAATATTAAAATAAAACAAGTTAAGAATCTTTAATCAAATATTAATTTATTGTATAATATCTATAGGGAGTTGGGGTTATGGAGTATAAATTTATTAGTGATTTAACAATGTTACAATATGAAGAAATTACAAAAGAAATCAATTATAACCATTTTAAAAATGACTTTAAATGGAATAAATATCAAAATGATAAAAATATAAAGTATGTAGCTTTAAAAAGAAAAAGAACATATTTAACGTGCGCTAAAATAATTATTAAAAATAAAGTTTTTTATATAACCAATATAACTATTTTAAAAGATGAAAAAGAAACCTTAAAATTATTTTTAAAATACATAAAATTATTAGCTAAAAGCTTAAAAATATATCAAATTAATATTTTAGATATAAATAATTGTTCTAAACAACTAGGAAAAATTGTAAATAAAGAAAAATACTCTTTAATTGATATAACAAATAAAGAGAAAATATTAAAAAATTTTAGTATTAATGAAAATAAATTACTTTCTTTTAACACTAAAACTACTAATAATGAAATTAAAAAATTAAATAATACTATCAATAATTGGAATATTAATCTTGGTTATAATATTAATAAATTAATAAAATATTATAAAAATAGTTGTATAATAAAATTGGTTTATATAGACTTAGTTTACTACTTAGAATTATATCAAAATAATTCAAAACTTAATTATGAAACTATCTTAGAACTTATTGATGAATATGGAGAAGAAATGGTAGTTGGATTTTCTATTACCTTATTACCAACAAATAAAAATAGTGCTTACTGTATAGCACTTCATACTATAGATTCATTTAATGAACTTAATATTAAGGAAAATTTAATTTTAAACACTATCTTAACTATCAATAAGAAAAAATATAGTAATATTTTTTTCAATCAATATATTAAAAGCGCTAAAACAATGTATGAATATAACTATAAAATAGTAACTAATAAATTTAAAAATTTTATTAATAAACTAAAAAAAGAAGATAATTAATTATCTTCTTTTTCTAATTCCTTAATTAAATCTTCTCTAGACATTTTTGAATATCCTTTAATCTTATTTTCTTTAGCTAAGTCCTTTAATTCTTCATCAGTTAAATCAGCTAAAGATGCTTCTTCAAAATTGTCTTCGGAATTTTCTTTTTCTTCCTCTGGCATATGCCCATTTTTAACTAAATATTCAATTTGCTCTTTAGTAATTGTTTCATATTCTAATAAAGCGTTAGCGATTAAATCTAATAATTCTTTATTTGCAGCAATTATCTCTTTTGTTTTTTCATAGCAATCATTAATGATTTTTCTTTGAGCTTGATCAATTTCAAATGCTACTTGGCTAGAGAAATTTCTACTTCTATTATAATCTCTTCCTAAAAATACACTTGATTCTTGATGTTCAAATTGAACTGGTCCTAAATCACTCATACCATATTCAGTAACCATTGCACGAGCTATTTTAGTAGCCTTTTCAAAGTCGTTATGAGCACCTGTTGTTACCTCATTAAATATTAGCTCTTCAGCAACACGTCCACCTAATAGACCACTAATTGTTTCTAATAATTCATTTTTAGTTTCTAAGAAAGTTTCTTCACGAGGTAACATCAAATTATAACCACCAGCTCTACCACGAGGAATGATTGTAATTTTTTGAACTTCGTTAGCTCCTTCCAGTTTAATACCAACAACAGCATGTCCAGCTTCATGATAAGCAACAATCTTCTTTTCTTTTTCAGTGTATTTCTTTGTTACTTTTGCTGGTCCCATTAATACTCTGTCATGAGCTTCATCAATTTCAGCCATTGTAATTGCTGGTTTATCTCTTCTTACAGTAAGCAAAGCCGCTTCATTTAATAAGTTCTCTAAATCAGCACCACTAAAACCAACTGTTCTTTTAGCAATATTATCTAAATTAACATTTTTAGCAAATACTTTACCTTTAGCATGAACTTTTAGTATTTCTTCTCTTCCTCTAACATCAGGTAAATTAACTGTTACTTGTCTATCAAAACGTCCTGGTCTCAATAAAGCCGGATCTAATACATCAGGTCTATTTGTAGCTGCTATAACAATTATTCCTTCATTTTCACCAAATCCGTCCATTTCAGTAAGTAATTGGTTAAGAGTTTGTTCACGTTCATCATGACCTCCACCTAATCCAGTACCTCTTTGACGACCTACAGCATCAATTTCATCGATAAAAATTAAACATGGTGCATTTTGTTTTGCTTGTTTAAACATATCTCTAACGCGAGAAGCACCTACTCCAACAAATAATTCAACGAAATCTGAACCACTTATATAGTAAAATGGAACTTTAGCTTCACCAGCCACAGCACGTGCTAATAATGTTTTACCTGTTCCTGGAGGACCCACTAAAAGTACACCCTTAGGAATTCTAGCACCCATTCTTTCAAACTTTTTAGGAGCTCTCAAGAACTCAATAAGTTCTGCTACTTCTTCTTTTTCTTCAGTTAAACCAGCTACATCATTAAATGTTACCTTTTTACGATCATCATTTAATCTAGCTCTACTTTTACCAAAGTCCATTGATTTACTTGCGCTTCCTACTTGTCTTGTTAAAAAGTAAGCACCAACAACCACCAATAATACTAAAGGTAAAACATTAACTAAAAAATATAAAAATACGCTTGATGATGGATCTTTCTTAGTTGTAACATCAAATTTATATAAATCACGCCCATCATATATTTCTTTAACTGTTGAATCTGTTAATGGAGCTTCAACAATAAAAGATTCATTTTCTTCATATCCTTCTAAAGTACCAGTTAACGTATAAATACCACCACCGCTACTTGGTTCAATAGTAACGTCAACTAGTTCTCCTGCTTCCATTTTTGTTATGAACTCGCTGTAACTTAATTTATTTACCTTTGTATTAAGTATATTCACAAGATACATAACACCGATTATTACAATGAATAAAAATATATACGACAAAGCACTCTTTTTTACTGTTTTTTTATTCATAAAAAACTCCCTTCTTTAATTGTACTTAAGTATTATATCATACTTTTCATTTTTTTTCCTATCAAAATACGATTTTTTTAAGCCTGGAAGCCAAATAATTTTACCTGCACTATCAACTACTACTGGCCAAGCTTTTCTTTCCTCAGTATTAATTTTCTCATTTGTAAAAATATTATTAATCTTTTTAGTTCCTTGCATGTTTTTTATTGACATTCTATCATTAGGTAAGCAATTTCTAATGTATAGTGGTAATTCTAACTCGCTTAAATCAATTCTTGTCGTAAAATTACTGTTATCTGAACTTTCCTCACAAATAGTGATTCTTTTTCCGTTTGGAAGTTCTACTTCATTCTTAAATTCATAACAATATTCTTCAACTTGTTTTATTTTTTTTAAACAAAAGGTATCATATTCCTTAATTAATGAAAATCCATCAGGCATATCAATACTTGAATTAGTTAATCCGTCTTTGACGAAATTTAAAATAATATTTAAGTGTTCATTTGTTATTTTTACAATATTTTTTTTATAAATATTAAATAAATATTTCATTAACAATTCTTTTCTTATAAAATCATCAAGGCTATTAAACTTTAAGATATTAACACAATTATCAATAACTATTTCTTTATACTTTTTAGATACAATTGCATCCACATATTTATAATATGATGATAATTCGGCACTAAAATCAAGAAACTTTAAATGAACATCTTTTCTTTCTTGCTTAAGGAAAGGCAAAATATATTTACGATATCTATTTCTTGTATATTCATCTAAACTATTTGTATAATCTTCACGATATGGAATATTATATGTTTTAGCATATTCATAAATATCTTCTTTCGTTAAAAATAATAAAGGACGTAAAATACTATAACTACCTCTATTACTTATTTTTTCAATTCCACAGTACCCTTTAATAGTAGAGCCTCTAACTATTTTCATCATTATAGTTTCGATTAAATCGTCACCATGATGGGCAGTTAATAAAGTATGGGAACAATATTTATTTAAAACTCTCTCAAAAAAACTATAACGTTTAGTTCTAGCAATTTCTTCACTAAACTTTCCTTCATATTCTAACTTTGTAAATTCAAAAGTTAGATTATTATTTTTACAATAATCTCTGACAAATTCTAATTCCTCATCGCTTTCTTTTCGTAAATTATGGTGAACATGCGCTACTACAATTTTATATGGAGTCTTTATCTTTAAAATAGAAAGTAAGACCATTGAGTCTACTCCCCCTGATACGCCTACAACAACGACATCATCATCTATGTTTTCCTTTAAAAATTTACATACTTTCTCCATATAACCACCAATGTTATTGTAATATAATTTTATTTGTTTTACAAGAAAAAAGTAAGACTTATATCTTACTTATCCTCTTTTTACTTCATGTTTATCAGAATTATACATGATTGTTAATGTGTCCTTTAAAGTATCGTGTTGTTTCAATGTAATTTCAAAACGCCCTCTTCGATCTTTAGAAACTTGAATTGGATCACTTATCAACGTTACTTGTTCAGTTATATCTCTACCATTTTTATAAATAGTAATAAAGTATGATTCTATTTCTCCACGTCTTATATTTTCCCTTTCTTGGAAAATATAAGTATCTTTTACAATCAAATGGTATGTTGCTAATTTACCATTTGAAGTAGCTGCAGTAATAGTTGTTTCACCCTCATTATGAATTGTTACTTCTCCGCCAGCAATTGACGCAACACTTAAATTACTACTATTCCATTTAATCTCTTGATTAGTAGCTGTTTCTGGCTTAATTGTAGCCACTAACGTAAATTTACCATGGTCTGTAGTTAAAGTATCATTTTTTCGATCTAAAGTAATTGATTGAACTTCAATTGCTACATTAGATACAACAACATTTATTTCAGATTTTTTTTCACCATCTAATGTTGTAGCTGTTATTGTTGTTGAACCAGAACCAACAGCTGTAATAACACCATCACTACTTACTTTAGCAACATTTTGATTGACAGATTCCCATTTAATTTTTTTATTTGTAGCATTACTTGGTTTAATCGTTGGGACTATTTTAATTTTTGTGCCTTTTACTAAACTAACATTTGTTTTATCTACAGTAATACCTGTAACTGGTACTTCTTTCTTTTGATTTAATAATAAATTTGGATCATTTTTTTCAACCACTGAAACTATTACTGAGGTTGCGTTATAATTTCCTGCATAATCGGTTACTTCAATTGTTACTTCGTAAGAACCAAGGGTTGATACATCAATATCTTCTTTTCCGGTAACAATTACATCTTTTATGCCAGATTCTTTATCATTTACAAGATAATATTCATCAAAATTAAATTCCGCATTTATAGCTGTATAAATAGTTGCATCTACCTCAATTGTAGGTAACTCTTTATCAATATTGTTGATGCGATATTCAATCGGTTCCGATTGTTTACCATATGAATCTTTTAAAATAATAACTAATTTTTCATTCTTTTTAGCTACGTATTTATTCTCATTTTGCCATGTTTTTCCGCCATCAAAAGAATACTTTTTAGGTTTTATATCACCATCATATTCAACAGTAACATTTACTGAATCGTTAGACCAATTCTCATTATCTAATACCACTTTGATTTTCTCTTCCTCAAATTTTACAAATGTAGATTGATAGAAGAAGAAAAAGATTGTTAAACCAACAATTGTTACAAACAAAAATATACTTCCATACATAATATTTTTCTTCATATCATCACCCTATTTTACTATGAACATAATAACATAGAACAGTATTAAAGTCAACGAAACAAAAGGTTTCTAGACACAATAAAAATCGAGTTTACCACTCGATTCCTTTTTGATTATTATCTTTTAAAATTTTGTTTATTTTACTAAATGGTTTACTACCAAAGAATCCTCTGCTGGCTGATAATGGAGAAGGATGAACAGACTCTATAATATAATGTCTTTTATTGGTAATTAACTCTTTCTTGCTTCTTGCATAGCTTCCCCATAATAAAAATATTACCGGTTTTTCTCTTTCATTTAATAACTTAATTACTGAATCAGTAAATGTCTCCCATCCCTTATCTTTATGTGATAAAGGTCGATCTTGTTCAACAGTCATAATAGAATTCAAAAGTAAAACTCCTTGCTTAGCCCAATCAGTTAAATCGCTAGATTCTCTTTTTATACCTAAATCATCATTTAACTCTTTAAGAATATTTCTTAAAGATGGGGGCTTTGGTACTCCTTCTTTAACTGAAAACGATAATCCATGCGCTTCTCCCAAACCATGATATGGATCTTGTCCTAATATTACAACTTTAACATCATCATAATCAGTAAATCGTAGAGCGTCAAAAATATTTTCATAAGGAGGAAAAACTCTTTTTTCACAATACTCTTTTTTTACAAAAAGTCCTAATTTTTTAAAATAGTCCTTTTTTATTTCATCTTTTAAAACTATATCCCATCTTTTATTTATCATTTAACGCCTCACACTTTACTTCATTTTTTTTCCCATTACAAACAAATTCATCAAAAGTAATATTTTGGGCAACAAAAGCACCTGATTTATAACATACTTTGCCATCTTTAGCACTTGTCTTAACATTTAACTCTTGTACTGAATAGCAATCTTTTTCTTGTGAATACATCATGTCAGATGTATATTGGACTTCAGCTTGTGTTAAATATTCCCCTGTACTAACAATTGCAACTTTATGTTTAGATGTATCGATTGTTTCAACTGTATTTTTTGGTACATTCATAGAATCTTTACATCCGCAAAGAATAAATATCATTAAAATTACTATTATTTTTTTCATTTTATCACCAGATTATTAGCAATATGTGCAAAAGTTTCAATGCTTAAAGCCTCTGCTCTAACGTTTAAATTTAAACCTAGCTCATTTAAAATTTTCTCAATTTTATCTAAGTCATATTCTTTTAAATTATTGCGTAAGTTTTTCCTTTTTTGCTTAAAAGCATCTCTTACAAGTTTAAAAAATAATTTTTCATCAACCACTTTAACTTTATCACTACGTTTTTCAAAGCAAACGATAATGCTGTCAACATTAGGTTTTGGAATAAATATATTTCTACTAATATCCATTAATTTACTAATCTCATAATAATAATTTAAATAAATTGACAAAGAATTATAATCTTTTGAATTAGGTTGAGCTTTAAATCTATCTCCTACTTCTTTTTGAACCATTACAACTATTTTATCAACTGGTATTTCATCTTCGATAATCTTAGTAATTATCGGAGTCGTAATATAATATGGTAAATTAGCTACAACATATAATTTATTAAATTTATATTTTTTTAGATCTCTTTTTACATCGGCCTTTAAAAAATCATTAAAGATAACATCTACATTATCTAAGTCTTTCAAATTTTCTTTTAAGATAGGTTCTAAAGATGTATCTATTTCATAACATAAAACATTCTTAGAATTAATGGCAAGTTTATAAGTTAAAGAGCCTGCTCCAGGGCCTATTTCTATTACCATAATATCTTTGTTTAACTCTGCTTTACTAATAATATTATTAATAATATTTTCATCAACTATAAAGTTTTGACCAAATTGTTTTTTTAATCTAAATTCATTTTTATCTAATAAATCTTGCATTTTTTTTGGAGAATATTCCACAAAAATCACCTACTTAATTATATCAAAAAAAGATGGTGTTTACCAACCCCATCTTTGTACTTTAAATTTTGTATTTTTACTACCTGTTTTCTGACCTTTTATATCAGCTTGATACTGGTATGCTAAATCCATCCAAATATAACCATTTTTATAACTTTTACGCATTGTTCCGCCAGTATCAAGTACAACTCCTAAAAATGGGGCATTTCTTCCGTCATCAATACGAATAATAGTTCCACATGGAAATCCACCTAAATCAGCAGCTATTATTCTTACCTTACCATATTCATCATCAGGATAATAAATACCATTTTTAAATAGACTCCAACTTTTGCCATTTTTTGTTCGACAAGCAACAACTGCTGTTTTCGAACATCCTAGGCAATCACCACCATAATTAGTTAAACGTCCAACATATTCTCCTGCACGTCCAGTACCAATTTCTATAACTTTATTAACAGGTTCTTTTAATACTTTAGTAATTCCATTTTCATATGTATAATTAATTCCATCCTCACCCTCTACTAATACTTCATAATCAGCAGTACTTGCTTTATCTGGATTATATACATATTTAATTTGATAAGGAATTATTTTATTTTCTACCGATACAGTTTTGGTATAACTAGTGTTTTCTAGATTAGAAGCCTTTTCTTTATAATCATCTATACCTAGAAATGATGTTAAAGAAACTACTAAAACAGATAGCCAACTACCAATTAACTTGAGTAGATATATATCCATATAATCACCTCATAGGCCACTTACATCACATAAATTTTATCATAAAGGTATATTCAAGTCAAACTGAGCAATTGCATTCTTGCCTGTGACTTCAATAACTTTATCAACGGGAATATCTTTTAATTCTGCAATTTTTTGGGCAACTAATAAAATATTAGCTGGTTTGTTTTTCTTTCCTCTATAAGGTTCTGGTGTAAGATACGGACTATCAGTTTCTAATAATAAATCTTCTAAGTTAATACCCTTAACCACTTCTTTTAACTTAATACTATTTTTAAAAGTTACTACACCGCCTATACCTAGTTTTACTCCTCTTTTAACTAATTCTTTAGCAATTTCTAAACTAGCACTATAACAGTGAAATATAAACTTTGTATTAGGATATTTATTTATAATTTCTATAGTATCTAAAGTTGCATCTCTACTATGAATTACTACAGGTAAATTTCTTTTATTAGCAATTTCTATTTGTTTTATAAATAATTCTTTTTGCTCTGCAATATGAGTTTTATCCCAGTAATAATCTAATCCAACTTCGCCAATACCGACAATTTTTGGATTATCTAAATTTCTTTCAATAAATTGGATAGATTCTTCACTATATTCAGTTACCGACTCAGGATGAATACCTAAAACGCCAAATACATTATCATATTTATTAACTAATTCTATAACCTCTAAATTACTTTTATCATCACTACCTGCAGTAATCATATAACCATCCATATTTTTTATAATTTCATCAACATTTTCATAATCATCTTTACTTAAATGACAATGTGTATCAATTAACATATAATCACCCACAAAAAAATTATACCATAAAGTATAATTTTTTAGTTCTTTTTAATATAAATATAATTTATCATATAGTATAAAACGCATATAAAATATACCAAATCTATAAATTTATAACTAACAACATAACTACAAAACACTAGTCCTAAAATAATACAAAAAATATTTATTATTCTAGGATATAATTTATCTGTCGTCATATTATTTCTCCTCACAAGATTAAGTATATCATAATGATTTAATAAATCAATTATAAATAATACGACAAAATAATATTTTTTACGCTATTTTACATTTCAGCTAACTCGACTAATTTTTTTTCTTTATCAATTCTTACAAATAAAGGTTCTGGAGCATTTAAACGAATACCAGAATCAAAACCATTGAATCCTTTAATAGAATCAATAGAACGATTTTCAGTATTTAATTGTTTGAATATTTTATCAGCAGTTTCTGGTAAAAAGGCAGATAGTAATACAGTACCAATTCTAATAGATTCTAACAAGTTATATAATACTGTTTGCAATCTTTTGATATTTCCTTCTTTTGCTAAAATCCATGGGGTTGTTTCATCAATATATTTGTTACTACGACGATATATTTCAAAGATATGATCAATTGCCTCTGCTACTTTTAACTCATTCATACTTGCTTCAACTTTAGCTGGAATTCCTAATACCGTATTCATTAAATCAGCATCAATTTCTTCTTTAATTCCTATTTCCGGTACCACGCCGTCAAAATATTTGTGAACCATTGAAATAGTACGATTTACTAAATTACCTAGGATATTTGCTAAATCAGAATTATACCTTTCTATTAGTAGTTCATGAGTAAATGATCCGTCATTCGCATATGGCATTTCGTGCAATAAATAATATCTTACAGCATCTACACCATATATCTTGGCTAAATCATCTGCATAAACAATATTTCCTTTAGATTTACTCATTTTATCATTACCAAATAATAACCAAGGATGTCCAAAAATTTTTTTAGGTAATGGTAAATCAAGTGCCATTAACATAATTGGCCAATAAATAGTGTGAAATCTTAGTATGTCTTTTCCAATGATATGAACATCTGCTGGCCAATATTTTAAGAATTTATCATCATGGTAACCATCTACATCATAACCTAAGAAAGTGATATAATTGCTTAGAGCATCAATCCATACATAAACTACATGTTTATCATCAAATGAAACAGGGACTCCCCATTTAAAAGATGTTCTAGAAACACATAAATCTTGTAATCCTGGCTTTATAAAATTATTAAGCATTTCGTTTTTACGACTTGCTGGTTCAATAAATTCTGGATGTTCTTCAATATGTTTAACTAATCTATCAGCATATTTATCTAATTTAAAGAAATATGCTTCTTCTGAAGCTTTACTTACTTCTCTACCACAATCAGGACATTTACCATCAACTAATTGTGATTCAGTAAAAAAAGATTCACAAGGTGTGCAGTATAGTCCCTCATATTTTCCTTTATAAATGTCGCCTTGATCATATAATTTTTTAAATATTTTAGCAACTTTTTCCTTATGTATAGGATTACTTGTTCTTACAAATTTATCATAACTTGTATTTAAAGAATCCCAAACTCTTTGTACTTCTAGTGCTATTTCATCAACAAATACTTGTGGTTCCTTTCCTGTTGCAGTTGCTTTTTCTTCTATTTTTTGACCATGTTCATCTGTTCCTGTTTGAAAATAAACATCATAACCTGTTAATCTTTTATATCTTGCAATCGCATCAGTCAATACAACCTCATAAGTATTACCAATATGTGGTTTACCTGATGTGTAAGCAATTGCTGTACTTATATAAAATTTTTCTTTCATTTGTCTTTTCCTCCTTTATTAGTACTACCAAATCCTCCAGTACGTTCATTTATTATCTCTGCCTCATCATCGACAGTTAGAAATTTTACAAAAATGCCTTGCCCTATGCGGTCACCTACATTTACTGCAAAATCTTGATCACCATGATTTTGCAAGCTTATAAATGCATGACCTTCATTCGTTATATTGTTGTAGTAATCACTTTCAAATATACCGATTTGATTAGTCATTCGAACATTATATTTAAATCCCATGCTGCCTCTTACAACCAACATCAGCATCTCATCTTCATTCATTATCATTTTTATTCCAGTAGGAACCTTTTTTACTTCTCCAGGATGTAAAACAAAGTCAATTGGGCTTCTAAAATCATAACCTGCACTATACTTTGTCTCACGTTTAGGTAATTCATGATTACAGTATAATTCATAATCATCATTGATATCCTTTTTCCATTGCTCAAAAGATATCTTTTCAAACTTACGCACAATATCCCTTCTTTCTAATAAAAAAATCACATCCATATAAGGACGTGATTAACGTGGTACCACCTTAATTTATACATAAAAATGTATCTTAAAACTATAACGCGTTACCGTTTTATCATTTCCTATAAAAAGCTCCAGACCCATTCGAAATAATCGCAATTTACTTGCTTTCACCTAACCAAGCTCTCTAAAAAATCACTTTTATTTTTCTTTCCTTCATCGCCATAAGTGCCTACATTATAACATACTTATTCTTGTTCTTCAAGACATTTTTTAAAAATTAAAACAATAAAATTAATTATATTGGCATATTTATCTTGATAATTATAAACAATAAAATTTCCTATTAATTTATTATTAAAAATTATAGGAAATTTTTCACCATTATTATTTTTTTTATTAGTAGTTACCAAAATTGTATTATCACTTTCTAATGCGCAATCTAATTTGTATATTTCAAATAAATCTTTTATAATTATTTCAGCTAACCATATAATACTTTGTAAATTAGTTAATTTTTTTATTATTAGACTATCATTATAAATTTCAAATGATAAAGAATCTCCAGCATTGATATTTAATTTTTTACGAACATCAATAGGTAGAACAACTCTACCTAAATCATCTATTTTTCTTATCAATGTATTATTCATATAATACCTCCTGAATTTATTTTGCTTTAGATTTAAAAATTTATACTTGGTATTTATTTTGATTTTGTGATATAATCTTATAACATTTGTTTAAAGGGAAGTGATTTAATGAACACAACTTATATTTTTGGACATAAAAATCCAGATACTGACAGTGTATGTAGTGCGATAGCTTTATCATATTTAAAAAATCAATTAGGAATGAAAACCGAACCACGTGTTTTAGGACACCTTAATAATGAAACTAAATATATCTTAGATTATTTTAAAATCGATGAACCAAAATATTTAAATGATGTTAAATTACAAATTAGAGATATTGATTATGGAAAAGGACATATGTGTAATTTAAATCAATCTCTATTTGAAGTCGTTTATTACTTAAAATATCATCACTTGAGCACTATCCCTGTTGTTAATGATAAGAAAAAATTCCAAGGGCTTCTTTCAATGAAGGATATTACTGCTGAATTGATAAATTGGGATGCGAATAAAATAGATACTTCATATCAAAATATAATTAATACTATTCAGGGACAAGAAATATTAAAAATTGATGATGAAATTCAAGGTAACGTCTTAGTTGCTTCATATCGTAGTACTACATTTATCAATGATGTTGAATTAAAAAAAGACGATATTTTAATTTTAGGTGATAGACATAGTATTATTGAATACGCAGTTAATTTTGGTGTTAAATTAATTATTATTACTGGCAATAATGAAATAAAAGAAAGTCACTTGGAGATTGCTAGAAAAAATAAAGTAAATATTATTAGAACAAATTTAAGAACATTTAATGTTGTTAAAATTATTGGTATGTGCAACTATGCTAAAACATTAATGTATTCAGATAATATAGTATCTTTTCAAGAAACTGATTTTGTTAAAGATTTTATCGAATCAGCCAATAAATTAAGATACAAAGTATTCCCTGTTTTAAATAATAAAAAGGAATGTTTAGGAGTAATTCAATTAAGTGATACAATTAATAAACATAAAAAACAAGTTATTTTAGTTGATCATAACGAGAAAGAACAAAGTGCTGAAGGATTAGAAGAAGCTGAAATTGTTGAAATAGTTGACCACCATAAAATTGGTACAATAGGAACTAGAGAACCTATTAATTTTAGAAATATGCCAGTTGGTTGTACATCAAGTATTATTTATATGTTGTTTAAAGAAAATAGAATTTCAATACCTAAAAATATTGCTGGTATCATGTTAGGTAGTATTATTTCAGATACTTTATTATTTAGATCTCCTACAACTACTGAAACAGATAAAGAAATTGCTTATAACTTATCAAATTTAGTAGAAATAGATATTGAAGATTTTGCACATGATATGTTTAAATATGGTTCTTCACTTAAAGATAAAACCGTTGAAGATATCTTATTTACTGATTTTAAAACATTTAATTTAGATAATATTAAAATTGGAGTTGGCCAAATCAATACTGTTGATATTGAGGAATTAGATAACATGAAAGATGAATTAAACATTTTAATGGAAGATTTTGTTATTGAACAAAATTATAATTTAATTATGCTATTTGCTACTGATATTATTAGAGAAGGTTCATATGTTTACTATAACGAGAAAGCTCGTGAAATTATTGAAAATGCATTTAATATGGAAAATCTATACCAAGGATGTTTTATTCCAGAAATTATTTCACGTAAGAAACAAATTATTCCAAATATTGTTAATGTATTAGAAGAGAAATAAAAAAAGATAGTTTAAAACTATCTTTTATTTTTTTTCAAAACCATAATAAGATCCATTATTCATATTAGCAACATCTAAATAAGAATCATTTTTTAAAATAAAACCATACCAAGGCATTAACGAATTTTCGGGAATAGTTGTTTCACCATCTATTACTATTTTACTATAGTTCAAATTAAATACTACAAAGTCTTCAAGCAAATATTCATCTGAAACATCAATTATATTCAATATCTCTTCTCTTGTAACTCCATATTGTTTTAAATCATTTGTTATAAAAGTTAAAGCTTCCTCTCCACGATAGAATTCAAATTGACCATAATAATAATTATCATCATGTGTACCTTCATGTTGATACCAGAAAAACTCGTCTTCACCAAAAACTAATTCTGAACCATCACTAACATTAATCCATGTAGTATTGACTATTTCATTTTTAGGAGATTTAGTTTTGTTTTCAAAATTTTCTCCTTCAGCACCACAGCCAACAAATATCAAGGTCATTAAAATTAACAATACAATTTTTTTCATAGTTTTCTCCTTTCTATTTTTAGAATATCATAAAAAGAACATTTACTGCTCTTTTATTGACCTTTTTAAAATCTCCAACATATCTAATAAATAATATATGTAATGTTTATCTAAAGTAACAATATCTAAAGTAATAATTAATTCTTTATTTTTCATGCCAAATCTAAATTTTCTCGTTAGCGAACAAACCTCAAGAAATAGTTGATCACCACTAATTTTAGTTGTTATTTTTTGTGGTATATAAATAGCTATAGAATTTTTAGTTTGAATAATCTTATTAATCCCAATTTCTTTCGCACGATTCTCAAATAATTCTTCATGCATATAAATTAATATTTCCTCATCTAATGGTCCAAATCTATCCTCTAATTCATGTTTAATTGTCTCTAAATCTTCCATAGTTTTAATATTATTGATTTTCTGATGAATTTCAATTTTTAATTCTTCTTCAGTAACATAGTTATCGTCAATTGTCGTTGCAACTTCAAGTAATGGTTGCTCAGTTGTAGTCTCTTCTTCTGGCCTTTTTATTCCTTTCAATTTATCAACTTCATCTTTAAGCATTTTAAGGAATAATTCAACACCAATAGAATCAATAAATCCAGCTTGTTCACTTCCTAAAATATCACCAGCACCTCTTATTGATAAATCACGCATCGCAATAGAAAAACCACTACCCAATTCAGTAAATTCTTTAATGACATTTAAACGTTTCATTGCTACATCAGATAATTGTTTTCCCTTGTTATACATTAAATAGCAATATGCTATTTTATTACTTCTACCAACACGCCCTCTTATTTGATATAACTGCGACAACCCAAAGCAATCAGCATCAATAATAATTAAAGTATTAACACTTGGAATATCAATACCTGTTTCAATAATTGTCGTACATAATAAAACATCGTATTCGTGTTCCATAAATCTAATCATTACATCTTCTAATTCTTTTTTATCCATTTTACCATGAGCACAAACAATATTAGCTTCTGGGACTAACGTTTGAATATGATGAGATTTAGCACTCATATCTTCAATGCTATTATATAAAATAAATATTTGACCATCACGAGCTAGTTCTTTATAAATTGCATCTTTAATTATTTTATCATTTTCTTCTAAAACGTAAGTTTGAATAGGATATCTATTAATTGGTGGTGTTTCTATTAGTGATAGACTTCTAATACCAGTCATTGACATTTGTAATGTTCTAGGAATTGGCGTTGCTGATAAAGTTAATACATCAATATTAGTTTTGTATTGTTTTATTTTTTCTTTATGTTTTACCCCAAATCTTTGCTCCTCATCAATTACTAATAATCCTAAATTTTTAAATTCAATATCATCACTTAAAATACGATGAGTACCAATTAATAAATCTACTTTACCTTCCTTTAATCTTTCAATTATTTGTTTTTGTTTTTTTGGAGTAACAAAGCGATTCATTAATTCTATTTCTACTGGAAAACTTTTAAATCTCTCTTTAGCATTATTAAAGTGTTGGGACGATAAAATTGTCGTTGGGCAAAGAAGTGCTACTTGTTTTCCAGACATAATAGCTTTAAATATAGCTCTAAAAGCTACTTCTGTTTTACCATATCCAACATCACCACAAAGTAAGCGATCCATTGGTGATTTACTCTCCATGTCTTTTTTTATTTCTTCAATTACTCTTATTTGATCATCTGTTTCTTCATATATAAATTCTTTTTCAAATTGTAGTTGTTCTTCACCGTCTTTAGCAAACTTATATCCTTCAGCATTTTCTCTTTCCGCATATAATTTTAATAATTCACCAGCAATATTTTCTAACTTATTTTTTACTCTTAATTTAGTCTTTTGCCACTCAATTCCTCCTAATTTATTTAACTTAGGAATTGATCCATCAGAAGAAGAATATTTTGTAATTAACTCAAGTTTTTCAACTGGAATATATAATTTATCTCCACCTTTATACTCCAACATTAAATAGTCTTTTTTTAAGCCATTTTTTTCTAGAGTTTTGATTCCACAGTACCTTCCAATACCGTGAACATTGTGAACAATATAATCACCAATTTCAAGTTTATTAATATTACGGACTTTGCTACCTATTTTAAAATTAGTTTTATATAGAGTTTGAATATCTCTTTTATTAAATATTTCTTTTTCACTAATAATAATATTTTTATTTATAATATAACCTTCAGTTAATGGTTTAACTATTAAATTTATCTTATCATTAAAGATATTATTATTATCAGTAAATACGAGATTATTATTATCTAAATCTTTAATTAATTTTGTTGCGCGATATTGAGTATTTACGCAAATAATTACACAGTATTTATCTTTTAAATAGTCATTTAATCTTTTGTTTATATCAGCTATACTTCCTGTAAAATTTTCTATTTCAGTTGATGTATATCGTGAAACATCTTTTATTCCATCTACTAAATTATCAAAATTCATAAAATAGATTATTTTATTTTTTATACTTAATGATAAATCATTCATAAATTTGGTCTTAGGATTAATATTGATAGATTCAGCATATTCACTCATCTCATCAATTAATAAATTGTAATTAGCTAAAATACCATTGTAATCATCAAAGAAGACAGTACCACTGCCTATATAATCTAATAAACTATAAGGTTTTATATAGTTAATAATTTCTCTTTGCTTTGCTTTTGATGGAATAATTTGACCAATTAAAAATTCTGTCGCAGGAGTTATCTCAATTTTATCTAATTTTTCGATTGTTAACTGACTATCAATATCAAATGCTCTAATACTATCAATTGTATCCCCCCAAAATTCAATTCTAACCGGCTTTTTTTGGCCAATCGGAAAAATATCTAATACATATCCTCTAATAGCCATTTCGCCCGTCTTATTGACTAATGCATCCCTTAAATAGCCAATATTGAATAAATTATTAACTAACTTATCCATTTCATAATTTTCACCCACCGATAGTGATACTAAACTTTTTTGATAAATCTCTTTACTAGGTAAAAATCTTAAATAACCCATCAAATTAGTAACAATAATTTTTTTATTTTCAACTATTTCCTTTAAAGTTTCTAACCTAGTAATCATTAATTCTGGAGAAATTGCTAAAGCCTCACTAGTTAAAAAATCATCCATTGGGAAAAATACAACATCTTTAGTATAATTTAAAATTCTTTGATAATATCTATTTGCTTCATATAAAGAAGAACAAACAAATATAACTGATTCTTTTTTTTCTATAAAATATTCATAAGTATATTTAGATCTTAATTCTGGTGTTAAACCAATAATTCCGCTGTTATCTATATTTTCAAATATATTCATAAATCCTCCTTTACACGACAAAAATGATACAAAGTATCATTCTAATTACTTAATGTTTTTCTTGAAATATTAACATCTTCAGTTGTAGTATATGTCTTCATCAATTCATCCATATATTCTTTTTCAAATTCTGATAATTCATATAAAACTACCTCATTTGAAGGACCTAAAACGCCTTTTCTTTCATACCTTCTAAAATTAGGTTCTTTAGGTATTGCATAAGTTTCACGTTCAAATTGGTAATTTCTATCCCAATCATATGAACTTCTTCCATCCTCTTGAACTGGTTCTGGAATAAAACACCCATCATATTGAGGCTTTATTTCTAAAGCAGCCATAACTGTTTTAGCATACGGAATTAAATCCTGTTCTCTAATACCGTATAAAATATCTGCTTTTTCTTCACTTACTTCATCAATTTGTGAACATGCAAACATTATAATATGCTCACCATGACCTAATTTAGCATGTCTACCATCACCTAAACCTCGATATTCATATGCCAAGCGTTTAAATCTTTCAGGTGTAATACCAAGTTTTTCTTTATCTTCATCGCTCAATCTTAATTTAGGCATAATAACTCTAATAGAAAACTCTTTAGAATTTTTAGGTTTTGAATAAATTAAATTAGCTCTTTTACGACTACCATATTCTAAAGCTTCCCTAATTCTTTCTGTTCTTTCAACAAATGACATTTCTCGTTTAATGGTAAATTCATCAATTGGCATTCTAGTCCATGATTTTTTTAAAAATTCTTTCATTTGAATAGCTTCTGCTTGATATGAAGTTGAATGATGAAAATATGTATATTGAGTAGGAATAATAATTGCATCAAGGCTTCTTAAATAATTTATTGCTTCTTCTAAAGTTTCTATTGTCATAAATCCTCCTAATTGTATTTATTCATTAAATTATCAAAAGATATTATTAAATAATCTTCAATAATACTTGGTATTTTACTAATAATTGGTTGTAATAATTCTTTTTCTTCTTTAGTAAATTTACCCAAAACATAATCTTTAGTATCAATTAGTTTATTATTTGAAATACCTACTTTAATTCTTTTATATTCTTTAGTGTTTAAGTTTTGTTCTATGTTTTTTAAACCGTTATGACCTCCACTAGACCCTTTATATCTTAATCTATAAGTGCCAACATTTGTATCTAAATCATCACAAATAATTAATACATCATCAATATTGATTTTAAAGAAACTAACAAAATCTCTTATTACTTCACCCGATAAATTCATATACTTACCAGGTTTTAAAAGGATGATCCTTTCATTATTATAATTGAATTGAGTATATGAACCATTAAATTTTTTACTATTAAAATTAACGCAAAAATGTTTTGCAATCTCATCAATACACATAAATCCAATATTATGTCTTGTATTTTCATATTCTTTTCCAGGATTACCTAATCCAACTATTAATTTCATATTACTCACCTTCTTCACTTTTTAAATATTGACTATATACTTCACTTTTCTTTAAACCACGCTCTTTAGATACAGCCTTAATAGCATCCATTTTATTCATACCACTGTTAATATAAATATTTATATGACTTATTAAGTCTATACTAGAAAAATCTTCTATTTCTGTATTTCCTTCGACTACCAACACCATTTCACCTTTATATTCATTGTTTTGAGCAATTATTTCTTCAATTGTTCCACGATAAACTTCCTCATATTTTTTAGTTATTTCCCGGGAAATACTCATTTTACGATTACCACCAAATACTTCTTTTAATGATTCTAATGTTTCTTTAATACGATGAGGTGCTTCGTAAAAAATCATGGTTGGTTTACTTAATTTTAATTCTTCTAATTCTTTCTTTTTTTTAGATTTTTTGCTATTTAAAAAACCATAAAAAGTAAAAGGCATTGGTGCTATACCAGACATAATAAGTGCCGGAATTAAAGCTGTGGCACCGGGTAAACCTACAACATTATATCCCATATTAATAACATAACGTGCTAATTCAAACCCTGGATCACTAATAACAGGAGTTCCTCTATCACTTACTAATCCAACATTTTTTCTACTACTTAAATATTCAATAATTTTATCTTTATTAGTAGCTTCATTGTGTTCATGATTTGCAATTAACTTCTTTTTAATATTTAAAGCGGATAATAATTTACCAGTCTCTCTAGTATCTTCACAAAAAATAACGTCAACTTCACTTAGAATTTTAACCGTACGATAAGTTAAATCATCCATATTACCAATAGGTGTTGGAATTAAATATAAAGTTGGGCTTTCATCATAACTCTTTTGACTCATAATTCACCTCAGTTTTCTTCAAAGAAAACCTTAATTTGATCAGTATATTCCCCATTTTCATTATGTGAATATAAAGGATTACATACTTTCAATCCTGGTTTTCCATTTTTTCTACCTTCAATTAAAAGAATATTAGCTTCCTCATTTGTTCTAGGATAAACAAATTGAATTCTCTTAGGCTCAATATTATATTTTTTCATTGTTTCTAATATTTCTAACATTCTTTCTGGACGATGTACCATACCAAAAACACCATTATTATCTAATAATCTTGACGATATTTTTATTAATTCATCTAAATTAAGACAGACTTCATGTCGAGCAATAGTTTTATAATCATTTTTGTTAATATTAGAACTTTCTGTATACTTAAAAAATGGTGGATTACATGTTATTATTTGATAACTACAGTTATTCCATTTTTTTTCTACTTCTTTAATATCACCATTTATTATTTTTATTTGGCCTTCTTTATTATTTATTTTTATTGATTCACACGCTAAAGCGTAGACATCCTTTTGAATCTCTACACCTGTTATTTTAGCTTTTGTCTTCGTAGATAATATTAATGGTATAGGCGCATTACCACTACCTATATCAAGAATGTTTTTAGTATTTTTAGGAATTGTAATAAAATTAGGTAATAACACTGAATCTAATGAAAAGTTAAACATCTCACTATCTTGAATAATATATAAATCTTTATATCCCAATAAATAATTAGTTACTTTCATTTTCTTCCTTGTTAAATTCTACAATACCAACATTTGGAATATCGACACGATATGTACCTTTTAAAATATCAATATTTAAAACTTTTCCTTCACCCTTTTCAGTCTTAATCTTTTTTCCTACTTTAGGCATTCCTTGGCGGCACTCTTTATAGCACTCATCTTCATATTTTAAACAACAAAGCAATCTACCACAAACACCATTAATTTTAGTCGGATTTAAGGCAATATTTTGATTCTTGGCCATATTAATAGAAACTGAATCAAAATCAGACATAAATTTAGCGCAACAAAGGGTTCTTCCACATTGGCCATATCCTCCTATTTCTTTAGCCTTATCTCTAACCCCTATTTGTCTTAACTCTATACGTGTTTTATAAATATTAGCTAAATCTTTGGCTAAATTTCTAAAATCAACACGTTCATCAGCCATAAAACGAATATATAATTGTTTTCGATCAAAGGTAAAACTTGCATCGATAACATACATATTTAGTTTATTTTTTTCAATTAACTCACGACATTTAATAACAGCCTCTTGCGCCTTTTTCTTATTTTCCTCACATTTTTCAAGGTCTTTATTAGTTGCTTTTTTTACAATCTTACTCAACGGACTTTTTAAGTCTTCTTCATCTATTTCATAAACATTTGTTCTTATAATTCCAATTTGAGTACCTCTTTCAGTTTCAACTATTACTTTTTCTCCAACTTCAAAAGTTTGATCATTAGGAGAAAAATGATAAACTTTTCCATTTTCTTTAAAAGAAACTCCAATTACTTTTATCATTTTATCCCTCCACTAATTTTATAACTAATTTATCTAATAACATTGTATTGTTAACATTAAACTTTATTTTTTCACTTAAATCAACTAATATTTCAATGTTTTTACACAATTTTAAAATATTTATTGAATCAGCTAATATTGAAATATCTTTCTCATATTGAAAAAAATATTCCAAAGGTCTTTTTAATTTATAATTTAAGATGTCCTTATAATATAATATCATCCAATTAAATGCAAATTCCAGTTGTTTCTTATCATTAAATAGTTCCAATAATGGTTTGTTTTTATAAATAATAGCTTTGTTTTTGTGTTTTTCAATGTAATTAATATATTCAACTATTGCATCTATTTTAGTGCTAGAACATTCATCATTTAAAAAATTATTAATATCTTCGTTGTTATTATAAGTATGGTAAGCTAACAAAGATTTTGTGTCTTTATTTTTTATTTTATCTTGTGGTCTAATTAAAGACAATAATTGACATCTAGACTTAATAGTTCCAAGTACCTGATAAATATTCTCAGTTGTTAAAATTGCAATTATTCCTTCTGATGGTTCCTCAAGAAACTTTAAAATTGAATTAGCAGAAGCATTATTCAACTTTTCAGCACCTTTTATAATATAAACTTTCTTATTACCTATTAAGGCTTTTTTACTAAACTCTTTTTGAAGTTCTTCTAATTGTTCTTTCTTAATCCATTGTCCTTCTGGTTCGATAATTTTTAATTCAATAAAATTGTTAGAATCAATAGCTTCACATTGACCACAATCACCGCATAATTTACTATTTGTATATTTATTGGGACATAACAGATATTTAGCAAATGCTAAAACAAAATCTGTACCTTTTTGATATCCATTAAATTCAATTAAATAAGCATGACTTATTTTATTTTTATTAATAGAATTATAAAGTAATTTATAAATTATTGGTTGTTCACTTTTAAATTCGTCAAGCATACTAACCTCCTAATAAATAAAAATTAACATTAAAATTAGTGAAATTAATGCGGGTATCCCTAATATCGAAACAGCTAATACAGTAACAATATTAATAGGAATAATTAAGTTTAATGGTTGTGATAATAAATTATATCCATATATCAAAAAAGAACTAATAATGATTTTTTTAAGTAATTTAAAAATATTAGTCATAGTATCACCTATAACAAAATATTCTTGTTTTATTAAATTAATCACCATTAGATATTTTTTTACGATTTTCTAATGCTAACTCTAATGTTAATGAGTCGACATAGTCAATATCTGCTCCCAGTGGTACTCCATGCGCAATTTTTGAAACAATAACATCTGTATTTTGCAACATTTTAGAAATATATAATGAGGTAGTTTCTCCTTCAACACTTGGTTTTACAGCCAAAATGATCTCTTTAATATTTTCTTTTTTTATTCGTTCTAATAATTGTGGAATATTGATATCTTCAGGATTAATACCTTCTAATGGCGAAATTAAGCCATTAATAACATGGTATTTTCCATTAAATGTCCCTATTTTTTCAAACATCATAATATTTTTGGGGTCTTCAACAACACACAAAACGTCCTGATCACGTGAATCATCCTTGCATATTTCACAAATATCATCTTCTGTATAATTATTACAAATTGAGCATTTTTTTATTTTTGTTTTAACATCATATAATGATTTTGAAAAAACATCAACGACTTCTTGATCCATCTTTAGAGTTGATAAAGCTAATCTTTCAGCTGTTTTCTCACCAATTCCAGGAAGTTTTTGAAAACATTCAATTAAATTTTGCAATGTTCTTGGGTATTTCATTAAAATAAACCTGCTGGTAATCCTTTAGTATATGGTCCCATTTTTTCTTCAGTTGTTTTATCAATTTGTTTCATTGCATCATTGATTGCTACCATCAACATATCTTCTAACATTTCTACTTCATCTTTATCTAGGCTTTCAGCATCAATTTTAACTGATTTAACTACTTTTTTTCCACTTAAGACAACAGTTACTAATGATGACTTCCCTTCAAAATCCATAGCTTCTATTTCTTTTTGAGCCTCCATTAATCCTTTTTGCATTTTTTGGGCTTGTTTTAACATAGCTTGCATATTCATATTTATTCCTTCTTTCTATTCATATTCGACAATTGTATCAAACAATTCATCAATTTCATTTTTTTGTATTTCTTCAGTTTTAATATTTTTTTGTTCATTTTTTTTAAAAATTTCTGATGGGGTTATTTTCTCTTCTATATAAGTATAATTTTTTTTATTAGTGTTATAACTATTTTTTATTATATTCCATTCCTCTTCTGAGACAGCAATTGGATAATACTTTTTATTAAACACCTTTTCAAAAATTTCTTCAATGTGCATAAGTTCCAAATTAAATGCATCTGCAAGGAGTTTTGTTTTGTACATAACTATTAAATTATCATTACTTATTGACTTCAATTCTCCATCAAACAGTAGTGAAACAAAACGACTATACGTTGGATCCATCAATAATTCTTTTAAAGCTTCCATTTCTTCTTTAAATTCATTTTTCCTTTTTTGGGAAACTAAAACTAAACCGTTATTTATTCTTACTTTCTTTAATTTTTCTAATTTATCCTTATTTTCTGTATTTAAATTTTGTATTGATTCTTCTTTTCTTTCTTCTAACTCTTCATTTTCTAAATTATTTAATAATTTTTCTTTGACAGACACTTGTGATTCAGTTATCACTTTGTTTTCATTTTCTGGTAATGTCTGAGCATTTACTATTGGTTTTGTATCTAATATTTTAATTATTTCAATTTCAAACAAAATTTTATTATTATTGTTGTTTTTCATTTCATTTAAAAGATTAGAGAACGAATGAATATAGTTATAAAGATTGGTATTATTAACTTTTAATTTTACATTCTGGTAAAATTCCTCATTAGATTTAAAAAAATTAGGAGCATTACAATATAAAATTATATTTTTTAATTCTTCAATAATACTTCTTACAATCTTATACATACTTTTTCCTGTTGAATCATAATTTTCTATTTGTTTTAAACATTCCTCAAGATTTTTATCACATAAATTATCAATTAATGTTCTAACTTCTTCTTTAGTAATACTGCCATTTATATCATGAATATCTTGGACATCAATTGTATCATCTGAGTAAGAAATAGCTTGATCTAGTAAACTAATTGAATCTCGTAGTCCTCCATCAGATAAAAATGCTATTTCTTTTAAAGCATCATCTGTAATTTTAATATTTTCATTTGTAACAATTGTTTTTAATCTACTTACAATTTGATTATCATAAATCTTTTTAAAGTCAAATCTTTGACATCTAGATAAGATTGTTGTTGGTATCTTATGTGGTTCGGTAGTAGCAAATATAAAAATTATATGTTTTGGTGGTTCTTCTAATGTTTTTAATAAAGCGTTAAATGCTTGATTAGTTAACATATGAACCTCATCAATAATGTATATTTTGTATTTACTATTTGATGGAACTAAACCAATTTTATTTCTAATTTCTCTTATTTCATCTACTCCATTATTTGATGCTGCATCAATTTCAATTACATCAATGTTTTGATTATTATTTATTTGAGTACATGAATCGCATTTTTCGCAAGCTTTTAATCCATCACGATTATTACAATTTAATATTTTAGCATATATTTTTGCAATGCTTGTCTTTCCTGTTCCTCTAGGTCCACTAAATAAATATGCATGACTAACCATATCGTTTTTGATAGCATTTTTTAATGTTTTCACTATTACTTCTTGACCCACCACATCATCAAATGACTTTGGGCGATATTTTCGATATAAAGCTTGATACATATTTCACCTTCTAACTAGTTATAATTATACACTTAAACAAAAAGAAATAAAAGGGCTTAACCTTTTATTTTCTTTTACTCTCAAAGAATTCTTGCATTACTTTTTTACATTCTTCTTCACATATTCCTGATTTAACTTCAACTGTATGATTATTTTTGGAATCAGTTAATGTTTGAGCAATACTTTCAACATAGCCAAATTTTTGGTTTTGAGCGCCGTAGACAAGTTTTTTTATACGAGATTGAATAATTGCACCGCAGCACATTAAACATGGTTCTATAGTCACGTATAAAGTGCATTCATTTAATCGCCAATCACCTATTTTTTTACATGCTTGATCAATGGCAATTATTTCAGCATGACATAAAGGATTACTATTTTTTTCTTTAGTATTATGTGCTCTTGAAATAATTTGATCTTGGTATACAATAACTGCTCCAATTGGTACTTCATCTTCTTTTAAGGCATTTTTTGCCTCTTTAATAGCTTCTTTCATATATTTTTCATCCATAATCACACCTCGTTTCACGTGAAACAAAAAAAGCACACACATTTAGAGATCCTTAAGGCTGCTGACTTCCGTCTCTGACCTGGTTCAGATATAAATGTTGTGCTAAATATAATATACAGTGTTTTAAATTAAAAAGCAAGTATAGTTTCACGAGAAACAAAAAAAGTGATTTATTAATCACTTTTTTCTACATTACTAATTGTTGTATCGTGGTCGATTTCATCATTTTCTGTAACTAATTCTTGATTTTCATCTTGCTCTTCCTTATCTAAAATAGCAATTGTGCTTACTTTTTGATTATCTTTCAAGTTAATTAATTTAACGCCTTGAGCAACACGACCAGTTTTACTTACTTGATTAAGGGCTAAACGAATAATTATTCCACTATCAGTCATAATCATGAGATCTTCATCACCATTAACAATCTTAAATTTAACAATTGTACCATTTTTATCTGTTATATTTAATCCTTTAACACCTTTACTGCCACGGTGTGTCATACGATATTCATCAACTGGAGTTTTTTTACCATAACCATTTTCAGTAACTACTAATACTTCTTTATCCTCAGTAGCAACTTCTAGACCTACAGCAGTTCCATCTCCTATTTCAATACCTTTAACGCCAGAAGCTGTACGTCCCATAACTCTTATTTCAGATTCTTTAAACCTAATCATACGACCGTTTGTACAAGCAATTAAAATTTCATCTTCACCGCTTGTCTTTTGAACAGCAATTAATTCATCAGCTTCTTTTAATGTAATTGCTATCTTACCATTAGATCTAATATTATCAAACTCTTCTATTTTAGTTCGTTTTACTAATCCTTCTTTAGTGCAAAAAATTAAATATTGCTTTGAATCTTCGTTTTCAACTTTTACCATAGCATTAACAACTTCATCTTTTTCAATTGGTAATAAGTTTATAATAGGAATACCTTTAGATTGACGGTTAAATAATGGTATTTCATAGCCTTTCATACGATATACTTTACCTCTATTAGTAAAGAATAATAAGTAGTCATGAGTCGTTAATGATAACATATTTTCAACAAAATCATCATCGGTTGTAGTCATACCTTTAACTCCAACTCCACCACGGTTTTGTGTTTTATATATTTCACTTGTCATACGTTTAATATAACCTTTATTGGTTAATGAAATAACAATATTTTCTTCAGGAATTAATGATTCATCTTCAATATAGTCAATAGCAGTCATATCAATTGTAGTTCTTCTATCATCACTATATTTATCCTTAATTTCAAGCATTTCTTTCTTAATAATTTCTAACACTTTACGCATATCACCTAAAATGGCTTTATATTCATTAATTAATTTTAATAATTCAGCTAGTTCAGCTTCAATCTTTTCACGTTCCAAACCTGTTAAACGTCTTAATTTTAATTCTAAAATAGCATCTGTTTGAATTTCAGTTAAACCAAATCTAGCCATTAATTTTTCTTTAGCTTCAATATCACTTTCAGCATTTTTAATTATTTTAATAACTTCATCAATGTTATCTTGTGCAATTTTATAACCTTCTAAAATATGAACTCTATTTTCAGCTTTTTCTAAGTCGTATCTTGTTCTTCTAATAATAACTTCTTTTTGATGCTCAATATATTTCGCAATAATTTCTTTTAGACCTAATGTTTTTGGTGTCATATCATCAATAACTAAAAGAATTATTCCATAATTTATTTGAAAATTAGTATGTTTATATAGATTATTTAAAACAACTTGAGGATTTGCATCTCTTTTTAAAGTAATGGTGATTTTAACACCATCTTTTAAATCAGTGTGATAATCACTAATACCATCAATTGTTTTATTATGTACTAATTCAGCAACTTTATTTTTTAAATCTAAAGTATTAATACCATAAGGAACTTCCGTAATTACGATACTACTATGAGTACCTTCATCAACTATAGTGGCTTTACTGCGAATTGTAATAGATCCACGACCAGTTTCATAGGCTTTTTTAATTCCAGAATTTCCTAAAATGATTCCTCCAGTTGGAAAGTCCGGACCTTTAATATATTGCATTAAACCTAACGTATCAATATCTGGATTATCAATATAAGCAACACAACCATCAATTACTTCACCTAAGTTATGTGGTGGAATATTTGTGGCCATACCTACCGCTATACCCATAGAGCCATTAACTAAAACATTAGGAAATCTTGATGGTAAGACTTTTGGTTCTTTGCTTGTAACATCAAAGTTCCAATCCATATCAACAGTATCTTTTTTTATATCATGTAATAATTCAAGAGAAATTTTAGACAATCTTGCTTCAGTATAACGATAAGCAGCTGCTCCATCGCCTTCAATATTACCAAAATTACCATGACCATCAACTAACATATAGCGTTGGTTAAAATCTTGCGCTAAACGAACCATAGCGTCATAAATACTTGAATCTCCATGTGGATGATAATGTCCCATAACATAACCAACAGTTGTTGCTGATTTTTTATGTGGCTTATCAGGAGTATTTCCTTCTTCATACATAGACCATAAAATTCTTCGATGCACTGGTTTTAAACCATCTCTTAAATCTGGAATTGCACGTGAAGTGATAACACTCATTGAATAATCAAGAAAAGATGTACTAACTTCATCTACAATATTATTTTCAGATAAACTATCTCTTTCATGAAATTTACCACTATAATCAACAGTTGTTTCTACTTCTTCTTCTAATTCTTCATTATTTTTCAAGGGTTACACCTCCTAAATATCTAGATTTTCAACGAATTTGGCATTTTCTTCAATAAAAGCACGTCTTGGTTCTACTTCATCACCCATTAATTTTTCAAATATAGCGTCTGCCGCTACACAATCACTTACTGTTATTTTTCTTAAAGTACGTTTTTCAATGTCCATAGTTGTTTCATTTAACTCTGTGGCATCCATTTCTCCTAAACCTTTCATACGAGCAATTTCAACCCTATTTTTTATATTTTCAGGTAAAGATGCTAAATATTCATCTTTTTCTTTTTCATCTAAAACATACTTTCGCGTTTTTCCATGCATAATTCTAAATAAAGGTGGTTGAGCAGCATATACATATCCTGCTTCCACTATAGGTTTAAAGAAACGATAAAATAAAGTTAGTAATAATACACGAATGTGGGAACCATCAACATCGGCATCGGTCATTATTATAATTTTATGATATCTTAATTTATCAATATTAAATTCTTCACCAATACCAGTTCCAAAAGCTGTAATTATCGTTCTAATTTCTTCATTACCTAAAGCCTTATCAAGTCTTGTTTTTTCAACATTTAAAATCTTACCACGAAGCGGTAAAATAGCTTGAGTCATAGAATCTCTACCTTTTTTAGCACTTCCACCGGCAGAATCTCCCTCAACTATAAATATTTCTGAAACTGTAGGATCTTTACTCTTACAATCTGATAATTTTCCGAAGAAATTAGTAGTTGTTAAATCACTTTTACGGGTTATTTCACGAGCCTTTTTAGCAGCATTACGAGCACGACACGCTAGCATAGCTTTTTCAACAATAGCTTTAGCAGAATCAGGATTTTCTAACAAGAAAGCTTCAAATCCATTTGAGAATACGTTATCAGCTAGTTTTCTAACTTCTGAGTTACCTAGTCTTCCTTTAGTTTGACCTTCAAATTGCGGATTAGGATGTTTACAAGAAACAATCATTGTTAAGCCTTCTTTAACATCATCACCTGTTAAGGATTCATCTTTTTCTTTTAACATTCCTGTTTTACGAGCATAATTATTAATTACTCTTGTAAGTGCTCTTTTAACACCTTCTTCATGTGTTCCTCCATCATGAGTATTGATATTGTTAACAAATGAATAAATATTCTCATTATAGCCAGTGTTATATTGAAGAGCTACTTCAAACATTACATTATCTTCTTCACCTTTTAAATGAACTATATCATTATGAATAACATTTTTTTCTTGATTAATAAACCTAACATATTCAGAAATACCACCTTCATACATAAATGATTCACCAGTAGTATCCTCATCATCTCTATCATCTCTAAGCGTTAAATTTAATCCTTGATTTAAGAATGCTAACTCACGAATACGAACTTTTAAAGTATTATAGTCATAAATATCAGTATCAAAAATATCTGGATCTGGTTTAAAAGTAACCCAAGTTCCAGTTCTATTTTGCTCACATTCCCCTACTATTTTTAAAGGTTCAACAGTTTTTCCGCCGTTTTCAAATCTAATAAAATAAATTTTACCATTTTTATAAACGGTAACTTCTACCCATTTAGATAAAGCATTTACAACAGATGCGCCTACACCGTGTAATCCTCCAGATACCTTATAGCCGCCACCGCCAAATTTACCACCAGCATGAAGCACAGTATAAACTGTTTCAACAGTTGATAACTTTGTTTTAGGATGGATATCAACAGGAATACCACGACCATCATCTTTTACTGTAATGGAATTTCCTTTATTAATAATGATTTCAATATTGTGACAATATCCAGCTAATGCTTCATCAATAGCATTATCAACAATCTCCCATACTAAATGGTGCAAGCCCTTAACATCTGTAGTTCCAATATACATACCTGGCCTTTTTCTAACTGCTTCAAGTCCTTCTAAGACTTGAATATCGGAAGCATCATAATGTTCTTCATTCATTATCTTTCACCTCTTTTATTTTAATTAATTTTCCTTGTTCAATTTTAAATAATTTAGCTTTTTTTACTAATTTAGCATCTAAATTATTTAATTCTGTAGTTGTTATAATTGTTTGAATATCTTTACTTATGTACTTAATAAGATTATTTTTCTTATCATCAGACAATTCACTAAAAACATCATCTAATAATAATATTGGAGTTGTTTCTTTATATTTTTTAAAAATAGGAATCTCCGCTAATTTCAAGGCTAAAACAGCAATCCTTTGCTGCCCTTGAGAGCCAAATAATTTTAAATTCTTATCATTTATCATAAAATTAATATCATCTTTGTGTGGACCAATTGTTGTTACACACACTTTTTGTTCATATGGTAATAATTTTTGATAACGTTCAAACAATTTATCTTTAATAGTTTGATCTTTTATATCATCAATTTTCATGTTTGATACGTATTCGATATAAAAATTTTCTATTCCCATTATATCTTTATATATTTGTGCACAATTTTCATTTAATTTTTCTATAAATTTAAAACGCATTTGATATATAGTTATGCCCTTGTCAATTAAATAAGATGTAATAATATCAAAGTAATTCATATCTACTTTCATTCCTTTATTCATCTTTTTTAAATATTCATTACGCATTTTTAATAATTTATGATAATCATTTAAAACGATATAATAACTATTATATAATTGTGACAACTCCATATTTAGGTATTTTCTTCTAATTTGTGGTGAACCTTTAATTATTTCTAAATCATCAGGATAAAAAATGATTATATTCATATTCGATATATAATCACTTACTTTTTTGATTGAATTATCATCAATTTTAAAATATTTTGACTTATTATCAATCGTTATTTGTAAATTTTTATCAAATAATCCCCCACTCACAACCCCTTTAATCATAAGGAATTCACAACCATTTTTAATTAAACTATTATCAATAAAAGAGCGATGTGATTTTGTAAGTCCTAAACAATAAATACTCTCAAGTAAATTAGTCTTTCCTTGAGCATTATCACCATAAATAATATTAATACCTTTATAAAAACGTGTCATTAAACTTTCATAATTACGAAAGTTATGGAGTTCTATTTTTTTTAAAATCATAGAAACACCTCAATTTTTATTTTAATGGCTCATTTTTTAAAAAATACATTAAAATAGTACTTCACTACTACAATTTAATTATATCATATTTTAAGGCAAAAAAATCAAAAAATAGACAAAATTGTCTATTTTTTTATACTTTTTAACTCATATAATTTAGCTTTTAACATAGTTGCACGTGTAAATTGATTATCAATGGAATAATAAGAAAATGGAACAGCTATTTCTTTTTCATTTTCAGAAAGAATTTTAGTACCATAAAAATCTGATTTATACTTTTTAATCTTATTTAAAGCTATCCAAGAATTATCATCACTGCGATATGAAGAAGTAGGAAAAAAAATAATATTACGGCTTTCTTCAATAATAATAGGAAATTTTGATTTAATCCCTGTTAAATATTTAGTTCCCTCACATCTTCCACGATAAGAGCTTCCATAAAATTTACAATTATAATCAATTAATTTATTACTATTTTTATTAACCACATATTCAGTTTCTTCCTCATAAACATGTGAAGTATTTTCATCAATTGGAATAATTGCTAATGTTGATGAATTAATTTCATATTCATCTAACATATTTAATACCTCCCCCCTAATTCAAATAAATGAATAACTCTCTTATACAGCACAACTTTATCGTATTTTGTTGAATTTTGTAAAAAGTTAAAAAAAGTTAAAAAAAAACATATTTTTAATATGTTCTAATAGGTAAAATTAATTGTAATAATGTATCAGATTCACCATCAGTAATAATTATTGGTTTAATTTCACCATTATATTTAATTTCAACTTCTTCACTATTAAATATTTTAATAGCTTCCATCATATATTTTGAACTAAAAGCAATATTTACTTTTTCATCAATATGAGTATCTAACTCAACACGTTCTTCAACTGTTCCTATTTCTGGTATATTAGAAGAAATAAGTAAGTAATCACCCTTGCTTTGAAGTTTTATAATATTTTTTTCTTCTTCATTTGTTAATAGAGATGCCCTATCAATTGCATTAAAGAAATTATTTAAGTTCACTTTAATATTTACTAAGAATTCAGTTGGAATTAATTTATTTGTATCTGGATAAGTACCATTTATTAATCTAGACATAATAATTAAACTATTAAAATTAAAGATTATCTTATTTGTAAAAATATGGACTTCTAAATTTTCATCATCATTTGTTAATAAACGTGTAACTTCAAGTAAATTTTTAGCTGGTACAATGATATCGACATCTTGTTCAACTGAACTATCTAAAGAAATAACCTTTTTAGCTAAACGATATGAATCAGTTGCTGTACATTCTAATAAATTATCTTTTATTTTAAAGTTAATACCTGTTAATACTGGTCTAGATTCTTGATTAGATGTAGCAAATATAGTTTGATTAATAGAAGTTTTAAATGCTTGTTGATTTATAACAAGTGGGGTTTTACTAAATTCTAAATCTAAGTTAGGAAAATCATTAACATTATTACAATTTAATTTAAATGATGATGATGATGTAGTAATTAATAACTGTGAAGACATTATTTCTTCTAAATTAATTGTTTCGTTAGAAAGTTTTCTTACTATATCATATATGTATTTACCAGAGACAACCATATCCCCTAGTTCTTCTACTGTTTCAATATCTTTAACATCAATAAAGGTTTTGATAGCTATTTCATTATCAGTACTCATTAAATATAATCCTTCTTTAGTTAAATCAAATTTAATACAATTTAATATTGGAATTAAATTTTTATTTGATATTCCTTTTATAACATAATTTAAATGTTCCATTAAAATCTTTTGTTTTATTTTTAATTTCATGTCTTAGCCTCTTTCTTATTTTTAATATTAATATATTATTTATATTATTAATGTGCATAGATGTGCATAACTCTATTTTAACCTTATTTTATAATGTGCACATTAGTGTGCATAAAATGTTGATTATTTATTTTTATGCACATATATTAGCGAATTTTGTTGATAAGTTTTTGAATCTCATTATTAAGAGCTTCATCTTTTAAAATCTCATTTTTAATTTTATCAACCGCGTGCATAACTGTTGTATGATTTTTTCCACCAAATTCAATACCTATTTTAGTTAAGTTTTCTTCAAGATATATTCTACAAATATACATTGCAATTTGTCTTGGAATAGCAATATTATTTGTTTTCTTTTTACTTTTTAAATCTTCTGGTGAAATATTATAATTTTCACTTACTAATTGAATAACTTGATCAATTTTATTTTTAGCAACAATTGTTTGAACAAAGAAATCTTTTAATGCCTCCACTGCTAAATCTAAGGTTATAGCCGAACCATTCATAATAGTTGCATAGGCATAAACTCGAGTTATAGCCCCTTCTAACTTTCTAATATCACCAACACAATTACTAGCAATATACTCTTTAACATTTTCTGGGAAACCATTCTCTAATCCTTGCATTTCAATTTTTTTATTTATAATATTCATTCGAAGTTCAAATTCTGGCGGTAATATATCGATTTGTAAACCCCAGTTGAATCTTGTTTTCAAACGTTCCTCAAGTTTTTTTATATCTTCTGGAGAACGGTCAGATGAAATAATTATTTGTTTATTATTATTATACAACTCATTAAAAGTATTAAAGAACTCTTGTTGTGCACTTACTGCTCCTACTAAATTGTGGATATCATCAATTATTAATACGTCAATTTCCCGATATTTATTTTTAAATTGTTTTGTTGCTTCCATGTTGTTGTCGTTAGCGCTTTTACGGCATATTTCTACAAAATCGGATACAAATTTATCACATGGAATATATAAAACCTTCATTTTCTTATTATTTTCAGTAATATAATTACCAATTGCATGCATTAAATGAGTTTTACCTAACCCACTAGAACCATATATAAATAAAGGATTATACATGTTTCCTGGTTGTTCTGCAACTGCTAAAGCTGAAGTAGCTGCAAATTTATTACTTTTTCCAATTACAAAGTTATCAAAACGATATTTTGGGTCAAGGTTGCTTTCAAAATTATTACTTGGAATCCCTATTTCGTCAGTATTTATAACTATATTGTTTTCTAATTCTTCTTCAATATAGAACTCAAATTTAAAGTTAGTACCAGTTACTTCGGCAAACTTTTCTTCAATTAAATCAATGTAATGTTCTTTTAAATTTTTTTTATGAACATGCGATGGAACTAAAACTTTAACTACCCCATCCTCTATTGCAATTAACTTAGATTCTGAAAACCATGTTTCATATGATATGTCTGATAATTGTTTTTTTACCTTTTCAAGAAAAGTTAACCACACATTTTCTAAATCCATCTTCTCACCCCACTTATAAGAAACTTTCACCATATATTCTACACTAATTAAAGTAAATTTTAAAGAAAAATGTGCATAATTTTTATTAAATCTTTGATTTACACACTCTTTTACCATTATTTTATAATAAAAAAATGAGTTATGCACATTTTTGTGACTTTCAAATGCACAAAAACATATACGATGTTATTTATTTATACACAAAAATGTGTATAAGTGTGCATAAGTAGGTTTGAAGTAGAAGATATAATGATAAATAAATGTGCATAACTTTGTTTATAAAAATATTATTGACATTTTATGTTGAAATAAATATAAAATTTTATTTAAATAAAGTTTGACAAATAGAGAAAAAATCTATATAATTGATAAAGCAAACAGGAAAACCATAAAAGGTATGGAGGTGTGAATATGAAAAGAACTTATCAACCAAATAATCATAGAAAAGCTAAAAAATTAGGATTTATGGCTCGTATTAAAACTAAAATTATCAATAATAGAAGAAGAAAAGGGCGTAAAGTTTTATCTCATTAATAATCCACTGAATCGTCAGTGGATTTTTTCTTATCAATGGATGTGATTTAATGAAAAAAAGAAATATCGTAAAAAATAGTCGAGATTTTACTAGAATAATTAAAAATAATAAGGTATTTAAATATAAAGACTATATTATATATATAGAAAGAAACTGTTGTGATAATTATCATTTTGGGATATCTGTCAGTAAAAAACTAGGAAATGCAGTTGTTAGAAATAAATTAAAAAGACAGATAAGGCATATTATTTCTAAAAATAACTATCAAAAAGATTTTAATTGTATTATAATATTAGGCAGAGGAATTTTGAAAAGATCTTATTTTGAAATGGAAGAGAACTTAAACGAAGCCTTTAGAAGATTAAATATATTGTTAGGAGGAAAAGATGAAAAAGAATAAATTATTGATAACTTTTTTAGTGATTGTTATCTTTAGTTTAACTGGATGTACAAAACAATTAGAGGGTGCTGATGGTAAAGTTGTAACAAATAGTTCAACAGGTCAGGTTCTACCATCAAATATATTGTGTGCACCAAGTGATCCAGAAATAATTGAACTTTATAATCAAACAAGAGAAGATTTACTTGCAAAACACAAGAAAGATTATGAAGAAGGTAAAATAAGTAAAAAAGAATATAAAGAGAGAGTTGAAAATACTATTGATATAAGTGAATTAACTGCTTGTAAAGATTTTAATTTAGCAAGTAATGGTTATACTGGTATTTGGACTAAAATATTTGTAGAACCTTTAGCATGGTTACTTGTAACAGTAGGAAAATTTGTTAAAAATTATGGTTTATCAATTATTTTTGTTACTTTATTAATTCGTTTAGTAATGTATCCAATTACATTAAAAACAGCTAAACAATCAGAAAATTTAAAGAAAGCTCAACCAAAATTAGCTAAAATTGAAAAAAAATATGCAAATAAAACAGATCAAGAAAGTATGATGAAAAAATCACAGGAATTGATGCTATTATATAAGGAATATGAAATAAATCCTTTATCAGGTTGTCTATATGCAATTATCCAATTTCCATTATTTTTTGCATTCTATGAAGCTGTTTATAGATTGCCAGTTTTATTTGAAGATAGCTTATTAGGTTTTGAATTATCTATGTCACCAATTAAAGGTATCACAGTAGGAAATTGGTTATATTTAATTTTACCAGTATTAGTATTTGCAGCTACTTATTTCTCATTTAAACTTAATAGTGGTGCTAGTATGAGTGCTGAACAAGCAAAACAAACTAAAATAATGATGAATGTAATGATGTTAATGATATTCTTTATGTCATTTACAATGGCAACAGGTATTATTATTTACTGGGTTACAAATAACACATTCACTATTATTCAAAATTTAATAGTTAAAAGGAGTAAGTAGTTATGGTTAATGTATATAAATATGAAGCAGATAATGAAGATGACTGTTATGAAAAATGTATTGAAGAACTAGATGTTTATCGTTCTGAAATAATTATTGTTCCAGAAGAAACTGAAAATTCTTATAAAATGACAGTTGTTAAAAAAGAAGATATTATCAATTTTATAAAAGAGTATATAAAGACAATTGGTTCGAATATGAATATTGATATTAATTTAGAAGTTAGAGAAAATGATGATATTTTTTCTGTAACTATGGTATCAAATAATAATCCAATTCTTATTGGTAAAGATGGAAGAACAATTAATTCAATTCAAATATTAATTCGTCAAGCATTACAAAATCAAACAGGTATGGATATAAAAGTAAACTTAGATGCTTCTAATTATAAAGCTAAAAAGATTAAGAAATTTGAATTTGAAATTAAAAATATTGTTAGAGAAGTTCAAAAAACAAAAACAGATGCTAAATTGGATCCGATGAATTCATATCAAAGAAGAATTGTTCATTCATTGATTAGTAAGTTTAGTAATGTTGAAACTGAAAGTGTTGGCGAAGAACCAAATCGCTGTGTAGTTATTAAATACATAGGAGATTAAAATTCTCCTTTTTATTTTCTAAATATTTTGATAAAATTATAGAGGTGATTAAATAATGAAATTTATAGATAAAATTAAAGAAAGAGCAAAAAAAAATACAAAAAGAATAGTTTTACCAGAATCAATGGATGAAAGAGTAATAGATGCAGCAGTTAAAGCAAATCAAGAGTCTTTAGCACATATTATCATTATTGGTAAACCTATGAAAGACATAGAGTTGGATGATATTGAAGTTATAATTCCAGAAGAAAGTCCAATGACTGATGATTTGGCTAATAAATTATATGAATTACGTAAAGAGAAGGGTATGACTTTAGATAAAGCTAGAGAATTGCTATTAACAGACTATATGTATTATGCATGTATGCTAGTAAAGATAGGTTATGCTGATGGAGTTGTAAGTGGAGCTTGTCATTCATCTGCTAATACACTTAGACCATCATTACAAATTATAAAAACTAAGCCTGGTACAAGTTTAGTATCTAGTTTCTTTTTAATGGTTGTACCAAATTGTCCATATGGTGAGTCTGGGGCATTTGTCTTTGGTGATTGTGGTCTAGAGCAAAATCCTACTCCAGAGAAATTAGCAACTATTGCTGGTTGTAGTGCAGATAGTTTTAAATTGCTAGTTGAGGCAGAACCAAAAGTAGCAATGCTTTCTCACAGCACAAAAGGAAGTGCTAGTCATGCTGATGTTGATAAAGTAGTAAGAGCTACAACACTTGCTAAAGAAATGTATCCAAATTATAAGATAGATGGTGAATTACAACTTGATGCAGCAATTATTCCAAGTATTGCTGAATCAAAAGCTCCAGGAAGTGAAGTTGCTGGATATGCTAATGTTTTAATATTTCCAGATTTAGATGCTGGTAATATTGGTTATAAATTAACTCAAAGATTAGCTAATGCCGAGGCCTATGGCCCATTAACTCAGGGAATAGCTGCTCCAATAAATGATTTATCAAGAGGATGTAGTGTAGATGATATTATAGGTGTAATAGCAATCACAGCAGTTCAAGCAGGAAATAACAATTAGTTATTTCTTTTTTTTGTATAATATGTTAAAATTTCTTTCAAAGGAGACGATAATATGAAAGATACAATAGCAGCCATTTCAACTGCATTAGGAGTAGGTGCTATCTCGATAATTCGTGTTAGTGGTGATGATGCAATTTCCATTGTAAGTAAAATATGGAAGGGAAAAAATTTACATGAACAACCAAGTCATACTATTAATTATGGTCATATTGTTGATAATGGTGAAGTAATTGATGAAGTCCTTTTATCATTAATGCGTGCTCCAAAAACATTTACTACGGAAGATGTTATTGAAATTAATTCACATGGTGGTATTGCTACAACTAATAGAGTCTTAGAACTTTTATTAAGTAATGGTTGTCGTTTAGCAGAACCAGGTGAATTTACTAAGAGAGCTTTCTTAAATGGAAGAATTGATTTAATAGAGGCTGAAGGAGTTATGGATTTAATTTCTGCTAAAACTGAAAAATCAAGGTCTTTAGCGCTTTCTCAATTAAGTGGTAATGTTTCAAATTTAATTAAAGTTTTAAGAAAAAAAATTGTAAATGTAATTGCTAATATTGAAGTAAATATTGATTATCCAGAATATGAAGATATTGCAGTTGTTACAACCGAGCAATTAAAAGATTGTGTTGATGAAATAGGCAATGAAATAAAAAATATTTTATCAAAATCTGAAACAAGCACAATTATTAAAGAGGGAATTAAGGTTGTAATAGTTGGAAAACCAAATGTTGGTAAAAGTAGTATTTTAAATCGCTTGTTAGAAGAAGAAAAAGCAATTGTAACGGATATTGCTGGAACAACAAGAGATATTGTCGAAGGTGATATATCAATTGATGGTATTTTACTTCATGTAATAGATACAGCGGGAATTAGAGAAACTGAAGATATTGTTGAAAAGTTAGGTGTTGATAAAAGTATTAACTTAATTGAAGAAGCAGAATTAGTTTTATTAGTTTTAAATAATAATGAAGAATTAACAGTTGAAGAAAAAGAAATTTTGGAAAAAATAAAAGACAAGCCAGCAATTATAATTATTAATAAAACAGACTTACCAAAAAAATTAGAAGATTTATCAACAATTAAACCAATTGTATATTTATCAGCACAAAATAATATTGGTATAGATGAATTAAGAAATAAAATTAAGGAACTATTTAATTTAGAAAAATTAGAAACTAATGATTATTCATATCTTAGTAGTGCACGTTCTATATCTTTACTAAAACAAGCATATTGTGCATTAGAAGAAGTTAAAAAAGGTGTAGAGTTAAATCAACCTATTGACATGGTAGAAATTGATTTAAAGAATGTATGGGAATTATTAGGTAATATAACAGGTGATACATATAGTGAAGAATTAATTGATCAATTATTTAGTCAATTTTGTTTAGGAAAGTAAAAATATATGATATAATAATAAAAATAGAAGTAAGAGAGGTATATATATGGGCAAGTTTTGTAGTAATTGTGGTAAAGAACTAGAATCAACAGATAATGCGTGTTCAAATTGTGGAACATTAGTTAATCCTTCTGTTCAACCAAATTATCAAAATAATATGAATTATAATAATCAAATGATGATGCCACAACCAATGATAAATCATCAAAATATGTATTATCAAAATATGGCTTTTCCTAACAATATGAACTATGAAAATTATAACATTCAATATCCTATGAAAAAAAATAATGGAGCAGCAATTGCTAGTATGGTGTTAGGAATAATTGCTATGTTATGGGCATTTTTAAGTCTTATTGCTTTAGGGGAAGTAAGTGAAGAAACTTTTTGGATTTACAGTACATCAGAATTTATTGGATATATAATAGGTTTTAATTTATTGTCTCTTCCAACTTCAATAGTGGGATTTGTTTTAGCACTAACTTCTAGAAAAAAAATAAAGAATGGCTTTAATACATCTGGTTTAATTTTATGTTCCATTTGTTTAGTTATCTGCGCATTTATAATCATATATTTTATAACATTAAGATAGAAAGAGTTAAAACTCTTTTTTTTATCTTTAATATATTCATTGATAAAAATAACAAAAGATAGTATAATAGCAACAGCAAATAAAAATCTAGGTGATATTATGTATGAAATTATAGTTGTTGGTGGTGGTCATGCTGGCTGTGAAGCAGCTTTAGCAAGTGCTAGAAAAGGGCATAAAACTTTACTTGTAACAGGAAATATAAACAATATTGCAGATATGCCTTGTAATCCATCAATTGGTGGAAGTGCAAAAGGGATAGTTGTAAGAGAGATTGATGCCTTAGGTGGCGAGATGGGTAGAAATGCTGATAAAAGTTTACTACAAATCAAAATGCTAAATAGTGCAAAAGGTCCAGCCGTTCAAGCTTTACGTGCACAAGCTGATAAAATAACTTACCCTAAAAATATGTTAAAAACATTAAATAAAACTGAAAATTTAGAAATTAAAGAAGCAATAGTCGAAGACTTAATTATAAAGAATAATCAAGTATATGGAGTCGTTTTAGAAAATGGTGAAGAAATAAAATCTGATGTAGTTATTTTAACAACTGGAACCTATTTAAAAGCAGATATTTTAATTGGGGATACTAGAACAAGACAAGGCCCTCATGGAGAAAAACCAAGTAACCATTTAAGTGATAAATTAAGAGAATATGGATTTACTGTTATAAGATTAAAAACAGGTACACCACAAAGGATTGATAAGAATTCAATTGATTTTTCAAAAACTAAAGAAGAAAAAGGCGACAATCGTTATTGGACATTTAGTTTTGATAATGAAATTTATTATAAAATAGAAGATCAAATATCTTGTCATTTAATTTATACGCAACCAAAAACACACCAAATTATTAGAGATAATTTAAATAAATCAAGTATGTATGGTGGTTTAAATGATATTAAAGGTGTAGGCCCAAGATATTGTCCATCAATTGAAGATAAAATAGTTAGATTTGCAGATAAAGAAAAACATCAACTATTTTTAGAGCCTGAAAGTTTATATTATGATGATATCTATGTTCAAGGTTTTTCAACCAGTATGCCAAGAGATATTCAAGAAAAAATGGTTCATAGTTTGCCAGGTTTAGAGCATGCTAAAATATTAAAGTATGCTTATGCAATTGAATATGATGCAATTGATTGTAAACAACTGAAACAATCATTAGAAACTAAAGTAATTAAAAATTTATATACAGCTGGTCAAATTAATGGTACTAGTGGGTATGAAGAAGCGGCTTGTCAAGGATTGATGGCTGGTATTAATGCATCTTTAAATCTCGAAGGAAAAGAACCATTAATTTTGAAGAGAAATGAAGCATATATTGGTGTTTTAATTGATGATTTAGTTACAAAAGGAGTTATCGACCCATATAGATTATTAACATCACGCGCAGAATATCGCTTATTATTAAGACATGATAATGCTGATATTAGATTGCGAGAATACGGTTATAATGTTGGGTTAGTACCACAATTTAAATATGATAAATTTTTAAAGAAAAAAGAAGAAATTAATAAATTAACAGATGAGTTAAAAAATAATAAAATAACTCCAATTGATAGTGTTCAAGAGTATTTAAGAACAATTCCTACAACTGAGTTGAAAGATGGAATTTCTTTATATGATTTCTTAAAAAGACCAGAAATAAAATTTGAACATATTGAATATTTTTATCCTTTAAATTACAGTGATGAAGTAAAAGAAAGTGTCGAAATTACTATTAAATATGAAGGATATATCGCAAAAGCTTTAAGAGAAGCTGAAAAAATGGTTGATTTAGACAATAAAAAAATCCCTAGTGATATTAATTATGACAATATTCACAACCTAGCTAGTGAAGCAAAACAAAAATTAAAATTAATTCAACCAACATCTATTGGTCAAGCATTAAGAATAAGTGGAGTTAATCCTGCTGATATTTCATTGATTATGGTATATTTAAAGAAGGAGTATCACCATGAATCTTAATTTATTTATTTATGAGTTAGGTAAATTAAATATTAAGCCAACTACTGATCAGTTGAAAAAATTACATAGATATTATGAATTATTAGTTGAATACAACAAGGTTATGAATTTAACAGGTATAACTGAAGAAGAAGAAGTTTATTTAAAACATTTTTATGATAGTTTAACTATCGCTAGAGTGATCGATTTAAATAATATTGATAGTTTATGTGATATTGGTACAGGTGCTGGTTTTCCAGGTATGGTCTTAAAGATTATGTATCCATCTTTAAAGGTAACTTTAGTTGATTCATTAAATAAAAGAATTGAATTTTTAAAGAAAGTTATTAAAGAATTAAATTTAGATCAAATTGACGCAATTCATGCTAGAGCTGAAGAATATGCTTTAAAGAATCGTGAATTATTCGATGTGGTAACTGCTAGAGCTGTCGCATCATTAAATATGTTAGTAGAATACAGTTTACCTTTAGTAAAAGTTAACGGTTATTTTATTGCAATGAAAGGTAAAAATGAAGAGGCAAATGAAGCAATTAAAACTTTATTTTCTAAATTAGAATTAGTTGATGAATTTTTATTACCAATTGAAAATAGTGCTCGTACTTTGATTAAAATAAAAAAAGAAGCAAAAACGAAATTAAAATATCCTAGAAAATTTGCGGATATAAAAAAACATCCTTTATAGATAAAAAAATATACACTTAATTGTGTATATTTTTTTTATGAATTATTTTACATATGTATTTAATGGTTTAGTACGATACATTAATTCTTCCATATTACAAGTTGGAACAAATCCAGGTCTTGCATTAATTACATTTGGAATTCTATTAACTACTGTAGCACATGTTAATTCAACAGTAGCTGGTCTATTTACAATGATTGTTGTATCTGGTTCACCAATAACAGTCCATTCGTTTTTATCAAATTCATCTGGTCCATATATTTTACCAATACATTCTGATTCGATAATAATTCCTTCTTCTGTTTCAGTTGTAACAATAGCGCTCATACCAGTAGCATTTCCAGCAGGAACAGTCATACCTAATGTAGATGAATCAATGTCAGTTGGATAAGTAGTTGGAACACATTTTTGTGATTGACTTTTAACAGTTAAACCTAATTTTTGAGCTAACCATCCATTAACATTCCACATATATGATGGTGAGTAAGTACCACTGCTAATTAATTTATTTCTTTCTTCGGAGCTCATTCTATCAACACTAGCAATTTTTTCATCAAATTCAGCTAATGTTAAACCTGAACCATGTGCTTCTGCTAAAGCAATACCATAGTCTTCAACATTATAAGAAGAAGAACCTTTAATTTTAGTAATATTGTGAGTAGATGCAGCTATTGCACTAATTAATTCACCCCAGTAAATATCTTGGTATCCAGAACCTGTAATAGTACAGTTATTTTCGATTGCTAGTTTATTAATTTGTTTAGTTAATACAGGGTTTGAATTATATGAGAAGAATGCTTCTTCACATGTAGTTATAGCATTAATACCTAATTTAGCACATAACATTAGTGGGTCTTCCAAATCGCTTAATAAACTCATAGTTGTTACTATACAAATATCTGGTTTTAAATCACGTAATAATTGTTCTGCATCATTAGCAGAAGTAACTGTAACACCTTTAGGTTCAGTACCCATTATTTCGCCAATATCTTTTCCAATAACAGCTGGATTGATATCGATAGCACCAACAATTTCAGCTCCCTTCTCATATACATATCGCATAGTGTATACTGACATTTTACCAGTACCATATTGAACGACACGAATTCTATTTTCCATAAAATCTCTCCTTTACTATCTAGAAAATTATAACATATATTTTTTTTGAATAAAATCGCCTTTTGTCACAAATAAAAATTTTTACATTATTTTACACGATTATTTCCTGGGAAATATTTTCCAAAAAATCGTTGAATTATTTCCCAAACTATATTATAATATATTATGAAAATATAGGACGGAGTGTTTGTCATGGATGAAGTTAGAGCTCGAGTAGTCGATTTAGATTTAAATGATGTTTTACCTAATCGTTTTCAACCACGTATTAAATTTAGTGAAGACTCAATTATTGAACTTTCTGAGTCTATAAAAGAACACGGTGTAATTCAACCAATAGTAGTTAGACCAATAGCTGACAAGTATGAAATTATTGCTGGTGAAAGAAGATATAAAGCTAGTGTTTTAGCAGGTAAAGATACAATCCCAGCTATAATTACAGAGTTGAATGATAAAGACAGTGCAGAAGTTGCTCTTATTGAAAATGTTCAACGTAAAGATTTAACAGCAATCGAGGAAGCTATATCTTATAAAAAAATATTGGATATGGGGTATTTAACGCAAGAACAGTTAGCTGTTAAATTAGGAAAAAGTCAGTCAACTGTTGCTAATAAAATTAGGTTACTTAATCTTTGCGATGAAGTTCAAGAAGCTTTAATGGAAGAAAAAATATCTGAGCGTCACGCAAGATCAATGTTGAAATTGTCAACAGCTGCCCAACAAAAGATAATGTTAGATAAAATTATAAAAGAAAGATTAACAGTAAGAAAAACTGATGAGGAGATTGAGAAAATGAATACTTATATAACAAATGATATTAATAATCCTGATACACCAGCAAGTAATCCTGGATTTGTTGATGTTGATAAAATTGCTAATAATGCTCAAGATTTAAAATTTGAAGATTCTTCTGGAAATGTAAATATTAACGCTCTTTTACAAGGAAATGGACCAATGGTTTCAAACCCTGAAGAGGCATCAATTCCTGTTATACCAACAATGGATTCTAATCCTGCATTTAATCCAGCAATGCAAGCAACACCAGTAGCATTAGATAGTTTTGTACCAAATAATGAGCCGGTTGTACCAACTGTAGCCCCATCAATGCCAGAGATACCTGCAGTACCTACTGTAGAGTCTGTAATGCCAGTTCAACCAGCTACTCCAGCGGTAGATTTAATGGCTACTCCAAGTGCTCCAGTAATGCCAGAGATACCTGTAGTACCGGTAGCTGAGCCAGTAATCCCTGTTGTAGAACCGGTTCAACCAGTATCTCCGGCGGTAGATTTAATGGCAGCTCCAAGTGCTCCAGTAATGCCAGAAATACCAGTAGTACCAACAGTTGATATCCCTGCTGCAACACCAGCTTCAGAACCTGTTATTTCAGTGCCAACTATTACACCAGTTGTGCCAGATACAACTCCAATCGCACCAATGCCAACAACTCCAATTGTTGAAGAATCGTTGCCAAATAAGTTCTTAAATACTGAAGAGGAACCAGAAGTTGTTGCACCGGTTTCACCGGTTGTTCCTGTTGAAAATATTAATAATGAATTGACAGCTGCTGAGGCAAAACTAGAGGATAATCCTCAAGAGATCAAACCTATAATTATTACAGATTACAGCAAGCAATACGATCCAGTTCTTCCAGAACAACCAGCTGCTAGAGAAAAGATTGATTTTAAACAAATTATTAATTTAATTAGAGATGTTAGTAATACAATTGAAAAATGTGGATATTCTATTGATACTGAAGAGTACGATTTAGAAGGTGTATATCAAGTTATCTTTAAAATTAATAAAAATTAATTTATGTGAATGAATATAAAATAAGTAAAACAGATTTCTAAATCTGTTTTTTAATGTGATATAATGAAATTGGTGATAATATGGTAATTATGGAAATAGACGTCTCTAGTGCATACAGTAAAGTAGAGTTAAAAGAAAAAAGGGAAAATTTATTGTATGAACAAAGAAAAAAAGATGGTTATAGCGTGGCGAATTTTGTAGTTGTTAGGACAACTAATCATTTAGAATATGAGCGCATGATTAGACCTTTATGTCATCTTCCATTTATAGTAAAAAATAATAATATTGTAAAGTTTGCAATTCAAGATTATATGGATGAAAGTGATCCTATTAATATATGGAGTGATGAGGATAGGCATATAAAACGCGGTGAAATGATAAAAAATATGTATTTACCATATTCAAGTCAATATCGTTCCACTGTTCACTTTTCCGTTAATGGTTTAGTATCATCACATGCCAAAGGAAATTTTTCTAATCGTAACTTTATTATTATTGATCCTTTAGAATTTCATCTTAAAAATAATGATATTAGATCATTTAGATTAGAAGATACATTTATGGCGGGTGATGTAAAAATATCGCCAGAAGCTGTCATAATGATAAAAAAAGGCCAATATAAAGAGTTATTATTACAGTATCCACAGTTAAGTCAATATAATATCGTATTATTTACTGGTCCAGAAAAAGAAGCTGTTGAAGCATATTTAATAAGTAGAGGTATAATTCCTGAGAAAATTACTGAACACGGTGCTGAAGAGCACATATGCACATCACAAATAAAAGATTTTAGAGTACGTTTAAAAGAAATGTATGAAATTGATAGTGAACCTCATTATTTATCACAAGAATATCGCGAAGATGATATGAATAGTTTATTAATATGGGATTATTATAATAATTTATTTTATTCATTTTTATTAACTAAACTAGGTGTAACAGAGCCTGAATATTCCGCTAGATTATCTGATTTTATGGATTATGGAAAAGATTCTGAAAATAAAAAATATATAATTCAGATTTTAAAGAAAATAGGCTTGAATGAATTTAAAAAAATAGTAGATGAATTTAATTTTAATATATTAAGAAATATTGCTAATGGTACTTTTCAAAATAATGAAATAATTGTCAATGGATTAAGTGGTAATCAAAAATAAGGAGGATTTATGGAAAAAAGAAAAATTGCAATTTTTACTGATGCCCACGGTTTATTAGAGCCAACCCAAGCTGCATTAGAAGATATGAAAAAAAGAGGAATAACTGAAATTTATTCTTTAGGTGATAATATTGGTGTTGGTCCAAATCCTAGTGAAGTTATGGATCTTTTGGATGAATATGGTGTAATATCAATTGCTGGAAATTCTGAAGATTATGTAGTTCTTGGGACCGAACCTTTTCGTTCATATTTTCATGCCTTAAAAAAACAAAGTCAATTATGGACTTTATCTAAACTTAGTGAAGAGCAAATAGGTAAAATTGAATTATTTCCTCATTATATTGAATTAACAATAGGAGGAAAGAAAATAGCTTTATGTCATTTTGCTAACGATGTTAGAATAGATTTTGGGATAAGAAGTACTTGGTCATATCAAAATAATTTTGATTATATGGGAACCGGCGAACAGTATAATGATGAAGCTTATCGACAATTTAAATATACTAACAGTCCTGAACAATTAGAAGAAATTGAATATATGATAAATAAATATGGTAAAGATAGCCCTTTTGTTAGAGGTTACTTATCAGCCAAAAAGAATCCTCTATTTGCTCGCAAAAAAGTCGATTTTTATGATGCTGTGATTCAAGGCCATGTTCATTGGAAATTATATGATGAAACACAACCTACAAAGTATTATTCAATTAGAGCTGTTGGTATGGCTTATCGTCAAGATCCAGTAGATACAGCATCATATGTAATTTTAGAAGAACAAGAAGAAGGATTTAAAATGGAAGAGATTTTGGTAAAATATGATCGTGAAAAAATGATTAGTAGTATTTTATCAAGTGATTCGCCAGATCACACAATTGAAAAATTTGTAAGTCTTAAGCGCTAAAAAACTATAGTTGAAACTATAGTCTTTTTTATCTATTTTCTCCTAAATCAATTTTGATACTGGCTGGTTCTTCTAACAATTCAGGATTATCGAAGATATATTGCAATAATTTAAGTGATTTTGCAAAATAATATCCATCAGCAATTCTTTCATCAAAGTTAATTCCAAATTCGCAAATTTTACGAACTTGTTTAATTCCATTAATATAAACATCTTCTTCTTTTATTTCGCCCATAGTGGCAAGAGAAGAACAAGTACCAAAATTAGTTATATTGTGATAAATTGCTCCACATTTTATGGAACCTAAATTTGAAACAATCATACTACTGTAATATAAATTATCTTTAACTAAAGAGTTAGGTAATATTCCTTTTTTATCACACCATTTAAATAATCCAACAATTGGAATTCTAATGATATTAGGAAGCTTACCTAAAATATCAATAGCAATATTAGCGCCTTCTTTAATACCTTTTTTATTTCTAATTTTATTGATATCATCTCTAATTTTTTTACCAATAGTTTCAATATTATCATCTGGATTAATTGGAACCATAACCATTATTTCTTCGCTTTTATCATCAAAAGATACTTTGGCAACAAAAGAAATAACAATGTCATTATGTTCAAATATATGATGATTTGAAACAAACATATTTAATTTATTACGATTATATAAAACTTTACCTATAGCCGCTAAAAAAGCGTGAAAATAAGTATATTTATAACCTTGCTCTTTTTTATTATTAATATATTTAACTAAGTTTGTAACATCCATTTTTTGATTGATATATACATCACTATTGCAACGCTCTGGCTTTAGATCAATCATTATTTGTTGCATTCCTGTTATATTTTTAACTCTTTTAGCATTTTGTGTTCCCATATAACACCTCTATTAATTTTCTATATTATAACATAAATTTTATCAATAAAAAATTGTATTAGGTGATAAATAATGTTAAAATATTTTCAATTGGAGGAATAATATGTTTGAATTAGTATCAAAATATCAGCCAAGTGGGGATCAACCAAAGGCTATAAGAAAATTGGTTGAAGGTATAAAAAAAGGAGAAAAACATCAGGTTTTATTAGGAGTAACAGGTAGTGGTAAAACATTCACAATTGCTAATGTAATTAAAGAAGTTAATAAACCTACTTTGGTTTTAGCGCATAATAAAACATTGGCTGGTCAACTATATTCAGAATTTAAGGAGTTATTTCCAAATAATGCGGTCGAATATTTTGTTTCATATTATGATTACTATCAACCAGAGGCTTATGTAGCTAAAACTGATACATATATTGAAAAAGATGCTTCAATAAATGATGAAATCGATGAATTAAGACATTCGGCAACCGCGGCTCTTTTGAGACGCCGAGATGTAATTATTGTCGCATCTGTTTCATGCATTTATGGTATTGGTGATATAGAAGATTATAAAAGTAAAATGTTAACAATAAATGTTGGTGATAATGTTGAGAGAGATGAAATATTAGAAAAATTAATTTCAATGTTATATGAACGTAATAATATGGATTTTAAACGCGGTACCTTTAGAGCTAAAGGCGATATATTAGAGATAATTCCTGCAAGTGAACACTCTAAAGGAATTAGGGTTGAATTCTTTGGAGACGAAGTAGATAGAATAAGCGAGTTTGATCCATTGACCGGTGCGATTTTAGTTAATAAAAAAACTGTTAGTATTTTTCCAGCTAGTCACTTTGTAACATCAGAAGAAAAAATAAAAAAAGCAGTCGAAAATATTAATTTAGAATTAAAAGAACAATTAGCTAAATTTAAAAATGAAAATAAATTATTAGAGTATCAAAGATTAGAAGAACGAACAAATTATGATATGGAAATGTTATTGGAAACTGGTTCTTGTCGTGGAGTGGAAAACTATTCTCGACATCTAGCTCTTAAACAGCCTGGAGAAACTCCTTCGACATTAATAGATTTTTTTGGAGACGATTTTCTTTTAGTAGTCGATGAATCGCATGTTACAATTCCTCAAGTTCGTGGCATGTATAATGGTGATAAAGCTAGAAAAGAAATTTTAGTTGAATATGGTTTTAGATTGCCAAGTGCTTTAGATAACAGACCATTGAAATTTACAGAATTCGAAAAAAAATTAAATCAAGTAATTTATATTTCTGCTACTCCAGGTGATTATGAAAAAGAGAAAAGCAAAAATATTATTGAACAAATTATTAGACCGACAGGATTGTTAGATCCAATAATTGAAGTTCATCCTTCTAATGGTCAAATTGATGATTTAGTTGAACAAATTAATATTATGAAAGAAAAAGGGTCTAGAGTTTTAGTTACTACTTTAACAATTAGAATGGCTGAAGAATTAACTAATTATTTAAAGAAATTAGACATGAAAGTTGCCTATTTACACTCTGAAGTTAAAACTTTGGAACGTATGGAAATAATTAGAGATTTAAGATTAGGAAAATATGATGTATTAGTAGGTATAAATTTACTTAGAGAAGGATTAGATATTCCTGAAGTTGAATTAGTTGCTATTATGGATGCTGATAAGCAAGGATTCCTAAGAAGTACTCGTAGTTTAATTCAGACTATTGGTCGTGCTGCTCGTAATGCCAATGGTAAAGTTATTATGTATGCTGATAATGTTAGTGAATCAATGGATGAAGCAATTACTGAAACTAATCGAAGAAGAACTATTCAGGAAAAATATAATTTAGATAATAATATTGTTCCAAAAACAATAATTAAGGAAGTACGTGAGGTAATTTCTAATACTCAATCTACTATTAAAAAACAACAAAAAATTAGCAAGAAAGAAAAGAATGAATTATTAATTAGAATTGAAAGTGAAATGAAAGAAGCGGCGAAGAATCTTGACTTTGAAAGAGCAATGGAATTAAGAGATGCTTTATTTGAATTAAAAAGTGAATAATGGTATAATTGTCAATGGAGATGGACTATGAAGAAGGAAACAATGAAAAAAGAAGTAGTAGTGAAAAAAGAGAAAATAAATAAATATTTAGATTGGTTTATTCATATGCTTGGATATACATTAGTACTTATTACTGTATCAGTTGTTTTTGATGATACTGTATATATAGATAATCAGTTTTTTGGCCTATGGGGGCTATTAGCTATTATTATAGTGTATATATTAAACAGGACAGTAAAGCCAGTTTTAGTATGGTTAACATTACCTTTAACTGCTCTTACGTTAGGTCTATTTTATCCACTTACTAATGTGTTAGTACTTAAGGTTGCAGATTGGATCTTAGGGGTTCATTTTGAAATAAACGGAATATTTATGGTGTTTTTTGTATCAATAATTATATCAATTATGAATGCTATTATGGATAATGTTATAATTGATACATTTTTGAAGGAATATAAAAAATGAGTAATGTATTTTTAAAAATAGGGCCAATTACAATATATTGGTATTCAATCTTTATTTTAACTGCATTTATTTTAGGCTATTTTTTGGCGACTAAAGAGTTTAAGCGTCAAAAATTGCCTCTTACATTTTTAAATGACTACTTCTTTTATTTAGTTCCAATTGTTATAATTGGAGCTAGATTATACTATGTTATTTTTGAATGGGAATTTTATGCTAATAATTTATCGCAAATAATAGCTGTATGGAATGGTGGCTTAGCCATTCATGGCGGAGTATTTGCTGGTCTAATTTTTACATTTTATTATACAAAGAAGCATTATATAAATACATTAAAATTGATGGATATTGTGGCTCCTGCTCTTATTATCGGTCAAGCAATTGGTCGCTGGGGTAATTTCTTTAATCAGGAAGCATACGGCCCAGCTACTACATTAGAAACGTTACAAAAATTACCAATTCCACAGTTCATAATTGATGGAATGAATATTGCTGGTACTTATTATCATCCAACTTTCTTTTATGAGTCTATGGCCTGTTTATTAGGATTTATAATTATGATGGTTGTAAGAAGAAGTAAAAAAATAAAATTAGGTCAAATATCAGCAATCTACTTTATAATATATGGAATTGCAAGATTTTTTATTGAAGCTTTAAGACAAGACAGTTTAATGCTAGGAAGTATTAAAGTTGCTCAGTTGGTTTCTATTTTGTTGGTATTAGTTGGTCTTACTTTATTTGTAAGACAATTACATTCAAAAAAATTATATAATGAAAAGAGTGAATAAATGAATAAAAAAATAGTAGTTCTAGGTGGTGGTACAGGTATGTCTACCTTACTTAGAGGATTAAAACAATTTCCAGTTGATATAACAGCTTTAGTTTCCGTATGTGATGATGGCGGTAGTACTGGAATTTTAAGAGAAGAGTTTAATATTCCAGCTGTTGGCGATATTAGACGTGTTTTAGTTTCTTTATCTGAAACTGAACCATTGGTTATGGACTTATTTAATTACAGATTCAAAACAACAAGTGATTTAAGTGGCCATACGGTAGGAAATTTGTTGTTGACTGCGATGACTGAAATAACTGGTAATTTATCAGACGGAATTGAATCTTTAAGTAAAGTTTTAAATTTAAAAGGTAAAGTTGTCCCTTTAACTGAAGATAACGTTGTTTTAATGGCTGAAATGGAAGATGGTTGTATTGTTCAAGGTGAACACAATATTACTGTTGATAAAAGAAAAATTCAAAGAGTATTTTATAAAGACGAACCAGTTCCTACGCAAGAGGCTGTAAATGCTATAAAAGAAGCAGATTTAATTATATTAAGTATGGGAAGTTTATTTACAAGTGTAATTCCAAATTTAATATGTGATCGAATTGTTGAGACTATAGATGAGTCAAATGCTAAAATAATGTATGTATGTAATATGATGACTCAACCTGGTGAAACAGACGATTTTACAGTTACCGATCACGTTAAGATGATGAATGAATATCTAGGAAAAAGAAAAATAGATGTAGTAATTGCTAATAAAGGAAAAATAGATAGCAAATTAGCAAAAAAATATGAAACTGCAGAACAAAAAGATGCTGTTATCTATGATTCAAAAAATTTTAGTCAAATAAGTGCTAAAGTTATTGGTGATGATTTTGTGGCAATTTATAATGACTTAGTAAGACATGATGTTACAAAACTAGGCTTTCATATTTTCTCATATTTATTAAAAATGTAGGTGATAATATGTCCTTTACAAGTACTGTAAAAAATGAAGTAAGTAAGATTGAAGAGCAAAAAGTAGAACAAATAGCCGAGTTATCGGCTCTTTTGCGTAATAGCTCTGAAATTAGTGATATTATAAAAATAACAACTGAAAATTCGTCAGTAGCTAGATTAATATTTAATAGTTTAAAAAGCCTATATGCCGTTACTCCTAAAATTACAGTACGTAATGGCTATAATTATAGTAAAAAATATATTTATATTTTAGAACTAAGCAAAAAAGTTGAAGAAATTAAAAAAGATTTATGCTTAGATGTTTTAATACCTAAAGACTACCTTATTGATGATGATATAACTAAAAGAGCATATTTAAGAGGAGTATTTTTATCAAGTGGTAGTGTTAATGACCCTAAGAAATCAAGATATCATTTGGAATTCTTTGTAAATGACTCAGAGTATGCATCATTCATATCTAATTTAATAAATGAATATGATTTAAATAGTAAGGTTATAAAAAAGGACAACAAATATATGATATACGTAAAAGAGGCTGAAAAAATTGGAGACTTCTTACGAATGATTCATGCTATTCAGGCATTGTTTTATTATGAAGATATTAGAATTTATAGAGATCATAAAAATATGACTAATCGTCTTAATAACTGTGAACAAGCTAATGTTGATAAAATTATTGAATCAGCTATGAAACAGGTCGATGATATTGAACTTATTAATAGTGTTGGGGGCTTGGACTTACTTAGTGAAAAAGAACAAGTAGTAGCTGTTTATCGAATGAAATATAAGGAAGCATCGTTGCAAGAATTAAGTGAGATAATAACACTTGAAACAGGCAATAAAATAACTAAATCCGGCTTAAATCATCGTTTTAAAAAAATAAAAGATTTAGCCCTTAAGATAAAAGAGAAGAGTAATTAACTCTTCTTTTAATTGCTTTTTTATAGTATAATAGTTATGAGACAAGGGGATGATTTATGGATACTTTATTCAATAAATTAAATGAAATTTTTAAAAGCCACAGTAAAATTGTAATTATGGCTCATAATGATCCAGACTTAGATGGGATTTCGTCTTCATTAGCTTTAAATTATATTTTAGATAAATTGGAAATTGAAAGTTATGTTTTTCTATCAAAAAAAGAATTTGTGGAGTATAATAATTCAGTGTCACAATTATTAATGCGTGTTAATAATGCTAATTTTCTATATCCCGATAATTATAAAGATGTAATCGATGAAAATACTGGACTAGTTATATTAGATGTTCATCAAAGAGAAAGAATAGAATATCCGGATATTTTAGATGATATAAAAAATGTTATTGTATTAGATCATCACATAAAAAATAATTGCTATATTAGAGATACAGAATTATTTTATATTGATTCAACTATTTCTAGTATGGCAGAATTTATGGTAAAATATGCTAAAAACTTAAATATTAATTTTAATACTTTATTATCAAGTGCGTTATTAGCAGGAATTGAGATAGATACAAATAGTTTTACTTTAAAAACTACTGAGGAAACATTTAAGGCTGCAGCTCATTTGACTAGTATGGGTGCTGATAGTGTTTTGAAGCAAGAATTGCTAAAAGAAAGTAAAGATGACTATTTAAGAAGAGCTGATTTTATTCGCAGTAGTTATGTCATTAACAAAAATATTGCAATATGTCCTCTTACTGTATTAAAAACATCGAAGGAAGAATTAGCCGAAATAGCTGAAGAACTTTTAAAGTTTGAATATATTGATGCTTCTTTTGCAATCGGCTTATTAAGTGAAAATGAGGTTGGTGTTAGTGCTCGCTCAATTGGAAATATTAATGTATGTGACATTATGAAAATTTTAGGTGGCGGTGGACATTTAACAAATGCTGCTTGCCAAATAAGTAATTCAACAGTTAAAGAGATTGAAAGAAAACTTCAAAAAGTATTGGGGGAATTAGAATGAAAATAATTTTATTAGAAGATGTACGTAAACAAGGAAAAAAAGGAGATATTTTGGAAGTTAAAGATGGGTATGGAACGTTTTTAATTAAGAATAAACAAGCCGTAGTAGCATCACAAGGGAATTTAACTCATTTAGAAAAAGAAAATGCTGCTAAAGCTGCTTCTTTAGCTCAAGATATTAAAGATGCAGAAAATTTAAAAAATAAATTAGAAAAACTTGAATTAACTTTTAAAGTTAAAACAGGTGAAGGTGATAAAGTATTTGGTAGTATTAGTCCAAAGCAAATTGCTGAGAAATTAAAAGAAAACGGTTATACAATTGATAAGAAGCAAGTAAAGACAACAACTACTTTATCTTGCTTAGGCTATCATAATGTTGATATTGAGTTACATAAAAAAGTAACAGCAACAATTAAAGTATTATTAAATAAATAAAGGCGGTGAGCTTTATGCCAGAAAGAACAATACCTCATAATATTGATGCAGAACAGTCAGTTATTGGTTCTATGTTCTTAACTAAAAAAGCATTGCAAAAATCATTAGAAATGTTAATGCCAGATGATTTTTATTTAGATTCACACAACAAAATCTTTAGTTGCATTAAAAATATTGATGAGCAAAAAAGACCAGTTGATTTAACAACTGTTGCAGAAGAGTTAAATGTTAGAGGTTGGCTAAAACAAATTGGTGATGTTGACTATTTAGCTGAAGTTATTAATAGCGTACCGACAACTGCAAATATTGATGAATATATTAAAATAGTTTCAGAAAAATCTTTACTTAGAAAACTGATTGATGAAGCTACTTCAATTGTTCAAGAAAGTTATAAAGTTGGAGGAAATATTAGTGATTTCTTATATACATCACAAAAGAAGATAGCTGATGTATCACAAGGATTGAGAAGTGTTGAATTTAAGCCAATTCAAGCTGTATTGACTAAAACTCAATCAGATTTAGAAGCTTTAGCATCTAAAAAAGGTGAAATAACAGGTATTCCAACAGGATTTTATGATTTGGATAAAATTACATCAGGATTTCATCCACATGAATTAATAATTATTGCTGCTCGCCCTGGTATGGGAAAAACTGCTATTGCTCTTAATATTGTTACTAATATGGCTATAAATGCTAAAAAAACAGTAGCTTTATTTAATATGGAAATGGGTGCAGAACAATTAGTAACAAGAATGCTTTCATCAGTTGGTCAAATTGATGGCGGTAAGTTAAAGACAGGAAATTTAGAACATAATGATTGGAAAAGAATTAATGAGGCAATCAGTAGATTATCAAATACTAAAATTTTTATAGATGATACGGCCGGGCAAACAGTAGCCGACATTCGTTCTAAATGCCGTCGTTTAAAGAGCTCTGCGAGCGGATTAGATATAGTTATAATTGATTATTTAACACTTATTCAAAGCGCTAATAGAGGCGGTGCAACAGGTCAAAATAGGCAACAAGAGGTAGCAGATATTTCTAGAGCATTAAAAACTATGGCTATGGAATTAGATGTCCCTATTATAGCTCTTTCACAACTATCACGTGGTATTGAACAACGTACCGATAAAAAACCGATGTTAAGTGACTTAAGAGAATCTGGAGCTATAGAGCAAGATGCCGATATTGTTGCATTTTTACACTGTTCTGATGAAGAAAAAGAAAAAGAAGATAGTTTAATGGAATTTGTTATTAGAAAACATCGTAACGGTCCATTAATGGATATTCCACTTATTTTTAAACGAGCAACAAGTTCGTTTGTTAATGTTGCTACGAGTGGTGTATCTGAGGAATAAAAGGTGATTTAGTGAAAAAAATATTATCAATAATCTTTCTTATATTAATTGGCTCTTTCGTATTTTATTTACAATTTAACTATGAAAGAAAGTATCAGCCAGGAAGTTATTATCAAGTATATTTAGATGACGAAATTGTTGGTGTTATTGAATCAAAAGATGACTTTGATGAATATGTTTCAAAGCAAGGTCAATTGATAAAAAAGCAAGTTCAAAAGTATCAGGATAACTTAAAAACTTTAAATGAAATTGATTCTATTATTGAAGATAAGATAAAAAACAGCCAAGAAAAAAGCATCTATTTAAAGTATCGAGAAGACTATTTAGCGTTATCAAATTTAGTTACAACAAACGGCCAATTTGATGCCACTAATAAATCCGCTGTTGAAGAAATTATTAATAGATATCCTGCGGAATATACAATAGGGTTAATTATTGGTGATAGTCACATTGATAATTATGCTAATTTTTTAAATTTATTAGAGCAATATCTTGTAAACAAAAAGACAGGATATTTAAATTCTATTAATACAAATGCTGATAAGTTAAATTTAAGTGAAAGCCAATTATATTATTTAGATTTATATAATGAATCTAAAGAGTTACAAGAAATAAGTTATATTAAACAAGCCTATATGATTAATTATGTTGAAGGCAATGAAATATATTTACACACTGATGATATCTATAAGCCATTAGGAGTATCTATTCAAAAAGTAACAACTTATTCAGCAGAAATAGACACTGTTGAAGAAGTATATGATTATATTATTTCTAAAAAGGCATGTGCTGTAGAAGTATATCAATTTAGAATTAAGAAAACACCAAAACAAATTTTATCATTATATGGGACAATTGGTGGTGTTATGCTAGATGACTACAGTAAAATAACTTCAATTAATGCTGAAGACGTAATTATCTATGTAACAGAACCAGAAGTGTTTGAAGAAGCAGTTGAAAAATTACAATACGTATTTGTTGATGCTGATGTTTTAGATGCCTATAAATCAGGAAATCAAAAAGAAATAGAGACAACAGGAGCACAAATTTTAGATATTTATGTTGAAGAAGATATTACTATTAAAAAAGAGAATGTTTCAGTAAGTGAAAAAATTTATAGTAATGCTGATGAATTATCAAGTTATTTATTATATGGTGAAGAAAAAGATATTCAAAAGGTAAAAGTATCATCAGAAGATACTGTTACATCATTAACTTTTGATTATGGAATTAGTGTTGAGGAATTTTTTCTATCTAATCCTGAATTTACTAGTATCAATAATATTTTTTATGATGGTCAAGAGATAATAATTGCTAAAACAGATCCTAAAATTAATATGGTAGTTGAGCAATATCTAGTTGAAAAGATGACTATCGAATATGATACCGTTGAAGAATATGATAGTACTATTAATCAGGGAATGGAAATTGTTAAGCAAAAAGGTGAAAATGGTGAAGAATTAGTAGGACAAAATGTTCGAAGCGTAAATGGAACTATTACATTCGTTGAACCGGTTAGTTCAACAACAATTAAGCCAGCTAAAAGTAAAATTGTATCTATAGGAACAAAGATTATTCCAAATGTTGGTAGTTTATCTAGTTGGGGCTGGCCAACAAACAAAAATTATCGTATTTCTTCATACTTTGGTTGGAGAACAAGTCCAATAACAGGAGGACGTGAAATGCATGCTGGTATTGACATAGCTGGTACAGGTTATGGTTCTCCAATATATGCTACTAATAATGGAACAATTATGATTATGACTCGTGTTAGCTCATATGGAAATTATATAATTATTAATCACAATAACGGTTATTACTCAACATATGCACATATGAAAGGCTTTGCTAAAGGTCTTAAGGTAGGTTCAACTGTATCACGTGGACAAATAATTGGTTATGTTGGAACAACAGGATACTCTACTGGACCACATTTACACTTTGAAATAAGAAATTGCCCAAGATATTCTTGTGTTGTTAATCCACTTCCATATTTAAGAAAATAATAATGAAATTCATTGTATTAGCAAGTGGTAGTAAAGGAAACTGTACCTATGTTGAAACTAAAACAAAAAAAATTTTGATCGACATAGGTACGACTTCACTACATATTGAAAAAAAATTACATGAAAATGGTATAGATCCTAAATCCATTGATGCAATTTTTATTACTCATACACATGTAGATCATGTGTCAGGACTAAAAGTATTTAGTAAGAGATATAAACCACAAATATACATGACAGAGAAAATGGAAAGTGAATTAAAAAATAAAGTAGATAATTTATTATATATAACAGATACAGTTGTTTTAGGAGATTTAAAGATAACTCCAATTAAAATATCTCACGATGTTGCGGATGCTAACGGATATATATTTGAAGATCAAGAATCTTCTTTGGTATATATAACAGATACTGGATATGTTAATGAAAAATATCATAACTTATTACAAAATAGAAATGCTTATATTTTTGAAAGTAATCATGATGTTGAAAGATTAATGAATAATCAACGGTATCCACATCAAACAAAAATTAGAATACTAAGTGATAAAGGACATTTATCCAATGAGTCTGCTTCATATTATTTAAGTAAGTTTATTGGTAATAATACTAAATGTATTGTTTTAGCTCATCTTAGTGAAGAAAATAATTGCCCAGCTTTAGCGTATGATACATTAAAACAAACTTTAAAAGACCAGCAAATAGATTTTAATAACATTTTAATAGCGCCACAATGTGGTATAGATGAGGTAATAGAGATATGATAAAGATAATCTGCGTTGGCAAGTTGAAGGAAAAATATTGGAAAAGTGCAGTTGATGAATATACAAAGAGAATTAGTAAATATAGTAAAATTGAAATAATTGAATGCAATGATTATAGTAATGGTGACATTTTGACGCAAGAGAAAAATGAAATCTTAAAACATATTGGTGATAGAGATTATGTTATTACTTTAGAAATTGAAGGAACTCAATTAGATTCTCCGAATTTAGCAAAAAAGATAGATTTGATTTATTTAAATTATTCAAATATTACTTTTATAATTGGTGGTTCATATGGTATCCATGAAGAAATAAAACAAATAGCTAATTATGCTTTATCTTTTTCCAAAATGACATTTCCTCATCAAATGTTTAGAGTAATGTTATTAGAACAAATTTATCGTTCATACAAAATTATTAATAATGAATCATATCATAAATAGAGAATAAAGTTAAAAACTTTATTTTTTTGTATAGATTAAAAAAAACTAATCATAATAGATTAGGTGATAAAATGAAAAAGATGTTATTAATAATTACAATTATATTAGTTTATGTAGGATTTGGTTATGTTGCTGAAAAGAAAAATATTATTCCTAAAGAAGCAATTAGAATAAGAATATTAGCTAATAGTAATTCTAATTATGATCAAAAACAAAAAATTATAGTTAAAGAAGAGCTAGAAAAATATTTGTATGATTTAATGAGTAATGCTGAAAATATTGAACAAGCAGATATTGCTATTAGAAATAATATGAATAGTTTAAAAAATTTAGTATCATCTATTTTTGATGGTGAATTTAAAATAAATTATGGAATGAATTATTTCCCGTCTAAAGAGTATAAAGGTATTACCTACGATGAAGGTTATTATAAATCATTAGTTGTTAGTTTAGGTAACGGATTAGGAGATAATTGGTGGTGTATATTATTTCCTCCTCTTTGCATGCTTGATGGAACAGAATTAGATGAGATTGAATATCGTTCAATAGTTAAAGATATTGTTGATAAGTATTTTTGATAATGTAAATCTAGTTGACATTGTTTAATCCTTAAAATGCTGAATTACTTGCCTTTTTAAAATAATATATACTATAATTGAGATAGGTGATAATATATGTTGGAAAATATGAAAAATATGTTAAATAAGGCTAAAGATGGTAAATATGCTGTAGCGCAATTTAACATTAATAATTTAGAGTGGACTAGATTTATTTTAGAAGAATGTCAAGCAAATCAAAGCCCAGTAATCTTAGGAGTTAGCGAAGGAGCAGCAAAGTATATGGGAGGATATAAGACTGTATTTGCGATGGCAACTAATTTAATGAAATATCTTAACATAACTGTTCCAGTTGCTATTCACTTAGATCATGGTAGCAGTTATGAAGCATGTGTTGAAGCAATTGATGCTGGTTTTACTTCAGTAATGATTGATGCTTCTAAATACGATTTAGCAACGAATATTGAAATAACTAAGAAAGTTGTTGATTATGCTCATTCAAGAAATGTTACAGTGGAAGGAGAGATAGGACATATTGGAGGCAATGAAGACGGCGTAACAGGTGGAATTTTATATGCAGAGGTTCATGATTGTGTAGAATATTGTAAAGCAACAGGAATAGACTTTTTAGCGCCTGCTCTAGGTAGTGTTCATGGTCCATATAAAGGAGATCCAGTTTTAGCATTTGATAGAATGGAAGAAATAAAAAATGTAACAGGACTTCCTTTAGTACTTCATGGTGGTACAGGAATATATGATGAGCAAATTAGAAAAGCAATTGAATGTGGTATCTGTAAATTAAATATTAATACAGAATTGCAACAAGCATGGACAGCTGGCGTAAGAGAGAAACTTAAAAATGATGCTGAGGTATATGATCCTAGAAAGGTTATTAAAGCGGGGGAGGAAAATATTAAAGCTGCTATTAAAGCCAAAGTTGAATTATTAAGGTCAGTAAATGTTGCATCTAATAATTAACACATCTAGGTATTCAACATATAGTAGTATTGGAGGTAAATATGAAGAGGATTAAAATAGAAGGTGGTCATAAACTTACTGGTAGTATTAAAATAAGTGGCGCTAAGAATAGTGCTGTAGCGCTTATTCCTGCCTCAATATTATCTGATGGCGAAGTTACTATCGATAATATTCCAAATATATCAGATATAGACTCTTTAAATGAAATATTAGAGTATTTAGGAGCTAAAGTAGCAAAAGATGGATTGGTAATGAAGATAGACTCTTCTAGTATTGTTAATAAAGAGATACCAGAAGATATTTCAAAAAAATTACGTGCTTCATATTATTTTATGTCATCATTACTTGGAAAATATAAAAAGGTAGAGATGTATTTTCCAGGTGGATGTTCAATTGGCGCAAGACCAATTGATCAAACTTTAAAAGGATATCGTGCGTTAGGTGCGACGGTCATTGAAGAAGGAAATAAATATACTGTGTTTGCAGATGAATTAAAAGGTGCGGAAGTCTATTTGGATATGCCAAGTGTAGGTGCGACAGTAAATACAATTTTAGTTGCTGTTAGAGCTAAAGGTGTTACCACAATTGAAAATGCTGCTAAAGAACCAGAAATAGTAAATGTAGCAACATTCTTAAACAATATGGGTGCTAAAATAGTTGGAGCAGGAACAAGTACAATTAAAATAACTGGTGTTGACCATTTAGGTGGATGTTATACGGAGGTTATTCCAGATAGAATTGAAACAGGAACTTATATTATAGCAGGGGCTCTATGTGGTGATAAATTAAGAGTAGAAAACATTATTCCTGAACATGTTGACGCATTAATTAATAAATTAAAAGAGATGGGTGTTTCCATAAAAGAAGAAAGTGATGCAGTGGAAATAACTGCCACTGATAATATTAAAAGGGTAAATATAAAAACATTGGGATATCCTGGATTTCCAACCGATTTACAACAACCAATTACACCATTATTAACACAATGTAATGGTAAATCAATATTAGAGGAAACAATTTATGAAAATAGATTCCAAAATGTGCCATATTTAAATGATATGGGCGCTAATATTGAAATTGATCAAAGAAAAATATATATTAATGGACCTACAAAATTAGTTGGAAAAGAAGTAACTGCAACCGATTTAAGAGCTGGTGCATGTCTTGTTCTTGCAGGTTTAAAGGCAGATGGTATTACAACTATTGATAATGTTGAACATATTTTGAGAGGATATGAAAATATTATTGGTAAATTAAGTAATGTAGGTGCTAAAATCGAATTAGATGAAATATAATAAAGTAGCTTAGGCTACTTTTTTTGGTGATAAAATGAAAAAATTATTTTGTATATTATGTATTTTTATTGCGATAATTATGATTTATGTCACAAGTTACCATAAATCCACTTTAAAATTTGCAATTGGGTTGAATACTTTTGATGTTAATTATAATCCTGATAATTATCGTATTACGGATATAATAATGGATATAGATAATAATATAACTATTGGTAAGTATAATATTCAAAATTTATTAGTAAGTTCTAGTGAAATTATAATTAATTTAAATAAATATTTAAATTGTAATGATTATTATAGCATTATAGAAAACATTAAAGATTTAGAGACATTAATATTAACAATTAGAAAGTATAGTAAAGAACAAATAATATTTAAACTTTTAAATGAAGATAATATTCTTACTGAATATGCTAATAAAAAAATTATTATACTGGCTAAAAAGTATGATATAATGGTTTTGAGGTGAATTATGAATAAAGTATTATCAAAAGTATTCTTGTGGTTGTTTGTTGGGTTAGCTTTAACTTTTGGAGTTGGCTATTATGTATCAACAAATGAAACAATGCTATACAATATATTTAGTGATGGAAAATTTTTAATATTTGCTATTGTAGAAATTGTTTTAGCAATTATTTTAGCTGCTAGAATTCATAAACTATCGACTATGAGTGCGACAATTATATATTTATTATATACAGGATTTTCAGGATTAACATTTTCATCAATCTTTGTTGTATATGAAATAACATCTATAATCTTTGTATTTGGAATCACAGCAGTTGTATGCTTATTATTTGGTTTAATTGGTTATTTTACAAAGATTGATTTATCTAAATTTGGAACATTTTTATTTATGGCTGTATTTGGTCTTATTTTAGCTTATGTTGCTAATATTTTCATTGGAAGTGCAGAATTTGATTTTGTTTTAACTGCTATTGGCATTGTTATCTTTTTAGCATATACTGCATATGATATTCAAGCTATTAAAAGAAATTTATATGGTGTTGAAGATGAAGATAATCAAGCAATTATTGGAGCATTAAATCTATATATTGACTTTATAAATGTCTTTATATACTTATTAAAATTATTTGGAAACTCAAAAGATTAGTAAAACTAATCTTTTTAGTTGCAATTATTTTAAATATTTGTTACAATATGGTGGTATCAAATTACTATGACTAAATTTGTCATGGCGGAAGGAGAGAAAAGAATGAAGAAGAATATTCATCCAAATTATATGGAAACTGAAGTAACTTGTGCTTGTGGAAATACATTTACAGTTATGTCAAATAAACCAAGTTTACATATTGAAGCATGCGATAAATGTCATCCATTCTACAATGGTACAAAAGACAATGCTGGATCTTCAAAAACTGGACGTGTTGAAAAATTCAATCGTAAATATGGATTAAATTCAGAAAAAAAAGATGCTTAGTAGCATCTTTTTTGTATAAATAAATAAATAATATAAATAATAATAGTGGTGATTATATGAATACAGCCCACTTTTTTCCAGTTCTATATCGTAGTCTAATATCATTATTAACGCTATTTTTAGTAGCTAAGTTAGTTGGAAAAAAACAGATATCTGAACTTAGTTTATTTGATTATGTAATTGGTATATCAATTGGTAACTTTGCTGCTGAGATGACTATTAATTTGGAATCTCCAGAATTTGACGGAATATTGGCAGTAATTATCTTTGGATTCATTGCTTATACGGTCTCTTTGTTGTGTATGAAAAGTATTTGGTTACGAAAGGTAATAATGGGAACACCTACAATTATAATAAATGAAGGTAAGATAATTAAAAAAAATATGAAAAAAGTTCGACTTGACATAAATGATTTACTAGAAGAAGCTAGAATTAAGGGATATTTTGATTTATCAGAAATACAATATGGAATTATGGAAGCTAATGGAGAAATGAGTTTTTTACCATTTTCTAAATATCAGCCTTTAACAAAAGAAGATATGAACAAAAGTGTGCAAAAAAAAGCATTGGCAATCTCTTTAATAATCGATGGCAAAATAATAAAAGATAACTTAAAAAAAATAAATAAAAATATAGATTGGTTATTAAAGGATATTAGTAGTAAAAATTATTCACTTAATGATATAATGCTTTGTACATATGATAAAAAATTAACGTATTATTTAGATGATAATTCATTTGACTATCATAATAATTAGAATAGACAATTATACAAAAGTTTGCTATAATTTCACTAGAGTGGTGATAGTAAATGAACGATTATTTTTCAATAATATTAACAATGATGACTATTTTTATTCCTGTATTTGCAACTATTTATACAGGGCATATAAGAATTAAAAATGAAAATAAAGAAGGCCATAAGCCTTATCTTGTTTTAGGAGCAATAGAAAAAATTGCAACAGTTAATCGTTTTGCTTATTTTTTAGCTATTTTAGGTGATAAGATAAAAAAAATATCAGCTGATGAAGTAGATGAATTAAGTAAACAACAGTCTAACGTTAATATATCTTTAGCACTTAAAAATATTGGATATGGTGTTGCAAGTAATATTAAATTTTATGACTTAGAGGTGGCTAGACAAATTATTGGCTTACAAGATTATTCAACGACAATGAATCAAAAAAGATTTACCACTTTTGATATTCCAAAAGATTGTGAAAAAAAAGTTCAAACATGTTTAATTAGTGATAAGGACTTTATAAGTGAAGATAGTTATATTATTCTATGTGTATATCAAGATTTAAATCAAAATATTTATGATTTTATTATTGGTATAGATGTTAAAGAAGGCGGAGCATATGATTTTTATGCATTTCAAAGAAGCAGCCACAGTTATAACAAATTTGTCAAAAACTATAAAAAGAATTATAAAATGATTTTAAATGAATATAAAAAATAGTAATCATTAATTACTATTTTTTTTTAATTTTTTTAATTTTTTTTTAAGTCTTTTAATAATAATTTTTCTTCCTTTTTTACTATATATAAATATTATAAGTAAAATAATTATAAAAATTATGACTAAATATTGATTATACTCTTTATTATGTACTTCATTGTTTGGTGTTTTTATTTGATTATCTTCAACTGAAGTAGAATTTAATGACCAGATTCCAATTTTCTTTTTTTTAACTTTATCTTGAATTTTTTCTAACTGTGATGTGTATTTATAATCATTATATAGATAGGCTACTTCGGCATATCCCACTTCAATTAATTCTTCTTGCAACAACTTACCATCGGTAAATATCCAAACTAAGTATCGACCATATTTGTCAGTTTTATCACTGTTATCATCGAATTCTAAAATAATTTCTTTGGCTTGTTTTAATTTATTGCATGTAAAATCACTAGCTTCTTTTCCATATTCTTCTTCCTTAATGGTAGGATGTACAGATTCTGGAGTATCAATTGCTAAAAAACGTGCAGTTATTTCTTCATTATTATAAATAAACCTTGCAGTGTCACCGTCAACACATTTACTAAACTTTACTTTAATGCTTTCGGCTGAAACATAATTAATATTTAAAAAAAATAAAAAAAGAATTAAAAGCATTTTTTTCATATTACCACCTGTTATTATAATTATAAAATATTTTAGTTTTAAATAAAATATATTTTTATAAAATAAAAATGAACTTTACGTGTGATATAATGAATGCATAATAGGTGATAAAATATGAATTTAACAGTAGAAATAATAAATGGAATTAAAGATCTTATTAATGCAAATGATTCACTAGATGATGAAAGCAAAAAATTTTATTTGGGACAGCTTGATAGTGGAGATAATACAAATGTTTTGAATTCTGTGGAAAGATTTATAATATCTATTTCTAATTCTCCGGTGATAAAAAAAATATGGTCTAATCATAATATTATTGATATTATATTTATATGTGTTCATGATAAAGAAGACGAATATAGTGTGAAAAAGAGTTTAGTGTTTCAAAATTTAGGTTCACAAATTGATTTAAATGAATTCTTTTCTAATGATTATGTAATTGAAAAAATAAGGAAAGAAGGAATAACTGACTTCAATAAAATATTTAATGGATTTTTAGATTTCTTTCCAGAACCTTTAAAAAGTGAATTTGTTGAACAACACATAAATGAAGCTGGAAAGTCGTTACGCGAATTAAGTAGATTACCGGAATCATATTTTAAAAGAGAACTTAGCAAGCAAGAAACTTTTAATGCCATTTTTGAAGAGTTAAAAAAAGATGTTTACTGTTTTGAAATCAATGAAACAAATGAAAGAATAATTTGGAATACTTATAAAGAGAAAATAAGTGAAATGTCACTTAGTTATAAACTTCGCTTCTTTCAAAAAGTAGAAAATAAAGAATTAAAGCAAGAAATATTTTCATATTTATCGTTAAATAATGAAATAGAAAATGTCGATGACTATACAGCTAGAATATTAGTTAAATACATCTCTCAAGAAGATATATATAATTTATTTTTAAAGTGTACTAAAGAGTCAGAATATGACAAATATTTAGGTAGTATGGATTCTGAACATCAACTAAAAGCTTTAAAATTTTTGATTAGTAAGAAAATTAATGTATTTAAACCTGTTGTTTTTAGTGCGCTAAATACAAATGTTAAAGAAAGACTGATTGAACTAAATCCTGGTTTTGCTAGTATTGAACAACTTTATGAATTATATAAAGACACAAAAGATGTTAAATTTATGCAACAAATTAAAGAAAAGTTAATGGAAGAAGATCAAATTTTGGTATCACAAGTTTTATTTGAAGATGATTTTATTCGCTTTTGCTCTCCTCAAGAATTAGATGTATTTATAAGTAAAATTAATGGGCTTAAATTTTTGAATTTTCCAGAAGATAATTTAATTAATTATAATGATGCTTTTTTAAAAAAGTATATTGAACAAATAGTTAACTTTTGTCAAAATAATCCCAATGAATTAATTATTGTTCATTTTGATAAATATAAAAAATATTTTACAGATGCCCAACAGGATATAATAATTAATAATATTAAATTGGATAATTGGTTAAGCGAAGTTTTAAATAATTCGGAAATTTTTAACTTTTTTGTTTCATTGTTAAAGAAAAAGCCAGAAATTCTTAATAAATTTGATTTAAAGGGTATATCTTTATCTATATCTATTAAAGATGAGTTAGTTAATCGTATAGATGAATTATTAATTTATTTTAGTGAAGATAATTTGGAGCTTTTTTATTCAGATGAAGTATTAGCAGCAAATGAGAAATTAAGAAATAAATTTTTAGAAAGTGCTAAAAATAATCCAAATTTAATTAATAGTAAACAAAAGTTTAGATTGTTTAGTATTGAAGAACGTAGAAAGTTAATTATGACTTTACCAGTAAAAATAATTTTAAGTCTTTTAAATGATAATAATCCAGAATTTGATTATATCGCTATTGTAAGTAAGAGACTCAAAGATATTATTGATTACTTTAATGATCAAAATTTATATCACATTAACAATTTGATAAGTGACGTATATATTCGGTTAACAAGTGAAGAACAAGAATATTTTGTTAATCATTTAACAAATTTAAATGTATTAGATGCCTTATTTAAATTTTTATCACATGAAGAAAAGCAAGTGGAAAAGGAATTTGTTTTATCTCGCATCATTAGTACAAATCGTGCTAATATGATGAAATATATTTATAATAAATCACAAGATTATTTTAGAACTAATAGTAATAGGCTTGATATTAAAGAATATAGGAATGAAGATTTGCAAATGTTAATTGATAAGGCTGATATTACAATGCTTATGTATATATTAACTTATTATAATAGTGATGCCATTATAAAAAGAATAGTAGAACTTACCCGTGAGAATTATAAAAATTTATTAAATCCTGAAATACTATCAATTTTGACAAATTCGTTAGCAAAATTCCCTGATCAATTAAAAAGAGAAATGGAACAACGATATGAGCAAATAGTTAATGAAAATGAATTATATTTAAGTGTTGTAAAGCCTAAGGCTAAAAATTTATCTCTACTTGAAAATTTAAAGTTTATGTACTTGTTTGAAAACAATCAATTAATAGGCTTTAAATTAGAAATGTTTAAAAAATTATTAAATAAAAATCCATTTGTTTTAACAACGTTAAATCCTATTTTGTTTGAAGATAATATTGCTTTAATGGATGAACATTTTATAGATAAAACATCTAAGTATGAAATTTTACAATTACAGTTAGAAATGATAGTGAAATCTAATACAGGATTATCATCATTTTTAAAAAAAGCTTCTGATTATTTATTGAAAAATGAACACTATGAAGCCGTATATGATAAAAAAATATCTATGTTAATTACCTATTTAGCTAATGATAAAAGTAAACTAAAAGATTATGACTTTACTCAATTAGATAATTTAGAAGATTTAATTAATTATATTTTACATGATTATACAAATACTGAGTCTGTCTATATTTATGGTAAACCTGATGAATACTTTGATTACAAGCGAATCGAGGAAACAAATAATTTTGCAATATACGATTTTACTAATCAAAGAATTAGTAAATGTGACGAATTATTCTATGCTTCAAAAGATTTAAATGAAATGAAGAATATGTACTTTAATAAATTTTTATCAATATCTTTATATGATGCTGTTAAGTTTAAAAAAAAGTATATGGTTCATTATGATAAAGTAAAAGAATATTCTACAAGTGATGCTCCTTTAACTTTTTTAGAAATTATAGATACAGTTCTTAGTATAGATGATCCAAGATTGATGAAAGAAATATATGAAAAATCTACTAAAAGATATTCTTTAGGAGACTATTTGACAATAGAGTCAATAATTCAAGATAGTTATACTAGTGAGATTGCAAAATCATACATCGGTAGACAAAAAGGCAATTTAGTTTCTAAAACATATAAAGACAAAGAAGGAAACGATGTTAATATAGAATTAACTGAATTATTTAATGACTTTGGAATACTAGTTCATAGTACTTGTGCTTATGGTGAAATGCCATTGTTAGATAATGATTATTTTATTTCATGGAACAATAATCCTAATACAACTAATCATGGTATTTGTTGTTCTTATATTACTAATTCTAGTTATGGAACAGCTAGTGTAAAAGGTAATGGAGTTATGTTTGGCTTTTTAAATATTAATTCACATTCTATAGCTACATATTCCCCATACGATTTAGCAACTGTTAATAATGGATATAACATTACTAGTCAATATGTGCCACATTATGTAACATTAGAAGATATGCCTAATTTTACACGACATACTCATAATGAAGTAGATTTGGAGCGTAGAAATGATACTTTAGAGAATAGATTTAATTGTATTCAACCTGATTGCATTATTATTTTAGAAGAAATGTCAGATGAAATTAAAGCAAATAGTCTTAAAGCTTATGAAGATTTTAAAAAACATGGAGTGGATTTAAAACTTTTCTATTTTGATAGAACAAAAAATTCTCTAAATGAAGCTGAAAAGATAAAGACAATGATGATGGAATATTATGGTACTTATGATTTTAATAAATTAGCAGAATTAATTAACATCTATGAATCTAATTTATGTAGTTGTACTTTTATAGATGGTATAGATAAAGATGAAACATTTATGACTTTATCTATGGAAAAATTATTGGCTGATACTATAAGTTTTATTGCTTCAACCCCTATTCGAACTGATAGAATAAAATTAGCACAAAGCTTAGAGGAAGTATTAGATAGAGAACAATATAAATTTAATTTATTAAATGATCGAAATAAAAAAAGAGCTCGAAAATTCGAATTATATACTCCGGTGATTAGAGAACAAATAAGAATGTTAAAAGGCGAAGGAACTAATTTAGAGAGCAGAAAGGTAATGTAATATGAATCAAAAAGATGAATTAAATGAAAGATTAAAAGAAACAACAGTATTTTTAAATGATATAATGAATCAACTTGTTACTTGTAATTTTATATTTATTTATGATAATAAAGTTATCTTAAAAAATATTGATAGGTCATTTCCAACTATTAATATATTAAAAAAAGATTTACATGAAGATATAATTACAGCAAAAATTAATAAAGAGTTAAATGTTCCAATTTCCAAAGTAAATATATTACCTTTTGAAACTACTAATGACTCTGATATTAGGATATATAAAATAGAGATATCCCCAAATGACTTTATAAATATAAATGATAAATATAAATTTTATTTAATAGATTCCATTGATAATGAATATGTCTTAAACATTTTAGAAAATTTATTTAAGTAAAGAAATTAGTTTTATACTAATTTTTTTGAGCTCTTTACATCTTTTAAGAGTTGTGCTATAATCACGAAGTGAAAAAAAGGAGTAGTTGTTTATGAATAAAAGAAATATTGCGATTATAGCCCATGTTGACCATGGTAAAACAACTTTAGTAGATAAACTTTTACAATCATCAGGAACTTTTAGAGATAATGAAGTAGTTCAAGAACGTGCAATGGATTCTAACGACATTGAAAGGGAAAGAGGAATTACAATTTTAGCTAAAACGACTGCTATTAATTATAAAGGATATCGTATTAATATTCTTGATACTCCAGGACATGCTGATTTTGGCGGCGAAGTGGAAAGAATTATGAATATGGTTGATGGTGTAATTCTTGTTGTTGATGCTTATGAAGGAACAATGCCTCAAACCAGATTTGTATTGAAGAAAGCGATGGAAGCAGGAGTAAAACCTATTGTTCTAGTAAATAAGATTGACAAACCATCTGCAAGACCTAAAGAAGTAGTCGATGAAGTTATGGATTTATTTATTGAATTAGGTGCTGACATTGAAGATTTAGATTTCCCTGTTGCGTATTGTTCAGCTCTTAATAATACATCTTCTTTAAGTGCTGATATAAGTACACAAGAAGATGGTATGCAAAAGATTCTTGATATGATTATTGAGTATATTCCAGAACCAAATGTTAGTTTAGAAGGTTCTTTACAATTCCAACCCGCATTATTAGATTATAATGACTTTGTAGGACGTATTGGAATTGGTTTAATTAAAAGAGGAAAAGTTCATATTAATGAAATGGTTAGCTGTGTAAGATTAGATGGTACTATTAAGCAATTTAGAGTTGCAAAACTATATGGCTTTTTAGGTCTTAAGAGAGTTGAAATAGAAGAAGCAAGCGCTGGCGATATCGTTGCTATGGCTGGATTACCTGATATTTCAGTTGGAGAAACTGTTTGTACAGTTAATCAGGAAGAAGCTTTACCAATTTTACATATAGATGAACCTACATTACAAATGACATTTGGAGTTAATACAAGCCCATTTTGTGGTAAAGAGGGAAAAATAGTTACTGCAAGAAAAATTGAGGAAAGATTAATGAAAGAAACTGAAAAAGATGTTTCCTTAAAGGTTGAACCAAATGATTCAGAATCATTTATTGTATCTGGTCGTGGAGAACTTCATTTATCAATATTAATTGAGAATATGCGTCGTGAAGGTTTTGAATTACAAGTATCTAAACCTCAAATAATTTTAAAAGAGATTAATGGTGAAATATGTGAACCTTTTGAAGATGTTCAAATTGATGTACCAGACGAATATGTTGGATCTGTAATTGAAGCATTAGGAAATCGTGAAGGTGTTATGGAAAATATGATAACTCATGAAGGTCAAACTAAATTATTGTATGTTTTACCTACTAGAGGATTAATTGGATTTGCAACAGAATTTATGACTATGACTAAAGGCTATGGTATTATGAATCACACTTATAAAGAATATCGTAAACAAGTAGGTTCAACTGTTGGGTCACGTAAAAATGGAGTATTAGTTTCAATGGAAAACGGAAAATCTACAGCTTATGCTTTAGGTGGACTAGAAGAACGCGGTGTCATGTTTATTGAACCTGGTGTCGATGTATATGAAGGAATGATTGTAGGTGAGAACAATCATGATAACGATTTAGCTGTAAATGTTGTAAAAGGAAAAAATTTAACAAATACAAGAAGTGCTGGAAAAGATCACACTGTTGTTCTAAAAAGGCCTCGTTTAATGAGTCTAGAGACATGTTTAGACTACATTAATAAAGATGAATTAGTAGAAGTTACACCAATTAGTTTTAGGATGAGAAAGAAAATTTTAAATACAAATGAGAGAAAAAAAGTTGATAGTAAAAATTAATTGCTATCTTTTTTATTGAAAATTAAGAATATTTAAAAAAAATTAAAAAAATTTTAAAAAAAGTGTTGCATTATTAAAAAAATGTTGTTATAATAAAATTACTTAATAGAACAGTAGAGAGAAATCATATTACAAAACAAAAAATTTTTGTGGAGCATTTCAAATGCGATGAAGGAAAAGTTTGGAGTTAGTATATATGAATTTCTTAAAGATGATTAAAATAATATAAATTAATATTTATATTAATAATAAATCATTGTCTACTATTTTCATTAAATAATTAGTATATAAAAATATATTAATGTAATGAAAATTTAAAAGAACAACTCCAAAAGAGTCTTATCATCTATTAAGTATATAGCTATGTGGGGAAAGAAAACCCCTGATGAGCAATTCTATCTAGTGACTTGGTATAGAATTGGTTCTAAACTAGAACAACGATTAGTCAACGTTGTTTTTTTGTTGTTTTTCTTTACAAAGAATTATGATTATATTATAATAAACGCCAAAAGAGGTGTTGTTTATGGATGAACCAAGTAGAATGATGATAGCTAGTGACTTACTTGATGAAGCTTATGAATTGACTCAAGATTATGAAGGTATAGAAAAAATTAATATTATATATAAGTTTTTAATTGGAGCTAAAAGCGACGTTTCAGGTCTTAATGAATCGATATGTTCAAGTCATGTAATTAGTCAAGAACTGTTAAATGTTTATAAAAGAGATGCAATGGTTGTGTTATTTGCAAATGGTTATGAATATTTAAGATATCTTGATAAAGAAAATGAAATTTACGACGAAGAACGCCAACTATTAAATGATTTAGACAAATTATCGTTTACATTTACACATTTATTTGACTATTTTACTTCTCCAAAAAATTACGATAAAGTTATACGGCTTTTAGTAAGACATTATGAATACATATCGAAAAGTAATAAAATTATAAATGAATGTCAAGATTACAGTTTTGACAATCAAACACCATTTAGAAACGCTATTGTTGATTATTTATCTAACGTTGAAGCATTAGATTTTGTTTGCATGTTGTTTGATGAGCTAGATGAAAAATATCAAGGCCAAATAAATTTTGTAGTTTCTGGCGAAGAAGAAGTTGATGATGATGAAAAAATAATGTTAGAAGAGGAATGGGACGAAGAAGAGTTTGTTGAGGAAGATTTTGATGAAGAAGCATACCAAGAATCTATTGATGAATTGTTTAATGATCATAGTGAAGCAGTTCATCAGATTTTATTGAACTTTCAAGTTGAGTTCCATGATAAATTGATGGACTGGTTGGAGAATTATTTTGGAGATAAGTTTGAAAGTGACAATTTTTTTGGTTTTTTAGCAAGTTATTTATATAAGTTTTTATTAGATACTAAAAAAAATGGGAGATTGTTAGAAGAAGAAAAACAATTATTAGATTTATATGAAAGGCCAGATACGCAAGCTGATATATTAATTCAAAGTTTTTATGATAATCCAAAGTATGCTTTTGAAGCTATTGAGTCATTAAGTAGACATTATTATGATTATCATACTGATATCCTAACAATGCGTGATCGAGAAGAAGACGATTTTGTAGCGTCTAAAATTCGAATGTTAGATGAATATTATCCAACCAACAAATTAACTAGCAAAGTTATATTGCGTTCTACTGAGATTTATGAGATATGCGATATGATATTTATGAAATATAAAATAGATTATCCAAACGATTACCTTGAAAGATTATATACGGTGCTGATTCAAAACTCAGATTTTGAGCCAATTTTTTATGAGTTAGATATGGGTGAAGATGCTTTATATTGTCGGATTATTTTAATTAGATATTTTTGCCGAATATTTATTAGTTCTATTTCTATTGCTGATTTAAGTAGTATTACTTCCGATGAATACCCTGCTTTTGAACAAATTATGGGGCAAGAAGCAACTAATTATAACTTAGCTAAAATTTTTAGTAAATACGGGTTAGAGATTCTAAAAAGGTACGAATTAACTTTAAATTTAGAAATTAAGAATGAGAGAGAAAACATTAGAAAAAATAAAAAAAGCGGTGTTTTAAAAAGAATGTTTTTAATTGATCCTATGATTGTTGGCGATTCAACTTTCTATCGAGCACTAACTGATTCAAAAATATATCAATATATTGAGCAAAATGGTATAGCAAAAGCAAATTCATATTTGCATACTTTAGCTAAAGAAGATTATATTGAAGCACGGGATATGTTGAATGAAATATTGGTTTCAATATATATGAACGCAGAAAGTAAGCAAGAATTAAATGCAATAGAAAGAATGGTAATGTCCTCTTTTGATATGAAAAAAGATGATTTTGATTTTTTTATCAAAGCAGCACTAGATGATTTAGTTGTTTTATTACAATTATTAGAACAATATTATGAAAATGAAAAAGACGAAGATTATCCATTAAAATTTGAAGAACGATTAGTTCAATTACCAAAGGTAAAAGAAAAATTATATCCTCTATAGTTGCTAAAAACAAAGTTATGATTTTATAGATTTATGATTCTAAATGTGTTAAAATGGATATGTAAACAATTAAAGATAGGTGAAGAAAATGGGAAAGATTATAGCATTTGTTAATCAAAAAGGTGGAGTTGGTAAAACAACTTCAAGTATTAATTTAGCAGCCTCATTGGGTTTACTTGGAAAAAAAACTCTTTTAGTTGACTTGGATCCACAAGGAAATGCCACTACTGGTGTTGGAATTGTTAAAAGTGAAGTAAAAGATAGTGTTTATGAATTACTAACAGAAAAAGCAGAAGTAAAAGATGTTATTATAAAAACTAAATTTAAAAATTTATATACAATACCAGCTTCTATTAACTTAGCTGGTGTAGACATGGAATTAATGGAGATGTCTAGAAACAATAGAGAATTTATTGCACAATTACAATTAAAAAAAGCTTTAGAAGATGGAGCAAAAATATTCGATTATATTATTTTAGATTGTCCACCTTCATTGGGATTAATTACAACTAATGCTTTAGCAGCTTCAAATTCGGTTATTATTCCGGTACAATGTGAATTTTTTGCACTTGAAGGAATTATGCAACTTTTAAATTCTATTATGATTGCACAAAAAAAATTAAATCCTGAATTAGTTATTGAGGGCGTTTTGTTGACTATGCTTGATAATCGTACTAATTTAGGTCTTGAAGTTGTAGAAGAAATTAAGAGTTACTTTAAAGAAAAAGTTTATGATACAATTATTCCACGTTTAGTTAGGTTATCAGAAGCACCAAGCCATGGTAAACCAATTCATGCATATGACCCTAAGAGCAGGGGTACAGAGGCATATTTAAATTTGGCAAAAGAGGTGATTGAGAGAAATGGAAATTAAAAAAAGAGCTCTAGGAAAAGGTTTAGAGCAATTATTTAACACTGAAAATTTAGATTTAGATAGTTTCGAAAAGAGTGTATATGAGACAGCTACTAAAGAGGAAATTATTGAAATTGATTTATCTGAATTAAGAGCTAATCCATATCAACCAAGACGAATATTTAATGATGAATCATTAAGAGAATTAACTGAATCAATTAAAGAACATGGTGTTTTTCAACCAATTATCGTAAAAAAAAGTATTAAAGGCTATGAAATTATTGCTGGTGAACGAAGAGTACGTGCTAGTAAAATGGCTGGTTTGACAACTATTCCGGCAATTGTTCGTAATTTAAATGATGAACAAATGATGGAAATAGCGCTTTTAGAAAACTTGCAAAGAGAAAATTTATCAGCTATTGAAGAAGCAATTGCTTATCGTGCAATGATTGAAAAATTAAATTTAACACAAGACGAGTTGAGTGCTAAAGTAGGTAAGAGTAGAAGTCATATTACTAATATTTTAGGACTTTTAAGATTGCCTGCTGAAGTTCAAGATATGGTTAATAGAAACGAACTTAGTATGGCACATGCTAGAGTCTTATCTAAATTAGATGATGATGCTAAAATCATTGAAATGGCACATGACATTATTGAAAATAAAATACCAGTTCGTAAATTAGAATATCAAGCAGGTTCCCTTGGTAAAAAGAATAAAAGTGAGAAAATTAAAACAACTGATAAAAGTACAGAGTTCAGATATGCTGAAGATTTACTTCGTGAAAAGTTAGATACTAAAGTAAAAATTCGTGAAAATAAAATTGAAATTAGCTTTACAAATGTTGCAGATTTAAATAGGATTTTAGATACTATTAATGTTAAAGGATAATTATGTTAGAAAAGATACTTATTAAAGAGGTTGTAGCGCCTGTATTAATTATTTTTTTTAGTTTTGTTATCTACTTTGTCGCATCTAAAATTGTAAAAAAATTAGTAAAAATTGATAGTAAACGTATTAATGAACGTAAGAAAAAGATGATTGTTACGGCTGTTAATACTGTTCTTAAAGTATTTATTTTTCTTGTAGCATTAATGATGATATTAGAGATATTTGGAATTGATACTAAATCTTTGGTTACTTCGTTAGGTGCAATAAGTGTTGTTGTTGGTTTAGCTTTTCAAGATTTATTAAAAGATTTTATTTCAGGATTTACAATTTTATTTGAAGATCAATTTTCAGTTGGTGATGTAGTAACAATTGATGGTTTTACTGGTACTGTTATTGAAGCTGGGCTAAAATCTACACGAATTAAAGCATATACTGGTGAGGTAAAAATTATATCTAATCGTAACATTTTAACAGTTATTAATCATAAGTTGGATACTAACGTTCAACTACTTGATGTATCAGTTAGTTATGATTCCGATATTAATTTAGTTAAAGAAACATTGACATCAGTTTGCGAAAAATTAACTGATGAGTTAAAACTACCGGTTCCTGCAAACTGTTTAGGAGTTGAAAAATTAAGCGACAGTTCTATTGTTTTCCGTATTGAAATTTCAGCATTATATGATGATAAGTTTGGTTTTGCTAGAATTTTTAGAGCTAGGGTTAAGGAAGAATTTGATGCACGAGGAATTAAGATTCCTTATCCACAAGTGGTGGTTCACAATGAATAATGAATATAAATTAAATAGTATTGTCATGATGAAAAAAGAACACCCATGTGGTAGTAATGAATGGATTATTACGCGAATAGGCGCAGATATTAAGATTAAATGTCAAAAGTGTGGACGTTCAATTATGATGCCTAGAATTGAGTTTAATAAAAAAATGAAGAAAGTTATTTCTTTATAGGAGGAAAGTATGGCAATAAGGCGTGTTCGAAACAAGAAAACGCTTGGACCGATTGTTATTATGATTCTTATCAGTTTAGGAATTATGGTGGCTAGTTTTTTGCTAAATAAATTAGGTCTTCAAGCAGTTTTAACAGAAGTAGGCACTTCTGAAACGACTATAGTTACAGTAAATAATATATTTAGTAAAGAAGGTATACAATATATTTTTGGTAGCGCGGTTAGTAATTTTAGAACTATTGAACCGTTAATTTATATTGCTATATCACTAATTGCTGTTTCAATTTTGGAAGCAAGTGGTTTACTAAAACACTTATTTAGTTATTTTAAAAAATTAAGGCCTTCTTTTGTGACATTTTTAGTATTTTTTATAAGTATTATTTCAACAGTAGCACTTGATTATGGTTATGCAGTGTTATTTCCTTTGACTGCAGTTTTATATAAAAATTTAAATCGTGATCCAAAATTAGGTATAATGACTGTGTTTATTGGAATTACAGCCGGTTATGGGGCTGGATTCTTATATAATTATCAAGATATCGCCCTTGGTGCCTTAACAGAGGCTTCAGCTGTCGGAATTATTGGAGATTTTAAATTTGATCGTTGGTCAATGGCCTTTATTACAACTGCTGCAACTGTTATTTTATCAATTGTTGGTACTATAGCAGTTGAAAAGTTTTTAGCAAAAAAGACCAAGAAACTTGAAACCGATGAACTTATTATTTCCACTAAAGCTCTTCAAACTACTGGTTTAGTATTTTTAGTATTATTAGCTTTATCAATTTATGCAATTATTCCTAGTTTACCATTATCTGGATTCTTACTTGATCCAAACGACGTTGGATATATGGATAAGTTATTTGGCCCAGAATCGCCATTTAAAGAGGGATTTTTAGTATTATTTGTCGTTATTTCTCTTATTTGTGGCTATGTATATGGAAAAATATCACGTAATATTAAAAATGCACGTGAGTATAACAGTTCAATCTCGGTAGCATTTGAAGGAACTGGTTTCATATTTGCTGGATTGTTCTTTGCTTCAATAATGTTAGGAATACTTGAATGGACTAATATAAGTACGGTTCTTTCTTTAAAAATTATTAATATATTTAATAATCTTCAAATGACAGGTTTATTCTTAATTGTACTTATGTTTATTGTATTTACAATTATTACTATATTAAATCCTACAACTATTGCTAATTGGACTTTAATATCACCCGTATTTATTCCGCTAGGTATACGTGCTAATATATCGCCATCATTTACACAAATGATATTTAAGGCTTCTGATTCTATTGGTAAATGCTTAACACCGTTTTATGTATATTTGATTGTTATGTTAGGTTTTTTATATAAATATGATACAGATGGTGAAGAATTAGAATTATTTGGAACAATGCGTAAAATATTACCGGTAATTATTTGGATGGCTTTAGCTTGGATAATTATAATAGTATGTTGGAATTTATTAGGACTCAGTATGGGTGTAGGTGTATATCCTACATTATAAAAGCACGATTTAAAAGTGCTTTTTTCTTGCAAATTAGTTGATATTATAGTACACTTGACTTGTTGAGGTGAAATTATGAGTTTAACAGCAGGAATTGTTGGATTACCTAATGTTGGTAAATCAACCTTATTTAATGCAATAACAAAGAAAAATATTTTAGCAGCTAATTACCCTTTTGCGACAATAGACCCAAACGTTGGAATCGTTACAGTACCAGATAAAAGACTAGATTTTTTAAATAACTTATATAAGCCAGTTAGTTTAGTACCAACTGCATTTGAATTTACTGATATTGCGGGATTAGTTAAGGGGGCATCTACTGGTGAGGGATTAGGGAATAAATTTTTATCACATATCAGAGAAGTTGATGCAATTGTTGAAGTTGTAAGATGCTTCGATGATAAAAATATTATTCATGTTGAAAACGTTGTTGATCCAATTCGTGATATAGAAATCATTGAGGTGGAATTAATTTTAGCTGACTTAGAAATTATTGAGAATAGATTTAATAAAATTGGTAAAAAAGCTGCTCTTTCAAAAGACAAGGATGTTAAGAAAGAGGCAGAATTATTAGAAAAACTTCAAAAAGCTTTAGAGGCTAATATTGCAATTAGAAAACTAGAATTAGATGAAGATGAAAAGAAAATGATTAAGCCATTTAATTTATTAACCGCTAAGCCAATTATTTATATGGCTAACGTTTCTGAAGATGATATCTTAAAGGGAACTAATGAATATGTAAAGAAAGTTCAGGAATATGCTAAAAAAGAGAAATCAGGTGTTATCGTAGTATGTGCGAAAATAGAATCTGAATTAAGTGATTTATCAGATGAAGAAAAAAATACTTTCTTAAAGGAATTAGGTATTGAAGAAAGTGGCTTGGATAAATTAATTAAAGCAACATATTCATTATTAGGTTTAAAAACATTTTTTACGGCTGGTTCTGATGAAGTTCGTGCTTGGACTTTTAAAGATGGTATGAAGGCACCACAATGTGCGGGTATTATTCATACTGATTTTGAAAGAGGATTCATTAAAGCTGAAATTATGAGTTATGATGATTTGGTTGATTGTGGTAATGAAAAATTAGTTAAAGAAGCTGGTAAAATGCGTCTTGAAGGAAAAGACTATATAATGCAGGATGGAGATATTTGCTATTTTAGATTTAATGTATAAAAAAGAGAGAACATTAATTAATGTTCTCCTTTTTAATATTTTCTCCTCTTATGACCTTGATTGCTTTTCTTTTTAGAATAATTTTTTCCAGTTTGAAAATCTAATTCTTCATGTTTAAATTTTCCATCAATATTAGATTCTAAAACTAATATCGAAGGAGATTTAAAAGAAATAGAACTACAGTCTATTTGTGGAGCCATTTTATTTAAAAAGGCTATAACACGGTTAATAGACTCTTTATCTTCTTGAACTAAATGTATTCCGATTTCTTTTTTATTTCCAAATTTTATGATATCTACCATGAATGTTGCATCAGTTATTTCGATACATATAGATAAACCATTTTGTAATGTAACTAATACATTTTGAAATATTATTGATGGTGAATATGAATTTCGTCTTTGTAATGAAATCTTACCATCTGTTAATATCTTTTCTTTAACTAACTGTCCATTATATGTGCCAATTCCAAGATCGGTTTCACGATTTATATCGTGTTCAAATATACTATATTCTGGATGCACAACCTCTAATTCTTTTTTTAAAATATATAAATGGTCACAACTTGCTATTACTTGTTTTCCCATAAAATCACCCGTAGACAGTATTTTATCAAATTGCTATTTTATAATCAAGTTAAAATTTATTATTTACAAATCATATTATATTTGTTATAATCTATGTCGAGTATGAATTTACTCCTTGCCTGAAGAAGGCTTTTAACCATGAGGAGGTGTGAGAATGAGAAATTATGAAATTATGTTCATTGTTAAGCCAACACTAGCTGAAGCAGAAATTAGTAAAGTAGCTGAAGATTTAAAGAAGACTTTAGAATCATATGGTAGTAAAGTTACAAGTGTTGACGCTTGGGGACAAAGAACACTAGCTTATGAAATTAAGAAACGTTCAGAAGTATTCAAAAGCGGATATTATTATGTATACCAAGTTGAAGCTAATGATGATTTAGGAGTTAAAGAGTTCGATCGTTTAGCTGGTATTAGTGCTGATATAATCAGACATTTAATCATTAGAAAAGAAGACTAAGAGAGAGGTATTACATGAATAAAGTATTATTGGTTGGTAGATTAACTGCAAAACCTGAATTAAGGTATACTAACGGGAATACTGCATTTTTAAGATTTACTGTTGCTGTTAATAGAAACTTTACAAATAGCGATGGTAAAAGAGAAGCTGATTTTATCAATGTTGTAGCTTGGAGAAAACAAGCTGAAACTATAGCTAAATTTTTTGATAAAGGAAATTTAATTGCTGTAGAAGGAAGATTACAAACGGGAAGTTACGATGATAGAGATGGCAATAAGAGATATACAACTGACGTTGCGTTAGATAATTTTGAATTTGTTGAAGGAAAAAATAGTAGATCTCAAAGTGATGATTTTGAATCATCTCAACCAAGCCCATATGATTATCAAAACAATAGTGTTAGTGTTGAAAATGATCCATTTGCAGAATATGGAGATTCTGTTTCAATTGATGATAACTTCCTAGACTAAAGGAGGAATTAAAAATGGCTGAATTTTTTAGAAAAAAGAAAAAAGTATGCCAAATGTGTACTGGTAAAGATGTAGACTACAAAAACATCGAAGTTATTAAAAAATATGTTAGTGCTGATAAAGGTAAAATCTTACCAAGAAGAATTACTGGTAATTGCGCTAAACATCAAAGATATGTAGCTACTCAAGTTAAATATGCACGTTTTATGGCACTTATTCCATTTACAAAATAAAAAAAGATTGATAGTTATCAATCTTTTTTTTAACAAAAGAAATGCTTTTATTTTTTTATTTGACCCACTACTTTAGTAAGTGGTGCATTACAATATTCACAAACTTCAACATTATCTGTTAGTGATGCACCACAATTAGGACATTTTAGGGATTTATATTCGGGATTCATTTCTTTGGCCATATTAACTGCAACTTTTCCCATTACAGTAGCCATCTTTTCCATTTGTTCAATATTTTGATTACTTGTTAAATCATTCATCATTTGCTGAGTAGGATTTTTACTAGTCATTACTTTAAATATCATAAAGAAAGTTAGAGCAAACACGGCTATGGCCATAACAAGAACAATTATAAATACGAAATCGAACATTTTACCAACCTCTCTCATAATGTTTTATATATAATTTAATTTTATAATCAATTACATTTATTGTCAAATAAAAAGACTAATTACAGTCTTTAAATTTTTTCAATTAAGAAAGTTAATAAATCTTCTGGCACTTTATCACCATATATAATATCATATATTAAATTAATAATTGGCATTTTCACTTGTTTATCATCTAGTAACTTATAAATTGATTTTAAAGTGTATAAACCTTCTATTGTGGTTGTTTCAATGTATCTATCTATTTCATTTTGAGAAGCTTTTTTGCCTAATAGTTGTCCAAATGAAAAGTTTCTAGATTTTGTACTAGTACAGGTTAATAATAAGTCACCAAATCCTGCAAAAGATAAAATAGTTGTTTTTCTACCACCTAAAGCATCAATTAATTCTTTAATATCGTTTAATGATTCAGTAATCATCATTGCTTGTGTAGAAATTGGTAATTGCATTCCGTCTAACATACCATTAGCAATTGCAATAACGTTTTTGATTGAACCACATATTTCAATACCTAAAACATCATCAGTTGGTCTTAATTTTACATGGCTGTTTTCTAGGGCTGTTTGAATAATTTTCATAGTTTCAATGTTTTTAGTTCCTAATGATAAACCAACTGGAACTTTATTTGCTACGTCAATAGCAAATGTTGGCCCTGAGATAACGCCAATTTTATCTGTATCGATATTTTCAGTTACAACATCAGATACAAATCTACATGTATCTCTTTCTATACCTTTAGAGGCAATACATATATGTTGATTATCTTTTATGTAATTTGCTAACTCTTTCGATACATTATCAACAAAAGCAGCAGGTACTGCAATTAAAATTAAATCAGCCCCTTCGACTGTCGCTTTAAAATCAGTTGATATTTTTATCTCATCGTCAATAATAATATTTTTTAAGTTTGGGCTTGTTCTAGTTTGCGACAAATAATTTGCTTCTTCTTCAAACTTTGTCCACATTTCTACTTTATGTCCGTTTTCATTTAAAATAAGTGCTAAAGAAACACCATATGCTCCGGTTCCTAGTACTCCTACTTTCATAACATCACCACTATAATTATAACATAGCATTAATAAATTAATTATAAAATATTATTAAATCCTTTTTTTGGCTATATAAATATATTAAAATTATTATAGGTTAAGATTGTGATGTGATAATTTGAAAAAAGTTCTAAAATTACTTGTAAGTAAGTACGCCGTAGAAGAATTTGATTGGATGCACTTTAAGATTACCGAAGAAAATCCCTTAACTTATCATCATATAAAGAAAAAAGAATTTGGTGGGAAAAAACAATTGAAAATGGTGCACCTTTAACAGTTGATGCTCAAAGCTACTTGCATTATATTGAGAAGAAGGATATCAATGCCTATAATCGAATCAATGCGATTTTAAGAAAAATAAATCGTCAAGGATTTGCACCAACTCCTGAATAATACAAGAAGATAGAACTTTTAATGATTGATTTTGAAATAACTCGCTTAACAGCTTTACAAAAACAGCGTAATAAAGCACATGAAAATATTAAACCACATGCCGCTCGTAAAAATCGTCGGCAAGGCAGTCAAAAAGTGAAAAAATAAAAAAAAGTTCAAAAAAGTGTTGATTTTTCAATGCTTTTTTAGTATACTTTTGAATGTGTGGCATGCTAGGATGTGTGAGGTTGCCGATACACCAGGTTAAGTTGATATGAAATTTAAATTGAAAATCGGGTTTTCACACGGAGCAAGTCTATACAGAGATATAGGCGAAGGGAGGACACAAAATGTCAAAAGTTAAAATTCGTATCAAATTAAAAGCTTTCGAACATAAGAGTTTAGATAAAGCTTGTGCGAAAATCGTTGAAACTGTTAAGAGAAATGGTGGAGAAGTTAGTGGACCAATTCCACTTCCAACTGAAGTTGAAAAAATCACTATCTTAAGAGCTGTTCACAAAGATAAAGATTCACGTGAGCAATTTGAAAAAAGAACACACAAAAGACTTATTGATATTATTAACCCAACAAAGGAAACTATTGAGGCATTAACTCATTTAGAAGTACCAAGTGGTGTAAATATCAAAATTAGTAAATAATTAATAGGAGGAAAAGTATATGAAAGGAATCTTAGGTCGTAAAATTGGAATGACTCAAGTATTTACTGAATCTGGGAAATTGATTCCTGTAACTGTTGTTGAAGTTGAGCCAAATATAGTAACTCAAATCAAAACTAAAGAAAACGATGGTTATGAAGCTATTCAATTAGGATTCGATACAAAGAGAGAAAAGCTAGCGACTAAAGCTTCAGCTGGACATACAGCTAAAGCTAATACTACACCTAAGCGCTTCTTTAGAGAAATAAAGGGTGTAGATATCAATGATTATACTGTTGGACAAGAAGTTAAAGTTGACTTATTTGCACCAGGTGAAGTTGTTGATGTTACTGGAACTACTAAAGGTAAAGGGTTCCAAGGCGTAATTAAGAGACATGGACAATCAAGAGGCCCTATGGGACATGGTTCTCACTATCATAGAAGACCAGGTTCAATGGGAACTATGAGACCAATGCGTGTTTTCAAAGGAAAAAAATTACCAGGACATATGGGTACACTTACAGTTACAATTCAAAATCTTGAAGTAGTTGCTGTTGATTTAGAAAATAATGTAATATTAATCAAAGGAAATATTCCTGGTCCTAAAAAAGGGTTAGTTATTATTAAGAGTGCTGTTAAAAACTTAGGTAAAGTTAATGAAACAGAAAACTTAGTAAACTATGCTCCTGTTGAAACTGCAGAGGTTGAAGAAGTTGTTACTGAAGAAGTAGCTACTGAAACTACTACTGAAGAAAACTAGTAGGGAGGATAAAAACTTATGAAGAAAATTGATGTATTAAATGTACAAGGTAAAAAAGTTAAAGATATTACATTAAACGAATCAGTATTTGGTATTGAACCAAATGATGCTGTTATCTACGATGCAATTAGATTAGCAACAGCAAACGCAAGACAAGGTACACATAGTGTTAAAACACGTTCAGAAGTTTCTGGCGGTGGAAGAAAACCATGGAGACAAAAAGGTACAGGACGTGCTCGTCAAGGATCAACTCGTGCTCCACACTGGATTCACGGTGGTGTAGTATTTGGTCCACAAACAGAAAAGAATTACACATTAAAAATGAATCGTAAAGAAAGAAGATTAGCTTTAAAATCTGCTTTATCTTATAAAGTGTTAGATAATGAGTTAATCGTTCTTGATGAATTAAAATTAGCAAGTGCTAAAACAAAAGAAATGAAAGATATTTTAGCAAACTTAAATGTCGAAAGAAACATTTTAGTTGTTGTTGATGAATTAGATGAAAATTTAATTTTAGCAGCTAGAAATTTAGAAAATGTATTATTATTACAAGCTAACGAAATCAATACAATGGATATTGTATCTGCTCATGTATTAATAGCTACAGAGGCTGCAATTAAATCAGTAGAGGAGGCTTTAGCATAATGAGTAACTATAGAGATATTATTAAAGAGCCAATTGTTACTGAAAAGACTGCTACTTTAGCAAAAGATAAAAACACAATCGTGTTTAGTGTTGATCCAAAAGCTAACAAAACTCAAATTAAACAAGCAGTTGAAAAAGTATTCGATGTTAAAGTTGAAAGTGTTAATACAGTTAATGCTACAACTAAGAAAAAAAGAGTTGGTCGCTACACTGGTAGAACTAACAAGAGAAAAAAAGCTATTGTTAAATTAGCTGAAGGTAGTTCAATCGAACTAAACTAATCTAAAGGAGGATTATACGTATGGCAATCAAAAGTTATAAGTCAACAACTAATGGTAGACGTGGTATGACTACTTTAGATAATGGTGAATTAACTAAAGTACAACCAGAGAAATCATTATTAGTTACAAAAAAGAAAAATGGTGGGCGTAATAATCAAGGTAGAATCACTGTAAGACACCAAGGTGGTGGAGAAAAGAGAAAATACCGTATTATTGATTTTAAAAGAGATAAAGACGGAATTCCTGGAACTGTTGCTTCTATCGAATACGATCCAAACAGAAGTTCAAACATTGCTCTTATAAATTATGTTGATGGAGAAAAAAGATATATTATTGCTCCAAAAGGCTTAAAAGTAGGAGACAAAGTTGAAAGTGGTATTAACGCTGACATTAAAGTTGGTAACTGTTTACCATTAGAGAATATTCCAGAAGGTACTGTTGTTCACAACGTTGAGTTAAAAGCTGGAAAAGGTGGACAATTAGCTCGTTCTGCTGGTTCTTCAGTTCAAATATTAGGACGTGAAGGAAAATATACATTACTTCGTTTAACTAGCGGTGAAGTTCGTAAAGTATTAAGTACTTGCAGAGCAACAATCGGAGAAGTAGGAAATGAAGATTATGAATTAGTAAGTTTAGGAAAAGCTGGTCGTAAAAGACATATGGGTATCAGACCTACAGTTCGCGGATCAGTTATGAATCCTAACGATCACCCACATGGTGGTGGTGAAGGTCGTGCGCCAATTGGACGTAAAGGACCTGTTACTCCTTGGGGTAAACCTGCACTTGGTTATAAAACTCGTAAGGGTAAAAAACAATCTGATGGCTTAATTATTCGTCGTCGTAACACTAAATAATAGGGAAAGGATGGTTTAGATGGCAAGAAGTCTTAAAAAAGGACCTTTTGTAGACGAAAGTTTAATGAAAAAGGTTAGAAAAAATAATGAATCTGAGAAAAAAGAAGTTATTAAAACTTGGTCACGCCGTTCAACAATTTTCCCAGAATTTATAGGAAACACATTTGCTGTTCATAGCGGTAAGGAATTCGTTCCGGTTTATGTAACAGAAGATATGGTAGGACATAAATTAGGAGAATTTGTTCCAACACGTAAATTCGGTGGTCATGGCGAAAACAAGGAAAGTAAATAATTGAAGTTAAGGAAGGAGGACTAAAATGGAAGCAAAAGCGATAGCAAAAGGAGTTAGAATTCCTGCACGTAAAGCTCGTTTAGTAATAGATTTAATACGTGGTAAAAACGTATCAGACGCAGATAAAATTTTAAATAATTTAAATAAAGAAGCTGCAAGATTAATTCGTAAAGTCTTAACTTCAGCTGTTGCAAATGCTGAAAACAATTTAAGTTTAGATAAATCTAAATTATATGTTAAAGAAGCATTTGTTAATGAAGGTCAAACCTTAAAAAGAATGAGATTTGGTTCTCGTGGTCACGTAGATCCAATTAAGAAAAGAACAAGTCACATTACTATTGTAGTAAGTGAAAGAAACTAAAGTAAAGGAGGAACACTTGTGGGTCAAAAAGTTAGTCCAATAGGACTTAGAGTTGGTATCAATAAAGGTTGGGAATCTACTTGGTATGCTGAAAAACAAGATTTTGCAAAATTTTTAGCTAATGATAACAAGATTCGTAAGTATTTAACTAAAAAGTTAAAAGATGCTTCAGTTTCAAGCGTTCTTATTGAAAGAAACGATAAAAGAACAGAAGTAATCATTAATACTGCTAAACCAGGTGTTGTAATTGGACACGGTGGAGACGAAATTGAAAAGTTAAAAGCAGAATTATCAAAATTAGTTAATGAAAACGTTCAAATTTCTATTAAAGAAGTTAAGAACCCAGACTTAGATGCAGCATTAGTTGCTGAAAATATTGCTCGTCAAATTGAAGGACGTGTGTCTTTCAGAATTGCCCAAAAAAGAGCAGTAAGAAATACAATGAAAGCCGGAGCGAAAGGAATTAAAACTGCCGTTTCTGGTCGTTTAGGTGGAGCTGATATGGCTCGTACTGAGGGATATATCGAGGGAATTATTCCACTACATACTTTAAGAGCAGACATTGATTACGCTCATAAAGAAGCAGATACAGCTTATGGAAAAATTGGTGTTAAAGTATGGATTTGTAAAGGTGAAATACTTCCTGAGAAAAATAAGGGAGGTAATGAAGATGGCCGTAATACCAAAAAGAACTAAATACCGTAATCCTCATCGCTTACCTTATGATGGAAAAGCAAGAGGAAACACTGAATTACATTTAGGTGAATACGGATTAATGGCAATGGAAGGCGCTTGGATTACAGAACGTCAAATTGAAGCAGCCAGAGTTGCTATGACACGTTTTACAAAACGTGGTGGTAGAGTATATAAAAATATTTTCCCACATTTATCATTAACAAAGAAACCACTAGAAACTCGTCAAGGTAAAGGTAAAGGTTCTCATGATGCATGGGTAGCAGTAGTTAAAGAAGGAAAGATTATGTTTGAAATGTCAGGAGTTGATGAAGCAACAGCTCGTGAAGCATTACGTCTTGCTAGTCATAAACTTCCTATCAAATGTAAATTTGTTAAGAAAGAAAGCGGTGTAAATAATGACTAATAAAGAAATTAGAGAATTATCAAACGAAGAAATACTTTCAAAAATCGAAGAATATAAAGCAGAATTATTTAATTTACGTTTTTCACAAGCTACAGGATCTTTAGAAAAACCTTCAAGAATAAAAGAATTAAGAAAGTTAGTTGCACGTATGAAAACAATTCTACGTGAAAGAGAACTATCTAGTAAATAATTAGGAGGATAATATGGAAGAAAAAAGAACTCGTGAATTAGTAGGTAAAGTTATTAGCGATGCTAATGATAAAACTGTTACTGTTTTAGTAGAAACATACAAAAAAGATAGCTTATATGGAAAAAGAGTTAAATATTCTAAAAAATATGCTGCACATGACGAAAAGAATGAGGCTAAAAAAGGTGATACTGTAAGAATCACTGAAACTAGACCATTATCTAAAACTAAACATTTCCGTGTTGTGGAAATAGTAGAAAAAGCAGTTATTCTATAATTGCAATTTGACGAAGGAGGAATTAATATATGATTCAACAAGAAAGCCGTTTAAAAGTAGCTGACAATTCAGGTGCAAAAGAATTATTAGTAATTCGTGTACTTGGTGGGTCAAAAGTTAAAACTGGTAATATTGGTGATGTAGTGGTTGCAACTGTTAAAAGCGCACTACCTAACGGGACTGTTCAAAAGGGTAAAGTTGTAAAAGCAGTAATTGTTAGAAGTAAATTTGGTCTTAGAAGAGAAGATGGATCTTATATTAAATTTGATGATAACGCTGCAGTTATTATTAAAGATGATAAGAGTCCAGTTGGAACTCGTGTATTTGGACCAGTAGCACGTGAATTACGTGACAAAAATTTTATGAAAATTATATCACTTGCTAAAGAAGTGTTATAAAAGTTTGGAGGAATGAAAATGAACTTTAAAACTGGAGATAAAGTAGTTGTCATTGCTGGAAAAGATAAAGGTAAAGAAGGAAAAATTTCACACGTATTACGTGCTGAAAACAAAGTTGTTGTTGAAGGTGTTAACGTTGCAAAAAAACACGTTAAAGGAAACGGACAAACTGCTGGTAGTATCGTTGAAGTAGAAGCTCCAATTCATGCTTCTAACGTAATGATTGTTGATCCTAAAACCGGAAAAAGAACCAGAATAGGACATTCTACAGATAAAAAAGGCAATAAAATTAGAATTACTAAAAAATCTAATGAAAGTCTTAATTAATTGGAAGGAGGGTATATATGAACCGCCTAAAAGAAAAATACGAAAAAGAAATCGTATCTAGTTTAAGAGAAAAATATAATTACAAAAATGTTATGGAAGTACCAAAACTTGATAAAATCGTAGTTAATATTGGTTGTGGTGATGCAACTGGTAATTCAAAATTATTAGAAGCAGCTATGAAAGACCTTGAGTTAATAACTGGTCAAAAACCAATTGCTACAAAATCAAAAAAATCAATTGCTGGATTTAAATTAAGAGAAGGACAAGCAATTGGTTGTAAAGTAACTCTTCGTGGTGAAAATATGTATAACTTCTTAGATAAATTAATTAGTATTACATTACCACGTGTAAGAGACTTTAGAGGTATATCTAATAAATCATTTGATGGTAGAGGAAACTATACATTAGGGCTTACAGAACAATTAATCTTCTCAGAAATAGAGTTTGATAATATTGTTAAAGTTCGTGGTATGGATATTGTATTCGTAACTACAGCTAAAACTAATGAAGAAGCTCTTGATCTCTTAAAAGGTTTCGGTATGCCATTTAAGAAATAATTACTTAGGAGGAAAATATGGCTAAGAAAAGTATGAAAATTAAAGCTAGCCGTGAGCCAAAATTCGAAGTACGTAGATATACTCGTTGTACTCGTTGTGGAAGACCACATGCTGTATTAAAAAAATACGGTATTTGTAGAATTTGTTTTCGTGAACTAGCTTATAAAGGACAAATCCCAGGAATGAAAAAATCTAGTTGGTAGAAAAGGAGGGAAGTATATGGTAACAGATCCAATAGCTGATATGCTTACAAGAATTCGTAATGCAAATCAGATGAGAAATAAAGAAGTAGAAATTCCTGCTTCAAAAATGAAAGTTGAAATTGCTAGAATCCTAAAAGAAGAAGGATTTATAGTAGACTATAAAACTAAGAAAAACAATGTTCAAGATATTTTAGTGTTAACTCTAAAATATACTGAAAATAAAGAGCGTGTAATCACTGGATTAAAGAGAATTTCTAAACCAGGTTTACGTGCATATGTTAAGGCTGACGAAGTACCAAAAGTATTAAATGGTCTAGGTATTGCTATTATATCTACCTCAAAAGGTTTAATGACTGATAGAAGCGCTAGACAACAATCACTTGGTGGAGAAGTTTTAGCTTACATTTGGTAGAAAGGATTGAGATTTAATGAGTCGTGTTGGAAATAGAACAATTATTATTCCAGCTGGTGTAACGGTTTCTGTTGATGGCAACATCGTTACAGTAAAAGGTCCTAAAGGTGAACTTTCTACTGAAGTTAATAAAAATTTAACTGTTGTAGTAACAGAAACAGAAGTTAAAATAACTAGAGATAATGATAATTATAAACAATTTCATGGAACTGCTAATGCTAATATTAATAATATGATTATTGGTGTTACAACAGGATATGAAAAGAAATTAGAGTGTGTCGGTGTAGGTTATCGTTTCCAATTAAAGGGAAAAGAATTAGTAATTTCTGCCGGACATTCTCACAATTGGACTCCAGCAATTCCTGATGGAATTACTGTTGAAGTACCAAGCAATACTGAATTATTAATTAAAGGTATTGATAAACAATTAGTTGGAGAATTCGCAGCTAATATAAGAAAAATAAGAAAGCCTGAACCTTATAAAGGAAAAGGAATTCGTTATGCTGATGAACAAGTTCAACGTAAAGAAGGAAAGAAAGCTTCTAAATAGTAGAAAAGGAGAGAAACTATGATAAAAAAAGTAGCTCGTAATGAAGCACGTCAAGCAAGACATAGTCGTGTAAGAGCAAAAGTATCTGGTACTGCTAGTGTACCAAGATTAAATGTTTTTAGATCAAATAGTAATATTTTTGCACAAATTATTGATGATGAAAAAGCTGTTACTTTAGTTAGTGCCTCTTCTATTGATAAAGAGTTAAAGCTTGAAAATGGTAGCAACGTTGAAGCAGCAACTAAAGTAGGAGAATTATTAGCTAAGAGGGCTAAAGAAGCAAAAATAACAAAAGTAGTTTTCGATAGAGGTGGATACCAATATCATGGACGTGTTAAAGCATTAGCAGATGCTGCACGTGAAAACGGACTAGAATTCTAAAGGAGGGTAATGATGGAACAAGAAGTAGAAAAAGTTGAAGAAGTTCAATCAACTGAAACAGTTGAATCAACTGGTAAAGCTGGAAAAAGAGATTCTCGTAAGTCAGACAGAAAACCAAGAGAACCAAGAGCTAAACAACCAAAACTTTATGAAGAAGAAGTAATTTCTATCGGTCGTGTTACTAAAGTTACGAAAGGTGGACGTCATTTCCGTTTTTCTGCCGTTGTAGTAGTAGGAGATAGAAAAGGTAGAGTTGGTCTTGGAACTGGTAAGGCTAACGAAGTACCAGATGCTATTAAGAAAGCTAGTCAAGCTGCTGCTAAGAATGTTGTTAAAGTTGCTATCGTTGACGATAGAACTATTTCACATGAAGCAATCGGTGTTGAAGGAGCTAGTAAAGTTATGTTAAGACCTGCTGCAAAAGGTACAGGAGTAAAAGCTGGTGGACCAGTTCGTTCAGTATTAGAGATGGCAGGCGTTAAAGACATTTTATCTAAATCATTAGGTTCAAGTACAAAAATTAATATGGCATATGCAACCCTTAATGCATTAAAATCACAAAAAACATTAGAAGAAGTTGCAAAACTTCGTGGTAAGAAAGTTGAGGACTTGATGTAATGAAATTATATGAAATTAATCAACCAGAAGGAGCTATTAAAAAACGTAAAAGAGTAGGACGTGGAGTTGCTACTGGTAACGGTAAAACAAGTGGTAAAGGACATAAGGGACAAAATGCTAGAAGTGGTGGAGGAGTAAGACCTGGTTTTGAAGGTGGACAATTACCATTATTCAGAAGATTACCAAAAAGAGGATTTACAAATGCTCCATTTAAAACTGAATATGCAACAATTAATTTAAGTGATTTAGAAAAATTTGAAGATGGAGCTGTAGTAACTCCAGAATTATTAAAAGAAATGGGAATTGTTAAGAAACAATTAGCTGGAATTAAAGTATTAGGTAACGGTGAATTAACTAAGAAAGTTACAGTTAAAGCTTCTAAATTTTCAAAAACTGCTGTAGAAAAAATAGAAAAATTAGGTGGAAAAGCTGAGGTGATTTAATATGTTTGCAACTTTAAAGCAAATATTTAATCCAAAGAATAGAGATATTCAAAAGAAAATCCTATTTACTTTTGCTGCCTTATTTATTTTTAAACTAGGAACTGCAATTACTGTACCAGGAATTAACCTAGATACAACTAATTTAGAGTTCTTAGAGATAGTCAATGCAATGAGTGGTGGTGCGTTTGAACGTGCTTCAATCTTTGCATTAGGTGTTATGCCTTATATCTCTGCTTCAATTATTATTCAATTGTTATCTATGGATATCATTCCATATTTATCTGAATTGAGTAAACAAGGCGGAGTAGGACGTAATAAATTAAATCAAATTACTAGAGTAACTGGAATAATTTTGGCATTCGTTCAAGGATATATGTATTCATTTTCGTATATTAAAAACGGAAGTGCCATGGATTACATGTCTTACTCATTAGTATTAACTGCAGGTACTGCGTTAGTATTATGGATCGGTGATCAAATAACTCAAAAAGGAATAGGTAACGGGGTTTCAATGATAATTATGGCTGGTATTATAGCTACTTTACCATCAATGTTCTCTAGTTTATGGACAGAGTTAGTTAATGGTGGTAATGGTTTTATTGGAATTTTAACTTTTGCTTTATTCATTTTAGTATTTTTAGCAATTATAATTGGTGTTATCTTTGTTGAGAATGCAGAACGTAGAATACCAATTCAATATGCTAACAAATCAACAAGTACCTTAGGAAAACAAAATTATATTCCATTTAAATTGAATAGTGCTGGTGTAATGCCTGTTATCTTCGCATCAGCTGTTATTTCAATTCCACAAATCATCGCTTCATTTGTGAAAAATGCTGATTTATCATTATTTATTACTAAGTATATTAGTTATACAGCAGTAACAGGTTTTATATTATATATGTTATTAATTATTGCTTTTGCATATATTTATACATTTATGCAATTAAAACCAAAGGAATTATCTGAAAATTTAGGTAAGAATGGTGGATATATTCCAGGAGTTAGACCAGGAAGCGAAACCGAAGAATATATCAGTAAAATATTAAAGAGGATAACAATTGTTGGTGCTTGCTTTTTAGCACTACTTGCTGCACTTCCAATTCTATTTAGCGAGTTCTCAACACTACAAACAAGTATCACTATAAGTGGTACTGGACTTTTAATCGTTGTTGGTGTTGCTTTAGAGACATATAAACAATTAGAAAGTCAATTAGTTAGTAGAACATACACTAAAGGAAGAAAAGGGAGAAGAAGATAATGAAAAGTATAATACTTATTGCGCCACCGGCGGCAGGAAAAGGAACAGAAGCTGAACAAATTAGAGTTGATTATAATATTCCTAGTATTTCAACAGGAGATCTACTAAGAGATGTTATTAAAGGAAATGATGAAAAAGCTTTAATGATTAAAGATATTTTAAATAGTGGAGCTTTAGTTCCTGATGATATAGTATTGGAGCTTTTAAAAAATAGAATTTTACAATCAGATTGTGAAAACGGTTATATATTAGACGGATTTCCAAGAACTGTGTCACAAGCTGAGGCTTATGACAAAATGCTAGAAGAGTTAAATAGAGATACTGGCCTAGTAATTGTCTTAGATATAGATAAGGAAATTGCAAAATCACGTATAAGTGGTAGATTTACATGTCCATCATGTAAAAGAATTTATAATGTAAATACAGGAGATATGAAACCAATGCAATCAGGGTTATGTGATGATTGTATGGTTGAACTTATTCAACGTAGTGATGACAATCCTGAAACTTATGATGAGAGATATAATACATATCTTGAAAAGACAGCGCCTCTAATATCATTCTATGATAAAAAGGGAATTGTTTATCACGTAGATTCTTCAAAAAGCCCAAGTATTACTCATGCCCAAGTTATAGAAATATTGGAAAAACATAATGATTAACATTAAAACATCAAGAGAAATAGAATTAATGAGCGTAGCTGGTGAAATAGTAGGAGATACTCATAAGTATCTTAAACCTTACTTAAAACCAGGAATAACAACAGCTGAGATAGATTCACTAGCTCGCGATTACATTATAAGTAGAGGTGCAACTCCATCTTGTTATCATTATGAAGGATATCCAGCTAATATATGCATTTCAATAAATGAAGAAGTTGTTCATGGTATTGCTTCTAATCGTAAACTTAAAGACGGTGATATCGTTACTTTAGATATTTGTGCATGTTATAAAGGATATCATGGAGATTCAGCTTGGAGTTATGGCGTGGGCAATATTTCTGATGAGAAGAAGTATTTGTTAGAACACACAGAAAAAGCATTATATGAAGGTTTAAACGTGATTAAAGAAGGTGCTAGAGTTGGTGATATTGGATATGCTGTTGAGACATATGCTTTAAAACATAACTTAGGAGTTGTTAAAGAACTTGTAGGTCATGGTGTTGGCAGTAGTCTTCATGAAGATCCAGAAGTACCAAACTATGGTAAAAAAGGAACAGGTCCTTTGTTAAAAGCGGGAATGGTAATTGCCGTTGAACCTATGCTTAACTTAGGAACTGCAGATGTCTATTTATTAGATGATGATTGGACAGTAATAACTGCTGACGGTTGTCCATCTGCTCACTTTGAACATACGATATTAGTTACGAAAGATGGTTATACAATATTGACGAAGAGGTGATAAAATGGCGAAGCAAGATGTTATAGAAGTTGAAGGTAAAGTACTTGAAGTTTTACCGGGATATTCTTTTAAAGTAGAATTGTCTAATAAACATGTTATAACGGCACATGTATCAGGTAAAATGCGAATGAACATGATTCGTATTTTAGCTGGAGATACGGTAATGGTTGAATTATCGACTTACGATTTATCACATGGTCGTATAACTTACCGAAAGTAGGAGGGATTTTATGAAAGTTAGAGCATCAGTAAAACCTATGTGTGAAAAATGCAAGGTTATAAGAAGAAAAGGCAAAGTTAGGGTAGTATGTACTAATCCTAAACATAAACAAAGACAAGGTTAATATAGGAGGTGTTTTATGGCACGTATTAAGGGTGTAGATATACCAAATAATAAGAGAATCGAAGTTTCATTAACTTATATTTATGGTATTGGAAGAAGTTTATCTAATGAAATTTTAAATAATGTTCACGTAGATAAAGATAAAAGAGCAGGAGATTTATCAAACGATGAATTAAATCTAATTCGTGATGAAGTTAACAAATACATGACTGAAGGAGATTTACGTCGTGAAGTTAACATGAATATTAAAACTAAAATGGAAATTAATTCTTATCAAGGAACTCGTCATAAAAAAGGTTTACCTGTAAGAGGACAAAGAACAAATAGAAATGCTCGTACTCGTAAAGGTAAAGGAAAAGTAGTTGCTAATAAGAAAAAATAGTTGTAACTAAAGGAGGTTATAAAAATGGCGTATAAAGCAAGAAAAAGAAAAGTTAAAAAGTCTGTACCAGAAGGTAGAGCTTATATCCATTCAACATTCAATAATACAATTGTTACTATTACAGACGCTGATGGTAATGCAATTAGTTGGGCTTCAGCTGGAACATTAGGATTTAAAGGTTCTAAGAAGTCAACTCCATTCGCTGCTGGTATGTCAGCAGAAGCAACTGGTAAGGCAGCTTATGACATGGGAATGAGAAAAGTTGAAGTATTTGTTAAAGGTTTAGGATCAGGAAGAGAGACAGCAGTTCGTTCACTTCAAACAGCAGGTTTAGAAATTACATCTATAACTGATGTTACACCTATACCACATAATGGATGTCGTGCACCAAAACGTCCACGTGGATAATTTAAGAAAAGGAGTGGGGAAATGTTAAATTTTGAAAAACCAACATATAAAATTACAGAATATGTTGAAAATAAAAATTATGGTAAATTTGAATTAGAACCTTTAGAGAGAGGTTTTGGAACAACTTTAGGTAATGCTTTAAGAAGAATTATGCTATCTAGCATGCCAGGAAGTGCTATCGTTGCTGTTAAAATTGACGGAGTTATGCATGAATTTCAAACAATTGAAGGAATTGTTGAAGATGTTACTACTATCATTTTAAATTTAAAAAATGTTGTAGTTAAAAATAATACTCAAGAAGCTAAAATTGTAAAATTATATGCTGACAAAGAGGGAGTAGTTACTGCTGCTGATATCGAGTCAGATGCTGATGTTGAAGTAATTTCTAAAGATCAAGTTATTGCTACACTTGCTAAAGGTGGAAAACTTGATATGGAACTTATGATTGCAAACGGTAGAGGATATGTTCCATCAAATGAAAATAAATCATTTGTGGACAACGAGAAAAAAGGGTTCATTCCAATTGATGCGATTTACTCACCAATTGAAAGAGTTAGCTACGAGACTGAAAGCGCACGTGTTGGACAAGACGCTAACTATGACAAATTAATAATGGAAGTTTATACAAATGGTTCTCTTCGCCCTGAAGAGGCTATGGCTTTAGCAGCTAAAATCATGATTGAACATTTAAATATTGTAACTAATTTAAGTGAAATTGCCGATATTACAGGTATCATGAATGCTAAACAAGAAGATAATAAATTAAAGAAATTAGAAACATCTATTGATGATTTAGATTTCTCAGTCAGAGCGTATAACTGCTTAAAGAGGGCAGGAGTTAATACTTTAGGTGATTTAACTTCTAAATCTGAATTAGAAATGATGAAAATTCGTAATTTAGGTAAAAAGTCTTTAAAAGAAGTAATCGACAAGATTAAAGAAATGGGACTTAAATTCCGTGAAGACGATTAGTAGGAAGGAGTTTAGTTATGGCTTATAGAAAATTAGGACGTACAAATAAACATAGAAGAAGTATGCTTGCTAACTTAACTAAAGCAGTTATCAATAATGAAAGAATTGAAACTACTGAACCAAGAGCTAAAGAAGTTCGTAATATGGTAGACAAAATGATTTCTTATGGTAAAGATGGTTCTTTAGTAGCAAGAAGAAAAGCATTAGCTTTCTTACATAATGACGTAGATACTGTTAAGAAAGTATTTGATGTTTTAGCACCACGTTACGCTAATCGTAATGGTGGATATACTAGAATTTTAAAATTAAATGAACGTCGTGGAGACGATGCATTAACTGTAATTTTAGAATTAGTTGAAGGAGATGCTGAGTAAGCATCTTTTTTTTATCCAAAAATTGACTATTTATGATATAATTTAGAAGGTGGTAGTATGTATAAGATAATCGATGAGAAGACAACTTATATAGATGATACAGTAGTTATTGAGGATGGGTGTATTATTTATCCTAATACGACTATCATTGGTCATTCACGGATTGGTGCAAATACTATTGTTTATCCTAGTACAGTAATTGAAGATTCAATTATTGGAATGAATAATATTATTTATACTTCATACGTAGTTAAAAGTGAAATAGGTAATAATAATGTTATTGGGCCATATGCCCATATAAGACCTAGTTGTAAGATTAATAATAATAATAAAATAGGGTCTTTCGTTGAGGTAAAGAATAGCAAGATTGAAAATTGCGTTAAAATCCCGCATTTAAGCTATGTAGGAGATGCAATTGTTGAAAATAATGTAAATATAGGTGCTGGTGTAAAAACCGCTAATTATAACGGTAAAAATAAATATAAAACCAACATTGAAGATGGTGTATTCATAGGCTGTAATGCAGTTTTAGTCGCACCAGTTACGTTGCATAAAAATAGTTTTATTGCAGCAGGTTCAACAATTACAAATGATGTTCCAGCTAACGCATTAGCAATCGCAAGAGAAAGGCAAGTTAACAAAGAAAAATAATTTGCCTTTTTTATTATATAAAAGGATATGGAGGTATTTATGAATATTGTTATTTGCGAAGATGACAATTGTTGTAGAAGTATAGAAGTAAAAATTGTAAAAGAATATATGAATGAAGTTAATGAAGAATATAAAATAATAGAATTTAACGACTATGATTCTAGGTTTCGAAAAATAATTAATACTAAGTGTAAAAAGATATACATCTTAGATATAGAAACACCCTCGGCATCTGGTATTGATATTGCTCGTGACATTAGGAAGAATGATACTGAAAGTGTTATTATTTTTATAACTGGTCATGATGAATATGGAAAATTAGTCTTAAAAAGAAATATATCTTGTTTAACTTTTATAAATAAGTTTGATAATTTAAAAGTAGAATTAAGAGATGCTTTAAAAGATGCCTGTCATTATTTAAAAAATGATATGGTTATTAAGATAATTGATTCTAGTGTTACTTATAACATTAGATTAAATAGGGTGTTATATATCACTAAAGATAGTATTGAAAGACGTACTATTGTAAAATTAGATAATACTGAATATAGACTAAATATGCCACTTCGGAATGTAAAAGATTTATTTGGTAGTAAATTTATTCAAACTCATCGGAGTTGTTTTGTTAATAAATCGAGGATTTCAATAATAGATCATAAAAAGAAAACTATTACTTTTGATAATGGTAATATAATTGATTTATTATCAGCAACTTATGAAAGAGAGTTACGCTAAATGAATTATTTATTATTATTTTTAATATGTTTAATTTTATTAATTATTATAGTATTTACTATTTTATATATTATATTTAAAATTTATTTAAAAAAATATAATTGTTTAATTAAGACAATTAAAGATTATGATGATTTAATTTGTACTAATAATACAAATAATCATGAAATAAAAAATCAATTATTAACGATTAGAAATATGTCTAAAAATAAAAAAGTAATTAGCTATATTGATTCGATTTTAAATAATCAAGATTTAGATGATAGAAATATATTGAAAAAAGTAATAAAAATTCCCTGTGGAGGTTTACGCGGTTTAATTTATTCAAAATTATTAGTTATGCAAAATAATAATATTAATTATGAATTATATATAGATAAGAAAGTATGTACTAAAAATATTAATAAGATTAGTTCTAATGATATGGTTGATTTGTGTAAAATTATAGGTGTATTTTTAGATAATTCAATAGATGCAGTAATACCGCTTAAAAAGAAAAATATTGTTATTGAAATATACGTTGATTGTGCAGACTTAGTTATTTCAATAACGAATAATTATGATGGTTTTATTGATATTAATAAGTTAGGCAATAGTGGCTTTACTACTAAATCTAAGGGTCATGGCTATGGTTTAAAACTAGTGAGAGATATCCTAAGTAAGAATAAAAAATTAGAAAATACTAAAGAGTTTTATAATGACTATTTTACGCAAAATATAAAGGTAAAATTATAATGTCTCAAACCAATACAAAATTGCTTGAATTAATAAATTTTTATAAAAACTTATTTCAAGCAAAAATTTGATAGTTTCGTACAAAAATTATTTAATGAATTTTTGAGATATGATATTATCTAAATTATCCGCAGGTCATAAGGCGGAGTAGTAGGAGTGATGTAGTATAGAGTAGAAGGGAGATGTTATTTGTGCTTACTGGTAAAGTAAAGTGGTTCAATAACGAAAAGGGATACGGCTTTATCGAATATAATGATATGGAAGATATTTTCGTACATTATTCAACAATCTTGTCTGACGGCTATAAAACATTAGTTGAGGGTCAATATGTAACCTTTGAATTAGTAAGAACTGATAAAGGATTACAGGCCAAAAATGTAGTAGAAAACAAAGCTGCGTTAGTATAAGCAGTTTTTATTTTGCATAAAATAAGGTATTATTTTCAAAAAATCATTTGACAGTTAATTGATAATATATAAGGTTATGGTATAATTAAATAGAGGTAACTATGAAGAAGAAAATAATAATAAGTACACTAATTTTAACAATTTTTTTATTATTTTTAACTGTAATTATTATTGAAAATAATGAGAAAAAGAGAAAAGAAAAAGCTACTATTGAAGTAGTTTTAAAAGATGATTTAAGTACAAGTTTTTTAGAACAAAAAAAAGTATCTGATTACATTACCAGTATCAATGGTAAAATTGTAAATGATTATGAAATAGATACAACAAAATTAGGAACTCAAGATATTAATTTTGAATTTATTAATAACGATGGTATCAAATTAAATTACGATTTTCAAATTGAGGTTAAAGATACTAAATCACCTTTAGCATTTGTAAATAGTACATATTATATAAAAAAAGGTGGTTCTAAAAATTTTTATAAAAGTATTTTTTGTGGTGATGATTATGATCCTAACCCTAAATGTTATATTGAAGGTGAATATGATACCAAAAAAGTAGGAACTTATCCAGTTAAGTTTATAGCTGAAGATTCTAGTGGTAATAGATATACAAAGGATATAAACATAGTTGTGTATAATCCTAGTCATAGTAGTGGTGGTGGCTCTTCAGTTAACAAAAAGAAAACATATTTTAATGATGTTTATGAAAAGTATAAAAGTAATAATACTAAAATAGGAATTGATGTATCAAAATGGCAAGGTGAAATAGATTTTGATCAATTAAAAGAAGCTGGAGTTGAATTCATTATTATTCGGGTTGGCTGGGGATATTTAGGAGAATATACAATTGATGAAAATTTTAAACGCAACATTAGTGAGGCTAACCGTGTTGGTATTCCAGTCGGTGTATATTTTTATTCATATGCGAGTAGTCGAAATGAATCAATTCAAGATGCTTTATGGGTTGTAGAGCAACTAAAAGGTTATCAAGTTGATTTACCAATTGCTTTTGACTGGGAAGATTGGGGAGACTTTAATGACTATAATGTAAGTTTTTATAGTTTATCGGAAGTAGCTAGAGTGTTTCTAGATGTTGTAGGTCTATATGGATATGATGGTATGTTATATGGTAGTAAAAATTATTTAGAAAAAATATGGCTAGATATTGGTTATGATATTTGGTTAGCCCATTATACAAATAAGACTGATTATCAAGGCGATTATACATTTTGGCAACTATGTCAAGACGGTAGAGTATCAGGTATTAAAGGTGATGTCGATATTAATATTTGGTATTTGGATTAACTCTTAATTATTTTTAATTTGTAATTGTATAATTTTATGATATAATGAAAATGGAGAGGATGATCTTATGAAATTTAATATTCATGGCAAAAAAGTCGAAGTTACAGAGCCAATTAAAAATTATATTGAAGAAAAAATTGGTCGACTAGACAAGTACTTTGCAAACCCTGATGACGTTACTGCAACAGTTGTCATAAGAATAAGAGGGATTGAACAAATAGTAGAAGTAACTATTCCAATCTACAAAATTATTCTACGTGGAGAAGAAAGCCACAGCGATTTATATGCTGCAATCGATATTGTTTCGGAAAAGTTAGATAGGCAAATTAGAAAAAATAAGACACGTATGAGTAAAAGAGTGAAGGAAGAGCCAATCGGATTTGATCTTTCATTTGAAGATTATAGAGATGAAGATGAAACATCAATTGTTAAAAGAAAAGTAATAGAAATGAAGCCAATGAGTGAGGAAGAAGCAATCCTACAAATGAATATGTTAGGACATGAATTTTTTGTATTTAAAAATATGGAAACTGGCGAAGTAGATGTTTTATATAAGAGAAAAGACGGAAATTACGGAATTATTGAAACAAAATAGGCTTTAAGCCTATTTTTTTATTAAATTTTATGAAAAATTAAATGTTAAACTGTTATTTTAAGGTAATTTTTGATATCATATTATATGAGCACAAAGGAGAATGAAACATGAATTTTTTTAAAAAATTATTTGATCATGAATATAAAGAACTAACTAAATTTAAAACAATAGCTGATCAAGTTATGGCACTTGATGAGGAATATAGCAAGTTATCAGATCAAGAGTTAAAAAATAAGACTAAAGAATTCAAAGAACGTTTGACTAATGGTGAGACATTAGAGGATATAAAAGTAGAAGCATTTGCTACTGCTCGTGAAGCCGCATTTCGTGTAATTGGTGAAAAACCATATTATGTACAAATTATTGGTGGTTTAGCAATTCACTATGGAAATATTGCTGAAATGAAAACAGGTGAAGGTAAAACTTTAACATCAACAATGCCAGCATATTTAAATGCTTTAACAGGTGAAGGTGTTCATATAATTACTGTAAATGAATATTTAGCAGGTCGTGATGCAGGTTGGATGGGAGAAATTTATCGTTTCCTAGGTTTATCGGTTGGTGTAAACTATCGTGAATTAACCCCAACTGAAAAAAGAGAAGCATACAATTGTGATATTTTATATTCAACAAACAATGAAATCGGTTTTGACTATTTAAGAGATAATATGGTCATAAGAGCAAGTGATCGTGTTGCTCGACCATATAACTTTGCAATTATAGACGAAGTTGACTCAGTATTAATTGATGAAGCAAGAACTCCATTAATTATTTCAGGTGGTCATATGAAGTCTGCCAATTTATATATTCAAACTGATAAGTTTGTTAAAACTTTAAAAGAAAAAGATGGATATATTTATGATGAGCAAACTAAAGCTGTTACATTAGACCAAACAGGTATAACAAAAGCAGAAAAAACTTTTAATGTAAATAATTTATATGACATTGAAAATACTAATTTAGTTCATTTTATTAATCAAGCTTTAAAAGCAAATTTTGCGATGAAAAGAGATTTTGATTATGTCGTTCAAGATGATAAAGTTGTAATTGTTGATTCATTTACTGGACGTTTAATGCAAGGTCGTTCATATTCTGATGGATTACACCAAGCTATTGAAGCTAAAGAGGGTGTAACAATCAATGAAGAGACTAAGACTTTAGCAACTATAACATTTCAAAACTTATTCCGCATGTATAAGAAATTAGCTGGTATGACAGGTACTGCTAAAACTGAAGAAGAAGAGTTTAGAGATATTTATAATATGTACGTTATTTGTATTCCAACTAACAAACCAGTAATTCGTCAAGATTTTGGTGACTTGTTATTTGCAACGGCTGAAGGAAAATATAACGCTATTGTTAATGAAATTAAGGAAAGACATAAAAAAGGACAACCAGTATTAGTTGGTACTGTAGCTGTAGAAACAAGTGAGTTGATTAGTGAAAAATTAAAGAAGGCTAAAATACCTCATGAAGTATTAAACGCTAAAAATCATGCTCGTGAAGCAGAAATAATTGCTAAAGCCGGTGAAAAAGGTGCAGTTACAATTGCTACTAATATGGCTGGACGTGGTACTGATATTAAACTTACAGATGAAGTAAAAGAGCTTGGTGGATTATGCGTTATTGGTACAGAGAGACACGAGTCAAGACGTATTGATAATCAATTACGTGGGCGTGCAGGACGCCAAGGTGACCCTGGATTTAGTCAATTTTGTGTATCATTTGAGGATGATTTAATGGTACGCTTTGGAACTGATAGAGCTAAAGGGTTGCTTGCTCGTTTAGGTTTTGATGGTGAAGCAGCTATTAGAAATAAGATGTTATCTAATTCAATAGAATCAGCTCAAAAGAGAGTTGAAGGTAACAATTTTGATATTCGTAAAACATTGCTTGAATATGATAATGTAATTAACGAACAACGTGAGATTATTTACGAAAAAAGAAACTCCATATTAGATCAAGAATCAATTCATGAATCAGTATTGAGAACTTTTCATGACTTTGTAGAAGATGTTATTTATGAACATACTGAAGATGGTAATTTTAGTACATGTGATAAAAATGAAATTATTGAATACTTTGACGGATTATTAAAGAAAAAATTAACGTCTGAGGAATTAGAAGTCAAAAATGAACATGAAGCAATTGAAATTATTTATACAAGATTAGTAGAAGAGTATGAAAGTAAAATAAGAGATATTCCAGAAGAAGTAGCAAATGAATTTGAAAAAGCTATCACACTTAGAGTGATAGATACTTATTGGATGGAGCATATTAATACAATGTCTCATTTAAGAGAGGGAATTCATTTACGTGGATATGCTCAAGAAAATCCATTACGTGCTTACAAGAGTGAAGGATATGAAATGTTTGATGAACTATTATCGCGTATTGATAAACAAACAGCTACATATTTATTAAAAGCTGAAATAAGACAAAATATTGAACGTAAGAAAGTAGCTGAAGGAGTTGCTAATAACGATTCAAACAAAGTAAAGAAAGCAGAACCAAAGAGAGTTAGTAAGATAGGACGTAATGATAAATGTCCATGTGGCTCAGGGAAGAAATATAAACAATGTTGTGGAAAGTAGATACAACTATGTAAACTGACTTTATCGGTGAAAAAACATGAGATTAAAATCTATAAGGAATAATTTGTTATAATATTATGTTTAGATATTACGGCTTGTAGGACAAAATACATAGTTAGTAATAATGCTGAGCTTAATGAAAGTTGAAGACGTTATTATGACGGTTGAATATAGAACGCTCATATTAATTAAGCTTGTTATAGTCCAGAAGTTCACATTTATGGTGAGAAACTTTATATAAGAAAAAATAAATAGTGAGCGGGCTAATGTTAAAACAATACATGTTGTTTCTAGTTTTAATGGTTTAAGGTATATGGTGGATAAAGTGAATATCGTCTTGTACAATATACTTTTAAAAATAATAATATTTATGTAACTGAAGATGATTATTTATATTTTTTAGTTGAACTTATAATAAAATAATGAATAAAAAACCAAATAGGTTTTTTTATTTTTTAAAATAAAAAAACTATCATATATGATATAATTAATTTAACTGATAATTTTCACTTAATATATAGTGATATACTTAAGTATTGTAAAGATTATAATAAAACAATTGTTATAGATTGCGCTCAATTTCATTGTATAAAAAATATAAATTTACTAAAAGGTAAAATAATTGTCATTAGAACTGATGTTGATACATGTTATCAAAGAATCATTGATAGGTGGTTAACAAAACATAGTCATATCGGGTATAGTGAAGAAGAATGGAATAAATATCAAAAAAGAAAAAAGGGTATTTGTACTTGGTATAAAGAAACTAATAAATTTATTGATAATAGAGATAAATTATAATTTAGTACATTAAAATGGATGGTGGTTGAAAATGAGAAGTAATGATACTAAAGGACATTTTGGTGGTGTTGTTGTTGCTAGTGTATTAGGATTTGTTTATATTTTAGTTTTATATTTAATGTGGGGAGATAGACCTTTTAATAATGAAAATGTGAATAGCTTTATTAGTGAAAATATAATAATAGTGATACTAGCAGTATTTTTTACTTTTACAGTTTTATATAGTTGGTATCGATTTATTGCTAATTACGTTATTAAGCCCAAAAAAAGTATTTTATATTTGAAAAAAGCAAATGGAAAAATTTATTATTTTTTTGATGCTAAAGGTAATAAATATCTATATATTGATTATTTTAATGATTTTATGCCTAATGCTTATTATGAAGTATTAAAAACTAAACACGATATAAAAGAAGTAATAGGGATAACTAAAAATACATTTACTTTGAGCAGAGAGAAGATTAATTTTTTCTTTAATTTTTATACTCCATTTTTTAGAAGTGAAAATAGCAACATACTTTTAATTGTATACTTGATTTTTATTGTAAGCTTTATTTATTTTATGAAAGAAGGTAGCTCTCAAAACCCGTTTTCTTCAATTATTACAATGTCATTGTCTTTTTTTCTTATTATATATGATATGATGTATAAATTAAAAGAAGCTCCATTTTTAAAAAAAATTATAAATTTAAAGAAAGATAAACATTTACAAAATATCGATGTAGATGCAATAAAATTAAGAAATGCTAAAATAAAAGAGTTATTATTACATATTAAAACAATATTTGAACTGCTTTTTAGAGTGCTAATTTTATCATTTTTTGCCTATATATTTGGACTTGTAAGTTTTGGTAAAGAAATTGAACCAGCTAGAATAATTTTTTAACCTTTATTTTTTTTCATTATTATACTCATTATATATCAACTTGTTATATTATTTAATTATCTAAATAATTTCTTCTTCTCTAAATCTGAAACAATAAATAATAAAAATATTAATATCAAAAAATATTATAATTTATACATAATATTTTTCTTGATTTTTTGGTTTTCTTTTTTAACGTTTTGGTGTTTTTCGGTATTACAATCTGGGGACTTTCTTGCATTAATAATTACAATTCCTTTTTGGTGTGCTGGTATATTTTTAGGATATAAAAAGTTGAGTAAAAAATAATTTTTCTTATTTGATATAATAATCAATAAAGAAAGATTATAAAAGACTGTAATAAATAACAAGAAATAAAATGGTATAATTAATTTCCATCATTGTAAAATTTTATTTTAATTTAATTATTTAATAATGATATCTAAATTATTTTGAAGAACTTTTTTGAAGTGGAGGATTAAAGATGATACTAAAATTGAATATAAATGACAGAGCTGCTATAGCAATTAAAGAAGGTCGTAAAAAAGTAGAAATTAGAGCTGATAAAAGAAATGAAAAACATAATTATGAGGCTTTAAAAAGAGGAGATATTATAGAATTTTGCAGTGATGAATTAGGTATTTTTTATGTTGAAGTTGAAGAGGTAATTCATTATAAAAATCTAGAAGAGTTGTTTATTTTAGAGGGGACTAAATATACAACATCATCAACTGATGATAAAGAACAAGCAATAATAAATGTTAATAAACTTGATGGATATGAACAAGCTATAAAGAAAAATGGTGTGTATGCAATTCATATAAAATACTTGTATTCAAAAAATACTATATGGGAAGAATTATATGAAAAAGCAAGAAATGCTATATATGATAGAAAGATATCTAATATGATAGATGCTGGTGGTGTAGGTGCGGCTATTTTAACTGACAATCATCATATATATATTGGTGTATGTATAGATACTGCTTGTTCGCTAGGAATGTGTGCTGAGCGTAATGCTATTGCTAATATGATAACAAATGGAGATAAAGTAATTACTAAATTGGTTTGCGTTGATTCACGTGGAGAATTTGTTTTTCCTTGTGGAGCGTGTAGAGAATTTTTAATGCAATTGGATAAGCGTTCCAAAGACATAGAAATTTTATTAGATGATACGACATATGAAATAGCTACAATGAAAGAATTAGTTCCAAATTGGTGGGGTGAAGATAGATTTAATAATCAGTAAGTTAATTAAAATTTAAATACGAAATAATATACAAATAACTATCAAAATTAAGTGTAGCAAAGTGTTACTAAATGAAAAAAAGTATTGATTTAAGAGGAAAAATGCAATTAAATGAATGGAACCTAACAAAAGTTTATATGGGATTTAGGAAAGAAAAAATAAACAATGCTGTGGTAACATAAAGCCCTTGTTTACGAGCTTTTTTGATATCGTAAAATATTTTAGATATAAAGAACTTGTATTTAGTTGAAAGTTTATTCAAAATTCGTTGAAAAAATATATGCTCTTTTCCGCTAGTATTTTAGTAAGAAACTTTTATAGTATAATTATAAGGAGGTGTTTGAAAGTGGATAAGGATAAATATATAGACTATGCTAAAAAAACTTTTAATGGGAAAGCTTTAGAATTGGTTTTAAGAAATATTGAACTTTTTTATAATAATGCTGAAAAAATTAATAAAACCAAATATAAAATAGGTGAGGATGTTATCTTAAAAAAAGGAACTTTTTTACATGGTATACCAGGATTATTAGATAATTTTGATTGGATAGTTGAAAACGGTTTTATTGCTGCTGATTTTACTGGAAATAGTGAAGGAAAAAATAAAATAAAAAATAGCATAGGTATGTGGAATATAAAAGAAGACTGTCTATTAAAAGATTATGTATATAATTATAGTGGAATAACATTAACATATACTATTGGAAGGGGACCAGAAGCAAAAACTGAATCAAAATTAATTCCATATCATAAATTTGATATTGAAACAGAAAAAATTAATAATAATGATAAAATATGGACTTATTGGGGTGAAAAGACAAAGGAAGTAACATTTTTGCCAAGTTTAGTTTCAAATAAAAGACAAATAGCTTTTATATTAAATATGGATAATCTTTTGGCAAAGCAAATGATTGTTGCAGATGTATGGAATATAGATTTAGACGCTGAAACATTAACTGAATTTTTAGATTATAGATATTATCCTAAATTTTTAGAACTCAGATTTAATAAAGATGCATCTACTACAGATAGAGAATCAGCTATTATATTTGGTTTACCTTCAAGATTAATAGAAGGAGTTTTAGTAGGTAGAAAAATAGAATACGATCAAAAAAGTTTAAATTACATAAAAGCAAAATTACCAGACTGCTATATTTGTAATATTGATGGAAAAGTAATTATTGAATAATTTAAATATTACTTTAGACCTAAATTTACATATAATTGAAGTACTATTATACTTACTATCGTTTTATTAATGAAAAAAATTTATTTAGAAAATGTCAGCAAAACCCTATACAATATGTATACGAAATATGTCATTTAAACATTTAGCATTAAATTGAGAATTAGGTTCTAATAGAATAATTAAGAAGCTGAAGGAAAATTCCTATTATATTGAGGAAGTAATGACAAGGCTCATTTTTATATTAAACAGTAAAAATAATAATATTAAGTAAATATAAATTGATTAATTACAAAAACATTATCTCAATTTGATTTAAAGGAAGTTAAAAAAATTTTTACATTGAAAAAATAAAGGGAAAAGTTATAACTGAAAAGCCTTCTAGAACCTTACTTTTCTTAAAAAAGAATATGTTATAATTAGTTGGAGGAGGGTATCTTATGGAGCTTTTAGCGCTTTTTGATGACGAAAATAGAGTCTTGAATAAATCTATTCCAAGACCAAATAAATTTGATGTCAAAGATGGGGAATACTTTAAAATTATTTTACTTTTTATCATTAATTCTAAGAATCAATATTTGATTCAAAAATCATCAAATGAAAATAAATATGCAACAACAGGTGGACATGTGACATATGGTGATGATGATATTATTACAACGATTAAAGAAGCAAGAGAAGAGTTGGGCTTAACTTTAATAAAATCTAATTTTAAAAAGTTTGAAACGATAAAAACACCTAAAGCATTTGTTGAATGTTTCTACATGCAAAGAGATATACCACTTGATAGTTTAAAACTACAAGAGGAAGAAGTTGAATCTGTTAGTTATTTAACTGTTAATGAAATAAAAAAATTAATGGAAGAAGGGCTCTTTAATTGTATACATTATGAAGCGTTTATAGATTTAGAAGAAAAACGTAAAAATAATGATTTATAATTACGGAAAGATTTTATGGAATATAAATAATTTTGATAGTTAATATGAAAAAATATGATGTCAAATTTGTTGACGATTAGTAGAAATCTAAAAACTGAATGACAATTATAATAAGAATCATTATTGGTAAAGAAAGTGGTAAATTGTATTTTGAATATTGTATTCTTTATAGAAGAAGGGACTATGTTAAATAATAAAATAGTATTTGGTACAACAAACGAAAGAAAGGTTGAAGATTTAAAAAATGTAATAATGAGTCTTGGTTTAAATTTTCAAGTTCTTAGTTTGAATGATATAAAATGGGATCGTGGAGAAATAGAGGAAAATGGTATAACTATTGAAGAAAACTCACTAATTAAGGCAAAGGCAATACATAATTTTTGTCTAGATCATGATTATCAATATATAATAATAACGGATGATGCCGGTTTATTTTGCGAATCATTAAATGGAGAGCCAGGAATATATACTGCGCGCTATGCAGATGATGAAATTTTAGCATCTGCTGAGGAATTGCCAAAATATCAATGTGTTATAAAACTATTGAGAAATTTAGAAGGTATAGAAAACAGAAAAGCTTCATATAGGAATGCTGTTACTTGTATGATGCCTGATGGTAGTTATTTTCAAGTAGAAGGAAAAAGCGATGGCTATATTGCTGATAGAATAGTGGGAGAATTAAAAAAACCATATTTCTATTCAGTGTTTATACTTGAAGGCTATAATAAGTCATTTAGTGAGTTAGATGAATCTGAATTAAAAGAAACTTATAGATATTCATCGTTATCAAAGACTTTATGTAAAATTAAGCATAATTAATTAGATTTAAGTATAATTAAGCTGTTGAAAATTATTGAAAAAGAACTAAGAATTAGAAAAATATTTTATAGTTTAAAACTAGACAAAGTTGAATATTGAATTTTATATAGTCGAGCTTAGGTGTTACGTTGTATTTATCAAGATAAAGGAGACTTATATATTGCTGTAATAAAATATATTTATAAATTATGGTAGAGAAAAAAGTTTTATACTGATAATGATAGCAATTTCTATAACTAAAAAAAACAAATAGCGATATTGTAGTTTGTCAAATCATTTTAAAGAGGTTGATATTTATACAAATATTTTGTGATCTTTAGTTATTTGACTTAAGGAAAAACAATTGCGTAAATGAATATATGCATAATGGGCGTTGAAAAATTTGTAATTTAGCAATATTAACCAATAATTCAATTGGCATATAAACATAAATAAATCTTTTATTAGATAATTATGGAAGGAGTTGCTAATCTTGGATAAAAAATATTTAAAAGTAATGTTTGATAATAAGGGGGTAAATTATGAATATAAAATTGGTGAAGTTAATATAGCCAATAACTGGAATCCAAATGCAAAAACAGGAAAAGAATTTGGCGGTTTTAATTATGCAAATGAAGAATGCATTTTAAGATGGCTTCATCGTGGTAATATTATATATGATGTTGAAATACCTGTTGATACGGAAGTTGTTGAATTAGAAGGTGCTACTACTATATATCGAAGCAATAAAATTATAGTAAAAAATCCCCGAAAAGTAACAGATGAAATGGCTTTAGAATTTTATAAAAAGTCTAAAATACCATCAAAATCATATTTTAAAGCTTTAGGAGCAGTATCCTTAATGAATTATCAAAAAACGGCTTTAGCAATTTTAAAAGATAAAGTAAATGAGAATAATATTGATGAGGCATTAAGTGAGTGGAATGATTTTATGAATCATGGTGGTGATGGAATAAGAATTGATTCTAATGATACGATAGTAATGATTGAAGAATGTTTACATGAAATAAAATCAAGGTTATTGATAAGTCGAACTATTGATAAAGAACCATATATAAAAAAGATAACTACTGATAAAATAATTAATCTTACAGGGGAATCGGGAAGTGGAAAATCATATTATAGTAATAAATTTATTAACAATAACAATTATATTGTAATTGATTCAGATATCATCTTTAGTGATAAATTATCAGATAATAAAGAAAGTCTAGAAATAAGAAAATTGTTTAAGAATAAAAATAAAAATGCGTTTATAGATGATTTTGATACTTGCTATAAAGAAATTTTAAATTATTTTAAAGGAATAGATAAAACAATTGTAATAGATTCTGCTCAATATAGAAATATTAAGGATTATTCAATTTTAAAGGGGCAAGTTATTGTAATGCGAACTTGTATTGATACTTGCTATAATCGTTGTCTTGAACGTTGGAAAAGTGAAAGAAATAATATATATGATGAAAATGAATATAATAAATACGCTGATAGGAAATTAGCAATGTATAAATGGTATAAATCATTAAATAGATTCTTAGAGAATGTTGATAAATTATAATTATTTATAATGTTTATAAAATTATTTTTATATCATTTTTTACCATAAAATATATATTCAATATTATAAAAAAAGCAGAAAAATTTTGCTTTTTTACGTTAAAATTAAAGTATTTATTCATAATATAGTTGACTAATTTATAAAAAGGAATATAATGAATATATGAGCAAATGTTCATATAAGGAGAATAAAATGGTTAATAATAAAGCAGTAATAACTAAACTTAGTGAATTTTATAAAGTGTTTGGGGATGTTACTAGATTATCAATCTTAAATGCTTTGCTAGATAATGAAAAGAATGTAGGGGATATTTGTAAAGAGGTAAATATGAGCCAATCAGCAGTATCACATCAATTAAAAATATTAAGATTATATAACTTAGTAAAATATGAAAAAAAAGGACAGTCAGTGTTTTATAATATTGCTGATAATCATATTAAAGGAATATTGAAATATGGATTTGACCATATTGATGAATTTATTAAATAATTTTAAAAGGAGGAATATATGAAATATGAAAAAAATATTTTAATTGCTTTTATTTTAAATATTTTGTTTTCTATTTTTGAATTAGTAGGTGGAATATTTACTAATAGTATTTCTATTATGTCGGATGCCGTTCATGACTTTGGTGATGCATTAAGTATTGGTATTTCATTAATCTTAGAAAAAATAAGTAAGAAACAACCAAATGAAAAATATACTTATGGTTATATTAGATATTCTGTATTAGGGGCTTTTATAACTACAACAGTATTAACTTTGGGCTCTATTTTTGTAATAGTTGGTGGTGTAAATAGAATTTTTAATCCAGAGCAAATAAACTATAATGGTATGATTATTTTTGCTATTGTTGGAGTTGTTGTTAATTTCTTAGCTGCTTACTTTACAAGAGAAGGAGATTCTCTAAATCAAAAAGCTGTTAATCTACATATGCTAGAAGATGTACTAGGTTGGATTATTGTATTAATTGGTTCTATAATGATGAAATTTACTGATATTTCATTAATTGATTCTTTTATGTCTATTGGTATAGCTATTTTTATTTTAATTAATGCCTTAGGGAATTTAAAAAATATCCTAGATTTATTTTTAGAAAAGATTCCTAATGATATAACAATTGATGAAATAAAAAAACATTTAAGTGAAATTGATGGTGTAAATAGTGTTCATCATATTCATATCTGGAGTATGGATGGAAATTGTAATTATGCAACAATGCATGTTGTAACAAATAGCAAAGATGTTAATAAATTAAAAAAATTAATTAAAGCAGAAATGATGGGACATGGTATAGCTCATACCACAATTGAAATAGAAGAAAAAGGTGATCATTGCGATGATATTAATTGTAACGTAAAAATGAATACAAATCCTGGTCATTATCACCATCATCATTAATAATTAAAACTCGCATAGGAAAGTAGCGAGTCTTTTTATTAAGTTAAAGAATTAGATAAAATTATGATATAATTAATTTAAGGAGGATAGCGTTTAACATAAAAATCTTGTTATTATATGAAAGGAAGTGTTTTATGAAATACAGATGTTTAGCTTGTGGCTATATTTATGATGATGAAAAAGAAGATGTTCCTTTTAGCGAATTACCTGCTGATTGGATTTGTCCATTATGTGGAGCTTCAAAGGATATGTTTGAACCCATTGAAGAAAAGAAAAAAGATCAAGTTTTTGAAGTAAATAACAATGAGTTAAATGAGATTGCTGAAATTGAAGAATTGAGAGAAATGACTACTGGTGAAATTAGTGCATTATGCAGCAGTTTAGCTAAAGGATGTGAAAAGCAATATTTAGAAAAAGAGGCTCAAGATTTTTATAAATTGGCTGATTACTTTGAAAAGAAAGCTAATACAAGCGAAAAAAATAATTTCGAAGTTCTAATTTCTAAAATAAATGAAGATTTAGAAAATAATTTTGTTAATGCAAGAAACATAGCTACTGATAAAAAGGATAGAGGAGCGCTTCGCGTAATTACATGGGGTGAAAAAGTAACGATGATTTTAAAATCATTACTAACACAATATGAAAGAGATAAAAATTTTACACAAAATGTAAAAATTTATGTTTGCGATATATGTGGATTTATTTATGTTGGCAATCAAAAACCAGAAATATGCCCAATTTGTAAAGTGCCAAGTTTTAAATTATTAGAAGTAGAAAGAGGTGCCTAATGAAAGAAAGAGCTGTTCGTAATATAAGATTATGTAGTAAAGATTGCATATGTCTTTATGTTTGCCCAGTAGGTGCCACTGATACTGAAAACGGGACAATTGATGCAAAAAAATGTATTGGATGTGGTGCTTGTGCTAAAGCATGCCCATCAGGTGCCATTTCAATGGTTCCATATGATTATCCACCTCAACAAAAAAAGGATGAGTTAGTTATCAATAGTTTAAAGAAGATTATTAGAAGTAAGGTGGAACAAGAGATAATTGCTCGAAACATTTATTTAAATAGTACTAATAAAATAGAAAAGCAATTAGCACGTGCAATTATGAAATCTAATCTTTTAATGGTTGAAGACATTTTCCGTGAAGCAGGATATATGTTGCCACAAAGTAATAATACTAAAGAGTTTTTAGGAAAATTATTAGAAATTTATGATTTTGACTTACCAAAAGAAGAAATTAAAGAATTATTAAATTTACTAAAATTTAACGAATAAAAAAGACTAAAATAGTCTTTTTATTTTTTATGTCTATTAATTACCTCTTCAGTTTTTTCTACTGCTATATCTTGATTTACTAATTGATAATCTACTTGATTTCTTTTTCGACTTTGTAATGGCATAATTATATTATCTAGGAAGATAAGTTTATCTTTATTTGGGGCAATGACATAATTATCTGACAAAAATATTTTAGTTTCTTTAAATCTTTGTTCATGTTTAGGTTCTCTAAACACTAAAAATTTTCTTTTATCATTTTTATCTAAACTTCTACATATTGATATTACGTCAGGCCTTATATCATAAAGAGATTTATCTAATATTTCAAAACCATATGTTTTTAGTAAATAGATTAAAAATGGCTTTTTTTGTTTTGGATTTACACCTAGAAAATCAAAACTATTATTTAGACAAAAATCAATCCAGCTAGCTACTAAAAATGAGGCTATATTTAGATTTCGATATTCTTCCTCAACTTTAATTCCAATAAATGAACTTGATTTAGTTTTTTCGTCTAAATAAAAATATATATATCCTTGTTGTCGTAATTGACCATCAATTGTGGAATATACACTTATATAATATTTTGCACGATTTGAACTATCGTTGTTAGCTTTTTTTAAGTATAAATCTTGTTCATAATTTCCAGAATAGTATCCACTTGCATATAAGATTTTATCGCCATTATCTAAATTTTTAAATGTACTCATATTATCACCATCTATATAAATACAATTATACCATATTAAAATAAGTTCTTAAAAATATGTTAAGTATAATATAATAGATACAAATTATTAATGAAAATGGTCAAATTTTATTACAAAGAAGATATGATTGTAACAAATGTGGAGTGCTGGGTGGTTATCATAATTTAATGAAAGATTTGAAAATACTCTAATAAGAAAGGTAGAAGAAGAATATTTGGATTTATTGAATATTTTGTTTAAAGTCTAACACGCCACAATAATTGTCCTAATGGTGATGTTGTTATAAATAACATAGTTTTATATTGTATAAAAAATATTCTTGAAGTTTAAGGCGTAATGACAAATTAAAAGAGAAGAGATTCTCTGATGTAAATAATATTCTTCAAAATCAATAAGACTAAGATATAAAAAAAGACTACAATCATGACAAATGATATTTTTTAATTTATTAAAAAAGATTAAATCCTTAATAAAAGGCCTTATTTAATTGACTGTGAGAGTATAAAATAGTATAATTTAAGATGGTTGAGAGGTAACAAAACGTAAAAAAAGTAAAATATGTATGTTAATAAAAATTATAGAAGGTAGGTAATTTAATATGGCAAAACAAACACAAAGTAAAAAAGTAACAAAATCAGAAAAAAATGAACCAATAGTAGTTGAGTCACCAATTAAAGCTAGTGGTATGAGTGATACTACTAGAGGAATTATTATTGGTGTTTTAGTTACAGCATTAATTGCAACTTTAGTTATATTATTAATTTTAGGACAAAACAATAATAAAGATAATAATTATAACTCTAATTCAGGCAATAATGCACAAGGTGATTTAGATCCAAGCACTTATAGTGAAGGATTAAATGAGTTCTATGAATATTTTAATTCTAAAGATAAAACTTTAATAGTATTTGCAAGTTCTCAATGTGGATACTGTGTTGCCCAAAAACCAATTGTAGAAGCTTTAGCTAAAGAATATAAATTTGATTATTTATATATGGATTATTTAGAATTAAGCTCTGATGCAGAGATAAGTTTAGTAATCGATGAATTAGGTATAGAAGGGTCAACTCCAGCATCTGTAGTTGTTCAAGATGGAAAAGTACTTAATACATGGGTAGGTTATGTTGATGGTAAAGGATATTTAGATAATTTAGTTAACTCAGGCCTTATTGATAAAAATGCAACATATGATTTAGAATCTGAATTCGTTTCAATTAAGTATGATAAGTTCTTATCATTATTAAAAGATTCTGAAACAAGTGCTGTTATTGTTGATATGCCAACATGTGCTGTATGTTATGAAGAAAGAATTGCTTTAAATGAATTGGCTAAAGAATATGACCTTAAGTTATATCAAATGAGTGCGCAATCATTATCAGATGAGGAGATTGAAGAATTTAGTGATAAATTAGGTGACTGGGGATATGATAATGAAGAATATGAAGAAACTGGTCAAGTTGAGGTTCCATTATTATTATTTGTAAAAGATGGAAAAATTAAAACTTACAAAGTTGGCTATACTGAAGATGATGATTTAGAAGCATTATTTGAAAAAGCTGGATTAATTAAATAATTAGAGGTGTGTTGTATGGCTAAAAAGAAGAAAGAAACCAAAATTGAAGAAAAAAAACCTGAATTAAAGAAGTATAACACTTTTCAAATTGGTCTAATAGTTCTTTTGACAATTACAATATTAACCCTATGTGGAGTATTATTGGTTCAAAAAATTGGTATTTATTTAGATACTCGCAAGACTATGAATGAATTTAATGAATTTTATGAAGGCGAGGAACCATCTGTGATATTTTATATGTCAACAAATTGCGTATACTGTGAGATGCAACAACCAATTTTAGATCAAATTGCTAAAGATTATGATATTGATTATTTAAAAATTGATAAAATGAATTTATCAGAAAAAAATCTTCGAGAAATTGAAGAGAAGTTAGGACTTGATGGTGCTACTCCAGCAACTGTTATTGTCAAGGATGGTGAAGTAGTTACTGGTAATACAGGCTATTTAGATGGATATGAGTATATTAAAATATTTATTGATGGTGGAATTTTAGATGAAGGTTCAAAATACAAACCTGAAGAAAATTTAACTTTTATTGATTATCAACAATTTTTAGAACTGGTTGAAACTAATGAACCAGTTGCTATTACTTTAGGTAGAGCTGCTTGTGATTATTGTACGGCTGCTCGTCCTATTTTAAGTAATATATCAAAAGCTTATGATGTTCCTCTTTATTATTTAACTTTAAATTATATTCCAGCTGAAGATAGATTAGCTTTAGTTGATAAATTGGAAGAGATGGATTATGATGAAGAAGTTTTTGTTAAAGATGGAGATTTTGTAACTCCTGCTACTTTAATTATTGAAGATGGTAAGGTAGTTTCATATCAAAGAGAGTTAGGTAATATTAATATTTATACTAAACTATTTAAAGATTATGGTATAATTGAGTAATAAAAAGGAGGAGTGATACAATGAAGTGTGAAAAATGTGGCTTTAACATTGAAGGCTCTAATGAATCATGCAAAAATTGTGGCGCTCCAATAGAAAATAAAAAAGTTGTTTATCCTAAGAAAGGTAAGCATATAGATATAGAAGATATAGTAGAGGAAAAAGAAGTGCTAACATTTAATCAAGCAAAGAGAGGCGTTAGAAACTTTTTCCTTTTTCTTCTTTTATTTATCATAATTGGAGCTGTCTATTTTTTAGGTGTATTCATTGTGAATAGTTTTTCTACTGAGTTATTTAATAATTACAATGATATAATGGATAATTCGCCTTTAGCGCTTATTTATTTAGGCGCCGATGAGAAACTAGATGAAGCATGTAATGAATATGCCTTGAACTATGATTTTGATTATATAAATATTGATGTTGGTAAATTAAGTTTTTCACGTAAAAGACAGTTAAGAGAAGAACTAAATATATACAATTTAACCTCAACATTAGTTATAGTTAAAAATGGGCAACCAATTACTTATTTTTCAAAGTTAAAAACTACAGATGAACTATTAAATTTTCTACAAAAAAATTATTTAGTACCAAACTTTTTAGATAATCCTAAAGAAATATTAGAACAGTTTAAAGTTTCTAGTACTGCTACTGAAGATACAATTATATTTTTAGCAACAAATTATACAGATAAAACTGATGAAAAAGCTAAATCTATTCAAACAATTAGTGAAGAAAATGGTCTAATATATCAAGAAATTAAAGGTTATGCTTTAAGCCAAAGACAATTAATAAAGTTAATGACTCAAATAGGGTTTAGTGAAATTCAAGATGATTTGATATTATATGTAAGTGAAGGTAAGATTGTTAGTACATTTGAAGCAAAAGAAACAAGTGAAAGTGAGTATTTTCATTTATTCTCAAATCGTGGTATAATTGATATAAATTCTGGAAGTTATTTGAAAAAAATATTAAAAAAAGATTTTTTAAAAATAGTTGATGAAAAGAAAACTAATGTAATACTTATTGAGACGACTGATTGTTCTTATTGTGAACGTGTAAAACCAATTTTAGGTAAGATATCTTCTCAAAATGAAATAACTATTTATTATTTAGATGCAACAAAAATTCGTGAAGATGTATCTGATAAAATTAAAGAGTTAGGTTACAAAGAAGGATTAACGACAACACCATTCGTCCTTATTGTAGAAAATGGGAAATATCGTGATTCAATAATTGGTTTGGCTGATAAAGATTTGTATAGTAGCAAGTTTTTAGAGTATGGAATTATAAAAGAGGAGGTATAATTATGAGTGAGACTTATAAAAAAATATTAGAATATGCACAAAAATTTCCAGGTACTGTAGCATGGAGAAAAAAAGCACATTCAAAAGTAATAGATAAACACTTAAATCCTGGTGAGGAAGTAACATATGCATTTTGTTGTCAAAAGGGATTTAATTCATTTGATATATTTAATACTTATGCTGTTGCTTTAACAAATAAAAGAATTATGGTTGCGCAAAAAAGACTATTATTTGGTTATTTGTTTATTTCTATTACTCCAGATTTATTTAATGATTTATCGATTAAAACTGGTATTATTTGGGGAAAGGCTTGTATAGATACAGCTAAGGAAGTTGTTGTTTTATCTAACTTATCTAAAGCTTCAGTTGATGAAATTGAAACACGTATTACTGAATTTATGATGGAAGAAAAGAAAAAATTGATTAGAGTTGGAAAAGGAGCTTTATAGGCTTCTTTTTGCCTAAAATGAAGTGAAGTGGTAGTATGAAAAAGAAGAGATTTATTCTTGTTGGGGTCTTATTAATATTAATATTATTTTGCTGCATTCGTTTTTATTCTAAAGGTCATAATACGGTATATCAATTAGGTAAAAAAGACGAATATGAAGTGCATGAAATCTACACTAAGAATGTTGGTGATGAGTTAGATAATTATTACCTTGAGATAACTAAGGGCAATTTATCATTTAGTTTTCAATTATTTGATACATATAAAGAAAGACGCAAGATAGTTGAAGATATATTGTATTACGATGGTGAATATAAGTGTATGTTACCTATTATTGATGATACAGCTCAGACTGATATTTCATGTTATAAAAATAATCGCTATTATAATTATGCAACTATAATGGGAAAAGATAGAGAATTAGATAAATTCGTTGAAGAAATTGATATCAACATATATGATGTTAATGATTATTTGGATGAAAGTACGGAAGTTGAAATCGATAGTGGCATTAGATTATATGTCCATAATGTTAATGATAAACATCATATTGCGATTAGTAATTTACAAGGTGTGTTTTTAATTAATGATTCCATTAAAGATATTGAAATATTTGATAAAGATATTTATTCGAGAAAGCTAAGTACAGTAGTTGGTGATTACTATATAACTGCTGATTATAGTGAAAAACAGCAATTTAGAACATTTTATTTTGTTGAATTATCTACTGGTAAGAAAAAAGAAGTAAAAGCGCCAGAATATATTTCATTTGATTCATATATTCAAGGTGTTGTTGATCATAAACTTTATATTTACGACAAAGATAACGAAGTTCAATATGCCATAGACACTGATGAATTAAAAATCAAGGAAGTAGGTAATGAAAGTAAAAAAATTAAATATTACAGTGATGGTAAATGGGATAAAATTACTGTTACGAAAGCCAATAAAGAGATCTTTTTTGATTATTTAATTGAAGATTCTGACCTTGATAAATTTGATTATATTTATTTAGTAGGTGGCGAAAAATCAGGATATTATTATATGTTTGATAAAGTGGGAAGTAATTATAATGTTTATCGTGCTAATGTTCAGAACAAAAAGAATATAACATATTTATTTAAAGTTGCTGATATATCTGATGTATATTATGTTGATGAATATATCTATTATAAAAAAGGAAATAAGTTAATGTATTATACCGATAAAACAGGTAGCCGTACTATTTTAGAGTATGATGAACTTGACTTTAATGAAAATCTTGTTTTTGGTATATATGAAAGAAAATAGTTAGCTATTTTCTTTTTTTATTAAAAATTCTATGATATAATCTTTGATAGGTGATGTTATGACAAAACGATGGTGCTCTCTATAACTATAAATAATATTAAATTATAGAAGGAGAATTTTATGAAAACAATTTTAACAGGAGTTAGACCTACAGGTAATCTTCATCTAGGACATTATTTTGGAGCACTTACTAATTGGGTTAAGTTACAAAATGAATATAATTCATATTTTGAAATAGCTGATGTTCAAGCATTAACAGATAACTTTGATAATCCATCAAAAGTTAGAAAAAATGTAAGAGAGGTTGCAATTGATTTATTATCGGTTGGGATTGATCCAAATAAAGCAACAATTTTTGTGCAATCTATGATTCCGGAAATTGCTGAATTAACTATTTATTATTCAAATATGGTTACTGTTTCCCGTTTATTTAGAAATCCTACAGTAAAAGCTGAAGCAGCTCAAAAGAAAGAGTTATTTGGCAATGAAGGAGAATCAATTACTTATGGATTTTTAGGATATCCAGTTAGTCAAGCAGCCGATATCACAGTATTTGGTGGTGATTTAGTTCCAGTTGGTGAAGATCAATTACCTTTAATTGAACAAACAAGAGAAATTGTTAGAAAATTTAATAACATTTATGGTGAAACGCTAAAAGAACCAGAACATTTATTAAGTGCTTCACCACGTATTAAAGGATTAGATGGTAATGAGAAAATGGGCAAAAGTTTAGGTAATGCTATTTACTTAAATGATTCAGAAGAAGTTATCGGTAAAAAAATAATGGGTGCGGTTACTGACCCAAATAAAATTAAGAAAGATGACCCAGCAAATCCAGATGTTTGCATGGTTTATTATTATCATAAGTTAGTTAGTGATGATTTAGATACGATTTGTAGTGACTGTAAAAAAGGATGTCGTGGCTGTGTTAACTGTAAAAAAGAACTTATTAATAATATGAATGCGTTCTTAAAAGACATTAAAGAAAAGAGAAAATATTATGAAGAACATCCAGACGAAGTAGATAAAATATTAATTGAAGGAACAAATCGTGCTAAAGCTAAAGCTGAAGAAACGATGAAGATTGTTCGTAATAACATGCAACTTGATTATTTTGATAAATAGTCAAGTAAAGTCAACAAAAAACGTATAATTTTGTTGACTTTTTTAAAATTTTATAGTACCATTATAAGCGGTACATTTATAAATCCCACATCAAGCAAGTTCTGGGAAAACTTGTTTTATGTATAGGAGAAAGGAAAAATTGTTATGATGAAGAATTCATACATGCAAAAGAAAGAAGAAGTTGTTCGTAACTGGTATGTTATTGATGCTGAAGGCGTAAGTTTAGGTAGAGTAGCTGCTAAAGTTGCTAATGTACTTCGCGGAAAGCATAAACCAACATATACTCCAAACGTTGATTGCGGAGATTATGTAATTGTTATTAATGCTTCAAAAGTTAATCTTACAGGAGATAAATTAAATAAAAAAGTTTACTATGATCATAGTGGATACACTGGAGGATTAAGAGAAAGAACTGCACGTGAAATGATTGAGAATTATCCAGTAGAAATGGTAGAAAGAGCTGTTAAAGGAATGTTACCTAAAAACAGACTTGGACGTCAAATGTTTAAAAAATTATTCGTTTATGAAGGTGCTGAGCATCCACATGTTGCTCAACAACCATCAGTAATGGAAGTTAAATAAGGAGGATTTCAATGGCAAAAGTATTTACAGGTACAGGTAGAAGAAAGTCTTCAGTAGCTCAAGTTAAAATGACTGCTGGTAGCGGAAAAATAACTGTTAATGGTAGAGATGTTAATGAATTCATGCCTTATGAAACTTATGTAATGGATTTAAAACAACCATTAGTAGCAACTAATAATGAAAATAAATTTGATATCGAAGTTAAAGTTTCTGGTGGTGGTGCTTCAGGTCAAACTGGTGCTATTCGTTTAGGAATTACAAGAGCTTTATTAGAGTATGATCAAGCGAATGAAGGAAACGAAGATAGTTATAGAAAAATTTTAAAAAGAGCTGGATTTGTTACTAGAGATTCTAGAGCAAAAGAAAGAAAGAAACCAGGTCTAAAAGCTGCACGTCGTGCACCACAATTCTCAAAAAGATAATATTATACAGTTCATGCCTTGGAAAGTTTTTCCAAGGCTTTTCTTTTTTTTTAGTTGTGCTATAATAATGCATATGAAATTAACGAGGTTTATTAGTATGAAGAAAGATAAGTTTGTTGAAACAATTAACTCTTATAAATATAAAAATATGTTAAGTGTTATTCCACTTTTTAATATTTTTATGAAATTAAAAAAGAAGAATAAAATTGCATATGTTCAACTATTTTTACATGAATATTATGGTGTTGAAGATGATAAGTTGACCGATTTGTTTTTATATCATTTAAATACACCTAGTTATATGATTTTATTTCGAGTTATAATGTCTAGAAATATTTTTTCTTTAATTAGTTATTTAAAATATAATGATGAACAAATCAATTATTTTGAAGATGAACTGTCGCCTAAACAATATTTAACTATTTCTAAAAGACATATTAATCACTTAAAATCTATGTTATATGAAATACCATTTGAACATAAATCAGACTATTTAATTGATACAATGGAATGGGCACTTCGTAAAAGAGCAATTTATGAAGATACTAGTTTTACTTTAATAGCATATAAAATGTATATTGCTTTTGGCTATGAAAATTGTGTAGATATTTTGAATCATAAATATGGTGATTTAGATTATGAAATGCTTTATTATTTAGTGGTAAACTTAGATACTAAAAATGGGTCAAAACCTTTATTGCGCAAACTGTTATTTGAGAATAAGAAAGATTGTAACAACTTATTTAAACAAATGTTAAATGGAAACTTTCAAGATTTGTTTATTCATTTTGCATACTTTTATAATGAATTTGAATATTTTATTAATCGTTTAGGTACAAAAATGAATAAGGAAAAAATTTCTGCATTATTTCAAGGCAGATATATACCTAGTTATGTTGAAGCAGCATCAATTACTGGGGATGTATTTAATGATATGATAGAATCATACCAACATCGGTATGATCTGTTAGATGCTGATGAGGAGAAAATTATTGAAATAAATATTGATATATATAATAGTTATTTAAAAACAAAATATGCATCTTCAATTCCTCAAATAGACATTGTTTTAGATAATGAATATATTAGTGAAATTCTAGATTTATCTGATTCAAGGAATTTAGTAATGGGATATCGAGCAGGTAATTGTTTTAGAATTAATGGTGATGCGGCAATTTTATTTAGACAATTTTTAAAAAGCGAACATATGCGTCTTGTTAGTATTTCTACTTTAGAACATAAAGATTTTGCAATGATGTTAGTACAACGAAACGGTAATATTTTAATAGCTCAAGGAATTGAAGTTAGTAAATATGCTCCAAAAGGGATTCTTGGAAGAGAATTGTATGAAACTTGCCGCAGTACTTTAAAGCAAATGATGGAGTATATGAATGATAACGGAGATAACATTGTAGGAACAATTATTGGTGCAACAAATGAGCATGTAACCAAGTATAACCATGATGTGCTACCATTTTTAGTAACTCCTATTTTAGAAAATAGTGGTAATTATTATAATGGTGTATATAATTATCAATGTTTATTAGATTTAAAAACAGGTTGTAACATTAATTCAATGAAATCATACATACCAGTAACTCGTTATTTTGATAAAAGGCCAACAGTAAAGCGAAGAACTGGATCTAATTACATGGGTGATTTTTTTTCACTTGAAAAAACAATTATTGGTCTTCGTTATCAACGAATGAAAGTCCAGGGAATAGAAGAATTACAAAAAAGTTTATCTTATGTAGGCGAATTAGCTTGTAGTTGTAATAAAGATTGGTATCTTATATTATATAAAGACGGAACAATAGATGGTTTTATCGATAGTAATGATCCAAGAGCACAAGAAGAATATGATAAAGAATTATCTGCTTTTCAATCTTATGTTAATGACTTAATAGTAAAAAGAAAAGTTAAACAATAACTCAATGTAATTAAAAGGTGATAATATGAATTCAGAATTGTTTGTGAAAAGAATAACATTAGAACGTGATAAAATAGAAGATTTTAACATTTATCCATTTAATATAGAGGTTTTAAAAAATATGAATGAGGTAAATTTAACAAAACCAGTGACGTTTTTAATTGGTGAAAATGGAGTTGGTAAATCGACCTTAATAGAAGCTTTGGCAATACAATTAGGACTTAATGCTGAAGGAGGGTCTCAAAATTTTAATTTTAGTACCAAAAATACTCATTCAAACTTATGTAAATATTTAAGAGTATCTACCTTTAATAAACCAAAAACAAAATATTTTTTGAGAGCTGAAAGCTTTTATAATGTAGCTTCTGAAATTGTAAGAATTAGTGAAGAAGGTGGACAAGGACCACTATATGGTGAATATGGCGGTAATCTTCATGAGTGTTCACATGGGGAATCATTTATAAAGCTAGTTAAAAATAGGTTTTATGATCATGGCTTATATATTTTAGATGAGCCAGAAGCTGCGCTATCACCACAAAGACAACTAAGTCTATTATGCTTAATAGATGATTTAGTGAAGAGTGGTTCGCAATTTATAATAGCTACACATTCACCTATATTAATATCATATATTAATGGTGAAATATTAGATTTAAATAATAACTTTGCTAAAATAAATTATGAAGATACAGAAATTTATAAAACATATAAAATGTACTTAGATGATCCTTATCATATTCAAAGAATGATGTTTGAAGATTTATAAAATATAATATAAGTAAAATTTAATTAAATTTATTAATAATAGTAAAAAAAGTAATATTTTTATAAAATAAATATAGATTGTAAATAAAATGAGTGAGAATTTATTTCTTACTTTTTTATTTTAAAAAAAATGATATAATATATTTGGTGATTTTTATGACTTTTAAAGATACTTTTAATATTGATGAATTATTTAATCCAAGTATGTTTTATATTGGATCAATTCATTTGGGAGATCATGATAGAAACTTTGATATTCTATTGATGAATGCAAAAGTTAAAGGTAAAAAGAATATGTATGCTGAATTTCTAGAAAAATACTATTATCAACCTATGAGTGTAATTTTAAAATCTAAATCTCTTTCATATGTTATTCCACCTTTATTAGAAATATCTGATCGTGAAGATGGAAGAAGAAGGACAACATTTTCTTTAGTAGCTTATGCTCAAGCAAAGGCTGAAAGCACTTTAACACCTGAAGAAGATTATGATGAGTGTTTAAAAGTTATTCAAACAGGTACTCAAGAAGACTTAATTCAATTTATAAAAAATATTCTACGTAAAGATCGTCGAAGATATGAAGATGTCTTAAACAATGGTAAAAAGTCACAATACTATGATATAGTTTTTGACATATATCAAGAATACATGCGCTCTAGTAGAACTTCTTTCCCTTTCAGCGAATTTTTAATTAGTATGAAAAGTGGATTTGATAAATCAATTATCGGCTCACGACAATTCGTATCATTTTTTAATCAAGATATAGATATAGAAAAATTAGTTGATTGTTTTGACTATGATAAATTTTGCTTATTAGCTGCTCAAAGTATTCTAGACCGTGGTGAAGTTAATACTGATGGTAAATTACTAGTTAATAATGCTATTTTATATGTTTATAGGTATTTAGAAGCAGTTGAAGAATACCGACAAGCCAATCCTAATTATCAAACTTCAATTGTAGTTAATGATTATGAAAAGAATAAAAAGAAAGTAATTACAATTGACGATGTTAAAAGAGATTTTGAACGATTGATGTCACACCATCCAGAATTTAAACGTTTCCGTATTAGTGTTAATCGAGTAGCTGAGTTACTTAGAATGTTTGGCTATGATGAAAATTATATTGCTAATTTCGATGTTAAAAGTAAAGATGCTGAAGCATTAGTTGAAATTGTAAGTAAAATTGAAGCCAATAAAGCATTGTTAGCTTCTTGGGATATTATTCCAAAGGGGAAAAGAGAAGCTAGTGAAATATTACCAGTTCCTCATGATTCAGCTATGCCTTTAAGTGAACAAGAAAAAATTAGAAGAATGGTAATAGGTAGAGATTTTTTAGAGAATAGTGGTTATTTATTTTATTTAGAGGGTATCAATGAATTTGAAGGATATATTGGATATTTATATCCTAGTGGAACTGTTATTTTTGAAAAATATTATGAAGATATTGCTTCAAAAAGAGTAGCAAGTGGTAATGCTACATATGTAATGCATTTAGATAATTTTGTAGAAGTATCTAAGCTAACTAAATCAGATATTATTGCAAAAATTAATAGGGGAGAGATAACTGGAGTAAGTAGAATATTTCATAGAGAAGATATGGATAAGTGGAAATCACAAGTCAGTCAAGCTATATCTGGTTCTGATTATTCTCAAGATGTCATCGGATATATTGATAGTTTAGTAAACGAAGCTGAATTAAAGAAAAAAAATTCATTATCATAAGAATAAGAGGGTGTTTGAAATGAGGGATTATTTAATTAATTGTATTATAGAAGAAAAGGATATTATTACAGAATTACTATATATTGATAATAGGATTCAACACACTTTTGATAATTATGTTGAATTAATAGGTAAAATAAATGATGTTTTAGATGAATCATTAGATGATAACTTATATAACGCTGTCACCGATGGGGAATTTGAAAGTGTACTTAGAGTATTAATTAATGTTCCTAACTTGGACACATTATATGTGGATAAACGTTATTTAGGCATTAATAAATATTTAGTTAGTCGCGCTAATAAATATTATGGTGAAGAAAAAATAAAGCTAGATACTACTAATGAATTTGGTAAATATAATAATAGTAAATATCCAGTTGTTTTATGTGGATTTGATTCATTTGTTGAAGAGATGAGTAAATCATTAAGTGGTGTAGATAAAATTTTGTTATAGAGAGTAGTTGATAAGATGCTTACAATAAGTAATGAATGGAAAGATTATGAATGTTTAGATGCTGGCAATGGTGAAAAATTAGAACGTTGGGGGAATGTTATTTTAAGAAGACCAGATCCACAAGCTATGTGGATAACTAGTGAAGAAGATAAATTGTGGAAAAATCCGGATGGCCATTATTTTAGAAGTTCAAAAGGTGGTGGGCATTGGGAATTTCTTAAAAAATTGCCAGAATTTTGGACTGTATCATATAAAAATTTAATTTTTAAAGTAAGCCCAACTAATTTTAAACATACTGGCTTATTCCCAGAACAAGCAGCTAATTGGGATTTTATGATAAATAAAATAAAAAAAGCTAATCGCCCAATCAAAGTTTTAAATTTATTTGCCTATACTGGTGGTGCAACTATGGCTTGTTCTTATGCTGGAGCTGAAGAAGTTGTTCATGTTGATGCTTCTAAAGGGATGAATGAATGGGCTAAAGAAAATATGAAATTATGTGGTTTAGAAAATAATTACATTAGATTTATAGTTGATGATTGTCTAAAGTTTGTTGAAAGGGAAGCAAGAAGGGGGCATAAATACGATGCGATTGTAATGGATCCTCCAAGTTATGGTAGAGGACCTAATGGTGAAATGTGGAAATTTGAACATAATTTAGATAAATTAATTAAGGCTTGTATGAACATTTTGAGTGATAAACCTTTATTCTTTTTAATTAATTCATATACTACAGGTATTTCTAGTACGGTATTATTAAATATTTTAAAGACTTCCATGGAACCAAAATATGGTGGTGTTATTAGTGCAGGAGAAATTGGTTTGCCAATTACTAAAAATGATTTAGTATTACCATGTGGTATTTATGGAAGATGGGAAGCTGATGAATAATATTTTATATGAAGACAATCACATTATTGTCGTTGAGAAAAAAATAAATATTCCAGTTCAAGAAGATGATAGTAAAGATAAAGATTTGTTAACTATTGTTAAAGAATATCTTAAGGAGAAATATCATAAGCCGGGTAATGTATATTTAGGTTTAGTGCATCGCTTAGATAGACCGGTAGGTGGTGTTATGGTGTTTGCTAAAACGAGTAAAGCAGCTTCTAGATTGAGTGAGCAAATGCGACTTAAAGATATTAAAAAGAAATATTATGCTATTGTTGAAGGCAATGCTAAAGATAGTGATACATTAATTGATAAATTATATAAAAATAACAAAACTAATATGGTATATGTTGATAATAGAGGAAAAGAAGCTATTTTAATCTACAAAAGAATTAAAACAATAAATAACCTAAGTTTAGTAGATATTGAGCTTAAAACAGGCCGTAATCATCAAATTAGGGTACAATTCAGTAGTCGTAATATGCCATTATGGGGAGATCAAAGATATAATAAAAATGCTAAAGTTGGTCAACAAATAGCCCTATATTCATATTATTTATCTTTTATACACCCAATAACTAAAGAAAAAATGAAATTTCAATTAGAAATACCTAAACGTGAACCATTTAATATATTTAAATAAAGAGTTATTATAACTCTTTTTTTATTTAGATATATTAAAATATAAAATATATTACATATATATTATTATGAAACATAAATTTTATTTTATATTTTTAATAATTCTAAATATTTTACTCATTAACAAAGTATATAGTTATAAATTACCATTACTAGGAAAAATTATATATTTAGATGCTGGACATGGAGGTATTGATGTAGGTGCTAATTATAAAGATATTTATGAAAAGAATATTAATTTAGAAATTGTAAAAATATTAGCTTACAAATTAGAGAGTAATGGTGCCACTGTATATTTAACAAGATATGGAGATTATGATTTAAGTAATATTGGAGTTCGATATCGTAAGAAAAGTGACTTATATAATAGGGCAAAAATTATAAATAATAGTAGTGCAGATATATATATTTCTATTCATTTGAATTCAACTACATCTTCAGTATGGAGTGGAGCGCAAGTTTTTTATGATGATATAAATAGTAAAAATATATTATTAGCTAAAAAAATAAAAGAATCAATAGATACCAAAAGAGAAATTCAAGAAATTAATAATATGTATTTTAATAAATTGGTAACTAAACCTGGAGTATTAGTTGAACTTGGATTTTTATCTAATAGTAAAGATCGTAATAATTTAATAAATGAGGGATATCAAAATAGAATTACAGATATGATTGTAGATGGAATTATTAATTATTTTAAGATGTAAAGCACTTATAAAATCATATTTTTTTCTAAAAATATATGATATACTTAATAATAGGTGATAGCATGAGTAGTAGCAAAGTGTTTAAGACATTAGATGAGCAAGTTGACATTTTAAAGTCTAAAGGATTAACTATATCTAATGTTGAAAAAACTAAAAATATATTACTTAAAGAAAATTACTTCTTTATTAGTGGTTATCGTCATCTTTTTATGTCTAATTATAATAGTTCAAAGTTTTTACCTGGAACTACTTTTGAAGAATTATATGCTACCTTCGTGTTTGATAGACAAATGCGTAACATATATTTCAAACATATTTTAGTAATCGAGAATAATGTTAAATCACTTATAAGTTATGTATTATCTAAGAAATATGGATTTAGGGAAAAAGATTATTTAAATTCTGCAAATTTTAATCAAGATCCAATGCGAGCTAGACAAGTTCATGATGTTTTAGATAAAATGAAAAGGCAAATTAGGGTAAATGGAAAACAACACTCTGCAACAATTCACTATACTAATAATTATGGATATATTCCATTATGGATTTTAGTAAAAGTATTATCATTTGGAATAGTATCAGAATTATTTACAATTTTAAAAGATGAAGATAAAGAAGAGATTGCTAATATGTATCATATTGATGTGGCATCACTAGGAATATATTTATCAATACTATCAAATTATCGTAACTTATGTGCTCACGAAGATATTTTATACGACCATAAAACTCAAAGAGTTATTCCAGATACTAAATATCATTATCAATTAGATATTCCAAAAGAAGACGATGATTATATATATGGTAAAAATGATTTATATTCTGTAATCATTATTATGAAACAAATGTTAAGTCCAGAGGAATTTAGAGAATTGGTTAATGAAATTGGATATGAAATAGATGTATTAGATGGTAGAATTGATAGTATACCATTAGATTATATTTTAAACAAAATTAGTTTTCCTTCTAATTGGCGTGACATCATAAATATAAATTAAAAAGCAAGTATTAAACTTGCTTTTTTTTGCTAGTCAAATAAAAGTTATGCATAATTTATTTTATTAAATTATAAAATTATAATGGTGATATTGTGAATAATATAATTGTAATTAATGCAGAACATGGCGGTTCTGATAATGGTAATTCAGGTAAAGAGATTAAAGAAAAAGATTATACTTTAAAAATAAGTAATTGTATAAATGAAAATTTAAAAAAAGAAAACGTTAAAACATATATGGTAAGAACAAGTGATGAAGATATATCTATAGATGAGAGAGTTAATTTAATTGATGAAGAAACTCCTAATACTAAAGAAACAATCGTAATTACTAACAGTATTGGAAAAACATATGGTGGTGTTGAGATAATTTACTCATTGGATGATAGTTCTAAATTAGCTAGTTTAATAGCTAATGAATTATCTAATATAGGTTTAAAAGTTAATAAATATTACCAACGAAGATTACCCAGTAATCCAGCATTGGATTATCATGAAATATTAAGAGATGTTGGTAATCGAGAATCAATTATTATTGAATATGGTGATTTAGCATACGATGAGGAAAGCATTATAAATAATTATGAAAGAATGGCACAGGCTGTTACTAACGCAATTAACAAGTATTTAGGATTAATTGATACGTATTATACTGTAAAAAAAGGAGATAATTTATTTAGCATTGCCAATGCATTTAATACAACGGTTGAACAAATAAAAACGGCTAATAATTTAAGTAATAATTTTTTATCAATTGGTCAAGAATTATTAATACCTAAAAGTAGTAATGACAATATTTACATCGTAAAAAAAGGCGATAATTTATATCAGATTGCTAAAAAATATAATACAACAGTATCTAATTTAATGAAAATAAATAATTTAGATACTACTTTATTAAGTATTGGGCAAAATATCAAAATATCATAGATAAAATGTCCATATCAAACTTTATTTTTTTTCATATATTACAGTGAAAGGAGGTAAATATGAATAGGGATTGCAATAGTTATGAAGATTATTTAATAAATAAATATAATATTGATTTAACTCCTAAGTATATTTGCCAAATAGGTCCAACTGGACCAACCGGTCCAACTGGCCCAGGTGTTGGTGCAACAGGGCCAACGGGTCCTCAAGGGTTAACAGGACCAACCGGTCCAACAGGAGCAACAGGCCCAACTGGAGCTACTGGCGCAACAGGTCCAACAGGAGCTACACCTGTCTTAACTATTGGTGCGGTAACAACAGGAGCGCCAGGTACAAATGCCATTGCAACCATTACAGGTAGTGCACCAAATTTTATACTGAATTTAACAATACCGCAAGGTCCAACAGGAGCTACTGGAGCCACTGGTGTAACAGGATTACAAGGTGCAACCGGTCCAACAGGATCTCAAGGTGCAACCGGTCCAACAGGTCCACAAGGAGAAACAGGCCCAACAGGATTACAAGGAGAAACAGGGCCAACTGGTCCACAAGGAGAGACAGGTCCAACAGGTCCACAAGGAGAGACAGGTCCAAC
>CALVOZ010000003.1 GCA_944350495.1 uncultured Bacilli bacterium
CAGCAAATTACGGCTGTTAGTGCGGCTATCAATGGCGGGACATTATATAAACCATATATTGTTAAAAGTCTAAATGATCCAGAGACTAATCAAGTAATACTTCAAAATAAACCTACTAAAATAAGAGATGTTATCAGTTTAGATACTAGTAAAAAAGTTAGATATGCATTAGAAAGTGTAGTAGCTAACGGAACAGGTCATAATGCTTATATTGCTGGATATCGGGTTGGTGGTAAAACTGGTACGGCTCAAAAGGCAGTTGATGGACAATATTTAAGTGGTAACTATATAACATCATTCATTGGCTTTATGCCAGCTAATAATCCAGAAATTGTAATATATATTGCAGTAGATAATGCCAAAGGAGTAAGTCAATATGGAGGAACTGTAGCTGCTCCTTTAGCTCGTAATTTTTTATTGAGTGCAATTCCAATTTTAAACCTAAAATATGATTCTGAAGGTATGCCTAAAGAATATGTGTATCCAGATAAAAGATATTATGAAGTACCTGATGTAACAGGATTAACATTAAAAGAAGCAAAAAGTAGATTAAAAAATTTTAAAGTTAAATATGAAGGAAAAGGAACTGTAATTTATCAAACACCTAGTGCTGGAATTGATGTATATGAAGGAGAGACCATAAGACTATATTTAAGTGAATAATATGAAATATTTAGTAATATATTTGATAAATATGATGATTATTATTAAAATTATTGTTTTTTATACCAATAATTTGCTATAATTAGTTTGATCATGGTAGGGGGAATGTTATATGTATTTTAATAGGGTAGTTGTAACTATAACTATATTAATCATGTTATGTGCACCTATTTCAATATGTGCTTTAACTAATGAGGTTGTGCAGGTAGAAACAGTTACTGAAAGAAATCCCTTAGAAGAATTGTATTATCGTTTAGTCTTAAAAGATACGAAAGATTTCTATGATTATGTAATATTTGGTATATTGTGTGTTGGTCTAGTAATTATTATGATATTTCAAAACACTCATTACTATACAGTAACAGTTAATAAAGATAAAAAACAAAAACATTATCAGAAACAATATAATAAGTCATATAAATATGAAAAACAAAATTCTTATCATAAAAGAAAAAATTACAATAAAAAGAAAAAAATAGTAGAAAATAAAGCTAGTGAATAACTAGTTTTTTTGTGCTTTCTATAATAATTAAGAATATATTTATATAGGAGGTATATATGCTACTATTTATAAAATGTATTATCTCTTTTCTATTTGGTTTAATATTATCATTACTTACAGGATTTATACTTTTGCCTATTTTAAGAAGACACAATTTAAGACAACATTTAAGTATTTATTTGGAAAGAAAACATGATAGTAAAAAATATGTTCCAACTTTTGGTGGCTTAATATTTATAATTCCCACAATAATTATTTTATGTCTATTTATTATTACAAATAAGATTGAAATGACTTACAATTTATTCATTTGTCTTTTTACTTTTTTAGGATATTCTTTAATAGGCTTAATTGATGATTATTTAATTGTAATAAAACAAAATAATCAAGGATTAAGTGAAACTTCTAAACTAATATTACAAGTCATTTTAGCAATAATTATTTTTTATTTATTTTTAAGTTCTGGTAATGAGCCGTTGCTGTGGATTCACTCGATAGGATTAAAAATAAATATTGGATGGTTATATGGCGTATTTATTTTACTTGTTTTATTAAGTAGTAGTAATGCGGTAAATATAACCGACGGTTTAGATGGCTTAGCTGGTGGTTTATCTTTAATTTCTCTATTAACTTTAGGAATTATTACTATAAATACCGGTTGGATGCTAGGCTTTGAAAGTGTAGCCATATTTATTTTTGTTTTATCAGGTTGCATTTTAGGATTTTTATTTTTTAATGTTAATCCAGCTAAAATATTTATGGGTGATACAGGTTCTCTAGCTTTAGGAGCGACTTTAGGGATAGTAGCAATTTTAACTCGTCATGAACTTTTATTAGTTTTAATTGGTTTTGTATTTGTAATAGAAACATTAACTTGTGTTATTCAAAGAATATATTATAAAGTGACAAGAAAAAGAATTTTTCCTATGACTCCAATTCATCATACTTTTGAAATGTATTTACCAGAAAATGAAGTTGTTAAAATATTTTGGATAATGGGTTTATTTATGAGTTTAATATCATTAATATATGGAGTTTGGTTATGAGATATAAAACCGATAAATTATTAATTATAAGCATAATTATATTATCGTTATTTGGTCTTTTAATGATATATTCATCGTCACATATATGGGCTGAATATAAATATGATGATGCTTTAAAATATTTAAAAAATCAAAGTTTATTTTTTTTAATTGGCATTACCTTAATGTATGTTGTAAGTAAAATAAACTATCATAATTATTATAAATATAGTAAATATATAATAATATTTTGTATAATTCTTTTAATATTAGTTTTAATACCAGGTATAGGTACCGTTAGAAATGGAAGTCGAAGTTGGTTTGGAATTGGTTCATTTGGAATTCAACCAAGTGAATTTACAAAATTAGGATTAATTATTTTTTCTTCAAAATATTTGACTAATCATAAAAATATTATTCCAATTTTAATACTTACATTTTTAATATTTGGAATAATTATGTTACAACCAGATTTTGGAACCGGAACAATTATTGTCATCTCAATTATGGGAATTTTATTTAGTAGTGGTAGGATGAATTATAGCTTTATTTTAAAGATGGTTATTTTAGGTATTGTTGGAATTACTATTTTAATCGCCATTGCCCCATATCGATTAGCTAGGATTTTATCGTTTTTAAATCCTTGGAGTGATCCACTAGGTAGTGGGTTTCAAATTATTCAATCACTATATGCTATTGGACCAGGTGGTTTATTTGGATTAGGATTTGGTAATTCAATTCAAAAACATTTTTATTTACCTGAACCACAAACAGATTTTATTTTTTCAATTATCAGTGAAGAATTTGGATTTTTAGGAATTTTAATAGTTAGTATTTTATTTGTTAGTATTATAATAAATGGCTTTATAATTGCTATTACGTGTAATGATTCATTTGGAAAATATTTAGCTTTTGGAATTATGTTTGGCTTTTCTTTTCAAACTTTAATGAATCTTATGGTTGTTGTAGGTTTAATACCAGTAACAGGTGTTACATTACCATTCCTTTCTTATGGTGGGTCTAGTTTATTGATTACAATGATTAGTATGGGAATAGTTATAAATGTATCAAAAAAAGGTGATATAATATAGTAATGATTAAATAAGTGAGTCTTGTCAGTGAAATTATGAAAATTAATGTAAAAATAAGATAAAATATATTTTCTGTTGAAGTATGATAGTAAAGTATTAATTGAAGAAATGATTGGATTTATTGACAAAATTGAAGCAATATTATTTATTAGTCCTAGATGAGTAGATAACTTCTTAATAAATTTATAGTTAAAGTGTAAAATAAAAAAGCCATTTGAAAAGGCTTTTTATTTACTTAAAATTTTAGTAATTATATTAAATAAATCTAATTGTGTTTTATTAATTTTACATTATGGTAGTTTTATTTTATTGATAACTATTTTTTAATGCTGCTTGTAAAGAAGTATTGGTATTTTGATAATTCATTTTAATATTAAATTTATTTATATAATTATCAATTTCTTCTTTGCATATATAAGTTTCGGAAATAATAAATTTATCATTTTGTTTATAATGAATATGTTTAATTCCACTAATAAATGGCATTCTATCATAGATATATAATATATTGGCCATAAAATAAATATTTTTGTCATATATTAAAGCCTTATCTTGAGTATAATTTTTTTCAATATTTTCAATCAAAATTGAGCAATCTCCACCATCCCAATAATCTTCTTTATAATTTTTTAGACATAAATTTATCATATTATTTTTATTTTTGTATTCGACATCAACCATTATGTAATAATTATCATTATTTAATTTTAATAATTTTGTTATTGTCATTTTATCCTCCATTAATTAATTTTATTATACTATAATATAATTGTATTTAGAATAATAAGGAAAATCATAATTGAATATTTTATGATATAATTTATAAAGATAGGGAGAATTAAAGATGAGAAAGGCAGTTATAATAATAGTGATACTTTTAGCGCTTATACTAGCAGCTATATTTGTTTATTGTGAATTTATTAACAAAGAAAATAAAAAAAAATCTAATGAAATTAAAAGTAATAGTGAAGAGAAAAATGATGGAGGTGAAGATGAGATGATAATTTATATAAAAGTTAATGGTGAAGTATTATCAGTAATTTTAGATAATAATTTAGCTGCTAAAGAGTTGTATGAGAAATTAAGCAGTAATGACATAATTATTTCAATGAGAGATTATGGTGAGTTTGAAAAAGTTGGCAAATTAGATTTCTCATTACCAACTAATGATGAATATATTACTACAAATATTGGTGATATTGTTTTATATCAAGGTGATGAAATAACAATTCATTATGGCTCTAATAGCTGGAGTTATACAAGACTTGGAAAAGTAAAAGATGTAAGTGAAAATGATTTAAAAAAGTTTTTAACAACTGGTAATATTGAACTGACTATGTCATTAAATGATAATTAATAATGGACAACTTGCTTTGTATGTGTTATATTGGTATTGTAATATAATAGAATAGGAGAAGAATAATTATGGATAGACTAAAAAATAAAGTTGCAATTATAACAGGCGCTGGAGCTGGAATGGGTAGAGAGACAAGCATTCTTTTTGCTAAGGAAGGATGTGCAGTTGCTGTATTTGAAATTAATGAACAAAACGGTATGCAAACAGCTAATGAGATTGTAGCTAATGGTGGAGTTGCTAAATTTTGGAAAGTTGATGTTTCAAATGAAGAAAATGTAAAACAAGCAATTGATGAGGTGGCTGCAACATTTGGTAAAATTGATATTTTAATTAATAATGCTGGAATAACAGGTGCTGATAAAAAAACTCATGAATTAACTGTAAGTGAATGGGATCAAGTATTTAATGTTGATGTTAAAGGAGTTTTTTATTGTACTAAATATGCCGTTCCTTATATGTTAAAAAATCAACAAGGAAGTATTGTAAATTTATCTAGTATTTATGGAACATTAGGTTCACATGAATTAACGCCATATCATGCAGCTAAAGGCGCCGTATTTGCAATGACTAGACAAGATGCTATTAGTTATGCAAAAAATAATATTAGAGTAAATTCAATTCATCCAGGTACAATAATGACACCACTTGTTAAAGAGTTAGGTTCTAGAATGGAAGGCGGACTTCCTGCATATGAAAAATTAATGAGTGAAAAACATCCAATCGGTCATGCTGGTGAACCAATTGATGTTGCTTACGGCTGTTTATATTTAGCAAGTGATGAATCTAAATTCGTAACAGGTGCTCAATTATATATTGATGGTGGATATTCAGCTATGTAATAAAAAAGAGGTTATTGAACTTCTTTTTTTATATAATAATTATGGAATTAATTAGATAAATTTGATAAAATTATATTGTAGATAAGACAATAAATTTTAATTAGGAGGATTTATGAAAATACCTTTAACTTTTCAAATTACAGAATATGATTGTGGGACTACCACTTTATTGAACGCATTATTATTTTTATTTGAGCGTGAGGAAATTCCTGTTGAATTATTAAAAGCAATTTATCGATATACTTTAGATGCTGAAGGCGTCCATGGAATAATAGGAGAAGCTGGAACTTCAAGAAGGGCCGTTGATAAATTATCAAATTGGATATTAAATTATACAAAAACTAATGATTTTCAAATTAAGTGTAAAGTATTAGAGGGTAAAGAGGTTACTCTTGCTAAAATGAAAGAATGTTTAAATAATAATGGCTGTATAATGGCTAGATGTTATCAAGAAACAGAACATTATGTTTTAATAACAAAGATGGATGAAATTTTTACTTATATATTTGACCCATATTATGTAGAAGAAGATTATTATTGTAATGATTCAGAAGTAGCTGTTGTTTTGAATCAAATGTTTACACATAATAGATTAGTAAAAAATGAAAGACTGTTTAGTCAAGAACAAAAAGATTTTTCTTTAATGGAAATTGATAAACGGGAGGTATTATTAATTAATAAAGTTTAAAGATTGTTAAAATAACATTATTAGTAAGGGTGTATTTAATGAGTAAAGTAGATTATAAAATTAATGAAGTAAAGAGTGATAAAGATAAGTGTAAATATTATATAGAAATTGCAATACCAACTAATGGTTGGATTGATAATGTTTATTTTGTTGTTGATAATTGTGGTAGTGTGCCTCTTCATTTTATTAAATGTGAAAATGGTAAAGCGATATTCGGTAATGAGATGACATTAAACACTAGTGCGTTATATCATTATTATTTCACTTATAATTTAGAAGGTAAGTTTAAGTATCATAAAAAAGAAAATATTTTACATGATGAGAGTAGAATAATACTTGAAGAAATGTGGAAGATGAGTACTAATTTTAAGGTACCTGATTGGGCTAAAGGTAAAATAATGTATCACATCTTTGTTGATCGCTTTTATCGTAGCACTGATGCAAAATTAAAAGAGATGCCAAGAAGAATTATTCATTACAATTGGCAAGAGGATATGCATATAGGACCAGATATAGATGAACTTTGGAATATAGATTTCTATGGCGGAGACCTAAACGGTATTACAGAAAAATTAGATTATATCAAATCATTAGGTGTAAGTATTTTGTATTTAAGCCCCATTATGTTTAGTCAATCTAATCATGGTTATGATACTAGTGATTATGAGATTGTTGATCCGTATAAAGGTAATTTAGATGATTTAAAAAATTTATGTGATGAAGCCCATAAAAGAGGAATGAGAGTTATACTAGATGGTGTTTTTAACCATACGGGAAATGATTCTAAATATTTTAATCAATATAATCATTTTGATACTATTGGGGCCTATCAAAATCATAATAGTCCATTTTTAAATTTCTATCATAATTCATTTGAAGATGGAAAAATAAAATATCAATATTGGTTTGGATTTGAAAATATGCCAAGATGTAATTGTGATTCTAAGGAGTGGCAAGAGTATATAACAGGAGTTGGCGGAGTAATTGATAAGTGGTTTAATTGTGGTATTGATGGTTTAAGGCTAGATGTTGCCGATGAACTATCCGATTATTTTATTGAACTAATTAGAAATGCCGTTAAAAGAAATAAAGAAGATGGTTTGATAATTGGTGAAGTTTGGGATGATCCAATGCAACCAGAATATGGAAAAACTAATCCAAAACGTGGCTATATTTCTAGTGGTAAATGTATGGATACTGTTATGAATTATCAATTAATTGATGCTTTAATTAGATATTTTAAACATAATGATATTAATAAATTATCAGGTGTAATAAAAAATATCTTGATAAATTATCCTGACGAAACAATATTTACATTAATGAATTTTACTTCCACTCAAGATATTTCAAGAATAATAAATATTTTGGGAACAGATTTTTATAGTGAATATAAACAATGGGCTTGGGATCCTACTATAACTGATTTTGAATTTTGTAAAAAATTCATCTTAACACCAGAACAATTTGAACATGGAAAAGAGATATATAAAGCGTATGTCTTTGCTTTAGCTTTTATGCCTGGAATATTATCAATATTTTATGGTGATGAAGTTGGTGTTCAAGGATATGGAAATTTAGCCAATAGAAAGACATTCCCGTGGGGTAATGAAGATCAAGATATTTTACAATTCTTTAGAAAAATAACGTCAACTAGAAATTCTAATCCATTTTTGGAAACTGCTAATTTAAAAATACATACTATAAATTTACAGTATTTCATGTTTGAAAGAATTAACGGCAATGAAAGAGCTTTGTTTGCGATAAATAGGACTAATCAAGAAGTTAATTTAGCATTGCCGACTGAGTATAAAGATAAACCTAAGGTATATTCACTTAAAGATTCGACTTCATCCAAATTATCTCCGTATGGGGCTATAATGATTAAATAATTACAATATAAAAAGAAAGTTTGTGAGAATATTATGAATATTATTGATTTAATTAATTCGTTAGATTTAGAAAATTTTGATTATTTTTATCATGCAACTGAATTATCTAATGCTAAAAAAATTATAAATGAAGGCTTATTAGTTAATGGAACTAATATTATTGGTGTTGATAATATTGCTTTTACCACAATTGCACCATTTTATCCAAGTGATTTAGAATCACCTGAAAATTTTGCTGACTTTATAATATCAGAAAGAAGTGATAGTGCAGTTAGAACTATTTCGGCATTTGTAATTATTGGTGCAAGTAAAGATGAACATGCTAATGTAGTTAGTCCATACAATCAATATGTAGGAACAGAATTTTTTGAAGGAATTATTCCGACTGATTACATAGTAGGTTTTGTTAATGCAAATAATTTAAGCGTTACGTTGAATGAAGATTACCACTATTTAGATGAAATGATGGAAAGAACAGACTACTCTATTTAATTCAATTAATTGACATAATATGCGTATTATTATATAATTAGTATGTTTCAAAAACGCATATTAATATGTTTTTTTATTGATTATTCGAGGAGTGAATTATGAAGAGATTTATAAATGATATCCGAAAATATTGGGATTACATTTTATATCAAACAAAAGCTGAACTTAAAACTGAAATAATAGACTCTTATTTAGGTTGGATTTGGCTTATATTAGAACCGTTATGTTTTATGTTAATTTATACTTTTTTAGCCGGTATTGTTTTTGGTTCAAAAACTGAGTATTTTCCTGTTTTTGTATTTGCTGGCTTAGCTATTTGGAACTTTTTTAATAAAACAGTTTCTGCTAGTGTTAAAATAGTTGCTAGATATAAAGATATTGTTACTAAAGTTTATGTTCCAAAATACGTTTTATTGCTAGTTAGATTATTTGTTAACTTCTTTAAAATGTTGGTTACTTTTGGCTTATTAATTGTTTTTATGATTTTCTTTAAAGTTCCATTGTCATGGAATATTTTATGGGTTTTTCCTGTTATTTTATGTTCTGTTATTGTGACATTTGGTGTAAGTAGTATTTTTATGCATTTTGGAGTCTTTATTGATGATTTAGTTAATTTAACTGCTATTGGCTTAAAGTTTATGTTCTACTTATCAGGTATTTTTTATGATATCAGTGCTAAAGTTCCGGCACCATATAACAATGTTTTATTATGTTGTAATCCAATGGCTTTCTTAATTACAACTTTTAGAAATGGGTTATTATATTCTACAGGTGCAGATATATTAGTTTTATTTATTTGGTTTGTTATAGGAATTATCCTATCTATCATTGGTATTAGAACTATTTATAAATATGAAAATACATATGTAAAGGTGATGAGAGGATAATGAAGAAAAAAAGAGAAATTGCCATAACAATTGAAGATTTACACATTTATTATAAAGATATAAAAAGATTTTCTATTAAAAAGAATGGCTTATCAGGACTTAATGCAACTACTTTTAAAGCTGTAAAAGGAATTTCTTTTGAAATTGAAAAAGGGGAAATAGTTGGTATTTGCGGTAAAAATGGGAGTGGTAAATCTACTACTTTAAGAGCTATTGCTGGTATTTTTTCACCTGACCATGGGAAGATTGATTTACATGGTAATTCAATTTCATTACTATCTATTGGAGTAGGATTTCAAAGGAGTTTAACTGGTTATGAAAATATTTTCTTATCAGGTATGCTACTAGGATTTAAAAGAAAAGATATTGAAAAGAAAGTTGATGAAATAATTGAATTTTCGGAACTTGGAAACGCCGTTTATAAACCAGTTAGAAGTTATTCTTCTGGAATGTATTCTAAGTTAGCTTTTGCAATTACAGCTATTTTAGAAACTGATATTATGCTTATAGATGAAGTATTTAGTGTTGGTGACATTAAATTTAAAGAGAAAAGTTACAATAAAATGAAAGAACTTATCAATGATGAAAATAGAACTGTTATTATTGTATCACATAGTAGTAAGGCTTTAAGAGAATTATGTAATCGTGTTATTTGGTTACATGATGGACAAATTAAAGAAATTGGTCCTGCTGATGAAGTTGTTACTCATTATGAAAAGTTTATGATGGAAGAAGCTTAAAGAAACCTTTAAGCTTTTAATTTGCATAACTTTACTTACTAATTATATTATGTTAGAATATAAACTGTTGGTGAGAAATATGATAAAAAATCCTTTTTTGGGAAGAATAAAACATTTGAATGTATACAACTTTACATCGAAAGAAGGGTTAGTTTTAAGGCGCTATATTAATCCGCTTTTTCGTAATATTTTAAAAATGGCAATTAAGCGAAAAGTGTTTATTCATCCTTTTCCCAATTCTAAAAGTGAAATTTATAATGGAAAGTCTCCATATCCTAAATTAGAAAAAGGTACTCCATATATTTTTGCATCTACGCATTCTTTTGATGAAGATATTATTGCTTCGTTAGCTAATATAGACCGCCATGCTTATGTTTTGATAGGAACAACTGATCAAGTAGATTATAATCCTCAAATGTATGCGGCTTGGCTTAATGGCATTATATATGTTGATAGATTGGATCCAGTAAGCCGTAAAGAAGCTTTACTAAAAATGCAATATGTTTTAGACCACGGAAGTAGTGTTTTAGTTTTTCCAGAAGGTGGCTGGAATAATACTGAAAATTTATTAGTCCAAGAATTATTTGCTAGCCCATACATTTTATCAAAAAATACTGGCTGTCAAGTTGTTCCTATTGTAGCTTTTAATGAACACGATTCGAAAGAAATTCATATGACTTTTGGGGAACCACTAGATTTAGGAAAGTTGGAAAAGCAAGAGGCTTTAACAATTTTAAGGGATTCGATGGCTACTGGAATGTACAGTATGATTGAAAATTATTCAACTCCTATAATTAGAAGTGAATTAACTGGCGATATACATCTTCATTATATGCAAGCTCGTGCAAAAGAATATTTAAGAGTAAATTGGTCAACAGATGTGTGGGATGAAGAGTTAACTGTATATCATAATAAAAAGACTGTTTATGCTAGGGATGTTTGGCAGGTGTTTGCCAATGTCAAAGTTACACCGCAAAACGCCAAAATTATTGTTCCTATTTTAAAACAAATAGAGGAATACGATCGATATGATTTTAAAAAATATATGAAAGCTCATTGGAAGGAAAGGTAAATTAAATTTTAGATATTTATCTTTTTTTTAGTTTTTGTTATACTATATTAAGATAGTAGGTGATTGTAGTGTCAGTTGAATTTGAAATGCCGTTAGTTTCTTTAATTTTTGTATCAATGTTGATTATTGTTTATGCAAGCAAGAAGAAAGTTAAATTGGTAGAAAATAGGTATTACGAAATTATTTTGGGAGCTTCTTTTATTGAATCGTTAATTGGTACAATAGCACATTTGATATGTGCTATAGAAGGAATCGATGCTTTGCAAACAAATTTTTATGTTCAATTATTTAATTGGATGAATCGTTTTATGGCTACTGCTTTTATTGTAGTTTTAGCATCTTTATTTTGTTATATTTTATATATAAGTTATGAATCTATTCAAAAAAAATATCATATTTTAGATTATTCATTAGCTGGATTTTGTATTTTATCTTTCATTATTTTACTGTTCTTTAATGTAGAAATATATTCAATTGGAATGGTAACTAATGTTAGAGGTGGTATTGTAGATGTTGGCTATACAATTGCTTCTTGTTTAATGACATTATCGATGGTTGTAACTTTATTTAATATTAAAAAATTTGACCGCCGTTATATTACTATTTTCTTAGTTTTGGGTATGCTTGCTTTATTTTATTTTTTAACTTTGTATTTTCCAGCTTTAATTATTTATGACTTTATTTTAGCAATTCTTTGTTATACAATGTATTTTACGATTGAAAACCCCGATTTGCGTATGATTAATCAACTCAATGAGGCTAAAGATATTGCAGAGAAGGCTAATATGGCTAAAAGTGATTTTTTATCAAGTATGTCACATGAAATAAGGACCCCTTTAAACGCTATTGTTGGCTTAAGTGAAGATATTATCAGTTATAGAGCTTGTCTACCTAGTGATGTCATTGATGACGCTGAAGATATTGTAAATGCTTCTAATACATTGTTAGAAATTGTAGGTAATATTTTAGATATTAATAAAATTGAGAGTAATAAACTAGAAATAGTTGAATCACAATATAATCTTAAAGAAAGTTTAGAACCTATGATTAAAGTTTTAAGTACAAGAATAGGTGATAAGCCTATAGATTTAAATGTTAATTTTGCATCTGATCTTCCATATGAATTGTATGGTGATAAAACTCATGTTAAACAAATTGTTAATAATTTAGTTAGCAACGCTATTAAATATACCGAAAAAGGACATATTAATATCAATATAAAATGCATTAATAAGGAAGAAAATTGTTTATTATTTATTAGCGTAGAAGATACTGGACGTGGTATTAAATCAGAAAATATTAATCGTTTATTTTCTAAATTTGATCGTCTAGATATTGATAGAAATACAACCACTGAAGGAACTGGTTTAGGTTTGGCAATTACTAAACGTTTAGTTGAGATGATGAATGGTAAGATTAACGTTGAATCACAATTTGGCAAAGGTTCTATTTTTATAGTACAGATACCACAAAAAATTAGCAAAAAGGTAAATACTAATGTTAATTCGCATCCATTATCAACAATTTCTGAACCACAAATTGATTATCATAATAAGAAGATTTTAATTGTTGATGATAGCGCGTTAAATATTAAAGTTGCAAAAAAGACTTTAGACGAGTTGCATTTCATTATAGATTCGGCATCTAATGGTCAAGAATGCCTTGATTTAATACATTCTGGTAAAAGTTATGATTTAATTTTAATGGATATAATGATGCCTGTTATGAGTGGAGAAACAGCATTTCAAGAGTTAAAGAAAATTCCAGGCTTTAATACACCAGTAATAGCGCTTACAGCTGATGCAGTTACAGGGTCTAAAGAAAGATATTTAGCGAGTGGATTTGCTGATTACATTGCTAAACCATTTAATAAGGTTCAAATTAAAGAAAAATTAGATAATATCTTTAGAGAAGATAAAAATGAAGTGGTTGACAGATTTAAAGATGTTCCTGTTCATGTAATTGTTGATAAACAAGAAAAAGAGATTTAGTAATCTCTTTTAAAATTCTATTAAATCTTTAATTTTATATTTATGTGTGTTAATTGGATATTCTAATGTATAATAGACTTTTTTCTTTGGTAAAATAATCCGCCATGGTTTAATATTGTTAAATATGTAAATTACTCTTTTATTCTTGTCTAACATGATAACATCAATGCTTACTTTCATAAAAAATGTATGAATACTATTACATTTTGGAAAACAAAGTATATTTTTAATATTATTTTTGAAACAGTTACCAAGTAAGCGATCTTTAAATTTGTTACATATTTTTATATCCATAATCTCACCTAATTAATTATAACATAATTGACAAATAATGATAAAAAATATATACTGATAGTGGTGATTTCTTATGAATATAAAGGGACAAGCTTTGTTAGAATATTTACTTATTGTAGCGGTTATTGGTGTTTTTGTAATATTCTTTTTTACTGCCTTCGGTGGATTTGTTAAAGATCAATTTACGAGCATGGCTTGTGACTTATTAGGTAAGGAATACGTGGCTGGCGAAGTAGAAGGTCAAGGAAAATGCGTTGATTAAATGATAAATTATTTATCATTTTTTTTGTGCTTAGGTATCTTTTTTCAATATATTTTGTTATAATTATTTATAAGGTATGAGGGTGTGATGAGATGCTGAATAAAAAAGGACAAGCTTTAATAGAATTTATTATCATTTTACCAATATTTTTAATTTTAGTAATGGGAATATTTGATTTTGGTAATATTATGTATCAAAGATATAAATTGGAAAATAGTGTTGATTATATATCAGAATTATACGAGAATGATATTCAAGATAACTTAAAAATTTATCTTGAAAATAACTCAATTGAAATGTATACAAAATTAGAAGAAGACTATGCTGTACTTGAATTAAATAAAAAAGTTGATGTAATCACTCCAGGATTAAATTTAATCTTAGGTGATGAAATTGTTTTAAAAACTTCTAAAGTTATTTATGAGGGATAATATGAATAATAGAGGTCAGACATTAGTATTATTTTTGATTGTTATCCCTGTCATTATTTTTTTATTTATTTGCTTCTATCAAATAGGAATGATGAAAATAGAAGAAAAAAAGATAATTGGTACTATTGAAGAAGCTTTAGAATACGGAGTTCAAAATCTAGAAAATGAATATGTATATATGAAAATTGAGGAAATAATTACTGATGGTAGTGATTTAGTTAATGATGAAGATATTGAAGTTACCGTTGGTTATGATGAAATAAACATTATTGTTGAAGTTGATTTTAATACAATTTTAGTTTCTAATGAAATTGTATTTGATTACACTGGAAGATTGATTAATGGCGAATTAGAAATCGTGGAGAATAGGGGTTGATAAAATGAAGAAAGCAAAAATTTTTACAATAACTTCAGTGAGTGGTGGAACTGGAAAAACTACAACATTATTAAATTTAGCTGCAACATATGCAGTAAATGGAAAGAGAGTATTAATTATTGATATGGATTTGGCGGCTGGGGATATAGCAGCTCGCTTGGATGTCGAATTTGATAAAGATATTTATCACTGCTATGAAGATATAACTAATCATACCTTTGATAAGATAGAAGATTATTTATATTCTTACGTAGATGGAATAGATATTATTCCCGCACCTAAGGATCCTCGAGATGCAGGCAAGATTGACCCTTCGTTTTTGAGTTTCCTCCTATCTAAAGTTACATTAAAGTACGATGTAATTTTAGTTGATTCAAATCATTTATTAACTAAGATAAATTTAGTTATGTTTGATTACAGTGATAAAATTTTATATGTTATTAACAATGAATCAATGAATTTAAAAGGGCTTCGCACAATGGTAGCAATATTTGAAGATATGGAATCTAATAAAATGCGTGTAATTTTAAATGATTCAAAGGATCCTCATTTAGGGCTTTATTCGATATCTGATATAAAAAATATTACAAAGGCAAGTATTGACTATCGAATACCAAAATCATTTTATATGAAGCATTATGATCACGATACTATGAATGGTCATATAGCGCTTATAAGTGAAAAGAAAAGAAATAAATATAAAAGAGCTAATAAAGTGTTTGAAAGTATGGCAGTTGCTCTATTAAAGGAGGATTAATATGGCTAAAAAGTTTGTTGAAGAATTTGGTGTAGATTTAACTGCTGATGAATTAGTTGATATTAATGATTATGAAGCATTTGAAAATAAAGAATTACTTGATTCTTTAAGGAATAAAATTATTCAAGGCTTAATTGATAGAAATCTAGAAGAATTATCTATATTTGCAATTCGTGAAGAAGTAGATAAAGTTGTTGAAGGATACGATATTTCAATTATTGAAAGAAGCTTTCTTTATAATTTAATTGAAAATGAAGTAAATGGTTATGGACCAATTACTGAATTACTTAATGATCCAAATGTTACAGAAATTATGGTTAATGGACGTGATGAAGTTTACGTTGAAATAGATGGTAAAATCATACGTGACTATACTATTTCATTTATTAATGATTCACATATTGTTCGCACTATTCAAAAATTAATTCAACCTTTAGGACGTACAATTGATACGGCTAATCCTATGGTTGACGCAAGACTGGAAGATGGTTCAAGATTAAATGCTGTTTTAGAACCACTATCTTTAAAAGGTCCAATATTAACTATTCGTAAATTTAAAAAAGAGTTGGCTAATATTGAAGATTTTTTAAGAAATGGTGCTTTAACTCCATATATGGCAAGATTTTTAGAGGCTTGCGTTAAAGCAAAATTAAACATAATTATCTGCGGTGGTACTGGTAGTGGTAAAACCACTTTATTAAACATTTTATCATCATTTATTAATACTGATGAACGTATTATTACTATTGAAGATGCTGCAGAATTACAATTAAAACAAGAACATGTAATTCCATTGGAGACAAGAAACGCTAATTATGAAGGTGAAGGAGCTATTACTATTCGTGATTTAGTTATTAATTCACTTCGTATGCGTCCAGATCGGATTATTGTTGGTGAAGTTAGAGGACAAGAAGCGTTTGACATGATTCAAGCTATGAATACGGGACATGATGGATCGATGACTACAATGCATGCAAATGGTTGTCCTGATGCTTTAAATCGTTTGGAAACAATGATTTTAATGGCCGGTATGGAAATTCCTGTTAAAGCTTTAAGAGAATATATTAAAGATGCGATTAATATCGTTGTTAATATTGAAAGATTAAGTGATGGTAAACGAAGAATTACTAGCATAAGTGAAGTTTTGGATATTAAAGATGGAGAAATTGTTCTAAGAGAAATTTTCGCTTTTGAAAAGCAAGGCTTAAATGAAAGTGGAGATGTAATGGGAGAATTTATATTAAGATCAGATATTCCAAATGTTTATAAAAAGATGAAAGCAATGGGAATTAATGATTTACAAGATATATTTGGAGAATGAGAGGGGATAGTTAATGAATTTTATTGATGATGGATATTATATTAGTTTGCCTAGTCAAGAAGTATTTACTAAAGATGATATTGTTATTGACTATCAACCTGAAGAAAGCGTTATAAAATTCTCATATACTATAATAAAAGATGGAAAAAGGTCTGAAACTGTTGAAATTAGTGATAATTCAGTTATTAGAATTGTATTAAAAGAATCAGGACAATATAAAATTGAGTTTACTAATTATTATAATAGTAAAGATGCTAAGACATTTCTTGTTGGAATGTATAACATTGATAAAACTGCCCCATTAATTGAATTTACTGAAGATGAAATCAACATAAGAATTGGTGAGAATGTTGATTTTGCTGATTATGTGATAGCGCGCGATAATGCTGATGGTGATATTACTCATTTAGTAAAAATTAATGATGAGAATGTTGATTTAAATGCAGTTGGTGAACAAAAAGTTTATTATCAAGTAACAGATTCTGCTGGAAATACTACTTCTAAAACATTGATTGTTAATGTAACTGAATTTACAGGTATTCAATCAATGCTTACTAAAATCACTTTATCTGGTCTTGTAATTGTTGGATTATTTATTATCTTAAGTTACTATCACAGCATTGAAATAGAAAAAAGACTAGCTAAGTTTTCACTAAACCCTAAAGCTAAAAAAGAATCTTTATTTGAAAAATTTATTAAAGTTGTAACCGGTTTAATTGAACCAGTTGCTGATTTATTAGCTAAATCAACATTAATTGAAAATTATAGTGAACGATATGAAAAGTACCAAGTTGCTTTTCATGAAAAAAGTTCAATGATGATTGTGGCTAAAAAATTTATTGTTAGTATTCTATTTTTTGCTTTATCAATGATGATTGTAACTATTAAATTAGATGTTATGTCTTTTGTAGAAATGATTCTATCATTATTAATAGGTTTTTATTTAGTTGATTTCGTTTACTTATTTAAATATAAATTTTATCGTAATAATGTTGAAAATGATCTTCTACAAGCAATTATTGTAATGAAAAATGCATTTAAAACAGGTAATAGTATGACTCAGTCAATCGATATTGTAACTGAGGAATTAGATGGCGACATTGCATTAGAATTTAAACGAATGAAATTTGAATTATCAATGGGATTATCGATAGAAGAGGTATTTGATAGATTTGCTCAAAGAGTAGAACTACCAGAAGTTAATTATTTAGCGTCCTCATTTATTATATTAAATCGAACAGGAGGAAATATTATTAAAGTATTTTCTTCAATTGAAACAGCTTTAATGAATAAGAAAAAAATTAGATTAGAGTATAATGCATTGACATCAAGTTCTAAATTGGTTTCAGCAACACTTATATGTTTGCCAATAATTTTTACCATTTTAATTTGGTTAGTTAGTCCTAAATATTTTAGCCCATTCTTTGAAAGTGTTTTAGGTATTATTCTTTTCATATTATCGTTTGCTTTCTATCTACTATATATTTGTTTAGTTAGAAAGATTATGAAAGTGAGGGTGTAGAGATGAAAAAGAAGGTTTTATCTGTTGAAAGATTGCAGACTCAAATTGATTTACTTGGTTCATCGTTTAAACTTAGTGTTTACCAATTTTTAAGCATTGGTTTAGTTACATCTGTTGGTTTAATGATTTACTTATATTATTTTACTAATATTCACTATTTATTAGTACCAATTATTGCATTAGTATATTATTATTTGCTATACTACCTATTGATTATTCACGGTTCAAAAGTTAGATGCAATATTTTAGAAGAAGATGCTTTAGAATTTTTTGAAATACTAACACTAACATTAGAATCTGGACGTAATTTAGAAAATTCTTTAGAACTTACAGTTGAAAATACTGATTCAGAATTAAGTTTTGAATTTGGTTTGGCTTTAAAAGAAATCAAATATGGAAAAAGTTTTGCTGAAGCTTTAAAGAGTATGCGTAAACGAATTCCATCAGATGCTATTAACAATGTTATCTTAAGTATTATTGAAGCTAATACTTATGGTGGAAGTATTTTAGATAACATGTATAATCAAATAGAATTTTTAAGAGATAAGAAACTTTTAAAAGTTCGCGAATCCATTAATAAGATTCCAAATAAAATTAGTATTATTTCAGTACTTTTAATGGTACCTTTAATGATGATTATTATTTTAGGTCCTTTGTTTATACGTTATATTATAGGTTAGGGGAGATTTCACATGAAATATTATTTAATAGGAATAAAAGGGGCCGGTATGAGTGCTTTAGCGCTTCTACTATCAGATTTAGGTTATGAAGTTACTGGTTATGATGATGCAAGCGATCATCGCTTTACTGAAGATAGTTTAACTGAACGTGGAATTACTATTTATAGTGGGCCTAATGATGCTTTAGATAAAGATACTATTGTTGTTAGATCACCTGCTATTCGCGATGAACATCCTGAAATGCAAAAAGTGTTTCAAATGGATTTAAGAAATTATTATTATCATGAAATGTTAGGCAAATTATCTAAAAAATATGATACAATTTGTGTTTCTGGTTGTCATGGTAAAACAACTACCACTGCGATGCTTTCTCATATTATGAAAGAATTATGTGGATGCAGTTACATTATTGGTGATGGTCGTGGATATGCTGATAAGGATGCTAAAAGGCTTATTTTAGAGTCTTGTGAATATCGTAGACATTTTTTGAATTATGATCCAGAATACGTAATTATTACAAATATTGAATTAGATCATACTGATTATTATAAAAATATTGATGATATGATTGATGCATATCAAGAATTTGCTAATAAAGCTGATAAAATGGCTATTATTTGTGGTGACGACCCTTATACTCATGTCTTAGAAGTTAGTAAGCCTGTATATTATTATGGTGTAGGTGCTGATAATGATATACAAGCACGAAATATTGAATATCGCAATGATGGCACAAGTTTTGATGTCTTTATTGAAGACGAATATGTTGGACATTTTGATTTACCTTTATTTGGTAAGCATATGTTGTTAAATGCTTTAGCAGCCATTGCAGTATGTCATTATGAACGGTTAGATTCTAAAGAAGTATCTAAATTATTAAAGACTTTTAAAGGTGCTGAGAGACGTTTTAAAGAAACTTTCATTGGGAACAATGTATTAATTGATGATTATGCTCATCATCCAACTGAAGTTAAGGTAACCATTAAAGCTGCTCGTCAAAAATATCCCGATAAAAAAATTATTGCTGTGTTTAAAGCTCACACATTTTCAAGAGTTCAAGAATTTGCTGATGAATTTGCAAGCGCTTTAAATTTAGCGGATAAAGCCTTTGTTATGGATATTAATTATGACCGTGAAAAACCTGAAGAATATCCAGGTATTAATGCCTATACAATTATTAATAAATTAGATAATGGTGATTATATTGAGTTAGGTATGGAAGAAAAATTGATGGAATTTGATAATGCAGCAATATTATTCATGAGTAGTAAAGAAATTTATCTATTAGAGGATAATTATCTAAAAATGAAAAAAGAAAGACTGAATTCCTAAGTTATCTTCCTTTTTTTTTGCCTTTTTGTTATAATCATACTAGGGTGGTAAAAGTGAAGAAAAGTATTAAAATTATTATAGCGGTAATAATCTCTATTTTGTTAGTAATAGGAATTTTTCTATTAATTATGAAATTAACCGAATCTACTAATAAAATTAATAAGGAATATGAAAAAGATAAGATGTTATTACAAGCTAATTATGGAGACTTTAATACATATGTAGTTGAATATAATGAAACAAGAAATCAATTAGCTACTTTACTTGAAAGTTCTTGCTACTATGAGGATTTTCCTTTAATTAGTACTGAATTGGAAGCTTTCTTCAAAAATTATGATGAATTAATTAATAAAATAATGATATCAGTTACCAATATGGATAAAGCTTGTTCTAGAGAGTTTATGGAATCAGAACTTAATAATATGTGTGATGCATATCCACTACCGTATGAAAAAATGATAAACATTTATGTTAGTTCTGATATTAGTGCTTATAACGAATTAATTACTAACTATAATATTTGGACTAATAAAGAGGAGTATCCAACTTTTACATCTAAGTATATTAATGAAATTATCGACCATAATCAAGATGGTATAAAAGCTACATTAGAGGAGGCTTAATATGGATAAACAAAATGATAAATATAAATTTAGAGCGCTATTAATGATGGTAATAAGTATTTTATTTATTCCGGGGCTAATTGTTTTATTTGTTATTTCTAATCATAGTATGCTTCTTATAAACGAAACATTAAGAACTGTTATTCAATTTTTATTAGGGATTACATGTGGATTGTTATTAGTAGGTGCATGGTTATTTATTAAAAGAAAGAACAATTACCATTTTAACTTTAAACAAACTGTTATTTTTAGTGGTTTTATGTCTTTGTATATCATAGGTTGTGCTTCATTATTATTCTTATTATATGGACCGTTTACTGGTTTTAAGGATTGGTTAGTAACAACAGCTATGGCTACTATGAATCATCAACATTATTGTCAATGGTTCTATAGTGATTCAGAAATTAAAGAAGTATTTAATCGTAATTATATTCGTGAAACGGGTGAATCTACAAACGTTGATTTAATTGAAGTTAATGGTGGTTCTGTTAATGTTGAAACGTATGCTAACGAATACGAAAGAGAAGTCTTAGAACATGAAGAAGGTGCAATTTATAAAATTATTAATTTAGAAGTTAATGGTTGTAAAGGTTATTTAGCAGTCATATATGACCCTTCTAAAGTAAGTGTTGCTACAACTAAATATGTTGGTAAAACAGGTCAATATGCAACAACAATTGCACAAAGAGAAAAAGCGTTACTCGCAATTAATGGAGCAGGTTTTAAAGATCCTGGTCATAGTAGTACTGGTGGTATGCCAAGAGGAATTACAATTGTTGATGGTAAAATTATTACTAATAATGAATATGGAAGACCAGCAACAGGCGGTTTAATTGGTTTAACTAATGATCATAAACTAGTTCTATTAAAAAATACAACTGCTAAAGAAGCTTTAGATATGGGAATAAGAGATGCAGTTTCTTGGGGGCCATTTTTAATTGTAAATGGTAAAGCTGCTTTTACATCTGGAAATGGTGGCTGGGGATATGCAGCTAGAACAGCTATCGGTCAAAGAAAAGATGGTATTATTTTAATGCTAGTAGTAGATAGTAATTATAATCGTACTAAAGGTGCTAGTATGGTTGATATGACTGAAATTATGCAAAGATATGGTGCATATAATGCTGCTAATTTAGATGGTGGTACGTCAAGCGTTATGGTAGAAAATGGTGAAATAATTAATAATCCAATTGACTCAGAATTAAAAAATCAAACTAGACCAATCGCTACCACATTTATTGTAACAAAATAAAAAGATGTTAACATTTAACATCTTTTTTTGTTTCATTTTTTATTTTTCTTTTTAATATTGCTTTAGTTACTTGCTTAGACATATCTACCAAATTGCGCCAGTCTTGGGAATCATTTTCAATTGTGCCAATGTCTACTTCAGTCATTTTTGCACCTAATTTATATACATCAATTAAGATACCAATATCAACGCCATAATCTTTTTCAAATGTTAATTTTTTAAATAGTTCTTTCTTTCCCGCTATAATTCCACTTAATGGTTGTTGAAATTTAGCAAGTTTTGGATATGTTAATTCTAATAGTGGCTTAGCTACTAGTGCCGTTACACGTCCTTTGCTTCGATTAAATGTTGATTTAACAAAATCATATTTATCTTCTAGGATTGGTTTTAGCATTCTTTCAATGAAATTATCTTCATAATTATCAATATCAGCATCGACATATAGAATAACGTCGCCATTTGCTTTATTTAATCCTAAGGCCATTGCATAACCTTTACCAATTTTTTTGCATAAATACACTTTTGCTCCATTTTGTTGAGCTATTTCTTCTGTTCGGTCACTAGAATTATTATTAATAACAATTATTTCGTTAACAATCTCACATTTATTAATTTTTTTTATTACATTTGCAATGTGTTTTTCTTCGTTTCTGGCTGGTATTACTACCGAAACACTTTTCATAAAAATCCTCCTTAAAAGACACCTTGCAAGCAACCAAGGAAAGTATATAATAATTATTTATTATTGTCAAATTTGATAAAAAAAAGTAAATGGTTTATAATGAACTTGTGGTGAAGAAATGAAGATAGTATTTTATAATAGAACCTTACTAAGTGGAGGAATTGAAAAATGTATAGAACTTTTAAGTAAAAGCATTTATAAAGATTATGATATTGATGTTGTATATACTCATACCGATAAATTAGATCCTAATATAGTAGAAGTTTTAAGTAGATATGCCAATGTTTATCAGTTAGGTGATAAAGTAGTAGAATGTGATATTGCTATATGGTGCTTTTTATACTTTGATTATCATACTTTGAAAAATCAAATAAAAGCTAAAAAGAATATTTGCTGGATTCACAGTATGCCTCGAATATTACCAGACTGCTTATTAGATAATGCTGAATTTATCAATGATATGGATGAATTTATTTGTGTATCAGAAGCTGTTAAAAATCACTTAAATATTAGTAAAGAGGGAAAAGTTATTCATAATTTAATGGCTGAAGATTTTAAAGAATTAAGCAATATCAATTCCAAAGAATATAATCCTAATATTTTAAATATTGTAGTTGTATCTAGATTATCACGTGGTAAAGGTTTTGATAGATTGTTAAAACTTGCTGATACAATTAAGAATATGAGGTTACCATTTTCAATGACTATTGTTGGTAAAGGACGGGCTGACGAAGAAAAAATTAAAAATTCATTTAATCATCATCCTAATGTTGAATTTGTTGGTTATCAAGAAAACCCTTTTCGGTATATAAAAAATGCTGATTATTTAGTACAATTAAGTGATGATGAGTCATGGTGCAATACCATTACTGAGGCAAAAATATTAGGAGTACCCGTAATTGTCACAAATTTTGAAAGTGCGAAGGAGCAAGTCGAACATTTAAAAAATGGTATATTAATACCACTAGATGCTGATGATTATCAAGAATATGTCGAATTAGCTTATCACTACAAAGATATACTAAAAGATAATTTAAAAGATTTTGTTTTTAAAAATGAGATAGATTTATGGTATAAATTATTCGAATAAAAAAGATATCACTTATTGTGATATCTTTTCTTTAATTTTATCAGTATTTTTAAAATTTAGTTTTGCTACTTCACTTAATTTAGCAAAACCATATTTTTTTACAATTTTAACGCCTACTTCATCAACTTTATCAGAGGCACCTTTAAGTAAAAACATATCTAATTTTTCGCCTAATTTATTAAATTCTTTTAAAAATATAAATCTACTAATTAAAGAGGCACAAGCAACGGCTAATGATTTATCTTCGCCTTTAGTTAAAAAAGTAATTTTTTTAAATACAGCCGGACTTTCTTTTAAATAATTATAATATACAAATGGTTGCGCGAATTGATCAACAATTACATAATCCCAATCTTTAATTTCATTAGTTAATTGTACTAAAACTTTATTGTGTAAAATTGCTTTTATTTTGTTCATGTTTGTACCATCATTATATCTTTCGTTATACTCTTTATTATTTAAAATTATACTTTTATATGGTATTTTTTTTATGATTTCTGGAACAATTTGTAATATTCTTTCATCAGTCATTTTTTTAGAATCTTTAACACCTAATTCTTCTAACCAAGGTATTAAGTCCTTACTTACATATGCGCTAGTAACAACAATTGGCCCAAAATAATCACCAGTTCCAACTTCATCAGAACCGATAGACGATGAATGATAAATTTTAGGATCAATGAATTCTTTTTTTTCCTTATCTTTTTTCTTATCATCACTATTTTTTACATCGACAGCTTTTTGAGGATTTAAATGTCTTTCTCTTTCAATCCAAAGTTGGGCAGAAAGATCAGCACTCATTCCTTGAAATACTGCTTTGCCAGACTCATAGACTGTAACGACACAATCTGCATCATCAGCTTGGAATAAAGCATATGGTGGTGTCTTTTCACGTTTAAAATCTTCAAAAAATTCTGACATTTCTTGTTTTGTATTTTCACTTATTTTTAATGTAATAGTACCCATTTTATCACATCCAACATAATTTTAACATATTTTTACAAATAATGATATATCAAGAATAATGATAGTATGATATAATTTTAATAGAAAGTTGGCGATAAGATGAATATTGTAGACGCAATTATAATTTTGATGATTTTATTTGGAGGAGTTGTTGGGTTAAAGAAAGGATTTACAAGACAGCTAGTAGATACTGTTGGTATTATAGCAGTTATTGTTATTTCTTTTATGCTTAAGGGCGTAGTTTCAGAATTTTTATACAAGTTTATGCCATTTTTTAACTTTTCAAATCGTTTTGCTGGCATAACATCAATGAATATATTACTTTATGAAATAGTTTCTTTTGTTCTTATATTTGCTGTTTTATCAACATTATTAGGTGTTTTAAAGAAAACGACATCACTATTTGAAAAAATGTTAAATGCAACAATTATTTTAGGAATTCCTTCTAAGATATTGGGTTTTTTTGTAGGACTTATTAATAATTTTATAATTTCTTTTATTGTTTTATATGTATTAAGTTTACCTGTATTTGGACTTAATTTAGTAACTGAATCTCAAGTAACACAAAAAATATTAAATAGTACACCTGTTTTATCTAACATATGTAATGATTCATTAGAAGTATTTAATGAGATGAGTAAATTAATGGATGAATATAAAACAAATCCAAAGCGTGCTGATTTAAATCAGCGTACAATAAATTTATTAATTGAATACGATATAATTGAAAAAGATACAGTTAATAAACTAATTAAAAATGGGAAACTTACAAATGCAGTAATAGTTAAATAGAGACTTCTAATAGTTGGGGTGATTTATGCAAAGATATTTTGCAAAAGAAAAAATAAACGATGAATTTATTTTACAGGATGATGATCTTTATCACATTAAAACTGTAATGCGGATGAAAAACGGTGGACAAGTTGAAGTAGTATATGAAAACAATGTATATTTATGTAATTTAAATATTGATTCAAGTATACATATTATAGTTGATTCAATTTTAGAAAAACGAGAAAATAATGAGCCCGAAGTTATTTTGGTTTTGCCATTTTTAAAAGAGCAAAAAATAGATTTGATTTTACAAAAAGGAACAGAATTAGGTATTAATAAATTTATATTTATTGAAACCGAAAGAACGATTGTAAAAGTAGATGAAAAAAAAGAACAAAGTAAGCTTGATAGATGGTCAAGAATTTGTAAAGAGGCGAGTGAACAATCAATGCGTACAGATATCCCTACAGTCGAAATATTAAGGGATAAAGAGGCTTTAGGGCAAATGGACGGGTTAAAACTTTTGTGTAGTACGAAAGAAAGAGATAAAACAATAAAAAATTTTTTGAAAAATAACACTAAATGTGATAAAATTATCTTAATGATAGGTCCAGAGGGTGGATTGTCATCAAAAGAGGAAATGTACTTTGAGAATAAGGGGTTTGCCAAAATTACGTTAGGAACTCAAATTATGAGAGTTGAGACGGTTCCAATCTTTTTGGCAAGTATAATTCGTTATGAATATATGGAGTGATTATATGGGAAAGATACTAGATATTATTATTGGTAATAAAATTCTTTTTGCTGCGATTATAATAGTTTTAGTTGCTGTTTTAGTTTTTTTAATTATTTCTATTTTTAAGTCATTAAAGCCAAGTAAACGTAAAATTCCTATTTATGAGGAAATAGATGAAAATGCTGAATTAAAAGATGCTAAAGAAGAAGACATTATTGAAAAGCCAAATATGAACGAAAAGAAAACTGATAAAGAAGAAAGAAAAGTTGAAGAAGAAACTATTGATAAATCAGTAGAAGAAGAAACTGACGACAATCAAGGCGAGGCAAAAGAAAAGGACGGAGAAAAAAAAGATATTTTCGAAGAAACTGAAGTGGAAGAAACTGAAGAGCAAAATGAACCAGTTGAAGAAGTAGAGGAAGAACCATACTTCGATGATGCAACTTTAAGAGAAGAGCTAGAGAAAATTGATGATAAGGAAATTGAAGAACGTATTGATGAAGAACATAAAAAAAATATCGATGAAGAAATCAAGGACAACGACAATGAAGAAATAAAAGAAATATTAACAGAAATGAAAGATAATAAAGAAGTTGATCCTGAAGAAGTCGTTAGAAACTTTGAAGAAGAACAAGAGGCTCAATCAATTATTAGCTATCAAGAATTAGTTAATGTTGTTAAAAATCGTGAAAATGATTTTGATGATGAGTTAGAATCGAGACCATTAACAACAGTTTCTGATTTTATTAAAAAGGATAAATCTTCGACTGTAGAACCAGAAGAAAATGTTCTTGCGATGATTGAAAAATTAGATAAAAATAGTAAAAAGAAAACTGGTGAAGATTTAGATAGTATTGAGGAATTAGTTAAAGATAAAAAGGAAACTTTAGAGTCAAAAGTAGAAGAAATTGAAACATTAGAAGTTCCAGTTAAGAAAGAAAAAAAGTCAGTTAAACAAGATTCTTTAGCTGAAATTCCAGATGAGGGAAAATTTAAGAAAACTGAGGTTATATCTCCAGTATATGGAAGAATTAAAGAAAAGAATAAAATTGATTATCCAAAAGTTGAAAAATTTAGTCGTGGTGCTAAAAAGAAAACTGATGATCAAAAATTAGATGATGAATTAATGCAAGCTGTTATGCCAGATTTCAGTAGTTTAACTAATAAAGTAAAAGAAACTGAAAAAATAGAATTGTTTGATGATTTATCAGATAAAAAAGAAACGAAAAAGGCGGTTAAAGAGATAAATAAGGAAGAAGAGATTGAATCTTTATCGGCTATTTCTAAGAATGAAGATTTTCTTAAAGCATTGAAAGATTTTCGTGATAGTTTATAAGCCTATGTTATAGGCTTATTTTTTTAGGAGGTATTTATGAATTTTAAAATATGTACATTAGGATGCAAAGTAAATACATATGAATCAAATGTTATGAGAGATAAATTATTGAATGCTGGATATGTTGAAGCTGTTGATGAAATTGCTGATATTTATATAATTAACACTTGTACTGTGACTGATACTAGTGCTCATAAATCACTAAAGATGGTGAGACAATGTATTAGAAAAAATAGTGATGCTATTATTGTAGTCACAGGATGTATGTCACAAGTAGAGCCTGAACGTGCTAATATCGAAGGGGTTTCTATTATTTTGGGTAATCAATATAAAAGTGATATTATCAATATTTTAGAAGAGTATAAAAATAATAATAAACAAATTATAAAAGTAGATAATATTATGAATGCCCCATTCGAGCATATGGTTTTAAATAATTTTAATAGGACTAGAGCTTTTATTAAAATTGAAGATGGTTGCGAAAACTATTGCAGTTATTGTATTATTCCATACGCAAGAGGTAAAGTAAGAAGTAAAGATCCTAGTGTTGTTATAGATGAAATAACTAAATTAGTAAATGATGGTCATCGTGAAGTCGTTTTAACTGGTATTCATACTGGACATTATGGTGGAGATTTAAAGAATTATAACTTTGCCAATTTATTAACTGATATATTAAAAATAGATGGTTTAGAACGTCTTAGAATATCTTCTATCGAGATTACAGAGATAGATGATAATATTTTAAATATTTTAAAAAATTCAAATGTAATAGTTGATCATTTACATATTCCAATTCAAAGTGGTTCTGAAGATATATTAAAACTTATGAATCGTAAATATGATAAGGAATATTTTATTAATAAAGTAAAGCAAATAAGGGCTATTAGACCAAATATATCATTATCAACTGATTTAATAGTAGGTTTTCCTGGGGAAACAGATGAATTATTTAAAGAAACTATTCAAACTGTTAAACAAATTAAATTCAGTAAAATACATGTTTTCCCTTTTTCATTAAGAAAGGGAACAAATGCTGAATCAATGCCTAATCATTTAGATGAAACTACTAAAAAAGTTAGAGTAAAAGAAATGATTGATATTAGTAAGCAATTAGAAATTGAATATATGATGAAATTTATTGGTCAAGAGATGACTTTTATACCTGAAAAACATGAAGCTGGTTATTTAATTGGTCATACTGGTAACTATTTGTTGATTAAAGCAAAAAGTAATTGTATGACTCATGATTCACTAGAAATTAAAATTAATAAGGTTGATTATCCTTACTGTATTGCAGAAGTCATTAATGTTTAAGAAAATTATAAATTTTTAAGTTATGATTAATACATAAGGAGGGAAAAAAATGACAAAATATTATTCAAAATGGTTAGATGATATTAAAGATATTCGCGATGTAGAGTTAATAAAATATAATGAAAAGATTAGTAAATCAGGATTACCTTTAAAAGTTGTTCAAGATAAAATGTATATAGACACATCAAATGTAACAACAATGGTAATTGGTTCAGCAGGGAGTGGTAAAACCCAAGCAACGGTTTTACCAATGTTAAATTTGATTAAGAATGCTGGGGAATCAGTATTGTTATGTGATACAAATGGTGAAATATATAAGCATAGTGTGAATGTTTTTAAAAGCGCTGGTTATAAAACTATAGTAATAGATTTTAAAAATTCATATTTAGGTGATTATTGGAATCCGCTGTTTTATCCATATCAACTTTATAAAAATGGTAAAAAAGATGAAACAATTAAATTGTTAAACGATTTATCTAGAACTTTATTGCACGAGGAAAGTACTAGTGATCCATTTTGGGAGATAACTGCTAGTGATTATTTTACAGGATTATGTTTAGGATTGTTTCAATATGGTAAAGAAGATGAAATAAATATTAATAGTATTGGAAAAATGCTAAATGATGGTAATGAAAAAATTGGAATATCAACATACGCTAAAGAATTCTTTAAAGGATTAGATGATCAAGAGGCTATGTATTCAGCATCAACTACTCTTAATGCTCCAAACGAAACTAGAGGAAGCATCTTAGCAGTTTTAAGACAAAAGCTTAATGTCTATTTAGCTCGTGAATCACTAAATCAAATGTTATCAAAGACAAACTTTGATATTCAAGATATTCGTAATAAATATATAATTTATTTAGTCTTACCGGAAAATAATAAATCAATTTATCCTTTAGTAAATGCTTTAATTGAACAAGTTTATGATGTTTTAAGTAACTCTAATTATGATTTTAGATTTAATTATATTTTAGATGATTTTGATTCATTAAGTCCTATTAATAACTTAGATGTAATGGTTTCATCAGCAAGAAGTAAGAATATTAAAATAACTTTATTATGCCGCAGTTATCGTAGTTTATATGATAAATATGGGAAACAGTTAGCAGAAGTAATTATTAATTCTATTGGCGAAATATTGTATTTAATTACTGATGACCGTGAAACTGCTGAAAAAATTTCTTTACAATGTGGTAATAAGGATGATCACCAAAAATTAATTAGTGCTGATGAGTTGCTTAGACTATCAACTTGGGAAGCAATAATGCTAAAAACTAGATATATGCCAGTTCGTTTAAAATTAACACCTAATTATAAAATTGAGTGGAATAATGTCGAAGAAGAATCTTCTATTCCAAGTCGTGAAAAAATTAATATTAATGTATTTGATATGAAAAAATTTGTTAAATACTCTGAAAGTGATATTGATGATTTAATTAAAAAAATAGATTCTAAGATTGAAGAATTAGATTCCAATGAATCTAAAACTGTTATTGAAAAGCCAATTAAGAAGATAGAAATATTGAAAGATAAAGTAATTATTTATTATGAATAAAAGGTCAATAGACCTTTTTATTTTGCAAGATATTCTATTTTGTGGTAAAATACCACTAATGTTTAAGAAATATTATCTATTATCATATAAAATTTATATTGAGGGGGATTTTTATGGGACAAGAAGGTATTGTTCTAAATATTATTGATTATTTAGATGAAAATTTAACGGAAGAAATAACAATTGATAGTATTGCTGGTAGATTCCATTTTAATCGTTTTTATTTGATGAAGATGTTTAAAAAAGTAACTGGTATAACAATTTTAGAATATGTTAATCAAAAAAAGATCGAAAGTAGTCTAAATGATATTGTTAATACTGATGATAAAATATTAAAAATAGCCCTTAATCACGGATTTAATTCACAAGAATATTATTCAGAGATATTTACAAAAGTATTAGGTATTAGTCCAACAGAATTTCGAAAAAGTGCTCCCATAGATCCTAAAACATTATATATGGAGGATAGAGATATGACAAGACTTGAACAAATTCAAAGTGAAATTCAATTATTAAAGGATTTACGTGCTGGTTTAGTAGCGCAACAACCAATACTTCAACAACAAAATGTAAAATCAAAAGTTGTACGCTCTAGCAAGCCAAAGGTATATCAATTATCAGGAAATAGAAATTTTAATCGTGCTGCATAAAAAGGATTTTGTCCTTTTTATTTTTTAATAGCGTAAGTTTGACATTTACTAATTTATTTAGTATAATACGTCTTATCTAAGGGGGGGTATTATGAAAAAAATGAAAAATACAAGAAAAGATGAAAGAGAACAACAACCATCTGCTGGAGGAATTCATTTAGGCCATATAAATGTAGATGGACTTGAAAATGCTGGGAAACATGTTGATATGAAAGGTAGTAGTAAATTCAATTTTAAAAAAATAATTATAACTATTGTTTTAATTGCTACCGGCGCAGCAACTTTAATTAATGGAATACCACACTATAATAAATATTTAAATACACCGGATATTCCTTATAGTATTGAAGATACTATATCACTTAATTCAGATAGTATATTTATTGATGAACTATGTGCAAATGGAGAAAATTCTATATTATTAGAACAGGTAGGAAATATTGAATTATATTTACAAATGTCAACTAAATTAGACGAATTACATTTAGAACGTTATACTGAAAATGTGACACCTGTAGAAGAAACAGAGAATTTTGAAAATGATTTAGAAACTAAGTATCAATCATTTGTAGCATTGGTTGCCCAAACAGACAAAGACATTTTATCACAAGATGCTATTAAATTACATCAATTAGCAGCAGAGTTAAATGGCTATAAAAAAATTGTAGATAGTAAGATTACTACAGAAGGCTATAGTATTTTATCTAAATTTGGTATTTTAGTTGTTAAATCATCATTATTATCGGGTTCAGGAATGAGTTATACAAACATTGAGAATTCAAGAATTCCATGGGAATCTGAAGAATATGTAATTAATTATACAGATCCATCAACAGGAAAAGAATTTGTAACAAGCGTTCCAGCAGTATCAATAATTCATAGAGTAATGGAATGTGTATATGATGCTCAGTCATTAGAAGATGTGGCTGAAGAAGAATTATCATTGCCAACTGTAAAAAAAGATTTAAATAAATTCTTAAATTATATCAAGGTTGCAATGTTTAGTAGATATGAAAACAATGGATCATTAAAAAGCACTGTTAATTACGATGAAATAAGAGAAAAAGTAAAAACAAAATAAAAACTACCATTAAGTAGTTTTTCTTAAATTAAAATTTCAACCGCACCACAAAGGTGTGGTTTTTTGATACACTAAAAGAGCCCACCCGGCAAGGAGGACTCATAAATGAATTATACCCAATTAACAGAAAAAAAGAAAGCCCAAATTGATATATTATTAAAACAAGGACTATCAATGAGAAAGACAGCAGAAATATTAAATATACACCATTCCACAATTTCAAGATATAAAAGAGGAATATATAGAAAAAGAAAAAAAGATATAAATAAGAAATATGAAGTATTTATTAAGTATTTGTTTGACCATTATGATAAAAAGCATCACTCAATAGAAGTATGTATACATAATTTTAAAAAGCGATATAAAGGAGCTAGATATCCTTCTGTGCAACAAACATATAAATGGATAAGAGAAGGTAAGATATTTTTAACAAGAGATAAACTATGCTATAAAAAACGAAGAAGTAAAAATAATAATATGATGGCACATACTGTATGGAATATGAAAAATAAAACAGTTTTGCCAATTAGATTAAGACCTAAATACATAGAAAAAAGAGATGAAATAGGCCATTTAGAAATAGATTCAATTGTTGGTTTAAAAAGTGAACAGGCGTCAATCATATCAATAGTAGATAGATGTACAAGATATTTATGGCTTATGAAAGCAGAATATAAACAAGAATACTATGTGGCTAACTTAATATATAACTACATAATCAAAAACAATATAACAGTAAAATCAATCACAACGGATAATGGGCTAGAATTTAATGTATTAGGAATAACAGCAAAAAAACTAAGAGTAAAACTTTATAAGTGTGATCCATATTGTTCATTCCAAAGAGGAACAAACGAAAGAACGAATGCATTAGTAAGAAGATGGATACCAAAAGGAAGTTCAATGAAATTAGTTCCACAAATTTATCTTGATGATATCTGTTTTGAAATCAATACAATGCCACGAAAAATATTTGACTTTAGGTCTTCATGTGATGTAGAATTAGATTATTAAAAATGGTGCGGTTGAAATATTAAAAAAAGAAACTAGTATTATTTACTAGTTTTATTTTTTGTATTTTAAATTAATAAGAAGTTTTTTCATTAAGTTATTAAGTGTTTGAGTAACTTTATCATTCTTTAGTTCTGATTTTTCTATCTTTAAAAATTTTGTAGGCATTTTAAATGGCCCAACAGCTAAACTTAGTTGATAGAAATCATGCATTTTTGGTTCAATAAAGTAAGCATTCATTTGTCTAATTATTTTTCTATCATTTCCATCGTTAATAATCATATCTTGAATATAAACTTTAAAATGAAATAGTCCGTTGTGATAATCTTTAAAGTAAGTAAAACTGTTGTCTACATCATCAAGCCCATTATCTTTCATAAATTCTTTAGATTTATTAATAGCCAATTTAATTCTTTCCTCAAATTCACCCTCTTCAATAAAACCATCAGATATAAGTTGTTCTGTATAGCCGTGACCTGACGCTAATAATATTGTTTGTGGGTTATCATTTTTCTCTACATTAAAGCCATTTAGTATTGGAATTTTTAATTGAGATGCATGTTGTCGATAATTCATCATGCGTGCCATGTTAGTTGTTGTATTAAGGATGTCATTATCATTGTTATTGTCATCTTGACCATCAGTTATAATAGGAATTTCGTTGTCATAATTATTGTTATCTTGATTATTAACATCACTATCATTATCATCTTGACCATCAGTTATAATAGGGATTTCATTGTCATAATTATTGTTATCTTGATTATTAACAACAATGTCGCAATTGCGCTCGCTGTAGTCATTTTTACTTACGTTCTTTATAAATTCATTTTTAATATCAAAAAGATTATTTATTCCTTTAACAAGTTGTCTTGTAAAATCGTTAAATTTAGATCTATCTTGCATTAGTTTTTCAATATCGTCAAGGCCTTTATTCAAATCATCATAAGTATTTTTTATGAAATTGTTAATTACATCAACTAAAAATGGGTCAGCATCTTTAAATACCTTTTTTAGCCTATCTTCGTAATTAAAATTGACATTTTCCATAGATAATTCACGATTAAATACTACTTGGCAGCCACATTGAGGGCAAATAAACATTTTTGACACTTCATAGTTATTCCAAATAATATTAAATTCAAATCCACATGAACAGTTATTTATCATATCTATCATATCCCTACCTTTCTATTATATTTTATCATATCTATTTTTTTTTTGTTAAAATTTTTTGATTTTATGAATAATTGTGTTAAAATTAGTCTAGGTATTAATAGAAAAGGTGATTAAGAATGGAAATGAAAAAGAAGAATTTTATTATTAGTGGAATATTATTTATGATATTTATTTTATTTACCATTTTAGTTAAATTTTTTGATGTTCGAACTGCAATTAATACTGATAGTGAGATAGGTTTATTTAGTGTAAATAATTTCTTTTTTGATTTGTGTGGTCAAAATATTTTTTTCTATAAATTGACAGAGATTTTAGGCTATATTGCCTTATTAGTAGCTGCATTTTATGGAATTTTAGGATTAATTCAATTAGTTAAACGGAAAAGTTTACTTAAAATAGATAAAGGTATTATTGCTTTAGGATTATTTTATATAGCAATTTTAATGTTTTATATATTTTTTGAATTTGTGGTCATAAATTACCGACCTGTTTTAATAGATGGTCAATTGGAAGCTTCATATCCATCGTCACATACAATTTTAACAATTTGTATTTGTGGAAGTGCTATTATATATAATAAATTAATGTCAAGAAAAAAGATTATTCAATTAGTTAATACTATATTAAAAATAATTATTTTTATAACTGTTGTTGGTAGATTGCTATCAGGAGTACACTGGTTTACTGATATATTAGGAGGGATTATTTTATCAAGTTCTTTACTATATTTATTTTATTCAGTCATGAAAATAGTTAAAGAACTCACTATACGAGCTGCTAAATCAAAATTTGATGCAGATATAATTAAAAATCATTAATTTCAAAAAATATAACGAGAAAAAGTAATATTTAATATTGCTTTTTCTTATGATATAATACATATTGGTGATTAGATGAAACGTTATATAGATTGTGATGGTGTTATATTAAATACGGAAATTGGTTTATTTGATGAATACTATCACATAAAAGCAAGTAATCCTGATTTGGATAGAAAACAATATTTACAACAATTAGATTGGGAATACTGGATTAGCCAAGCACAAGTAATTAATAACGCAATTGCTATTTTAAATAGTCACGATCCATCAAAAGCCGATATTTTAACTAAAGTTCATTCGTTAAGAGAGGCAAAAATTAAAATAGAATTTTTTCGCAAAAATCAAGTGAATAATAATATTATTATCGTTCCCGCTGATGTATCAAAAGCTGATGTTGTCGATCCCAATGGAAATATTTTAGTTGATGATAGTTTAACTAATTTATCAGAATGGTATGCAAAGCAGGGATATCCGATATATTTTGGTAGTAAAGATACTGAATTACCAAAGATTGCGACTTTAGAAGATGTTATGGATGATGAAAAAGTGAAAAGTTTTATCTTAAAATAGGAGAAAAATATGGGAATCATTGAAATATTCTTAATCGGGGTAGGGGTGGCAATGGATGCTTTTGCCATATCTATATGTAAGGGTTTATCAATGACAAAATTGTACATTAAAAATATGGTTATAGTAGCACTATACCTTAGTTTCTTTCAAACAATAATGCCTTTACTAGGATATTATGTAGGAAATGTATTTGAATCTTTTATTATTAGTGTTGATCATTGGTTATCTTTAATATTACTTAGCATAATTGGAATTAATATGATGAAAGAAGCATTTTCAGAAGAAACAAAAGATGTTAATGATAAAATAGATTTTAAAACGATGAGTTTACTTGGAATAGCAACGAGTATTGATGCTTTAACTGTAGGCATTACTTTTGCTTGTTTAAACACTAATGTTTGTGTAGATATTTTCATTATTGGAATTACAACATTTATTGTTACTTTTATAGGAACTTATATTGGTAATAAAGTTGGAAGTAAATATGAAAAGTCTTCTCAATTATTTGGAGGAATAGTACTTATCATTATTGGCTTAAAAATTTTATTTGAGCATTTAACTATAATTTAGATTTTTACTAATCAAAATTTAAGGGCTTCATAAAGCTTCTTTTTTTGTGCGTTAAATTTACGCTTCTATATTGAATTATACTATTTAAACATGATATCATAATTATAGAGAGAAGGTATAAAATGTTAGTTGTTGGAACTATGTTTTTTAAGAATAAAAAGTTACTTATTGATAAACCACGAAAAAGAAACACCTATCAGATGATTGGTGGGGGAGTTGAAGAAGGAGAAACACCGTTAGAAGCCGCTATTCGTGAATGTTACGAAGAACTTGGAAATCATGTTTTTTTAGATAAAAGTAAATTTGATTTAATTATGGATTTTGATGAAATAGCAACTAGTGATCCAACTAAGAAGATTCATTTTTATGTTTTTCAATATAATGGTGAATTAAATGAAGTTCCAGTTACTTCGGATGAAATAGAAGATTTCCTTTGGTATGACTCCAGTATGGGGGATGAAATACTATCTAATACATTGAAAAATGAAGTTGTGCCATATTGTTTAAAAAAAGGAAAAATAGATTAAAAAGGATGGGAGACATGATTATGAAAGAGGGTAAATTAATTGTTTTAGAAGGAGCTTGTGATGGAATTGGTAAAACAACTCAGTTTAATGTTTTAAGAGACCATTTAGAACGAGATGGCATCAAAGTCCATCACCACCATTTTCCTTCATATAATACATTTCATGGAGTACCAGTTGAAAGATATTTAGCTGGTGATTTTGGAGAGCCAAGTAGCTTATCACCATATTTTATAAATTGTTTATATGCAGAAGATCGGGCTGTTGCTTGGTATACGGATTTAAAACAACACTTTAATGATGGTGAATTTATTTTACTCGATAGATATACAACATCAAGCTTAATTTATCAGTCAGCTTTGATTGAAGATCTTGAAGAAAGAAAAAAATTTATAGATTATGTAATTGATTTTGAATATAATAAATTAGGAATAAAAACTCCTGATAATGTTATATTTTTATATGCACCATTTGATTTAATTGCAGAAATGCGAAAAACTCGTAAACAATCCGATGGTATTCAAAATGATATCCATGAGCGTAATTTAGATTTTATGAAAAAAGTATATGATAATGCAATGTTTATTGCTGATTATTTAAAATGGAGCAAGATTAAGTGCAATAAAGGGAAAAAGATGCGCAGTATCGAAGAAATCCATGAAGATATATACAAAATTATTAGTAAAAGTGGGAGCAAATAGTATTCCTTTTTCTTTTATTAATGTTGAAAAAATATATTAGTTATGTTATCATAATTATAATGAGGATGTGAACAAAATGATACCAGTAATATTAAGAGATAGAATTTACGTATTTAAGGATAAAACACCTGAAGAAGTTTTAGAGTTAATAGAGCAAGAAGGAATAGATTCACCTAAAGTAAGAGCTACTGCTTTACTTAATATTTCAGATAATATATCTATATTAAATAGTTTTGTAAAAAAAATGGAATTTGGTTTTTATCAAGTTGGCGATGGTTATACAATTAAGGAGATAAAAGGGATTGATGATTTAAATCGTGTTGTAGGGCCAGATGGTAAGAGATATGCTTGTCAAGAAGATTTAGAACAAAGTGTTGAATACAGTTCAAATTCGCCTGCTGTTGTATCTGTTGAGGAAGTTCCTATTTACGTAGAAGAAGTACCTATACGTGTTGAAGAAAATCCTGTTTCCGTGGGAAAAGTCCCTATGCATACTGATAAAGCTCCTATTAAGGTTGGATTGACTCCTATAGCGAGAGATGTTGCACCGACTGTTAAGAGTATAAAAATTCATAGGGTTGCAGCTCCTGCTAGAAGAATAAGTAGAAAGAAAAAAGTAGTTCTTTCGACTGAAGCTGCAAAGGCTAAACATGTTGATGATAAACATGTAGAAGCTGTTGCATTCGAAGAAGTGCCAGTACCAGTTGTTGAAAAACCAACATATACAGCTGAGCAAAAATCGGTAATTGATTTAGCTTCCTTTTTAGATAATGAGTGTAAAAAATATCCAAATGTATTAGAGGTATTTGATAGACAAGGTAGAGCAGATGTTTGCAGCTTTTTAACACAAGCAGCTGATACTTTATCTGATGTTAAAAAGCAATTTTTAGAACAAATAGAAATTTTAAGATATGGTAATGGTGAAGTTGATAGTCAATCATTAGACTTTGCTTTACAAGAAGATTTTAGTGTACTTTCTAATAAAAGTTCGAATTTATATGATGCTTTATTAACATATCCTGTTTTCTCAACAATTGTTAGTAAAAGAGATTTAAATAAAAGATTTTCCCTATCTTATTTAGATGGTGCTGAATTTGTACGAGTGTGTCCTGTAGGAGTATCAAAAACAGCTGAATTAATGGGATTTACTAAAAAATATCCTATCACTTCACATGAAATTTCAACAATTGAACATATGATTGATGAAAATTATCCAAATTTTGATGACTTATCTGCTGAAGAAAAAACAGATATTGTTAATAAATGCTTAAATGATATATTTGCGTTTGCTAATAACGATTATAAATTTGATACAAGTGATTATACAAGGATTGGATTATTTTTCGAAAGTTTAGAAAAAAAATATAAAGTGCCAATGTTCTTCGACAATGAAACTAAAGAGGTTGCTTGGCCAGCAAATGATGTATTTGTTATGAGTAATATTCACCCAGAAAAATCATTAGAAACTCAAGTTACTGCTATTTATGATGAATTGAATAAAAAAACAGTAAGTATGACGCCTATTACAGTCACACCAACAGTTGAGTTTCAAGGTGAACAAAATATAGTTGATCCTACTATTGTTCAACCAGTAGCTGTTGTACAAAAAGATGCTGCTGAACATGTTATAGTTCCACCAGCGGAAGAACCTGGAAAAAAAGTTGGTTCAATAAATCCTAATATTAAATTATTTGATTCATTATTAAGAGGAAATTCAGTATTTACTGGTGATTCATTAAGCGTATATGACGGTACGGGTACTGTGATTTCAAAGCAAATTGTTAATCCTAGAGTTAATGCTGCTCCAGAACATAGAACTGTTGTTGAATTTGGTTTAGGCATAGGTAGTGGTATTAATCCTGGTAGTGTATCGATTGGCGGTATTAATCCATTAAAACCTAAAGCATTTTTTGACTCTAGTGGTCACGAATGGGAATCAAAAGAAAGCTATGATACTGTCATGAGAGAAATATTTGGTTCTGATTATGAACAAGATTTAGGAGATGATTTGGGTTCTAGAAAGAAATAGAAATATTTCTTTTTTTGAATTAAATGTGTTATAATTATTAATGGGGTAAGTTGTATGAAAAATTATATATTAATACTAATAATGTTTATTACAATTTTTATTGCAGGTTGTAATAATGATCAAAAAAATAATGAAAAACTAAATAATAATAACAATAGTAATTTAGAGGATGCTGTTATGCCATCAATCGAAGAAGATTCTACTATTGGTACGCATGAAGTTAATTTTTATCTATTTTATTTATCAACCTGTAGTCATTGTCATGAAGAAATGGAATGGATAAAAAGTATTAAAGATGAATATCCATACGTAAACTTTAATATGTATGAAATAACAGAAAATGAAGATTTATTCTTTAGCGTTAATGAATCATTCGGTACAGATAATGTTTCAGTACCAGTTACGATTATTGGAAATGAGTATATGATTGGTTATTCTGAGACTAGAAACAGAAAGTTTATTCGTACCATGAAAGAATTATCAACTTTTGAGAGTTGCGATGTTGTTCAAGCAACTATTGATGGTAATGATATTGAATCTTGTATGAAACAAAATGAAAAGTAAAAAGAATGGTGATATTTTATGAGTAAAAAATATATATATGTATTATTAACTCAAACATTGACAACATCTGGAAAAATAATACGTAAAGCTACTGGCAGTAAATATAGTCATGCATCTATTTCTTTAGATAAGGACTTAAATGAGATGTATTCTTTTGCTCGCTTTAAATATCATACTCCGCTTGTTGCAGGATTTACTAAAGAAAGTATTACGAGTTTGGGAGTAGGTCATGATGAGGTTAATGTAAAGGTTTTTAGAATTCCGGTTAAGCAATCACAATATGATAAGATTGAACGTACTTTAGAGTACTTTAAAAATCATGCGAAAAGATATAAATATAATTTATTTAATCTAATCTTTTATTTAACCCCTATAGAGTTTAACATTAAAGACTCTTATATATGTACTGAATTTGTTTCTAAAATTTTAGCAAGTGCTAATATCAAAAAAAAGAAGTTATGGAAAAATAGAATTTCTCCTAACGAAATGATTGAAATTCTTCATGAATATGAATATTATTCTGGACCATTGGGAGATTATGATAAAACTATTAATCACCATTCTTATGAACCAGAATTTCTTGAAAAGGAAAATTTCTTTATTATGTGTGCTAAGTCAGCTAAGCAAATTGGAATTTTGTTATTTCGCAAAATTATCTAAATTTGCAATCTTAAAAAATTTCGGTATAATAATACCGTAAATTGCCTCATAGCCAAGCGGTAAGGCAATGGCCTCTGACTCCATTATGCGCTAGTTCGAATCTAGCTGAGGCAACCAGTGATAAATAACACCGCTTTAGGTGTTTTTAATTTTATAGAAGGAGGTGTAGAATATGAATATGTTTGAATATGTAAAGAAATATGGTGAATACACTTTTGAAGAGAAAAAATTTAATGAAGTTGATAATGTTATTTTTTCGCAGATATCTTATTTGACTTTGGATGGTATTGTCTTCGGATTTGGACATCGTCCAGTTAGTTTATCAAAAACAGCTCGTTTATTAGAAAAACAAGTTAATAAGAAAAAAACTAAAATTGTTGCTCACTTTTGTAAAAAAATATATAAGTTGTTACTAGAGATGAAAGATACGCCTAGATATCGTGATGTTATGCTTTATAATTATATTAAAGTAGTTGATTCTGATAAACAATTTGGCGCCGTTACTTTAAAACTACCAGATAAAAGTATTTATGTTTCTTTTGAAGGAACGAATAGTGCAATAAGTGGTTGGTATGAAGATGCAAGAATGACTTATTCATATCCTGTACCTGCCCAAGAATTAGCTGCTAACTATTTACGGCGAACAGTGCGTTTTATTGATAGAAAAGTAATGGTTGGTGGGCATTCAAAAGGTGGTAATTTAGCTGTATATGCGGCTTTAGAAGCTCCTTTATACTTACGTAAAAAAATTGTTAAAGTATTTAATAATGATGGGCCTGGTGTTCCAATTCATATTTTCAATACTAAAAGACATAGAGATTTGTTACCTAAAATTCAAAAAATTGTTCCAAATGAGAGTGTTGTGGGAATGTTCTTATATCATTCCGAAGATCTCACTATAATTAAAAGTAAACGAAAAAGAGTTCTTCAACATGATTCTTTTAATTGGATGATTGATGAAGTAAGTTTTACAAGAGGAGATTTGAGTACATTTAGTAAAAGTGTATCTTTTAAAACAAACGAATGGTTAAATAGATTGTCTAAAGAAAAGCGAAAACAGTGTGTAGTGGAATTTTTCAACGCCTTTGATTCTTCAAATATTGTAGAAACAAATCAATTACTTTCTATTAGCAAATCTAAAGAGTTTGTTAAAAATTTATATCATATTAATGAGGAAAGTAAAGAAAATTTAATTGATGTCTTTAAAAAGATAATTTGGTAAAGAAAAAAGCATATTCTTTTTTCTTTTTTAGTCGGTTATATAAATTATTAAAAGATAAGATTGTATATGAAAGAAGGTGAGAAAATGAGCAAAAATAGAAAAAATCGTTTAAAATTTATTATTTCAATCATTGTACTTTTACTTTTTATAAGTTTTGGATGTTATGTTGCTCATGATTTCTTTTTTAATAATATAGAAGAGATGGAAAGCAGTGTTTCATTACCTAATGAATATATAGATGAGCCGATTAATGAAGAAGTAATTGATGATGATCGAACTGCTGAAGTTCAACATGTTGAAGCTAAAGTTATATCCATATATGATAAAAACAGTACTTCTAAAGATAGAATTTTAGTTCAAAATATTCTTCCAGGTAATAGTTTAAAAAAATATTATCAAGTTAGAGTAGAACATATTGATAGTTTAAATTTATATTTTGATATTGAAATTAAAAGTTCAACCAATAATTTGGAAGATATTTTAAATGTTAAAGTAACGAGATTAGATACTAATACGATTTTATATAATGGTAACTTAAAAAGATTTACAGAAGGCAAAGTTGTTCAAAAATTAGAAAAAAACAGTAATAATCTTACCATAGCATATTATGAAATTGAAATATCTTTACCAGCAAATGAATTAGAAGAATATCAAGATGAAATTTTAAGTGCAGATCTTAACTGGTCTGCCCCAGAAGAAGAACTTTTAATTCCATCTACTGAAGTTAACAACGATATTGTAGCTTGGATAATTGTTTTAGTACTTTCTGGATTTGTGATTATGTTTATTTGTGGGACAACTAATAATAGTAAAGAATAGAAAGAAAATATGTTAACGGAGATTTAGAAGTATCTAATTAAATACTTCTAAATCTTAATAATAATAAAAATTTTTTTAATTTATCTTGTCAAAATAAAATAAATGTGTTATTATTATATTGCTTGTTGTTATGGCGATGTAGCTCAGTTGGCTAGAGCACACGGTTCATACCCGTGGTGTCGAGAGTTCGAATCTCCCCGTCGCTACCAATTTGAAATTAAACTAGATTTGATATCTAGTTTTTTTTATTTTGATAAATATCAAAGTTATTATTGTTGCCGGAATTACCTTTTTATAATATAATTGAAATGGTGAGATTATGATTATTGATTATATAGATAAATATAGAGAGCAGGTAATTGAACTTTTTTGTGAGTTACAAGAATATATTGTACATTTAGATAAAGAAAAATATAATATTTTAACGGATGAATATGGAGCCTTCACATTAAATAAAACTTTAGATGAGGTAAAAAAATATCAAGGGAAGTTTTTATTATATGTTGAAAACGATAATGTTTTAGGACTTATTGTGGGATTAATTAATAATAATCCTATTGATGACTATGATTTTAAATGTCCAAAGAGGGGACGAATTAGTGAACTAGTAGTTAAAAAAGGTGCTCGTGCTAAAGGTATAGGTAGTAAACTAATGGCTAGTATGGAAAAATTTTTATATGATTGTGGCTGTAAATCAAATTTAATTGGTGTCTTTGGTTATAATGATTTAGCTATTAACTTCTATAATAAGTGCGGATACCATACTAGAATGATTGAAATGATTAAAGTTGATTAAAATATGATATAATAAAAAAGTTACTGGATGTGAAATAATGGATCAAGGAAAATTTGGTAAATTAATCAAAGATATTAGGAAAAAGAATAATTTAACTCAAAAAGAATTAGCGGATAAATATGGTGTAACTTATCAAGCTGTAAGTAAATGGGAAACTGGTAAAAATATGCCCGATATTATGCTGATTAAACAGATGAGTAAAGATTTTAATGTTGAACTTTCTGATATGTTTGAAGGAGAATATAAAAGTTATAAAGGTGGTAAAAACCGAAATTTGATGTTTGGTTTGATAAGTGTTTTGTTAATAATATTTATTGGATTAATAGTCTTTTTAGTTATTAATAATAATGTTGATGGTAGTTTTGAATTTAAAACATTAACGACAGGTTGCGATGATTTTAATATATCTGGTAGTATTGCATATAATCAAAATAAATCATCAATTTATATTTCACACGTTAATTATTGCGGTGGTAATGATGCTGTTGAATATGAAAAAATTGATTGTACATTATATGAATCTCATCAAAATATGGATGTAAAAATTAGTTCTTGCAATTTTGATGGAAATAGTTCAATTAAACTTGAGGATTATTTAAAAAATGTAAAAATTAATGTTGATAATTATGCAAGTGTTTGTAAGGATGAATATCGTGATAGTAGTTTATATTTATTAATAAATGCCACTGATAAAGAAGGAAAAGTCACTTCTTATAAGATACCTTTATTATTAGAAGAAAATTGTTCAGTTGAATAAACTCAACTTAATGTTGAGTTTATTCAACTTTTTCTCTATTGAACTTCCGCATTTTTGTGGTAAAATGAAATTGTAGGAGGTAGTAACATGAATAGTAAAAGAATGTTTGCAATTATATCAGTTATTATAGTTATTGGAGTTTTAGGGCTTACATATTTTCTGTTGAACAATAAAGATGAAGAAAAACAAAAGAAGCCAGAGATGAGTGATGCTGAAAAGTTTGCTCAAGAATATGATACTATGACAGAGGATAATGTATTTGTTTATTCAACAGCTGAAGAAATTATTAAAGTAATGCAAAATGGGACAGGAGTTGTATATTTAGGATTTCCAGAATGTCCTTGGTGTAAAGCTTATGTTGTATATTTAAATGAAGTAGCACAAGATATTGGTATTGAAAAAATATACTATTATAATGTATTAGATGCTCGTTCTAATAATACTGAAGAGTATCAACAAATGGTGGAAATTTTAAAAGATGAATTAGAGTATGACGAAGACGGTAATAAACGAATTTATGTTCCTAATGTATCATTCCATGTTAAAGGAGAATTAATTGGTAATGACTTTGAAACAGCATATGATACCAAAGGCTTTGAAAATCCCAGTGATTATTGGAATGATGAAGAAGTAAAGGATTTAAAAGTAAGACTTTCTGCATATATGGATGAAATTAATATCGAATTAAATGCTTGTTCAGATTGCAATAAATAAAGGCAGATATTATCTGCTTTTAATAATATACTGAGGTGCTGAAATGTTAAAAGTTTATAATATAATTGAACGTCAAGAATATTTAGAAGAAGTAGCCATTTTAACTCATAATGAGTGGGGTAAGAAAAATTTAACTGAGGAAGAATATCAAAAAAAGATAAAAGATAAAATAAAAAAAATAATTAGTGCATTTAACAATCTTAGTTATTGTAAATTAATACTTTTAGATGATGATAATTTAGTTGGTTTTATTTCAATTTTTCCAACTGATGGTGAAGAACGTCAAGATCTAACTCCTTGGTATGCTACTATGTATGTAAAGAAAGAATATCGTGGATTGGGATACTCAAAAATATTAAATAATGCAATATTAGCTGAAGCTAAAAGAAGAAAATTTAAAAAAATTTATTTAAAGACTAATTTAGATAATTATTATGAAAAATATGGCGCTAAATACATGGAAGATTTAAATAATGGAGAGAAATTATATTATATAGAACTATAAAAAATCAGTATTTAAAATACTGATTTTTCATTATTGTTTATAACAAAAAAAATATATATGCTATAATTAATCTAGGTGATATTATGGAACGTATAAATAAAGTTAAAGGTTCTATTTTAGGTGGTGCCATAGGAGATGCTTTAGGATATCAAATAGAATTTAAAACACATATTAAAGATAAAGAGGTAACAAAATATACTAACGATGAAGGTATTATTTCTGATGATACACAAATGTCTTTATTTACAGCTAATGCATTATTATGGCGTGAGACTAGATTATACAATAAAGGAATTGCTCCTAAACCAGTTGATGCTATATACTTAGGATATTTAGATTGGTTACAAACGCAAATAAAAAAAGAATCAGATAATACTATTAGTTGGTTAAAAGAAGTAGATGAATTAAATATAACTAGGGCGCCAGGGTCAACTTGTTTATCATCGTTGATGTCTAACACTTATGGTACTTTAGATAAACCTATTAATAACAGCAAAGGATGTGGCAGTGTAATGCGTGTTGCACCAATAGGGTTAATGGTTAATTCAGGTGAAAGTGCTGGAATGATAGCCGCTGAATCAGCAGCATTAACTCATGGTAATCCTTTGGCAATCATTTCTGCTTATGTATGTGCTGCAATGATTAATATTTTATTAAATAGTGAACTTACAGTTGAAGAAGCTTTAAGTGAATCGTTGAAATTGTATCATGCTAAATTAGATTGTTATGATAAGAGCGTGATGGATGAATTTGATGGTTTAATTGCCAAAGCAATTAATTTTTCAAAAAATAACAAAAAAGATATTGACAATATTAAACAAATAGGTGAAGGATGGTCAGCTGACGAAGCTTTGGCTATTGCTATTTATTCCTGTTTAAAATACAGCAATAATTTTAAAGATTGTGTTGTATGTGCAATAAATCATGATGGTGATAGTGATTCGACTGGAGCCATAGCTGGTAATATTATAGGGACATATTTAGGAGTAAGTGAAATACCCGATTATTACGTAACTAACTTAGAATTATTAGATGTTATTCAAGAACTTGCCGATGATATGGTTGCACTTAACTATGATTCTGAGTATTGGGCTAGTAAATATATATACACTAAAAGAGATATTACTAAAAAAAGATAGGTATTATCTCTTTTTTATAGTATAATATTGTTGTACATAGTAGATATGAAAACAAAAAAACTATTATTTTAGCAGTTTGTTGATGAAATAATAACATTTGAAAAGAATAGGGGAGAAAAAATGAATGAAAAATATTACTGTGTAGATAGTATTGAAACGTTAGAAGATGCATTTTTAAAAGTAAAAAAAGCACAGGAAATTTATAGTAAATATACGCAGGAGCAAGTCGATAAAATATTTACCAGTGTGGCGATAGCTGCTAATCAAGCTAGAATTAAATTAGCTAAATTAGCTGTTGAGGAAACTGGTATGGGAGTAGTTGAAGATAAGGTGATAAAAAATCATTATGCAGCTGAATATATTTATAATAAATATCGAAATGAAAAAACATGTGGTGTGATTGAAGACGATCCAGTTTATGGCTATAAAAAATTAGCTGAACCACTTGGCGTTATTGCAGCTGTGATACCAACTACAAATCCAACTTCAACTGCAATTTTTAAAATTTTATTAGCACTTAAAACTAGAAATGGTATTATTTTAAGTCCGCACCCTAGAGCTAAAAAATCTACTGTTCAAACAGCAAAAATATTGCTAGAAGCGGCAGTTAAAGCTGGAGCACCAGCTAATATTATTTCATGGATTGATGCTCCTGTTTTAGAGATGACAAATAGATTAATGCAAATGGCAGATATTACCCTGGCAACCGGTGGACCTGGAATGGTAAAATCTGCATATTCTAGTGGTAAACCAGCATTAGGTGTAGGTGCTGGGAATACGCCGGTTATTATTGATGATAGTGCAGATATAATATTAGCGGTTAATTCTATTATCCATTCTAAGACATTTGATAATGGTATGATATGTGCATCAGAGCAATCTGTTATAGTTTTAGATAGTGTATATGATAATGTAAAAGATGAATTTATTAAACGTGGTTGCTATATTTTACATGATGAAGAGTTAGATAAAGTTAGAAAAACAATTATTATTAATGGTTCGTTAAATGCTAAAATAGTTGGCCAAACAGCATATAATATTGCCAATTTAGCGGGAATTAATGTACCTAAAAAGACTAAAATTTTAATAGGTGAAGTTGAAAGTGTCGATTTAACAGAGGAATTTGCTCACGAAAAATTATCTCCAGTTTTGGCTTTATATCATACTAGTTCTTTTGATGAAGCTCTTTATAAAGCTCATACTTTAGTACTTGATGGGGGAATAGGTCATACTTCATCATTATATGCTAATCCAAATACTGCTAAAGATAAAATAAAAAAATTTTATGAAATGATGAAAACATGTAGAGTTTTAATTAATACTCCTTCATCTCAAGGTGGAATAGGTGATTTATATAATTTTAAATTAGCGCCTTCCTTAACTCTTGGTTGCGGTTCATGGGGTGGAAATTCGGTTTCTGAAAATGTTGGAATAAAACATTTGTTAAATATTAAAACTGTTGCTGAAAGGAGAGAAAATATGCTTTGGTTTAGGGTGCCAGAAAAAGTTTATATTAAAAGAGGATGTTTACCATTTGCTTTAGAAGAATTAAAAACAGTTATGAATAAACAAAAAGTTTTTATCGTAACCGATAAGTTTTTGTATGAAAATGGTTATACAAAAATTATTACTAATAAGTTAGATGAAATGGGAATTGAACATACAATTTTTGCAGATGTTGTATCTGATCCTACTTTAAAATGTGCTAAAGAAGGAACTAAATTAATGAATCAATTTAAACCAGATTGTATTGTTGCTGTTGGTGGTGGTTCGCCTATGGATGCTGCTAAAATCATGTGGGTTATGTATGAACATCCTGAAGTTGATTTTATGGATATGGCTATGCGTTTTATGGACATTCGTAAAAGAATATATACATTTCCTAAAATGGGTGAGAAGGCTTACTTTATCGCAATCCCAACTTCATCAGGAACTGGTTCAGAAGTTACACCTTTTGCAGTTATTACTGATGATGCAACTGGGACTAAATATCCATTAGCTGATTATGAATTGATGCCAAAGATGGCAATTATTGATGCTAATATGATGGATGATGCACCAAAAGGTTTAACTGCTTATTCGGGAATTGACGCAGTTACTCATGCTCTTGAAGCATATGTATCAATGATGGCAACTGAATATACTGATGGACTTGCTAAAGAGGCTTTAAAAATATGTTTTGAATATTTACCACAAGCTTACGAGCAAGGAAAGGAAAATCCTGTTGCTCGTGAAAAAATGGCTAATGCCGCAACTATTGCTGGAATGGCATTTGCTAATGCTTTCTTAGGAGTATGTCATTCAATGGCTCATAAGCTAGGTTCATTTCATCATTTAGCGCATGGTTTAGCTAACGCTTTGTTAATTAATGAAGTAATTAAGTTTAATAGTTCAGAAGTTCCAACTAAAATGGGGACATTCCCGCAATATGATCATCCTAATGCAAGACATAGATACGCATCTATTGCTGAATATTTAAATTTAGGTGGAAATACTGATGAAGAAAAAGTAGACAATTTAATTAAGAAAATAGATGAATTAAAAGAAAAAATTGGTATCAAAAAATCAATTAAAGATTATGGGATAGGTGAAAAAGAATTTTTGGATTCTTTAGATGAGATGTCAGAACAAGCATTTGATGATCAGTGTACAGGAACAAATCCAAGATATCCATTAATTACTGAAATAAAAGAAATGTATAAAAATGCATATTATGGAGGTAAATAATGAAATACAAGTTAGATAAAGTAATTGCAACTAGACCAACAAAAACTGTTTATTGCGATAATGGAAAGACAATAAAATTATTTGTAGAAAATTATTCGAAAGCTAATATTTTAAATGAGGCATTAAATCATGCGAGAGTTGAAGAAGGGACAGACTTAAATATTCCTAAATTAGTTGAAGTTACAACTATTAATAATCGTTGGTCTTTAGTAACTCAACATATAGAAGGTGAAACTCTAGAAAAATTGATGAATAAACATCCTGAAAAGGAAGATCAATTTTTAGAAGTTTTTGTTGCCATTCAATTAGAGGTATTATCAAAAAAAGTACCATTATTGAGCCGAATAAAAGACAAATTTAGAAGAAAATTAACAGAGGCTAAAAATATTGATGAAAATACTAGATATGAGTTGCTACAACGTCTAGAAGGATTTAAAAACCATGATAGACTATGTCATGGCGACTTTAATCCAAGTAATATTATTGTAACTAACACTGGAGAATATTACATTATTGACTGGTCACATGCTACTCAAGGTAATGCTTCTGCTGATGCTGCTAGAACTTTCTTATTATTCTCAATGCAAGGAAAGGACGAAATAGCTGAAAAATATTTAAATTTATTTTCTGAACAAAGTGGCATTCCTAAGAAAAATATTCAACGTTGGGTTCCAATTGTTGCGGCAACGCAAATGACAAAAGGCAAAGAGGAAGAATACGAATTTTTAAGTAAATGGATTGATATTTTTGATTATGAATAATACAATCTAAATATTGTTATCAATATAATAGGAGTAATGTATGAAAAAAATATTGTTACTTATTGTTTTGTCACTAATCTTAACAGGATGCGGTACTCAAAATGAAAATCTATCTAATCGTTTAATTACGAGTAGCGAAGCAAAAGAAAAAATTGCTGCTGGAGCACTTTTAATTGATGTTAGAAGCCAAGAAGAATATTTAGAAGGTCATATTGAAGGTGCAATGCTATTACCAGTTGATAGCATAAATGTATCTACAGTTGAATCTATTATACCATCTAAAGATTCAGAAATAGTTGTATATTGTAGAAGTGGTAATAGAAGTAGTCAAGCCAAAGAAATATTTAATGATTTGGGATATAATAATGTATATGATTTAGGTTCAATAAATAATTGGCATGACTAATAGAAGTTAAAGAATCAGTAAGATTCTTTTTTTCTATTGCTAAAATTTATATTTAGTGATAAAATGATATTGTTTTATGAATTGGCCTGTTGGTGAAGCGGCTTAACACATCGCCCTCTCAAGGCGACATTCACGGGTCCGAATCCCGTACAGGCTACCATAAAAAAATAAAACTCTCATTTTGAGAGTTTTTTATTAAGATGAATAAACTATAATGATAATTATTGTAGTAAATAATCAGTAATAATTTTGTTGACTTTTAAAGTTATTTTATTATATACTTATCATAGGATAGGTGATTAGATGAGTACAGCAGATGAAAAGGAGACATTTAATAGAAATAAGGATATTCAAGAAATGGTAAATTTCTTTTTAAGCGAAAATCATATGCCAACAATAACAGAAAGAATGGCAGCATCTGGTAAGCGTGAAGTAATAGGTGTTTTAACAGCGGATCATAAAATTGTTTTACAACAAATTATTAGACAGGAATTTCCAGACATTGATTCACGTATTAGAATTGCTAGAGGAGCTAGCGATGGTAGAGGACAAATTCTTGGAGCGCTTTCAGCAACTGAAGTTGAATTAACTAATGAGTTATTAGAAAACTTTAGTGTTCAACGAGAATTTGATCAACAAGAATTAGTACAAGCTAGAACATATTAAAAAATAGACTATAGTCTATTTTTTTTGATATAATGATAGTGGTGAAATTATGAATAAAGAAAAATTTTTAAATTTTAGAAAAGAATATCCTAACTTTTATTATCGTAAATTTCAAGTAATTGATAATAAAAATAATTTTGAATTAATTTTTACATTTGAAATTCCAGGATTAGCTGTGTTTGAACCTAAAACCACTATTGACAAGAAATTTATAGTTAATAGTGATTATAATTATATTAGTTACATGGCTTTTAATATTGGTTTAGTTGAACTTATAAGTTATTGGAAATGCACTTGTTCACCTAACGTTATTATTGAAGCTGGTAATTTAGATTCTTACCAAATTGAATGGTTTAGAAAATTGTATTTTTATGGCTTAGGAGAATTTTTTTACGTTAATGGAATAGATACAAATATTAAAGAATTTATGAATATAACATCAGTTGGTGAAAAGATTAATATTCCTGCTCTTGAATATCATGGTGCTGGCAATTTAATTGCTATCGGTGGTGGCAAGGACTCTGTAGTTAGTCTTGAACTCCTTAAAGATATGGATAACACATGTTTTATGGTTAACCCTAAAGTACCAGGAATTGAATGCGTTAAGGCAGCTGGTTATGGCGATTATTTAACAGTTAAAAGAACTATTGATCATAATTTATTAGAACTTAATAAACAAGGATTTTTAAATGGTCATACTCCCTTTAGTGCAATTTTAGCTTTTGTTTCATATTTATGTGCTTATCTTTTAAATAAGAAATATATTGTTTTATCTAATGAAGGAAGTGCTAATGAAGCAACCGTTATCGGTACCAAAATTAATCATCAATATTCTAAAACATATGAATTTGAAAATGATTTTAATGAATATGCATATCAATATTTAAATATAAATATTAAATATTTCAGTTTTTTAAGATGCTTAAGTGAATTACAAATAGCAATGTTGTTTGCTAATTATAAAAAATATCACAAATTATTTAAAAGCTGCAACGTTGGTAGTAAGCAAATTCCGTGGGTATGGTGTGGCAATTGTCCAAAATGTTTATTTGTCTATATTATTTTAAGCCCTTTCTTAACTAAAAAAGAAATGATTGAAATATTTGGTAACGATTTGTATGAAAGAGAAGAGTTGCTACATACGTTTATTGAACTTTTAGGTTATGCTGAAACTAAGCCATTTGAATGTGTAGGAACATACGGGGAAGTGAGATATGCAGTTAGTTTATGTATAAATAAATATAAGGATAACTTACCATTTTTATTACAATATTATAAGAATAATTATCCTCTTGCTTTAGAACATAGATATGAAACAGATTATAATGAACTAAATAATTTGGATGATGATTTTGTAAAAATTATCAAAGAGGAGTTGAAAAAATATGTTTAAACAAATTATAGATTATTTATCAGGCAAAAAAATAGCTATTTTAGGATTTGGAATGGAAGGAAAATCAACATATAATTTTATCCGTAAATATAGTGATATGCCTTTAACGATAATTGATAAAAATAATGTCTATGAAACTAATAAAGAACTACTTAGTAGTGATAATAAATTAAACTATATTTTTGGTGATGATTATCTTCATAAACTTGATGGTTTTGACTTAATTATTAAAAGCCCAGGGGTTATTACAAAAGATATAGATACTACTAATATTCCTTTCACTTCACAGTTAGAATTACTATTAATGGTTAATCGTGAATATGTTATTGGAATTACGGCGACAAAAGGAAAAAGTACAACAACTTCTTTAACTTCTGCAGTTTTAAAAGCTAATGGAATTGATGCTAAATTAGTTGGCAATATTGGAGTCCCAATCTTTGACGAAATCGAAAGTATGAATGAAGATACTTATATGGTCGTTGAGATGTCTTCGTCACAACTAGAATTTGTTACATATTCACCCCACATAGCCGCCATTTTAAATTTATATGAAGATCATTTGGATCATTGTGGAACAATTGAACATTACCACGCCAATAAATTACAAATATTCAAACATCAGACTAATTCTGACTATGCAATATATTGCAGTGATATTGAACCACTTAATAGCTATATTGATGATTCTTATCAAGGAATAAAATATCGTGTTCAATTTAATGATCAAAACATTGATTCAAGGACAACCTATATTAAAAATAATCAAGTTTATTTAAATGGAAAACCTTTATTTAATACTGATACGGAACTACATTTATTAGGTGAACACAATCTTAGAAATATAATGGTCGTTCTAACTATTTCGGAAATAATGCATTTAGATTTAAATAAAACGATTGAGGCAATTAAGAATTTTAAACCTTTAGAGCATAGAATCGAATTAGTTGGAACTTATAATGACATTATTTATTATAATGATTCAATTGCGACTATCCCTAATGCGACAATTTCAGCCATAAAAGCTCTAAAGGATGTCGATACTTTAATCTTTGGAGGTATGGATAGAGGCATTGACTATCAGCCTTTAATTGATTTCTTAGATACTGGTATTGTTAGAAATTTAATTTGTATGCCAACTACTGGCTATAAAATAGGTAAAGAAATTAAAAATTTAAATGTTTTCAAATATAATGTTGAAACATTGGAAGAAGCAGTATCTAAAGCTCGTGAAATAACTAGTAAAAATAAAATATGTTTACTTAGTCCAGCGGCTGCTAGTTATGAGTATTTTAAGAACTTCGAGGAAAAGGGAAGAGCCTATAAAAATTTAGTAAAAAATATATAAAACATTTACAAAAACTTTGTTATATGTTACAATTTAATTGTATTCATAGAAGAGGTGATATGATGGACGAAACTAAAGTTTATGAAACATCTGAATTTCAGCATGAGATGATTTCACAAGTCATTAAAGAAGTATCACAAATACTAGAGGAAAGAGGATATAACCCAATTAATCAAATAGTTGGTTATTTGATAAGTGGGGATCCAGGTTATATTTCGAGTGCTAAAGAAGCAAGAAGTAAAATTACTAAATATGAAAGGTCTAAAGTCTTAGAGGTTGTCTTGAAAGACTTCTTAAATAAATGAGATATATTGGCCTTGATTTAGGAACTAGAACACTTGGCATATCAATAAGTGACTTAACTAGAACTATTGCGACTAGTTATGCTACTTTAAAATTTCCAGATTCTGACTATAATTCATTAATTGACCCGTTGAAGAAAATAGTTGATGAATTTGAAGTTGGAAAGATAGTTTTGGGATTGCCTAAGAATATGAATAATAGTATAGGTGATAGAGCACGTACTACCCTAGAATTCAAAGCTTTATTAGAAGAGAAATTAAAGTTAGAAGTGATTATGCAAGACGAAAGATTATCTACTGTAGAAGCGACTAACTATTTGCTAGAAGCAGATTTGTCTAGGAAAAAAAGAAAAACTAAAGTAGATGCGGTAGCTGCTAATATCATTCTTCAAACTTATTTAGATAGAGAAAGAGAGGAAATTTTACATGGAAGAAAAAATGACTTTTAAAGTTGTAAATGACGAAGGAAAAGAAGTAGAATGTGAAGTATTATTTACATTTGAATCAGATGAGACTAAGAAAAATTATATAGTTTATACTGATAATACGTTAGATGAAGAAGGAAATACTAAAGTTTATGCTTCAATCTATAATCCTGATGAAGATGAAACTAAGTTATTACCAATTGAAACAGACAAAGAATGGAAAATTATTGAAACAATTCTTGAAGAATTACAAAATGAAATTCAAGGTAATGAGGCAAGTACAGAAGAGTAATTTTTTACTCTTTTTTATTTAGTAGGTGATTTATGAAGGTAGAAACAGTTATTAAGATTATAGTTAGCATTATTGCCGGACTACTTATTATTGGAATTATTGGAATTCTTATTATGTATAGTAGTGGTATTAAAGCATATGATGAAAATTCTAAAGAAATGGTTCAAATAGAAGTTCCAAGTGGTAGTACTTATTATTCCATAGCAAGTATATTGAGTGAAAATAAATTAATTAGATCAAAACTAGTTTATAAAATGTATTTAAAATTAAATCCCCCAAAATCAGAACTTAAAGCAGGTTTTTATGAGTTAAGCCCTAATATGGATTTACCAACGATTGTATCTATATTAAGTGGTGGTGGAGAATCATCAAATCCACATGAAATAACAATTACTTTTAAAGAGGGATTAAATATGCGTGCGATTGCGTCATTAATTGCTGAAAAAACTAATAATACAGAAGAAGATGTGTTTAATTTACTGGAAGATAAAAAATATTTACAGGAAATAATTGATGAGTATTGGTTTATTGATGAATCAATATTAAATAAGGACATTTATTATCCTTTAGAAGGATATTTATTTCCTAACACATATAATTTTAAAAATAAAGATGTAACTGTTAAAGAAATATTTAAAGTAATGTTAGATGAAATGGATAAACAATTAGACCCATATAAAGAAGGAATTGCTAATAGTGATTATTCAATTCATGAATTATTAACACTTGCTAGTATTGTTGAATTAGAAGCAAAGAGTGCAGATGACAGAAAAGAAGTGGCTGGTGTATTCTATAACAGAATTGATATTAATATGTCACTAGGTAGTGATGTTACGACTTATTATGCGGCTAAATTGGATATGGGTGAAAGGGACTTACTTCAATCTGAACTTGATGATATAAATGCATATAATACGCGTCCTATCTCTGTTGGAGGAAAACTTCCAGTTGGCCCAATTTGTAACCCATCTATTTCGGCTATTGAAGCCGCTATTTATCCTAAAACTACAACTAATTATTATTTTGTTGCTGATAAAAATGGTAAAGTTTATTTTACTAAAACAAATGCTGAGCACGAAAATAAGATAAAGGAATTACAAGAGGCAGGATTATGGTTCACATATTAAATATTGAGGAAGACGCCAGAAAAAGAAATATTCCAGTTATGTTAGATGATGGGATGGAATTTATCCTTGAATATATAAAAAATAATAATGTGAAGTCTATTTTAGAAATTGGATCGGCTGTTGGTTACTCAGCAATTAGATTTGCAAGTGTTAGCGATGATATTAAAGTAACTACAATTGAAAAAAATAAAGATTTGTATGATGAAGCTTTAAATAATATCAGTAATTTTAAATTAAATGATAGAATAAATATTATTTTAGGCGATGCTTTAGAAGTTGAAATTACTGGAAGTTACGATCTAATATTTATTGATGCTGCTAAAAGTCAATATACTAAATTTTTTGAAAAGTATAAAACTTTATTAGTACATGATGGTTGTATTATTACTGATAATTTAGCATTTCATGGACTTGTCGATAATCCAAGTCTAACTAAAAATAGAAATACGCGGCAATTAGTTGGTAAAATTTCTAGATATATTGAGTTTTTAAAAAACAACAAAGAATTTAAAACTGAATTTTATAATCGTGGAGATGGTATTTCCGTTAGTAAAAGAATAGCTGATTAGACTATTCTTTTTAACTAGACTATTTAATATTTTTTTGTTATAATTAATTGGTATTTGAAAAAGAAAGGAGATTTATGAGTAAGATTAAAATGTTTGCCCTAGGTGGGTTAAACGAAATTGGTAAAAATATGTATGTCGTTGAAATCGACAATGATATTTTTGTATTTGAAGCGGGTTTAAAATATTCAGATGATCGTTCTTTGGGTATTGATTATATTTTACCCAATTATGATTATTTAAAAGAAAATAAAGATAGAATTGTTGGTATATTTATTACTCATGGGCATGATGAACAAATGGGTGCTTTGGCTGATGTTTTAGAAGATTTGCCAGATGTTAATGTTTATGCTACTGCTTTTACATTAGAAGTTATAAAACAAGATTTAGAAGATGCGGGAATTAAAAGTGCTAAATTAAATGAATTAGCAATACATAAAAAAGTTACTTTTGGTAAAAATAGTATTTTTCCAGTGCGAGTATCGCACTCTATTCCAGATTCAGTTATGTATGTTCTTTATACTGAAGATGGAGCAATTGTATTTACGGGTAATTATGTATTTGATCCATCAATGCCAGGGGCATTTAATGCTGACATTGGTAAAATTGCATATGTTGGTAAACAGGGAGTTTTATGTTTATTAAATGAATCCATTTATGCACCTAAAAGAGGATTTACTTCTCCTAACCATAAAGCATATGCAATTATTAGAGAAACTATCAATAAAAATCCTGGCCGTATTTTATTTAATTTGATGCCAGCACAAGTTTATCGTATTCAAGAATTATTTAATGAAGTTATGAAAACAGATCGAAATGTTGTTATTATGGGAAAAAAACTAGAGACAATGATTTTTAAAGCTATTGATTTAGGATATGTAAACTTTGATAAATCAAGAATTAAACCAATTCGTCATGTTAATGATGAAGGAATTATTGTTATTGTATCTAGTGAAAGAGAAGCACCATATTACAATATGAAGAGAATTATTAAAGGATATGATAAATTTATTACACTAACTGAAGAAGACACGGTTGTATTTGCATCACCAATTTATGATAATATCGAAGTAACATCTACTCAAATATTTGATGATATTGCAAAAATAGGAGCTAACTTAGTTATTCTATCTAAGAAACAATTTAAATCTCCACATGCATCTTCAGAAGATATTATGATGATGATTAATATGTTACGTCCTAAGTATTATTTCCCTGTTATAGGTGAATATCGCGAACAAGTAGAAAATGCTTCTTTAGCACGCATTATGGGAATGAGCGAAGAAAATATTTTCTTAAAATTAAACGGTGATGTAGTTAGAATTGAAAACGGTAATTATATTGAAGATAATGAAAAAATTAAAGTTGATGAAATTTTAATTGACGGTAAACAATCAGGTGATATTGGTGATCTTGTATTAAAAGATCGCGAATTACTAGCTGATAATGGAATTGTTATCGTTACTACAACCCTTGATAAAGCAACTAAGAAAATATTAGCTGGGCCTGAAATTCTAACTAGAGGATTTATTTATGTAAAAGAAAATAGCGATTTAATTAAAGAAGCTGAAAAAATATCTTTAGAAGTTGTAAATGAATGTCTTAATCCTAATTATGTTGACTTCAATAAAGTTAAGAATGGTATTAGAGAACGTTTAGGTAAATATTTATATCAACAAACATCATCTAAACCGATGATTATTGTTGTCGTACAAGAAGTATAAATTAATTTTATACTTCTTTTTTTCTTGCTATCAACGTTTAGTTTTGCTATAATAAATGTCATATAAATATGTGGGGGCACAGTTATGATTAATGGAGTAGGAAAAAGATTGTTTGCTAACTTAGACATGGTTAGTGTTTCGAATAAAAAGAAAAATAAAACATTACCAAAAAAAATTATTGTTTATGTTAATAGTCTACTTTTTTTAAAAAGACTTAATTTTGTCTTACAAATAAAGAATGTTAAATATGAAGCAACTGGCTTAATCGAGGAAGCTTGGAACTTAATTAAAAATAGTAATTATAAGCAAGCCGACGAAATTTTAGACCGATTATTACTTTATACTGATTCCTCATATCGAACTTTTTTTGGAAAGTTTATTACGTCTTTATTTCAAGATAAAGATGCATATATATATCTAAAGAGGACAATTGAAACTAAATGCGATGCTTATAATGATGATTATTATCGTCTTTATTTAACCTTATATAATGAATTGATTGATATTTCTGATGACTATATACCTTTATTGGAACTTTTAAGTCCTAAAAAGAAAATTGTCGCTTTCAATAAGAATTCATTTAATGGCCATTTTTTAAGTTTTTTAAATTACCTAGATGAGAAAAATTATCAAAGTGCTAAAAAAGAGTTGAATATATGCTTATCTATGAAAAATGACATCTATTTAGTGATTGTTAATATATTATTAGATAAGTTAATAGAACATCAAAAATATGTTAAAAAAATGTATATAGAACAAGAGAAGAGACTAGAAAAAGATCGGGCTTTTAAGTTTGCTGAAGCAATTAAAAATAATAATTTAGTAGAGGCTAAAAAAATATTAGAGACAATAATTTCTTATCGAAGTCAAGAAAATAAAAATAATTATATTTATTATCTATTCTTAGAAATGTTAGAAACTATTGAGTTAGTCGATACTAACCTAGTCTTCGAAATTATGCCAATTGAATATAATTATTCGCCGACAAAAGATAATTTTACTAACTTTCAAGAGGCAATTGCTGCTGGAGATTTTAAATATGCTTTAGAATTTGGCAATAAATGTCGAAATAAAGTATTAGATAATCATCTGCCAGTAATTAAAGTTAAATTATATGTTATATTGCTTGAAATTTTGTTTAAAAAATTAGCAGAACGGGAAAAAAATATAGATAATTTATATCAAATATTAATTTCAAATATTGAAAAAGGCAATTATCGTCATGCTTTAAATTTATATAATATGAATACTAAAGTATTAAAAGATTACAATAATAAGCTTGTTAATTATTTATTTAATCTTTTAATGAATAAATCAGCTGAATTGGTTATAAAAGAACAGGAATCTATTGAAGAAGCGGGAAAAATTATTGAATCCAAAGTACAAAATGTAGACTTAGTAAAAATGGAACACGTTGATTCAAAAGATGATGAAGTAGAACCAACTATTTTAAAAGATAACATAGAGACTTCAGTTGAGATTAAGGATGATGCTGCAAAGGCTAAACCAGTAAAAATTATTAAGCCAATAAACAATGAGGTTACAATCTTTTTGCGTCATAAAGAACCAAACAATGTCTTTTTTCAAAAGTATCAAATTTGTTTAATCAATAAAAAATATGCTGAGGCAAAAGGTTGGCTGGATTATTTTGCCGAATTATTAAATAGTAATAATATTAAAAAAAGATTAGATTATTATTATTATCAAATTAATTTAGGTATGTTAGAAAATCAGCAATCAGAAGAAATTATTATGAAGAGAAAGAAAACTTACTTCTTTGCTTATAATTATATTTTAGAAGGAAAATATGAAGAAGCTTTATCTTATTTAACTTATTATGTTGAAACAGACAGCATCAATGATGTTAGAGGACATTTGTTATTAGGGCGCTTATATACTTTAATGAAAAATTATAAAAAAGCTATTGAATGTTATATTAAAGCTAACTCTATTGCACCAAATCCAGATTCTTATTATTTTTTAGGTGAAATATATTATAAAGAGCATAGATATGCTGATGCAATATTTTGCTATTTAACGTTTAATGAATTTTATCCTAAAGAAAATCCTACGGTTTATTTGAATTTAGCTGAATGCTATAAACATTTAGATAAGACTGATAAAGTAGTTAAATATTTGCGTTTAGCTGAAGAGATAAATGTTGAACAAAAGCGGGGATTATATCTTAAAGATCGAATTTTAAAAGCTGAAATTATAGATAAGAAAAAAAGGGAACATTTCTTATTAAATAAAGAAAGTAGTCCTAAATAAATATCACTTTCAAAGTGATATTTTTTATTTTATAAAAATGTGTATTGACAAATATTTTTTTTTGCACTATAATGTTCACATAAGCGTTTTAACGTGAGAGAAGTAGTATCGAATACGATTTAAAGCGAGTTAGGTATGGTGGAAGCTAACATTTACGATAGATATGAATAACACTCACTAGTTGTTAAGCAGAACAGAAATAAGTAAGCTTAATCGGTAGTAATCCGTTACCATATTACACGATTTTTATTGAAGTCGATAGAGTGGTCATGTATATGGCAATTTGGGTGGCACCGCGGAAGCATTCGTCCCATAACAAGGACGAAATTATTATTTATTGCTCAATTAGCTCAGTTGGTAGAGCATCCGGCTGTTAACCGGCAGGTCGTAGGTCCGAGTCCTACATTGAGCGCCATTTAGTGCCTGATTAGCTCAGTTGGTAGAGCATCCGGCTGTTAACCGGCAGGTCGTAGGTCCGAGTCCTACATCAGGCGCCATTTAGATAATTAATAAGTCCTTAGTGACTTATTTTTTTGTATATAGGAGGAATTATGGAAAAGTTTACACGAGAAATAGTTGATGATTATGCTGATAAATTACTTATTGGATTAACTGATGAGGAAAACAAAATGGTATTAGATGAGTTTGAGATTATTGATAGAAATATTGACTTAATTAATAAAATACCAAATATTGCGGAAGTAGAACCTATGACTCATTGCTTAGATGATTTTGAGTTTGAACTAAGAGATGATATTGTAGAAGAATCTATTAGTATTGATGAAGCATTACAAAATTGTGATGATTACATTGATGCTGAGGTTAGAGTACCAAAGGTGGTGGAATAATGAACTATATGAGTAAAAGTATTGTAGAACTTCATAAATTATTAAAAGATGGAGTTGTCACAAGTGAAGATTTAATTAAAGAATCATTAGAAAAAAGTCATTTTGTGCAAGATGAATATAATGCTTTTGTTACGATTTTAGATGATGCCAAAGGAGTACCAGTTACTGATGATTTATTATCTGGTATTCCATATGGTGTTAAAGATAACTATAGTACTAAAGGTGTATTAAGCACAGGATCTAGTAATACTTTAAGGGATTATGTACCATTTTTTTCAGCAACAGCTATTTTAAATTTAGAGAGCCATGGGGCTGTAATGGTTAATAAAACTGTTATGGATGAATTTGGTATGGGTGGTACTGGAACTACTGGTCATACTGGTATTGTTTTAAATCCATGGGATAAAAAACGTATGTGTGCTGGTTCTTCTGCCGGTAGTGCAGCTGCTGTTGCGGCTGGTGTTTATCCATATGCAACGGGTTCAGATACTGGAGATTCTATTCGTAAACCTGCTGCTTATTGTGGAATAGTTGGTTATAAACCAACCTATGGAATGATCTCTCGTTATGGATTATTTCCATATGCTTCTAGTTTAGATCATTGCGGGGTTTTAACTAGATCCGTTGAAGATGCTGCAATTGTTGTTGATGCAATGAAAGGTATTGATAAAAATGATATGACTAGTTGGGATTCATCTAATATTAAATTATATGAATCATTAGATACTCATGCTAAAGGAAAATTATGTTATGTAAAGGAGATTTGTGATATTAATAACTATCCACATGCCGATGAAGAATTAAGGCTACATTTAGAAAATTTTATGAAAGTTATTGATAAATGCCGTGCGATAGGATTTGAGATTGAAGAAGTAAGTGTTAATCAAACATTGTTAAATGCTATTCCAGCTGTATATTCAGTTATCTCTTATGCTGAGGCAACATCTAACATGTCTAATTTAACAGGTATTATTTTTGGACCAAGAAGCAATAAAGAGACATATATCGAGATGATGAAAGATTATCGCACTAAGAACTTTTCTCCACTTATTAAACGTAGATTTGTAATTGGCTCATATGTATTACAAGCTCAAAATAAAGATAGATATTTTCACAATGCTCAAAGAGTAAGAAGATTATTAGTTGATAAGTGGAAAGAATTATACAAGAAATACGATGCAGTTATTTTACCAGTTGGGACTGGCCCAGCAAAATTGTTTGATGGTAAGCAAGAAATGTTAGATGAAGTTAATGCTGTATTAGAAGAGCATTTACAGATTGGAAACTTTGGTGGTTTTCCATCAATTACAATACCATCAGGATTTATTAACGGATTACCAGTTGGATTAAATGTTACGGGTAACTGTTATGAAGATTCTAAAGTGTTAAATATTGCTGCGACAATAGAAGCTAATTTAGAATATAAGAATCAATTAGCTAAAGGGGGTAAATAAAGATGGATTATAAAGTAATGATTGGCCTTGAAATGCACTGCGAAATTAGTGAAACTAATACTAAAGTATTTTCAAGTGCTGAAAACTCATATAAAGATATTCCAAACAGTAATATAAGACCCGTTGATATGGCTTTTCCTGGTACTTTACCAGTAGTAAATAAAGAAGCTGTAAAGATGGCTTTAAAAGCAAGTATGATTCTAGGTTGTCAATTGCCAACTCATATTTACTTTGAAAGAAAAAACTATTATTACCCAGATTTACCAAAAGGATATCAAATTACGCAAGAAACAAAACCAGCTCCAGTTGGTAGTTATGGTCTATTCAAATATGAATGTAAAGGTGAAGAAAAAACTGTTAGAATTAACAATATTCACTTAGAGGAAGATGCTGCATCAAGTGATCATTATGGAAGCTTTTCAACTATCAATTATAACCGTGCTGGCGTTCCATTACTTGAATTAGTAACAGAACCAGATTTTAGAAGTGCGGATGAAGCTGTAGCATTTCTAGAGACAATGCGTTCTATTTATCAATATGCTGATATTAGCGAAGCTGATAGTCGCAAAGGGCAAATAAGATGTGATGTTAATGTCTCAATTATGGAAAGTGATAAAGATGAAACTGACCCTAAAAACTGGGGTACTAAAGTTGAAATTAAAAATGTTAACTCATTTGGTGGCGTAAGAGAAGCTATAAACTATGAAATAGATCGTCAAATAGAATTAAAAGAATCAGGTAAATATGATGAAATGGAACAGCAAACTAGACGTTGGGATGAAGATTCTATGTCAACAATATTTATGCGTAGCAAAGTAGATGCCATCGATTATAAATATTTTGTCGAACCTAATATTCCTAAATTTAAATTATCACCAGAGTGGCTTGAAAGCATTAGAGCAGAAATTCCTGAGTTGGCTAGTGAACGTAAAGCAAAATATATTAGTCAATATGGTTTATCTGATTATGATGCAACTATTATTGTTAAAGAGAAAGATATTTCCAACTTTTATGAAGAAACTGTTAAATTAGGAGCTGATGTCAAAAAAGCTGCTAACTGGTTAACAAGTGTTATTTTAGGTTATTTAAATAAAAATGAAATTGAGATTAAAGATATTTATTTAACACCAAAAATGTTATTTGAAATTATGGATTTAGTTGAAAGTGGTAAAATATCGTCTAAACAAAGTAAAGAAGTTTTAATGCATGTATTAGATGATAAAAAAGAACCTGCTCTTTTAGTTAAAGAATTGGGTATGGAGCAAATTAGCGATGATAGTACTATTAGAGAAATAGTTGTAAAAGTATTAGATGAACACCCAGATTTAATTGAAGATCACCGTAAGGGTAAAAATACATTTGATTTCTTTGTTGGACAAGTAATGAAAGCAACACGAGGAAAAGCCAATCCAAGTTTAACTGCTGAGATAATTCGTGAAGAGATAGATAAGAGGTAATTTATGGTATTAGATCTAAGAGATATATTTAATGATGAAGAAAAATACGTAAATCAAGAAGTAACAGTTCAAGGTTGGATAAGAAATCATCGTAAACAAAAAGAATTTGGTTTTATTGACTTTAGTGATGGCACAACTTTCTTACATTTACAAATTGTTTATGATACAAAACTAGATAATTTTGATGATATAGCAAAATATCATATTGGGAGTGCTATTACAGCAGTAGGTAAATTAATAGCTTCTCCAAAGGAAGGACAAAGACTTGAGATGCAAGCAACATCTTTAAAATTAGAAGGTGATTGTCCTGAAGATTATCCAATTCAACCTAAGCGTCATACAAGAGAATTTTTGCGTGAATTAGCTTATTTACGTCCTCGTACTAATCTATTTAATGCTGTATTTAGAGTACGTAGTGTTGCAGCTTATGCTATTCACGAATATTTTCAGGAAAGAGGATTTGTTTACTTTCATGCTCCACTAATCACAGCTAGTGACTGTGAGGGAGCAGGGGAAATGTTCCAAGTAACTACTTTAGACTTAGAGCGTGTTAAAGATTGTAAAGAAGTAGATTATTCAAAAGACTTTTTTGGTAAACGTACAGCTTTAACTGTAAGCGGCCAATTGCAAGCGGAAACATTTGCTTTAGCTTATAAAAAGACTTATACCTTTGGCCCAACTTTTAGAGCTGAAAATTCAAATACTAAAACTCATGCATCAGAGTTCTGGATGATTGAACCAGAAATGTCTTTTTGTGATTTAGAACAAGACATGGACGTTATGGAAGATATGTTAAAGTATGTCGTTAAATCGGTTATGGATAAATGTCCAGAAGAAATTAACTTCTTTAACAATTTTGTTGAAAAAGGATTAAAAGAAAAATTAACTAAGTTAATTAATAGTAATTTTATAAGAATTGATCATGAAGAAGTTATTAAGATTTTAAAGAGCGCTAATGTTAAATGGGAATTTGAACCAGAATATGGTGAAGATATCGCTAAAGAGCACGAGAAATATATTACAGAATATTTTAATGGTCCAGTATTTATCAAAAATTGGCCTAAAGATATTAAAGCGTTTTATATGAAACAAAATCCAGATGGAAAAACAGTGGCAGCTGTTGACTTAGAAGTTCCAGGAGCTGGAGAATTAATGGGTGGTTCTCAAAGAGAAGAGAACTATGAAAAATTAGTAAACCGTATGGAAGAGATGAACATGGACTACTCAGGATTAGAATGGTACTTAAACTTAAGAAAGTATGGTGGATGTGTTCATTCAGGGTTCGGAATGGGATTTGAACGTTTACTTATTTATTTAACTGGTGTTGAAAATATTAGAGATGTTATACCTTATCCTAGAACACCAAATAACTGTGAATATTAATTAATGAATGGGGGAATGAATATGTGCGATGAATATAGAAGTATATATTGTGGTAGTATTTCAGAAAGCGATATTGGCGAAGTTGTTAAAATAGCAGGTTGGGTTGAAAACATACGTGATCACGGTGGTGTAATATTTGTTGATATTAGAGATGAAAAGGGAACTATTCAATTAGTAAGCAATGATGATCATATTTTTGCTGGCTTAACTAGAGAGTCTACAGTAACTGTAAGTGGTAAAGTAAGAAAAAGAGCCGAGGAAGATTACAATCCGAGATTAGCAACTGGTACCGTTGAAATATTAGTAGATGCAATTGAAGTATTAAGCGCAGCGCCTCATGAATTACCATTTGAAATAATATCTTCAACTACTGTATCTGAAGATGTAAGATTAAAATATCGTTATTTAGATTTACGTAACGAAAAAGTACATCGTAATATTAAATTGCGTAGTGAAGTATTGAAGTATATTAGAAATAAAATGGATGATTTAGGATTTACTGAAGTTCAGACTCCAATAATTACTGCATCATCACCTGAAGGAGCTAGAGATTTTTTAATTCCATCTCGTAAATTTAAAGGTAAATTTTATGCCTTACCACAAGCACCACAAATATTTAAAGAATTATTGATGGTTAGTGGATTTGATAAATATTATCAAATTGCGCCTTGTTTTAGAGATGAGGATTGCCGTAGTGATAGAACATTAGAATTTTATCAATTAGACTTTGAAATGGCTTTTGTTACAGAAGAAGAAGTATATAAAATTGGTGAAGAAATCTTTTATGACATATTCACTACGTTTAGTGATAGAGAAGTATCACCAAGACCATTTAAAAGAATTAGTTATAATGATGCAATGTTAAAATATGGTACTGATAAACCAGATTTAAGAAACCCACTTGAAATAATTGATGTCAGTGAAATATTTACTGAATCCGGTTTTAAACCATTTAGAGGTAGTGTTGTTCGTGCCATTGTCGTTGATAATATTGCCAATAAATCAAATAGTTGGTTTAACGAAATTGTTGACTATGCTAAAACTATTGGTATGCCAGGAATTGGCTATTTAACATTAGAAAATGATGGCACTTTTAAAGGTCCGATTGATAAATTTTTAACTGAAGAAGATAGAGAAGCATTAATTAAAAAAGCAAATTTAAAAAAAGGTAGTGTAATTTTCTTTATTGCTGATCATAAAGAGAAAATTGCTGCTAAGCAAGCTGGTATGATTCGTACTGAATTGGGTAGAAAGTTATCTTTAATAGACCAAAATAAATATGAATTTTGTATTATTAACGATTTTCCAATGTTCGAATATGATGAGCAAACTAAGAAATATGAATTTTGTCATAACCCATTTAGTATGCCTCACGGTGGAATTGCTGGCCTTGATAAAGATATTAATTCAATTTTAGCTTACCAATATGACTTTGTATGTAATGGTCATGAAATGGCAAGTGGTGCTGTTCGTAACTATGACATAAAATGTTTAGAGAAAGTTTTTGAAATGGTTGGTTATGATAAATCAGTTCTAGAGACTAAATTCCGCTCATTATATAATGCATTCCAATATGGTGCGCCTCCTCATGCAGGAATGGCTCCAGGGATTGATAGAATATTAATGCTATTAGTTGATGAAATAAACTTAAGAGAAGTTCAAGCCTTTCCAATGAGCGTAAGTGGACAAGATATGATGATGGGTTGTCCTTCGGAAGTATCAGAAGAACAATTAAGAGAGCTACATATTAAAATAAGATAAATTGTAACTCTTTTTTTCTTGCCATGATTATGATAAAATTTAAATGGTGATAATATGAGTAGTACAATTTCTCAAAAATGTCCAACTTGTGGATCAAATTTAGAGTATGATGCAGATTTAGAAAAATGGCCGTGTGAATATTGCCATAAAAATTATTCTATTGATGAACTAGTGCTAGAAAAAGCGGAAGATAGTAAAGAATTGGAATATTATCATTGTTCCAACTGTGGAGCCGAAATATTTAATAATAAGTATAATATTACTGCCAATTGTATTTATTGTGATAGTCCTGTAATAATTAAGCAAAGAATTGCTGGAGAATTTAATCCAAACCATATAATTCCCTTTAAAAGTTCTAAAAAAGAAATATTAAATGCTTTTAAAGAACATATTTCATTAAAAAGATTATTACCTAAGGATTTTTTTAGTTATTGTAAAAATATTCAAATTGAAGGAATGTATGTGCCATATTGGATTTTAACGGCTGAAGTATCTGCTGCTATATATGGAACAACTTTAAAACGAATAAATGGTCAAGAAATAGCTAATCATTATCGACGTAAAGGTACTATGTCATTTGATAAAATACCAGCTGATGCTAAAACAACTATGAATAGCAATCACTTAGATGCAATCGAACCATTTGATTATAAGCAATTTGAACCTTTTAATTATGCATATTTATTAGGATATTATGCTGAAAAATACGATACGACTAAAGATGAAGTGTACGAAGAAGAAATAAAGAAAAGAATTGAGGATGTAGCGGTTGATAAATTATTGAAAGCGGGGACTAATAAACGTCCTGATTCCTTATTTTCTAAAAATGTTAATATTTATAAGTCCAAATTTGAATATATGCTAGTTCCAGTTTGGATTATAAAAGTAAAATATAAAGGTAAAACTTATGATTTTTATATGAATGATCAAAGTAAAAAATTATCAGGAACATTCCCTGTGAGTGTCGTAAAGGAATTTATACTATCTATAATAATTTTTTTAACAATATTTATACCAGTTCTTTATTTTTTTATAACTGCATACATAACAACGTTTTCTTACATTATGATTGCAGTTGGAATTCTTGCAGCCTTTATTTTAAAGAATATTGTTAAAAGTTATTCAGTTGGTAAAACAGGAAAAAAGGATAGAGATTATATTACTCAAGGTTCATTTTTTGTAAGTGATAATAGTGAGGAGACAAGTTATTTATAAAAAAAACTAGATTTATTCTAGTTTTTTTATTCAACAGTAACAGATTTAGCTAAATTTCTTGGTTTATCAATATCACAACCTTTTAATTTAGCAATTTCATAAGCTAATAGCTGTAAAGGAACAATTGTAACAATTGGTTGGATAAGAGGATGAATGTTAGGAATAGATATAATTTCATCATAATAGTTATCTTTTTCAACTTCATTTGTTATTAAAATGACATTGGCACCTCTTGCTTTAGTTTCCTTTAAATTACTTATAGTTTTTGCTTTAATATCTTTATCGGTGATAACAGCAATAATTGGCGTATCTTGTTCAATTAAGGATATTGTACCATGTTTTAATTCTCCAGCTGCATATGCAACACAATTAATATATGAAATTTCTTTTAATTTTAAAGAGCCTTCCATACTCATTGCATAATCTATCTTTCGCCCTAAATAAAAAATGTCTTCACGAGTATATATTTTATTTGCAATCTTTCTATATTTTTCTGATTTAATTAATTCTTTAATCATTTCTGGCAATTTATTAATTTGCATCTTTAAATTATTGAATTCCTCGTCACTTATTTTATTATTAATAAGTGCTAATTTAAGAGCTAATAAGCTTAAAAGTGCTAGTTGTGCTGAATAAGCTTTAGTAGTTGCAACAGCTATTTCACAACCTGCTTTAATATATAAAGTATTATCAGCTTCTCTGGCAATACTAGAACCAACAGCATTAACAATACCTAAAGTATCTATTCCGTCTTCTTTCGCTTTTCTTAAACTAGCTAAAGTATCAGCTGTCTCTCCAGATTGTGATACAAGAATAACTAATGTAGCCTCATTATAAAAGACTTTTTTATATCGATATTCAGAAGCAATTTCGACCATAACTGGAATATTAGCAATTTCCTCAATTAATGTTTTTGCTACTAGACCTGTATGATAAGCAGAACCACAAGCTACAATATGAATATCTTTATATTTATTTAAATCAGGAATATTTTTCATTAATGATGCTTTGGTTCCGTCAAAATAATAACTAATTGTGTCTTTGATAACTCTTGGCTCTTCATTTATTTCTTTTAACATAAAATGTTCGTAGCCGTCTTTTTTAACTTCTTCTAAATCACCTTCAAATATAAAACTATTTCTTGTTATTGATTCTAATTCTTTGTTATAAAAATTAATAGAGTTGTCCTTTAATACTACAATATCACCATCATCTAATAAATAATATTCATTAGTATAACTTAAAATAGCTGGTACATCAGATGCAATAAATTTACCATTATCTTTAACAGCTACAATTAATGGGCTAGACACTCTAACTGCATATAAAGTATCTAAATTATCATCACATAATATTCCTAAAGCATAACTTCCTTTTAAAATCTTAATGCTTTTTTGTAATGCTTTTAACATATTATTATATTTTTTATATAAATAATCAATAGTAGCACATGCAACTTCTGTATCTGTATCAGAAGAAAATGCATAACCGTTGTCTATCAACATGGTTTTTAACTCACTATAGTTTTCAATAATACCATTATGAACGATTGTAATTTTGCCGCATTTATGAGGATGAGCATTAATCTCATTTGGTACTCCATGAGTGGCCCATCTTGTATGCCCAATTCCTAAATTAGAATTAATATCTAGATTTAAATCTTTTTTTAAATTTTCAATTCGTCCCTGACGTTTAACTATATTTATATGATTATCATTGATGTATGCAATACCTGCTGAGTCATATCCTCTGTATTCAAGAGCTTCTAAACTATTAATAATAGTTTTAATCGCATTGTCATTTTTGCCGACATAACCTACAATACCACACATAAAATCAATCCTTTCTGATGTTTTATTCTTTGTTACAATTTTAATTTTGCTTTTTAAAATAAAACTAACGAATTTTCTCCGTAACAGCATCCGCCGAATATTTCGATAACTGTTAACCTCGTCAACCCTCAGGTTCAGGCGCTAAATAATTGTACTCCTTTCTTACTCAATTACTTTAAATTTATTATACACGATGATAAGGAAATATACAAACAAGGAAATAAACAATATTTCTTGAATAATAAAAATAGGAGGTAATATGAAAAACAATAAAAAAATTATTTTATGTATATTTCTAGTAATTATATTAGGTATATTTTATATTATAAATATATTCTTTGACAAAGAAGAAATTCGAGCAACTAGCATTGAAAAGGTTGAGGTTAAAGAAGAAGTGGCACAAGATTCTGAATTAGTGAAAGTTGATATCAAAGGAGCGGTTAAAAATCCTGGAGTATATGAAGTAAGTGTTAATAATCGTGTTATTGATGTAATAAAAATAGCAGGCGGTTTAAATAAAAGCGCTAATACAGAATATATTAATTTAGCCAAAAACGTTACTGATGAAATGATTATTTGGATTTATACTGATAGTGAAATAAGAGAATTTATGGACAGTAATGTTAAATATGAATATATCGAAAAAGAATGTCACTGTCCTGATGTCGATTCCAGTGCTTGTATTAATGAAAATAATGGCAAAGACAAGGTAAACATTAATACAGCTACCAAAGAAGAATTAATGACATTATCAGGAATAGGGGAAGCTAAAGCATTAAGTATAATTGAGTATCGTGAAAATACACCATTTAAAACGATTGAAGATTTAAAAAATATAAGTGGTATAGGTGATAGCATATTTGCTGAAATTAAAGACTTTATTACAGTCTAAAATTTTCATAATTAGTTTATGTTTAATAAATATGTTGTTTGTTTACGTTAAAGCATTTAATATTACTTATGATATTAAAGTTTTAAAACAAAACAAAGTTATTGGTGTAATTAAAGATATAGATGATAAATCAATAGTTGTAGGAGACACAATTGTCTTTACTGATACTAGTAATTTAAAATATGGATATAAAGTAAGCTGCATAGGTAGTATAACTGTTCCAAATTCTAATACTAATTTTAATATGTTTAATTATCGAAACTATCTAGCAAGCAACAAAATTTTTTATAGGCAAAATGGGGAATGTTCTATTATAAGTAAAAAAACATCTTTTACTTATAAAATCAAAAATATGATTATTAAAAATATTGACCAAAAAGAAAGTAAAAGATATTTAAATGCTTTTATTTTAGGGATAACAGATTATATTGATAAAAATACTAATACTAATTATCGAATTAATGGAATTAATCATTTATTTTCAATATCTGGAACACATGTAAGCTTTATTTTATTATTTTTATACTTCATTAAATATAAATTTGTTATTGCTATAATTTTACTTTTTTATTTACATTTACTCGGTTTTCCACCCTCAATGATGCGAGCTGTAATATTTTATATTTTTCTTTTAATAAATAAGAAATTAAATATTAATAAAATTTATTTATTTATATATTTAGTTATAATAATGTTGTTTTATAATCCATATTATATATTTAATATTGGATTTATCTATAGTTATACTATTTCTTTTTTTCTTATATTATTTTCTGATACTTTATTTGATGATAATTATCTTAAAAGTTTATTTAAAACATCCGTATTTATTTTTATAATTACAATTCCCATCAATATTCAAAATAATTTTTATTTAAATTTTATAACACCAATATTAAATTTATTTTTTATTCCATTTATTTCTTTTATCTTATTTCCAATGTCATTTATTACTTTAATATTTCCATTTTTTGATGGCGGTTTTAATTTAATATGTTCTTTATTAGAACATATTTCTAATTGGTGTGCAATAAATTTTAGTTTAATAAAAAATTTTCATTATATGAATATATATATGATTATAATATATTATGTAATAATATTCTTGATAATGTACAAAGTAAAAAAAACTAAATACAAATATATTGGTTTAATGGCTATATTGTTACTTGCTCATTATTTTTATCCATATATGAAAAAAGATGGACTTCTTTTAGTACTAGATGTTGGTCAAGGTGATAGCATTTTAATTTCTTATCCACATAATAGCTTAAATATTTTAATAGATACCGGTGGATATTATTCCTCAAATATTGTTAATAACATTACAATCCCTACCTTAAGATCTCTTGGAATTAATAAATTAGATTTTTTAATAATTACTCATGGTGATTTTGATCATATGGGTGAAGCAATTAATTTAATTAATAATTATAAAGTTGATCAAGTAATATTTAATAATGGTGAATATAGTGAGTTAGAATTAGAACTTATTAAAACCTTAGAAAAGAAGAATATTCCATATTATCAAAATGTTGAAAAAATAGATAAAAAAAATAATAAATTGTATTTTTTAAATAATAATATTTATAGTGATGAAAATAGTAACTCTATAGTTATTTATACAATGATTAATAATTATAACTTTCTTTTGATGGGAGATGCAGGTATTTCTGTAGAACAAAATTTACTAAATAAATATAATTTATCGAATGTTGATATTCTAAAAGTAGGACATCATGGAAGTAACACAAGTAGTGACCAAGAATTTATTAATTATATAAAACCTAAATTTTCAATTATTTCGGTTGGTAAAAATAATCACTATGGTCATCCTCACAATGAAGTGTTGGATAGATTGAACATTTCTAACATATACCGGACTGATTTAATGGGAGGTATTAATTTTAGATTAAATAAAAAGCAAATAAAGGTTAAAACTGTTATTCCGTAAATTAAAAGTTAATTTATTAAACTTTATGCAGCAATGACTATTATATAATAAAATTATCATAAGAGGTTCCTTTATGTATGATATTAGTACAAAAAATGTAGAAAAAGGAAGAATGTTTTAATATATATTTTTAGTGCCAAAAGTTTTGCTTTACGTTTTATTTTTGGGTCCATTTGTTGCAAGTATAACCAAGTTAAAAAATTTAAACTCATCAGTACTATCATCTAGTGTAGCTATTAAATCATATGTTAATGATGAGAGGACTACAATGTATACTGCTTCTTATTATTATAAATTAGATGGAAAAACGTATAATTGTGTTTCTTCTTCATCAACATCAATTCGCCCAGATACTAAAATAAACTTGTTTATTATGATTCAGCAAATACAAAATACCGTATGTTGGAGTATTCTAAGGGTAATTATTATCTTTTGTTAATATTTTTACTTATTTCAATAGTATTTATTTTAATTGCGGTTATTAATATTAGAAAAATCAATAAAAGAGTTAAAGCAATTTTAGAATTAAATCAAAAAGGAAAATTAATTAAAGGATTACCATACAGATTAGAAAATAGTGGAATAATAGTAAATAATGTTCCTATGAAAAGGTTGGTTGTTGATTATATATTACCATCTAGCTCTATTGTTACTTTATATGGTGATGTTAGAAATGATAGAAGAAGTTTTGATGCAGATGGAAAAGCTGATTTATTAATTGATGAAAGTAATCCAGAAAATTAATTTAATTAAAAGAATTTAATTTTAAGTTTTTTTGTGAATATAAATTGTTAAAGATGGATATATTAAAAGTAGAATATGTAGATTTATCATATTAAAATAAAATAATTGTATTTAAGTGACACCGGTGTAACGAGTGTTGAAGTGTTATAACACGACAATACTCGTTCAGATGGCACGCTAACGTGGTTAGCGTTTATATATAGATGGAAAGATTGCATATCTTTCCTTTTTTGACTGGAAAAAAATAAAAAAAGTGCTATAATACGTAGTAATTGTGACAAAAAATTCAAAAAAGTAAAAAAAAAGTAGAATAAAAAAAGGAAATCATAAAATTTCGTTGTATTTTAATAGTGTAAGGTGTTTTTTGGAGAGTGGTCTATGAAACTAGAAAACAGTGTTATAAATGAAATAAGGAATAATTTAGATATTGTAGAAGTAATATCCAATTATTTACCACTTACTGCTCGTGGAAAAAATTATTTTGGAGTTTGTCCATTTCATGATGATCATTCACCTAGCATGAGCGTTTCAAAAGAAAAACAAATCTATACTTGCTTTTCATGCGGTGCAACTGGTAATGTTATTAAATTTATTCAAGATTATGAAAATATAGGTTTTATTGAGGCTGTAAAAAAATGTGCTGATATTGCAGGAATTAGATTAGATATAGAAACAAAGAAAAATACAAAGTATGATAAATATACTGAATTGTATGAAATATATGATATAAGTTATAAATTTTATCAAAATAATATGAATAGTAGTGCAGCAGTAGAAGCTAAGAAATATTTATATAGTCGAAAGTTAACTGATCAAGAAATTAAAGTTTTTGGAATTGGCTTATCTCTATCCAATGGTTCATTATTAACAAAGTTACTTAAAAGTAAAAATATTTCTGATAAGCTTTTACTCCAAAGTGGGTTAGTGGGAGAATCGGAAAATGGTGATGACTTGTATGATTTATATCGTAATCGTATTATGTTTCCAATTCATGATGCTAACGGACGATTAGTTGGCTATAACGGTCGTGCATACCACGGTGAAACATCTAATAAATATGTAAATACCAAAGAAACTGCGATATTTAAAAAACGCGATATATTATATAATTATCATCGTGCTAAAGAGGCCGCAAGGCAAAAAAAAGAGATAATTATCATGGAAGGACCAATGGATGTTATTAGGGCATATACCATTGGTATTCAAAATGTTGTAGCTTCTCTAGGAACTGCTTTTGGTTCATGCCAAGCAATGCTAATTAGAAAATTATCTAATAATGTAATATTATGTTTTGACGGTGATGATGCTGGTCTAAAAGCAACAAAAGCGGCTATTGAAGAATTAAAAAAAATAGGGATTGAACCAAAAATAGTTCGTCTTAGCAATAATCAAGATCCAGATGAATATATAAAAAATAATGGAAAAGAAGCCTTTGAAACGGCTCTAAAAAACGCCATGAATATCATGGAATTTAAAGAATATATATTGAAACATGAAATTGATATTAGTAGTGCTGAAGGAATTGCTACTTATACCAATTCTATGATAAATGAAATAAAAGAGATTCAAGACGAAGTATTACGTGAGATAAGTATTGTTAAATTAAGTGAGGAAACAAAACTTAGTACCGATTTTATAAGAAAAAAAATTGGTAATGTAGAAAGTAGTGTTGTATTAGAGCCTCCAAAGGAAAAGAAAAAATTATCAAAATGTGAAAAGTCAGAACGAAATTTAGTTTATTATATGTTAAAATATCCTGATGTTATTAAATCATATGAAAAGAAGATAACATATATGCCGACTGAAAAATATCGTCATTTAGCTTTTCAAATAACTTCTTTTTATAAAAAGTATGGTTATATTAATACGGCAGACATTTTAACAGAACTTAGAGATGATGAAGTGTCAATTAAAACAATTGGGGAATTAGAATCATTAAATTTAAGGGATAAATATGATGTTTCAGAAATTGATGATTATCTCGAAAACATTAGAGTATATAATGAACAACAACAGATAAATTTATATAAAAATGAATTAACTAAAGAAGTAGATTTGTTAAAGAAAATAGAACTAGCAAATAAAGTGATTGCGAATAAGTTAAGGAGTGAAGAAAATGATAGGGGAAATTAAGAGTTATCAACAAAGAAAAGAAGAATTAGTTAAAAAGGGTAAAGAGAAAGGTTTTATTACATATGAGGAATTGGCAGCAGCCTTAAAAGGCTTAGATATGGATGCTGATACATTAGATGATTTATATAACGTCTTCAATGAAAATAATATTGCTGTTGTATCTGAGGAAGATGAAAATCCTGATAGTGGTGATAAATTATTATTAGATGATAATACATTAACAAAAGATTTAACAATTAATGATCCAGTTCGTATGTATTTAAAAGAAATTGGACAAATTAAGTTACTAACATTAGAAGAAGAAGCGAAATTAGCTGATCGAATCATTGAAGGTGATCAAAAAGCGAAAAATATTTTAGCAGAAGCTAATTTACGTTTAGTTGTAAGTATTGCTAAAAGATATGTTGGTCGTGGTATGTTATTTCTTGATTTAATTCAAGAAGGAAATATTGGTTTAATGAAAGCTGTTGATAAGTTTGATGTTACTAAAGGTTATAAATTTTCAACTTATGCAACATGGTGGATTAGACAAGCTATTACACGTGCAATTGCTGATCAAGCCAGAACTATCCGCGTACCAGTGCATATGGTAGAAACAATTAATAAATTAGCTAGAGTCCAACGACAATTAACACTAGAGCTAAATCGTGAACCAAGTGAAGAAGAATTAGCTAAAAAAATGGGTACTAGCATTGATAAAATTAGAGAAATTTACAAAATAAGTCAAGATCCTGTTAGTTTAGAAACTCCGATTGGTGAAGAAGATGATTCTCATTTAGGAGATTTTATTAAAGATGAGAGAAACTTAAGCCCAGAAGAATTTGCAACTAATGAAATGTTAAAAGATGAAATTAGTGAAGTCTTGTTAACTTTGACCGAAAGAGAAGAAAAAGTAATTAGATTAAGATTTGGTCTTGAAGACGGTAAAACTAGAACATTGGAAGAAGTAGGTCAAATGTTTGGTGTAACCCGTGAAAGAATTAGACAAATTGAAGCTAAAGCTTTAAGAAAATTGAGACACCCATCACGTAGTCGTAAATTACGTGATTATATGAGTGAATAATGAAAATATCAACAAGATTACAAGCAATAGCTGATATCGTTCCTAATGAAAGTAAAGTAATTGATGTAGGGTGTGATCATGCGCTTTTAGACATTTATTTATCGCTAGAAAAAAATTGTGAATGTATTGCAGCAGATATAAATGAAAATGCATTAGAACAAGCCAAATATAATATAAAAAGATATGGTGTTAAAAATATAAAAACTGTTTTAACCGATGGATTAAATAATATTGAGGTAAATGATAACGATATAATTGTAATATCAGGAATGGGATATACAACAATTGAACATATATTAACAACTAACAAAACATCTAACACTTTAATTATAAGTGCACATAATGATTGGGATTTCTTAAGAAGAACAGTTACAAAATTAGGTTACAAAATAATTACTGAAAAATTTGTCACAGATAAAAAGAAACACTATATTATAATAAAATTTGAAAAAGGGGAAGGCAAATATTCAGATATCGACTTATTATATGGACCAATATTAAAAGAAAATAAAGACTATTTAAATGTACTTTATAATAATACTTTTGAAATATACGAAAAGGTTCCAGACGATAATATAAATAAGGACATTATGAAAAAACGATTGCTAGAAATACAATCGTTAATCGAGAAACTATAAATAGTTTCTTTTTTTTATATAAAGAAAGTAGGTTCATTGCTGTTATTTATTATTGTACTTTCTTTTAAATTAGTTTCTTCTTTAGTAGAATCTTTATTTACAATTGGTTCTGATTTTCGAAATTCATTCATTACATTAAACATTGTTTTAGCATTTCTCATCACGGGAGACATTTGCTTTATAATTGGAATTACTTGATTTATAAAGTTAAGAGTTTTATTTGTTCCGTTTATAATAGAACTAAGACTTAGTTTGTTTATGATTCCAGTACTACGGCTGGGGATAGAATAAAAATAGGGATTATAAAAATTCAAGATATTACCTCCTTACACAAGGTTGTCTAAATTATTGTATGCTTTTTTTAAAAAAAAGTTTAATATTAAAAAAATATATGTTATAATTAAACTAGTGTAAGAATAAAAAAGGCGGTGTACTGTGCGAATAATTAATGCAATTATATTGATAATATTACGTTCAACTCAGTATGTTATTAGAGGGTTTAAAGTCGTTTCTAAAGGTATTGTTTACATTTTGCTATCAGCATGTTTGTTTGTATATAAAGGATTTAGTGGAATTTATAAAATTATAATGTTTCCATTTAAAAAAATTGGTAGTTCAGTTAATAAATTATCTGAAATAATAAATAGCTATCAAAAAAGGGTAGAAGAAAAACAACGACTTGAAGAAGAGGAACGTGCAAAGAAGAGGGCTGAAGAGGCTAAAAGACGAGAAGAAAAGGCGAAGCAAGCAGAAGAAGCTCGTCGTCAAGCTTTAAAAGCTATAAAAGAAAGAAATGAAAAAGAAAAAGCTGCGAAGGAAGCACTTGAAAAACAAAAAGAACAAATGGGTGCTGTAAAAAAAGATTCATTTGTGAATGATTTAGCTGAAGAAGATTTTAATAAAGGTCTAGGTGGAAGGATCAATATGTTTCTTGAAACCATCATTAGTGTCCCAGTTAATTTTTTTAAAAAAGCAAAAAAAGAATGGGAAAATTCAGCAATAAAAAGGAATTTATTTAAAGAAAAAGATATTAATCGTGAAGCTTTAATACTTAACTTAGATGGTGAGGATTCAGAAAAACAAGATAAAAAAGTAATGTGGGAGTATGTATGTAAAACACCAGAAGGGAAGCAAATTAAAGGTTACTTTGCGGCATATTCTAGACTTGAAGTTCATTCGTTTTTAATGAGTGAAGGAATGACTATTTATAGTATTCGTACAAATAAGTGGATTCAAACAATGTATAGTAGTGTTAATGGTAATGGTGCTAAAATAAAGAAAAAAGATTTAATTTTCTTCTTAACACAATTATCTACATATATTAAATCGGGTATTCCACTTGTAGATGCATTTAGCATCTTAAGTAGACAATTTAAAGATAAAAATTATCAACGAATGTTTAGAGCTATGATGTATGATTTAACAATGGGTGAAAGTTTTTCAAAAGCAATGGAAAATCAAGGAAACTCTTTTCCACCAATTTTAATTAATATGGTTAAATCATCTGAATTAACTGGTGAATTACCAGAGGCATTAGATGATATGGCTGAATATTTTACGCAAACTGAAGAAGCAAAAAAAGAAATGATTAGTGCGATGACATATCCAGTAGTTGTATTATTGATGGCAATAGGCGTAAGCGTATTTATGATGATATATATCGTACCACAATTTGCTGAAATGTTTACAAATATGGGTAGTGAGGTACCTGCATTTACAAAATTTGTATTAGATGTTAGTAACTTTTTACAAACAAAATGGTTACCTTTAGTGCTATGGATTGTAGGTATTATTGGTGGTTTCATTTACTTATATAAAAATGTAAAAATTTGGCGTACAATGGCACAATGGGTAATGATGCATATTCCTGTTATGGGTAATATTATTATCTATAATGAGGTAGCAATGTTTAGTAAAACTTTTTCATCATTACTATCACACAACGTATTCATTACTGATAGTATGAATGTTTTGAAGAGAATAACAAATAACGAAATATATAAATTGATGATATTTGATACAGTAAATAATTTGGCTGCTGGAGAAAAAATATCTACAGCTTTTAAAGATCATTGGGCTTTTCCAGCACCTGCTTACGAAATGATTGTAACTGGTGAGAAAACTGGACAATTAGCTGAAATGATGGGTAAAGTGTCAACATATTATCAGAGTGAGCATAAAAACAGTGTTACACGTGTTAAATCATTAATGGAACCAGTTATTATCGTATTCTTAACTGTTGTTGTAGGTGCGATAGTATTAGCGATTGTAATTCCGATGTTTAGTATGTATCAATCTGTTGGAGGAATGTAGGAAGTGATAAAATGACATTATATTATGCCTTTGTATTTTTTACTTTTGGCCTTGTATTTGGTTCATTTTACAATGTAGTAGGTTATAGGCTACCAAAGAAGGAATCGCTTGCGTTTCCTTCTTCTCATTGTACTGTATGTAATCATAAATTAGGGCCATTAGAATTAATACCTATTTTTTCATTTATCTTTTTAGGTGGGAAATGTAAAAATTGTAAAACTAAAATTTCATGGTATTATACAGTATTTGAATTGTTGACAGGAATCTTGTTTATGCTATCTTATTTATTTTTTGGTTTTACACCAAAATGTTTTATGAGTATTGTACTAGTTTCTATTTTGATAATTACAATTATAAGTGATTATAAATATTTTATAATTCCAGATGAAATAATTATTGTGGGGGTAATATTAATTGGCATTGCTTCTTTTTTACAAGGAGGATTTATAACTAGTAATTTTAATATTATGTTAGCTTTAAAGGAATTTGGATTAACAATGGGGTATGGATTTTTATCATTTGCCTTTATGTTTTTACTTAAATTACTTGGAGATTTCTTATTTAAAAAAGAGTCAATGGGTGGTGGAGACATTAAATTAATGTTTGTTATTGGTATGGCTTTAGGCTTCCCACTTTCAATTATTTCAGTATTTTTAGCTAGTTTTATAGCACTTCCGATAGCTCTTGTAATTACATATAAAAATAGTAATCACGAAGTACCATTTGGTCCATTCTTAAGTGTTGCAACATTAATATTATTTTTCTTAAATACTAATGTTTTAGATTTATTAAAGTTATTTTAAAGGAATATAATCCTTTTTTTTGTAAAAAAAAGACTCTCACGAGTCTTTTATAATAGCCATTAATTCTTCATCAGATAATTCTTCAGAACTATCTAAATCAAGACTAGCTAAGATATCTTCTAAATCATCAGTACGATCAATTAAATCGTCGTTATCATCTTTTTCAGCCTTTTTCTTTGATTCTGAATTTAATTCTTCTAAGGCTTTTAATAATTCATCATCAAGATTATATCCAGAATTTTCTTTTTCCTTTTCTTCAGGGACTTTATTTTCTTCATGCTTCTCTTCTTTTTTTAGTTCGGTTTTTGGTTCTTCCTTAGGTTCATTTGAAATTAATATTTTTTCAGGGCCTTTAGAAGATTTCATACTATCTTCAGCAATTTCAATAGCTTTTTGAATGCCTATAATACCATCATCGTTTTCTCCACCTTCAAGGTCAATTAATTTAACTAATTCTTCAACTGTTGTAAGACCTTGAGCGACTTTTTCAAGCCCATCTTGTAATAATGATTGAACATCTTGTGAATAAACTAATTTTCTTAGTTCATCTTTTCGTAGGTTAGCTGTAATTGCATCACGAATAACAGTATTAATAACTAAAACTTCATGAATAGCAATACGACCTTTATAGCCATTATTACAGTTATCACAGCCTACAGGTTCATATACGTAGTCAATATCACGATGAAGAGCTCTTTTGAATAAATCTTTTTCATAATCGTTAGCTTCTCTTTTTTTCTTACATTTAGAGCAAAGCTTACGTGCTAATTTTTGAGCAACAACACCTTCAAGAGCTGTTGCTAGTAAGTAACGTTCAACATCCATATCAAGCAAACGCTCTATAGTATTTAAGGCATCATTGGTGTGGATTGTAGATAAAACTAAGTGTCCTGTAATTGATGCTCTAACGGCAATTTTTGCAGTTTCAGTATCACGAATCTCTCCAATCATTATAACGTTTGGGTCTTGACGTAAAATAGAACGTAAAGCAGCAGCAAAATCTAAGCCAATTTCACTATTTGTTTGTACTTGATTGATACCTTCAATGTTCATTTCAACTGGGTCCTCAACTGAAATAATATTTGTTTCTGGTGTATTTAAACGTTGTAACATCGCATAAACAGTAGTAGATTTACCAGAACCAGTAGCACCTGTTACTAGGATTATACCGTTTGGTAAGCCACATAATTTTATAATTTTTTTATAGTTGGATTCAGAGAATCCCAAATTTTCAATACCTGTGCCACTTAAGCTATAGTCCATGATACGAATAACTATTTTCTCCCCTAAATTTGTTGGTAGAGCAGAAACACGCATGTCGAGATTACGATCACCAAATTTGCCTTTAATAGCACCATCCTGTGGTAAACGCGATTCAGTAATATTCATACCTGCCATAATTTTAATACGAGTTGTTAAATTTTTTTGGAACAAAGCTGGTACTGCTGAAAAATCTATTAATTCACCATCTATACGAATACGAACCATTGTTCCGTCTTGGCGTGGGTCAAAATGGATATCACTCGCCCCTTTATTAGCTGATTCCAGTAAAATCGAATTAACAATTTCAACAATCGGAAGTTTTTCGTAGTCAAAAGTTCTAAGCATTAAATCCAACTCCTTTAGTATTCTTTCTTATTTGGACTAGCATTTATCCTTAATATATTATATAATATTATTAGTGTAAATACAATACAAGGGGTGATTATTTGATGAAAAAAAATTGTACTTTTAACAATAAGGGATTTATGTTAATTGAAACTTTATTGGTTTCATTAACAATAGCTAGTATATTGATTTATATGTATGCCCAATTCTCAACTATCGATAATTCATATCAAAGATTATATCGCTATAATACGGCTGATTCATTATATCGAGTTGGAGTTTTGAGAGAATTTATTTTATATAATAATACCGAATCAAGTTATGTATACAATGGTTTAGGTGCTAAAAGTGTTGGCTGTGATGATTTTTCTAGTGGTGCCAGTCAAACTTTTTGTAATAAAATTATAACTGCCATTGGGGCTGATAAAATAATATTAACTACAAGGGATTTTAATGATGATGACGTATTAGAAGCAGTTGGGTCTAATCGTAAACAAAAGGCTCAAATGGAACGCTATATTAAAGCTATAAATAGAGAAGGAACTGGTCGATATCGTTTAATAATAATGTTTGATGATAATACAATTGCATCAGTTTTATTTGATAAATAGGTGATTTATGAAGAAATTAGATAATAGAGGCTTTACAATAATCGAATTAATTACATCTTTTTCTTTAACAATGGTCATATTAGTCTTTTTGTTTAATATTGTGATAATTTTAAAGGAAAATTTTGTATATAACTCTCTAAAGAGTGAATTAATTATCAATCAATCGTTGATGAGCACTGCATTGAATGAAGATTTATATAATGAAGCTACGGGTATTAGTTCAACGAGTTGCAGTAGTGGCTACGATAAATGCTACAACATAGAATTAAATAATGGGACAACAAGAAAACTTAGTATATCTATGACTAAAGATAAGGTACAGTATGGAGATTCAGTTTTTTCAAATGAAAATTTAGAAATGCATGAATATAAAGTGTGCTACTATAATTCGTCTTCTCCTTCAGAAAAGAAAGCATTTTTAAGATTATATGTAAAATTTAAGTCAGATTTATTTGAAGAACAAAATTTTGGTTTTAACGTGTTGGTGTTATATAATCCCAATGTATTCTCAATTAGTGGTATATCAGGCTGCTAAAAATATAATAATAAATGTTAGCAAGGCATGTAATAGCCTTACTTTTAAATATTTTAAATAAGAAATATTTAGATCTGCAATAGTGCCATATGTCTGTAAATGAACTGAAAAACAACCAAAGGATAAAATAAATCCAAGCAGAGCTGTCTTCAATTTTAAATCATTAAAATTAAGATTAATATAATTTATACTCTGTGATATTTCAAATAACATATTTGAAATAGGATTATTAAATAGTGCTGTTAGCATGAAGAAAAAAGATATGACACCTAAAATAAATAAAGAATTATCAATACTTTTTTTTATGGAGGACTTAAATAACGTAAAAAAAGGATATTTATTTACTTCAGCTATCTTATTGTTGTTCAAGATAATTTTTTTTCGGTAAATAATACCTATAAATATACTGGTCAAATAATGGCAAATTAATACTAAAAAAGGTTTATAAGGGATAACCGTTAAAATAAATAGGGGATTGGAAAAATGGCAAAACAGTATAAGCTGTTCTAATTCATCTTTATTGATAATTTTTTGTTCATACAAATCCTTGGCGTATATTGCTCCACCGGGAAATCCAGATATCATACTCATTATTAAAACGTATGCTGAATTACTTGATAAATAAAAAATTTTCATTAGGGGTCTAAGTAATTTTTTTACTAATTCTAAACCGCCATAATTAATAAAAAAAGGAGAAATTACCATAAAAGGAAATAGACTCGGAAACATTTTCTTTTCAAATAGAGTTATAGAGCAAATGATACTTGACACAACATTTTCATGATGGGCAAATAGTAAAATTACTACTGTTAAAACAACGCTTAGATTAAAATATTTTTTCATATTTTATTATATTAATATAATCGTTACTTCTTGACTATTTGTCAAAAAAATTATATTCTAATAGTAGAGTATTAATTGTAAGTAATTGTAATGGGAAAAAATTTGACAAAATCATTAAAATGTGTTAATATAACCCACATCTCATTAAGAAGGGGGGATTTATATGAAATTAAAATTTAATATGGAAGCATTTGAAAAATTAGGAAAGAAAAAGCGCTTTTCATTGAAGAAAAAATTGGCTCTTGGAGTAGCGGCTCTTGGACTAGTTGCAGCGCTTGCAGCATGTGCAGGTGTTAATGACTCACCCGCTCCAAAAGAGCTTCCAGAAGCACCAGAACAAACTTCGGAGATGAGTACACCCGAACAAGCACCTACTGAAGAATCAACTTTTCAATTATTAGCTGATAGATTAAACATTTCAAATTTGACAATCAATGATAAATTAACTCCAAGGATCGAAGCAGAAGCAGAAGCTGCTTTAGAAGCTTTAACTCCTAATGGACAAACGACTTACAAACCAAGTGATGTTTTTATTGCACCAGATGGAAGTGCTTGGGTTAGTAAAGAAGATTACATTAATAATACTCAATCTTCTGAGACAACAGTTGATGTTGCTCCGGGACAATACATTGATAGCGAAGGTAATGTTTGGGAATCAGAAGAAGCTTATTTAGAGTATATTAAAGGACAAAACAATGAAACTGGCCAAAGCCAAGTTGAAGGCGATTATTATATTGCGCCAGATGGAACTGCATGGTCAAATGAAGAAGAGTACAATAAATATATTGCTTCTCAAAATGGTCAAGTTACACCAGATGATGGTACAGGCGAAGTTGTTGAACAAGGTGAAGGTTATAAAGCACCGGACGGAAGTTATTGGTCAAGCGAAGAAGATTATTTAGCATATATTGCCGCTGAACAACAAAATAACGCTAATGAAACAGTAATTCCACCTTCAGATACAACAACTGAAGTTGAAGATAATTCATATTATGAAGCACCAGATGGAACTTGGTGGGAAAGCGAAGAAGATTATTTAGCATTTTCTAGTTCGAATTCAGTTGGAACTAGTGCTCCAACTGAAGAAACTACTACAGTAGAAGTAGTTCCTGAATCCGATTACACTGAAACTACAGAAGAAGTTCAAACGCCAGATATGAGTGGATATTACCAAGATCCAGAAGGTAACTGGTGGGCAAGTGAAGAAGATTATTTAGCATATTTAGCTTCATTAGAAGCAACTACAGAAAAAACTAGATAATAAAAACTGAGTCTAATCTCAGTTTTTTTATTTTGCTTAATTGTTAATAATAAAAAAATATGATATTATTACTATAGTAGGTGATAAAATGTATCGTGATGAATTTGGAAACGTATGGGCAAGTAAAGAAGATTACCTTGCATACTTAAAAGAACAAGAAAAAGATAATAATGATAATATTTTAAAAGAATTACTTACAAATTTTACTAAAGTGAACAAAATAAAAGAAAGTGATCAAGATAATGAATAATGTAAAATATGCTAATTTTAAGAAAATGTATAATTTAAAAAATATCAATTTAGTTTATGATAATGTTTATCAAAATGTGTTTGCTGGCATGTATTTTTTAATTGTATTAGTGAAAGATGGATTTGCTGGGGTAGCAGAAATAATTCAAACCGCTGAAGAAGAATACATTGTGAAATTAAAAAGTGATGTTCATCGAGCTTTAAATAAGTTAAAAAAGTAATTTATTGCTTTTTTATTTGCTTTATGATATAGTGTACTTGGTAGACACTAGGAGGTTTTTATGAAAAGAGTCAAATATTTAAGCAGCTTTTTTATAGCATTTATTTTAGGAGTTTATGTAATGTCAAACTTTGCAGATTTTGATTTAGCTAATAGTATCTCTAATCGTAAAGACGAAAAAGATAATTATTTTCAAGACGAAAATGGAACTTTTTGGAATAGTAAAGAAGACTATTTGAAATATAATAAAGATGGATATTTTGTTGCACCAGATGGGACATTTTGGGAAAATGAATATCGTTATGAAGAATCATTGAAAGCAAAAGATATTTAAAATATATCTTTTTTTGTGGTATAATTTGTAATATAGGTGATTATGTGAATAAGATAATAAATTTTTTAAAGAAAAATTGGCTTGTTATTTTAATATATGTAATTGTTATATTTGGTTGTACAGTTAAACTGCCATATTATATTGATGCTCCAGGTGGTTTAATTAACGTTGGTGATCGAATTGACGTAGATAATAAGTATGAATCAAAGGGTAGTATTAACTTAGCTTATGTTTCAGAATATAGTGTTAATGTTCCAATGCTTATTGCATCATATTTTATTGACGATTGGACTTTAAATAAAATTCAAACTAAAGAAGAGGTAGAATTTTATGAAGAGGATTTAGTAAGAAATAAATTGTTAATGCAAGAATCATATAATAATGCTATTATTTTAGCATTTCAAAAAGCTAATAAAGAAATTGAAATATGTAATACTGAAGTATACATTGCTTATTTATTAGAAGAGGCAGACACTGATTTAGAAGTAGGTGATAAAATTGTTAAAATTGATAATATTACCATTGATTCTAAACAAACGTTAATAGCTTATTTGAGTACTTTAAATGTAGGTGATACCGTGATAATTGATGTGGTAAACAATAATCAAAGTATCAAGAGATATGCTAAAATTATGGAATATGGTGGAAGTAAAATAATTGGTTTTGTCCCAGTAGAAATTAATGAATTTAAAAGTAATCCTAGTATTAACATTCAAACTGATGCTTCAGAATATGGTCCAAGTGGTGGATTAATGGTAAGTTTAGCTGTATATAATGCTATAACTGAAAAAGATATTACCGGTGGATTAACGATTGTTGGTACAGGTACAATTGATTTAGACGGCAATGTAGGTGCAATTGGGGGAATTGAATATAAAATAAAAGGTGCAGAAAAGAAACATGCTGATATATTTTTTGTTCCAGTTGGTGAAAATTATGAAGAGGCCAAAAAAATTGTTAAAGAAAACAATTATAAGATTAAGTTAGTTCCAGTTAAAACCTTCGATGAAGCTTTAAATTATTTATTAGAGAATGTTGCATAATAATTTGCAAACATTCTTTTTTTATGTTAAAATATGTAACACTTAAGGAGGAATGCTGTTGATGAAGAAAGTGAGTTTAAAATCTCACCACATGGTTCAAGCATCAAGTAATTCTACTAGACAAGCTTTAGGGGATCAAGCTGCTGCTTTTATTCCTTATAATAAATCATGGGGAGTAGGGACAATTTTAGGTACTGTTGCTGCACGAATCAGCCCTGATCAAAAATGCGTTTTAGAATTGAGTAAAATAAAAAGTAATGTAAAGGAATCAATAGTTAAATGCGTAGGGGTTGAGAATTTAGAACACAGTACTGCAAAATACATAACATTTGATGTTACTTATAGTGAAGGTTATGAATGCTATATAATTGATAATGATTCATTTCAATTATATTATGGTGATATTAATCAATTTGAACCATTACAAAATATTACTGTATTTCTTGAAATAAAAAAATTTATTTCTCCCGAGGGACAACCTTGGGTTAGTGAAAGTAATTATGAAGAGTATGCTACAGGTATCAGTGCTAATTATGAATGTAGTGACGGGACAATTGTCAGAAACTATCAAGATTTTAAAGTTTGGGAAAAGGAATTGGCACTTCGCCCAAATTGCCCAAATTATGATGTTTTACCTTATCAAACTTCACTAGAAGATATTGAACATATTGTTGTTAGTAGTGATGGTACTATATGGCGAGATGGGACAATGGTATCTGAGTATTTAGCATGGAGACGAAATCCTAATCATAATTATCGTGAAGGATATTATTGGGGTGCTTACGGAGTTTCTAACTCTTTTAAAGAATATGCTAAATTGTATAACACAACTTATTTTGCTTTAAAAGGACTAAAAAGAAGCGAACAACATTTTGATGCAACGTATAGTTTCTTATTTACAAGTCAAGAGATGGCGGATAAATATATTGAACGTTTAAAAAGCTTTCAAAAAAGAAAATAAAAAATGGACTTTGATCCATTTTTTTGTTAAAATAACAAATGGTGGTTATATGAAACTAAATGAAGTAGATTACAATAAAGTAACGCCAATGATGCGTCAATATATTGATATTAAAAAAACTCATCCTGACGTAATGATTTTTTTTAGATTAGGAGACTTTTATGAGGCTTTTTTTGAAGATGCCTGTTTAGCGTCACGTGAATTAGAATTAACTTTAACAGGCCGTAGTGCAGGATTAGATGAACGTGTTCCAATGTGTGGTGTACCATATCATGCTGTTAATATTTATATTGAAAAATTGGTAGAAAAAGGTTATCGAGTTGGTATTTGTGAGCAATTAGAAGATCCAAAAGATGCTAAAGGTGGAATCGTGGAGCGAGGACTTACTCAAATAATTAGTAAGGGTACTGTTATTAATAGTGAATCACTAGCTGAAAACGATTTTAACTACATAGCTGATTTATTAGATTTTGAACATGCATATGCTGTTAGTTATGCTGATATTACAACTGGGTTAATCTATACTACTTTAATACCCCATAATAATACTAAATTAGTAAGTGAATTAGTTTCATTAAATGTCAAAGAATTAGTAGTTGAATCAAAAGTAGATAATAGTATTATTAATATTTTACGTAATCAATTTAAAATTTTAGTAACTATTAGTGATGATATCCTTGATAGTGATGAATATAAAAATGTATATAGTGATATCGAAGATGAGAGGTTAATAAAAGCAATTAAACATCTATTAACTTATGTAACAAATATGCAAATGAAAACTTTAGAGCACATGCAACGTGCTATTATTAAAGAAAATAAAAATGTTTTAAAGATGGATATGCATACTAAACGCAACCTTGAACTAACTGAAACATTGCGTTTAAAACAAAGAAATTATTCTTTAATATGGTTATTAGATAAAACAAAAACAGCAATGGGGTCTAGAATGCTTAAGAGTTACATTGAAAACCCTTTAATTAATATTGATGATATTAATAAGCGATATGATGTCGTGGAAACTTTATTAGAAGAATTTATTTTAAAAGATGATTTGAAAAATTTACTATATGAAGTATACGATTTGGAAAGATTAAGTGGACGTGTAGCTTTTGGTAATGCTAATGCTAGAGATTTAATTCAATTAAGGTCTAGTTTAAAAGTTTTACCTGATATCAATAATATTTTAAATGCTTTACATTTTGCTACATTTCATCCTTTAACTGAATTATATGATTTGTTGGAAAAAGGGATATATGATAATCCACCAATTGGAATTAAAGAAGGATATTTAATTAAAGAAGGATATTCTACTGAATTAGATGAATTGAAAAATCTTCGTAAAGGTGGCAAAGACTTTGTGGCTCGTTTTGAAGCCGAAGAAAAAGAACGTACTGGCATTAAAACTTTAAAAGTGGGATACAATAAAGTCTTTGGATATTATATTGAAGTATCTAAAGGTATGGTTGGGCTTGTGAAAGATGAATATGGATATGAGCGCAAACAAACTTTAAGTAATTGTGAAAGATATATAAGTCCAATTTTAAAAGAAAAAGAGGCATTAATTTTAAATGCAGAGGAAAGGATAATTGAATTAGAATATCAATTATTTGTAAGTATTAGAGATAAAGTTAAAGAATATATTCCTGAATTACAAGAAATATCTCGTATTATTAGTGAAATTGATGTTTTACAATCTTTTGCCACTGTGGCTGAAGAGAATAATTACATTAGACCAACTTTAACTGAAAAAAGAGCTGTTCGTATTATAGAAGGAAGACATGCTGTTGTGGAGAAAGTCTTAGATTCAGAATATGTAACTAATGATATTATTATGGATGAAGATACTGATATACTACTTATTACAGGCCCTAATATGGCTGGTAAAAGCACTTATATGCGGCAATTTGCTATTACTGTTATAATGGCTCAAATTGGTTGTTTTGTCCCTGCTAAAGAGGCTATAATGCCAGTATTTGATGCTATTTATACAAGAATAGGAGCTAGTGATGATTTAGTAAGTGGTGAGTCAACATTTATGGTAGAGATGAAGGAAGCTAATGATGCTATCAGCAATGCAACAGTTAATAGTTTAGTTCTTTTTGACGAACTAGGAAGAGGTACTGCGACTTTTGATGGAATGGCTTTAGCACAATCTATTATTGAATACTTACATGATAATATTCATTGTAAAACATTATTTTCGACTCATTATCATGAATTAACAGATTTAGAAAATAATTTAGAAAAATTAAAAAATATTCATGTTAGTGCTTATGAAGAAAATGGTAATATTACATTTTTACATAAAATTGAAAAAGGTAGTGTTGATAAAAGCTATGGTATCCATGTTGCAAAATTAGCTAATTTACCAACTTCATTAATTGAGCGAGCAACGAAAATATTAGCTATTTATGAAAATAAAGAAAAGAAGAGAGATATTAAAGTTCAACAAGCCTTACCATTAGATAGTTTAATAAATAGTAAAGATGAATTAAAAGAAAGAATGAATGAGATTGATCCATTACAAGTTACACCAATGGAAGCTTTAAATTTATTAGTAGAATTAAAGAATTTAAGTAAAAAAAATATGTAAAGGGATTTTTAATAATTCCTTTTTTATTGACTTTAAATGTTACATTACTTATAATTAAAATGGTGATAGTATGAGGAATAATAAGGGTTTTACGTTAGTTGAATTGTTAGCGGTTATAACAATTATTGCACTTTTAGGTATTGTTGCGTTAGAGTCAATTGAATCAGTAAATAGGGGTAATAAAGAAAAAGCAGAGAAAGTTCAAAGAGAAAGTATTTTAGAGTCTGCTATTGCGTATGTGCCAACTAGTAAAGTTAAATTACCTAATGTAATACCAGGCACTGCTGGCTGTGTAACATATAGATATACTCCTTCAGGCACAACAGGAAGCGGGTCATCAATATGTGAAGTTCGTCTATCTTTAAGTTTTTTAGTTCAAGAGGGATTGCTTGAAAACAAAATAGAAGATCCAGTTGCCGGTAAAGATTTAAATATGAATAATTCTTATGTGAGTATAAAATATTTAACAAGTGCTAGCGATATTCCATCATCTGAAAGAGATCGTGGACAATTTGATGGTAATTATTTTTATGAAGTTCATTATGCATATTAGGAGGATTTATGAATAAAAAAGGATTTACATTAGTTGAGTTATTAGCAGTCATTGTTATTTTAGGACTCTTAGGTGCTCTTACAATTCCATTAGTAGAAAAAATAATAAAAGACAATCGTGAAAAAGTTCATCAGGTAAATGTTGATACTATTTTAAATGCAGCATATGATTATGCGCAAACAAATCCAGATTATTTACCAGATCCAGTCGATGGTGATGAGGGTACTACAATTTTATTGCAACAATTATATGCTTCAGGTTTACTAAAGGATGACATGGTTAATCCCAATACTGATAGTAAGTATAATGAAAATTGTGAAATAATAATTACTTACTATGCTGCAGCTCCAGCGTCAATGCCTAAATACAGTAAATTTTATGGAAATTATTTATTTAGATTTGTTAATAAAGATTAATGCTAATTAATCTTTTTTCTTTTAAAAATAAGGGAAAATTGGTAATATGTTTGTCAAAAAAAATTTTTTTTGATATAATGTATAAGGTGAATGATATGACAAAATATGATGAAAGTTCAATAAAAATATTAGAAGGTCTTGAAGCTGTAAGAAAAAGACCAGGTATGTATATTGGCTCAACAGATAAAAAAGGGTTACATCACTTAGTTTGGGAAATTGTTGATAACTCAATCGACGAAGTTATTAACGGTTTTGGCAAGAAAATAAAAATAATACTTCATGCAGATCACAGCGTAAGTGTTGAAGATGAAGGACGTGGAGTTCCAGTTGGAAAACATGCAAGTGGCAAAGATACACCTGAAGTAATTTATACGGTATTGCATGCTGGTGGAAAGTTTGAATCAAGTGGTTATTCAGTATCAGGTGGATTACATGGTGTTGGTGCCTCAGTTGTTAATGCTTTATCAAAATGGATGGAAGTAACTATTAGACGAGATGGTTACGAATATTTTATTTCTTTTAAAAATGGTGGACATGTTGATCAAAAATTGATAAGAAGAGAGAAAACTTCAAAAACAGGTACAAAAGTTAGATTTATGCCTGATGATGAAATTTTTTCAACGACTATGTTTTCATTTACAACGATTTGTGAAAGAATGCAAGAATGTGCTTTCTTACTACATGGTTTAACAATTGAAGTAATTGATGAGGAAGATAATAAAGCTGAAACATTCCATTATGAAAATGGGTTAAAAGCTTTTGTTGAATATATTAATGAAGATAAAGATAGTATTCATAAAGTAATGGAATTTAATGGATTAAGAAATAAGATTGATGTTGCAGTAGCATTTCAATATACAACTAGTTATTCCGAAAATATAATATCTTTTGTTAATAATGTCAAAACTAGTGATGGTGGTTCACATGAAGTTGGATTTAAAACAGCTTTAACTAAAGTATTTAATGATTATGCTAAAGCAAATGGGTTCTTAAAAGCTAAAGAAAAAAACTTAGAAGGTCCAGATACTCGTGAAGGATTAACAGCTATAATCAGTTTAAAAATTCCTGAATCATTGTTGCAGTTTGAGGGACAGACTAAGTCTAAATTAGGTACTCCAGCTGCTCGTACAGTAGTGGAGGCTATAACTACAGAGCAATTGCAATATTTTTTAGAGGAAAACAAAGATATTGCTACAACAATTTTAGAAAAAATGTTAAAAAGTAAAGTAGCTCGTGAAGCGGCAAGAAAAGCACGAGATGAAGCAAGAAGTGGTAAAGATAAACAAAAAAAAGAACGTGTTTTAAGTGGTAAATTGACACCTGCACAAACAAAGAATCCTGCTATAAACGAATTGTTTTTAGTTGAGGGAGATTCTGCTGGTGGTTCTGCTAAAACTGGTCGTGATAGAAAATATCAAGCCATTTTACCTTTACGTGGTAAGGTTTTAAATACAGAACGTGCAAGTTTAGATGAAGCATATAAAAATGAAGAAATAAATACAATGATTCATGCCATTGGAGCGGGAGTTGGTAGTAATTTTGATATTAAAGATAGCAACTATGATAAAGTTATAATTATGACTGATGCCGATGTTGACGGCTCTCATATTCAAATTTTACTATTGACATTTTTCTATCGTTATATGAAACCTTTAATTGAAGAGGGACATTTATATATTGCAATGCCACCTTTATATAAAATTGAATGTGGCAAAGAAGGAGAGTATGCTTGGACCGAAGAAGATAGAAAAAATTTACTAGAAAAATATAAAGGTAAACAAACTAAAACACAAAGGTATAAAGGTTTAGGAGAAATGGATGCAACACAATTATGGGAAACGACTATGGATCCTAAAACTCGTAGCTTAATTAAAGTAAGTATTAATGATGCGGCTTTGGCAGAAAAAAGAGTTAGTGTTTTAATGGGTGATAAAGTAGCACCTCGTAAAGATTGGATTGAAGAGAATGTTGAATTCTCATTAGAAGATAACTATAAGATAAATTAAGGAGGGTATTATGGCAAAAAAACATAATGAAGAAACTATATTAGGAAAAATTTACGATTATACCCTTGAAGATATAATGGGTGATAGATTTGGCCAATACGCTAAAGATATTATTCAAAATCGAGCTATACCAGATGTTAGGGATGGATTAAAGCCAGTTCAAAGAAGAATTCTTTATGCAATGTTTAGAGACAAGAATACATATGATAAGGCTCATAAAAAATCAGCAACTGCCGTTGGAAATGTAATGGGTCATTACCATCCACATGGAGATTCAAGTATTTATGAAGCTATGGTTCATATGAGTCAATGGTGGAAACAAAACGAATGTTATATTGATATGCATGGTAATAATGGTTCTATGGATGGTGATGGGGCTGCAGCTATGCGTTATACTGAGGCAAGATTATCTAAAATTAGTGGAGAACTACTAAAAGATATTGATAAAAATACCATTGAATGGGCTCCAAATTTTGATGATACTTTATACGAGCCAATTGTCTTGCCAGCTAAATATCCTAATCTTTTAGTAAATGGCTCAAAAGGTATTTCAGCTGGATATGCAACCGAGATTCCACCACACAATTTAGGGGAAGTAATAGATGCAACAATTAAAAGAATAGACTCCCCAAATTGTCGTTTTGAAACAATATTAGAGATAATTAAAGGTCCAGATTTTCCAACAGGAGCTACTGTCGAAGGAGCTAAAGACATAAGAGAAGCTTTAGAGACTGGCCATGGCAAAGTAGTTATAAGAGCTAAATATGAAATATTAGAAGAAAAAAATAAAAAGCAGATTTTAATACATGAAATTCCATTTGAAGTCAATAAAGCAACATTAGTAAAAAGAATATCAGATATTATTTATGATAAAAAAATAGATGGCATTGTTGAAATAAGAGACGAGTCAGACCGTGAGGAAAAGGTTCGAATTGCGATTGATTTAAAAAAGGATGCAAATGTTGACAATATTTTAAACTACTTATTTAAAAATACAGATTTACAAATAAATTATTCTTATAATATGGTAGCAATTGTTAATCGTAGACCAATGGTTGTTAGTGTATTAGATATTCTTGACGCTTATATTGCTCATCAAAAAGAAGTAATTATTCGTCGTACCGAATTTGATTTAGATCACGCAAAAGCAAGAATCCATATTGTTGAAGGATTAATTAAAGCTTTAGATATTCTTGATGAAATAATTCATACAATTAGAACAAGCAAAAATAAAAGCGATGCGATTGCTAATTTGGTTGGTGCTTATGATTTTACTGAAAAACAAGCGGAAGCAATTGTTAATTTACAATTATATCGTTTAACTAATACTGACGTTAATGTTCTAAAAGAAGAATATAATAATCTTTTAATTATTATTCGTGGTTTAGAAGAAATTTTAGCTGATGAAAATAAATTAAAATTAGTTATGAAAGATGAACTTCGTAAAATTAGGAATGAATATGCAACTTCAAGAAAAACAGAAATTAAGGATGAAGTAACAGAGATAAAAATTGATGCTGAAGCTATGATTCCAAAAGAAGACTGCATCGTTGTTGCTACTAAAGAAGGTTATGTAAAAAGAGTATCTTTAAGAAGTTATCAAGCTTCAAATGGTGATGACACAGTCTTAAAAGAAACTGATTATTTATTAGGTATTTATGAGATGAATACTACTGATACTTTATTACTATTTACTGATTTAGGAAATTATGTCTTTGTTCCAGTTTATGAAATACCAGATACAAAATGGAAAGATTTAGGAAAACATATTAGTAATATAATTAAAGTAAGTTCTGATGAAAATATTATAGCTGCTATCCCTGTAACTAAATTTTCTAATAATCGATATGTGACAATGGCATCTAAAGCTGGTATGATTAAGCGTACGCCATTAGATGAATTTAAAGTTCAAAGATATACAAAACCAATTACCTGTATGAAATTAAAAGATGATGATAAGATGATTAGTGCAATATTAGATGATGGAAATTATGTATTTGTCACAACCAGTGGCGGATATGGATTATGTTATAAAACTGATGAAATTTCTATCACAGGAATAAGAAGTAGTGGTGTAAAATCAATTTCTCTTAAAAATGATTACGTTGTTGGAACTTTCTTATTTAATGATGCCAATGATTACTTAGGAGTTGTCACAAGTAAAAATACTGGTAAGAGAGTTAAATTAACTGAATTTGAATTAACTAGTCGTGGACGAAAAGGACTTCAAATAATCAGAGATGTTAAAACTAATCCTTACTATATTTTAAATACATTTAAATTGACGTCTAAACAGTTATTAGGCCTTAAAACAATTGATGGTAATATAGTTTTAAAAGCTAGTGAACTACCAATTATGGATAGATATTCAACCGGTAGTCAAATAAGTAAAAAACAAATTGAGGAAGCATATTTAGTTAGCGAGATTGAAAAGGTAGAAGATAATGAAGAAAATACTAAAATAGATGTCGTTGAACCTAAAGTCTCATTACAAAGTGTTGATGAGAGATTTATGACCATTGATGATTTTTTGGATAACTTTGATATTGAAGAAAAAGATAGTTAAAAAACTATCTTTTTTTCATATAATAAACTAGGTGATTATATGTCCAAAAGTGAGTTTAAAGAATTTGTGAAGAATCATCCAAAATTATTAACTTATGTAAAAAATAATGAAATGAGTTGGCAAAAATTTTATGAAATGTATGATATGTATGGAGAGTCTAAGGAAATATGGGATGAATATTTAAATGATAAGAAAATTTTAAAAGAAAACAATATTGGTGATTTTGTAAACTATTTTAAAAATATTAATTTAGATAATGTACAGGAGTCAATAAATAGTATTCAGCGAGTATTAGGCGTACTAGGGGAAATATCGACATCTAAACAAACAGATAATAATACTACGTATGAAGCTAAACCAATATATAAGCATTTTGATGATTAATGCCACTAGAAATTCAAATGCGTTTAAAAGAAGATCCTCTATACAAGGTATATTTAAGAAATAATAGTATATGGTATAAAAAACTAATTAGAGATCCTAATACTTTTAAAGATTTTATAAATGAAATGAAAATTAATTATGGACTTAGACCGATAGATAAAATAAGCAAAATGATTGATACCTTAAATGTTATTAGTAATCTATTTAACAATATGTTATAATTAATTTGGTGATATTATGCGCGTAATAAGTGGTAAATATAAGGGTAAAAAATTAGAAGGATATAATGTTTTAGGAACAAGACCAACGATGGATAGAGTTAAAGAATCATTATTTGGAACTATTCAAAATTACATAAAAGATAGTATTGTACTAGATTTATTTGCTGGTTCTGGAGCTCTTGGAATTGAAGCTTTATCCAATGGGAGTAAAGAGTGTTATTTTGTTGATAACGGCCATGAAATAAAGAAATATTTAATAAATAATATAAAAGAAATCGAAGGGGCTGTTTATCTTGATATGGATTATAAAAAAGCACTTCAAACATTAAAAACTAAAAATATTAAATTTGATCTTATTTTCTTAGATCCACCATACCAAAAACATTTAATAAATGAAGCTTTAAAATTAATTAAAGAATGTGATTTAGTAAATCATAACGGAATTATTGTTTGTGAATTTGAAGATGAAAAAATTTTAGATTTTGGCTATGAATTATTAAAAAATAAAAAATATGGCGATAAATATATTGATGTCTATAAATATGTAAATTAAAGACTTATTTAATTAATGCTCTTTATATTCGACATAAAATTTGTTATAATTATATAATAGGTGGTGGTAGTATGAAGCAGATAAAAAAAATATATTTATTTGTTTTTGCGCTATCATTTTTTTTGTTTATGAATATTGATGATGTTAAGGCCAATTATGAAATAATGGTAAATGGTACAACACCATGTAAGTTATATAATGATTTAACTGGAAAAAAAGCAACTGGTTCATGTATTTATAAGGATGGAGATTTCGATTCATATGTATCAGGGCCAGTATGGGTAGATAATGGTGATAAGGTCACAGTTATTACTACAAGTGCAACTATTCCGGCTCCAGAATCAGGTTATGGCAGTGAATGTAAAAGTGATTTTAATCGTATTAAGATTGATTACAATAATAAATCTTATTATGGCTATGTTTGTGGTGATTTACTAAAAAAAGTTGAAATAACAGAAGAAATGAAGCAAGAATTTCAAACCGCAGGGTTTCCAGAAAGTTATTGGGATGAATTAGCGGTATTAAAAACTGCACATCCTAGTTGGAAGTTTGTTGCGATTGATACGGGAATAACTTTTGATAAAGCGGTTAAAGGTGAAGATTCTGGCTCTAAAAGTTTAATACAAGTTACAACTTCAGCTAAACAGGGATATCTATCTACTAAGGAATCTAATTATGATTGGGATAAAGATGAATTTACCGTGTATGATGGAAGTAATTGGTATGCGGCGAATGCTGATACAATTGCTTATTATTTAGATCCTAGAAATTTTTTATCAGATACATTCATTTTTCAATTTGAATCAATTGTTTATGATAAAAATGTTCATACTTTAGATGGAGTACAAGCTTTATTAAAAGATGCTTATATATTAAAATTTGCAAATTATTTTATGGAAGCTGCAACCACCCATCAAGTAAATCCGCTATATTTAGCTGCTTTATCTAGACAAGAAGTTGGAACTGCTAAAAGTACAGCAATAAGTGGTAATAAATTTACTTATAACGGCAAAAGTTACTCTAATCTATACAATTTCTATAATATAGGTGCTACTGCTGGAACTAATGCTGTATATAGAGGTTTAGTCTTTGCTGGAACTGTTCCTTCAAATAAAAGCACTAGATATGGACGTATTTGGAATACAGAACAAAAGGCTATCATTGGTGGTGCTGAATTTATTAAGAAAAGTTATATGGATTACGGTCAAAATACTAGTTATTTTAAAAAATGGAATGTTATTGCTGAATATCAAAAAGCACAAGGAAAAGACTATTATAATAACTTTACTCATCAATATATGCAAAATATTGGAGCACCTTCTGCTGAAGCAAGAAAGACGTATCAATCTTATGCAGCATTAGGGGCTTTAGATTTAAATTTTGTATTCTATATACCAGTTTATAAAGAAATGGCTGATTCTTATGATTTACCTGCACAAGGTAATCCAAATAATCGTTTAAAAAATATTAAGATTGATAATCAATTAATTGATGGTTTTACTTCATCAGAATTTAGTTATACTGTATATGTTGAAGGCAATGTTGAAACTGTTAATATTACAGCTGGAACAGTTAATGCTAATGCCACAGTAAAAGGTACTGGAACTAAAGAGATTGAAGTTGGTGAAAATAAATTTGAATTAATTGTTGAGGCACAGAATGGAAATATTCAAAAATATGATTTAATTATTCATCGAGCATTACCAGATACAGGTGAAATTGTATATCCACCAGTTGAGGAAATTCTTACAAATGCTAAAGTTACATACGATGATAAATATATTAGTAATTTAACATTTACATCAAAAACAGTTGATTTTAAAAATGCAATATTAGCAGCTAGTGATACGGCACAAGTAGAAATTAAATCAGGAAATACTGAGAAAAAAGATGGATATTTAGCTACTGGTGATACAGTAACTATTACAAGCGGTGAAGAAACTAAAACATATTCTATTGTGTTATATGGTGATATCAATGGTGATGGAAAAATAAATGCTATTGATTTACTTAAAATTCAAAAACATATTTTAAAGGATAGCTTATTATCGGGTGCACAATTAGAATCTTCTGATGTTAATAAAGACGGAGTAATTAATGCAGTAGATTTACTTAAAATTCAAAAACATATTTTAGGTGACTCATTTGTAAGTCAACAATAGGAGGAAAAAAATGAAAACAATTAGAAATTTATTATTATTTATAATAATTAGTTTTTGTTCATTATTTATTTGTGATAATGTCTTTGCGGCAAGTGCAAGCATCTCTGTTAAAGGAACAAGTAGAAAAATAATAGTAGGTGAGACTGTTAAAGTTACAATAACTGTTTCTTCTAGCTCTAAAAGTTCTCCATTAGGAGCATGGGAATTTGATGTTAAATATGATTCTACTAAATTATCGTTGGTTAATTCTACCCTAGAGAGTAAAACAAGATCTGTTGGATATTCAAATAATGATTCGACATTTTCAAAAACATATACTATGACGTTTAAAGCTAAAAAATCAGGTACTGCTAAAGTGTATGTCGATAATTCTTTAGTTGTTGATTTTAATACTGAAAAGCCTGTAACATCAAGTGAGGGAAGCACTTCATTATCGATAATTACACAAAGCGAATTAGAGGAATCTTATTCAAAAGATAATTATTTAAGTTCACTATCAGTTAGTGGATATAATTTAACACCTAAATTTGATAAAAATACTTTAGAGTATTCCTTGGAGGTCGAAAATGATGTTAGAGAAATAACTGTAAGTGCTAAAGCAAATGATTCTAAAGCCGAGGTTGAAGGTACTGGTAAACATTCTTTAGTTGAGGGCAGTAATGAAATTAAAGTTAGTGTTACAGCCGAAAATGGTAATGTTAGAAATTATGTTTTAAATGTTATCGTTAAAGAATTAGATCCTGTTTATATAAATATAGAAGAAAAGACATATACGGTAGTAAGGAAAACAGAAGATTTAGAGTATCCAACGACATTTATCCCCACTACTACTATAATTCAAAGTGAAACTGTACCAGCTTTTGAATCAACAATTACTGGATATCTTTTAGTAGCACTTCGTGATGAAAACGGTAATGTTGAATTTTATATTGTTGATGGGGATACATACAAATTATATAAAGAAACTAGTTTTAGTGGTATAGTTTTATATATAATTGAACCGGAGAAAGATGATATTCCTGAAGGTTACGAATTAACTAGTATGTCTATTGCTGGTGTTGCCACAAATGCCTATAAATCAGACAGTGCTAATTATCCATTACTTTATGGAATAAATGTTCAAACAGGTAAAACTAACTGGTATACATATGATGAAGATGAATTAACTTTACAAAGATATATGGAACCAAAAAATGTTGAAGTAGAAGAAGTCGATGCTACTAAATATTTTATTATAATTGGAATACTGGGTGGTTCAACTATTCTCCTATTAGTATTTATTCTATTATTAAATTCTAAATTGAGAAAATATGTAAGTAAAAAGATAGCTATTTAGCTATCTTTTTTTAGTTTTAGTATGTTGATATTCATCTAAGATGCTTTTATCTAACCCTTTAATAGTATAAGATTTATCTGTTTGATAATAGTAAGTTTTTGGATGACCAAAAAGGGTTTCTAATTCAACTATTAATTCTTCATTATTTAGTTCTTGCTCAATTTTCTTTTGAAAGCACCTAAATATAAACATATATATTTCTGTCATCCTCATTTGCGGTGTCATGTCATCACTATTTTTTGGGGGAAAGTTTTGATTAATATAATCTAAATTCCAAATAAAACGATAAAAGTCTGATTCCAAACAATATTTTTTTATTTCTTCATTAAGTCCATTAAAATTAATATTAAAAAATAGACTTTCCATTTTTTCTTTTCCAATTAATATTTCAATCTTTTTAGCAATTTCAACTTCAATAGGGTATGTAACTTTTGAATCTTTGCCAAAATAACGTTCTTTTATTATTTGTGTATAACCTTCATTTAAACCTTGACAAAATGATTCTCCATTAAGGTAATTGTTAATAGAAAAACCACAGTATTCAATATGCCCATTTACTTTAATTGTGGCAATGTGAATTAGTTCATGAAGGATGGCTTCCATATCATGGATTTTGCATTTGTTTTTAAGAAATATTACAATCCCAGTCTTTTTATTTTCTTTGTTATAAAATTTAAATCGCATTTTTGAAATATTTTCTTGAAATCTCGTAATATCAAAAAATGCACATCTATCATTCATAACTTCTAAGAATGTTTTTACTTGTTCAATAAAATTACGTCTTTTTTTAATATTAAAGGTTTTTATAAAAAAGGGAGAAAAAGAAACATTTTTTATGCTTCCTTTTTGATCTAAAGAAATAGAATTTTTAGTAAAAAAATTGTAATTAAAATATTTTTTCATTAATTAGATTCTTTCTTAGTACATGTTAAATTGCGCAATTCAATATCTTTATATTTTTCAAAATTGACATTTTCATCTTCTAAATAACTAAAATCGGTTTCTAGCCTGTATAAATTATTATGAGCTTTAAGGGCTAATTTATATTGATTAATATCTAGTACATTGAAATCAAATTGTAAAGTTATTTTAGTATTATCCTTCATAACTGTAATTCCATTAATATCTTTGTAAATTTTTTCTATTTCATCAGCAATGTCTTTACTGTTTACTACTTCAATTCGCTCTACATAAGTAATATAGTTTTTTTCTTCTTTAATGTTAACGGTAATATTCTCATCACTATCAGTACAATTATATTCGTTAATAGGAACAACTTCAGGTTCTGGCTGTTTAGGTTCGTCAATATTATCAGTTATTGATGCCTTTTCAACTTGTTTTCTTTCATCGTATAAATTGTCATAATTTAAAATAGAAACACCATTAAATAGAAATATTATCATAATTAATAATAAATCAAAAATAGCAAAAACATTAACATGATTTCTATTACTTAAAGCAGTAAAACCAAAAAATATTGTTAATATAGCAATTAATGTCGCATTAGCAATTAAAAATATATCATTGTCAAAATTAGTAAAGATAATTAAAAGAACAAAAAATATATAAATTAACATAAGTACAATGCCAATTGGAATAACCGGATTAAAAGAATGTACTTCTTCCTGCTCAAATATATTTTCAGGATCTTCATTTAATGAAATTTCAACTTTTGGCGCAGAAGTGTTTAATTCATTTATATTATTAGTAGTGCTTTGAGTAACATCAATTTGAGTATCTTGCTCAGTCACACTATCTTTTTGTCTAATTTCATTTTCTTGATTTATATCTTCACTTTGACTTTCAGAATTATCACTTTCATTACATAAATCTTGAATAGCTTGGTTATCTTCAATAGTATTTTCACTTTGATTAATCGTAGTTTCAGTAGCTTTTGGTATTTCAAATTCATATTCTTTTAAACGTGCCTGTTCTTTTTTCCAACGCTTTCTTTCTTTTTTACTCATAAGGTCAATAAAAGCGCCAGTTTCTTCGAATTCACGATCTTCTTTTCTCATATTATCACCAATTATATTATACAAAAAATTGAAATATAAATAAACCCTTAAAAATATATTGGCTTAATAATTGTAAACGTGTTATAATGGGCATAGGTGGTTTTATGAGTAACGAATTATTTGTACAGATATTAATGTTGATTTTTATACCGTGCATTTTTGTTGCATGCGCTATACCATTAATTAAAAGTGTGGCAGAACATGTTGGAGCACTAGATATACCTAATGCTAGAAAGGTACATAAGGCTCCAATTCCGCGAATGGGTGGGTTAGGAATTTATTTTGGATTTTTACTAGGATATATGCTTTTTGCTGAACCTAATGAAATAATGAATTCTATTTTGATTGGTAGTTTTATAATTGTTTTAGTTGGAATAATGGATGACATTAAACCATTAAAAGCTTCATATAAGTTTGTTGGTCAATTGATGGCTGCATGTATTGTGGTATTTTATGGAGGCATTTTACTTAAGGAAATAAGTGCTTTCGGTATATATTTAAATTTTGGGATTTTAGCATATCCTATTACTATTTTCTTTATTTTAGGATGTATCAATTGTATGAATTTAGTTGATGGTTTAGATGGTTTAGCTGGAGGGATATCAGCCATTTTCTTCTTTACGATTGGTATTATTGCGGTATGCAAAAGTCAAGATGGTTTAGCTTATGTTTTAGCATTTATTATGTTAGGCAGTTGTTTAGGTTTCTTAATGCATAATTTTCATCCAGCCTCAATATTTATGGGTGATTCCGGTTCTATGTTTTTAGGATTTATTATTGCCGTTATTACTCTATTAGGATATAAAAATGTTATGATGTCTTCAATAATTATTCCATTATTGATTTTAGTTATTCCTATTTCTGATACAATATTTGCTATTATAAGAAGAAAACTTAAAGGTGAAAGTATTTCAACGCCTGATAAGATGCATATTCATCATCAATTATTGAAACGCAATTTAGGACAAATGGGCACAGTATTAGTAATTTATTTAGCAACAACTTTGTTTGCTATTGCTTCTACAATATATGTATTAGTTGACAATGAATTAGGATATATTATATATGGTATTTTGTTAATGTGTTTAATGATATTTGCTTTAAAGACTGATGTTATTTTTGAACATAACGAAACAAAAAATCATAATAAAAAGAAAAGAGAAGAAGTAAAGAAAAAAGATGCAGTTTTAATTGAAGAAAAAACTTCTAAAAAGCAACCATCTACAACTGAAAAAGTGAAAAAAGTAACTAAGAAAAGCCCAAAAAAGAAAAATTAATGAATTTTTCTTTTTTTATGAAATATTATATAATGTATAGTATTTACGGGAAATTCTTAATACTTATTATATAATTGTGTCGATTTGACATTTAATTATAAATTTGATAAAATGTATCACGTTGATGGCACATTATTCTAGTCAATTTCATTTACTATGAAGACGGGGGTAAAATACCGTTAAAGGGCATATATTGAAACTTCTGGTGATTGCTTCTTACGCCCAGTTTGGGGTGATTGCTGAAAGGTAGATTGTTGGACATCCATAATGGCATATGTAAATGTTCCAGTGATCATTGAATAAGATTTGATGCTGTTGCAAATCGTTTAAACCTACCATGTGGCGTAAGTTACAGGTAGCGTAGCTTGTCTTGAGTGATTTGTGGGGATAATAGAACTTAACGAAAATAAAATTTTTAGCTAGAATTTCATTTTCAATTGCTATTTGAAACATTCATTGCAAAAGAGAATTAATAGTAAATATGTTGTTGAGGAAAACTCCTAGAATGTCGATAATGTAAGATTGCAGTACGTACTAAGTGGTAATCAAGCCGTATACTTGGTAACGGTATACCTTATTCCTTAAAGGGGAACCGCAATCATGGTAACGTGATGTGGAATATGGAGAAATTCTGCTTGACCTAAGACGTAAAGTTAATTACGTTATTAGCCATCCTAATTTGTATCTAAAAGGGCAGTGGCCCTTTTTATTTTAAATAACATGGTGAGGTAAATAATGAAAAAAACAAAAAAAGAAGAAAACAAAAAGAAAAACAATAATTATGCATGGGTAGCTAAATTAGCAATTATGGCATTTACTATTTCATTCGTATTTTCTTTTGTATCTGAAATATCTTTAAAAAATGCTAATTTATTCATAAGTATTATTGTTGTATTATTGTTTATATTTATAGGTATTATTTTTGATATGGTTGGTGTAGCCATTACTACGGCTGATGAAGCTCCATTTCATTCGATGAGTTCTCGAAATAAGATTAAGGCTGCTAAAGTTGCAGTCATTTTAAAGAAAAATGCTGATAAAATGTCATCGTTTTGCAATGACGTTATTGGTGATATATGTGGTATTATTTCTGGTTCGGCTGGAGTTGTTATAGCTACTAATATTAGTGAGTTAGCTGGTATACCATTTTTATATGCAACATTGATTACAACAGCGGTTATTGCTGCCTTAACAATTGGCGGTAAAGGTTATGAAAAGACGTTTGCAATTAAGAAAAGTAATTCTATCTTATATGCTTTTGCTAAAACAATTAGTATTTTTTATAGATAAAAATAAAAACTTAACGGTTTTTATTTTTGTTTACATTATTTAATGTAAACAATTAAAAAAAATTAAGTTTTTGTTTGAAATACTATCTTTTTTGCTATAATTAGAGTAGAGATAACGTAAACGTTACTTGAGATTATTGGGGTGAAATAAATAATGAAACAAATTATAGATGGAGAAGCACTTAGCTTAAAAATACAAGAAGAAATTAAAAAAGATATTAAGAGTTGTATGATAAGACCTAGTGTAGCAGTTATACAAGTAGGTGATAATCCTGCAAGCAATTCTTATATTAAAAGAAAAGAAGTTGCGTGTAATAATGTTGGTGTTTACTTTAGACTATATAAATTTGATGAAGGAACACCGGAATTAACAATTATTAATAAAATTAAAGAGTTAAACAATGACGAGTATGTTAATGGAATTCTTGTTCAATTACCATTACCAGAACAATATAATGAAAAAAGAATCGTTAATAGCATAATCAATAGTAAAGATGTTGATGGATTAACAGATATTAATGTTGGTCGTATGATAAATGGTAAAAAGACATTAATTCCTTGTACACCACAGGGAATAATGCGAATGCTGGAAGAATATGAAGTCGATTTGACTGGAAAGCATGTTGTGATTGTTGGCCGTGGAAAGTTAGTTGGAAGACCATTAATTACTTTAGTTTTGTCTAAAGATGCAACTGTAACTGTCTGTCATAGTAAAACTAATAATTTAGCAGAGATGACTAGACAAGCTGATGTTCTTATTTGTGCATGTGGAGTTCCAAAATTAATCACTGCTGATATGGTAAAAGAAGATGTAGTTGTAATTGATGCTGGAACTAATCGCGTTGATGGTAAATTATGCGGTGATGTCGACTTTGCAGAAGTAAGTAAAAAAGCATCTTTAATAACTCCTGTGCCAAAAGGTGTTGGACCAATGACAGTAGCAATGTTATTACAAAATATAATTACATGTTATAACAATAAAAATACTACTAAGTAGTATTTTTTATGTAAAAGAGGTGAGAATATGTCTTATTATGATGATGATGACTTAATACCTTCATTTATGCGTCAACAAACTCCAAGAGTTAACCAGACAAGTTATTTACGAACTGATGGGAATACAGCTCGTTTTGCTAATCAACGTGAAGTATCACCACAAAGACGAAACACTACATATTACAAAAATCCTAATCAAAGACAAATAGCACATGGGACAGTCCGAATAAGAAGAAAACCAACTTTAAAGATGAAATTAAAAAAAGTTGCAATTCACATGTTACGTAAACCGGCTAGAGGATTATATAAAATTTGCTTAAAGCTAGAAAAAAATTCTCAGCCAAAAACAATGCGTCAAATTAAAAGACAAAGAGTTAGAGCAATTAGAATTGTTATTGGAACAATTTCTGTTGTAATAGTTGGGACAATTTTAGTCAATGCTTTTATTCCAACTATTGATTCTAAAGGGCAGACAAATGATCAATATGAAATTGAATATGTTTTGGGCAATGATTTACCAACAGATGATGAATACGAAATAATAATTGAGACTCCAACTGAGACACCTCCTGTTGAAGAAGAGATGAATGTTGATTTAACTTTTGAGGCGAGATTAAATAGTATTAATCCAACGGGTCAATTTGAAGTAGGTAGTGAGGTTCAAGATTACTTTTTAATGGTTTTAAATGATAATGAATATATGGTGTCCTTGTTTAAAAAATATGGCGAGATGTATGGCGTTGATCCATATTTATTGATTGCTAAAGCTATGCAAGAATCTAGCTTTAATCATAATGCATGTTTGCCTGGAGGGGCTAATTATAATGGATATGGAGTTGGAATTATGCAACATGAGTCGCCAGATGGTCGAGAAATAGTAGCGCACAATTATGAAACTGGTGAAGATGATGTTATGTATGTTACTATGGATAATGCTATAGATTTAGAAATGAATATTAAAATGGGCGCAATGCATTTTCAAAAATGTATTGAAAGGAATAATGGTAATGTTTTAATTGCTCTTCAAAGCTACAATTATGGTCAAGGAATGATGAATTCTATTCTGTCAACTTATGCTAAAACAAAGAACTTAACAGTTGATGCAGTAAAGATGCTTTATAGTGACACCGCTTGGTTAGAACAAGTTAATGATGCTCATAATAACGCATGGCGCTATATTGGAGATTGGAAAGGCTATTATGGAGATGCTAATTATATCAAAAATGTTTTAAAAAATTTTGTTGGAGATAAAGTTTGCTATAAATATAATGGTGAAACATGTATTTTTGATTTAAATAGTTTAGAATTGGCTGTAGTTAACGATACAGTTAAAGTAATATCATAAAAAAAGAAGATTAATTAATCTTCTTTTTATTTTTTAGTTTGGTCAACTATTAATGATTGAATAAGTGCGTCTCTTAATTGATTAAATTGCACCTTTAAATTGCCTAAAGCAGGGTTAATAATATAAATTGTTTGGCCTTCATAAATTAAAGAATTTGGTAAGTTATTTTTGGCCATAATATCGTTTACTAATTGAATAGTTTCAGCATAAGAACCACTTGCTTTTGATGCCAATCCTGATATTGTGTCTCCATAACTAATTGTATGTTCTACCCAATAATCTTCTTCTTTAATTTTTTGTATTTGGGCTTCAACTTTTTTAAGTTCTTGGTATACTGGATTATTTACATCAACGAAAACAGGTACAGTAATGGTATCTTTGTTATAAATTGTTCCATTTTTACTTAAATCATTTTTTGCAATTATTATTTGTTCAAAATTATCCAAGTCACCATATAAATCTTCTCTATAAAATTTAGAAGCAATTTCATTGGCATTATCAATATTGTCACCATCAACGTTAATCATCATTGTAACGTATCCAGTTGGTGGATTAATTTCAATTGGTTTATCTTTATCATTTATTGCTGAAAAAACAAATATGGCTAAACAACCGATTACAGTAATTGTTATTCCTACTTTAATAAGTGTTTTTTGTAACTTTAATTTTTTTTGTAATAATTTCTTATTGACAAGATTTATTCTTCTTTTTTTCATTTCTTGCTGATATCTTAAATATTCCTGTTCTTGAGCAACTTTATTCATATATTGGCGATGTTTATATTCTGGACTTTGAAATATTGCTTCAATTGAGGCAAAATCTATATCTCTACCATCGCTTTTTTTGCCTTGAGTAGGGGTTCCTATAGTGGCATAATCACCTTCAATTTCTCCTCTAATAGTTGCTTCGAAATCGCTATCTTCATTTGGCGTATATTTCATACGTATCACCTCTACACCTATTATATATTATTTAATATAAATATCAAACAGTTTTTATTATTTATTGACTAACACTTTACTAATTTTATATGTACTGTAAAGAACAGTGAAAATAATATTTAAAGATAGTGAAATTAAAAATCCATACATACCTATTTTTAAGGTTAGAAGTATTGCTAGTAACACAGTTCGAATAAAAAAATTCACAAGTGATATTTTAAGTTGTATATTTGCTTTATTTAAAGCTTGTAGAGTACTTAGTAATGGTGATTCTAAATAATATAATATAAATATGGGCATTAAGAATTTTAAGTATTCGAATCCATCACTGGTTTGATATAAAATATATAATAAATTTTTTCCAAAAACTATGCATAATAGAGAATAACTAATGCCAATTAATATTGATATTAAAATTGCTTGAAGAATTTTTTTCTTGACATATTCTATATTATTTTGATAATAATTTTTGCTGACAATTGGCATTAAAGCTTGAGATATAGCATTTGTAAAAAATGATGGCAACATAATTATTGGTAATACAAAACCGTTAATAATCCCATATTCCTTTATTATATAGTTATTATCATATCCTAATTTAATTAAAATAGTCGTTAAAATAATTGGCTCTAAAAAATAAGATATTGTTCCTACTAATCTAGATAAAGTTGTAGGAATAGCAATTTTAAAAATAGCTTTTAAATTATTTCTATTGAATTTTAAATCTTGCTTAAAAATTTTAAATTTAGGAAAACATATTAAGAAAATTATTATTGAAGAAAATTCACAAACGATATTTGATAAAATGATGAAAGTAATTGTACTTTCTAAACTGTGAGCGAAATGATTTATTCCAAAGATAATTATAAGTAGTTTAATAACATCTTCTAAAACATTGCTTATAACATGTGGAAACATTCTCTCTTTAGCATAAAAATAAGTTCTAAACAAGCTTGATATACTTATAAAAGGTAAAACAAAACTAATTGATAATAAAGGATATAATAGCCTTTGATCATGTAATAAGTTAGCCACTATAAAATTGCCAAAGATAAATAAAATGAAAAATATTAATATATCAATGATTAATGAAATAAAAAGAGCCGTTATCATTAAATTTTTATTATTATATTTATCACTGGCAATTAAGACATTTAATGCCGTTGGTAATCCCATGCCACTAATTGATAACAATAACATAAAAGTTGGCATAATCATTGAATATAATCCCATGCCTATGATGCCTATTTTCCTTGTTAAAACAATTTTTATGGCAAATCCTAAAATTTTTGTCATCATCCCGCCAATTAAAAGGATAATACTTGATTTTATAAATTTACTTTTTTTCATATTTTCCTTTCATAAATAAGACTTTTAGTATATAATATTGTATGTGAAATAGTGAGGGAATAGAAATGGATGTTAAGTTTAATAGTTTAGCGGAACTATATCATCGCCTTGAACCTGCTTTATCTATTAAAGAGGCAGAGTTTAGAAGATTAGATTTAAATATTTCTAAAGAGATGATTTGGCAATACTTATCTATTAAATGGCAAACCACTAATAATCTTTTACTGCATAAAATGGTATCAGATATACTGAATTTAAAACATAATGAAATAATAGAATTTATAAATAAATAGAAGGGTGATTGTATGAGTAATAAAAAGACTACAAAAAAGAATACAAATAAAAAGACAAAAACAACTTCTAACTCAAAAGTAAAAGTAGAAGAAAAAGTACTAAAACATGAAGTTAAATTAGAAGAAAAAAATTCTAAAGTTAACGTCAAAGAGCAAAAACTAAACAAAGCTAAAAAGAAAAACTTTCTTAGAGGTTTTCTTATTTCATTATTATGTTTAATTGCATGTAGTGTATCTTTAATACCATTGTTCAAAGAAACTAAGTTTGGATTAGATTTACAAGGTGGATTTGAAATACTATATTCTATCAAAAGCATTGATGGTAGCGAAGTAACCGATGAAATGGTTGATGCAACTAGAGTTATTATTGAAAAACGTATTAATGCTCTAGGCGTTAATGAACCAGAAATTTTAATTGAAGGTGACAACATTCGTATTCAGCTTGCTGGTGTTACTGATGAAAAAGAAGCTAAATCAGTATTAAGTCAAATGGCTAATTTAACTTTTAGAAATAGTGATGATGAATTAGTTATGTCATCTTCAGTATTAAAACCAGGGAGCGTTAAAGTTGCTCAAGATGAGCGAAATATGAATAATTATTATTTAATTTTAGAAATTGATGATGTTGATACATTTCATGAACAAACCGAAATTATAAGACAAAATAATGATGTAATGGTTATATGGTTGGACTTTGAAGAAGGTATTGATACATTTGAGAAAGAACAACAAAATTGTGGTACATCATCTGATTCTCGTTGTATTTCATATGCTAGTATTGATGGCGAATTAACTGGTTCAACAGTTACATTGACTGGTAACTTTACATATGAAGAAGCAAAAACTTTAGCTGATTTAATTAATTCAGGTAGTTTACCTACTAAACTAGAAGAATTGTCATCTAAGACAGTTAATGCTTCATTTGGTGAAGATGCATTACAAAAGACTTTTTTTGCTGGCGTTGTAGGAATATCTTTAATCGCACTTTTGTTAATTATTGTTTATCGTTTCAGTGGATTGATCGCTAGTATTGGTATTGTTGCTTATACAGCATTAGTTTTTTTAATATTTAACTTAATTGGAGGACGTCTTACATTATCTGGCGTTGCAGCTGTTATTATCGGTATAGGTATGGCAGTAGATGCATGCGTTATAAGTTTTTCACGTGTTAAAGAAGAATTAAGAAATAAATTATCATTAGAGGAAGCATTTAGAATAGGTAATAGTAATTCGTTTACTTCTATTATTGATGCTAATATCACGACCTTGATTGCTGCAATTATTTTATTTATTTTGGGTGAAAGCAGTGTTAAGGGCTTTGCTACTATGCTTATAATTAGTATTATTTCAACTCTTTTAGTTATGGTTTTAATAGTAAGATTATTGTTAAAAATGTTTGTTAAAAGTGGATATTTTAATAATAGATATAGAGCATTTTTAGGTATTAAAGATTTGAATAAAAAAAGTTTATATGAACGCATTGATTATGTTAAACATTTTGGTAAATTTGTTATTTTAACTATAGTGGTTTTAGTTGCTGGGGGAGTATATTTCTATCAAAATGGATTCAATTTAGGTATTGATTTTGCTGGTGGTTCTAGTATTTCTTTAACAACTAAGAATAAAATAACTGCTGAAGAATTTGCAAGTGATATTGAAAAATTAGGCTATGAGGCTGTTAAAATCGACCAAATTGATGACAATAATATTTATGTTACTGTAAAAGATGTATTTAATGCTGAAGACAATGATAAAGTAACTGCTTACTTTGAAAAGAAGTATGAAGATTCTACTACAAGTATTGGAGCTGTTTCAAATATTGTTAAAAAACAACTTGTAGAAAACGCTATTAAGTCATTAATATTTGCATATATTGGTTTAATTGCTTATGTAACTTTAAGATTTACATTTAACTATGGTGTTAGCTCTGTAACTGCACTTATTCATGACACAGCTATTATGTGTATCTGTTTTAGTTTGCTTGGACTTGAAGTTACTGTAATTTACATAGCGGCTATTTTATCAATAGTTGGTTATTCAATTAATAATACAATTGTTGTATTTGACAGAATTAGAGAAAACAAGAGGAAATTGTATAAAGACAAATTAAAGAGTAAAGATGAATTAAAGGAGTTGGTAAACAGGAGTTTAAGGGAAACTTTTGGACGTACGGCATTAACAACAATAACTACTTTATTACCAATAATTTCCTTAATTGCTTTAGGATCACATGAGATTGCTAATTTCAACTATGCTCTATTATTTGGTTTAGTAGCTGGTTCATATTCATCATTGATATTGGCTCCAGCAATGTGGTTATTCTTTGAGAAGAAAAAAATTGGAAAACCAGAAAAGAAAAAATGGTATGAAGTTGAAGATGAAGACAAAGTAGAAGAATTAAAGGTAAAAGGAATTAATTGCTAATTCCTTTTTTTACTATACTAAGTTTTTTTTATGTGATATAATTTTACTATGGTGATTAGTATGAAAAAAACTATAAATAAATATCAATTTATTATATTTGTTTATTTTTTGATTTATATTTGTTTATGCTTTATGGCATCAAAAAGCACTAACGATGTTTATGCAATAGTGGTTAATATCTTATTACTTCTACTAATCATTTTTAATTTAAAATATGTTATTTTAAATTATTCTAAGTTTAAATTAACTAAAATATATAATAAAAATTTAGATGAAATAGATATTCATCCTTTAGAATTATATTTAATTAATTCTGTATGGTATCATAAAAAACAAAGTATTGGTTCTAAGCAAATTCAAGGGGCTGTTTTATATGAAATTGAAAAAGGTAATTTAATATTAGAAGATGATAAAATTAATATTTCTCCAAAAGTTAATTTAGATAAAGTACCAGAATATACTTTATTAACATTTTCTTTAGCGCTTTTAAAAAAGACTGATGCTAGAAAAATTGCTAAATATAAAAAAACAATTTTTTTAAATCAACAAAAAAAAGGCATTTCCCTAAAGGAAATGAATAATAACATTAAACAGAACTGTGCGGATCTTGATTTATATTATAAGTTAACTGATGAAATCAAAGAGAAATATTTTGATAATATAGAATCATATAATACAGTTTATTTGACCGTTGCAAGTTGGCTAACAATATTTGTAACTGCTGTGCTAGTTTATTTTTCATTTGTTAAACCAACAATTTTGAATTTCTTTTTACCAGCAGGCTTTGCCACTTTACTTTTGGCAACTTTAACAAGCAAATATCGTGAAAGAGTTACAATTAAGCCCGGCTTTCATGATAAAATTTGTGATACTTTAAATTATATTAGTTATTTAAAAAGAAAAGATAAAAGTAAAATTAATGATATTTACGCCTATACTTTAAATAAGCCATGCAAGGAAATAGGCAGTATATTTAATAGATAGAATAAGGTGAGATTATGAGAAAGGATAATCCAAAATTAACGTTTGATGAACTATACGAAAAAGTATGTACTTATATAAAAAAGGATAATGAACGAAAATTAATTTCTAGCGCATATCTTTTTGCCTTTGAAAAACATTTTGGTCAAAAAAGATTATCTGGTGAAGATTATATTGTTCATCCTTTAAATGTGGCGTATATTTTGTCAGAAATAAATGCTGATGCTGCGACTATTTGTGCAGCCATTTTACATGATACTATTGAAGATTGTGATGTTACTTATGAAGAAATAACAAAGAAGTTTGGTAAGGAAATTGCTGATTTAGTTAATGGTGTTACAAAAATAAATAAACTTAAATTTACTTGTGATAATGAAGCAGTAATTGCTAACCATCGTAAAATAATAGTAGGGTTAAGTGAAGACGTTCGTATCTTAATTATTAAATTAGCTGATAGATTACATAATATGCGTACTTTATGGATATTGTCAGAAAAAAGTCAAAAGGCAAACGCAAAAGAAACGTTGGATATTTTAACACCAATTGCCCATCGTTTAGGTATGAATCAAATAAAAAGCGAATTAGAAGATCTATCTCTTCGTTATTATAAACCCGATGTATATTTCTCAATTGTTGAAAAATTAAATCAAACACGTAAAGAAAGAGATTTAATCGTTGAAAAAATGATGGCTGGTGTAAGTGAACTATTAAATCAAGAGGGAATTAAGCATGAAATAAAAGGACGTGCTAAAAGTATTTATAGTATTTATAAAAAACTTGATAAAGGTAAGAAATTTAGTGAAATTTATGACCTTTTAGCGCTTCGTGTTTTTGTTAATACAGAACAAGAATGTTATCAAGCCTTAGGCATTATTCACTCTAAATATCGCCCGATTCCTAAGCGTTTTAAAGATTATATTGCGATGCCTAAAACAAATATGTATCAATCATTACATACAACTGTATTTGGCTTAGAGGGATATTTATTTGAAATCCAAATTAGAACATATGAAATGGATGAAGTTGCAGAACGCGGTATTGCTTCTCACTGGTCTTATAAGGAAAAAGGAAGTAATGTTAAAGCATCTATGCAAAGTGCCATGGAACAAAAACTACAATTCTTTAGGGAAATTATGGAACTTAAAGAAGAAGAAACTAATGATGAAGAATTTGTAAGAAGTGTTCAAGAAGATATTTTAAAAAATACAATTTATGTTTTTACCCCAAAAGGAGATGTTATTGAACTTCCGCAAGGATCTACTCCTATTGATTTTGCATATCGTGTTCACAGCGGGGTTGGAGATACAATGGTAGGTGCTTTGGTAAATGGCAATATTGTATCTTTAGATTATATTTTAAATGACTCCGATATTGTTAAAATCAATACAAGTAAAAATTCTCCAGGTCCATCTCGTGAATGGATTGATATGGCGTTTACAACTCAAGCTAAAAATAAGATTAGAAGTTTCTATAATAAAATTGATAAAGAAGAATATGCAAAACAAGGCAATGATTTATTACAAAAAGAAGTACGAAAAAGAAAGATACCTTTTGCTGAATTTTTTAGCAATGATAATTTAGCCAAATTATTTGATGAATATCGTGTTGGTGATTTAAATGAACTACACATTAGTATTGGTAGTGGTCGTTTAAGCGCTATTCAAGTTGTTAATAATTTTACAAATTCAAGTCGTAGTAAAGAAGATATTTTATTAGATAAGGTTAACGCTCCAGAGAAGAAGAACATATCTGCCAAGAATGATATTATTGTTCGTGGTGTTGATGAAATCAAAGCTAATATTGCGGCTTGCTGTAAACCTATACCAGGCGACGAGATTGTTGGATACATTTCAAAAGGGCATGGTATAAATGTTCATCGTACTGTTTGCCCAAATATTATTGAAGGTGAAGAAAGAATTATTGATGTAGAGTGGAACGATGAAATAATTAATAAATACTCTACTGACTTACTTATTAGTGCGGATGACAGCAAAGATTTATTACTTAATATTATTTCAAAAAGTTCTGGCAGTGATATTACAATTCAAAGTATTAATAACGTTAGTACTTCCACTAGATATTTAGTGACAATAAATGTTTTGGTACCTAATTTAGAGAGATTAGAAAAGTTTATTCATGATTTATTGATGATTCCACAAGTGACAAACGTAGAAAGGAACATAAAATAATGAGAGTAGTTGTTCAAAGAAGTTTAGAGTCCAGTGTTACAGTTGACTCTAAAGTAGTTGGAAAAATAAGTAAAGGTTTAGTATTATTAATTGGATTTACACCAGGTGATGGCGAAGCAGAAATAGATTATATGGTTAAGAAAGTTCTTAATTTAAGAATTTTTGACGATGAAAATGGTGTGATGAATAAATCCGTTTTAGATGTAAATGGAGAAATATTAAGCATTTCTCAATTTACTTTATATGGTAATGCTGAAAAGGGGAATAGACCTAGCTATATTAAAGCCATGAGTGGAGCAGAAGCTACCATCTTATATGATTTATTTAATAAAAAATTACAAGAAAATATTAAAGTAGAGACTGGAATATTTGGTGCTGATATGTTAGTTAATATTAAAAATGATGGTCCAGTTACCATTCTATTAGAAAAGGGTGTTTAGTTATGATTGAGAAAAGAAGAGTTGATTATCGTTTAGTTAATATTGCTTTAATAGCCTTAACATTTTTTCTAATATATAGTACCGGTAATTTATGGATTGATTCAGTCAATAAAATTATCGCTATTATTACACCTTTTGTAATTGCTTTTGCAATTGCTTATGCAGAATATCCTTTAGTTGAAAAACTAAGAGAAAAAGGAGTTTCAAATGGTTTAAGTATTGGTATTATAATATTTGCGACAGTTGCACTCGCTGTATTTGTTGTATATATTATTGTAAATGTTTTAGTAGGGCAATTATCTGGTTTATTTGTTAATATTAGTAACTTTTTAGAGGAACTTGCAAATAATGATTGGAATATAAATATTAGTGGTTTGCAAGACACTATTAATGCAGGTTTAAAGGACATTATTAGTGATATTACTAAGTACGTTTCTAATGGTGCGATTAACATAATTGGCAGTTCTATTAGTGTCATTGGTAATGTTTTATTCTCTTTTGCGGCTTATACATATTTCTTAATAGATATGGAAAAAATTAGAAAAATTATTAAAAAGTTCTTTAAACGTAAGGGAAATAAAACATATAAATTTATTAAAATTTTAGATGGCGAAATGATGAAATATTTAACTGGTTTAATGGAAATTATGGTTATTTCTGTTATTGAATATGCAACTGTATATGCTGTTATTGGCCATCCAAATGCATTATTATTAGGATTTTTAGCTGGGGTAGCTAATTTAATTCCATATTTTGGGGGTATTGCATGTAACTGTGTTGCGGCTATTACTGCATTTGTCATAAGTCCAGGCTTATTTGTAAGAACAATTATTGCGTTCTTTTTACTATCAAGTGTCGATAGTTATTTAATAAATCCATTGGTATATGGTAAGAGTAATTCAATTCATCCATTAATTACAATATTTGCTATGTTTGCTGGAAGTATGTTATTTGGAATCGCTGGTATTTTTATTGCTTTCCCAGTTGCTATTATCATATGTGCGGCATATAAATATTACAAAGATGATATTACAGATAGTATTGAAAAAATAAAAGATAATTTAGAAGATCAAAAATAAAATAGATAGTTTTTTACTATCTTTTTTTATTGTAAAATATGAGTATCTAGCTATTTAAATGATATAAAAGGATGTACTCAAGTTATAAAATATTTTAAAACATTGACATGTGATGAAAATTATAACATAGAATATAATTTTGAAAATATATTTATAATAATGTCTAATGAATCAATTAATATATCATCTTAGACATAACTGATTTTTTGATGAGAAATTAAATTATTTAAAAAGTATCTTTTGACTAAATATCGAAAAAGTTATATACTAGTTGTGTTGAGGTGATAGTATGACAATTAAATATTTAAAAGAGTGGATAGTTCGCTATCACTATGTTTTCTTTCGACATCTTAGTTTACATTAAAAAATTTTTAAAAATAGAGAAGGAGAAGGAAAAAAATGAATAAAGTTACACCAAGAACATTACCTGGTTTTATGGAATTATTGCCACAAGATCAGATTTTGTTTAATAATATGTATGATAGAATTAGAAAAGTTTACGAAAGATTTGGTTTTTTACCAATTGATACACCAACAATAGAATTATCAGAGGTTTTACTTGCTAAAGCAGGTGGCGAAACTGAAAAACAAATTTATAGATTTAATAAAGGAGATAGTGATTTATCACTTAGATTTGATTTAACTGTTCCTTTAGCACGTTATGTTGCTGAACACTATAACGATTTGATATTCCCATTTAAAAGATATCAAATGAGTAAAGTATTTAGAGGTGAAAGACCTCAAAAGGGAAGATTTAGAGAATTTTATCAATGTGATATTGATGTAATTGGTCAAGAAGCATTAGATTTAATGTTTGATGCTGAAATACCAACTGTTATTTATAATGTATTTCAAGAATTAAATATTGGTAAATTTACGATTAGAATTAATAATCGTAAAATTTTAAACGGCTTTTTTGAATCATTAAACTTAATTAACGAAGCAAGTGACATTCTAAGAGTTATTGATAAGATTGATAAAATTGGAAGTCGAGAAGTTGCACAAGAATTATTAGACTTTGGTATTGCTGAAGAATCAGTTGATAAAATTATGAATTTTATAAGTATTAATGGGAATAATGACGAAATTATTACTTCTTTAAAAGATTTAAATATAGACAACGAACAATTTAATCATGGAATTGATGAGATTAATGAAGTAATTAATGGTATGAGAGATTTTAGTGTTCCAGAAGACTACTTTAAAATCGATTTAACTATTGCTCGTGGCCTAGATTACTATACTGGTACAGTATATGAAACTATTTTAGATGAATATCCAAGATTAGGTAGTATTTGTTCGGGTGGAAGATACGAAAATTTAACTGCTTATTATACTGATGAAAAATTACCAGGTATTGGTATTTCAATTGGTCTTACTAGATTATTTTCACAATTAAAAGAAATTGAATTAATTGAGAATAGTAAACGAAGTTTAACTCAAGTTTTAGTTATTCCTTTTGACCGTAAGGATATGAATTATACTTTAAATATTGCTTCTAGTATTCGAAATGCTGGTATTAATACAGATGTATATTATCAAAATAAAGGTATGAAACAGAAGATGAAATACGCTGATCGTTTAGATATTCCATACGTAATCTTAGTTGGTGAAAATGAAATATTAGAAAACAAAGCTACACTAAAAAATATGTTAACTGGTGAACAGGATTTATTATCGATTGAAGAAATTGTTGAAAGGTTGACAAAATAAAATTTTAAAGATAAAATAAAAGTATATTATTTGTTCGAAGGAGTATTTATATTGAATTATAAAGAGAGCTTATGGTTGGTGAAAATAAGCTAATAAAATATAAAGAAGACATCGAACGTTAAATAAACGTATTTCTGCGTTAAAGAATTAAGAGCATAATAAAGTATTATGAAGTAGGGTGGTACCGCGAATATTCGTCCCTACAAGCGTAATACTTTTTTATTTTGTAGGAGGATGAAATGAAAAAGATAATGAACACAGACTTATCCATCAAAAATGTAGGTGAAGAAGTTGAACTATATGGATGGGTTAGTAAAAAAAGGAATTTGGGAGGTTTAGTTTTTATTGATCTAAGAGATAGATCAGGAATTATACAGTTAGTAATAAGACCGGAAGATAATTTAAATGATATTGTAAATAATATTAGAAATGAATATGTTATTAGAGTCATTGGAGTTATCTCTGAAAGAGAAAATAAAAATAGTAATATTGCTACTGGTGAAATAGAAGTGCTAGTTAACGAACTAGAAATATTGAACGAATCTTTAGAGGTGCCTTTTGAAATTAGTGACGAGACAACAGCTTTAGAAGATACAAGATTAAAATATCGTTATTTAGATTTACGTAGAAACAGTTTACAGCATAAATTAATTGTTCGTCATAAGTTAACGATGGCGATTAGAAATTTTTTAAGTAAAGAAAATTTCCTAGAAGTTGAGACACCAATTTTGTGTAAGTCAACGCCAGAAGGTGCCAGAGATTATTTAGTTCCTTCACGTGTTAATGCTGGTAAATTTTATGCTTTACCACAGTCACCACAAATCTTTAAACAGTTATTAATGGTTGGTGGATTTGAGAGATATTTCCAAATTGCTAAGTGCTTTAGAGATGAAGATTTAAGAGCTGATAGACAACCAGAATTTACACAAGTAGATATTGAAATGAGTTTTGTTAATGAAAACGATGTCATGACAATGGCTGAAAATATGATTGCTGCTGTCTTTAAAGAGGTTAAAGGAATTGACATTGAAGTCCCTCTTATGAGAATGCCATATGATGAAGCTATGGATAAGTATGGTTCTGATAAACCTGATTTGAGATTTGAAATGCCAATTCAAGATATCACATCTATATTTAAAAATACTGAGATTAGTTTTATTAAATCTATTATTGATGAAGGTGGAATTGTAAATGCTTTAGTTGTTAATGCGGCAAGCAATTATTCTCGTAAAGAATTAGATAAATTAACTGACTTTGTTAAAACATATAAAGCATCTGGTTTAGCATATTTAAAATTTGAATCAGAATTAACAGGAAGTTTAGTTAAAAATATGTCAGATGCTGAAAAGAACGATATTATTAATATCCTAGGGCTAAAAGAAAATGATTTAGTTCTTATTGTCTCTGGTAAAAGAAACATTGTTAAGGTAAGCCTTGGTGCATTAAGATGTAAATTGGCTAATGATTTAAATTTGATTGATAAATCAATATATAAATTGTTATGGATTACAGATTTTCCAGCTTTTGAATACAGTGAAGAAGAAGGAAGATATATGGCTTGTCATCACCCATTTACTTCTCCAAAAGATGAAGATATTAAATATTTAGAAGGCAATTTAGGTAAATGTTATTCTAAAGCTTACGATATGGTTATTAACGGGTATGAAGCTGGCGGTGGATCTATACGTATTCATAATCAAGAAGTTCAAAATAAAATGTTTAAGGCTTTAGGACTTAGTGATGAAGATGTAAAAGAAAAATTTGGTTTCTTCGTTGATGCTTTAAAATATGGTACTCCTCCACATGGTGGGTTAGCTTTTGGGCTAGATAGATTAACTATGCTATTAGTAGGTACTGAAAATATTCGTGATGTTATAGCATTCCCTAAAACTGCTAGTGCATCTTGTTTAATGTCTGAAGCTCCTAATTTAGTTACAGACAATCAGTTAAAAGAATTACATATTGAATTAAGAAAATAAAGTTGAATCCTTTCAACTTTTTTATTGAATTAGTTTTGCATTTATGCTAAACTATAGATAGTGTAAAAGAATAGGGAGGAGGGTGTGATGAATAGTTTAATAGAAAACATTATAACCTCTATACAGAGCAACATAGTGTTTGCCTCAGTCGCTTTAGGAATTTTAATTATTATTTATACAATATCGTTAGCTGTAATATTTAAAAAAATAGGTCATAAAGCGCGATATGCTTTCATACCAATATATAATATAATGTCTCTTTTAGCGATATTAAATATTCCTCAATGGATGGTATTAGTTATGTTTATACCATTTGTTAATATTCTGGGTTTACCAATTATGATATTTATTATAGGTTATAAGTTAGGCTCTGTATGCCGAAAGAATTTGTTTATGAAAATAGGACTTATGATTCTTTCCCCAATATTTTATCCATTACTAGCATTTACAGATATTGATGTAGATGGCTCAAGGTTAAAGAATTACCAACCAGTAAAGAAAGTTGAATTTAAATTGGAACCGGTGGAAATAGCTAATGTAATTGAAGCTCCAACTGCTATGAGTTTAGCAGATTCTTCAACACTGGATAAAATAACTACAAAAAAAATAAAAAGTTATGTTGCTAAGAAAGATTCTAATCTTGATAATGCCATTAATCAAAAAACAATTGCAGAGCAATTAGCTAAAGCTGATAAAGAAAATCCGACTGCTAATGATTTAACCTTTGATTATAATATTTTGTACAATTCTAAAGAAACAAAATTGGATAATGTCAAAGAAGTTTTACCAAAGGTTGAAGAAAAAATTAAACCAGTTGAAAGCAAGCTAGAAAAAATTGAAGAAGAAATTGAAGAAGATGTAGATGATACTCCAATAGTTCCAATTTTTCACGATGTTGTTTTAGATGAAGCAAAACCAATTAATGTTGCTGATATTGGCCCTGTACCAATAAATCAGCAATATGAAAATCAAATGGTTGCCAATAAAAAACAATTAGAGAAAAAGAGAGAATTAGAAAAAGAATTAGCCGAAAAGAAGAAGCTAGATGAAGAACTTGTTAAAGCTGTAGAACCTATAGCTATTATTGATAACGGTCCAGTTAATATCGATTCATCTTTAGCTGGATTAATGGCAGCTGCTCCTGAATTTAATACGAATAGGACAGTTGCACCTAAAAAAGAAATTGAGTTAAAAGAAGAGCCAACTGTGGTTGTGGAAAAAGGGCCAACAACTGAAGTTCAAGAAATTGTAAGCATGAAGATTGTTGAACCAACGCAATTACCGGTTGGAGTTTTACCTAAAGATAATATTGAAGAAACTCCACAGGAAGAATTAAAAGTTCCTGAGGAGAAAAAAGAAGAACCAAATATTTTACAAGAGCAAAATGGTGGGCCATTATTAAGGCCGATTGCACAGGTTGATGCATATGTACAAGTTGATAAATCTTGTCCAAAATGTGGTACAAAAGTACGTCGCGATTGTCCAATTTGTACACTTTGTGGATATAAGTTTTAGGTGAAGTTAAATGAAGTTATTATTGATTTTTGTTGGCGTAATATTAGGAGTAATAATATTTTTAGGGATAATTGCTCTAATTATATATGGCAATTTAAAAAGTACTTTTCAAAAATTAGGATTTAAAGTTAATAATCTAAGGGATATGGCTGATAAAATAAATGACATAAAAAGAGAAGAAAGCACACGAGCTAAAAGCATTTCGGGTATGACTAATTTGTTATTACCAACAATTCGTAGTGATTTTCCTGACTTTAATGAAAATGAATTATATGCCATGACTGAATCAAGCCTAAGAAGCATATTTAATGCTTTAGAGGAAAAAAATAAAGATTATGTAAAAGATATGCCGTTAATTAAAAATAGTATATCTAATGTAATTGATGATTATAGTGCTGCATCTATTTCTGTTAAATATGATGATGTAGAGTTTCATAAATTTGCTATATCTAAATATAAACATAAAGATGGTGTAGCAACTGTTACTGTAGCTACTTCAGTTGAATACTATTATAAAAAAATGCAAGATGAAAAAATAATTGAAGGAGATACAAATTTAAAGAAGCAAACTAGGTATGAATGTGATATAATATACATATATGATGAGACTAAGGTACCTAGTGGTGCTAAAGTTTTAGTAATTAATTGTCCTAACTGTGGTGCGAGTATTTCTTCGCTTGGTCATAAAAATTGTGAGTATTGTGGCTCCCAGATTAAGGAAATTAATTTAAGAGCATGGGTTTTAAGCTCTTATAATGAAAGTTAAGGAAAGAGGTATAGTTTAATGGGTTTAATTAAAGCCGCTGTCGGAGCAATCGGCAGCACACTAGGAGATCAATGGGAAGATCTGATTCAATGTGACGATATGGATGAAAACACCTTAATGGTGAAGAAAACTACTAAAAGTGGACAAATTTCAAAAGGTAGTAGAATTATCGTAAAACCAGGACAAGTTGCGGTTATTTACGATTCAGGTTCTATTCTTGATGCGACAGCAGAAGAGGGACCATATACATTTGACCAATCTACATCACCATCATTCTTTGGTGGACAATTTGGTGCAGTTTTTGGCGAAATGTGGCAAAGATTTACATATAATGGAACACCAGCAAAAGAACAAGCTGTATTCTACATTAATGTAAAAGAAATTTTAGATAATAAATTTGGAACAGCTACTCCAGTACCATTCCAAGATTGGTCACATGCTATTCCAAATCAAATGACTGGTTCTTTAATGCCAATGGGTGTAAAGATTAGATGTTATGGTAAATATACATTTAAAGTATTTGATCCAGCAATGTTTATGAGAATGTATGCTGGAACAGGTGAGGTAGTAACTAAAGATACAATAATTGATCAAATGAGTTCTGAAGTTATTGCTGTATTCCAAAATATTTCAAACGAATTAGGAAATAGTAAATATAAAGTTCCAGTACTTGAATTACCAAGTTATACTGATGAAATTAAAACTATTATGGATGAAAGAGTATTTGATGAACCTATCCGTAATAGAGGTATTAGAATTGTAGGTTTTGCTGTTGAATCTGTATCATTAGATGAAGCTTCTGATAAGAAGATTCAAGAATACGAACACAATGCAAATTCTATGATGCAACAAGGTAGAGTTCTTGATGTTATGGAAGCAGCTGCTGGTAATGCCAATGGTGCCGCTGCTGGATTTGTAGGACTTGGTATGATGAACATGGGAACACAAGGTATGAGTAATAATGTTATGGCTAATGCTTTTGCCCCAGTAAACAATCAAGTTCAACAAGCATTTGATCCATATGCTCAACAAACTCCAGTTCAACCTGCTCAACCTGCTCAACCAGCACCAACTCCAGTTCAAGAACCTGCAGTTGCTGCTGTAGTAGCACCAGTTCCAGAAGTGAATGCTATTAACTGTCCAAATTGTGGAACACCATCAACTGGTAAGTTTTGCATGAATTGTGGTACAAAAATTGAAGCACCAGCTCCTGCTGGCCCAAAAAAATGTTCAAAATGTGGTGCTGATGCCTTAGATGGTGCAAAGTTCTGCGTTGAATGTGGACAAACATTATAAGAGACACATGTCTCTTTTTTGTTGACAACAATACCCAAAAAATGGTATATTAAAGTTGCTAGAGAATTAGGTTGCCTTTTTCTGAAAAACCTACTAAATTAACGAATTGGGAGTCAGCGGCATTAAGCGGTGTTGAATACTTTAATTTATTAAAGAATCCTAAAGTTTAATCCAAGACACCCACCTGGAAGACCAGGTTTATCGTTGTTGGCGCCTATTCTTTGGCTTTTTTTATTGTTGGGAGGAAGTATGAACCAATTACTAGATGAAACTTATGTAGTTTTCGATTTAGAAACTACTGGATTAGATCCAAAAGATGGAAATTCAATTATTGAAATCGGTGCTGTAAGAGTGAAGAATAATAAAATTATTGATAGATTTGAAGAATTAATTGATCCTCATATGAAATTAAGCAGTGAAATAATTAAAATAACCAATATTACTGATGAAATGTTAATTGGTAAGGATAATGAACAAAACGTTGTAAAAAAGTTTATAACTTGGGCTGGAAATGATATTTTAGTTGCACATAATGCTAAATTTGATTTATCGTTTATGGAAATGGCATGCTTTAAATATAATCTCGGAAGATTTAATTTTAATGTTATTGATACTTTAGGAATTTCTAGATTTTTAGAGCCTGGTGAAAGGTTTCACAATTTAACAGTATTGATGAATAGATATAATGTTGAATGGGATGAAACCAAACATCACCGTGCTGATTATGATTCAGAAGGGACAAGTTTAATTCTTTATGAAATGTTAAAAAAATTAAGAGAGAAAAATGTTAATACATTTGCTGAATTGATGAATAAGCCTAGAATTGTTTTAAATAAAAAAATGTAAGAATGCTTTCATTTTTTTGTCAACTAACTGTATTAATTTTTAAAGAATATTGAATTATTACCAATTATAAGTTATGATATAAATATAGAGTAGGAGAGTAGTAATTATGAATCAAAATTACAATAGTGTTAGTCCAACATTACCAGTTAAGACTAGCACAAATTACAATTTATTTATTTTTATTTGTATGGCAGTAGTGGTTGTTGGATGTCTATTTCCATTTCTTTCAGTTTCTATATTTGGGGTTACTGAATCAACCAATTATTTATATTATGATGGAAATTTCAAGGATGGAATTTTTGTTATTGGCGCTTTAATTATTGCTTTAATTGGTATTTTTAAAAACAATTATAAGTTAGCAATGTTCTTTATTCTTGCGGGAATTGCTGTTTTTATATATGATGTAGTTGATACTTTGAATTTAATGAAAGAATATGATACCTGGATTGAAGATGCTATTAGTTTTGGTGTTGGTGCTTATATTGTTGGTGCAGGCTTAGTTGGTGCATTTATTTCAACTTTTTTGGCTAACAAAAATAAACCAGTTATTGCGCCAATTAATAATGTTGTTCCAACTCCAGTTACTGGATATGTACAACCAAACGGTTATATTAATCAACCACAACCAAATAATTTTGTAAATCCAACAGCAACAATAAATAATGCATTTGTAAATAACCAACAACAATTTCAAACAGCAGTTCCATGTCCATACTGTGGAAGTCCGCGTAATGAAGGTGCTTTTTGTAAATCATGTGGTGGTAAATATTAATATTTAAGAAGCAAATGCTTCTTTTTTTTAAATAATTATTGAAATTCAATTAATTATAAGCTATGATATAAATATAGAGTAGGAGAGTAGTAATTATGAATCAAAATTACAATGTTGTTAATTCAGTTTCAACAGTTAAAACTGGATCAAATATCAATTTTATTATTTTTGCATGTATGGCGGTGGCAATTATAGGCTGTTTTTTACCGTTTTTAACTGTTTCATTTATGGGAATTACTGAATCTATTAATTATGTTTATCAAGATGGCAAATTATTAGACGGTGTGTATGTTATTGCACTTTTAATAATTGGTGGGTTTACAATTGTCAAAGGAAATTATAAAGGTGCTTTGGGTTGTATTGCTATAGCAATCGCACTATTTGTATATGATGTTATTGATGTTCAAGAAGTATTTGAAGAAACAAGAATATATGGTGATGATGTTTGTAAATATGGTGTTGGTTTTTATATGATTGCTGTAGGATTAGTTGGTAGTCTAATTTCTTCTTTTATTGGAAATAAAAATAATAAGTCAGTAGCATCCAATGTTACAACTGTGGTAACACCAGTATCAGGATATGTGCAACCAAATGGTTATATTAATCAACCACAACCAAATAATTTTGTAAATCCAACACCAACAGTAAATAATGCATTTGTAAATAACCAACAACAATTTCAAACAGTAGCTTCATGCCCATACTGTGGAAGTCCGCGTAATGAAGGTACTTTTTGTAAATCATGTGGTGGCAAATATTAATATTTAAGAAGCAGAAGCTTCTTTTTTTGTATAATTTTAAATATTTATTCTCAATATTAAGTGAAAGGAGGATAAATATGGCACGCCATAAAGTAGAAATTTGTGGCGTGAATACTGCGAATTTAAAAGTTTTAACAAATGAAGAAATGATTTCATTATTTAAAAAATATCGATCAGGAGATCTATTAGCTAAAGAAGAATTAATAAATGGGAATTTAAAATTAGTTTTATCAATTCTAAAAAAATATAATAATCGAACTGATAATATGGACGATTTATTTCAAGTCGGTTGCATCGGGCTTATTAAAGCTATTGATAATTTTGATTTATCGCATGAAGTTAGATTTTCAACTTATGCGGTTCCAATGATTTTAGGAGAGGTTAAAAGATATTTAAGAGATAATAATAATGTTAAGATTTCTAGAAGTATTAAAGATTTATCATATAAAGTATCAAAATTGAAAGAAAAATTAACTCTTGATTTAGGATGTGAACCTTCAGTTACTTTAATTAGTAGTATTTTAGGAATTGCGGAAAACGAGATTATTTTGGCTATAGATTCGACAAAAGATTCTCTTAGTATGTTTGATCCAATTTATAATGATGGTGGAGATGTTATTTATCTATGTGACCAATTAGCTGATAAGAAAAATAATAATTATTCACTTGAAGAGAAAATTGGTCTAAATGACGCTTTAAATAGCCTTAAAGCAAAAGAAAGATATGTCATTGAGGAAAGATACTATTTTGGGAAAACGCAAATGGAATTAAGTCAAGAATTAGGTATAAGCCAGGCTCAAATTTCACGTTTAGAAAAGAGCGGTTTAGATACAATAAAAAAGAAGATATTGTAATATTTAAACAAAAGTGTCAAATGTAGATTTTTAATAAGAAACCATTGCCGAAAAATGCCGTTTCATGATATAATTGATAACGTCGATAGGAGTGATAAAATGAACAACAAATTTGATTTACAATGGAGAGCCTTTCAAGGTACAGAATGGAAGGATTCTGTAAATGTAGCAAAATTTATAGAAGAAAATTATACTGAATATACTGGTGATGATTCTTTTTTAGTAGGACCTACTGAAAAAACTAAGGCAGTTTTAGCTAAAGTAGATGAATTAACTGCCTTAGAATTAAAAAAAGGTGTATTAGATATTGAAGTAAATAGAGTATCTGGTATAGATAATTTTGAACCAGGATATATTGATAAGGACAATGAGGTTATTGTCGGTCTACAAACAGATGCACCACTAAAGAGAATCGTTAATCCATATGGTGGTATGAGAATGGTTGAGCAAGCTTTATCTGCTTATGGTTATGAATTAAACAGTGATATTAAAAAACACTTTAATACATATCGTAGAACTCATAACGATGGTGTTTTCTCAGCTTATACATCAGATATTAGAAAAGCAAGACACGTTGGATTATTAACAGGACTACCTGATGCATATGGTCGTGGTAGAATAATTGGTGATTACCGCCGTATCGCGCTATATGGTACAGATTATTTAATGGAACAAAAACAAGCTGATTTCAAAAAATTAGAAGAACAAGAACTAAATGAATACAATATTCGTCTACGTGAAGAGTTAACTTTACAATATAACGCTTTAAAAGATATAGCTAAGATGGCTGAAAGATATGGTTTTAATATAACTCAACCAGCTGCTAATGCTAAAGAAGCTGTACAATGGTTATATTTTGGTTATTTAGCTGCTATTAAAGAAAATAATGGCGCTGCAATGAGTTTAGGTAGGACATCTACATTCTTAGATATTTATATTGAAAGGGATATCAAAGAAGGAAGATTAACTGAAGAAACAGCTCAAGAATTAATCGATCAATTTATTATTAAACTTCGAATTGCAAGACATTTACGAACACCTGAATATAATGAATTATTTGCAGGTGATCCAACTTGGGTTACTGAGTCAATTGGTGGTATGTTAAATGAAACTAAATCATTAGTAACTAAAAACTCATTCCGTTACTTACATACTTTAATTAATTTATCATCAGCACCAGAACCAAATATGACAATATTATGGTCAGATAAATTACCAATTAATTTTAAGAATTATTGTTCTAAGATTTCAATTTTAACAGATTCAATTCAATATGAAAATGATGAAGAGATGCGTCCAATTCACGGTAGTGATTATGCGATTGCTTGTTGTGTATCAGCAATGACAGTTGGTAAACAAATGCAATTCTTTGGAGCTCGTTGTAACCTAGCGAAAGCTTTATTATATTCAATTAATGGTGGTTTTGATGAAGTTAAAGGTGATAAAGTTGTTGAAGGATTTGAACCAATGACTGATGAATACTTAGATTATGATAAAGTTATGGAATCATATAATAAAATGATGGATAAGGTTGCTAAAACATATGTAGATGCAATGAATATCATTCACTATATGCATGACAAATACGCATATGAAGCTGGTCAAATGGCACTTCACGATACAGATCCTGAAAAATTAATGGCATTTGGTATTGCGGGATTCTCAGTTGCAGTTGATTCTTTATCAGCTATCAAATATGCTAAAGTAAAACCAATTAGAAATGAAAATGGTATTGCCGTTGATTTTGAAATTGAAGGTGATTTCCCTAAATATGGAAATGATGATGACCGTGTTGATCAAATTGGTGTTGAATTAGCTCAATCTTTCTATGATAAGTTAGCATCTCATCCATTATATAAGGGTGCTAAACCTACATTATCAATCTTGACTATCACATCAAACGTTGTATATGGTAAAAAAACAGGTTCTACACCTGATGGTAGAAAAGCTGGAGTAGCTTTTGCTCCTGGTGCTAACCCAATGCATGGAAGAGATACTAATGGAGCGATTGCTTCGCTAAACAGTGTAGCAAAAATTAAATATAAAAGTTGCTGCGAAGATGGCATTTCAAATACATTCTCAATTGTTCCATCAGCATTAGGACACACAGAAGAAGAAAGAATTCAAAATTTAACAAATTTACTTGATGGATACTTCACTCGTGGAGCTCAACATCTTAATGTAAACGTATTAAATAGAGAAACATTGATAGACGCGATGGAAAACCCTGACAAATATCCAACATTGACAATTCGTGTATCAGGATATGCGGTTAGATTCAATCGTTTAAGTAAAGAACAACAATTAGAAGTAATTAATCGTACATTCCACGGAACAATTTAATGCAAGGATATATTGATTCGATAGAAACCATGGGCCTAGTTGATGGCCCTGGTATTCGAATGGTTGTTTTCTTAAAAGGTTGTCAATTAAGATGTTTATACTGTCATAATCCAGAGACTTGGGATTATGTCCATTCAAAAATAATGACTAGTGATGAAATCGCTGATATGGTTAAGAATAATATGAGTTATTATAAAAATGGTGGAGTTACATTTAGTGGTGGAGAACCATTACTTCAACCAAAATTTTTAATTGAATGTTTAAAGAAAATTAAACAGTTAGGAATTCATACTGCTTTAGATACCGCTGGTCATGGAATTGGTCAATATGAAGAAATACTAGATTACACTGATTTAGTAATTTTAGACATTAAAGGAATTACTAATGAAGGATATAAATATGTAACTGGTCAAAACCTTGATGAATTTAATAAATTTATTGAGGTTGTAAAACAAAAGAATAAAAAACTATGGATTAGGCAAGTAGTAGTACCCGGAATAAATAATACGGTTGAATATATGAAGGACTTAAAAAAATATTTGAAGCAATTTAATAATATTGAGAAAGTCGAACTATTACCATATCATTTATACGGTGTTGAAAAATATAAAAAATTAGGTATTCCATATCGTCTAGATGGGGTTGAGCCATTAAATGATGAAGATATGGAACCGTTTTATGCAATATTAAAGGACTAAGTCCTTTTTTATTTTTTAATTATTTGTTATAATTAAGCAGGTGAAAATAATGAATGAATTAAAATTAATAGTTAATCGAGAAATGGGCTTGGTAGAATATTTAGCTAGTCATAGTGATTATTCTAAATCTAAAATTAAGTCATTATTAAAATACAAAAAAATATATATTAATAATTCAAATAAATTTAAGTTACCTTATAGATTAAAAATGAATGATCAAATAACTATTGATTTGGTTATAAAAGAGAAATTACCGTTCGAAATAATATATGAAGATAGTGAAATAATTGTTGTAAATAAAAAAGCTGGTTTGTTAACCATTGCAAACTATAATGAATCTGAAATAACCTTATATCATCAAGTTAGAGAATACGCCAATAAACATAATTTTAAATTATTTATAGTACATCGCCTTGATAAAGAAACTTCAGGTATTGTAATGTTTGCTAAAAGCGAAAGAATAAAAATGTTATATCAAGATAACTGGAATGAATTAGTTAAAACAAGAGGATATGTTGCCGTTGTTGAAGGCATAATTAAGAAAAGTGGTAGAATTGATAATCTTTTATATGAAGAAAAAAATACATTTGTCCACAGTTCCAAACTAGGTAAAAGAGCTGTAACCAATTATAAGCCTATTAAACATAATAATTTATATACTTTACTTGATATCAATATAGAAACCGGCAGAAAAAATCAAATTAGAGTTCATTTATCTGAATTAGGGCACCCAATTATTGGTGACAAAAAATATGGTTCTAAAGTCAATCCTGTTAAACGTTTGGGTCTTCATGCATATAAGTTAGAAATAATGCATCCAATTACAAGAAAATACTTTAATTTTGAAGTTAAAATTCCTAAAATATTCAATAAAATAGTAGATTAACTGCTATTTTTTAATTTTGCATATTTACTGTTGTCTTTTTTTTAATTTTATAATATAATATTAACTCGGATGATTTAGATAGGGGGCATAATATGAAAAAAATCTTATATTTCTTTAGTTCTTTGTGTTTGGTGAGTATTGTCAGTTTACTTTTTATTACTGAACAAGCTACATCAAAATTAGCTCGTCAAAACAAGTATTTATTAGATGGTTCGAATATTAGTTTTGAATTAAATGATATATGGAAAGAACAATACAGTGATGAACACGATTTATCATTAAGTAAATTAAATTCTAATTTATATTTTACTGTATATAAAAAATCTGAAGTAGGAGTAGGTGCTGAAGAATTATTAAAACAAAAAATAGAAGAAGAACTAAAAAATTGTGATTCTAAGGCTTTAACAAAAAAATATAATATTAATAAGACTAAAAATAGAACAATATATTCAAGATTATATACGGTTATAGAAAACGATATTGAAAAGCAATATTACTTTAATGTAATTGAATTTGATGAAAGTGATACTTACGTATATGTAGTTTATAGTGCACCAGGTGCTTATATGAAGTATAATATCGATGATATTCAAAGATTGCTTATTAAAATGGAATGGACTGGCGAAAAGACTATATTAGTTTATAACTATTAGTCTTTTTTTTATAGTATTTAATAAAATATATTAGGTGGTTTATGAAACTTTCAGATTTACAAGACAAGGATGTTGTTAACATTAATGATGGGAAAAAAATCGGTAATATAATTGATGTAAATATAGACTTAGCTGGTAATGCTAAAGAAATAGTAGTGGAGAGATATCACTTTTTCTTTAGTTTATTTTCGACGAAAGTAACAGAAATAAAATGGGATAAAATTAAAAAAATAGGTAAAGATGTAATACTTGTCAATATTGATTAAATAATGTTATAATTAACTTGGTGATTATATGAAAGTGTTACTTTATACCGAAGGTCTAAAAACAATAAGTAAGTCAGGTTTAGGAAAAGCAATTAAACATCAAATGAAGTCATTAGAAGAAAATAAAATTGACTATACTACTAATTTAAAAGATGACTTTGATGTTTTACATATTAATTTTTACGGACCTAAATCATACTTTTTTGCTAAGAGAGCAAGAAAAAATGGTAAGAAAATAGTTTATCATGCCCATTCTACTGAAGAAGATTTTAGAAATTCTTTTTTATTTAGCAACTTGGTTTCACCATTATTTAAAAAATGGTTAATCAAATGCTATAGTTTAGGTGATCAAATTATAACCCCAACTGAATATTCTAAAAGATTATTGGAAAATTATAATTTAAATAAACCAATTCATGCAATTAGTAACGGAGTAGAAACTAAATTTTTTGAAAGAAATGAAAAAGCAGGTGCGGAATTTAGAAAAACATACGGCTATACTAAAAAAGACAAAGTTATTGTTGGTATTGGTTTATATATTGAAAGAAAAGGAATCCTTGATTTTGTTGAATTGGCAAAGAGATTACCAGATTATAAATTTATTTGGTTTGGTTATAGCCCATTATGGGCCTCACCTCGTAAAATAAAAAAAGCTGTTACAACAAAATTGCCAAATCTTCATTTTGCTGGCTATGTTGATTCATCAATGATTAAAGCTGCCTTAAGTGGCTCTAATCTATACTTATTTCCTACTTTAGAAGAAACTGAGGGTATTCCAATTATTGAGGCTTTAACTTCTAAGATTCCTACTTTAATTCGTGATATTCCAGTATTTGAAGAATATGAGAAAAATAAAGTAGTATATAAAGCTAAAGATATTGATGAATTTGAAGTAATGATTCCTAAAATTATTGAAGGCAAATTACCTGATTTAACTGAAGAAGGATATAAGGCTGCTAAGAAAAAAGATTTAAAAATTGTTGGTAAAGAATTAATAAAGGTTTATGAGAAAGCCTTAAAGAGTGAAAGAAAAGAAAAAAAAGTAGATGAAAATGCTACAAAAACACATACATTTAGAGTATATGGTATGATATTATCTCTATTCTTAATTGTTTTAGCACTTCTATTTTCAACTAAAGATTTAAAAATAAAAGAGTTAACTTTAAAAAAATATTCTCGTCAAATGGAATATTTAAATACAACAATTAGTGTAGAAATTTATACAACCTCTGATTCAAAAGCTGAAAAGGCGTTAGATAAAGTAGAAGATATCTATAAAGAATATGATGAACTAACATCACGTGATGAGGGTAGTAAGTTATATGATATTCATCATAGTACTTTAAAATCTGAGTATTTAACAATAGATAAAAAATTATATGAAATGATCGAATATGGCCTTGATTGGTATGACGATAGTGATGGCTTACTTAATATCAATACAGGAGATTTAATCGACATATGGTATAAATATGGTAAAGATAGTAGTGGTATTCCAACTGAAGAAGAATTAGAAAATATTAATATTGATATTGAGCAAATAGAATTAGCTGATGGCAATAAAATTAAAAATAATAATCCTAATATTAACTTAGATATGTTTAAAAGGGGATATGCTAATGATGAGGTAGGAGAATACTTAGAAAGTATAAATATTGATGTATATTTATTGAATGCTGGTGGTAATGTAAAAGCCGGTGAATTCTATCAGACAAAAGGTCAATACTTAGTTGGTATTGCTAGTCCTTTCATTGGCGATGAATCTGATTTACTTACTAGTGTTGAATTGTGTGAAGAAGCTGTATCTTCAACTGGAATGTATCAATCATATTATACTTATGATGGTAAAACATATTCTCATATGATTAGTCCGATTACCAAGTATCCAGCTGAAAATATGGTTGGTGTCACTGTTGTTGATGAATCGAGTGCGGATGCTGAAGCTTTAGCAACTATCTTATTTTTCCAAACGATTCCTGATGGTCAAGAATTTATTAGTGATGAAGATGAAGTTAAAGTTATGTGGGCTTATGTAAACAGTGAAAATCAAAAAGATAAGGTAATGACTCCCAACTTTTATAATCTTGATTAAAAAGGCAATTGCCTTTTTTATTGTACAAATAAGTTAAATTTGATATAATAAAATAGTTGTAAAGAATGGTGATAGGATGTTTTTAAAGAAAATAGTTGCACATGGTTTTAAATCATTTGCAGATAATATTGTTATTGACCTTGAAAATAATATTACAGGAATTGTAGGCCCTAATGGGTCTGGAAAAAGTAATGTCGTTGACGCCATTCGTTGGGTACTTGGAGAACAATCAGTGAAATCATTGCGTGGCGATGGTAATATGGTTGATGTAATATTTGCTGGTAGTAAAAATCGAAATTCGATGGGAGTTGCATCCGTTACTTTAATTTTTGATAATAAAGATAAATATTTGCCATTAAGTTACGAAGAAATAGCTATTAAAAGAAGATTATATAAAGATGGAACTAATGAATTTTATATAAATAATGAAAAAGTTAGATTAAAAGATGTTACAGATTTACTTATGGATAGCGGAATTGGTAAAGAATCATTTAATATTATTGAACAGGGAAAAATAGATGAAATTTTAAGTAATAAACCAGCTGATAGAAGAGTTATATTTGAAGAAGCTGCAGGAGTATTAAAATATAAAAAACGTAAGGAAGAGGCTTTAAGAAAGTTAGATAAAACTCATAATAATATGGCTCGTGTTGCAGATATTATTAAGGAATTATCTGATCAAGTTGAACCATTGAAAGAACAAAAACGTAAAGCGTTAGAATATCGTGAACTATCTGAAAAATTAGAAAAATTAGAAGTTGCTTTAGTAACTGATGATATTACAAATATAAATGAAAAATATCAAACTAATAAAAAAAGAATTGAAGAATTAAATGAGGAATTATCTAAAATATCTACTAACAACACTAAATACGAAGTTTATATTGAAGAATATAAATTAAAGCAACAAAATCTAGCTTTAAAAATCCAAGATTTGCAAAAGGAATTACTTGGCTTAACTGCCCAAGTAGAAAAAATTAACAGCCAAAAAGAAATTATTTTAGAACGTAAAAAATATGAAGTTGATGATATTAAATTACATAATAATATTTTAGAATTAAAAGAATCTGAATTAAAATATCAAAATGAATTAAATTCATATAAGATGGAGTTAGATAATGTTTTAAATATTATCCAAGCCTTAACTGATAAAAGCGAAGCTAAATTACAGGAAATTAAAGCTGTTAAAGATAAGCGTTTTGGAATTGAAGAAAAACTAACTATGGCCTTACGTAATCAAGGTAATTTAAAAGTAAAAATCAGTAACTTAGAAGAATCTATTGAGAATGACTCATCTTTACCATATGCAGTAAAATGTGTTTTGAATAATCCTAAATTAAGTGGGATTCACAGTACTATAGGTAAAATTTTAGAGATAGAAAAAAAATATGTTAAAGCAATTGGAATTGCTTTAGGAGCCGCTAGTAATAATATTATTGTCGACAATGAATTATCAGCTAAAGATGCAATTAATTATTTAAAAAATAATATGTTAGGACGTGCAACATTCTTTCCTTTAAATATCATTAAGGGTAGGGAAATAGAAGAAAATATTTTAAATATCTTGAATTTAGAAAATGGATTTATTAATGTAGCTTCTAAATTAGTTAAATATGATCCTAAATATGCCGATATCATTAATAATCAATTAGGTAATGTTTTAGTCGTTGACAATATCGATAATGCTAATATAATTAGTAAAAAAATGAACTATCGTTATCGAATTGTCACTTTAGATGGAGAGTTATTACACGTTGGAGGTTCTTTAACTGGTGGCGATGCAAAACAAAAAAATCCGTTGAATGAAAAATATGAATTACAAAATTTATTAAATGATTTAAAAGAATTAGAGCGAAAAATCAGTATTTATGAAAATAATTTAAATGATTATGACTATAACTTAAAAGCTTTAGAGGATGAAGCATATCTAATAAATAAAGAAAAAATAACAACTGAAGAAGAATTAAAAGAAAAGTCTAAACGAATTGAAGAATTGGAATTAAAAATAACTGATATTAAAACTAAAATTACCGGTACTAATAATATTATTAATAATTCTTTAAGCAATGAAGAAGATGAAATACTAAAAAAATATTATGCTGCTATTGATGAAAAAAATATGGTTATTAATGAAATTGATGTATTAACAAATGAAAAAGAAAAGGTTACTAATGAATTAGAAGAATTTGAATATTCAGTTAAGAAAGATAACTCTGTTTATAATCAAAAGAATAAAGAACTTAAAGATTTAGAAATAGAAGTTAATCGTAATGACGTTAAATTAGATAATTTACTTAATTTATTAAGTGAAAATTATAGTATTACTTATGAATATGCTGCAGCTCATTATTCTTTAGATATGGATGCTTCTTTAGCACGAAATAGAGTAAGTTCTTATAAAAGGCAAATTAAAGAATTAGGACCTATTAATCATGAAGCACCAGAAGAATATGATAGAATTAGTGGAAGATACGAATTTTTGCTTGGTCAACAAGAAGATTTAGTAAAGGCAGAGAATACTTTACTTGATATTATTAGAGAAATGGATCAAGTTATGGAAATTAATTTTAAAAAAGCTTTTGAAATTATTAATGAAAATTTTGATAAAACGTTCAAAGAATTATTTAAAGGTGGAACAGCAAGTTTAAAAATGACTGATCCTGATAATATTCTAGAAACTGGTATTGAAATTATTGCTTCTCCTCCCGGCAAAAGTTTAAAGAGTATTTCTTTACTTAGTGGTGGAGAAAAAACATTTACAGCTATTAGTTTATTATTTGCTATTTTAAAAACAAGACCAATGCCATTTTGCATCTTAGATGAAGTGGAAGCCGCTCTTGATGAAGTTAACGTTGAATCCTTTGGTGATTATTTAAAGAAAATGGAAGGTAAAACTCAATTTATAGTTATCACTCATAAAAAGAAAACTATGGAATATGCTGATACATTATATGGTATAACAATGCAAGAAAGTGGCGTTAGTAAATTAGTAAGTGTTAAATTAGAAGACATAAAAAAAGTATCTTAATTGATACTTTTTGTTTTGTATTCAGGTTCATGATGATCAAATAATTTTTCATCCATTTCTTCCCAAAAATATGTTGCTATAGATAGCAATTCTTTAAAATCATTTATATCTTCACGTCCTCTTATTGATTGTGTTACCATATATTCTGGCATAGCCATTTTGATTTCATTAAAGTTATAACCTCTTCTTTTTAAAGAAAGAAATTGAGCATTTAAAGCTAACATATATGTGTAATAGTATTCCCTTTCATCTGAAGGGGACATATTATCTAAAATATCAGGCATAAAATTAAGATCACCACAAAATAAATAACTATCATGATATACACAAGTAGCTTTACCGATTAAGCAACCATTTTGATCAGTTAAAATTATATGCTTGTTTTTAGGATCAAGTATTCCATCAATCATTATTTTAGAACCGGTCCCAGAAAAAGTCGAGCAAACCTTAAGTAAATACCCTAGTACTAAATTAATTGGTTCCAAAGATGGTAACCATTGAATAATATTGCCGGTTGACATTGTTAGTGAAATATTTTCAAAATAGTGTTCATCTTCATTAGTATTATGACAGGCATAATTATAAAATTTAATTATCTCTTTTAATTCCTCAGCATCATATGTTTCTAATAATAATATATTGGCAACATTTTCTAGTTGAGGACAATTATGTAATATGACTAATTTTTCTATATAATCTTTTGTATCTTCTAAAGTTAATGTTTTACAAGTTTCACGCAACTGTTTAAGCTTTATTTGGTCATTTGGCTTACTAGAGCCTCTATTTTTAATCATACGAATTCGGTTTTTATTTATTTTTTCAACATCTTTAGTAAAAACTTTAAAATTTGAACAACAATAAGCATAATATTCTGGATTATTCATTAATTCATTATTAATAATTGCCGATATAATCATACTAGCTAATTTAGGTGAATAATTAATATCACTAATATTGGCAACAAATTTAATTATAGTATTAATGGAAATATGTAATTGCATATATCACTAAATTTAGCTCTTTACCACTCTTAGAAAAGAGCCCAAGTAAATGACATAAATCAAAGAAAATTGATTCATCCCAAGGCTGAATAATCTCTTTTAGCTCAAAGTATTTTGGACGGTTAGAAGTAAATCCTTTAACCAAATCATTTTCAGGTTTTAATTTTAACAACTCAACATCTGATAAATCATTAAAATTAAAATTAGGATAAAGTGCTAAAATATGTTTCTTTTTATTTTCCATAAGAACCTCCTTTCGTGACATCTATCAATAATAGCACAAATTTTATAAATGTACAAGAAAAATATGATATAATGAATTCGGTGATAGTATGAATTATTTGCTATATGGTACTGAACAATTTTTAATTGAAAAAGAATTAGATAAAATAATTAATAAGTATAAAGTAGGCGAAATAAGTGTTACTAAATATGATTTAAGTATTGATTCTTTAAAAAATATTTTGGATGATTCAATGACTATATCATTATTTGATGAAAATAAGTTAATTGTGGTTAATAATGCCAACATATTTAATCGTGGCAAAACTGATGATTTTATTGATTTGTTAGTTAAGTATTTAAGTGACCCCAATCCCAATACAATTTTAGTTTTTATTAATCCTAATAGTACTGTTGATGCAACTAAAAAGATCACTAAATTAATTAAAGAAAAAGGGATTATTAAAGAATTAAATACAATAAATCCAGCTGATTTAATAAAAAATATATGTGAAAATTATAAAATAGACCGTGAAAGTATTAATTTACTTATTAGTAGGATAGGTAATAATATGGCTCTAATTGAATCAGAATTACAAAAATTAATGTTGTATAAAATTGATGATAAAGTTATTACTAAAGAAGATGTAATTAATTTAACTTCAGTTAATATTGATACAGATATATTTAAGTTTATTGATCATATCATTAATAAGGAAAAAGATTTAGCAATGAAAATATATAGTGAAATGATTAAGCAAGGGGAAGAACCAATAAAGATTATTGCTCTTCTTGCTAGTAAATTCCGCTTGATGTATCAAGCAGTAGAATTAACTAAAAGTGGTTGTTCACAACAAGATATTGCTTCTACTTTAGGAGTACATATTTATCCGGTTAAATTAGCTATTCAAGCGGGAATGAAATATAATATGAAATTAGTACTAGATTATCTAAATAAATTATCTGACTTAGATATTAATATTAAAACAGGACAGATTGAACCAATTTTAGGGTTAGAACTATTCATCTTAGATGTATAGTTTTTTTCTTGCAATTTAAAATAAATATAGTATAATATGTAGAACGGAGGAGATAATATGATATTTATTAAAAAATTTGAAGTGATAGATCCTAAAAAAAGTTATGTATTAATGGATTTTGATCATACAATTACTAGTCATAATTCTATATCTTCATGGGGAGTTTTAGAGCATAGTACAGCAGTAGATCCTAGATACAGTAAAGAAAGTTTAGATTTATATTTAAAATATCGTCCAATTGAATTAGATGCAAAAATGCCTTATGAGGAAAAAAGGGCTCATATGGTAGCATGGCAAACACAAGTTGGCAAATTAATCAATAAGTATCATATTTACATAGCCTCATTAAGCCATATTTTAGAAAAATCTAAAGGGTTTAAACTTCGAAAAGGTGTTCCTAACTTTTTAAGTCAAATGTATATTTTAGGAGTTCCAGTAATCATCGTAAGTGCTGGAATTGGAGATTTTATCAAAATATATTTATCAAATGAAGGACTAATGTTTGATAATATAACTTTACATTCTAATTTTTTAGTTAGTGATGAATCTGGCTTAATAGTTGGGTTTAGACAACCAATAATAAATTCTATGAACAAAGAAGGAATAGATTACACATCAGGTATTGGTAATCGTAATCAAGGTTTATTATTTGGCGATTTGCCATCAGATAAAAGTATGGGTCATAATCTTAGAACAATTAATGTTGGATTTTGTGATGAATCAATCAATGATTTAAAACATTTTCAAAAAGAATTTGATATTGTTTTAACAGGTGGCTCATCATATGATGAATTAGGAAAAGTAATGATTAAAAATTATAAGGCAAAATAAAAAGATGTCTACTTAGACATCTTTTCTAATGCTTCATATACTTTTTTTAAATCTCTTTCATATTTACTTGTTTCTTTAGGAGTATAATATTTTCTATTTTTTATTTTGTCAGGTAAATATTGTTGTTTAACAAATGCATGCGGATAATTATGTGGGTATTTATAATCAAAAGAATTAGTCTTGATATGATTTGGAACATTACCAGTATTTCCTTCTTCAATGTCTTTCATAGCCTCATTAATTGCCATCTCACCAGCATTTGATTTAGGAGAAAGCGCTAAATCAATGACCATAACTGCAAGAGGTATTCTTGCTTCTGGTAATCCAACTCGTTCACAGGCATTAATACAAGCGTCTACTTTAGGCCCCATGCCTGGATTTGCTAAGCCTATATCTTCGTATGCAATCACGGTCATTCTGCGATATATACTATCTAGGTCTCCAGCTTCAATTAAACGAGCTAAATAGTGTAGAGCCGCATTTGCATCACTGCCTCTAATGCTTTTTTGAAAAGCACTTAAGACGTCGTAGTGCCCATCTTCATTTTTATCATGAAAGAAAACTGGTTTACTATTAATTGTTTTAACTACATCTAAAGTAATATTAAAATCACTAGTAGAGTAGTATGATACTTCTAATAAGTTATACGCATTACGCATATCACCACTGCTTAATTTAGCTATATAAGTTATTGCTTCATCAGTAATTTTTATATTTGGTAGTAAATCACTAGCGACAGCTTTTCTAATGCCTTCTTGAACATCCTCTAATTCCAATTCTTTAAGTTCAAATATTTGACAACGACTTCTAATCGCTGGATTAATTTTATGATATGGATTTGAAGTAGTCATCCCAATTAATGTTATTAAGCCATTTTCTAAGTATGGAAGCAATAAATCTTGTTTATCCTTATTTAATCTATGAATTTCATCCATTAAAACAACCATGCCATCATACATTTTAGCTTCTTCAATTACTATATCAAAATCTTTTTTATTATTTATTACTGCATTTAACATTCTATATCTAAGACCAAGTTGATTGACAATCGCTATGGCAATAGTAGTTTTACCAATGCCCGGTTTACCATATAAGATCATTGAAAATAATTTACTATTGTTGACTAAATTTCTAATTACTTTATTTGGGCCAAGTAAATGTTTTTGCCCTACGACATCATCAATAGATTTTGGTCGCATTTTGATTGCTAATGGTTCGTTCATAATATCACCATTCAATATTTTACCATATTTTGAATTATTTTGTGATATTTACTTTGGAAATTAAATTATGATATAATTTATCTTAGGTGATAGTATGAAAATATATATAAGTAATATGCTATTATAAATAGTATGAATGATTACATTTTAACATTTTGTAATTACCTGCTGATTGAAAAAAAATATAGTAATAATACAATCGAATCATATAAAAGAGATTTAGTTAAATTTTTTTGCCATATTAAAAAGGAACCACGAGATATAAGTGAAGATGATCTACATAACTATTTAAAGAGTTTAGATAGTGAATTAAACGAAAGAAGTATTGCACGATTAATTTCTTGTTTAAAATCATTTTATAAATTTTTATTGATTGAAAAAGAGATAACAAATAATATTATGGATAAAATAGACGTTCCTAGATTACGCAAAAGTTTACCTAAATCATTAACGGAAAATGAAGTTACAGCATTGCTTGAAGTTCCTTTAATTGATGACTTTAGCTATCGCAATAAAGCGATGCTTGAATTACTATATGCAACAGGATTAAGAGTCAGTGAGTTAGTTAATTTAACATTATTGGATGTTGATCTTGATTCTGCGACAGTTAGAACAGTCGGTAAGGGTAGTAAGGAAAGAATTATTCCGCTTGGAGATTACGCTATTAAATACTTATATATATACATACATGAGCATCGAAATAATTTATTAAAAAAAGAAGTTACTGATTATTTATTTTTAAATAATCATGGGAAAAAGATGACAAGGCAGGGCTTCTTTAAAATGATTAAGAAAAGAGCTCAAGAAGCTGGTATCAAAAAAGAATTGTCGCCACATACATTACGCCATTCTTTTGCCACTCATTTGCTTAGTCATGGAGCCGACTTAAGAAGTATACAAGAACTTCTTGGTCATAGTGATATTGGAACAACTCAAATTTATACTTATGTTTCAAATGAACATTTAAAAGAAAATTATAAAGAATTTCACCCACATGGTGAATAGAGGAGGTAATTTATGAATTTAACAAAAATTAATGAAACGATATTTAGGGAATATGATGTTAGAGGCATTTGGGAAGAAGATTTAAATACTGATGCAGCATATACATTTGGTCGTAGTTTTGCTAGTTATATTGGTTTACAAGGGGATAAAGAAGTGATAGTTGGTCACGATAATCGTGTATCTTCTCCGACTATACATGATGCTTTAATAAAAGGTTTAATTGAAAGTGGTGCTGATGTAATTGACTTAGGTTTAGTTACTACGCCAATGTATTATTATGCTAAGAAGAAAAATTGTATTAAAAATGGAATTATGATTACTGCAAGTCATAATCCTAAAGAGTATAATGGTTTTAAAATATCCTTTGATTATAGTGGTAATGCTTGTGGTCAAGCGATATACAGCTTTAGAGATTACACTAATAAATTAGATTTTGTTGAAGGTAAAGGTTCTTATAAAAAGATCGATATTGAGCCAGAGTATTTAAATGAAATAAAACATAGTGTTGAACTTGGTAACAGAAAAGTTAAAGTGGTATTTGATTGTGGAAATGGGACTGGTTCTATCGTTGTAAAAAAAATATTAGATATGTTTGACTGCGAATATGAATTATTATATTGTGATTCAGATCCTAACTTCCCAAATCATCACCCAGATCCATGTGTAGCTGCTAATATGGTTGATTTAGGAAATAAAGTTAAAGAATTAGGTTATGACCTTGGTATTGGTATTGATGGTGACGCTGATAGGGTAGGACTAGTAGATGAAAATGGAAATGTTATTTCTAATGACCTATTAATGCTTATTGTATATCGTCATTTAAATAAAAATTTAAGAAAAAGAAAAGCTATTTATGATGTAAAATGTTCTAAAACTTTAATTGATGGTTTAGAAGAATTAGGTATTGAATCAGAAATGTATCGTACTGGTAATTCTTATATGAATTTAAAAATAAATGAAGAAGACGTTGATTTTGGTGGTGAATATTCTGGACATGTTTGGTTTAGAGATAAATGGCCAGGATTTGATGATGGTTTATATGCTGGCTTAAGACTAGTTGAAATTGTTTCAAAAACTGATAAAAAAGTAAGTGAGTTATTAGACAATATTAATAAATATTATTCAACTGAAGAACTAAAATTTGTTGCGCCTGATGAAATAAAATTTGAAGTTGTAGAAAAAATTAAAGATTACTGTCAAAACAAAGGTTATAAAATGATAACCGTCGATGGTGTAAGAGTTACTTTTGATGATTCTTGGGCGTTAGTTAGATGTTCAAATACAGGGCCAAACATTACAGCACGTTTTGAAGCTAAAACAGAAGTTAGATTAGAAGAAATACAAAAAGAATTTATCGATTTAATAAACCAATATTTATAAAATTGAAGTGCTATTTATAATTACTCATTGTAATTATAAGTAGCTTTTTTATTTTGTTGGAAAAAACAATAGAAAATTGACTTTTTAGAAAAAAAATGTTAGTATAGCAATCATTAATTGAATTATGAGAAGGGGAGATAGTGTTATGGAGGATAAGAAGAACATTTATGTTGTGGCAAGTTATACTGATACTGTACCAGGAAAGTTAATTCGTTATAGAGCTAGTTTGAAGTTTTGGAATCGCTACGAAGGTGATAAATATTCACATATTTCACTTTCTACTGATAAAAGTTTAACTAAGATGTATTCTTTCGCACGTAAAGAAATAAAAAATCCTTTTAACTCTGGGTTAGTGAAGGAAAATATTCATGAAGGAATGTTTGCTTTAAAACCAGAAAAAAGTAATATTGCTGTTATGGAAATTGGTGTTACGCCTGAACAATATATAAATATTACAGAACTAATGAAATATTTCTGGGAACATAAAGATGATTATAAATTTAACTTTTTAGGTTTAACCATAATGCTTATTTTTGCACGTGGAGTTGCTCTTGAAGATCATTATTTTTGTAGTCAATGGGTAGCAACTGTACTTAAACAATGCGGATTAGATTTTTTCCATGATAAAAAAGCTTATAATATTCGACCATTTGATTTTTATTGTGAATTGAAAAAGTATATTATTTATGAAGGATTAACAGTTGATTATCCTAATTTTGAAGATGAAGCTCAAAAGTGTAAGAAGGTAGAATAAATATGCCCGGACCTAAAACACATAATATTGCGTATAAGCTTTTAAAGAAAAAACTAAGTTTGCAAACATTAGATACTTTACCAAATTATGATTCTTATAGTATCTTTGCTCAAGGACATGATTTTCTAATATATTATAATTTTTATAAAATTCGAACAACGCGTAAGTTAAATGAACAAATTTTAGCTTCTGAAGTTTTACAAGAATATTATTTTTCAGATTTTATATATAATTATTTAAAAGCAGCTGAAAAAAGAGGCTGCCTTCAAGATGAAGAAGTTAGATTATTCATTGGACCAGGTTATATACTACATCATATTTTAGATGCCTATATGCATCCTTATATAATATATTGCACAGGTGATCACGCTAGGGATATTAATAAAAAGACTTGGTATCATGGAATTATGGAAAATTTATTAGATATTTATTTCATGAAGAAGTATGAAAATTTTGATTATACTACTCCAGTTAGAGAACATTTTGACTTTGATTCTAGAAAATTCAGTAAAAATTTAGAAGCGATTTTAAATGATAGTCTTCAATCAACTTATGGAATTAATAGTGGAGGTACAATTTTTAGAACTTCAGTTGGACAAGTAAAATTATATGTTAGATTTTTTAAAGACGATCGCTATGCTCTTAAACGAAGATTTTTTGATTTAGTCGACCCAATTTTTAAGGGGACTAGTTCATTCTCGTATAATCGTAGTGAATCACCTGTAATTGACCAATTAAACTTAGAACATGATATATGGCAAAATCCAATGGATGAATCTATTACTTCAAATAAATCTTTATTGGAATTATTTGAAGAGGCTTTAACTACATGTAGTCAAATTATTGAACGTTTAGAAATGCTTATTCAAAGTGGAAACATTACCAAAGAAGCTGTCGAAGCTATTGTTCCAAATATTGCTTCTACACATGGATTAGCTGCTAATCAAAAAATTATAATAAAGAATGTTAAAAGAAGTTAAAATTAACTTCTTTTTTGCTTAATTTAGTATTTATAATGAATTATTAATGTGCTATAATTAAAACATAAGGTAGGTGTAGCTGATGTCTAGTTTATTTTTTCAAATATCTAGTGTTTTCTATGTTATACTAGTAGCTATTATTTATTTTGCTAAAGAGAAAATTGCAACAATTGAAAATAATATATATAAAAATATTATAGTTTGGATTTTATTAACCTTGATAGTTGATATGGCAAGTGTATATTTTGGTATTAAATATCCAAATTCTTCAATTACGTTACCTTTATGCAAACTTTATTTATCATGTATTTTAATATGGGTAATGCTTTTTACTTACTATGTTTTTACAATTTCTTCACAAAAAAATAGTGGTAACATTAAAATTGATGATAATGAAAATATTACTTATTTTAAAAAAGCTTCATACATATTTATAATAATTGGTATTTTTATAAATTTAGGAATATTGCTTCTTCCATTAAACTTGTATAGTGGCAATGGAATTATGTATACTTATGGCCCTTGCGCAATATTTAGTTATGGATGTGGTGGACTTTTAATTATCTATTGGATTATTTCTATATTGACTAATCACAGAAGCATTAAAAATAAAAAATATTGGCCGGCTTACACTTTCTTTGTATTAGCACTAATATCTATATTTATACAGTCTACTTATCCTAATATTTTGTTAGTTACATCAGTTGCTGCTTATATAACTGTTTTAACATATTTTACAATTGAAAATCCTGATATTAAGATGATTGAACAATTAAACGTAGCTAAAAGTCAAGCGGAAAGAGCTAACCGTGCTAAAACTGATTTTTTATCAAGTATGTCTCATGAAATAAGAACTCCTTTAAATGCTATTGTAGGCTTTAGTCAAGCTTTAATCGAGGAAAACATCTCTAACGAAGCACGTGAGGAAGTAAACGATATTATAATGTCATCAAATAATTTACTAGAAATTGTTAATGGAATTTTAGATATATCTAAAATTGAAGCTAATAAATTGGAAATAGTTAATACAGAATATGATTCAAATAAATTGATGAAAGAAGTTATTTCATTAATACGTGCTAGACTTGCAAGTAAACCTTTAGATTTTAGAATAGAAATTGACCCAACTATGCCACCGGTTTTATATGGTGATTATATTAGAATTAAACAAATTTTAATTAATATTTTAACTAATGCGGTTAAATATACTAAAGAAGGATATATTGCATTTACAGTTAACACTGTCATTCAAGACGATGTTTGCCGTTTAATAATGTCCGTTGAAGATTCAGGACAAGGTATTAAACCAGAAGATATTGATAAATTATTTACGAAATTTCAAAGATTTGAACTTGAAAAAAATATTACGACTGAAGGAACTGGTTTAGGACTTGCAATAACTAAGAGCTTGGTTGAATTAATGAATGGTAAAATTGTAGTTCAAAGTAAATATGGTGAAGGTTCAAAATTCACAGTTTCAATAGACCAAAGAATTATTCCTAAAACTTCAGAAGAATTAGAAAATATTGATACTATTGACTCAGCTCCGTTTAATGCTAGTGGCTCAAAAATATTAGTAGTTGATGATAATAATGTTAACTTAAAAGTTGCTAATAGATTATTAAAAGATTACCATGCTAATGTTACATTAGTTTCATCAGGTCAAGAATGCTTAAATAAAATTCTTGATGGTGAAGAATATGATTTAATTTTATTAGATGATATGATGCCACGAATGACTGGAACTGAGACATTAAAAAATTTAAAAAATATTATTGGTTTTAGTATCCCAGTTGTTGCTTTAACAGCAAACGCTATTTCAGGAATGCGTGAACGATATTTAGCTTTGGGATTTGATGATTATTTAGCTAAACCAATTAATAAAGATCAATTATATGCTGTTCTTCGTAAATATTTGGTTGAATCAGACGGAGTTATTCTTCCCCAAGAAGACAATACTTCTAAAATGCAAATAGTTAATGTTAATAATCATACAAGAGAATTTCTAGAAAGTAATGGAGTTGACGTTGAACGTGGACTTGAATTACTTGGAGATATGGGAATGTACGATACGACAATGGAAGATTTTTATCAAGAAATAGATACTAAACTAGAAAAAATAAATATGTATAAAGAGCAGCGCGATATGCCTAATTATGCAATTTTAGTACATTCTTTAAAAAGCGATTCAAAATATTTAGGATTTATGAAATTAGCTGAATTAGCTTATAATCATGAAATGGCTAGCAAAGAAAATAATCAAGCATTTGTTGACGAGAATTATAATGAATTGATGGATGAAGCTATGAGAATTTATAATGTTGTGAAAAAATATGTAGGAGAGGGTAAAGATGAATGAATTGTTATTAAAAATTAATGAAACATTTGATAATTGTATGGCAAATTCAAGTGAAGAGACAAATCTACAACTTCGAATTTTAAAAAATAATATTAATGCTTTGTTTAAAGAATATGATACAAATTCAAATGTTGCTATAAAACCAGTTGAACCAATAAATGAAGGAACTGAAGTAATTCCAGTAATATCTACTTTAGATACTAGTGAGTCCAATAAAAGTAAAATGTTTGTTATTGATGATTCTAGTATTGTTAGAAACTATTTAGAGAAACTATTTGCACCTGACTACGATGTTATACTATGTTCTGATGGACAAGAAGCAATTAATAGGTTAAGTGATGATGCCTTTGCTCAATCAATTAATTTAATTGTTTTAGATTTAATGATGCCTAATATAGATGGATTTGGTGTTTTGGAATATTTAAGTGGCAAAAGTTTAAAGATTCCGGTAATAGTCATTAGTGGTGATAATAGTAAAGATACTATTAATAGAGCTTTTGAATACAATGTTGTAGATGTTATAGAAAAGCCATTTGATGCTAAAAAAATTAAAGATAAAATAGCTCAATATGTTGAGCGATAATAGAGAAAAATATTTTCTCTTTTTTAATTTGACTAAATTATTAAAACATGCTACCATATACGTATAATTTTTAAGGGGGAATATTAATGATTAAGAATTTAACTATTATGGATCAAAAATTAAGAGGTTGGGTATTAAAACAAGGTAGCAAAGTTCCACTATCTGTGCGTTTAACAGATAAAGCTTCTGATATTTGGGTAAAATCATATGATTATGATGAAACTAAACTAATACAAAAAGTTGCTTATGGCATAGAAACTGCAATCGATGGCGCTAAGTTTTTAACATATGGTTTAGGTGCTATAGCGTTTTCTGAAATTGAAAATAAAAAGAGAAAAAAACAACTTATTGAAATTCTTGGTTGTCAGGAAAACGAATTAGCTATAGATATAAATGAGTTTATGTCTTTACGAGCTAGAACAAGATATTATGGTGATGAATACCGCTATGATGCAACTACTAAAAAAGAAAATTTAGCAAATATTGAGGCATTTTTTGGAGATGTTCATTTAGAAGCTTTAGATGATATGCATTGTTTGCCAAGTTTAAGAAGTGTATGGGGAAGTATTTATTTTTCAAGATGTACTGACTTATCTGGATTAAATCTTGAAATTGTTAACGGTGATATTCACGGCGAACACTTACAAAGCGTGAATGGATTAGAAAATTTAATGTATGTTGGTGGTACAATATATTATCAAGATGGAACATATACATTAGAACAATTTCAACAACAAGTAGCAGGTAATGTAGGTAAAGAAGACTGTAAAAAAAGATAAAAGTCTTCTTTTATTTTGGAATTCATACAATTATATAGGTGAATTATATGAATTCTATGGGATTAGTATTATCTACTATTGCTGGTTTATCATCTATCATTGGTTTCTTTGCCATATTTATAGATAAAGACCAAGATAAAATAATTGGCTCTTCTCTTGGATTAGCAAGTGGAGCAATGATAACTTTATCAGTTATTGATCTATTACCTAGTGCAATAAACTATTTTAAGTTAAGCTATTATAGTTTTTTTGCTTTTATATTTTGCTTACTATTTATTGTATTAGGTTTTTTAGTATCAATTTTAATAAATGATACAATAAAAAATAATAATAATTTATATAAGTTAGGGCTTATCTCATTTATAATTTTAATTTTACATAATATCCCCGAGGGTGTTATTACTTATTTAGCAACCGTTAATACTTTAGAAAAAGGTTTTTTATTATCTATCTCAATTGCTCTACATAATATTCCTGAAGGTATTGCAATTGCCGTGCCTGTATACTATGCGACAAAAAATAAATTTAAAGCATTTTTATTAGTTTTTATATCTGGTATAGCAGAACCATTAGGATCTTTACTTGCTATTATTTTTATAAGAGATATACCATCTAATATGTTTCTATCTCTTTTTTATGCATTAATTACAGGAATGATGGTTTCTATATCATTTACAGAATTATTGCCGGAATCTAAATATTATAATAAAAAATATACATATATATTTATCTTAATTGGATCATTGCTTATAATTTGTTCACATTTACTTATTTGAAATATTATGTTAGAATTTAATTATGAAAAATATTAAATGGAACAAAGCTACATATCAAGAATTTATTGAATATTTATATAGTTTACAAGATTTGAAATATCGAGATTTTCAAGCTAGTTTAGGTATTGATAAAAATTATATGATTGGAATTAAAACACCTATTTTAAAAAATATTGCTAAAGAGATTGCAAAAGGAGATTATAATACTTTTATTAGTTTAAATACGCATCAAACATACGAAGAAATAGCTATTCATGGTTTTATAATTTGTTATATAAAAGAAGATTTTGATACTATTAAGGATAAATTGCAAGAATATATTGAATATATAGATAATTGGGCTTTATGTGACCTTATTTGCTGTAATTTACATATATGGAGCAGTAATACTAAAAATGGGTTAAAGTTTATAAGAAAGGCTTTAAAATCAAAAAACACTTGGATTAAGCGCGTAGCAATAGTATTATTATTAAATTATTATATAAATGATGAATATATAAATATGATTCTAGATATTTTTAAAGATTATAATACCGAGGAATATTATGTATTAATGGCTTCAGCTTGGCTATTATCATTCTGTTATATTAAATATCCAGATAAAGTAAAAGGCTTATTATTAAGTAAAAAATTAAATCAAAATTTACAAAATAAAACTATTCAAAAAATTAGAGAATCAAATAGAATTACAAAAGAAGAAAAAAATATAATAAAAGGTTGGAGGATTTAAATGAAGTACGAATATCAAACAAAAGGAGTATGCTCAAGCAAAATAGTATATGAAATAGTGAATGATACAATAACAAATGTAGAAATTATTGGAGGATGTCCTGGTAATTCCCAAGGAGTATGTAGATTATGCAAAAATAAAAATATTAATGATGTCATTAATGCTTTAAAAGGAATTGACTGCAGAGGAAGGGGAACATCTTGTCCTGATCAATTAGCAAAAGGCTTAATTGAATATAAAAATAAAAAAGACGTTTAATACGTCTTTTAAAATTGGAAATTTTGTTTAAGTGAAAGAACTTTATGTGTACTTTTATCTTTAAGGCGATAGTCAAAAGCTTGTCTTAATATAGAACAACTAATATTATTAGGTATTTCACGTTTAGATGAACTTCCACTAATTGAAGTTTCAACTAGTTCTTTTAAAAATTCTACTTCTCTATCACTTGCCATAAAAAGCACACTTCTTAATAGTGATTGAATAAATAACGCTTCTAAATTTTTATCATCATCTACAAAACCAGAGTCATCTATACTTAAAAGCAATTTTATAATTGGAGTTGCTATCAAATTACACATGTGATCTTTCATAAAAGTAAATTGAAAGTCAGGAATTCTGTTAATATCTGCTACTATTTTGGAAGAAACAAGTGATTCTTGTGGTACAGTAAAATTAGAACTTATCATATCATCTTCGATATCAGCACTAATAAAAGCTAAAGAATACTTTAACTTAATTAGTTTATCTTTCAATCTCCTAAAACAAGGATTATTAACTTCTAGTTCAATATTAGATAGCATTAAATTAAAAAAATCTTTTTTAAGGGCTGAATTTAAACAATTATTAATAGTAAAACTGCTATTAAAAATTTTATCAAAATCACCACTACTTATTTCTTGAAACATTTCTTTTAATCTTTCTTGGAATCGCTGCTTAATATTATCTGGGTTACTATTTACATGTTCATCTAACTTAGTAAGTATTCTTCTTTGTGGACTTTTAATATCATATCCTCTTACAACATATTCTATATTATTGGGAAAATCATTAGGAGTATTTTCTATAATTAACGTAGAGAAGGCTTCACACATAATTGTGGTTAAAATAGGTGATTTATACGCTTTTTTTTCTCGCGCAAGTTCTACTTTTAAATTTACAATTAATTTTTTATATTCTAGTGATTCTTTTTTTCCTTCAAATTCTAATTTATATAATTGATCATATAATCTTTTTATCGATTCCGCGTATAAGTTTAATTCGTTAAATTTATCTATCTCTTGTGGTCCTATTTTAACTATTGGCATAAGTTATCCTCCTTCAAATTAAAACGTATTCTACCATAAAAATATTTAAAATTCAAATCTTAAATAAAATAATTTTAGTCTTCTATTGCTTACTTTATTTATGATATAATTGATATGTAATATATGTTTTTGTGTAAAAATGCTTACATAAAATTAACTATTACTTTACACTTGACAATTGACATAGCAGTGATATAATTGTAATAGGAGGGTATGAAAAAAAATGAACAGATTAAATGAACTTTTACGTGAATTAGGTATATCAAAAGTAAAATTAGCTAAGTTTTTAGGTGTGTCAAGACAAATGATTTATAATTATTTGGAATTAGATGATTTAAATAAATGGCCAAAAGATAAAAAGGTTTTATTATTAAATCTTTTAGGCGTTAAAACTGTTGAAGAAGTTAATAATATTAAAATAGATACTGATTATATAGCTGAAGTAGAATCTAGATTAAATAGTATTGTTGAAGTAGAAACTTCAAATAATTCTATGGGAAATACTGATACTGATGGCCTATTAAATGGATTAGATAAAAAGCAAAAAGAGTTACTTATCAGCATTATAGATTTAATTAAAGAAAAATTAGAAGATGATAAAAGTGGTAAAAATTTTACAGAAATGAAATATTTGTATCATTTTATCCAAGCAATGGGTTCTTCTAAAGAATTAAAATATATTTTAGGCTATGTTGCAAAAGAAACTGGTTTTGTTAAACCATTAGAATTTGCATTTAATGAAGAAGAACAATTTGTATTTGAAAGTATTATGTATTCTGCTTTTGTTTTATATAATAGTGGTGGAGCTTCTAAAACGAAATTAGCAGAATGCCATAAACGTTTTATTAATCAAATTGAGCAAAAAATGGAAGATAAATTAAGTCGTACATTAGAACTTAATAATATTAAAGTTCAAGCATTAAAAGAGCTGGGTTATTCTGCAATTAACCAAGATAATGCATCAGAAGTATTTGAAAAAATAGCAGAAATTCAATCAAGAAAACTTGGGGCGAATAATTAATTGCCCTTTTTGTTTGAAAAAATAGGGGAGTCCCCCTTTTTAAATTAAATGAAATTTCATATTTGCATTTGTAGCAAAATAACTAATGAAAAAACCACATAATACAAACCAAAATTTTACATCGAATAATGACTTTATGGATAAGCTATTATATTTTTGCAAAAATCCCCTCTTGTAAATAAGGCAAATTAGGGGAGTCATCATTTAAAATATACTTTTAGATATTGAAATTTGCATCGAGAGCAAGATGGGTGATGAAAGTATCATCTAAAAAACAAATTTATAATAATACAATTTCAAATAGAAGTATATAATATATAAATATAGTATAAATTTATAACAATTTATTTTAAACTAAAATTAAATATTGTATTAATAATTATATAATAACTACAATAAAAATTATAATTAATTGAAATAGTACAATAAATAATATAATTATATTGTATTTAAAATAATATGCAAAAAGCCTATAATATATATTATGTTAACTTCTCAATAAATGAGAATAAGTTGGTGATAGGGAATAAAACTATTCTAATAATAGCTAATTCGCCATTTATTAAATTATGCATTATTATTATAATTAAAAAAACAATATAAATTTATATTGTTTTTTTATATACTTTAATTTATATATATTTTTATATCTATATTATTATGCATTAACCTTTCTTTTTATAATTAGATATTTATAAAGAAACAAATAAAAAGGATATACTAAGATATATATCCCTTTTATCCCCTAACCTATTTCTTTTCAATATTGATCAACATATAACATATTTGTAAATTCTATATCATATTCATTATATTTTACAGAATAGAATGATGAATCAGCATATTGATAATAAGCTGTAGAACGTGTTAAATATATTTTTCCTTCAGTGCCAGGCATATTACTATCATATACGGTAATAACATATTCATCTCCACCAATAGCTTTATATATTTTAGTTGCTAATACAGAGTGTGTTCCGGTTGCTGAACTTAGTGATAATATTGCAGGCGAACCACTTTGCAACTCATCAATCATTTTAGTTAAGTTTGTATCATAATCATAATATTGATTTTGAAAATGTTTTAAAATAAAATCGTTAGCTTTTTTAATGAATATCTTATTTTGAACATTAAATGCATTATTAATTATTTTTATTAATTGATAGTCATCATCATCATTATTTATTTTTGTTATGTTAATGTCCTCTTTATTTTCAATTAATTTATTATATTCATCATTTAATTTAATATTATAGGTATTACCTTTAACCAGTCTTTCATTATTTTCTTCAGATAATTTACTAGTAACTATATCACTTTTACCATTTTCATCATAAATTTTATTCAAATAGATTTGTTTCGCTAAATATGAGAAACCAAAACTATTACTGTTATTTTGTTCACTAGTTCCAAAGTTTTTAAAAGAGAAACCATCTTTATCTACTTGAAATCCACTATCAGCTACTAAAGTATATTCTTTATCATTAAATTTTACGGTATCTTGTGATTGATGAATACTAGATTCAATTAATCCTGATAATGTATCTAACATATTAGCATCACTAGCATATAGGTATTTACCCTTAGTTAAATAAGCAATATCCATTAAATAATCACTATTTACTTCACTACTTAATCCTAATGTTATAATATGAATTCCTTGCTTACGATAATTATTTAAATAATATTCTGATAGAGCAAATTCCCTATCACCTGTATCTTTTCCATCAGTAAGTACAATCATGTATTTAGCACCATATACATCATCTTTAAATGTATTAGCATATTTTTTTATGGCACCACTCATATCTGTTCCATTGAATTTTTGACATGAAGTTCTTAATGAATTAATTCCTTTTTTTATTGTAAGTGGATCGTTTGAATACTTAACCATTTCACAGTGTGATGCAGTGAATGCATAGACTGAATATTCGTAATTTTCAGTTCCTAATTGGTCAACTAATTCAGTCATTAATGATAATCTTTTAAATTCAACGTCATGAGCATAAGACGTATCATTAGGTTTTGATACACCAGCGACATATTCACTAGTAAACATTGAACCAGAGTTATCAATTAAAATAATTATTTGATTTAAATATTCTTTAGGTTTTTCTGATTTTTTACCTATAAAATATATATTATCAAATTTAGTTATATTGGCAATTAAATAATCTTCATTCTCTTTTGTATTTAATTCAGTTATTTTACTTGTTGCTTCATCAAACATATAGACACTATATTCTTTTTTAGTCCAATCTTTATCTTTATTGAAATAGATTGTCATTGAATCTGGTGTTTCAATGTTTGTAGTTGTTACTTTTAATGTGTCAGAAACTATAAATTTACTTGAAAATCCTACATTAATATCAACAGTGTCTAAGAATGTATTAGCAACATTTCCTTTAGATGTAACAATAAGATAATTTTTAGAACCTTTATAGTTATTTTGAATAACTTTATATTCTCTTGAAACATCATAATCATCTTTTTTAGTTGGATCTAATTCCATTATTAATTCAACATTGTCGTATAATCCATCATTATCAGTGTCATTTTTATAAGATGATAATCCTTTTTCTTCTTCTACTTTATTAGAAATCCCATCGTTATCAAAGTCTAAATAATCAGAAGTAATTGTGAAATTTCCTTCTGTTAACAGAGATGTATCATTAATTACTTCAAAATAATATGTACTAGTGGCTCCTTTATTGTTGATTGTAATTGTATTATCTCCTATATTGACAGGTATATTTTTAACGTTATTACCACTGGCATATTTATAACCATTAATAATCCATTCAGTATTTTTATCTTGGATAAACATGTTTCCTTCAGCTTTAAATGTTAAACCTGATATTTCACTGTAATTATATTCTTGTTTAATACCTTTGATTTCAATTTTAGGATTAAAGTATTGTATTAAAATCCAAATAAATACGCCAATTACGATTACAGCTATGATTCCACTTATAATGTAAAATATCATGTTATTTTTACGAACTTGCTCTTCACTATTAATAACATTTAAACTATCTGTCTGTGGATTGTTATCTACTTGTGGTTCTACAGATATTTCTAGTTGTGGATTAATATTTGGCTGTGAATTTATAATTGGTTCTTGTTGAACGGTATTTTGAACATTAATATTATAATTAGTTGGTGGGGGCTGTATTAATTGCGTTGCCCCACAAATTGGGCAAAATTTAGCCTCCCCTATTTCCGTATCACACTTAACGCATTTCATATCATCACCTACTATGTAAATTGTAACACAAAAAAAGAATTGTTACAATTCTTTCTAGTTATCTATTTTTGTTTTATTTTGTTATTATTTGCTGAATAATTCCACCGCCAAGACATTGATTGTTTAAATAAATAACACATGCTTGGCCTGGAGTTACTGCATTAACACCGCTTGGATATTTAACAATCACTTCATTACTACCTATATATTCGATTTCAACATCGGTAAGTGGTTGACGGTATCTAAATCTAGCTTGTGCTTTAGTTATTTTTTGATCATCTAATAAATTAAAATTATTAACTAAGCATGAAGTTGAATTAAGATAGATATTGTCATTACCTGATGCAATATATAAAATATTTTTCTCCATATCTTTTTTTACAACATATATTCTATCTTTTGTACCACCAATATTCAATCCTTTTCTTTGACCAATTGTATAATTTGATAATCCTTGATGCTTTCCAATTATTTTATTGGTTTTGATATCTATAACATCTCCAGGTATATTATTCATATGTTTATACATATAATCTTTAAACTTACTTGTAATAAAACATACATCAGTTGAATCCTTACGATTGGCATTGATTAAATCATTCTCACGTGCAATTTCTCTTACTTTTTCTTTTGTTATACCTTCAAGTGGTAATAATAGTTTTGATAATATATGTTTTGGAACTTGAGCTAAAAAGTATGTTTGGTCTTTTTTTATGTCTTCACTAACATATAGTTTACCATCTATAATTTTAGCATAGTGACCGGTTGCAATATAATCACAGTTTAATTCTAACATTTTTTGATAGAGAAGATTTATTTTCACTTCTTTATTACATAAAACGCAGGGATTTGGTGTAATTCCCCGATGATAATCATTTAAAAATGGTGTGATTATTTTTTCTTTAAATAGTTCACAATAATCTATTATATGTAATTTAATATTTAATTTATCGCAAACATTAACAGCATCACTACTATCAAAATCTTCAGTAAATTTAAATGTTAATCCAATAACTTCATAACCTTCTTTTTGTAATAGTATTGCTGCAACGGAAGAATCTACGCCTCCACTCATTCCAATCAATACTTTTTTCATAATATCACCAAAATTATTATAACATATTAGTCATAATTTTCAATAAGCGTGGTGTTACGAAGTATTCAAATAAATTCATCATTATTGTTATTACAACAGTAATTACTAATATTAATAGATATTTATTCATTAATACCTTAAAATTTAAGTTTTTACGGCCTAATACACTACATAAAATAATAATTGATGATTTTATACTATAAACAGATAAATAAATAAAAACAAGCAATATAATGAAATTATGAGGGAAGTTATATATTAAGGATAAAATTAATCCTTTAAATTTAAAATTAGCGATAAAACTCGCTATCGAGAAACTAAATATAAAAGATTTAAAGAAAATAAACATAATAACAATAGGAATGCCTATAATTGATATACCTAATATCCATATTGATAATATAGAAACAAGATTTACAATTATATTATCTCTTAAATTATTAATATTATTTGTTTCAATATTTGATATAAATGAACTTAAAGTATCTTTAATTAATAACTTATCATTATAAGATAATACGGTCATAAATAAAGAACCAGTCAGTAATCCGATAAAGCAAATAATTATTATAAATATTAGTACTTTTTTATCTACATTAAATAGTTTAGCTAGTAGTTTGTTCATATTTTCACCTAATAAAATATATGGGATTAATTTAAACATATTCCATTTTTTTTGAAAATAGTTTATAATTTATATAGAGGTGTTAAGTATGGCAAGCAAAAAACAAAAACAAGTAGTAACAAAAAAAGAAACTAAAAAAAGTTCCACTTCATTTTTAAAAAAAATGCTAATTATCTTATTAATTGTTGGAATGATTGGTTTGTATGTGGTTTTACCAATTATGTCTATATAAAAAAATAATCTTACGATTATTTTTTATTTTTAACTTCTTTAGTTTGTTTTTTTAACAAGTCACGGATTTCTTCAAGGAGAACAACATCAGCTGCTTTAGGAGCTGATTTTTCTTCTTTACCCATTATTTTATTAACAATTTTAACTAAAATGAATATACAAAATGCAATAATTAAAAAATCAATAACACTTTGAATGAATGATCCAAAGTTAATAGTTGCATCTTCTACTGTTAATGTTAGACCATCTGAAAAATTAATTCCACCTGTAATTACTCCAATAACTGGCATTAGAATATTATCGACCAAAGAGGTTACAATAGAACTAAAAGAAGCTCCAACAATAACGCCAACGGCTAAATCCATAACATTACCACGGGCAATAAATTTTTTAAATTCTTGTATCATAATTACTTCCTTTCATACATTTTACAATAATTTATGGAGAATTTGCGGCAACAGCTTCACTATAAACTATTAGACCTAAGAATTCATTTGGATGAATTGCATCTACCATATAATTTTTATAATCATTGTTTTTAAAAAAGTTGCGAAGATATGGATTAGGATTAATATATAAAAATTCATTTTCAATAGAATATTGCTTTAAAGCTTCGCTATATGCGTCAATCATTGCATCTTTTTCGGCCGGTGGTAGTTTAGAAATTTTATCATCATCTAGAGTCATCCAAGGAGCAATTAAAACTATTTTGGCATCTTCATTTGATTGATAAATTAAATTAATAATTTTGTCGATATTTACAACATATTGTTCACTTGTCATTGCGCAATTCTTTTTATTGCGATAACGGACGTCATTAGTTCCAAGCGCTATAACGTAAACATCACTGTTTGACTTTAATATTTCTTTTTCATAAGTGTTTAACATTAACAAAGTCGTATAACTTCCTTTAGAAATATTAGTAATTTTCTTATCTCTAAAACCACTCATTAATGGTAAATACCACGGTTGCAAATTATTTTTAGTTCCTTCTGTAATACTATCACCTATAAAAGTAACAGAATTAGCTTCATTAATAAGCTGATATAATTGATTATCTTGATATTTAGTATTTAACTCCCATAAAGGAGTCATATTTTTATAAAAATCATTTTCTATAAAATAATACTCTTTACGATTATCATCAAATGTAACTTTTTGATTAATCATTACATCAAGCACAAGATTTTTAACTTCACTAACTCTTAACATTTCGTCTGCTGAAAGTTCTTCATATAAATCTTTATTGTTAATAATGTCATAAATAGGCAAAGCCCTAAAATAACCTTTTTTCATCTCCTGTGTATACATTGGGACAATACTTGATGCTACAACCTTCTTTGACGTTTTATCAATATATATGTTGGCAATTGCAGTAGCATCTCCGTCATAATAATTATAAGAATTAGCAAAATTACCTGGGCAATTTATTACTAATGTACTGTCAATATATTCGACTGGTTGAACCGCATGTGCATGATCTCCTAAAATAATATCGGCTCCTAGCTCAGCAAATTTTTTATTCCATTTATCTTGAAAATCATTAGTCGTATGTTTAAATTGTGTTCCCATATGAGCCATAACAATAATTAAATCAACTTTTGCATCTTTAGCTTGTTCAAAATCTTCTTCAATTTCTTCAACTAATTCATCATAATATTTATTATCTTCTTTTGGTATAATTGATGTAATGTAAGGCAGCTCCTCATTTAATGCTTCGCTATTATAATAATTAACACTGGATGCATAAGACAAAATAGCAATCTTTACTCCATCAACATCTACCACTGATAAAGTATCTTTTTCTTTTTCATCACGATATGAACCACTATGATCTAACCCTACTTTGTCTAAAACATCTAAAGTGCGAATAGCTCCTTTCTCACCGCAATCTAATAAATGATTATTAGCGGTAGTTACATAGTCAATACCTGACCATTTGACAGCTTCAGCAAATTCATCAGGAAAATTTAAATATAACTTAATGCCATCACCATAATTACTTGTAGAATATGGCCTATCAGTACCGGCAGATGGTCCCTCAAAAACTCCAATTGCATAATCAGCATTTTCCAAATATGGTTTAGCATATTCAAACATTGGTTTGAAATCATACTTTCCTGTTTCATCATCATAAGCGCTTGTAACCTGATTTTTCAGTAAAATTAAATCACCAACATATGAAATTTTAATAATATTATCTAGTTCAGTAACATTAGTAGCTTCTTCTTTATTTTCTTCTAATACTGTCTTTTGAATACTATTGTAAACAATTTTTATTGGTTTAAGCGCTAAAAGAATAATAAAGAATATCATTAAAATAATTTTCGCACTATTTTTAGTTAATATTAATTCGACTATCTTATTAAATATTTTATTAATCATTTTATTTAGTTTATTTGAACTAAAGATTAAGCATAAAATGATTGTGGCTACAAAACTATAGATAATAAATATTCCAGTATAATCTGAAGCTGATAATTTTGTATAAAAAACTATAGTTATAAAACGATGAATTAAGTAAATTAGTAAAGAATTACGGCCTAGTTTTGTTAAAATAGGTATCTCATTTTGCGGAATTGCTCCTAACATTCCCCAAATGACCATTGTGGCTATTATAAAGATAATAATACGATATATTATTTCATAATAGTGTTGATATGTTCCCATTAAAAGCATTGACAATGTAAATGGATTATTTTGTTTTAAAATTACAATCGTACCAAATCCTAATAACATACCAATTATCAAATATGCAACCGTTTTTTTTGTAGTTTTTTTCTTTAATATATTTTTAATTGTTTTCTTTTCAAATTTATACCCCATTAAGAAAAACGGAAAGAATGCTATTGTTCGTCTTATTGATAATAAATTTGGAATTGACCAAAATCCTAATAATAAGGAAATTATAATTGATATTGGTAGAATACCTTTAATTTTAGCTAATGGCTTAATGCTTATTCGCCAAAATATTAATGATAAGATATACCAATACGAATTATATGGAGTTAATATATTTAATGAATTACCTTTATAAAGATATAAGAATGCCATCATACTAAAGTTAAATACTAAATAATAGAGTAATAACTTCAATAATGATTTAGATGATTTAGCATTAGCAGATTTGCTAAAAAAACCAGATACAAAAATAAATGCTGGCATATGAAACATATATATAAAAGTAAATAAGGTATCGGCCCAGCTACCATTGCATTTTGTTGCATAAGAATATATAAAATGTCCAAATACAACTAAAAAAATTAATATGCCCTTATAATTATCCCAAAATGCACTTCTTTTACTCATAATACAACTCCTTTAATAATGCAATACACTAAATATAATAGACTAAATAAAAGAGATAGTCAAACTATCTCGCTAACTAATTTACATTTTTCTTAAAAATGTTTCATAATTTTCACACAATTCAATTAAATAATCTTTTTTTCTTAAATCATCCAAATAATTTTTAGGAATATTTCCAAAACCATAAGCAATACCTGCTAACCCACCAGCTACTGCACCAATTGTATCGGTGTCCCCACCAATATTTGTTGTAGCAATAGCACACTCTTTATAGGAATCAGATTTTAATAGACACCAGATAGCAGCTTCTAAAGTATCAACAATATAACTTGTACTTTTTATTTCTTCAATTTCTAAGTCAGTTATATTAGCTACCAAAATACGGCTATATTCATCTAAACTATTTTTTTTAAACATACTATAATCTAGACTTTTAACTTTATTAAGTGCTGAAAATTTATTATTTCCTTTTAATAAAAACATAGCAAATCTAACATAAATGTAACATCCTAAAACTGATATTTCATGGGCATGAGTAATAGATGCCACTTTTTTTACAACATCATATATGTTTTTGTCAGTATCTTTGTGAACTGAAAAATAATAAGCAACTGGTAAAATACGCGCCAAAGCATCATTACCATTATCATAGTAATCATCACTACCACATTCATAAGCTTCGTCCATATGCTGTGTATAACGTACTAATGCTTTTAATGTAGTATTTTCAATACCAAAAGATTCACTAATTGAACAAAATTTATTAGTCGTAAACCATTTCACAAAATTATCAGCTATCGCTGTATAATTAATTCCTTGCTTACTAATAGCATCCATAGTTGCAATTGCCATAGAAGTTCCAGGCCCCCATGCCCCTTTTGGAATACCACTACTTATTTTAGGAATCATTTTAGTAACAGGTTTTTCTAATAAATCTTCTCTATGATTTGATTCTGTTGGCACTCCTAAAGCCTCAGCAATCGCTAAGCCAATGATACCATCTCTAACATGATACATATAATCACCTTACTTAATTTAATTATAACAAAAAATAGATAAGTTGAAACACTTATTTTATTTTTCAATGAAGGAACAATGCTTACATAATTCTTCACTCTTCTTATTTTTCTTAAAGTTTTCAAGCATTTCAACAACTCTTTTACTATTTAAAATATTATTTAAATCTTCATTACATATATTTCCTAAATTAATTGTACCCATACTGTCTAAACAACATGGAACTATTGTGCCATCTGATAATATTCCTATATGGTCTTTTATGGCATAACAAGTACCTTCTTCTTTATAATATGAATTATCTAAATCAGGCCAAATAAATTCGTGAAAATTATTTATAAATATATGATTATTGATTGTATAATTTTCGATATTTTTATCTAGATTTAAATGGTAATGTTTATTTAGTATACTTAAAATTTTTAAATGATATTTATTTTTTACCCAAAACCTTAATGAAATATAGGTATTTTTAAAACAATCTGAATCGATTACTTGAAATATATTTTGCATATAATCATCAAGATCAATATTATATTTTTCATTAAAACTGTGCAGTGAAATGTTTAATTGTCTAATATTTTTATTATCTTTAATACGGTTTATTAAATAACCGTTAGTTGTAATGTTAACTTTAAAGTTTTGGCTTGCATAGTTAATAAATTCATTTATATTGGGATGTAGTAATGGTTCACCCATAATATGAAAATATAAATAGTCTGTATAATTTTGAATTTTATTTAAGATATTTTTAAATTCTTCCATATTTAGATATTTAGTAGTTCTCTTATTTTGAATACAAAATGAACAATTTAAATTACATTTGTTAGTTATTTCTAGATAAACTTTTTTAAATCTTTTCATTATTCACTCCTTAAAAAAATATCTAATTATAGATATTTTATTTATATACTTTAGCCTTTCCAACTGTTATGCCATCCTCAGAATTAGCAATTATTTCTTCTAATTGTTTTTGAGCAAAATCAAACTCTTGAACAACATAAGGACTGTTTCTCTTTTCTTTTAAACGCATAATTAAATTTTCATCAAGTATCACTTGGGCAACAGATAACAATCTAATTTGATTTATGAAACTTAATCTAACTAAATCGCCTGCATTAACATTCCATAATCCTTGAGATTTTAATAAATTAATATTTAAATATTCACCACGATAAAATTTATCAATAATAATTGGATGTACTGGTTCATCAATTACAGCTGGAGGGATAAATCTACCAGATAAAATTTGATGATAAATATCTAAACGGTCTACATCCTGAATTATTTGGGTAATTGCACTTAAAGTATCATGTTGTTGTTTTTGACTAAAACCTAAAATTTCTTCAATTGTATAGTTTTTAAAAACATCACTTTTTAAAATTCTTAAAGCATCATCTGTATTAAAACCAGTGACGTGCTCCCTTACAATTTCTGCAATAGATTGCCCAATTAAATCACTATCAGGAACTTGTTCTTTAATGATAGAGCCTGGCCTAACATTAAAAGGAAATCGTTCTAACTCGCCTAAAAGTAGCATTTGTCCTAAAACACCATGATCATTTATGCCTATTTGTTCCTTGGCTTCATAATCTTTATAAGTACCAGTTAAGCGCATTTGCAAAAATCTTCCAATGTCATGATCTAATAGTGCTAAAGATACAAAATCTGCACAGCTTCCATCAAAGCCTAAAATATCAACTACTTTTTTTCCATCTTGCATTACATCATATGTATGTCTTATTTTATTGTCTATTTGATCTATTCGTGCTTTTGCTTCTTTTACTGGCTGACTTCTACAAATTAATGTTCGATTATATTCAGCTTCTTGTAAAAAAAGTTTTTGAGCATTAATCAAGTTTATCTTAATCACTTTGTACTCACCATTTCAATTATAACATAAAATTACAAAAAAAGAGAGAATTTTTCTCTCTAGTTATCTCCTTCTTCTAACATATTAGTTATAAATATTCCGTATCCTTTAGTTGGATCATTAATTACAACATGGGTAACTGCCCCTATTATATTATCACCTTGAATTATAGGTGATCCACTCATACCTTGAATAATTCCTCCAGTTTTATTTAACAAGTCAGGATCAGTTATTTCAAATATAATATTTTTGGTTTTATCGTTAGTTTCTTTAAAACTTAAAATATTAATTGAATATTCTTTAACCGCATTTTGATTTAATACTGTCTTTATCTTAGCTGGTCCAATTTTGATATCATCGATATTGGCAACTTTATAAAGTTTATTAATATTTAACTCTTCATAATATTTACCAAAAATACCCTTGTTAGTGTTTTCTTTGATACTTCCAATAATATCATTAGTATTTAATGATGCATTTTTTTCACCTGGGTTACCATTTCGACTCGGTTTAATGCCTATAATCGATGAAGAAAATATAGAACCATTTGATATATCAACTATTTCTCCATTCATTGAATTGGTTATTTCATGTCCGAGCGCACCAAAATTTTTAGTGTTTGGATCAACATATGTTAATGTACCAATACCAGAGATAGAATCCTTTAAGTATAAACCAGTTTTATTATTGATTAATTTTAAAGCAGTTTTGTGTTCTATTTCATCTCTAATGTAACCTATTGTAATAGTCTCTTCACTATTATTAGAAATAAAATTAGATACATCATCAATATCATTTACTTTTTTATCATTAATTGAGGTAATTATATCTCCTTCTAAAAGTCCAGCTTTACTGGCCGGTGAAACTCCTTCTATATCATATGTTCCAACTACTATAACTCCTTTAGTATTAACTCTTATTCCAATATTTTCGCCACCAGCTATTATATAATCTGAATAAGCAAATATATTCAAAGGAATAATCATCAGAAGAATTACTAAGTATTGTTTAAACTTACTCATAAAAATACTCCTTATAGGTTACATTATTAATATGGAGCATTTATTAATTATTATGTGTTAAATAATTTTTTTAAATTTTGATCTATATTATCAAAGCTTTCTAAGCGATAATTCCATTGTCCATCAGCTATTCCTGGCTTATTAATACGATATTCTTCATTTTGACCAAGTATATCCTGGATTAAAATTATTAAGTATTTATACGGTTTATCCATTAAATATTTAATTATTTTTTCATTAATTTCGCCAGAATAATTAACTAAAAAATCATCTAATACTTTTTTATTGTCCACATTTAGACCATTATACCATCCTACAATTGTATTATTATCGTGATTGCCTGGATACACAATCATATTAGATGAGTCTTCAAACTCACTTTTATTTTTAAAGTCAAATGTGTATTCAAATATTTTCATTCCTGGGAGATTATATTTATCTCTAAGTATATAAAGGTCATTTAAATCTGTACCTAAATCTTCAACAATATATTTATTAGGATTAACAAATTTAAATATATATTCTAACATTAAATCACCATTACTCTTAATCCATGTGCCTGATTTAGGGGATTTATTAATAGGTATTTTAAAATATGCATCAAATGCTTTAAAATGGTCAATTCTAATAATATCAAATAGTGAATCTACATATAAATATTTATTTAACATATATTTATAATTATTATTTCTTTGATATTCAAAATCATATAATGGATGTCCCCATTTTTGGCCTTCACAGTTAAAATAATCAGGACTAGCACCAGATACAAATTCCATTTTATTATCATTTAATATAAATTCATGATGATGAAAATATAAATCACTAGATTCATAACTAGGATGTATAGGTAAATCTCCAATTATTTCAATATTATTATTATTAGCATACTTTTTTAAATTAAACCATTCACGTTGTGCGATAAACTGTAAAAACATTTGATAATTATATTCCTCTAGGTCGTAATCATCTTTAAAATTAATCCATGAATCATTATTATTTTTAATTTTTAAAGCCATGAATTTAGCATATTCATTTTCATTTTTAATGTAATCTAAATATTCTAAATATAAATTATTATTATTTTTTAAATTGTTAAAAGCTATTCTTAAATATTTATCTTTGATTTTTATTTTTTGATAATCAATCTTACTAGAAATTTCTATACTATACGTTTCAGTTAATAGTTTTAAAGAAATTAAATCATCAATACTAATGAACAGCGGATTAATAGCTAGCGATGAGGCTGTACTATAAGGACTGTTTGAATTATCAGTCGGATTTATCGGTAAAACTTCCCAATATTTAAGATTATTATCTTTTAAGATATCAATAAATTGATATGCGCTAGGTCCAAAATCTCCAATTCCATATTTTGTTGGCAAAGCAAATATTGGGAGTAAAATGCCTATATTCTTCACATTACCACCAGTTTAATTATATCAAAAAAGATAGCGTTATGCTATCTTTACTTTTCTACTGATTTGACTAATTTAGCGTGTAATACGATTCGATTACCATTATAATCTAAACAAGTAGATAGTGTTAATATTTTATCATTCTCATCTAATTTAACATTAAAATCATATCTACTACGGCTTTCGATTGTTCTTAAAAATGTTAAGTAATCTTCATTATTTTCAAATGTATGTCTTAAATAGTATGATTCTGCCGGTATAGTATAAACAGCAAATACTTGCCATAATGTATTATGAGTTGGTGTAGATAATTTAATTATATGGTTATCTGGATTTGTATACCAACTTTTCTTTAAAACATTTTCTAGACTACCGAACATAACTTGATCAACACGACCATGTCCATAAATTACTGTATTACGTTTAAAATTAGTTAAGTCTGAACGATAGTCAGCAAATAACCATCCCGCTGCACTCTTTTTTCGATCGAAAGCTCTGTTTAAATAATAACTGTTATCATCACTTTGAACAAATGGATAGTTAATATTAGTATTATTAACGTATAGCCATCCAACAGTATCACTATTCTTTTTAAGTAAATTATTAAAATCGACATCCATTAGTGGTACGTTAGCGTATTTCCAATAATCTTCACCATATTTATCTTTTTCTTTTAAATTAGCAGTTTGTGAATCATCGGCAACATTATAAATATCTTCAATATCAGATTCTTGTTCAGTAATTTCAGTGGTTGCTAATAAATCATTCATTATTTTATCAGTGTTTTTACCTTCAGATAACCAAGTATTAAATATAGAGTAACATTGGAATATACCAAATAATGAAATTATTAGTAAAAATCCATATGCATATTTTGCTTTACTTCTTTTTTGCGGTTTACGTTCAGCTTTTTTTACTGGTTTATTATTTTTTTCTAATTTAGTATCAACTTTAAGCAATTCATTAATTGACTTTTTTTCATAGACTGATAATAAATTATTAAATCTGGCTTCAAAATATTCTACTGATAATTCTAAATTTGCAGTATCTTTAAAATTACTGCCATCCCCACGAACAATTTCTGGAACTTTACTAAAAATCATATCCTCTTTATTAGAATGAGTACTTAATAAATTAGTGATTGCTTCTAAGAAGTTAATAATATTTTTAGTTCCAACATTTTGATATTGTGGTAATATTGAAATAAGTGGCATAAATGGTACAAAAACATATCGGTCGTTTATTTTCTTGTATTTAAAATATACGTAGTTTTCTTCATAATCGGTACCAATAGCAAATATTTGATTATCTATTTCAATAAATTGAATTATGCTATAAGTTTTGTTATTATACATAAAAAAGCTAGTATTTAACATAACCATTACCCCCTTTATTCTTTTTATTCCCCCTGTTTGAGGTCATATAATAGCACATTTTCTTAAAAAAAGCAAATTTATAACTAAAAAAGGCTTTAACAAAGCCTTTTTATTGTTGTTTAATTAATTTATATGTACTGAATGTACCAATTGCTATAAATGCTATGAATCCCATAATCAATAGTGTAATATTGATATCGGCAGTTACAGGAATTGGAGAGTTATACATAATAATTTCTGGTTGACTTGGATTTCCATCTTCATCAATAGTAAATTCAATAATTTCATCACTTAATCCATAACCACTTGGTGAATTAGTTTCAATTAATGTATATTTACCTGGAGTTAAGTTTGTAACATAATGTGGTTCATTAGTTGATACCCAAGTAGCTACGACATTACCATTAGCATCTTTAATTGTTAAAGTAGCGCCTGGTAATTCCTCTTTAGTTGTAATATCTTGTTTACTAATTTTAACTGTACCTGTTTTTGGAGTTTCTTTTGTGTTATACATTGTAATTGTTTTAGTTGTATCATTATCACCACTAACAGTAAATTTAATTGGTGTAGAGTTCAAGATATATCCTTCTGGTGCTTTAATTTCAGTAACACTATAAACACCAGCTTCTAAACCTTTAATTACATGTGGACTAGTTGTAGTTACCCATGTATCAATAACATTGCCATTAGCATCTTTTAATTCTAATGTTGCACCCGCTAAAGTTTCACCAGTACCAGCATCTTTTTTAATAATATTAACATCATACTCTTTTGGTTGTTCTTTAGTTAATTTTATTTTAATGCTGTCACTTAATTTAACAGTTTCGCTAATCATAATACCAACATCTTGGTAATTTGATTTATTTAATGTATATCTATGTACTTTATTAACAGTAGCATTTGTGTTAACTAATACAGAAATCTCCATATCATTATATACTTTGCTTTTTGGAATACGAACATAAAAACTTGTACCAGCTGGAAGTGTGTCACCAGATTTGTACACTTTACCAGTTGTCGCAACAATTTCAGCGTAACTTGTTGCATTTACTAATGTAACAGTAAAGTTTTTATAACCTTCACCTTTTACATTAAATAAAGTTGATTTGTAATATGTATCATCATAGAACATATCAGTATCATTTGATTTAATATCAATTGAATAATTAGTTGCTTTAGCCTTTTTAGCTTCATTATATAATTTAATAGCAACTGTAGCTTCAGGGTATGATTTATTCAAAGAACTTTCTGATAATTTTCCTTGATATAACCATAAAGCTAATTGTGTAGCATAATATCTTTGATCATTTGATAAACCATTACCTAGCAAAGATACATTCCATTTACCAGCGTAACCGTTTTCATAGATAAAGATAAAACCTGGGTCAGTGATTGTATCTTTATAATATAATGTTGAACCACTAGTTGGAGATTTTAAAGATTTGTTTAAACAAAATCCTATATATGTAACTCCATTAGCAGTTAATGTTTTATAGTTCGATGATGACCCGCTTTGCATGTTTACTCCACTTAATTTTCTTGAACTAAATGTTACGGATTGTGGAGCAGCAATAACATTAATCACAGATGTCATTGCAATAATAAATGTTAATACTAAATTGAATAATTTCTTTTTCATTTTAAATTCCCCCTTTGATGGCGCTTATAATAACATTTTTTTTTAATTTTGTCAAATTTATCAATTCTCAATAAAAAATCGTAAAAAACGATTAATTAATATTAATTAAGTGAATACTTTCAAACATTGAACTATCTTTAAGCTTAAGTATTGAATCAGCAAATTCTTTACCAGCTAATTCATATGTGAATTCAACCATATCTTTTTTTATTGATTGAGTTTTTAAAACACATTTTTTCTTTTTATTAAACATAGTGGCAACTTCTTCAGCATCGTCTTTATTAACATTTACTACTAATAAGTATTTTTGAGTTGGCTTAAATGATGTTGTATAACTAATTAAATAGAATATTCCTAATAAAGCACAAGCAATAATAGTTATAATATATAGTCCAGCTCCAGCCATAATTCCAGCGGCAATTGACCAAAACATAAATACTGTATCTACAGGGTCTTTAACGGCTGTTCTAAAACGAACAATAGATAAAGCACCGACCATACCTAATGAAAGCGCTAAATTTGAATTGATAGTTCTAATAACCAATGAGGTTACCATTGCTAATAAAATAATTGATAATACAAATGATTTAGTATAAGAAACACCTGTATATGTTTTTTTATAAATAAATGATATAAAGAGCGCAGCTACAAATGCAGTTAAAAGTGATAGGAATAGATCACCAGTTGAAATCGTACCTGTAAATTCTTCAACTACGCCTTTTTTTATTAAATCTAAAAATCCCATAATTAAATCTCCTTCTTTTCATGACATAAAGCAAATTTTGATATTGCTTGTCTAACTGTTGGTATTGTCATAATTACTTGTGCAATATGACTTGGTATTGCATTATTGAATTTAACTTCCAATACTGCTTCGTTTTTTTCTAAAATATCATATGTTAAGTAATTTTCACTAAATAAATCATAATTAAATCTTCCTGATTTTATATGTTCATCAAAAGTAACTCTAGTGTCCTCAACAGGATAAGTATAAGCTAATCTTTGATAATCAACAATTACATCTGGCTTTAATCCTTTAGTTTTGATTTCAAATATGAATTCTTCTAATAATTTATCCTTACTAGTATCAATTTTATCAAAATTACCATTAATTATATTTTCATATATTTTCTTTGTAATTTTAGTTTGCTCTTTGTGCGTTAAATCACGATTTTTATCTTTGCGCTCTAATCGTATAAAACTATCATCTAGATTATAAATTCTAATTCGATACTTTTTTCTTTTTTCTGTACCGTCAATCTTTTCATCAAATGCAGTACTTTTATAATCATCGAAATATAAACTTCTAATAAAATATGTGTTATCAGGATTAGCAGAATTTTCATCAACATTCATAATAAGTGCTAGACGATGTTTTAATACTTCTGCCCATGCTGGACTCAAGATAAATTTTAATTCATGACGATATTTAACTTTACTCAAAGTATTTTTCCATCTCCTTACTACTTAATCCAAAATAACTTTTGATACTACTTAACATATAACTTCTTCTTTTTTTTATATATGTTTTTAAATATTCACATTCATTATACCATGTTTGCATAGATTGATTCCAACGCTTTTGGTTGCGTTCCATTTCTGGTTCTAACATTTTATATAATTCGTTATATCTATTCATTAGATTTTCTTCTGTCCAAACATTTTTCATGTTATATGATGCTCTTTCTAAAAATAATTTTCTAAATTCTTCATTTTGTAATAATCCTCTTAAGATTGTGTTATTGTAATGATATTTCCCCATTCCAGCAGGATTTGTCATCCATTTTAAATAATCGATAGAATAGTTATATAAGGCGTAATCAAAATCATAGAAAACCATTTTAATACGACCATTTTCTAGTTCAGTATTATTAAAATATCTCATATTTACAATATCGTTATTCGTTGTATATAATTCGCCAATCCAGTAATCAGCATAATTTTCAACATCTAATAATGTTTTAACATATTCATAGTTACTATCAATTGACATATCATGAGTTGCAACATAGTTTAATAACTTTGTATAAAAACTACTACTACCATATTTAACTTCGTTATCAATACGAATAATATTTGATTTTTCTCCATCTACATCGTAGTGATTTTGAATAAAATCTTCATCAACTTTTTCTCTTAAGTAGTATATTCCCCAATAATCTCCATTTATATATAAAATTACAGGTTTATAGGCTTGAACATCAACAGTTCCATAATCATCCATAATCGAAGTTGCTAATTCATCTCGCATCATGGAATATGCGCTATCTTGAGAACCACTTCGTATTACTAGTGATTTATAATTCGTGGCATCCCTATTTTCAAATACTTTATATTCTAAACTTGATTCTCCGTATTTAGAAGAAAATTTTAAAGCAAAACTTTTTTTAGGAATGTATCTTGTTTGTCCACCAAACAGTTTAAGGCCACAATCAATTGAGAAAGAACCATCTTCTTCAAACAATTCAGCATGTGCGGGAAGTGTTAAGTTACTACCTCCAGCATTTAAAATTGCTTGAAAAGATGAAGAAGGCATAGAAATTGATAAAACAGGAATTGTATGATCTTCATTTATAATGTATGAAGATGTGATTACTTTACTATTTTGTTTTCCTTTTTCATAAACCATTGCTTTAACAACAGTAGTTTTAGATAAAAGAAGAGGACTACTATATACTTTAGAATTTGTAGTAGGTTCACTGCCATCTAAAGTATAATATATAGTCCCTGAACCATTTATTTCAACAGTTAATTTATCTATATCATTGTATATACCTGGTTTTGTTTCAAAAACAGGAGCATAAGCAATATCTGTAATTGGCGTTACATTTACTTTACCAGGTGTAGGTTTTTTGTAATAATAGTATCCACCTTTTGAATTTCGACCATAACTGTATTCATTAGGTACATTTGATATAAATACAGAATCAATTATTTCTCCATCTTTATATAAATATAAACTTTCAGTTGGTGATATTTTAAAATTGGCATGTTTATATTTACTATTACTATATTTTGTTTCTCCCGATGCCATTAATATATAATATTCACCAGGTTTTAATTCTTTATTTTCTAATTTATATAAAGTTTTATTGTCAACGTCAGTTGTAATACTATAATCGCTTAGATTAATAGTTTTATCTGAATTATTGTATAATTCAATCCAATCGTAATAATTTCCCCCATTTTGCGCTAAATAAGTATTATTACTATTCATAACTTCATTAATCATTAAATCATTTGGATTTTTTCTAATTTTGTCATTAAAATCTTTTAAACCATCAATATCATTATTATAACCTGGAGAAATATTTATACCTTCATAAAATTTACCATTATTTTTGATATAGGCATATCCGCCTGTAACATCGGTATAATTAAATTGTTCAACTATTTTATTTTTTCTAGCTAAAATAATAGTGCCGCTATTTTTATTCGGAGTAAAATCAGTATTATTTTGATTATCTAAACCTGATGTATAAAACAAGTATACTTCTCCACCTTTTAAATCAATATCTGGTAATTTCCATGAAAATGGTTCATTTATATCATCAGATAAATAATATTCACTTAAATTAATTGTTTCATCACCAGTATTTTTAATTTCAATATAAGTTAAAAATTCACCATTAATATTAAAATTTCCTTTATTGCTAGTTAAAATTTCATTTAACATAATAGGTTCATCCTCGGTACTAATAAGTGAAGCTAAAAATTTTTTTCTTCCGTCTTCATTATTATCAAAGCCTGGTGTGATATCAGTGGTAATTTGCCACTCTCCTTCACTATTTCTAGCCATAACATTGTTTTTCTCTAAACTTTTAGTTCTAATAGTATCTACAACTTTACCATTGGGCTTTTTTAAGGTTAACAATTCTCCCCCACTTTTTGCAAGGGCGAAGTTAGCGTATAATCCGTCAGCATTAGTACCAGCTAAATACACAATTAAATACTCTTTACTTTTAATTGTTATACTTGGAAAAATCCATTTAGCGTTACCTGATTCTTCATCACTTAAAGTATAATCAGCTAAATCAATATCGCTGTCAGAACCGTTATATAATTCAATCCAATCATATGCATTACCAAATTCATCTACGTATGCGCCTTTGTTGGATGTCATTATCTCGTTTATAACAAGCTGGTTTACATTTATTTTACCATTATCCAATCCTGTCACAAAATTGTTATCACTAGTTATTAATAAATTTAAACCACTTAATAGTATTACAAGAATAATAAGACCGATAATTAACACTATGTTGTTTTTAAATTTTTTTAGTTCAAACATCATATCGCCTACCTTGACATAAATATGATATCACATAATTCGACTTTCTACAACAAACGATTGTCTATTTTTTATTATTTTGGTATAATGAATACATTGTGTAAGAGGTAATTATGAGTAAAACAAAAAATAAAAGGAAAATAAAAAAACAAGTAGTTTTTAATTTGATTAGTATTTTAGTTATAAGCATATTTGCTACATTTTATTTAGGAAGATTTATTTACTATTACAAGGACAATCAGAAAGAAGTTATATATTCTGATATCTTAGCTGAACAAATAGTTGAACGCGTTGGTAAGTATGAGATTGAAGAGTATTTAATTGAAAAAAATAATATATATCGCTTTGTCGGTGAACCTAAGTATAATTATGTAAAGTTTAATGGTTATACTTGGAGGATTATTAAAATTAATGAAGATAAATCAATTACTATGATAATGGATGATTCTATTATTGCCCTTGATTATGGTAATGTTTCAGAATATAAAGATTCACAAATTAATAAATGGTTAAATAAACAAGATAATGTTCAATATAGTGGAATTTTCAATAATATTATTGCTGAAAATTTAGATCTTTTAACTACTACAAAAACATGTAATGATAAATTTAATAAAATTGAAAGCATTGAATGTTATGAAGTAAGTAGTGAATATCAAATTTCTTTACTTAGCATGAACGATTATGCTGAAGCTGGAGGTGCTAATAGCTATTTAAATAATGGAACATATTTTTGGACAACTAATTTAAATAAAGATAATCAATTTTGGTATATTTCAGACGAAGGTTCCACTGGTGTTGCAGAACATGACGAAGAATATGGTGTTAGACCAGTTATTACTTTAAAACCTGGTGTTAAAGTTATCCGTGGTAGTGGTACAAATGATGACCCATATATTATAGAAGAAAAAGAAATCAATACTTTAAAAGATGCTTATATTGGACAATATATTATTTTGAATGATTCGTTATGGCGTATTGTTGAGCATAATGGTAATGCCACAAAAGTAGTAAGTGAAGAGTATATGAAAGATGCTGATGGTAACGATTATTTAATGACTTATAGTACAATTAATCATAATGTCGATTTAAATGATGAAACAACATTGTTATATTATTTAAATAATACGTATTATAAAAATTTTAAAGAGAAAAATTTATTAGTTAAAGGTAGTTTTTACGATGGCGGATATGTAGCTTCTGGTAATTACGATTATACTTCTACTTATAATTCTAAATTTAATGCTTATGTTGGTTTATTATCTATTGCTGAACCATTTGTCTATGATTTAGGTAATGTATTTACTTCAATAGTAAATGTTGAAAATGAGTTAACAGTATACGTTATTAACGAAGAAGAATTATTATTTGAAGATAGTATTACTAATCAACACTATGTAAGACCATCTGTATATGTTAAAAATACAGCTGTTATTACTGAAGGAGAGGGAACTTATTTATCACCTTATAAGTTAGGAAGTGAAAATGATGGAGAAGCATAAAAAGAAAAAAATTCAGAAATTAACTATTATTACAGCTTTTATTGATATTTGCATTGTTATCTTCCTTGTTGTTGTATATGGCCCCTTCCCTACTTTTAAAAATTGGTTTGTAACGACAGCCCTAGCAACTGGCAACCATAAATATTTTGCTAATGTCTTATATTCAGATGAAGATATTTTAGGAGTTTTAAGAGAAAATAATGTTGTGGAAACTGGCGATGAGACAAACGCTGAGGAAATAACTTTTGATAATTCGCCTAAAGAATCTTATGAATCAATCTATGAAGAACAGGTTCTTGATCGTGAAGAAGGAACTTTGTATAAATTAATTGAAATTGATGAAAAAGATTATAGTGGGTATATGGTAGCCATATATGATCCATCAAGAATTAATTTAGTTAGTTCTTCTAAAATAAATAATCGTGGACAACAAATGACTGATTTCAGTAAAGAGCAAAAAGCAATTGTAGCAATTAATGCGAGTGGATTCAGTCGAAGTGGTACGAGATTAATTCCAACTGGTACAGTTATCCAAGATGGTAAAGTTACATCTGTTGGTAATCCTAATCGTCATGGTGGTGGATTGATTGGATTTAATAAAGATAATGTTTTAGTACTTACAACTGAAAGCGCTGAAAATGCAATAAAAAAAGGCATGCGTGATGCAGTTACCTTTGGGCCGTTCTTGATTGTTAACGGTAAATCAGCTGAAGTTAATGGTAATGGTGGTTGGGGATATGCTAATAGAACTGCTATTGCCCAAAGAAAAGATGGAATTGTTCTATTCTTGGTTATTGATGGTCGCGGTGCTAATGGTAGCAACGGAATATCTATTAAAGATATGATTACATTATTTGAAAAGTACGGAGCTTATAATGCTGCTAATTTAGATGGCGGTGGCTCGTCAGTATTAACAATTAATGGTAAATTAATTAATGAACCTAGAGGATTTGGATATACTGGTGAAAGATATTTACCAAATGCTTGGATGGTAAAATAAAAAGAAGAATTAAATTCTTCTTTTTATTATTCTTCAGTGACAAAATCTTCTAATTCTCCATTTTCATTTACGATTTTATTAACTTGTTCTTCAATATTTTTTAATTTTTCATCACATTCATTGACTAATTTCATTGCTCTTGTATATTTTTCAATTGATGAATCTAAATCAATTTCTCCTAATTCTAGTTCATTAATAATTTCTTCTAACTCTTTGATTTTATCTTCAAATTTTACTTCTTTTTCTTTAACCATTTTATATCTCCTCTATTTTATTTACTGTCGCAGTCATAGTTCCATCTTGAAGTCTAATTGTTATATTAGCATCTTTTTTAATACTTTTAACGGATGATACTACTTTACTATTTATATAAGTAACCGCATATCCCCTCTTAAGTACTCCTAAGGGATTAACTAATTCTAGTTTTTCAATTATATTAGCAAATTTATGTTTTTTATCTTCATATAATAATTTAGGATTTTTTAATACATATGACTCTTTTATTTTATCTAGACGATGATGTTCCTTAGTAATATATAGATTCATAGAATCGATGATATTAGATAATAAGATGTCGAGTTTTTGTCTTTTATTATCATACATAATCATAGGATTTTTAATAACGAAAGAATTTTTAATTGATTCTAAATATAATTTTTGATAATTAACTTGTTTTCTAACTGCTTCACCTAATCTTATTTTTAATTGATTTAAATATTTTTTAAGATCATTAATATCAGGAACAGCCATTTCAGCGGCCCCCGTAGGAGTAGGTGCTCGATGGTCGGCAACAAAATCTGCTATTGTAAAGTCAATTTCATGTCCTACAGCACTTATTACAGGTATAGTGCATTCAAATATTGCTCTAGCGACAATTTCTTCGTTAAAGGCCCATAAATCTTCAATAGAGCCGCCACCTCGACCAACTATAAGTAAATCTAAATCATGATTTTCTGCTCGTTTAATGTTTCTAACAATATCTGGAGCTGCATATTCACCTTGAACTAAGCTTGGGAAAAGAATTGTTTCACAAATTGGATATCGACGTTTAATAGTTGATAAAATATCTTTAATTGCTGCACCTGTAGGCGCAGTTACGATTCCAATTTTTGTTGGATATTTAGGTAGAACTTTTTTATATTTAGGATTAAATAAGCCTTCATTTGCTAATTTCTCTTTTAGTTTTTCAAAAGCAATATATAAATTTCCTACTCCATCCTCTTGCATATCTTCAATATATATTTGATAACTTCCGGTAGCTTCATAGACACCAATTCTCCCCATAACTAATACTTTAGTGCCATCAACTGGTTTAAAGTTTAGTTTAGTCGCATACCTGCTGAACATAATCGCATTTATTTTACTAGTTTCATCTTTTAAAGAAAAATATAAATGGCCAGTGGTATGGCCTTTAAAATTAGATATTTCGCCTTTAAGAAAAACGCATCTTAAATGTTCATTGCGATCAAATTGGTCTTTTAAATACCTATTGATTACACTAACACTAAGATATTTAGAACTATTATTCATGATCCACCTTATTATGATAAATTTTATCTAAGACACCATTAATCATTTTACGAACTTCATCATCACTATATAATTTAGCTAATTCAATTGCTTCATTTATAACAACTACTTCCGGTGTATCAGTATAAATTAATTCGTAAATAGCTAATCTAAGTATTGCTTGATCAGTAAAACCTAATCTAGTAATAGTCCATTTATTTAAATATTTATTAGCTATATCATCGATATCTTTTTGATTTGTAATTACACCATAAACACAGTCTTTAACAAATTCATTATCAATTTCTAATTGTTCATTAATTACTTTATCGACTTCATAATCTATTTTATTATTCTTATATACATCTATTTGATATAAGATAGTCATAATTACTTTTCTTAATTCACTACGAGTTATTTGTTCCATAACAATCACCTAATAATATTTTAGCACAAAGCGAAATAAAAAAGAATATCAAAGATACTCTTTATTTTAATATTGAGCTCAAACTGTCTCTTAATGATTCTAATTCTATATATTTTTTATTTCTAAAAGAATTATTTTTTCTAATTGTAGTTAATAATTTTACAGTTGATAATGAAAAACCGATGAATGTAAGAATAACACCAAGTAAGTATTCATCAGTAGCAACTAAGTAAAGACCCAAACATATTAAAGTTAAACTGATTACTAAAGTTATTAAAATTAAAATATTGTTTTGATATTGGTGTTCCATACTAGAAACTTTATTTTTTAAATATTCAATTTGGTCTTCTTTTGACATGTTTAAAGTTTCCATAGCTTCAATAATATTATTATAAATAATTTCATTTTTGTTTTTTTCTTCACCACTGATAGCTATGTTTAATATTTCTCTTTCCATACTAACCTCCCAAGATATAAGAGATATACTATCACACTTTTTCAAAAAATGCAAAGCATTATTCTTGAACATAATTAGAAATACTAGAAAATAGTTTAATAATGCTATCTTCTATAGTGTTACTAATAAATTTTGAGAGATTTAATCCGATGTTAGAAAAAGTATTTTCATAATTAAGATTTGTATTAACAGTGTATTCTTTAATATCTACCTCCTTCCCATCTTTAATATCTTGTTCAAACTGTCTAATTTGTTCTTCGGTCATTATCATTTTTTGATAATTTTGATATTCATAATAACCAGTTAATTGGGAAAAATATAATGTCATAAAAACTGTAAATAAAAATATATTACACCATTTAAAGATTTGATATCTTTTCGTCATTTAAATAATCTCCTATTATTGGGCTAATTAAGTCAATTGTATTTTTTACTTCATTATAAGTATTTTGATTTCCTCCTAGTTCAATTAAAATAATATTATCAGCTAAATCTTGATTATATATTCCATTAACATTATTACCACTTTGTAAAAGTATTCCACGAGTCAGAGTTGGATATTTATTTTTAATTAATTTATTTAAATTAAGTGCTATTTCATAATTTTTCTTATAATTTTTGTTTTTCTTTCCTATTACAAATAATATTTTGGCGCATTTTTTTCCTTGAATTGTTGCAGTCGATGCAGATTTGGAGATTGCATCACGATGTAAATCAATTATTAAATCATAAGTTTTATCTTTTATTTCTTCTTTAATAAAATATCTACTAGCTAAATAACTTTGATTATATGAATAATTATTAGTTATTATAAACTGGCCTATATCTCCTTCCTCAATAGTGACATTAATATTGTATTGACTTAGTGTTTGTTTTAGATAATTAGATGCATTAACAACACTTTTATTATCACTATACTTTTCTTTTGGGTGAGTACTATAAACATATATAGTTTTGCTTTCAATTTCATTAATAACTGGCTTTAGCATGGGTTTTATATTCGCTTTATAATTTAATAAATTAATTGGTTTATTTAAAGTATTATCTTTAATTTTATTATAATAATCAATTATAAGTAATTTAGGATAAAAATATTTAATTGGTTCGATTGAATTTAAAAAGTAAATACATATTTTTATCATCAAAATGGAAAATATTGAAATTAAAATATATTTTATAATGGATAATCTTCTAATTATTTTTTTAGTTTTAAAATGTTTAGTCATATTACCTCCTTAATATATTTATATCTCATAATACTGTAATATTTTGTCATAAAAAAAAGACTATAAATAGTCTTCAACTTGTTTTTCAAATTCAATATCAAATTCATCAGGGTTTGAGGTTGGAGTAATGAGTTCTAATAATTCTTTAATATCTTTAACTGTTTTTATTGATTTATCTTTTAAATCTTGAATACTGTTTTCAAATGTATATCCTTTATAATTTTCAATTAATTCTAAATCATTTGTGCCAACTCCAGTTGCAATAACTTTATCAACATCATAATTATAGGCATTAATAAGATAATCAACTGCACTTGCTTTAGTGACACTAGAATCAACTATATTTAAATAAGAGTCATCGACATGTCCATGAACTTCTGGATAACTGTTTTCTATTTTATTTAACAATATTTTAGCTTTTTCTATATCATATGGTCTACCAACTATGCCGTTAGCTGATTTACTGGTATCCCTAACATAGCCGTGACTTGTATCAACATAAACTTCTAACATATTATCATCATTTAATAGTTGATTGAAAATTGGTCTAACTAAATCTTGTTTAATATCCTTACGGTATACAACATTAAAAAATTGATCAAAGATTACCGCGCCATTATTACAAATGTAATATTCACAATTAAGGTTAATCATGCTTAAATCTTCAGCTAAATAGTTCATAGCTTTATTAGTCGCCAAAATAAAGACGTTCCCTTTGTCAACAAATTGATTAATTGCATCGATATCGGTCTTTAAGTTTTCTAAAGAAAAAGAATTTGTTATATCACTTACAACTATTTGCATATAGACATCTCCTTAATTAACTAATCAAAGCTACTGAAATCATATCTCCAATATTATGGAATGTATCGATAACTAAGTATATTTTATTTTTAAACCAAGTTGTTTTACTTGCTTTTGCATCTATAATAATTGTAAAATTATCTCCATTAATTTCTAAAAAAGCAGTTGTATTATACCTTTTATATCTATTAATTAATACTTTAGGATCGATAAATTGTGATGTTCCATATATATATATTTTACCTTTGGTAATGATTATGCTATCACCAATAAAATACTTAAAATATTCATACATTTCATTTAAATCAAAAATTAGAGTATCAATTGATTTCTTTTTAAAAGTTTTTCTTAACTTTTTAATATTAACTTTTTTTCCGTTAGTAATCTTACTTTTTTTTCTAGAAGAAAAGATTCCTCTTCTTTTAGTAAAATCGATTGTAAAAACTGAGGCTTTTTTATTTTTGCTTAAGGCTTGAAGCAAATCTTTGTTTTGTACGCCTACACAAACGACATTGCCATTAAAACTTTTTGCGTCATCTAATAGTTTCATAATTCACCTACTTAATAATTTGGTTTATAACATAACTAGTTGCTAATAGCCCTGCAACAGCTGGTACAAAAGCATTAGAGGGAATCGGTTGTGTAACTTGCGAATATTTTATTTCATCACTGCATATAACCATTATTTTCCCTTTAATACGGTTATCTTTAACAAATTTACGAATCTTTTTAGCTAATGAATCATAACTAGTTTTGCTAATGTCCATTATCTTTAATTTACTTGGATCCATTTTATTGCCTGTTCCCATGCATGAAATAAATGGAATATTTAGTTTTTTACAAGTTAAAATAATATTTAACTTTGTTGAAACTGTATCACAAGCATCAACAACAAAATCAACATTATTTATATACTCATTAATATTCTCCGCATTAATAAATTCTTTACTAGTTTTTATTTCTATATTAGGATTTATATCCTGAATACGTTTACGCATAACATCAACTTTATATTCCCCAATATTACTATGCAGCGCGATTATTTGTCGATTTATGTTAGTTTCATCTATCACATCATAATCAACAATATGTAGATAACCAATTCCACTACGTGCTAAAGACTCTGCCGTATAACCGCCTACTCCTCCAATGCCAATAATTAGTACTCGTGCTTTTTTAAGTTTATCTAAATTATCAGTACCAATTAAAATTTCAAATCTATTTAAATAGTTCATTAACAACTACAAGTATTAGTTAATTGATAAACCCATTTTGTTCCGTTATGACTAGCAGTAACGCAATAGGTATTTTCTAATTCTTCTTCTTTTTCTTTTTTTACAGTTGATATTGGGGTTTTAGTATAATTTTGTTTAATTAATGTTTTAATTCTAACGCAATAATTACTGCCTTCTGCCATTATTGTTGTATCGTTCCAATAATTTTTTGCATTGGTTATAAGTAAGGTTTCTGTTGCTTCATCCATTTTTTCTTCAGTTTTAGTCATTGCACCCAAGATGTTAGGAAATGCAACTAAAACTATTAAGGTAAGAATTGTTAATACACCAATGATTTCTACTAATGTAAAGCCTTTTTGATTCATACGTACCTCGCAATCTATTACCATTATAATTGTATCATAAATTTGAGAAAAAAGACAAGGTAAATCCTTGTTCTTTTATAATTAATAATTACCAATTATTATTGATTACACGAATTATTGCCATCATAAATGATTCTTGAATTAGATTATATCTTCTTATTTTTCCATGAGTTAAGAAGCCTATTCCACCTTTATGATGCCCAGAGTCATCATCAGCAAAGATGTTATCCATTACTGGCCCTAATCCATCATGGATTATCTCATCAACTAATTCTCTTGGTACTGGATAACTTGGGCTCGTTGAATAACTTCTTAGTCCATGATTATCTTCAATTCCGGCAACAGCTGTAATCATCCATTCATCAAAATAATCTTGAATTCCTGATTCAGCGGCAACGTAATAATCTGCATCGATCTTATTGTCGGTTGCATATTGTTTTAAATTTTTAATTCGATTCCTAACACCAAGACTAATTTCATCGTTAAGAGGCATTTCACTAACTTCTGATGGTACATCTACAGTTATTATTTCAACATCGTCAAAATATGTCTTAAATGCTGATTCACATGCTTCTACCTTGACATTATTTCTTGTTCCTATTAATACTTTCATTTTACCCTCCTATACAATTATACAGTATTAAAAAAAAATAAGCAATTAGCCTATTTTTCAAATTGAGAATTATATAAACTAGCGTAGAATCCATTTTTATCTATTAATTCATCGTGATTTCCTTGTTCAATGATATTTCCATCTTTCATGACAAGGATTAAATCAGCATTTCTAATTGTTGAAAGGCGGTGAGCAATGATAAATGAAGTTCTTCCCTCAGTTAATTTATCCATGGCCTTTTGAACTAATTCTTCGGTTCTCGTATCAACATTTGAAGTAGCTTCATCTAAGATTAAGAATGGTGCATCTTCAATCATACCACGAGCAATTGTAAGTAATTGTTTTTGCCCTTGACTTATTGTATCATTGTCACCAATAACATAATCTAAGCCACCAGGTAAAGTTTTAACGAAGTGATGAACACCAACAGTTTTTAAAGCTTGCCATATCTCTCGATCACTTACATTTTCTTTATTAAAGCGAATATTATCACCGATAGTACCTTCAAATAGCCATGTATCTTGTAGAACCATAATAAACAATTCATGAATATTTTCACGGGTTAAATCTTTCGTTGATACACCATCAATTAAAATATCACCATTATTGATTTCATAAAATTTCATCAATAAATTAACCATTGTAGTTTTCCCAGCCCCGGTTGGACCAACAATTGCAATTTTTTGTCCTGGTTTTACTTTAACACTAAAATCTTTAATGATTGTTCTTCCTGGATCATAACCAAATTTAACATGACTAAATTCGATATTTCCTTTTACTTTTGATTTATCTAAATGTTTTTGTAGATTTTTTTGATCTGACATTTCTTTTTCATCTAAAAATTCAAAAATACGCTCAGACGCTGCAGCTGTTGATTGTAAACTAGCCATTGCTTGAGCAATTTGTGATAATGGATTAGTAAATAATCTAACATAAATCATGAAAGCTACAATTACGCCAAAAGTAATAAAGTTATTCATCGTTAAAATAGCACCAACAATACAAACCATAACATAACCAAAATTACCAGTAAAACCCATGATTGGATGCATTGTTCCAGATAAGAATCTACTTTTCATATTAGCAGTATATAATTTAGTATTTAATTTATTAAATTCTTCAATAGCATCATTAGTACCATTATAGGCTTTGATAACATTATGTCCCGAATACATTTCCTCTATATATCCATTTACATTACCTAATTCCTCCTGCTGTTGATTAAAGTATTTCTGTGATTTACCTAAGATCATAAACATTAAGATAAAACCTAATACTGTCGATAAAATAGCAGTAAGTGCTAAAATCCAATTAGTTGTAAACATCATGAATATCGAACCTATAAATAATGTAATGCTGCTTACTAAAATTGCTAAGGAGTTGTTTAAGTTTTGAGAAATTGTATCAACGTCATTAGTAACACGGGATAAGACATCACCTGTTTCATGAGTATCAAAATATTTAAGTGGTAATTTGTTGATTTTAACACTTATTCTTTTTCTTAAGTTATTAGCAAACCTATTAGATACAGTAGTCATTGAATAACTTTGAATATAATTAAATAATGCACTTAGCAAATATAAAGAACCCATAAAAATAGCTATGCTTTTAATTTTATCCATATCTATTCTAGGTTTTACCAATCCATAAATGGTCGGAGGTAATTGATCTATAAGTATTAATAATTGATTTTGATCATTAGTATCTAAACCATTCATTAAATTTAACATTTCTAGTTGTTCTTCAGAACTAATTATAGTGTTATCAATCTTAATATCATCGATAAGATATAACAATACTTTATCTGGTAATTGTAAAAATAGATTAATTTTATTTTCATCTTTAGAATTAGCTAATTGTAAGAGTATATTATTTACATTATTTATTTCATCATCTGATAATTCTAATTCAATATTTAAATTATTTAATTTATTTTCTAAATTTTCAGTGCTTAAGTTATTATTTACTTCAGCAATAATCAGTTCTAATTTCTCTTGATTTGGGCCAATCCCTGCAGTAATAGTATCAGTTAGTCCAGATAATTTATCTGGAGCAATTAATGAAAATATGGCACTTATCATCGCAAGCAAGAGTGCAAAAATCATAATATTTCGCCAAGGATTTAAATTAAGGATTAAACGTTTCATTGAACCTTTAAAATCTTTAGATTTTTCATAGTTGTTTACATTTCCAATTTTAGGCATTTTTTAACTCCTCCTCACTTAATTGTGATAAAGCAATTTCTTTATATACTTCACAATTTTTTAATAATTCTTGGTGAGTGCCAATACCTACACAATTACCTTCATCTAAAACTATAATTGTATCAGCATTTAAAATCGTACCAATTCTTTGAGCTACAATAATACTAGTAGCATCTTTGGTATATTCTTTTAATTCTTTTCTTAAAATAGCATCAGTTTTATAATCTAAAGCACTAAAAGAGTCGTCAAAAATATATATTTCAGGATCACGAGCAATAGCTCTAGCAATCGCTAATCTTTGTTTTTGACCGCCAGATAAGTTTGTACCACCACGAGCTACATGACCTTCATAATCATCTTCCATTTTTCTTACAAAATCAGTGCCTTGTGCGACATCAATAGCTTCTTTAATTTTATCTAGCGTAACAGCGCTCTTACCATTGTTACCATATCCAACATTAGAAGATACAGTACCTGTAAACATAACTGCTTTTTGAGGAACATAACCTAATTTATTATTTAATGCTTCTAAAGTATAATCTTTGACATTGACACCATCAACTAATACTTCACCTTCAGTGGCATCATAAAACCTAGGAATTAAATTAATTAATGTACTCTTACCGCTACCAGTTGAGCCAATAAATGCAATCGTATCCCCTTTTTTAGCTTTAAATGAAATATCTTTTAAAACGTATTCATCTGCATCAGGATATTTGAAAGAAACATTTTTAAACTCAACAGTCCCAACTTCATCAGTTTTTCCATCAAAAGTACCATCTTTAATCGAAATTTCCTCATCTAATACAGCATTAATACGTTTAGCAGATATTTGTGCTCTTGGGAACAACATAAATGTCATTGTAAGCATTAAGAATGACATGATGACATGCATACCGTAACTTGAGAAAACAACCATATTACTAAATAAAACAATTTTATCTAACATCATAGCTTTATTAATTAAAATAGCACCAATAATATATATTCCTAATGTAAGCCCATTCATAATTAAATTAATCATAGGATTCATAATTGCGAAACATCTTTGATTAAATAATTGTGTTTCAGTTAATTCATCGTTTGTTTCACCAAATTTTTCGTTTTGATATTTCTCTGCATTAAAAGCTCTAATAACACGAATACCAGATAGATTTTCTCTCGTGATGCCATTAATTTTATCAATTAATTTTTGAACACGTTCAAATCTTGGTAAAACAATTATCATTAATATACTTACAGTAGTTAATAATATTGCAACACATACAGCAACTAAGATTGACCATTCAAAACCTTTGTCTAAGATTTTAAATATTGCCCAAGTTGCCATAATTGGTGCTTTTACAATTGCCTGTAGTCCCATACCAACAAGCATTTCTACTTGCATTACATCATTAGTTGTACGAGTAATTAAACTACTTGTTGAGAATTTTTTTATTTCAGCCATTCCCATTTTTTCAACTTTAGAAAAAATATCTTTTCTTAAAGTATTGGAAAAGCCTGAACCAACACAAGCTGCAAAATAACTAATAATGATTGAACAAATTAAACTACCAAATGCGCAAGCAATCATCTTAAAGCCTTCGATAAGAATATCATTCATTTGACTACCTTCAGTTTGGACTAATCTTGTAATTGTGCTCATATAATCAGGTACTTTAAGTTCTAACCATACGTGAAATAACATTAAAGTAATACTTATAATTATAAATATTAATTCTTTTCGTTCTAATTTTTTAAATAACTTTATCATAAATCCTCCTATATTTTATATATTCCTTTTTTTATGATATTTAACTGACTAAAATATTTATTTTTAACTCTTATTTCATCTTTATTCATTAATAAATATTCAGTTAATGAATGAATTAATGTATTAGTCAGTAAATCGATAATATAAAATAAATCTTTATCTACATCATCACTTAAGTATTCTTTATTGATTGAATTAGTTGTACAATTAATAATATCTTGCCGATTGATAGCTTTAGTTTTTCCACTTATTCGATGAGTTAATCCCTCTAAAAATTTTGTAACTAAAGCTGCCTTTTCCCCATTTTTACAGTATTTAATAATTATATCTAAGACTCCTTCATATGACTTTATAATATCTCCATTATTTTCTTTTATGTAATTTATAAAAGAATAAATGAATTTAGTAATATATTTATCTGTTACATATAAATATAAGTCTTCTTTATTTTCAAAATATAAATAAAAACTGCCTCGAGGCATTCCGATTTCGTGAATAATACGATTAATACTAATATCCTCATATGTATGATTAGAAAATTCTTTTAAAGCAGCGGCTTCAAGTGCTTTTTTCTTATCTCTTGATAATTTATTAAATGTTATTGTTGGCATAATTTCCTCCGAGCGATTATATCATTATATAATGACAAGTTGTCATAAGTCAATAATAAAATAACTTTTTAATCTATTTTTATAATTTTATGTTATAATGGAAAAGAAAGGATGATAAAATGAAAAATATATTTAAATATTTAACAATTATTATATGTATTATATTAATTACTGGATGTGGTAATAACAAAAAGGAACAAAAAGAAGAATTACCTACTGACTTAGTAAAAAATATGGATTTAGATGACAAAGATGCAACTGCAGTATGTTCAGCTGAGTTCGATTATGCTGATACTCAAGGGTATGCCACAGGATCTAAATTTTTAATATATGCTGATGAAGATGGCATTGTTAATAAAATAGTTAGCCGTGAGATTGTTGTTTCTAATGACGAAGAAATTTTAAATCTATTTGAAGATAGTTTAAATCGTAATTATGATTCATTTAGTCAATATGGAGGATATACATTTAAAGTTGAAATTGAGGATAATAAATTAACTTCTGATGTAACTATTGAATATACAGAGACAGATTTAAAAGCAATGGCTGCTGATAATGAATCATTAGAAATATATTTAAATGATGACAATCAATTAACTTTAGATTCAGTTAAAGCAATGTATATTTCATCTGGTGCGACATGTGAATAAAAAAAGAAGAATTAATCTTCTTTTTTATTTTGAATATTTCTTGCTTCCATAGAATATTTACAACCACAATAACTTTGGCGATATAATCCATATTCAGCTGATAATTCCAAAGAACGCTTATAACCGTTCTTTTTTTTGAAATCTGCATATAAATATTTAATGTTATATTTTTTTTCTAAAGTACTTCCTATTTCATTAATCCAAGCACTTACTTTATATGGACTTATAGACAATGTTGTGGTGAAATAGTCATAATTATATTCTTTAGCGTATTGGGCTGACTTATTTAAACGTAGTTTATAACATTCGTAGCACCTGCTACTCTTCTCTCCTAATTTTTCTTTTCCTTTAATTGCATTATAATAATCATCAGGATTATAAGGCACTTCCATAACCTTAATTGTATCTTTTAATTTAAATTTCGTTAAGAAATTTTTTAATTCATCACGTCTGCGAACATATTCAGTGTCAGGATAAATATTAGGATTATAATAAAGGATTGTTATATCAAAATAACAATTTAAATATTCTAATACATAACTACTACATGGTCCACAACAAGCATGTAATAGTAATTTAGGTTTAGAATCTAGTTTAGCAATTTCTTCTAATTTTTTTTCTAATTCTAACTGATAATTCATCATTCAATAACAGCTTTAATTCTTCTAACTCCAGCTGAACTAGCTTCTTCTTTTACAATTTTAAATTTACCAATTTCACTTGTATTGGTAACATGTGGTCCACCACATAATTCTTTAGAAAAATCACCAATACTATAAACAGTTACAATATCAGGGTATTTTTCGATAAACATACATTCGGCACCACTAGAAATTGCTTCAGTTTTACTCATTTCTTGAGAAATAACTTCGTATCCTTCACAAATCCACTTATTAACTAAAGCTTCAACTTGAGATTTTTCTTCATCAGTTAATTTGTGATCACAACTAAAATCGAATCTCATACGTTCATCAGTGATATTTGAACCTTTTTGATGAACATCTTTATTAACTACAATTTTTAAGGCAGCATTTAATAAATGAGTTGCAGTATGATATCTAGTTTCTATTTCACTATTTCCAGCAAGTCCGCCCTTAAATTTACCTGCAGAAGCAGTTCTTGATAATTCTTGATGTTCTTTAAATTTACGATTGAAGCCATCTTCGTCAACTTTAATACCACGTTCATTAGCTAATTCAATAGTAAGTTCAATTGGGAAACCATAAGTATCATATAAGCGGAACGCATTGACATCATCAATTACATTATATTTAGAAATTACTTTTTCAAATTCACGTAGTCCTTTCTCTAAAGTACGATTAAATTTAACTTTTTCATCTCTTAATACTGTAAGTACAACATCATAATTCGTCTCTAACTCGGAATAATATCCCATATATTTGTTTAATAATAATTTGGCAATTCTTTGTTCCCAATCACTGTTAATATCAATATTCAAATTTTTAGCATGTCTAATTGCCCTTCTAATCAATCTTCTTAAAATGTATCCTTGATCAGTATTACTTGGTTTAATTCCTGCTGGATCAGCACTGATGAATACTGCTGTTCTTAAATGGTCAGCAATAATGCGCATACTTTTTTCATTTCCCACATATGGCAAATGAGAAATTTCAGATATTAAAGCAATAACATCTTTCCAAATACTAGATAAGTAATTATCATTAACTCCTTCTAGAATAGCAGTAGTTCTCTCAACACCCATTCCAGTATCAACATTTTTAGCAGGTAATTCAGTAACTACTCCATCAGCACTTTTGTGAAATTGCATAAATACATTATTCCAAATTTCAACCCATCTAGAATCTTCAGGATCAAATATATCTGGAATCTCATCAGTACTTCTAAAATAAAAAATTTCAGTATCAGGTCCACATGGTCCAGATTCACCGGCAATCCAGAAATTATCCTCTATTGTTTTAGCAATTCTTTCTTTTTTAATTCCTAAACTTAACCATTTGTTATAACTTGCCTCATCAAATGGAATTAAGTCATTACCAGCAAATACAGTAACAGCTAATTTTTCAATGGGAATATTTAAATGTTTTGTTAAAAATTCAAAACTCCATTCAATACTTTCATCTTTAAAGTAATCACCCAAACTCCAATTACCAAGCATTTCAAAAAATGTATGGTGAGTTGTATCACCTACTTCATCTAAATCATTAGTACGAACGCATTTTTGATAATCACATAATCTAGTTCCATAAGGATGTGGTTGTCCCATCAAATACGGAATTAACGGTTGCATTCCAGCTGTATTAAATAAAACACTTGAATCATTTTCAGGTACAACTGGAGCACTTGGAATTTGCTTATGTTTTTTACTTATAAAGAAATTTATATATAAATCTTTTAAATTCATTTCATTACACCTCGATAATTTTTTGTATTTTTTTAACTACTTCATCAATAGTTAAATTTGTTGAATCAATATAAATAGCATCCTCGCAGCGTGTTAGAGAACCAACTTCTTTATGCATATCATTATAATCTCTTTTTTGAATATTCTCTAATACCTCTTCATATGTTGATTCTATTCCTTTTTCTTGATTTTCTTTAAAACGTCTTTTGGCACGTTCTTCTTCAGTTGCATCAAGATAAAATTTAAAATTAGCATTTGGTAAAACAACAGTTGTAATATCTCTTCCTTCCATAATTACATCATGAGATTCTGCCATTTTTTGTTGCAAGCCTACTAATATTTCTCTTAACTTTACGATACTTGATATTTGAGAAACTATTTTAGTAACTTCCATTGTTCTTATTTCGGTACTGACATCAATGCCGTTTAAGTAAGTCTTACCGTCAATAAAATCTATTTTCGATTTTTTGGCTAATTCGACAATTTTATCTTTTTCATCTAATGCAATATTGTTATTTAAAGTCGCATACGCGATGGCTCGATACATTGCACCTGTATCTATATAAACTAAATTACAATTTTTAGCTAATATTTTAGCTACTGTGCCCTTTCCACTGCCAGCAGGGCCATCGATTGCTACTACTTTACGCATTTTCTAATACCTCTATTTCTTCATCTTTTTCTTTTTCTTCATCATCGACATCGTAATCAATGATATGCCATTTATGGTCAATAAAATTAAATATGACTTTAATGATTGTAATAATTGGTGTTGAAACTACCATTCCGATAATCCCCCAAAAATGTTGGAATACAAGCAATCCAATTATGATAGTTACAGGATGCAACTTGGTAGTTTTACTCATAATATATTCTTGTAAGAAGTTGCCCTCAATAAACTGAATAATAACGATTGAAACGGTAACTAATAATCCTATTGTTGGGCTCATTGAGAAACCAACAATAACGGCTGGAACAGCACCAATATATGGCCCAATATAAGGAATTACATTGGTAATCGCACAAAATACAGCAAATAGCAATGGTGCTTTCAAACCAACAAAACTAAATGCTAAACTACAAATAATGAATACAATAAAAGCATCTACTAAAACGCCTTTAACATAATTTTTTAAAGATAAATTTATTTTTCCAAATAAGTATTCAACGTCATCTCGCCAATTTTTTGGAAATAAAAAGATATAAGTTTCTTCCATGTTATCAAAACTTAATAATAAGAAGAAGCCAATAATTAATCCTATTAAAAAAGTACTTAAACTTGATACTATAGTACCACCAATATCTAAAATTAAACTTGGTAAAGTAGATACTAAATTATTACCAAATCTCTCTATTTCAGCAAATGCATTATCTTTAACAGTTTCTAAATCAATTGGTAATTTATTATTTAAATTATTAAAGAAAGTTGTCATCCATTCTTCAATTGTTTTAAACAGTGAAGGTAAGGTATCGGCAAAATCAATTAGTTGCTCATATAAAACTGGAATAATAGTTCCAAGCATTAATGCTATACCACCAATCAACAATAAATAAGCAAGTACAACGCCAATTGGTCTTTTTATTTTTTTCTTAGTTAACCATTTCACAAATGGATTTAATAGCCAAGCGACAATAAGACCAATAAATAATGGGCTTAAAATACCAATAACAGTTAATAAAATATCTTTAATCTCCAAATCAGATAAGATTTGTAAAGCAACCCAAGATATTAAAATAATTAATAGTATTAAAAGAACACTTAATATTTTTTTAACTAAACTTAAGACATCGTTAACGGAACGATAGTCAATTTCTTTACTGTTTTTCTTAAACCACACTTTCAATCACCTTTATTAATTATATCAAATAATACCGGGTTATACAATAAATAAAATTATTCTCTTTTAGATACATTTATTTGTAAAAAACTAAATAAAAAAACAGAATTAAACTGTCATTAATTCTGTTTCTTTTTCTTTAAATTTCTCATCGACAATTTTATTATATTTGTTAATTAATTCTTGAACATCTTCTTGACCTTTTTTAGCATCATCTTCTGGTACTTCTAATTTATCGATGTCTTTGTTAGCATCCTGACGAATATTTCTTAGAACAATACGACAATCTTCAGCATAACTTTTTGCTTGCTTAACATATTCTCTTCTTGTTTCTTCTGTTAAAATTGGAATATTTAAAATAATAACTTCTCCATTGTTATTTGGTGTTAAACCAACGTTTGATTCATATATTCCTTTTTCAATAGCATTAATAGAACTTTTATCAAATGGTTTAATCATTAATTGTCTTGCCTCTGGAATTGAAATAGTAGCTAATTGCTTTAATGGTGTATCAGAACCATAGTAATTAACCATGACACCATCTAAGATAGCTGGATTAGCTCTACCAGCACGAATATTAGAAAATCTTTTTTCTAAATTTTCAATTGCCTCCGTCATTTCTAATTCAGTATTCGTTAAAATATCTTCTATCATATAATTAAATATCCTCCTAATATTGTTTTCCCCAGTAAAGAACATACCTAGCTTCTTTACCACAACATACACATTTACCTGAAACTTCTTCATCTATAAGACATCTAGATTTAAATGTTGTATCTTCTTTAATCTTGTTTTCACAAGCGACATCACCACACCATTTACCAATAATAAAACCTGGTTTACTAGCAGCAATATTTTTAAATTCATCGTAATTATCGGCATTATAAATCATACTATCACGTCTTGCACGAGCACGATTAAACATATTATTTTGAATATCAACTAATAATTCTTGAACTTTATCTAATACATCATCAATATTAACTTTAATTTTTTCTAATGTATCTCTTCTAACTAGTGTAACAAACCCTTTTTCCAAATCGCGTTTTCCAACTTCAATGCGAATTGGGTACCCTTTAACCTCGGCTTCAGCAAATTTAAAACCTGGCGATTTATCGGTATCATCAACTATAAAGGTAATATCATTGTTTTTTAGTTCATTAGTTATTTTATCTACAGATTCATTTACCTCACCAATTGGTATTATACATACTTTAACAGGAGCAATTTGAGGGGGTAACACTAATCCATGGTCATCACCATGAGTCATAATAATTGCTCCAATCATTCTAGTTGTAACACCCCAAGAAGTTTGATAAGGAGTTTCTAATTTATTTTCTTTGTTTAAGAATTGAATTCCAAATGCTTTTGCAAAACCTTGACCAAAGTAATGACTTGTTCCATTTTGTAAAGCAATCCCATCGTACATCATTGCTTCTAGAGTATACGTTGCTTCAGCTCCTGCAAACTTTTCTTTTTCAGTTTTTTTACCTGTTATAACTGGTAAAGCTAAATAATTTTCTTGAACATCTCGATAAACATTTAACATTCTTAATGTTTCTTCCATTGCTTCTTCTTTAGTAGCGTGCATTGTGTGCCCTTCTTGCCATAGAATTTCTCTACTTCTTAAGAATGGTCGAGTTTCTTTTTCCCATCTAACGATGGTACACCATTGATTATATAAGAGTGGTAAATCACGGTAAGATTTAATAATCTTTTTATAGTGCTCACAGAATAACACCTCACTAGTAGGTCTAACAATCATTCGTTCTTCCAATTCTTCACTACCACCATGTGTAACCCAAGCTCCTTCTGGAGCAAATCCAGCAACGTGATTTTTCTCAACATTAAGTAAACTTTCGGGAATAAACATCGGCATTTGAACGTTCACATGCCCAGTTTCTTTGAACTTTTTATCCAAAATGGCGACAATATTTTCCCATATTGCATAACCATATGGCCTGATTATCATACTCCCTTTAACAGAAGAATAATCAACTAAATCCGCAACTTTACAAATATCCGTATACCATTGTGCGAAATCTACATCTCTTGATGTAATCATTTTATTGGTATTATTTTTCATTTTATTCCCTCCATAAAAGCATTATATCATAAAGTTTAATATTTTAGTATAGTCAACTACTATTTTTTAACTATTTTAAAACAGTTAAAGCCTTTTCTAAAGCTTCTTTTGGCGTGCTAGCTTTAATACATTTTAATCTTTTTCTATCATCTATATATTGATTTGATAAAGATTTAGCCCAACCATCAAATTTGTCAATAGTTACTATTGGGATTCCAGCTTGATAAGCGATAGCCATCTCTGTTAAAGTGCCAGATCCTCCGCCAATTGCTATAATAACATCACACGACAAAACTAAAGTAAATTCACGCCCACCACCGATTTCTAATCCACACGGTATTAATACAGTAGGACGATAATCTCCATAAATGTATTTATCTTTGCCGCTACATATCCCAACAGTAATGCCTCCATTTTTGCTACATTCAATTGCGGCATTAGTCGATAATGAACTATATGGTTTTTCAGCACCATATACTAAAATGTTACCACTTTCTGCAATTAATTTACCTAATTCTTTAGCAAATTTTTCAGTTTCAACGTCATAATTTAAATCAGCCGCTGACCCCATTATTCCTATTTGTACTTTTTTCATTTTCTTTTTCCTTTCTTTAATTCCTTAACAATTGTCTCATCTGAATTTGTACCTACTATTTTTTCTGGTAATTCACAAACTTTTATATCTCGAGCACTCAATCTACTTATTTCATCCCAAAGCATAATTGATCTATCAATACAATTTTGAGAAAAAGAATTCTCATATAAAAGTGGTATTGAGGCTCGTTCTACAGGGTTTCCATATGGCTTAAAATATGGTGCTTTAAAAACATCATCTTTTCTCTTTATTGATATTCCAGATTGAACTATACCAAAATAAAAATCTCTTTCACATATTTGATCTATAACATCATCTTCTAATAAATACCCTGCCTCTAAACCATATAATAAGTTTTTATTAAAATATTCATAACTATTTTTAGTAGCTATCGAACTTTTAATTCCAACTACCTCTATACCAAATTGTTGAAATAGCTCAACTATTTTTCTTAATACATCTCCACTAAATACAACATCATCAGCTAAAAATACTTTTCTTTGCATATCTTTCTTCAAATTATATACAATATCTGCTATTTGTATCAGCACGTCATTTGGCCTATTAGGTCTTTTTCTTGATACCAATTCACTGCTTTGGCTCATCCTCGTACAATCTAAAAAAATCGCATCATCGTCTGATAAATAAACTTTATCTAGTGATACAATGGGGGTACCTCCCTTCAACACTTTTTATAGCGAAATATAAACCATCTAACATCTCATCTTCACTAATAACGACTACATCTTTAAATATTTTTTTTGTGTCTTCTTCAAAATTTTCTCTTAAATTTCTAATAAAAGAAGAAGTTGGTATCTCTATGTTACTTTTCTTATAATCATAATCCAATGCATTTTTACCTTTTAATATTCTTTCAATATCATAACTAAAAACAATACCTTTTTTAATTTTTATCATCATAAACACCTTCCTTAAACTAATTTAAAATTTTTCGGTGCTTATTACACATATATAATGAAAAGACTACGCATGATCCTGCATAGTCTTTTATAACGTACAATACAGGCAACAAGCACCACAAAGAGCACTTGCGCCTACAACTTTTAATGTCGTATTAACAAGTGCAAATGCATATGATGATGTTGCCCATTCATTAATTTAAACATAACATTCGCCCTTTCTTTAGACTGATTATAATATAAAATGTCTATAATGTCAAACAATTAAAAGCCACTTCTTTTAAACATTTTTTCTAGATCACTTTTAGAATAATAAATAACTGTTGGTCTTCCATGAGGGCAATTAAAAGGATTGTCACATTCACGTAAGTCATTAATTAATCGTTCCATCTCTTCTAATGTAATATTTGTATTAGCTTTAATACTCATTTTACAAGCAACAGTGGCTGATAGATTGTCATAAAAACGTTTAATATTAAAATTTTTTTCTTTTTCTAATATCATTTCAAATATTTTTTGTATATTTTCTTGAAAATTATAAGTTGGTAGCCAAATAGGATGTTCTTTAACAATAACAGAATTAATACCGAATTCTTCTATTTTAAATCCTAATGATTCAATTAATTCAAAATTTTCTTTTAAAACTAAATATTCATTAGTTGTATATTCAATAGTAACTGGAAGTAATAGCGGAATTGTTTCTTTTTTACCATCAAATAATTTTTTCTTTACCATTTCATAATTAATCCGTTCTTTGGCTGCATGTTGATCTATTAAATACATTCCTGAATCATTTTGCGCAATTATATAAGTTCCGTGAACCAAACCTACTGGATATAGAATTGGTAAACGCTCTTTTACGTCTTCATGCACTTCTAAATTAATTAAATCATCATTTATAGGAATTATTGTTTCTTCTTTATTATATTCGTTACTAGATTCACTGATTGTATTGAAATCTAAAGTGAGTGTTTCATATTTGGGCACCTCCTCGCTTTTTATAACTTCTTTTTTTATATCAATATGAGGAATTAAAGTTTTTTCTTTTAATTTATTCTTGATTGTCTCATATACTAATTCATTTAATTCTTCTTGTTTTCCAAATTTAATATCCATTTTAGTTGGATGTATATTAACATCAACAATGCTTGTGTCAACTTTAATATTAAGAACTACAACGGGATATCTATTATCTGGTTTTAATGAATGATATCCTTCGTTAATCCATCTATTTAATTCAACATTCTTTACAATTCTACCATTTACAATAGTAACAATCGAATTGCGACTTGATTTATTAACTTCTGGTAAACTGATAAATCCTGAGATTTCATAGTCATCATTAGAAGCATTAATTTCTACCATCTTTTTAGCAATTTCAATACCATATACATCTTTTATAGTTTTTAATAAATTATTTGAACCATCAGTACCAAAAATAAGTTTGTTGTCATTATAAAGAGAAAATCTAATATTAGGATGTGAGAGTGCTAATTTATTCATATAGTCAATTATATTAGATAATTCTGCATATAAACTTTTTAAATGTTTTAATCGTGCAGGAGTGTTATAAAATAATTCGTCAACGGAAATAATTGTTCCTTTACGACTATCACCTTTGGCAACATTGATAATTTTACCACCATGTATTTCAACTAATGTTCCGATTCCACCCGTTGAAGTTATAAGTGTTACTTTAGCAACTGAGGCAATGCTAGCTAAGGCTTCACCTCTAAATCCAAGTGTTCCAATACGATAAAGATCACTTTCACGATAAATTTTACTTGTTGCATGTCTACTAAAACAAGCAACAGCATCTACTTCATCCATCCCTTTACCGTTATCTATTACTTTTATTTCTTTAACTCCTGACTCTAAAAGTTCCACTTTAATTTCAGTACTTCCAGCATCTATACTGTTTTCGACTAACTCTTTAACAACGGAAGAACATCTTTCAACTACTTCACCAGCTGCTATTTTATTAGCTAGAATTTCATCTAAAATTTTTATAACTGACATAATATCACCATGTAAATTGTAACATAAAAACAATAAATTCGACAATATTTAAACTTTACTTATTTATCGTTTAGTTATATAATCAATAGAGGTGATAAAATTGGAAAATAAAGTAACTCAAAGTAAAAAGAAGAATGTTATTGAAAAGAAAGAACGTATTAAATTAAAGAAATATACTCTAGGCGAAGAATTAATGAGCGCGATTACACATGGAGTCGGAGCCGGTTTAGCTATTACTGCTCTAGTTTTATGTATTATTGAAGGAGCTAAAACAGGTGCCTTAAACGTTGTAAGCGGAGTTATCTATGGAACATCATTAATAATTCTTTATTTAATGTCTACTCTATATCATAGTTTTAAACCTAATAAAGCAAAAAAAGTATTTCGTGTATTTGACCACTGTTCAATTTTTTTATTAATAGCCGGTTCCTATACTCCATTTACTTTAATTACTTTAAATGGTCTTAAAGGTTGGATAATGTTTGGCATTATTTGGTCATGTTCTATTTTAGGTATTATATTTAATTCCATTAATTTAGAAAAATATAAAAAAATATCTTTTATCTTATATTTAATTTTGGGTTGGACTGTAATTTTTGATTTTAAAACTTTAATGGCTAATTTAGCACCAACTGGATTTATTCTTTTAGTTTCTGGTGGCATTACATATACTTTAGGTGCAATAGTATACTTAGTAGGAGCAAAAGTAAAATATATGCATTCTATATGGCATTTTTTTGTTCTTGCTGCAAGCATTCTACATTTCTTTTGTATTTATTTATATGTATTATAAAAAGACTCTTTTGAGTCTTTTTATTATTGTTGAATATTATTTGGGTATTGTGGTGACTGTGGTGTTGGAACCGAAGTTTGCTGTTGAGCATTTGGAACAAGTTGTCCCATCTGTGGTTGTACAGGTGTCTGACTCATCACAGATTGTTGTTGAACTGAAGTTGTGAAACCATTATATGATGGTTGTGATGACACTGTTTGATTAACTTGTTGTGATGTTGGAACAACTGAAACTTGTTGAACTACTGGTTGTACTGGTACTTGATTCATCACAGATTGCTGTTGAACTGAAGTTGCGAAACCATTATATGATGGTTGTGATGGCACTGCTTGATTAACTTGTTGTGATGTTGGAACAGCTGAAGCTTGTTGAACTACTGGTTGTACTGGTACTTGATTCATCACAGGTTGTGGTTGAACATATTGTTGTTGCACAACTTGACTTGGAACTTGCTGTACAGGTTGAACTCCAGGTTGCATTGTAGTTGCAACTGCCCCAGCAGCTACAGGAGCACCTAATACTGCACCTTCAGCTTCCGCATTAGAACAAATTTTACTAAATTTCTTACTCCATCCTTTAGCTTTTCCATATAAATCAAATTGTGGTTGTTTATTATATGTTACTTGTGTATATCTATTTACAACAGAAATTGTTATCCATGAATCAACAAATGAAGCTTTAAAAGCATTAACAATTAAGCACGCACCAATAATAGAAACAATAAAGATTAAAACTGATTCGGTTGTAAATAAAAGTGCAATTAAGCCATTGACTAAGAAATAAATTCCTATTCCACCTATTAAATAGAAAACGATTATAAAGATAACTAATCCAACAGCATTTTTCAATATTTCCTTCCAACTTTCGAAATATAATACAACACCATCAGCTGCCCCTTTCCAAGCACTCTCATCATCTTTTCTAAATATATGTGCCAAAACTGCCTCATCGACATATCCTAGAACAATACCAACAAAAATATTTAAAAGATTAAAGAACGTTTTTACAGCTGGAATACTATTAAACCATCCACCAACGTGAGATATTACACTTTGTATTTGTTTAACCGCTCCCGATACTAAGCCGTCTAAAGCGTAGAATACAGTTGCAGTAGCAAATCTCTTTTTGACTTTTTCTTTACCATATTGAGTTACTTTAACTCCTGCTGGTAAAGTGCCTTTTTCTGCTAGTTCAGAAATTACGGCAACGTGACCTGCCTTAACTAAATAATTAATGTACCTTGTTGCTGCAAAATATATTGAAAAACCAATAGCTAGAATAATTAGGCTTAAAATTGAAAAGCCTTGAGTTAAGCCAATTATTAAGAATGCCAATATATAATATGCAACAATGCCAATGCCTAATAATAAGTATAGAAAAAAACGCATCCATACATAAGGCATTGTTTTTTTGAAAATATCCATATTTTTCATTTTAACTACCCTACTTTCTTATTATAAGTATAGCAATTTTTTGTCAAAAATAATAGATATAAAATATTTTTTTATAAAATAAATATTTTTATGTAAATAAAAAAGTGTAATCAATTTACACTTTTTAATATTTCTATTAAATAATCAATTTCTTCTTTTGTATTATAAAAATATAAACTAATACGACAAGTATCTTTAACATTTAAAACTTCTTTTATCATTTTAGCGCAATGATTACCAGCTCGAATACATATTTTATTTTTATTTAGGTACTCTGCAAGAGTATGGGCATTTATTCCTTTATAATTAAATACTATAATATTAGTTTTAATATTTTCATTGTGTATAATTATATTATTAATTTCTTTTAATCTCTTTATTGCATATTCTCTTAAACTATATACATAATTATTTAATTGATAAATATCTATTTTGTTTAAATATTCAATGATATTACCGAAGGATATAATTGATGCGATATTTGGTGTGCCTGCTTCTAGACGATACGGGGTTTTAGAATATTCATATTTTGTTTGACTATTAAAATCTATATTCATTCCTCCACCAACAATTAGAGGTTTTATATTATCTAAATATTTCTTTTTAGCAAACAAAATACCTAAACCAGTAGGCCCTAATATCTTATGTGCAGAGAAGACAAAAAAATCTATATCTAAATCTTGCAAATCAATTTTGTTGTGAGATATAGCTTGCGCTCCGTCAACTATCACTAATATATTATGTTTATGAGCAAGAGAAATTATTTCTTTAATAGGTCTAGTATCCCCAATTACATTTGTTGTTAATGCCAAAGAAATAACTTTTGTGTTATTGTTAATATTTTTTTCGACATTAGCAATTTCAACTTCAAAATTATCGTTTAAAGGAATATAATTAATCTTTATTTTCTTTTTATTTTTTAATTCAAACCAAGGTAAAACATTTGAGGCATGTTCTGATTTAGTTATTAAAATTTCATCGCCTTCAGTTAAATAATCATCAAAATATCCTGATATTATTTTATTTAAAGAATCTGTGGCATTATTTGTAAATACGATTTCTTCTTTCCTACAATTTATAAATTTGCTGACTAACATTCTCGTTTTATCAATTAAATCATCAACCTTATAACTTAGATCATAATCACCGCGATGAGCGTTTGCAGAATAGTAGTTATAATAATTACTTATAGCTTCACTTAATATTTTAGGTTTAAGTGAAGTTGCGGCACTGTCAAAATAAACTATATTCTGCGTTAAAAATAAAAAATCGTCTCTATTCGTCTTTATCCCTCCCTATTTTTTCTAAAAACTCTGTGACTTCTAACTTTAAATTCTTATTATATATTTCATTAATCATAAAATCATCTTCATTATATTCATCTAAAATAGAAATCTCATTGTTATGATTAATAGTAGCTGTATTATTATCAATATAAAGATTAGGCTTAAGACTTTCTTTACCGCCTTGATATTCTAATACCCTTAAACTTTGGATTGTATTAGCATTATAACAATCTTCTTCAATAAAAGTAGATAATTGCATACTTACAATTCCATTTTTTAAAGAAGTAATATCACCAGTCAAATTACTTACAGACTCATTTCCGCAATGGTGAATATAAAAATCACTAGTTTCTTTATCATGACATATTTTTTTTATATGATAATTAAAGCAACTGCCTTCGCCAATTAGATTGACTTCAATCATTTGTTTAGAAAGGATATTTTTACTAAAATGTTGAATAATTAAGTTTGCTTTTTCACTTAAAGTAAAACTATATTGAATTTTACTATCTTTAATACTTTCTAAAAAATATATATTAGCATGTACTCCTGCATTAACATCAACATTTACCTTATACTTTTTTTTATCACTCATAATTATAAAATACAGTTCTTCATCATTCTTAATTTCTATTCTGATATTCGTAATAGAAAATAATGTATCATATGTTTCAATATTAAAATCAATATTATTATTAATCTTTATATTTTCAGCTTTATCATCTACTACAATTATTTTATTCATTTTTAATCATTCCTTCACAACAATAAACTATATTCCCTAATTATTCTTTTTATTTAAGTTTATTATACTAAAAAAATAAAGTAAAAAACAATAAAATTGTATAATTATTATCAAGTTTTATCATTATAAATATGAATATTCGCAGTATTCACGAAAGCCTTAGGGCTTTTTTGTTTTTTTGTGATATAATTATTTTAGGAGAGTGAATTATGGATAAAAATTGTATTTTTTGTAAAATTATTAGTGGTGAAATTAATTCTTATTGTATATATGAAGATGATTTAGTTATGGCTTTTTTAGATATTAATCCAGAGTCTAATGGACATACTTTATTGGTTCCTAAAACACATTATCAAGATTTATACGATATTGATGAAGAAAAATTAAATCATTTAATGATATGTGCCAAAAAGATATCTTCATTAATTACTGATAAATTACACTGTGATGGCATAACACTTATGCAAAATAACGGCCTTTCTCAAGATGTAAAACATTTTCATTTACATATTAAGCCATGCTATGCTGAAAAACAAAATAAAATAGATTTGGAAGAAATAAAAAGAATGTTAAATGTATAACATTCTTTTTCAATATAGAAAAAAGATATACTATTTGCAAGTATATCCTGATTCTTCTAAGTCAGCTTTAATTTCATCATATGTAGTGCCTTCAGTTCCAGTAACATTATTTCTATCTTCATCGCTCATTTTTTCTAAGTCCATTTTAATTACAACATCTACAGCTTTGGAAGATGTATTTACATTACAATCTACCCCTTCATAGTCATACATTGAGCAAAGCACTTGCATGTATGAACTGTAAGTTTCTTGTTCCTCTTTAGATAATTCTTCTTCAAATGGCATAGTCATATTCATTTTAATAGATGTTACTTCATCATTTTTATCAAATTCCATTACAGCTTCCATTGTTTGACCATCTTCAGTCATTGTACAAGTTAATTTCTTGGCTCCACAACCTGTTACTACTAAAAGTAAAGCTACTAATACTACTAAATATTTTTTCATTTATAAATCTCCTTTTTTATTTGCAAGTATATCCGTCTTCTTCAGCACTTTTTCTTATTTCATCATATTTAGAACCTTCACCAGAATATCCCAAAGCTTCTTTAGTTTCGTCTGACATATTTGCAAAGTCTATTACAATATTAACTTTAGATTCTTTTGCTGTTGTATTAACATTACATTCAACTTCATCATAATTATACATGCTACATACTAATCCCATGTATGAATTTACTTGTTCTTGTTCTTCTTTAGTCAACTCTTCTTCAAATGGCATAGTCATATTCATTGTAGCAGTTTTAATTTCATCATTTTTATCAAAATTCATTACAACTTCCATTGTTTGACCATCCTCAGTCATTGTACAAGTTAATTTTTTTTCTCCACAGCCTGTTACTGCAAATAATAAAAATGCAACAAAAACTATCAATATTTTCTTCATAGTCTAAATCCCTACTCCTCTCTCTATGATAATATTATCACAATATTTTATTCGTGTAAATAAAAATTTCAAAATAAAAAATTTAATACAATAAATTTACAAAAAAGCCAATTTAAATTAATTGGCTTTTATTATTATTTTATAGCTTCTTTACGTGATAAATTTAATCTTCCACGAGCATCATATCCTAAACATTTTACAATGATTTCATCACCAACGTTAACAATATCTTCCACTTTTTCAACGCGTTCTAAAGATAATTGTGAAATATGAACCATTCCTTCACATCCTGGCCATAATTCAACAAAACATCCTTTATCACTTAAAATTTTTACTACTTTACCAGTATAAATTACATTTTCTTCGGGTTCTCTAACGATATCTTTAATTCTTTTAGCAGTCGCTTCAATGATATCTTTATCTGTATGATAAATAATTACCCTACCATCATCCTCTAAGTCAACTTTAACAGCGTTAATGTCATTAACAGCAGTTACATTACTACACTCAAGAATAATTTTAGTAATTGTCTCGCCACCCTTACCAATAACTTCTTTAATCTTATCTGGGTTGATCATGAAAGTTAATGTTTTTGGAGCATATTTAGATACTTCGGCACGTGGTTCAGGAATTTGCGTTTGAATAACATCTAGAATTTGCATACGAGCTTTTTTAGCTTGTGCTAAAGCTTCTTTTAAAATTTCTTTTGTTATTCCTTTAATTTTAATATCCATCTGTAATGCACAAATACCATCACGAGTACCAGCAACTTTAAAGTCCATATCTCCTAAATGGTCTTCCATACCTTGAATATCTGTTAAAATTTGATATTTATCACCATAAGTAATTAATCCCATGGCAATACCAGCAACTGGGGCTTTAATTGGAACACCAGCAGCCATTAAACTCATACAGCCAGCACAAATTGACGCTTGAGATGAAGAACCATTAGATTCTAGAATTTCAGATACAACACGAATTGTATATGGGAACTCATCTTCAGATGGAATAACTTGCGCTAAAGCTCTTTCTCCTAAAGCACCATGACCAATTTCTCTACGGCCTGGAGCACCATATCTCCCTGTTTCACCAACTGAGAATTGTGGAAAATTGTAATGTAACATAAATCTTTTCTCTGTTTCAATATCTAAACCATCTAAGATTTGGTGTTCACCTAAAGCACCTAATGTAGTAACACTTAAACTTTGTGTTTCTCCACGTGTAAATAGGGCTGAACCATGCGTTCTAGGTAATAAGTCAATATCAGTAGATAATGGCCTAATTTCATCCATCGCACGACCGTCAGCACGAACATGTTCTTTTACAACAATTGTCCTAAATATTTCATATTCAATATCTTCTAAAACCAATTTAACTTTAGTTAATAGTTCATTTAATTCATCTTCTTTTAAACCAGCATTTTCTATTTCATATTTAGCAATGACTTTTTCTTTAGCAGAATCAATTGCAGCATATTTTTCTAGTTTATCTTTAATACGCATCGCTGTGTTTAATTCATCAGATACCATGTTTTTAACTTCGACTTTTAATTCATCAGAAATTTCTAGAACTTCATATTCCATCTTTTCTTCGCCAATTTCGGCAATAATGCTCTCTTGGAAAGAAATTAATTCTTTAATAGCTTCATGACCAAACATTAGTGCTTCAAGCATATCTTCTTCAGATACTTCTTTAGCACCTGCTTCAACCATATTGATAGCTTCTTTAGTACCTGCTACAGTTAATTCAATATCAGATTGTTCTGCTTGCTCTACAGTTGGGTTAATTATAAATTCGCCGTTAACACGACCAACCTTAACACCAGCTATGGGTCCTAAAAAAGGTATTTTAGAAATACATGTTGCTAACGATGAACCAAACATAGCGGCCATTTCAGGAGAATTATCTGGATCAACAGATAAAACTGTATTTACTATTTGTACTTCGTTTCTAAAGTTTTCTGGAAACAACGGTCTCATTGGTCTATCGATCATACGAGCAGCTAATGTAGCAGCTTCAGTTGGACGACTTTCTCTTTTAATAAATCCACCAGGAATTTTACCAACTGCATATAATTTTTCCTGGTATAAAACTGTTAGTGGAAAGAAATCAGATAAAATATTAGCATTTTTGCTTACTACGGCAGCAGTCAAAATTACAGTATCCCCGTATCTAACTAGAACTGAACCACTAGCTTGTTTTGCCACTTCACCGTGTTCAACAACTAATTTTCTACCTCTAAAATCTAACTCAAAAACCTTCTTCATTTCTTTACCTCTTTTCTAAAATAAAGACACTCAAAAAAGAGTGTCTTTGTTTTTTCCTTAAATTGTCTTACTTTCTTAAGCCTAATTCTTTAACAATTGCACGATATCTAGTAACATCATTCTTAATTAAGTAGTTTAATAATTGTCTTCTTTGACCAACTTTTCTTAAAAGACCTCTTTTAGAATGATGATCTTTTGCATGTACTTTAAAATGCTCTGTTAAAGTATTGATTTCTTCAGTTAAGATAGCGATTTGTACTTCAATTGAACCAGTATCATTACTATCTTTTCCGTATTTAGCAACTAATTCAGCTTTTTTCTCTTTAGTTAATGCCATTTTAATTTCTCCTTTCATCTATATTCGCTTATACCTAGAAAAAGTTGGAGACTCTCAGTCCAAGTACAAGTACCGAATATAATTCTACACTATTTTTTTAGAATGTGCAAGTACAAACAATAATTATTTAGAAAAATTTCTTTATTATTCTAATATACAATAGTATTTAGAATGTTTAGTATCTATTAAAATATTAACTTGACCAGTTGCACCTTCAAACTTATATTTATTTAGAACTTTCTTATTAATAAATTGACATTCACCTTTTAAAGGATGCATAAAACTACCTTTAATAAAATATTGATTATTTTCTTTTTTAACAATAAAATCTACATTATAAAGAATTTGGCCATGATTTTTTAAATGAAAATATCTAATTAATTTAATACTTACTCCCATAAGTATCAAGACTATAATTAATACTGTATAAACAATATTATAACTTTCAAATTCTTGATTAAATAAATATAGCACAATTACTGAACATATAATTAATGCAATAAATCTCAAATTAAATTCGTTTTTTAGTGTATACTTTCTTTCCATATTATTGTCCTTTTAAACTATTGTATAAAATTTTTTCAGCTTTATTGCTGCTTCCTTTTAATTCAACCAATAATTTTTTTAAATATTCATTACCGCTATTTAATTTGGAATAATTACTCAATTCCATAAAAGCATCAAAATAATTTTTAATATCTAAATCTTCTTTTAAATAACCATTCATAATCATTTTTTTGGCTGTCATTAGACTTGATGAAATAATTCTTCCTCCTACTTCACACGTTTTAGTATATGATGGATGCTCGTAATAACGTTTTTTAAAGTTATAACCTAATAAAAAATATTGTTGATAAGTTAAATCTATAAGATAAAAATCATTAAGATATGCAATCACAACATAATGTTTAAACGGTAAGTTAAATATCTCACCAATATTAAACTTTGTTGCTGCAACTTCTAAATTTTTTGCTATTTCCAAAACGATATTTGCAGCATCTAAACTTCTTGCTCTTAAACTATCATTTTTAATTGAACAGTGATATATTTCTTCAATTTTTTTACGACTATAATAAATTATTTGTTCAACTATTTTATCATTTGCATTTATACTAGTTGAAGGTTCTATCTTTGGGTTAACATCAACGATTCTTTTTGTTAATTGATTTTCCAATTGGGATAGTTTTAACATGTCTTTAATATCTAAATTTTCATTATTATGACACATTTCATATACTTGATTAAAAAGTGGTTCTAAAACTTCTTTTTGTTTATATACAGTCTCATCTAACAATTGTCCAATTAATTTTTGAATTTCATTCAATAATTCACCCATAATATAGCCCCCTAAAATTTAAGTTTATAACGACTTGTTTCAATATGAACACGCTGAACAAGCGCCAAAGCAGCAATTAATGATATCGTAAAACTACCACCGTAACTTAAAAACGGTAATGGAACTCCGGTTAATGGGATAAGCCCAAATAAACCACCTAAATTAATAGTTATATGTGCCATTATATAAGTAGCTACACCAAGGCATATATACTTACCTCTAACTGTATTAGCGCGACTTGATAACATTAAAATGCGATATATCATAACTGCATAAATAATTATTATAAGTGCACCTATAATAAAGCCATATTCTTCAGATAAAATAGCAAATACCATATCAGTATGCGGTTCTGGTATATATGAGTATTTTTGTGTACTTTTACCAATTCCCACGCCTTTTAAACCGCCTAAATTAATTGCTATATAAGCATTACAAACTTGATATCCATTATCAGCATAATTACTGCACGGATTAAAATAATTCAACCTTGAAAGTTGAGCATCAGAAAGTAGAAATCCTTGAATTGAATATATTAGCAAACCCAAAATAAGTACAATAACACTAGCATAACCTATATATTTCCACTTTTCTTTAGTAATAATTGGGCTTAATAAATACATGACACCAACTATCATAAGTTGAATAATCATTGTTCCTGCATCTTTTTGGACAAATACCAAGCTAGGAATAATAAGCCCTAAAAATAATAATCCCCATATATATCTATTATGATCAATTTTAGGTGAGCGCATTTTTTTAGCAAACCTCTCCATATATATAGCGAAAGCTACAATAATAACAGGTTTAGCCAATTCACTAGGTTGTAATTTGAAGAATCCTAAGTCAATCCAGTTGCTTGCGCCTCTTGTTAAATTCCCATATACAATAACATATAAATTTAAAACTACAATTGCAATATAGGCCAAGCCTATAAGCCAATGATATTTTTTAGTATCAATTTTTAATAATATAATAAAACCAATATAAGAAGCAACTAAAATAATAATATGACGATAAAAATAATAAAATACTGAATAATCGGTATTAGTAACTGCTTCGCGACTAGAAGCTGTAACGACATTAAATAATCCAAAGCCACTTAATAAAATCATAAAGAACAATAATGTTTTATCCATGTCTTTGACCGTATTCTTAATAGATTGAAAAATCTTAGTCACGGTATCACATCTCCTATTCTATTTCATATATTATGATACCATATATAATAACCTTTGACAAACTATTTTATGGTATTATATGGTTAATTGTCATTGTCAAGTAGACAATTATAAAATATTATATATTGAGTAGGAAGGTGATTTTTATATATTACTACGGCGGATATCAAGGATACGGTGGATATCCTGGAATACAAGGCAATGGTTATTGTGGTGGTAACGGATATGGCTATGGAGCAGCAATTATTTTAGTATTATTTATTTTATTAGCAATCATTATTGGCTCTAGAGTATTTGACAATAATGGATGTACACATAATCGTTAGAAGTCGCAAGACTTCTTTTAATATAGATTTTTTTTTATAAGTTTGCTATAATATCTTTGCTGGAAGTGATAGTATGTATAAAAAATTAGATATTTTAGATGAAAAAGATGAAAGGTTAAGAAAAATTAGTGTTGATGCTAAATTACCTCTTAATAAAGAATATAAAAAAATTATTAAAGATATAATTACTGAATTAACATACAGTCAAATAGATGAATATGCTAAAAAATATGATTTAAGACCGGGCATGGGGCTTGCATTTCCACAACTTGGTATCAATGAAAGAATAATTGTTATCGTTCATGAAGTTGAAGACGGAGTCTTTGATGAATATGTTGTCGTTAATCCTAAAATAGTAAGTAATTCAAATGAAGAAATTGCTTCAGAAGCTGGTGAAGGATGCTTAAGTGTCAATCGTGACATTGATGGTCATGTTAAAAGATATGCTCGTGTTACTGTTGAAGGATATGATGAAGATGGTAATATGATTAGAATTCGTGCAAGAGAAGAATTATCAATTGCATTTCAACATGAAATAGATCACTTAAATGGTATTTTATTCTACGACCGTATTGATAAAAATCATAAATTTTATACAGAAGATGAATTAAGATTAATTTAGGAGGATTATGAAAGGTACACTGAAATATTTATTATTGTTAATTATAACAGGTGTTTGTTCATTTGTTATATATGGGGCAGTTGGCCCTGTAGAGAAACATAGCATCAATATCTTTTTTTATGAAAAATAAAACTCAGAATATTCTGAGTTTTTTTCTTATCTTATTTTTTTAATTTCAAACCGTCTTTAAAAGTCTCACCCACTCTTTGGGTAACTTTATAATATCCATGAGTATATGGGTCAAAAGCAATCGCATCTATTAATTCAATATCTACATTTTGGCCATTCATTGCTTTTTCATCAGCTGTAACATTGACAATTTTACCAATCACCCCACATCCGTATTCATCAGCTTGATATTCGATAAATTCGCATTCAAAGCAAATTGAAAATTCAATGATAATTGGAGCATTTACAAATTCAGATTTTATAGCGGTAAGACTACTGTAAAGGATTTTCTAGTTTTTATATTTTTAACTGTTTTATGAGATTCAGTTAAGTTTAATATTACTTGATTTCTACTTAACATTGTTCCCCATGCAGCATTCATTACATCAACGCCACCATCATCATTATAAGTAGCAATCATTAATACTGGCATTGGAAATATAGCTTCCGTATTTTTTATATTTTTTCTCATTTTAAAATCTTCTTACTATAATCCATATTTAAATTATGGCATAAATTATTTATTCTATTTATATTTTAAAATTTCAATAATTAATTTGCCTTTTTTATTTTTAGTAATAACATGACCAAATTTATATTTGCCATATCTTCTGATTGAAATAATATCTCCCTCAGTAATAATTTTAATTTTTTTAGTGTTCTCATAATTTAATAAGACATCACCATTATTAATTAATTCATTGGTTGAACTTCTGCTTAAATTAGTTATTTCCGCAACAATATTATCAAGTCTTAAACTACTGACCAAATATTGTTTTTTATCATACTCAAAATGATAATCTTTAATCAAATCATTATCTACTTGCTCAACCGTTACATGATTTTTTCCAATTTTATTGATTTGCGTTAAAAAGTATTTCAGTAATTTATCCATAACTATTAAATAATATTTACCATTTGTAATAATTATATCACCATAGTTATTAGGGTTTATATTATTAGCAAACATACTTCCTAAAATATCTTTGTGATGCAAAGTACTCTTGGATTTTATTTCAAGTACGGAAATTTTAGGTATTACATTTTGATATACAATTACTTTTTCGGCATCAGAATATGGATAAAAGATATTATATTTAATATGTTTTTTATTTAATATACTTGTAATGTATTTTAATTCTGTTTTATTTAAAAATAAGGTAGAGTTACCATTAATAACCTGCTCTACCATATTAATAATAAAATAGTTATTGTTCACTACCATACTTTGCTAAATATTCTTCATAAGTCATCTCTTTATCAAGATAACTTCCATCCTCTTTTATATCTATAATTCTATTAGCAATTGTATCTATCAAATGCTGGTCATAAGTTGAAAAAACAACACATCCATTAAATCTTTTTAATCCTTCATCTAAAGCTGTAATTGATTCCATATCCAAATGATTAGTTGGTTCATCTAATAATAGTACATTACCGTGTTCGAGCATCATTTTTGATAGCATACATCTAACTTTTTCTCCACCACTTAAAACATGGACTGATTTTAAAGTTTCTTCTCCACTAAATAACATTCTACCTAAGAAACCGCGAACGAAAGCATCTTCTTGATTAGAAGAATAATGTTTTAACCATTCAATCATATTAACGTGTTCTTTAAAGTAATCATCATAGTTTTTAGGATAATAACTTCTAATAACGGTTGTACCTACTTTAACTTCACCTTGGTCTGGTTCATCAAGCCCCATGATAATTCTTAATAAAGCCGTTTTAGCTATCTCATTATTTCCTATAAGGGCAATTTTATCTCCAGGTTTAATAGTTAAACGAACATTTTTTAAAACTTCAACACCATCTATAGTTTTATAAATATGATCTAAATGAACTACTTCTTTACCAAGATACCTCTCCGGTTCAAAATTAATAAATGGATATTTACGACTAGATGGTTTAATATCTTCTAAGACAATTTTTTCTAAAGATTTTTTTCTACTTGTTGCCTGCTTTGACTTTGAGGCATTAGCACTAAAACGACGAATAAAATCTTGTAACTCAGCAATTTTTTCTTCTTTCTTTTTATTTGATTCACGCATTTGTTTTTGAATTAATTGACTTGATTCATACCAAAAATCATAGTTACCAGCAAACATCGTAATTTTTTCATAATCAATGTCAACCATATGTGTACATATTTTATTTAAAAAATGACGATCATGAGATATAACAATAACTGTATTTTTAAAATCAATTAAAAATTCTTCTAGCCAATGTTTACTTTCAAGATCTAATCCATTGGTTGGTTCGTCAAGCAGTAAAATATCTGGTTCACCAAATAAAGCTCTAGCAAGCAATACCTTAACTTTGTCGGATTCTTTTAACTCCTTTAATTGTTTATTATGAAATTCAGTTTTGACTCCCAAGCCACTTAAAAGAATTGCCGCATCAGATTCAGCTTGCCAACCATTTTTCTTCAAAAATAAATCTTCTAATTCCCCGATTCTTATACCATCTGCATCAGTAAAGTCAGTTTTCGTATATAAAGCGTCTTTTTCTTTCATAATAGAATATAATTCGCTATCACCCATAATTACTGTTTCTAAGACATTATATTCATCATAAGCATGGTGGTTTTGCTCTAAGACAGATATTCTTTCTCCTTTACCAACAATCACTTCACCACTAGTTGAATCTATTTCACCACTTAATATTTTTAAGAATGTTGTTTTACCTGCCCCATTTGCACCTATTAATCCATAACAGTTATTATTTTCAAATTTTAAATTTACATTATCAAATAAAATTCTTTGTCCATAACGTAATCCGATCCCATTTGTTTGTAACATAAATTCACCCCTAACTATTCAATAATACCACAAAAATAAAAAGAAAAAAAGTCATATGAATGACTTTTATATTATCCAATTTTCTCTAAAGATTCAGCTTTGAAAAAACCAGTAGTTCCTGTTTCATTACCAACACGATATGGATATTCTCTACCTTCATAAATCTTTAATATAACACGCTTCCAACCAATTGCTCTAGAGTGAATTGCTTCATCTTCGCTAGAAGTAGAACTTGAAGCATACTTACCAACTATTCTAACTCTATCACCAACTTTTAATTCCTCATCTAATTCATTAGAATCATCATTATCCTCTTCTTTTTCATTATCTTTATCTATATTTTCCGCAGCTTTCTCTTTCCACCTAGCTGTTAACACCATATCTTGACTAACTTTTTTATCAAAGTCATATTTAGTATCGTTATAATACCAACCATTAAATGTATAACCATCTTTTACTGGATTAGTAGGCTCAGTTACGGTTTCACCAACTGATATATATTGCTCATCAACTTCAGAGCCACCATTTGAGTCAAATGTAACACGATAAAATATCTCAGCGGCATCAGCTATTTTTTGCCAAGAAGCTGTTAATACCATATTTCTCTTGACTTTAGTTTCAAAATTATATTTTTTACCATCCAATTGCCATTCAACAAATTCATAACCTTCTTTTACTGGTTCTTTTGGTTCAACAACTTTATCTCCTACTCTTACAACTTGTTGTTCAATTTCAGTACCACCATTAGTGTCAAATTTTACTGTGTATTGATTTCCATATAAAAGACAGTATGCAATGATTGATACTGTTATGAAAACAACTACACCAAGTATTATAAAAACTTGTTTTTTTTCCATATAAACCTCCCATGATAACGCGGTATCGTCATCTTGGTTATTTATTATACAAATACTTTTAAGTACTGTCAATAAATAATGAAAAAATAATATTTATTTTACATATTTTTACAGTTTATATTGGGTTTTAAGACGGTTAATTACTTTCTTTTCAATTCGTGAAATATACGATTGACTTATACCTAAAGATGAAGCTACTTCTTTTTGCGTCATTTCTTCATTACTATTTAAGCCATATCTTAAAATCATTATTTCTTTATCACGAGCATTTAATTTGTTTATTTCACGATATAAGATTTTCTTTTCTATTTCTTTTTCTAATGGTCTCGTTACTATATCATCATCGGTTCCTAAAACATCTTCTAAATGTAGTTCATTACCTTCAGCATCATAACTTAAACTATCTTCAAAACTTACTTCCGTTTTTCGTCTTTTATTTTTTCTTAAATACATTAAAATTTCATTATCAATGCAACGTGATGCATATGTGGCTAATTTAATGTTTTTTTCACTATTAAAAGTATTAATTCCTTTAATTAAACCAATAGTTCCAATACTAACTAAGTCTTCTAAATCAATACCAGTATTTTCATATTTCTTTGCTAAAAAAACTACTAATCTTAAATTATGTTCTATGAGTTTCTTCTTAGCAAAAGAATCATTTTGTAAAACATACTTTAATTCTTCTTCTTTAGATAACGGTTCTGGTAATTTATCTAAACTACCAACAAAATATATTTGTTTTATAAATAGTTTTTTTAAAAATAAAATAATTTTATTAATCATATTAACCCTCAATCATCTCTTTATGTAGTAGAAAATCAACACCATCAAAACCAATTTCATTATCCATAATTCCTAAATATACATTGCTTAAAACTCTATTATTATATTTTAAATAGTCAATCATAAAACATTTTACTAATCCAATATGATTCAATGCTTGATATGGTAATAATATATAATCATCAACCTCAAAATTTAGTAAATTGTGAGAAACTAAAATCACCATCTTTCTTTTATATTTTAAAGTGTTTGCACTATCAAGAAAACCAATTCCTGAAATTTCTTGATCATGATATTTAACAGTCGTATAAAAACGATAGTTATGATACTCTGTTATCGTTTTCATTCTTCTCACATAGTATGAAATAATAATAGGTGTTATTATGGTCATAAGATAAAAATTTAATTGATAACTATTAGAAATAAATTTAAAATTATTATTATTTAAAAATAAAGCATTATTTATAAAATAAATAAAACCACCTAAAAAGATACTATTTAAATATAAATAAATTATATTTTTAAAAAAATACTTAAGATTAATAAATTTAAAAGCCACAATAATCATTACAACACTAATGACTAATTTAAGAACAAACAATTGGAAATTATTTAATTTAATAAATAAAAATAATATACTAAAACTACCAATAAAGGAAGCAAAAATAACTCGGTAAAAGCTAAGCTTTCGTTTTAACATTCCCGCAACACTTAAAAGCAATACTAAGTCAATAATAAAATTAAATATTAATAATAAATCAATATATATTTTCATCTTATCACCAACATTATTTTAAAATAAAAAAACGACTTAAAATGTCGATTTATCTTACTTTGAATGAATCATTCATAACTTCTTGATATACTTCCTGATATTCATCATCTAAAGCTGCATAAAAGTGAGGTGTAATGTCTAATTTAGATTGTAATCTAACAATTAATCTTTTTAAATCCATGTAATCTATTAGACCATCTTTTGTTGTGCTAAGATTACTAATAATTGTTTCTAGTTCCTCAGAAAGTATCGGATCTGTTATCGTTCTTTTTAGAATATTAATTTCATACATTATTTTATCTAAGTCAGTATCAATCCCCAATTCACGATAATATATATCTTCAAAATCTTGCATTAAAACAATTGTTCCACAAGATATATGTTTAATACTACCGATTCTAACTCTTAATTGTGCCCATTCTTTATCAAGGTTTGTAAGTAATTTATCATCATAAGGATTTAATCCTTTTCGTACCATTTTTCTTCTTTTTTTAGAATAATCATGTCGTCCTTCTTTTGTTATTTTCATATATACCCCATAAATAATTAGCAAAAAAGAGACTAAAAGCCTCCTCTTTTCTTTAAAAATGATGGAATTATATCATCGTCTGAATCGTCGTCATCATCATTGCTTCTACGAGTTGGCGTTCCTTCAGGTTTTGTATATGAATGATATAATGGTTCAGTATCTTGATCAAAACCTGTTGCAATAACTGTAACAATAATCTCATCTGTTAAATTTTCATTAATAACAGCACCGAATATAGTATTCATATCAGTATTAGCACTTGTTCTAATAACTTCAGCAGCTTCCTCAACTTCAAATAATGTTAAATTGTTACCACCTGTAACATTAATAATAGCATCTGTAGCGCCACTAATACTTGTCTCTAATAATGGACTAGATACAGCTTGGCGAGCAGCTTCAGTAGCTCTATTATCACCTACACCAATACCAATACCAATAAGAGCATTCCCTCTTTTTTCCATAACAGTTTTAACGTCAGCAAAGTCCAAATTAATTAAACCGGCAACGGCGATTAAATCCGAAATAGATTGAACACCACGACGTAATACGTTATCAACTTCTTTAAATGAATCAAGAAGTGGAGTTTGCTTATCAATAATTTCTCTTAATCTATCATTTGGAATAACAATTAATGTATCGACATTTTTCTTTAATTCTTCAAGACCAGCAATAGCTTGTTCCATTCTTTTCTTTCCTTCAAAAGAAAATGGTTTAGTAACTATGCCAACAGTAAGCGCTCCTAATTCTTGAGCAATTTGAGCAATAACTGGAGCAGCACCTGTACCAGTTCCACCACCCATACCACAAGTAACAAATACCATATCAGCACCACGCAATGCTTCTTCTATTTCTTTCTTACTTTCTAAAGCAGCTTCACGACCAATATCTGGTTTTGCACCAGCTCCTCTACCACCAGTAAGACTTTCTCCTATTTGAATTTTAGTTGGGGCTTTAGAACAATTTAATACTTGTAAATCAGTATTGGCTACAATAAACTCAACACCCTTAACTCCAGAATCAATCATTCTATTAACAGCATTGTTTCCGCCGCCACCGACTCCAATTACTTTTATTTTTGCAATTTGATCCATTTCTAATCCAAACATAATTCATATCCTCCTAATATTCGCTAGAAAAATGCTCATAGATTTTTCCAAGCATTGTCTCTTTAGCTGTTTCAACTGAACTTTTTCTAACGGTTGCTAGTTCTGATGCTTCTTCATTATTTATCATAGAATAGTTTTTTCCACGCATCTTAAGCCCGCTAATAAAGTAAACTATATTTCCTACACATGATGAATACTTATTATTTCTAATACCTAGTAATTTAATACTGCCAATACTAACATTCTTTCCTAAAACATCAGTGGCAACGTATTCAATATCAGGCATATTACTAGTACCACCTGTTATTATAATATAATCAATTCTCTTGCTTGTCAATATATTCAACTCTTTTTTTGCTAGATTTAATATCTCTTCAAGCCTTGAAGATACTATCTCTGATATCTCAAATTGATTAATTTTTAATTTATCTTCTACCGAAGTAGAAATCTCATAAGTATCACTAACATTTGCATTACGTTTATGTGCTAAAGCAAATTTATGTTTTAATTTATTTGCAGTTACACTATCAGTTTTATACATATATGAAATATCATTGTCTATATTTTTTCCACCCATATTTATGACTGCACTTTTAACAATAATACCTTTATTATACAATGATATATTAGTAGTTTCAGCACCAATATTAACAATTACACCAATTTTTTTATCAATATCTTTATTTTTAAATGCCCATAAATCACCAATATTATTTAGTGAAATATCTACTACCTCGACCCCAATTAAATCAAGTAAACCAATTACTGAATAAACGCTTTTTTTATGGGCAGTTACCATAATACCGCGCATTGATAATTTTTTTACTGGCTTACCAATAGGATCCTTCACTACTAATTGGTCGTTAATTCTAAAATCAACTGGTACAATTGTTACAATTTCCCGATCTTCTCGTCTAACTGATGCCCTTTGTATTAATTCAGAAATATGCTCACCAGTTACATATCCTACTTCTTCTGGTATTTCAATTTCACTTTTAACAACATTATATTCAGCAAAGTAACTTGGAACAGAAGCAATTACCTTTTTGATTTTTATTCCAACCATTTCCTCAACAGAGCTAATCGCATCTTTTAAGGCTTTACTTGCTAATTCAACATTCGTAATTAGTCCTTTTTTTATTCCTTGGGATTTAAAAGATGAAGCCGCTAATAAATTTAATTTGTTTTGAAACAATTCACATACAACTATTTTTATACTATCTGAACCAATATCCACGCTAGTATAAACATGCTTCATACAATCATCTCCTATAATCTTAACAATATTATACTATAAATTTAATAAAATGTAAAAGAAATTACTTATTTATAACAAAAAAAAGGATTTTAATCCTCTAAGATTTCTAAGTAATCTCCACTATCTAAATGAAGTATTCCTTTCTTTTGATCAAATCCCTCAGCATACTCAATATAGTTATAAATTCGTTCAAATTTAGCAAGTGTAATATAAACATAATTACCATCATTCATTGAAATCAAGAATAATTCTGGATCTACTTCAGTTGGAACATATTTTATCTCAGACATCTTATTTAAAACACTGATTGGCACACCTGACATATCTTCTCTAAATTCCTCATATACAGTATCAGGAACTTGATTAATTAAAATTGGAACGTCATACATATCATCAATCATTGTACCATCTTCTAGCACTGTTTTATGAGCTGGTTGATAGTAAAATAGTGGACGATTTTCATCTATTTCAATAATTACTTTAGTAAGCAAATTTTTCTTTACTACTTTTGCTGATTGAACATAATCACTTGCTTCTAATTTTTTTTCTAATTTATATGCCGAATTAATTATTGTACTAGGATAATCTCTAATACCAGCAATATCAATAATTTCCTGATCAGATAAATAGTAATTATTTTTTACAATAATATTTTTAATAGGAATTTGTAATATTTGAGCAATAGCAAGAGCAAAAATAACAACATATACTAAAAATAAAAATACTTTTTTATATTTAATTTTAAATTTTTTCTTTGGCTTAATTATAGTTTTCTTAACAGAGTTTCTTTTAGCTCTTTTTTTGCTTCTACTCTTTCTATTATCCACTAATATCACCTATTCTACAAATTCTTGCTCAACCTTTAAATCAATATCATATTTTTCTTTAATTTTAGCTTTAATCTCTAATATTAAAGCTTTAATATCTTCACCCTTGGCATTACCTGTATTGATGATAAAATTTGCGTGTTTTGTACTTACTTCAGCATCACCAATACGATGACCTTTATATCCTATTTCTTCAATAAGCCGACCAGCATAATCTCCTTCCGGATTTCTAAATACAGAGCCTGCTGATGGATACTCTAATGGTTGCGTTTCTACTCTTCTTTTTCTTCTGTCTTCAATTAATTGCATTATTTCATCTTGATTACCTTTTTTCAAAATTATTGTAGCCTCTAAACATATATATTCAGGATTTTTTTGCAAAAAAGAAGTGCGATAATGGAAATCCATATCATAATTAGTTAATTCTTTAATACGGTAATTAGGTGTTAATACTTTAACACTTTTAACAACATATCCCATGTCACTTTTATATGCTCCAGCATTCATAAATACAGCCCCTCCAACAGTGCCTGGAATACCTGTAGCAAACTCTAAACCAGTGTAACCCATTCTAGATAAACGGGTAGCTAATTTAATTAATGGATAACCAGCTCCAACAATTATCTCATTACCCTTAATATCTAAACCATTTAGGTTATCTAATTTAATCAAAACACCATTGTAACCAGCATCATTAAATATTAAATTAGAACCACGACCAATTATTTTATGCTTAATATTATTATTTTTTAAAAATTTAAGTAGTTCAATTAAGCATTCAACATTATCAGGAATAACTAAAGCAGTTGCAATCCCTCCAGCTTTATATGTCGTATATTCTTTAATATTAACATCTTTTAAGACTTGGCCAATATTCAAGTCATTTAATTCTTTAATAATATCCATATTATCGTTTTCCTTCTATTAACTTTTGTATATTATCATAAATTATAGTTGCACTATTGGAAACACCCAATTTAGTTAAATTTTGTCTCATTTCTTTTTGTTTTGCTGATGATGTCATAATATCATCAATAGTATTAATTAATTTATCTTTAGTTAGATTCTTTTCTTCAATTAAAAAAGCTGCATTTTCATTAACTAAATCCATAGCATTTTTGAATTGATGGTTATTTGGAACATATGGACTAGGTATTAAAATAGATGGTATTTGTAAAGCAATAACTTCACTTAAAGTTGAAGCACCTGCTCTAGTCACAATTAAATCTGTTCTCTTCATAATTCGTGTCATATTATCTATATATGGTACAACTTTAACATTACTTGGAAATTTAAGTTTAGAAATTTCATCATAACTATTTTTACCAGTAACATATAAAAATTGATAAGGTTTTTGTTCAACTAATGGTAAAGTATCTTTTAAAATATCGTTTACACTACTAGCTCCTAAAGACCCCATTACAATTAAAACTAACTTTTTATTTGGATCTAGCCCTAATTCACTTTTTTCCATAGGAATCTTTTTTAGTGCATCCTCACTACAAGGATTACCTGTAAATATTGTTTTATCTTTTGGGAAACTACTCATTGATGACTTAAAAGATACACCAATTAAATCGACATAAGGAGCTAAATAAAGATTAGCTTTTCCTGCAACACTATTTTGTTCATGCAAAAAAGTTTTATATTTTAATTTTGAGGCTGCTTTTAAAACCGGTACGGTTACATAACCACCAACACCAATAACAACATCCGGATTGAATTCTTTAATCCATTTTTTACATTGCTTTTGAGCTTTTAATAAGCATTTTACCACTTTAAAATTACGGAATAAGTTTTTTCGATCAAACCCATACACTTCAATCGATTTAAAAGGTATCCCTTCTTTTGGCACAATATCTTTTTCCATACGATTATGTGTACCTATATATAAAAACTCACTATTTGGTTCACGTTCTTTAATTTTATTAATAATTGCTAAAGCAGGATAAATGTGTCCGCCAGTTCCACCAGCACTAATAACAACTCGCATTCAATCACTTCCTTATTGTTATTATATCATAATTATATGTGAAAATATAGAAAATATTTTATTACTAAAAAAGAGAACTAATTAGTCCTCTTTTTTTAAATATTTAGTCACAGCAACAGCGGAATGTCTAGGCTTAAAAATTTTATCTAATTCACTCATATCTTCACCAGCACATTCAACTAATAAAACATCGTCTAGTAAACTTGGTACTTTCTTTCTTCTTTGTTTAAAATGTTCCCTTATTTTAGGATAACTAAGCGCTAATTCAATACTGCATTTAGTAATTTTATATACTTCTTCTTCTGTAATAGAATTAAAATCTATTCCTAAAATTTGATAAATATAAGAATCAACTACAGCACCACTATCATTCATTAAATTGATAAAAGCTGTTTCTTCATCTATATTAGTGGCTAAATCAATTTCCATTCCTAAATATTGATCTAACTCTTCCACACCATTAGGGCGTCTTAAATAGTATTTATACTTTTTTTCAGTTTTCTTCTTTATCGGTCTTAACTCTCTTATGTAAGAATCTCTTGATTTTTGTCTATCTGCAACCAATAGGTTCAAAACACCAGACATTAACATAACTTCAGATATAGATAAATTAGGGATTAAGTGTTTAGAACCATCTGATTCAAAATAAGTACTTTTATATAATCCTCTTAAAACTGTAGACGTTGTAATATCATCATCAATAAATGATGATTCACCATTACTTTTTCTCTCTTTTATTAATCTGCGTTCATATTCTAGTAATCTAGCAACATAATCATGAACTACTGTAAGATCAATTACCTCACGTGATAATGAATCTTTTAAATTTCCCTCTTCAGACAGGGGTAAATCATCACTATCTAATTCTAATAATATAGAACTAATAGCTTTTCTTTTCAAAAACATATCAATATCTCCTTCATAATGTTAGATTATATCACTTTCATAAAAAAAAGCAAATTTTACTTTGCTTCTTCATTATTGCAAGACTTTAAATACTCATAAAGTTCTAGTGCAACTTTAGAAGGTAAAATTTTTTCTAATTCGCTTAACGGCAACTGTTTAATTTGGTTAATAGTTTTATATTTCTTTAATAATTCTTTTTTTCTTTTTTCACCAATTCCACTAACTGGATCTAAAATACTCTCTAAGCTACCTTTACTCCTTATTTGTTTATGATAATTAATAGTAAAATTATGAACTTCATCTTGCATTCTTTCTAATAAATAAAACAAATTACTACGCTTATCAATATCATATTCCATTTCACTTGTTAATAACTTACTAGTAGCATGTTTATCATCTTTTTTTAAGCCGACAACTTTGATATTTAAATATAAGCTATCAATAACTTCTTGAGCAACATGAACTTGACCTAAACCGCCATCGACAATAATTAAATCCGGACGTTCTAAATTATCTTTCAAAACCCTAAAATAACGACGATATATTGCCTCATGCATTGTACCGTAATCATCATTTTGATCAACTGATATTTTAAACTTACGATATTCATTTTTAAATGGCTTTCCATTTTTAAAGACAACCATACCTGACACGTTATATGTCCCAAATAAATGGGCATTATCAAATATTTCAATTCGATCTAATTTCTCAAGGTTTAGAAGTTTTCTAAGTTCTTCATTCGCGTCAACTGTTTTTTTCTCATCTTTTTCAATTAATTCAAATTTTTCATTTAAAGAAATAGCCGCGTTTTCACAAGCCATATTAACTAATCTTAATTTTTCTCCTTTTTGTGGTACTTTAACATTAATATTTAAATATTCACTTAATAATTTAGCATCACATATAGAAGGAACTAAAATCTCTTTAGGTTTAATTATATTGTGATAAAAATCAGCAATATATCGTGATAATTCCTCTGACTCATTTTCAATCATTGAAAAAATCTTAGAGTGTCTACCTACTATTTTAGAGCTCCTAATGAAGAAAACTTGAATACTAATATATCCTTTGTCAGTACTAAAACCAAATATATCACGGTCAACACTATCCTGAATTTCCACTTGTTGATGCGTAAGAGTAATTTTAATATACTCCAATAAGTTTTTCATTTCTAAGGCTTTTTCATATTGCATATTATTACTGTATTCATTCATCTCGGCAACAATCTTATTCGTAATAAATGTATGATTTCCTTTTAAAAATTGAATAATTTCTTCTTTCATCTTATTTATTTCATTAGGATCAACTTTGTTAGTACAATAACCTAAACATTGCTTGATATGATAATAAAGACATGGTTTAGTTCCATAAGTATTACATTTTCTGATTGGATACATACGATTTAAAAGATTAACTACCCCGCGAGCTGCTGTAACATTAGGATATGGCCCATATAAATAGTTAGTATTTTTTTTGCGTGATAGAGTTCTAACTATTTTTAGTCTTGGAACATCCTCATTAGTTAATTCAATATATGGATAAGTTTTGTCATCTTTAAGTAAGATATTATATTTAGGATTATATTTTTTTATTAAATTATTTTCTAAAATCAGTGATTCAACTTCACTATTAACAGTAATATATTCAAAATCAACAATTTCACTAACTAATTTTGCTGTTTTGCCAGTATGTTTTCCTCTAAAATAAGAACTAACGCGATTTTTTAAGTTTTTAGCTTTACCAACATATATAATAACACCATCACAATTTTTCATTAAATAACAACCTGGTTGTGTTGTCAGCAAAGATAATTTTTGTTTAATATAATCCATATAATCACCTAAATTCTATGATATTTTTTTAATAAATTGTATATTTCTTTATTGAGAACTTTCCTTTGTTCGCTTAATTTATTATTATCTCTTGATGGATGAATACGATTAGATAGAAGAATAAATGCCATATTATTAGTACGATCAATTAATATATAGCACCCAGTAAAACCGCTATGTACGATTGCATCTTCACTGCAAACGTGCTTAGAGATTGATGAGCTTTTGCCGTAACTCCAACCTAATGTTCGCTTAAATCCTTGTGAGTCTGTAAGCGCTGGTTGAAACCAAGAATCTATATATTTTTTATCTAAAAATTGAACACCTTTATAATTGCCACCATTTAAAATCATTTGAACAAAATGACTCAAATCAGAAACTGTACTAAAAATACCTGCATGTCCAGCTACTCCATTTAAAAAATCTGCTTTTTCATCATGTACAGTTCCCCATACCAATCCCCTAGCCTCTGTTAATTCTGTTGGAACACAACGACTTTTATCTTTAGGGCAATAGCAAGTATCAACCATTTCTAGCGGTTCAAAAATCAATTTACGGGATAAAGAATCAATTGATTCATTATATATTTTTTCAATAATAAATCCTAATAAAATATAATTAATATCGACATATTTTATATCAGTACCTGGTTCAAATTCTCTTATAAGACTATTTGTAAATTCATCAATACTCTTTAAATCAAATTTAGAAAATGTTCCTCTAATACCAGATGAATGCGTTAATAAATGAATTATTTTAACATCATCAAATTTAAAATCTTCAAGGTATTTTGTAACATAATCATCTAAAGATAATTTTCCATCTCTAATTAAAAAAGAAATCAAGGTATTAGTTACAAGTGGTTTAGTTAAACTAGCAATATCGTAAATATTGTTTAATGAATTTTCTATTTTATCAGGAATCAGTGATTTATAGCCGCAACTATCATAAATAGTTTCATCTTGAGTAATCAAACAATAATTACAACCTGGAAATACACCCTCATTAACTAATCTTTTTAAATAAGTTTCAATTTCTTTCTTCATATACATCACAAAAATATTGTAACATATAATTACTAAATTGATAAGTCTATTAGAAATTGTTATAATGTTATTGGTGATTATATGTATACAATCAAGACTAGCACTGAAGATACTATTGAAATTCAAAAATCAAAATTTATTTGTCAATTAGTACCTGTTCACAGTCAATATGATGTTTTAAATAGAATTAATGAAATCAAAGATAAGTATAAAGGTGCTAACCATTATTGTTACGCATATATCATTGATCAAGTTAAAAGATTTTCTGATGATGGCGAACCTTGTGGAACTGCTGGAATGCCTATTTTAAATGTTATCGAAAGCAACAACTTAAACCATGTCTTAGCAATCGTTGTTAGATATTTTGGAGGTATTAAATTAGGAGCTGGAGGTTTAGTTAGAGCTTATACACAAAGTGTTACTAATACTTTAAAAAGTGTTGCTGTAATCGAATTAAAAAAAGGAAAAAAAATTGAAATTATTTTTCCTTATAATCAAGATAAACAAATAAATTATTTACTAAGTAATTACCAAATAACTGAAAAATATTTTGATGAAAATATTAAATATATTTTTAATATCGATAACAAAGATTTACAAATAATTATTGATCATAATATTAAATATAATATTTTAGAAGATGATATTTATATATAAAAAAACAAATGAATTTTTCATTTGTTTTTATTTTGACATTGAACGTGCTAAAGTAATACCAGCTGATATAATTAAAATAATACCTAAACCGGCTCTAAATAATGCTTTAAAACCACAATCATCCTCTGTACAAAATTCAATACTTTGATATTCCGTAATACCACTTATAGTTAATACTATTCCAACAAAAATAAAAATGATCATCGCAATTTTACCAATCGAAAATTTAGACTTTAACCCTCTTTCTTCCTGTTCTTTTATTTCTTTTACTTCTACAATTTCTTCTTCAGTTCGCTCCACTGTCATATAACAAACTGGACAAGATTTAGCGTCAATTTCTAGTTTTGTACCACAATTTTTACAACGTATTTTTTTTGCCATTCTATCAACTCTCTTACTGTATTCATTGTAACATTTTTAACTATTTATTACAATAAAAAAATCTCAAATGAGATTTTTTAGTTATTAGCCATTTGTTTAGCAACTTCTTCAGCAAAATTTTCTTCTCTTTTTTGCATACCTTCACCAACTTCGTAACGTACCATAGTAGTAATAGTACCTCCATTAGCAGCAACAAATTTAGCAACAGTTTCTTTATTTTCTGCTTTAACATAAATTTGATTTTCTAAACAAACTTCTTCATAGTATTTATTAACTTTACCAACTAAGATATTATCAATTTTATCTGCTGGTTTACCTTCGTTAATTAATTGTTCTCTCATGATATTCTTTTCTTTTTCTAATTCTTCAGTTGGAACATCACTTGATTTAACATATTGTGGTCTCATTGCTGCAGCATGCATAGCAACATCTTTAGCAATTTCAGCAGAAGCATTATCTACTACTGTTAAAACAGCAATTTTACCACCCATATGAATATAGTCACCAAAAGATTCTGAATCTTTTTTAGTAATTTTTTCAAAGCGTCTAAAACTTAATTTTTCCCCAATTTTAGCTGTTTTAGCAACAATTAAACTTTCAATAGTTTCTCCTTCATATGGAGCAGCTAAAACATCTTCAACAGTTGATACTTCATTATTTAAAATTGCATCTAAAATTGCATCAACTAAAGCTTTGAATTCATCGTTTTTAGCAACGAAATCTGTTTCAGAGTTAACTTCAACAACAGCAGCTGTATTACCATTAATTTTAATAGCAGCAACACCTTCAGCAGCAATACGATCTGCTTTTTTAGCAGCTTTTGAAATTCCTTTTTCTCTTAACCAATCTGCAGCGGCATTTAAATCAGCATTAGTAGCCTCTAAAGCTTTCTTGCAATCTAACATACCAGCACCAGTTTTTTCTCTTAATTCTTTAACTAAACTTGCAGTTACCATAATTTTTCCTCCTTAAACAAAATAAAGATGATTTATAAAAAACCATCTTTAAGAATTTTTATTTTAAAGCTTCTAATAATTCAGCTTTTTTCATTGTAGAATAACCTTTAACATCTTTAGCTTTTGCTAAATCTCTTAACTCTGCTACTGTCTTTGAAGCTAAATCATCATTAACTTCGGCTTTTTCTTCAACAGCTACAGCTTCAGGAGCTTGTTCAACAGTTTCTTCTTTTACTTCTTTTTCAACTTTATTAAATGGTTTTTTATTATTACGATCAAATGGTTTCTTTGCAAATGGTTTCTTTTCTTCTTTTCTCTTTACTGATTCAACAGCACGTTTCATAATATCAGTACCATTTTCATCAGTTCTACCACTAACATAATCAGTGATATGTCCACCGTTTGCTTCAATAATAGCGTTGTTCATAACACCAATAATTAATTTAACGGCTCTAATTGCATCATCGTTAGCAGGAATTACATAATCAACCAAATCTGGATCACAGTTTGTATCTACAATACCAAATACTGGGATATTTAATTTTCTAGCCTCTCTAATAGCAATTTCTTCTTTAGATGGGTCTACGATAAACATAGCTTGTGGTAATTTATCCATGTTACGGATACCACATAATAATTTATTTAATTTAGCATATTCTTTCTTTAATCCAACTACTTCTTTCTTTGGTAATACATCGAAAGTTCCGTCCTCTTCCATCTTTTCAATTTGCTCTAATCTTTTAACTCTTCTTCGAATAGTTTTGAAGTTAGTTAAGGTACCACCTAACCATCTTTCTGTTACATAGTAAGAATCACTTTTTAAAGCTTCTTCTTTAGTAGCTTCTTGAGCTTGTTTTCTTGTTCCTACAAAAATAACCTTTCCACCATTTTTTGCGATTTCATAAAGAGCTGCATAAGCTTCTTCAATTTTTTTCGCTGTTTTTTGTAAATCAATAATATAAATTTCATCTCTTGAAGTAAAAATATACTCTTTCATTTTTGGATTCCATCTTTTTGTTTGATGACCAAAATGAACACCTGACTCTAATAATAAGTTCATTGACACTACTGCCATATTTACACATCCTTTCGTTATTTCTTCCATTTATCTCTACTTACAACATCACCAATTGGCACTAGACATTGCAATCCATAAATGTGTTTTTTAAAAAGCCATTAATATTATAACATATTTAACTAAAAAAGCAACGCCTTTTTAATAAAAAAAGAAGCTATCGACTATTCATTCACTAACTTCCAATATTATAAATTAATATTTACCTATGATGTAGATTCATACCACATAACTATTTATATATATTTTTCTAAAATTTTAGAAAAAAGCTATCTTTCAAATGCTCTACCAATATTTGTTTTAAAATTAATACAGCAGATATAACCAAACATATTAAAACAAATAAATATAAATAAATACTGTATGATATAACACTATATTTCCAAAATAATGATATAAAATAAATTAAAAATAAATATGAGTAAACTTTTAAATATTTATTGTAAGATAACAATAACAAATTGATAATCATTATTATATTTATTAAAAATAAGAACTCCTTAATAGCAAAAATAAATAATTCAATCTTAATTAATCCTGCAGGAACTATTAAACAGTAAATTAAATATTTAAATGAAACAAATAATACCAAAAAAAATATACTAGAAATTAAATTATAAAGAAAAAATTTTAATAATGAAAGTCTAGAAAACAAATATCCTTCACTAAAATTTATACTGCAACCAAGTAACTTGATATATATGTATGAAATCAAAACAATTTCTAAACTATAGCTTAAAATATCGATGGCTGCAAATTCATCAAACTGAAAATTAGCCAGAAAACTTTTCAAAATTATAAAGTTAGAATATTGATTTTTTGAAAAAAGAAATAACAAGACAATATATAAACTAAAATATATGCTGATTAATTTCCATTCTTTTTTTAAAAAAGAGAATAATAATCTAAAAGTATATGCCATTAATCATCTATATTATCGGTTTGTCTCAATATTTTACCATTAGAAACTTTATAAATTTCATCAGCTATATTTTCTAAATCATCTTTTATATGAGTTACAATAATAATCAATTTTCCTTGCTTTTTTAAATCAATCAAATATTTTTTTAATTTTTCAGTAGTATCTTCATCAACACTATTAAATGGTTCATCCAATAAAATAACATCTGGATCTTCCATTAAAGCTTGAGCAATTCCTAATTTTTGTTTCATACCCAAAGAATATTTTCCAACCTTCTTTTTATCTCCAAATTTTAAGTTTACTAGTTCTAATATCTTTTTAATCTGACTATCATCAATAATATTTTGTATTTTAGCTAAAAGTTTTAAGTTATCAAAACCGTTCATATCACTAATAAAGGCCGGTTCTTCAATTAAAACTCCAAATTTAGGTGGGAAAGACTTTTTAGCAATGTAATCAACACCATCTATTAAAATTTTACCTTTAGTTGGATAGTAAAGTGCACACAACATCTTTAAGAAAACACTTTTCCCACAACCGTTTTTACCAACTAAGCCGTATATTTTACCACTCTCAAAGTTTAAACTAACGGAGTCTAAAATAGTTTCATTTTTAAACTCCTTAGTTACATCAATTACTTCAATTTTCATTAAACATTCACTCCTCTATGATCTTTATATTACATCATTATTATTTTTTTTATATAAATAAATTAAGACATATACTACAATCATTAGTACTAATATATATAAAGTGCTGCAAAATACTTCTGTCATAAATGTAGGATACTGTACAAAACTTAAATATGCATTACCAACCCATTTCATAGCTAGAATATTTTCAACTACATTATTATTTAAGGGAATAAATAAATTAAGGCAAAAGAACAAACAACCACCTAAGCTTACAAATTTTCCAAAATTTTTTTCTAATAAAATTATAATTATCCCATATATCATAAATATCAATGCTATTCTTACGTAAAAAAATATCAAATATATAAAATAACTAATATTATAATAAGGTATATTACCAAGCCCATAATTTCCATGAAACAAAATCAGTGAAAATATAACAACTACAAAGAAATTTATTGAAAGAACTACACATACACTAAAAATAAAATTCTCAATAATATATTCTATATAATCACTTTTATTTTTTAATTTTAAAATTAATGATAAATTTTGTCTCTTTTTTTGTAAATTAGAAAATAAAATTATTAAAATTACCAAAAAAATCATAAATAAATAATATATATTATAAATATTATATAAAATAAATTGAAAAAAATTTAAGTCAGTAATGTCATACTTTGAAAAACTTAAAATGAGATTAAAAATTAAAAGACTGGCTATAATAATCTTTTTGTTTTCTATACATAAATAACTTTTTTTTAATTTAAATATGAGTTCATTCACAGTTCATCACCATTTTTTCTTTAGATTTATATATTTTACGCATAACAAAAAATGATATAAAAGCATATATTAAATTAATAAATAGAGGAACTGTGAGATTATCGATGCCATCGTAACTCCATATAGATGTCAGCATAACTGCGAAAATATTTGGTGAAGCATTGCTAAAAATTCTAATTAATACACCATAAAAACACTCTAAGCTAAGTTCCAAAATGAAGAAAGCAATTACACAGCTTAAAAAAGTTAATATCAAATTTTTACAATAATAGCAAACAATATAAGCTACATTAACAAGAAAAACTGATTGAATCATTAATGTTAATATTAAAAGCGTAATAAATAAAAAGGGGGTTTCTAAAATTTGTTTAAAAATAGCTACATGATAATACTGGTATACCGAAGGATTCCCTATTTTAAATGACGTATATATTCCGGCAAACAGTAAAAATATTAATAGTACCCCCGGCAAAATAAAAATAGATTTTAAAGATTTTTTATATTCTTTTTTTAAAAATAAACTATAGTTTTGTCGAACTAATTGGTTTTTTATATTTCCTTTCTTTGTTTTTTTGACAAATGAATAAATAGCTGGTGTCATAACAAAGATAAAACTGAAAAACGGTAAAAATAAGCTTCCTTCCCAAATAGAATAACTAAAATGATAAAATAAATCATAATCCCTTTCATAACTTATTATAATTTCTTCACAACTTGTAGTTGAATTGACAGGTTCTCCACCACTAATACATAAATTATAATCTTCTATAGTGCTTGCATCAGGTGGAAGACTATTATTAAAACTTGCATAATAAACATTACAATAATAAACTGCAATTAATGATAATATTGAAAATGATACTATATATGCGATGTTTTCTTTAAACCATTTTTTCATCCTATCACCATCTACTTTATGGCATAAATATAGCATATTTATTAGTAAAAGGCAATAAAAATAAGTTATCGACTATTCATTCACTAACTTCCAATATTATAAATTAATATTTACCTATGATGTAGATTCATACCACATAACTATTTATATATATTTTTTTCTAAAATTTTAGAAAAAAGCTATCTTTCAAATGTTCTACCAATATTTGTTTTAAGATTAATACAGCAGATATGGCCAAACATATTAAAACAAATAAACATAAATAAATACTGTATGATATAACACTATATTTCCAAAATAATGATATAAAATAAATTGAAAAAAATTTAAGTCAATAATGTCATACTTTGAAAAACTTAAAATGAGATTAAAAATTAAAAGACTGGCTATAATAATCTTTTTGTTTTCTATACATAAATAACTTTTTTTTAATTTAAATATGAGTTCATTCACAGTTCATCACCATTTTTTCTTTTGACCTATACACAAATTTCATAATAAGGTAAGAGATAATCATATAGACTAAATTTACTATTAATGGTAGCCATAGCGAATCAATTAAATAATAATCCCAAACAGTAGTAAGTGTTAAAACCCATGCTAAGGAAGAAGAAACATCAAAAACATTAACAGTAATTGCTGAAACGACTTCCAAACATAACTCAATTATATAAAATGAAATATAGCATCCTAAAATAGTCAAAATTAAATTCTTACAATAATAATTAATTATATACGCTATATTTATAAAGAATATAGACTGTATAAATATAGTTGCAATTAAAAATGCTACAAAAACAAATTGCTTATTTAGCAAAGGATAAAAATAATATGAGATAAATTGAAATTTATTTGGATCCATAACTTTAAAAGAAGTACACAAACCACAAATTAACAAAATAAACAACATAGTACATGGTAAAATTAATGCTGCTTTTAAAGAATTTCGATATTCCTTTTTTAAAAAATCTTTATAGTTAGATCTAGTTAACTGATTTTTTATATTGCCCTTCTTTGTTTTTTTATTGAATACATAAATTGCCGGCAACATTATAAATAAACAACTATAAAATGCAAAAAATATGGAATTATTATTTATAATCTCCCCAAAATGATAAAACATATCATAATCATCATTATACGTAATAACAACTTCATTACAATTTTCACCGTCATTTAATGGGACATTATAATTAACGCAAGATTCATATGTTTGATAAAAGTTATCATTTTTAAACAATACGACTTCTCTATACATATAATGGTTCTTAAAATATCTATAGCATAATAACGAAGAAATAATAATCATTATCAAAAAAGAAATAATATAAAATTTATTTTCTTTAAACCATTTTTTCATCCTATCACCATCTACTTTATAGCATAAATATATCATATTTACTAGTGAAAAACAATAAAAAAGAAATTATCTTCCTTTACCTCTTTCGATAACTTCTTCTGGTCTTTTAATTTTATTATCCATTGTTTTTAATTTTAATTCGTATTCTAACAAATTTATTTTTTTAGTCATTAAGTCAATATATTCACGACTTAAATATTTTTGATATTTATACTCTAAAATATCACGATATCTACTTAAATCATTTAATACTTCAGAGTATACTGAACCATCTGGCTCTTCGTCAGAATCAAGTAAATCAATCACATATTTTAAGTATAATTCTAATTTTTTCTTAATTTTACGACGCAATACTTTTTCAATAAAAGTTTGTTTAATGATAATTAATTTATTAACTTTAATTCCATCGTAACTAAAACTGTTTCGTGGTTTTATATCATAACCAATTGATAATTTATCATAGTCGAAATAGACAATATCTCCTTTTTTACCTTTTTTAGTAATACAATAATATGGACTATTTGCCATGTAAATCATCTCTTTTCTAATAAATCAGGTCTTCTTTCTTGTGTTTTTTTTATGCTTTGTTCTAAACGCCATTTATTTATATTAGCATGATGTCCAGAAAGTAATACTTCCGGTACTTTCATACCTCTAAAATCAACTGGTTTAGTATATACAGGATAATCTAACAAATTATTAGAGAATGAATCATTTAAATGTGACTCTTCTTCAATTACCCCCGATAGAAGTCTCACAACACTGTCTACTATTACCATACTAGGAATTTCTCCGCCTGTCAAGACGTAGTCACCAATACTAATCTCTAAATCAACAATACTTCTAATTCGCTCATCAAAGCCTTCATAATGACCACAAATTATAATTATATGTTTTAATTTAGCTAAAGAATAAGCTTGTTTTTGTTGATAAGGAACTCCTTGTGGGGTCATTAAGATAACCTTAGTATCCACTTCTCTTAAAGCATCAACTGCGTCAAAAATAGGCTGAGGCATAAGAACCATTCCAGCTCCCCCACCAAAACCATAATCATCAACTTTTTTATGGGGTTCTAAAGAGTAGTCTCTAAAGTTATGGATATTAATTTCAACTTTATTATTTTCCCTTGCTCTTTTAATAATTGATTCATTTAAAAAACCATCAAACATATTAGGAAATAAAGTTAATATATCAATCTTCATTTAATAGGCCTTTCATATAATTAATTTCTAATATTTTATTTTCTAGATCAACCTTTTTGATAAATTCCTCAACATATGGGATTAAATGTTTACCTCCGTTTTTTACAACTAATATTTCATGAGCATTAGTTTGTAAAATACTATCAACATGACCAATTTGTTCTCCATCACAAATAACTTCTAATCCAATTAAATCTTCATCTAAATAACCTTCATAAGTAATATCAGCTCTATTAACATACATAGGCTCATTTTTATATATAATTACATCATCAATATGTTTTTTATCTTTAAAAGTGACCATATCATAATTTTTATGTTTACGGTATGAATCAATAACTTCTTCATATTTATTCTTTCCGATGTAGCATTTTCTTCCTAATTCAAAAGCAGTATCTTTAAACTTAAATTCACTTGTAATTCTAATCTCACCTTTTAGTCCATGAGTATTTACAATATCACCAACATAAATATAATCCATACTACACCTTCTTACTACCTAATTCATACATTAAAATGCTAGCAGCAACTCCAACATTTAAACTTTCACATCTATTATCCATATCAATATAGATAAATTCATCACACATACTACTTACTGCATCACTCATACCATTACCCTCGTTTCCCATTATTATAGCAAACGAAGTTTTTTTTGCAATACTTTTAACACTTTTTCCATCGGTTACTTTAGTTCCGTAAATTTTATATCCTTCACTCTTTAATTTTGGGATAATAATAGATAAGTCTCCAATTACAATATTTATATTGAATAATAGTCCTTGACTTGCACGAATAACTTTAGAATTATAGACATCAACAGAATTATTAGACAAAACGATTGTATCAAAATTAAAAGCGACTGCACTTCTTATTATTGTTCCCAAATTGCCAGGATCTTGTATATTATCTAAGATTATAACATTCCCATTTTTTTCATTCAATGTTTTTTTATGACACACACCAATCATTGGTTGGGGTGTGTCTAATTCCGATATATTTTTTAAAACATTTTCAGTGACATTAATAGTACTAACATCTAAATTGAAATCAGTTCCATCAAGAAGTATTAAAGTATCTAAACATCCTGTCTTATATGCTTCCCGAACTAAATGTTCTCCCTCCACCAAAAAAAGACCATTTTTTTCACGAAATTTACGTGTTTGTAATTTTTTTATCTCTTTAATTTTAGGATTATCAACTGAAGATATAAGCATACTACCACCTATTACATTTTAACATAAAAATGCAAGGTTTGAAATATAAAAAGCAAAACAAAATAAAAAAGTCGTAAACGACTTTAGTATATTGTACAGCCAACAGCATTTAATGGGTCAACTTCATAAATAAGTTGTTTTTGTTCTCTTGTAATTTTAATATTAACATTAAGTGGATCGTTTGTTTTAGGATCTTTAATTTCCAAATCAGCAAATCCCTCACTTTTAAGTGTTGAAAGCGTCACTATAATACATTCACCATCAGATGGCAATTTACTCATGTTTTCAGTTGCCCAATTCTTTGCTGACATTTCAATTGATTGTTTTTGGGAATCAGATAAACTTTCTTTACTTTGTTTAATAATACCTGTAATGGCAGGAGCCGCAATAAGTGCAATAAGCCCTAGTAATACGATAACTGCTAATAATTCTACTAATGTAAATCCTCTTTTATTCATATTATCACCAGCTTAATTATAAAATAACGATTAAAGAATGTCAATTTAATCTCTAATCGTTATTTTAATGTATACATAAACTTGGCATTATTCGCGATATTCAAATTCGTAATCTAAAATCTTAACTGTGTCTCCGTTTTTAATACCCATTTCTTTTAACTTATCATCAATACCTAATTTTCTTAATTTATTGGAAAATCTTAAGAAAGCTTCATCAGTAACAAACCAGGTCATTTTATAAATTCGTTCAATTTCTTCACCTTTAACAACATAAACATCGTCAGACTCTTTAATAACTGTAAATGGTTGTTCTTCTTTAAATTTATATAGAACATGGCTTTCAAACTGTTCTTCTTCATATAATGGTTCTTTTTTTATAGTATCAAGCATGTCAGCAAGCACTAATAACACTTGATCAAATCCCTCTCCTTTAATAGCACTTATTTCATAGACAGGGACATCTTTACCAACTTTTTCTTTAAATTTAATTAAATTTTCTTTAGATGATTCCATATCCATTTTGTTTGCTAAAACAATTTGTGGCTTTTCCATTATCTTTTTATTAAAGCTTTCTAATTCTTTATTAATTGTTACATAATCATCGTACGGATTACGGCCTTCAAAGCCACTCATATCAACAACATGAGCAATTACTCTTGTTCTTTCAATATGCTTTAAAAACTTATCACCCAATCCTTCACCTAAAGATGCCCCTTCAATAAGCCCAGGCAAATCTGCTACTACAAAAGAACGGTTGTCTTTCGTCCTAACTACACCTAAATTTGGGCTTAAAGTAGTAAAATGATAAGCAGCTATTTTAGGTTTAGCAGCTGATATTTTAGAAATAATAGTTGATTTACCAACACTTGGCATTCCAACTAAACCAACATCAGCTAATAATTTTAATTCTACTTTTAAGATTTTTTCTTCACCAGGTTCACCATTTTCGCAGAAATCTGGAGCTGGATTAGTACGGGTTGCAAAAGCCATATTTCCACGTCCACCACGACCACCATTAGCAACAATTAAAGTGTCATCTTTATTTGTTAAATCGCCTAAAATAAATCCAGTTTCCATATCAGATACCACTGTTCCAGGTGGAACTTTAATAATTAAGTCTGGAGCATTCTTACCATGCATTCCTTTTCCTTGTCCATGTTCACCATTTTTAGCGCGATATTTTTTTTTATAGCGAAGATCAATTAAAGTGTTTAATCCCTCATCAACTGCAAAGACAACATTGCCACCATGTCCTCCGTTACCTCCAAATGGTCCACCCATTTCGATAAATTTTTCTCGTCTAAACGCTAAACAACCATTACCACCATTACCGGCTTGAACTTCAATTTTGACTTCATCTATAAACATAATATCACTCCTCGAATATTTTATTATAGCAAATTAGATAGAATAAATCTATCTAATTTTTGCTAAAAAATTTCTTTCCTGTCTTGTATGAATAGTAATCATCGTCAACAAGTAAATAATGTTTATACATTATGACATTTTCTCCTTTAATTGTACCAATTTTCTCACCATTTTGAGAATTATATAATGCAAAAACATTTTCAGCTGTTTCAACGATAACATAACTCTTTTCATCAGCTGAAGTACCATAACTTCTATAATCAAGAACAGTTTTTTCAATAATCTTACCTTCATCATCCATTAAAGCTTGATTATGTTTTTCGTCCCAAACAATATATAAATTACCAACTGAAGTCATTTGATAATGAGCATCACCTAATATTTCAAATGAATCATTCATAACATAATTTTCAAGATTATCTGTACTTACAATCGCACGACCATTTTCATTAAATACACCCGCTGAATAAAAACTATCAGATTTAGCATTACCAGCTAAGTCATAATAAGTATATTGATTATCAATTTTATCACGACACTCATCAGCATAGCGATCAACTTTTATAATATAATATTTATCACTAGCATTTTGATAATAAGCTGCACAGTCTATAATATTTTCTCTTACATTATCTTTATAGAACATTAATCTTTCATCTTGATCAACTACATAATTTTTACCATCTTGGTAACCAATAATATTTTCTTGTTTAGGGTTACCCTTATCATCTAATAAAGTATAGAATTCGCTATATCCTTCACGTTGGAAAATTGAACCATCAGGTGCTAAATAAAGACTAATTTCATCAGAATCTTTTGTATAAGCTATTTTGCCATCTTTAACTACTACGTATAGATGTTCATCATCTGTTTCACCCCAAGTAGAACAAGAATCTAAAAGAACAGTATCATCGGTTCCATCATTTACACAAAGACTACCATCAGTTTCTAATATTTTTTTACTAGTATCAATATTATATAAAACTGTTTTATCTTTACCAATTAAAGTGGCATAACTACCGTCATAACTATAAAAATCATAATCTTCAATATTGTCTAATGTTCCCATTTCTTTACCAGCATAATTAAATATTTGAGCAGTACCTTTAGAAGAAATAAGACTTTCTGATTCTAAAACTGCAAATATTGCACCAGAAGCATATACATCAACATTTAGTAAACTTGAGCCACTAGCAACAGTATCTCCTTTATAATTAACTACTTTAGTTGCATCTTTTTCAAAGTCAACTAGTTCATATAAACCATACATACCATATATTTTAGTTTCTCCTGGTTCAACGATATAATCACCGGTTTCTTTAATTATTGCATCTTGGTCATCTAAAGTTATAACACGTGCTGAACCGCCATAAAATTCTCCATGAGTTAAAAATATAAAATCAGTTAATTGTTCGCCGTCCTCATTAAAAAGTGCATATGCATCATCTTTATATAAGAAGAAGGCTTCTGTATCATCAAAGTTTTCATATACATAAGTATGTTTATTAAAAAATAATTTATATATTAAAAATCCTACTAATATAACACCGACAATAGCTACACCAATAATTACAAATAACTTAATATTAATAATCTTCTTTTCTTTAGATGATGTAGCAGGTGCACTAGTTTTTTCAACTACTAGAGAAGGTTCTTGTTCAGAATCTACTGATTGTGGTACAATTTGCTGAGCAGAGTTTACAACTTGCTTACCTGTTTCGTCATACTGAATAGGCTGATGGATTGGATTCGCTTTATAACTACTAGTTCCAGCATTAAAGTCAGGGTTGTAAGCACCATGTGGATTATAATTCTCATTATTATAGTAATGGGGATTTAATTGATCACTATTATTACTATTTGTTTGTTGATTATTTCCATCTAAATCTTGAACTTGTTCATCATTAGGGATATTGTTTTGATTCATATTTAACACTCCTTATTCTTCATTTATTATAACAAAAAAGATAGAATAAATCTATCCTTTTTTTATATTCTTGCACTCATCAAATTAGTTGAAGAATACTTTTTCAATCCTAATTTAAAGATTAAGCAAGCCAATGAAATAAAGAAAATTGTCAAACTTAATACGATTAAAAACTTAACAATATCAAAGTTTATTAAAACTTGAAGTGGAATATAATTGGCAATTCCAACTGGAACAATTGTAAATAATATAAGTTTAACAAACCCTTTAAAGATTCCGTCAGGATATGTCGCAAAGTGCACAATTAAATTATTACCATTATCAGCGATTAATTCACTACTATCCATAAAGAAAGCAAGACTCCCTAAGATAATAGCAAAAGCAACAATTATTAATCCACCAGTAATTGTAAAGAAAGTAAATAAGAAGAATAATTTAAAACTAAAACCATAAATAAATACCATTAAATAACCAAAAATTAAATCACCGAATGCTGATGATGATACATGAGTTGTAATCGCATTTAATAGTACATTTTTCGGCTGAACTATAAATGCATCTAATTTACCTTTATTGATTGTATCAGATAACTTAAAAGAACTGTAAAAGAAGGCATGAGAAAAACCATAAGTAGAAGCAGCTAACCCCCATAATAACATAATTTCTTTAAAAGTATAACCACCAATATTATCTTTCAAGGAATATAATACAATCCACTGAATTAACATTGAAGCATTATTTAAAATCATAAAAGTAATATTGGTGATAAAACTAACACGATTAAGCATTTCTTTAACAATACCATATTTGATTGCTAAAAAAGTACATCGAGCTTGATTTTTAACCGCCATTAACATTTAATTGTCTCACTCCCTTTCTATATATAAATGAAGCTAATAAAACAGATAAGATTAAATATATAATTTGCGCTACTAAAATAGATAAACAACTTTCAAAACTAAAATCAATAAATAATTTAGCAGGGCCATAAGTTGTAACATATACTGGGCTATAATTAAGTATTATTTTAATAATACCTGGGAAGTATTCGATTGGGAACATTGTGCCAAAAACCAAAATTACTTTACTATAAATCCAATAAAATGGGCCTGAATCTTCAACCCAAAAGGCTGTTAAACCGATACATATAACAAGTAATATATTGATCAAAACTGCGAGTAGTGATGATATCAAAACAAATGGAATACTAATTAAATTAAAATCTTTAATTGGTCCTAAAAGAACTAATCCCATAACCATTCCTGCTATAGTATATAACACACCTCTTAAAATTGCCTCACTCATATGGGAAGATAAAGAATAGCCAATATAACTATATGGTTTATTCATATTATAAGCAATGTTACCACTTTTAACATCGTTTGAAATTTTATTACATAATTTTCTACCACCAGTTGCATACCATAGAATCTCGGTCACAATTACATACCAAATCATTTGTTCTAAGCCATAACCATTAATTAGTTTATCAGGATTACTATATATATATTCCCATAAATTAGTAAAAATAAAGATAATAACAAAGTAAGTAATAAACCCGATCATGATGTTACTAACATATTGTAAATTGGCAATTAAATTTGATTTAAAAATATAAAAATATTTTCTCATTATTTCTCCTCATTTTTATAAATATCACTAATAATATTTTCTAGTGGTATATTAGAAATATTAATGTCAATAATTTTATCAGGATCTAATAATTTAATTACATCAGCAACATTTTTATCTTTAGTATCTACTTCAATCTTTAAGTTGTAACCCTTATCTTTTAAAATCGTAATTCCTGGCTCGTCTTCTAAATTAACTTTTTCTTTCATTTTAACTTCAATAATTTTTTTATTTAAATAATTATATTTTAAATGTTCCATTGAATCATCAAGAACAATACGACCATGATTTATGATAATAACTCTTTTACATAATTTTTCAATATCGCCAACGTCATGACTAGTTAAAAAAATTGTTGTTTTTAATTCTTTATTCATTCGTTTAATTAAAGCTCGAATATTTTCCTTAACTACAGGATCTAAACCTATTGTTGGCTCATCTAAAAATAATACTTTAGGTTCATGAATCAATGATGCTACAATCTCACATCTAATTCTTTGCCCTAAACTTAAATTTCTAACAGGCGTATCCATAAACTCTTCAAGTTCAAATAACATCTTTAAATTTTCAATTCTTTTTTCTGCAACACTATTAGGAATATCATAGATAGCCCCAAAGAACTTAAAATTGTCATATGGTGTTAAATGCATCCATAATTGTTCTTTTTGACCAAAAACTGTACCTATTTCATATGCAAGCTTTTTCCTTTCTTTATTAGGACTAATACCTAATACTTCAACATTACCCTCGTCAGCAAAAAGAATTCCTGTAAGCATTTTAATTGTTGTAGATTTACCTGCACCATTAGGGCCGATAAATGCAATAATTTCCCCTTTTTCTACTTCAAAAGAAATATCTTTAACCGCTTTTATTTCTTTATATTTTGGTTTAAAAATACTCTTAATACTACCTTTTAAACCTTTATCTTTTACTTTAACTTTAAATGTTTTTGATAAATTTTCAACTTTAATAGCAGTCATAAACTCACCTCCTAATATAATAATTTTTTCTTAAACTCTATACTACTATACATAATAACTAACCACACCCTTTTGCAAAACACTTATTTACTTCTTTCTTCAAATAAGGATTTAATTTTTTGCTTTTCAATTGTTTTTTGTTCGCTTAAACCATAAACATAGTTTAAAGTTCCCGTTAAAACAGGATATCTACATGTTAATAGTGATGAAACATTCTTTCTAAAAGCCTCATTATTAACATATAAATTATTAATTTTCTTAACTCTAGAATTTGCCTTAAAAGCCTCATGAAAATCTACTTCATCTAAGTCATGTTTCATGTCTAATACCTCAACAAAAAGTTTAGCAATATATAATTCTGGCTTTGACTCTACAACTGAATCAAGATATGCTTGCAATTCTCTTATATCAAGATCAAAATAAGCATAATATTCCATAATTCCAAAAGATGCATTACTAGCAATAGATCTTCTAAGAAGGCTTGCCAATTGATGCGCTACAACATCACATTTTTTAGAATCAAATAAAACTGTTATATTTTTGTTATTAGACATAGCCGCCGCTATCGGATCCATGCCAAAACGATATACAATTTCTAAAGATGGATATTGACTAAAAGAAATTCCATTTTTTTTACAATATTCATCAACTAGTGCAAAACGTTCTGAAAGTGTTTCAGCATGACTTATTCTATCGAGACAGCAATATAGATACAAGGGAAAAATTTTTCGTTGTCTTAAATAATCTGTAATTGGCATATTCATTGAAAGAAAATCATAGGCAACTATCTCATGAGCATCCCTTCCAACCCATTCTTTATCTGATTCAAACTCTAAATACGCCTGAATAATATCTTGTTCACTATATTTTGTCATTTTATCTCCTCCTTATTATAACAAAAAAAGTCAAAAGATGTAAAAATACGCAGTCTCATTGCATAAGCAATGTGACTCCGACACCTTTTGGCCTCGTGTAAAATTTAAATTTAAATTCCTATGTAGCTCGATAGATCTTATACATACTCACTAATTGATAAATTGTAAGTCACGTTTAGAAATTTGTGTAAAAACATTAAAAAAACACAAAGTACAACTAAACATTAGTGACTCCGTGTTAAATACGTGTAGGTCTCCCCTATGCAGCTCGATAAAATCTTATGCATACTCACTTGACACGATTAATATATAACAAAAATTATTATTTGTCAACCCTATTCCAAAATTTTATCAATCATCAAAGTTGTTGGTATATCTCCTGCAGCATTTAAAGCCGTAGCTGGCGAATCTATTAACCATCCAATTGTTGCAATAATTGGAAATGCTGTTAAAGGAAATCCATATAGACTAACAATTAACAATTCGCCAATTAAACCTCCACCAGGAATACCGGACATTACAACACCGCTTAAAACTGAAATTAAAAGAGCAATTAAAATAGTATTAATTCCTATAAACGGTTCTCCAAAAATAGTAAAAAGAAAAAATATTTTTAAAATGGATGCCATACTAGAACCTTCCATATGCATAGTAGCACCAATTGGTAAAACTAATTCTCTAACATCTTTAGCAATACCTAACTCTTCACTGGCTTTAATATTAGCTGGTAAAGTAGCCAAAGAAGAACAAGTGCCAAGAGCAGTTAAAGTAGGTAACATCATTTTTTTAAATAATCGTTTGACCATTTTCTTGCCACCAACTAAATATGCATAAAAGGCGTAAAACAATCCGTAATATAAAAATGCTACTACTAAATAAAGAATCAATGTTTTAGCATAACTACCAATTAATTCTGGACCATATGTTCCAATTAAACAAGCAAAATAAGCAAATAAACCAATTGGGGCATAATACATTATAATTTTAATAAATTTCATCATCACATTTGATAAAATATTTAAAGTTCTTTTTAAAGGATTAGCTTCATCCCCAACTAAATTAACACTTAAGCCAAATAAAATAGAAAAAATAATTAAAGGAAACATATGATTTTTTGATAATAATTCGCTAAAGTCTCCAACCGAAAACATCGAAACAATACTAGTACCTAAATTAACAGTTTCTTCAGTTCCAGCAGTTAAATTAATATTACTATTAACAGGATTAAAAATAGCAATACCTAATAACATAAAAATAGCTGCTAATAAACTTGTAATTCCAAAAATTAAAAACATAACTCCTAATATTTTACCTAGTCTTTTTAAACTACTCATATTAGCGATACTGCTAGCAATCGTACAAAACACTAATGGTACAACTATAGTAAATAACATATTCATAAATATATCGCCAAGTGGCTTTAACGAATTAACTTTATCTTCAAAGAAATAACCCGTTAGCATACCAAAAACAATACTTGCAAATATAAGTAATGGAAATCGATAGCTTTTCCATACTTGCTTTAAACTCATAACATACCTCCTATTAAAAGATATGCAATAGTCACTAAAAAATGAAAAAAAGATAGAAATTAATCGTACATATATTCTACCGATACGAAGTAATAATTTCCATCTTCTCTTTTTTCAAATGTATATCTATATTTATCCATATAACTTAGATAATCACGAACATTTTCTTCAGTAATAACAACTTCGACACTATCACGCGTTACTGTTCTAGTTTTAATATTATCTAAATCTTTATAATCAGTATAGGCCACATATTCAATTACTAATATTTGATCGTCTTTAGCTGTTATTTCATAGTTAGTAACTTTTCTTTCAGTGCCTTCATAATCATTTTTTAAAACCCAAATTTCATAAATATCTTTTTTTTCATTATATACATATCTTTGCTCAATTAAAGTAATTGTTTGGTGTTCAACTGGAACCGCTCCAAATAAGCGTTCCATACTTTGATCAATAGCAGTTCTAGTAATAAATTTACCACTATAATAAAATCCACCATTCATATTATTTAATGATTCTTTTAAACTATAACCACCATCATTAGTAATATATTCTTCACCAACATTTTTAATACCTAAATTGATTTTTAATTGATCAGACATCTTATAAATAGTTAATTTATTATTTAAAGCAGCCTTATCACTATCAGTTATTGCCAATTCCTCATTTATATCTAAGGTAAATTTAGCATATAACTCTTCACCTAATTCCTCTAAATTAACTTCTTCAGGTTTTTCTTCTTTTGGTTTTTCAACCTCATTTTTCTCTAATAAAGGTTGAAAAATCATTACATAAACAACAAAACCAACAATTAAAACTAACATCACAATTAAACTTTTAGTGCCATTTTTTTCATGAGTATTCATATATCCACCCTATTCTTTTATCACTTTATTCTAAATATATAGTATCATAAAATAATGAAAAAACCAAGATAATTGACTTTATTAGACAGTTATCTATCTTAAATTTGTTAACTCATTGTAAGATTCATTAAAAGCAATTAAAAATTTATCTAATTCATCTTTCGTAGTTAACTTTGATAAACTGATTCTAATACTTGATACTGCACATTCCATATCATGTGTACAAGCATATACCGCTTTAGACTGACTATTACTAGATGAACAAGCACTTTGTGTTGAAATATAAACATCATGCTCTTCTAGAGCATGAAGCATTGTTTCCGGTTTAACCCCTAGAATACTAATGTTTAAAATATGTGGCAAAGTATTTAGTGGACTATTTATGCGAACTTTATCATATTCACCAAATTTAGATCTTAAATATTTATTTAAATCTAAAACATAATTATAATTTTGTTCAAGATCTTCAGTTGCTAAGCGCAAAGCTTTTGCTAGTGAAACAATAAGAGGTAAAGCTGGCGTTCCACTACGATACATAGTTGTACTTTTACCACCGTGAATTAAAGGTTCAAGTTCAATTTTATTCTTTTTAATTAAAACGCCAATTCCTTTTAAGCCAAAAAATTTATGTGCGCTAAAACTAACTAAATCAACAAAGTCTAAATTACTTTTAATTTTACCTACACCCTGTGTTAGATCAACATGAAAAAAACACTTTGGATAATCTTTTAAAATCTCACCTATTTGTTCAATTGGCTGAACAATTCCAAGTTCACTATTAACACCATTAATGGTAACTAAAATAGTATCATCCCTAATAATATCCTTTAAATTATCCAAGTCAACTTTACCATCTTTATCTAATTTAACAAAGCTAACTTCAAATCCTAATTTAGTTAAATAATCAATTGGGCCATAAATAGATGAATGCTCTAAATCCGTTGTAATAATATGCTTACCTCTATTTTGATACATAGTAGCAATTCCCTTAATCGCTAAATTATTTGACTCACTAGAACCACTAGTATATATAATTTCTTCAGGTTTAACATTTAAAATAGAAGCAATTTGATTTGTTGCTCTATCGATCATTCTTTTAGATTCGACACCTAATTTGTGCAACGAATTAGGATTACCAATATACATTTGATTAGCTTTAACATAACTATTTAATACATCTTCATTAACTGGGGTTGTAGCACTATAATCTAAATAAATCATAAAAATCACCTTAATCAATTATACCACAATTAGACAAAAAGAAAAGGAATTAAATTCCTTTCTTTTTTATTCTACTGCATTAGCTGCATCTAAATAGTAATGAACTTGATTTTTAACAGATGCTGTTGTTATAGACCAATCTGAACCCTCTAATACAAATGAAATTGTTGCATTATCCACTGTCGCATTGTCTACCCAAGCTATAGGTTTACCATATGCCTCTTCAGTATATTTAAGATTTTCAACGTTAACAGTTAAAGATGTAGTTGAAGTATCTTTAACTTCAATTCCTCCCCAAACATTACCGTCTAAATCAACATTATCTAAAGTTACATTTGCATAATCGCCAACCATAATCGCTGCCATTACATTTGTCAACTTAATATTTTTAATATCTACATTAGCTAGTTCTAAACCATAAACTTTAAATATATAGTTATCTCCACCAGATACATAAGTTGGTGTTCCTTCTTTAGAAATACTATATCCTTTACCATCAATAGTTACATCTCTAGCAATTACAACGGATGATGTAATAACTATATTATCAGTTAATTCGATATTTGAATATTCTGTATTATTTAAAGCCGCTAATAATTCTGATTCGTTTGATACTAAAGCAGAGTTATTTGAAACTGTAACAGTTTTCTCCACTTCAGCATAAACCTTAGTATTATCATTTACATCTACTACTTTCATTGTGAATGTATATTCACCAGCAGTTTTCCATGTTACTCTAAATTTACTTGTTGCATCACTTAATGGGAATCCTGTTGTAGGGCCAAAGTCAGTAGTCAACTCATACCATGCATCCACACTTGGTTCATAGTATTCTAATTTTTTAATTGCCTCTGGGTTTGAGAAACTTGAAGTTCCAATTACCATAACACCAGCATAATCATTTGCCTTTGTTGTTACTTCAAATTCATGAACTTCACCAACTGTTGTATCACCCACTGTAGTTGTTATTTCAGCTGGAGTTTTTACATCAACAACTACTTCGAATGAATCACTATTTGCTGTTGCATAACCATCTTCCATAGCAATTGAAACATTAATTATAGTTCCATCTAAATCTGCTGCAGTAGCATTATCTTTTGTTACAGCAATTAAGAAATTATATACCTCTGTTGCATCTAAACTATTTTTTGTAACAACTAATTCAGCATCTCCACTTGTTAAAGTTACCGATTTAATACCTTCAGATTTTAAGAATTCTGCTGCTGCTGGTGCTATACCAGTTCCAATTAAGGCATCCATTGAATTCATAGTTGGATCAATAATTGTTACTGTTATTGTATTTTTATCTAATGTCGCTTCAAACTTATCTGTAGCGCCATATCCATTAATTGTTGTAAAGGCATTATTTACTAATCCATCTACATTTACTAATTTAGTAGCTTCATATGTTGCTTTATAAGTTACATCTCCAGCTACTGCTACTATTTCTTTATCCCATTTATCAAATGTATATGTATAAGTATTATCTGATTCTTTTATTGGAGTTTCTCCTGCATATACTGGTATACTACCATATTCTACATCTGTTGTATATAACATTGAACCATCATAATTTACAAATGTTATTGTGTATTTATTTTTTGTAGCTTCATATGTTGCTTTATATGTTGCATCTCCAGCTACTGCTACTACTTCTTTATCCCAACCTGCAAATGTATATGTATAAGTATTATCTGATTCTTTTATTGGAGTTTCTCCTGTATATGTTGGTGCTGTACCATATTCTACTGTATCAGTTTTTAATACCGAATCATCATAATTTTTCCATGTTACCGTATATGTTGGTGTATCTTCTCCACCACTATTTCCACATATATTTGTATAATCAATATAACAAATATCATATGTACTTTGTGCTGATGTCTTACCAACTAAATTTTTATAAAACTCAAATCCCACTACATTCCAATCAGCATCATATGTACCTTCAAAATATGAAATTGTCATTTCATCATAAATTTCTTGACCTGCGCTATTAGTACTAGCCTTAATTGTACGTGCTGCTAGCATCGTATGTTACGGCTACAGTTTATTCAGTAGTTAATCCAAATACTAAATCATAGTATTCTATTAAGTTGCTATTTTCTGATATATTACCATCTGCTAAAGTAATTTTAACATCTAGTGATTTGCCAATTAAATCTTTAGGTTTTACTTTAGCTATATCAGAACCACTTCCAGATCCAAGAGCAACCCAAGCCACGAATCTTGCTACTTCAGTTGCATCTTCTTCTTTGAGAATAAAATTAATTAAACCTAATTTAGAATAGTCTAAATTTGATAAAACTAATGTTTTTCCGTTGTAACTAACTACAACTGATTCATATGCTTCGTTAGATGTTATTTGTTCTAATACATCAACAATTGGATCTAATATTAATAACAGACTAGTATCTTCTGCTGCAAATAAAGCATTGATTTTATTATCAGCAACATCTAATTTTAATAAATCATTAGTTTTTACTGTTGCTAAATTAGTTTTTAATGACTCTTCAACATTAACAATTTTATTATAATTTACAACTAATGTTGTATCTCCTGTTATTGTTGTTGTTCCATCTACATTGAAATTATCAAATTCATAACCTTCTTTAGTTGGTGCTGTTAAAGTACTAACTAAAGTACCATATTTAACTTTTTCAGTTCCAAGTGTATTATTACTTGCATCAACGTAAGTTACTGTATATTCGTTTACTGTTGAATTGAATTTTGCTGTATATGTAGCATTTCCCTCTACAATTGTAACAGCTTTATCCCATCCGGCAAATGTATATGTATATTGTGCTGTTGCATCCTTTGTTGGATCAGCAGGTACTGTTACATTATCACCATAGTGATATGTTTTTTCACTCACTGTTTCTCCATCTACAACAAATTTAACTGTGTAATTAATATATGTTGGAGTGTATGTAGCTTTATATGTAACATCTCCTGTTACTGCTACTACTTCTTTGTTCCAATCAGCAAATTCATATGTATATGTTTCATCTGCTACTTTTGTTGGTTTTGTACCAGCATAACTTGGTACTGTTCCATATTCTACTTCATCAGTATCAAGTACAGTTCCATCTTCATTTGCCCATGTTACTGTGTATTTATTTACTGTCTTATCATATTTTGCAGTATATGTTACATCTCCTGTTACTGGAGCAATTGTTGTATCCCATCCAGCAAATGTATATGTATATTGTGCATCTGCTGCTTTATCAGTAGTTCCTTTGAATTCTGGAGTTGTTCCATATTCATAAGTTTCTTCTGTTTCAGTACCATCTACTATCCATGTTACTGTGTATTTATTTACTGTCTTATCATATTTTGCAGTATATGTTACATCTCCTGTTACTGGAGCAATTG
>CALVOZ010000004.1 GCA_944350495.1 uncultured Bacilli bacterium
TTAACGATTATGCAAATGATGATGGAACTAAAAGCAATTTAGAAGAAGAAAGAGTACAACTATTAAAAATAATTGAAAATTTATCGTTATTAAAACGACAAATGGATTTTCTTGGATATCGTGATTATTCTAATTTGATTATTAAGCAAATCAATCAAATTAAAAATATTTTAAATGATTATTAAGAAATAATATTATTGTAATTCTTCTCACTCCTTTCTATTTCGGGCATAAAAAAAGAGCCTACCATTTCTGATAAGCCCATAATTGTCTGCTCTATAAATTGTAAGTTGTCGCTCTAATTTGCTTTATACAAACTACATTCTTCATCGTGTGAATAGATAACCCCTATTGCCTGTAAATAAGAATATATAATTGTACTTCCTACAAATTTCATTCCTCGTTTTTTTAGGTCATTTGATATATTATCAGACAATTCGTTACCTGTTTTATCTATTTCATAAATTGTTTTATCTTGTGTAAATGATTTTAAATAATTATGGAATGTCACATATTCATTAACTATCGTTTTGAAGATTATACTATTATTTATACTTGCTTTTATTTTTAATTTATTTCTAATAATGCCTTTATTATTCAATAATTCGTTTATCTTATTTTCATCATAAGAGCAAACTTTATCAATATCAAAATTATCAAATGCTTTTCTAAAACTATCCCTTTTATTTAAAACACATTCCCAAGATAATCCTGCTTGAAAAGACTCCAATATTAGCATTTCATATAAATACTTATCATCAAAGTTTGGTCTGCACCATTCGTTATCGTGGTATTCAATATAATTTGGATTATTTAGATTACACCATTTACACCTTTTCATAGAGCAGTTCCTTTCTTTGGAACAAACAAATTACTCATATTTACATATTCGTGTTTTAGTAAAAATATCTTTTTATTTATTCCTCCTGCATATCCTGTTAAACTACCATTTGTTCCTACAACTCTATGACAAGGAATAATAATTGAAATAGGATTATGACCTACTGCACCACCCACAGCTTGTGCAGACATTCTTTTTATTCCTCTTTTTTCAGCAATTTCTTTTGATATATCATTATAAGTAGTTACTTCTCCATAAGGGATCTTGCATAATATTTTCCATACTTCTTGTCTAAACTCACTTCCTATTGGTGCTAAATCTAATTCATCTATTTTAGGCTTTTCTCCATTAAAATATCTATCTAACCATTTTTTGGCTTTTACCAATGCTTCATCTTTATCATTTTCTTGTATTTCTTCTTTTAAATTAGATAGATAATACTTTTGTCCTTCAATCCATAATCCAATTAGTTTTTCATCTTTACTTGCTAACAATATATCTCCTACTGGAGCTTTATAGTGTGTCGTATATATCATTCCAAAACCTCCTCTAAATTCGGTATTTTACCTCCTGCTACTGCCCATATATAAATGCTTGCTATACTACCATAAGGGCTAAATCTTTTTTATATTTATCAAATAGCTTTTTGTCAATTTTCTTATGATGATATATCAGTTTTAGCCCTCTATGAATCGCTAAATCTTTATAACTAAATATATCTTTTCTTTGCATTGAATGTAGCATTATCATTTCTACTGTCCATTCTCCAATACCATCTATATTTGATAACTCTCTTATTACTTCATTATCGGTTTTATTATTAAGTTCTTCAAGGTTTATTTCATTATTTAATACTTTATTTGAAAAATTTATAATATTGTTAGCTTTTATATATGTCATTCCAAAACTTTGCATTTGTTCTATGCTTGTTTTTGAAATATTTATAGGTTTCACTATATTATAATAATCTAACATTCTTTTCCAAATAGTTTTATGTGCCTTTGTTGAAATTTGTTGTCCAACCATCATATGAACTATTGATTCAAATATATCTGTATCTACTGGTCTTTCAACAAAACCTAAATTATCAATTACTTTTGCTAATTTTTCATCTTTGTTTTTTAGATAATTTATTTCTTTATCTCCATATTCAAAATAATTATTCATAAATTATAACTCTTTCTGGCATAATTATTATACATTAAAATATTCATTTGAATCTTTAGGTGCATTAGTTCTATCATTCATTTTATATTATCTTCTCCCTTATTTTTTTAAACCTTTACTTTTATCAACACAATCTACTATAACCTTTTCTATTCCCATCGCTTGTACTTATAGCAAAGTTAGATATAATTGAATTTTGGATAACCATTTCTCCTTTCAGTCGGTGGAATAGCTTAACCAATATGTCCTCCAATTTTTTTAGATAATCATTTAAATAATATCTAAGATTAACCATTCCTACTATCTTATTATCTCTTTAATAGTAAGAAAGATTATAGAAGGATCTAAATTTTTTTCTTCAGCGTATTTCTTTTCTTGACTTTTTATTACATCATCCAACTAATCTTCATAAGTTAACCTATCTAAGCAATCTTTCAAGTCGCCAGTAACATTAATTTTAGAATCATAATTAACATGTTCTGGTAAATATTCTAATGCTTCTTTTTTTCTTATCATAGATAGTATCTCAAAATATAGTCTTTTCATTATCCTTAGTTATTCATTAAATTTAGATTTTTTATTTGCTTAATAATTTTTTCATTCATTATCCAGAACTCTCTCTAAAAAGATTTTTTTTTCGAAGCCACCACGCTTTGCTCTTTTTTTCTTTGCAATATTATTGACATCTTTCAAGGATTTATTTTCAAGGCTTGCTAAAGATTTAATTATTTCTAGCATATCTGCTAGTTCCTCTATTCTATCTTCAGATGTTGCAGTGCCCAGTACCTCGTTATACTCTTCTAATAATTTCTTTTCTAATTCATGCTTATATTCAGCGTCACTTAATATTCTAGTTATTGGCTTACAATTATCTTTAATTATTATTTCTGGTATGTTATCACGAACTAACTTATTATATACTCTTTCCATATTTTTCACTTCCAAACTTAAATTATTTAATTCAAAAAATCATTTATATCCATATTTTTTAATATTTTATCTGTATTAAATTTTAATAGAATCTTTTTATATTCATCAACATCTTCAATTGATAATAATTCCATATTTTTTAAATAAGCAATCATAATATCAGTATCATCTTCATCATTAACTAATAAATAATAAATTTTATTATTATATTCTAATGTATTTGCTACTATATATTTAGTATCATCTTCTAATGTTATTCGATCCATTAATTCTATTTTCATCACCATATTCTCCTTCTACTTGTTCTGAATAATCATTAATTATCTCCTCATATTTTCTTATTTCTTTAAGCTTATTTACAAGATTAGACCAAGTTTTAAAAATAGCAAAATTACATATTAATACCGATGTTGAATAAATAGCAATACCTAATTCAGGGGGAATTAATCCTTCCTTAGCATTAACAGACATCCAAGCTGCATTAAATAATCGTATTCCTAAATTAACCGCAAAGATTTTTAAAATTCTTATTTTATCTTCACTAGATATTTTTAGGTTTGCTTTAGATGAATCTACATAAACATGCGATAAGGTACTATGCTTTTCAATATTTTTTATTGTATGTCTTTTTTCTTTTGGTTCAGTATCATCTTGCTTCACATTTTTCTTATTTAAAGAACAAACAAAAATTATTTTATCTAATTCGCTTTCTTGACTTTGTTGCATTCCTACTTCAAGTAATAATTGACTACGATAATTAGATTTTCCCAGTAAAACATCATTATCAATAAATTCATCTCTTAATTCCTCAGAGCCAGATTGAATAATTTGTTTTTCTTCTTCAGATAATTCATCTATTTTTGTAAACTTAATATTAGAATTAATAGTCTTTAAATTTCTTAAAAATGCATAATACAAATTAAAAAATTCATAATAACTCTTATATTTTTTTCTACCTTTTAATACTTCTATAAAATCAGTAATATATTCATAATAAAAATTCAATCCTATTTTCATCCACTTATTCTTCAATAAGTTATTCTTTTTTCCGTTAATATTAAGATAATTAAACTCGTTTTCAGAACGTTCCTCAAAGGATGCTAATAAGGTAATAAGCTTGGTTCCATCTTTTAATTTATAATTTAAGAAATGTTCCGTTTGACCGGGGTATTCAATCAAATATGAAGAAAATTTATTATTATCATACATATATCTAATAACCTCAAATTCAGTTAAATTAGGTAATCTACATATATATGTATCAATATAACTTGCTAAATTATTTGCTGATTCTGCTTGCTCTAGCAGATATAAACCCATACTATATTCATTTTGATGATCATCAATAGTAGTAAATAAACTTTCAGTAAAATAATCACTAAAAATAAAATTTAATAAATCATTTTTATTTATTTTCATATAAAGATTGGGATTACTATTCTTCCTTTTTTCTTGATCATAGAAAATGAAGTAATCTCCTTGCATTATTATTCTTCCATGACAGTTTGCATTTCTTAAAATATTCATAAATATAGGGATAGGAATATGCCTATTTGAAAAAATATCATATGGCATATTACTAGTATTGTAGGTATAATTAATACTATGAACGATAGAATTGCAATCTATGTCTACAATTGATTTCCATTCCTTTTCATATAATTCTTTATCTTTATTAGAATGGAAATGAATATTAAATACATCAAAAAATAATTGCCTCATTCTTGACTCAGAACAACTCCAATATTCCGTACTTTCTATTTCAAATTTTGAAGCGTCAATAAAGGAAGTTTGAGTTAACATAAAACGATCAAAAATGCTTTCTTTGTTGTAACACATAAGTAGATTCAGCAAAACAAGAATAGCTGCATCTTCAGAAATCATTTGATAATTACCTTTCTCTACACAATTAATAGTTTCAAGTAATAGCTTTTGTAAGTTATTTTCATTATTAACTAAAACAATATTCTTAAATATTCTATTGATATCACTAATATTGCATTGAATGCTAAACCACTTTTTATTATCAATTCTTACTTTTTTAACTCCGCTATCTTCGAAAAAAAATATCTTACCACTTTTATGTGCAAATGCATTTCTTATTTGCTTTAAAACAATTTTTTTCCCATCCAAAGTAGTTAAATCGAAATTACCATTTAAGTCTGTTATGCCAGAAAAATCTTCTTTTTCTAATGCACTATTATCAACAACTTGATTATCTAATATGTCTAAACATAAATTTAAGTACATTAACAATGCATCTTTATTATAATTTAGTATATCATCATAAGCTTTCATTTCTCGTCTATCTAATTTTTTTGATTTTAAATTCATTATATAAACAGAAAAAAAATATATCAAGTTATTATATTTATCTTTACAATCATCGCTATCGATATTTTTAAAGATATCAAAATCAACATCATTTCTTTTAAATATTTTTATTAAATCATCCATTAACATAACAAATTCACCATGTTCTATTATTTTTCTAAGATAATTATATCATAGATTTATTACCAAACAAGCTGATTAGATAAAATAATGTAAAGTACTTACCTAAAATTTTTAATTATCAAATGAATACTAAATTCTTAAATTACTAATTAAAAAAGTTAGAAAATTAATTTCTAACTTCTTTTTTCAAATCCTAACTAAATCTTTATCGTTTCAATATTAATTATATTATTATTTTCATCAAATTCTAGTTTAAAAGTTTCACAATAATCTAAATTTCCTTCTAATAAAACATTTTTATTAAAACTATATCTTAACTTATTATCTATAATTTGAATATCACACCATTTTTTTAATAAATATGAAATTGCAGTAGCATGACCTACTATGGCAATCCTTTTACCAGCACATTCAGTTAAAATTTTCATTATTACAGAGTACATTCTATCACTAACTTCTTTACGACTTTCACCTGTTAAAATTTTATAATTTTCATCTAAAAACTGTTTCTTTTCAAAATCTTCTGGCAATTGATTCCATGAAGTTATGCCAAATTTTCTTTCTCCTAAATTACTGACAATATTTATGTCTAAATTATTTTTTACTGCTAAATATTTAGCAGTTTGGATAGCTCTAACATAATTTGATGAAAATAATATATCAATATTATTAAATTCATTATTACATAGTTTTATTTGAGCTAATTGTTCTCCTTCGATTGAAAGACATTTTTTTTCATTTTGCATTTGAAGATCATCAGTATCAAATATGTTATTTACTTTTAGTGGTTTTGAATGTCGAATTAAATATATTGTTGTCATTATAAATCACACCCCTAATATTACTTTTTATTGTTTTTTATCTTATGTATTATATATGCTAAAAAACTTATTATTAATACGCAAACAAATAGTACTGCTGCTCCAAAGTTTACGAACCATTCTCTTATATATGTAAGACCAGACATAGGACCAGTTCCTGGTAAACTATCATAATATATTGATAATAACGCAGAAATAATTATAGAAATTATTTCAAATAAAAATAATGATTTCCAACTGCTTTTATTCTTTAAACATTTTACAAGTTTTACTATAAAAAATACAAATATAAATATATATAATACTAAAAATATAATGTCCACTAACACCACTCCTTATGTTATAACTTTATAGCTAAATATTATTCATAATTATTTTTTAACGTTTCTATTACTTCGCGATGAACTTTCCCATTACTTATAATAGCGCCATTAATATCCATGTCATATTTTTGTTTATTGCCAAATAGATCAGTAACAGCACCTCCAGCTTCCTCAACTATTACTTTAACTGCTGCTATATCACAATTTTTATGTTTTGTTCCTGGAAATACAGCTAATGTAAATTCACCACTGGCAACACACATACTTGCTCTAATGATACTCCCAATACTGACAAAGTAAGTTTTCTCCCCTAACTTCTTTATTTGGTCAAATATATTGTAATCAGAACTAGGCCACATATCAAAATGAGCAACACTTTCTTTATCACTTAGTTCAAGGCTATTTACGCTAATTTTTTTTGAATTTTTATATGCACCATGACCTTTAATGGCCGAATATAAATTATTTGTGAAAGGGTCATAAACAATTCCTACAATAGGTTCTCCTTTTATAACTAAAGCTAAAGAAAACACAGCAACAGGAATATGTCTAGCATACATAGCTGTTCCGTCGACCGGATCACATACCCACACATAATCACTTTTACCAAATTGTTCTTCTTCACCATCTACAGAATGCATAGGATAATATTTTTTTACTTGTTCAATTAAATATTCATTAATTTGGGTATCTGCCTTGGTAACAATTGTTTTATCGTATTTATACGAAGCACCATTATTATCATTAAAATACATTTTCATTATTTCACCGGCTTTATAGGCAATCTTTTTAGCAAATTCTAAATAGTCATTTTCCAAAATTACTTCATCTCCTTATATTTTAAAATCGTACACCAGGATTTTCCTCATAAAATTTAATTGATTTATCAATAAATTCCATAGGATTATCAATATGAGCTTGTAAACAATCAATTTGTTCTTTTAATTTTTTTACATCATCACTTGTTAATTCATTATTTTCTAATTTTTTATTTAAATTGTATAGTATTATAAAATGAAAATGTCTATCTCCTCTTGGGTCTATACTAACTACAACATTTTTATAATGACCATAGCGATATAATTGAACTAATGTTTCTACTTTTAAATTCTCATCTAATTTTCCTTTTTCAATTAAATCAAGATTTTTATCATAATATTCTTTTTGAAAGTCATAATCTTTCATTAACATCCTACATTTCCATAATATTTCTCTTGTTCTTTTTTCCATGCTATCTCCTTCTTTCTAATAAGATAATATCACTATATTCTTTTTTATTGGTCGCCTTAAAAGAGACATTTTTTTACAGGTTGTTGGATATTATTAACTTCACAATATCGTTTAAAAAATTCTTTGCGATCACTTAGAAATACTTCTAACTCTTTTAAAAACGTTTCATAATCCGGATCTTCAAAATACATTTTGTTAGTTGCATAACCATTTTTTCCAAATTTATCCATTATATGATTATACGACTCATCTATTATTTCTTCAATTGATAAATCACTTGAGTGTTTAATACGATATTCATAAGTACGCATAAGTATTTCATCTAAATTGACATTTCGATCAGCTGATGAAACTATTTTACCGTAAATACTTCTTGGTTCTGTTGTTAAACTGGCACGATGATCTTCAATAGCTTCGCTCATCAATTTCATCTGTTCATCAGTAAAAAATTCTTTCAATTTTTCATCATTTAATAATAACTGTGCTGAAACTACTTCATGATTTTTAACATCTATTTTATGTCCAATATCGTGATAAGCAGCGATAACATAAACCATATCTAAATTTATATCTTTCACTGTATCAGCAAACTTAAAACTTCTTTCAATCACATACATAATATGATTTATTCCATGTCCTTTATCATTACTCTTATATTGTGGCAATATAAACTTCTCTATATATTTTGCTATTTCTTTATTTATCATAATGCACCTTTTATATCTTATATCTTACTTTCCTTAAAATAAATATATCATAAATTTAAAACTAAAAAAAGATTAGTTATACTAATCTTTTGATAGACTGTTTTAAATAAACATCTTTATACCACTTAATAAATGTTTCAGTAGCTGAAGTATGTCCATCATTTCGATTTTCTCTTTCGTCATCATCCATCTCTGCTAACGTCTTATCACAATTATCAGGTACAAATACACTCCATAAATTTGATTTTGCATGTGCAAGCGTTGCACCTCTTTTATCACAAGCTAATGTACCATGACTTACTCCATAAAAAGTATAAAATTCATTACCATCATAAAATGTTAAGCAATCGACAAATTTACATCCTCTATTTACAACATTTTTCATTTTGTCTAAAAGTGAATCAATATCAGAACTTACACCACTTCTTTTAACAAAAGCACCTGGATATCCAGGATTATTTGGATAATCTTCAATATAAAAACCTGAGTCTGCTACAAAACAAGGTTTATTTAACATCTTATAGGCTGAAATAGCTTTAGCTTTGGATATTACTTCAATATCATTTATTTCTGGTTCTTCTAAATCACATGTAAAATAATTTATATCTAAGTTATGGTCATTAAAATGTTTTTTTACAGATACATATTTCCCGTAATTACCGGTTACGTAAGTTAAATTAGTCATATTAAACACTCCTTTAAACAAGTATAACAAATAATGCGGAAATATATATGTCACTTATAATATTTATCTAGTATTTTTATTTTTTTAATTCTATTTAAGTAAAAATGACGTATTTCATCTTTTAACTCACAATATGCCGCAACTCCCCAGTTGTTTCCTAAAATAATTAAGTCATAAGGATGAATTGTCCTAATCGTAATACTTTTATCTTTTTTTGATCGATATTCTATTTCACATTTTTCCTTTTCTTTAATAGCTTTACTTAAGATGTTAAAAATGTCTCTTTCTTTAATCTCGACTTTATTTGGGGTAATAAATCTTTTAGGAACATTAACGTTTTGATTTAATACATACCCTCCATATGGCCCCTTTATAGTATCTATATATATACCAGCTTTCTCTATTTCATTTTTATAAACTCTAATCATACGAGGTGTCACTTCTAACAAATCAGATAATTCTTGAATACTATATTTTTTTCCAGTACTCAAATACTCAATCATCAATAATACATTACTAATTTTAGACATTTTATCACCAAATTTATTATAACATAAAAAAGATGTTAAACATCTTTTTCTATTTTAATACTAGCAATTATCTTATCAACAGTTCTATTTAAATTCATGTCGTCAAAAGCTAGAATAAGCATCGAACCTTGAATATATATAAATTTATAATATCTTTTATGTGAATCTTTAGCTACAACTTTTTCATATACTAATAAATCATCACCTAATTGATATTCCCTATCTAAATCATCTAAAATAATTTGACCATTTAACTGTGAACTATTATCTAACCAAGCATTAGCTCTTCTATGTAAAGCTTCAATGTTTGGACATTTATCATTCATTACTACCAAAGTATCACCAAATAAATATGTGAATTGATCTTTCTTAACTGGTTCACCTAATATTCTTGGCATTTCAATATTTATTTTAATTGTATCCATAAATACCAAAGAATACAGCTTATAATTACCATTGAGATCAGTACCAATTATTTCATATGTTTTAGGATTTATTGATAAAGTTGGGACTGGTGGAATTACCATTTTTGCATCTTTAGAATTCGATGGACTATTTATTTGGTCATTATTACTATTTTCAGCTAACTTAGGAGGATTCAATGGTAGTTCAACAATACTTGATAAAATAGTATTTAAATCAATTAAATTAACTTGATTATTAAAGGCTACTCTATCTTGATATTTAATGTTTTTATCTAAAGTCATTGAGAAATCTACTAAGAAATTATTTATCATTGTAAAATTATGCATCATTAATATTTTTTTATCAACTAGTTCAACTAGAGCTTGTTTAAATATTTTTTGTCCTTGCGCTAAAGGAAGGTTTAAGGTATTTTCAGCCAACAATTTTGCTCTTACTCTACTATTTTCAACAATTTGTTTAACTGAGTTTATATATAATTGTTCAAATAATTCTGGTCGATACTTACCATAACAAACGCCTTGAAATGTAGCATCATAATCTGTTTTTATGATAAACATTTGCTTATCACCATACAGTTTGTTTTTTACATCATCACGCATTGAATTCCAAATTCTAGGAATTATAATTGAACACCCTGTTTTACGATCTACTTTTTCAATGTATGGAGAAAAGTTTTGGTCTTTAGTCAATCCATATATTAACTTAGTAATATTCATGATATTTTTTGTTTTTGTAAGCATTTCTTTCTCTCTTACATATATTTCAATTAATTGATCAATATTTTCCTTTTTAGCTCCAATTGGTAAATTATTTTCTTCAATAATCATTATTGCTTTTTCATATGACATACTAAAAGATGGCTTACTTAATAATCTTTTAATGTATTCCATTTCACTATAAGCATTTTTATTTTTATCATATTTTAAACTTATTAAATATAATGAATAAGCTAATTCTAATTTATTTTGTTCAACATAATAAAATCCTAAATTGCGATAAAAACGAGCTAAAGATATTGGGCTATATACCTTATCGTACATATTCATAGTCGATTCTAAAAACTTAGGCCAATTTTTTTGCGACTTATATGTTTCGGATATTTCACTTAATGAAATAATTGATAGCGGATACCACTCTAATGATTTATACGACATTTTTAACGATTCTTGATAATTATTTTCTTCATTATAGATGTAAGCTAAATAATTATAAATTGAAGCATATGGTGTATCTATCCATTTAATGTTTTCATTTTTATTAATTTGTGTATAAATCATAAAGTCAACAACACCATCAAAGTTATATAATTTTGGATTTTCATCTTTCCTTTTTGGATCTTTACTAACCAAATTCAATAATATTTCTTTAGCCATATCTAACTTTTTATTTGGACCAAACATTAATTTCTTTGCTTGTTTTAAGGCTTTATTTATATCTAAATTTTCTTCTTTTTCTTTATAGTTAATATTAGCATATTTAATCATCGTTTTACATTTAGGGCACATCGTATCTAATGTCTTAATATTATCAGGAAATTTAGAACAATCTACTTCAATTCTAGTACCACAAGTATGACAAGTTAACTTAACTACTTTATCAGTAACTAAATCATTTAAATTGCCATGTCTCTTCCCCTTAATAAAATCATTTTTTAGTCTTTCAAATGATTCATCAGCTAGTCCATCTAAGTAGTTATCATTACTATCAATAAAAAGCTGACGACCATTACTATTAGAATTATAGTATGTGGCTCGAATATCTTCAAGAACACTGTAATTTAATTCTAAATAACTATCTATTTTTAATAAATAAGCTAATTTTTTAAAATACTCAGGATTATGATGTTTAGCCCCTATTATTTTGCTGACCGTTGTTTTTTCAATTAATGGTCTATTAGTTTTTTTGGCAATCATACCTCTTAGTACTCCTATTTTAGTATCAACATTAACTATTTGATCTCCTTCTAAAATATTTCTATCTTTTAAAAGAACAGCTTCTTCTAATTCTTTTTTTAACTCTTCTAATTTTTTATTGCGATATTTTTCTAAATATATTTCTGCGCTTATAACCACAATAATCAACTCCTCAGTTTTTATTCTTTACCCTATTAGACACTTTACTATTTTATATATAACTAATTATATCACATTAAATTGATTTTTTGAAAATAATAGTATAAAATTTTATTTAGGGTGAAATAATGATTACACTACATAAAAGAATAGAAAAAAATAAAAAAAATTTAAGAGGAATTGAGGTTTTATATCCTGAAGATAATCCTTTATTACAACCTACAATGCTTTGCTTATCAGCACAAACTATGTATCCTAAATCTATTTATGGAATTGTTCGTGAAGGTATGCGCGCTGCTAGATTAAGAACAAGTCAAGGAATTGGAGCTAAATACGCTTTAGATAACTTCCCAATAAATTTTGTAGGTGCTACATATGATAACCAAGGTAACAGCTTTGGTGAAAGTATTGCTGAAGAATACTTTAAACCATTAATTTCTGAAAATGGCGCTAAACTAGATTTGAAGCAAGCTAAAAAGAATATGAGGAATATTACAATTATGACGTATTGTGATGGAACTTTAGTTTACTACGATTTAGAAGCTAAATTAGTTAATATAATGGAATCTCTTGGTTATACTGAAAAAGAAATTAAAGCTATTCTAGCTGAATTAGCCGTTATAGCTGTTCTTACAATGCATGATACGGCAAATTCTCTAGCTACTACTTTCCAATTAGTTGATGTAAACGATGCGGAAATATTTGAAAGAGCAACTCCTTCTTTAATTGAAAGTCTTGATAGACAACTCACTAATCATGACTTTTTATCAATAGGAAAACATAATGGTTTATATTATTTTAAAGGTAAAGGTGAACATTCAATTAAGTCTTTCTTCCACGATGATTATTTACCACAATCTGTATTCGCAGCTATCGTATCACAGTGTTTAACAAGAAGTATTGATAAGCATCATGAATTTAGCTTTGAAAATATGTCTGAAATGATTAAAAGTATTTTAAATCATTACAGTGTTGGCTACACAGCTGAAGAAATAATGAAAGACTTAGATGATATGATTGATTATCCTGGAGCTAGAAAACTAACATCATTTGAATGTAATTATTTAGATATTATAGATGAGTTAAGCAAAAAAGCTAGTAATCTAGAAAATGATAATCGTTTACTTAGAAATGCTAACGACAGACAAAGACAAAATTACGATAAATTAGATGAAGCTATTAGAACTACCGTATCAGCGCAAGAATATCACGAAATCTTAACAAAAATTGGCTACCAGTTTCCTGCTTCAGAAAGCACTTATAAAAAATAAGTAAAAAAAGATAGTATAAAACTATCCTAATATTTTATTAATATATGGTATTTTTTTTATAATTAGACAAGCTATATATGAAAGAATAAATATAACAACTGTATATAATGGAATAAAAGCATAAGATATTTGATTTATTATTTCAATATTTTCTGTAATTAAATTTAAAAATACAGGATGAATCAAATATATACCAAATGATAAACCTGAGATACTAGTAATTAATTTATTTTCTCTAAATTTTTCTTTATTATTAATAAATAATAAATAGATAGATATCGAAGATAACATGTAGTATATACTTCTATATCCTAAAAGTAAATTATAATATTTATCGTGTTTAAATGATAAATAGCAACTACCTACTATTGTTATTACATAACACATTATTGATAAAAGTATTAAAAACTTATGCCATTTATTATCTAACTTCTTCTCATTTATTCGGCGATATAAAATACTACCAACTACAAAATATCCTAAATAATATGTTCCTTGAATAATTGGTATTAAATAATTAATTTCCAATTTCAATTCTAATTTAATTATATAGACAACTCCCACAAAGAATAACCATAGTCCCATAAATAAATTTTCTTCCTGCTTGCTTAAATTTTTACACATATTTTGCACAAAAGGTAAAATAATATATATACCGATAATAGCATACATAAACCATAGATGCCTCTTTGTTGGTTCAACAAATGATTCAATAAATGAATCGTAAAAGTTTAAATCATTTCCTAAATAGTATTTATTAAATAGGAAATAAATGAAATTCCATGCAATAAGTGCAAATAATAAACGCCATATACGCTGTAAATATTTTTTAATATTAAATTCACTTGGTTTAATAAGTAAAGCTCCACTTATCATAAAAAATATTGGTACACTTACCCTCGCTATCGTATTAAATATTATCGCTCCAATATAATTAACACTATCGATATTAGTATATGCCCGGCAATATACATTAGCAACGTGAATAACAATAACCAAAATGCAAGCTACAATTCTTAAAAAATCTAAACTATAATCTCTTTTCATAAATCACCTACTTCAATTTTATTATATCAAATCTGTACTATAATGTTTATATTAAAGATGTGTGTTTATGAATTTTGTTGATATTTATTTTATATTAATAGTAATATTGCAACTAATTTTAGACATAAACATAAATACCCTCTAAAAATATCAATAATCTATACCACTTTAGCTAATATTAGTTTACTTGAATTTTTAATTATTATAGTTATGTTTTTAATTAAAAAAAATGGTCAAAATTTCAAAGCATCAAGTTTATATAATAAATATTATGCATAAATCATCCGACATCAACCGTAATTTCAATCAAGCTTACTTTAACAATTAAAAAGATTTTAAACTATATTAAATATTTTTTTTATTTTGGTATTGCAAACAAAACTATTTCAGTCGGATATATACAATTACCATAACATCTTAGATAATAATCATAATTAGGATTAATATCATTAATTAATTTAGGCAACTCCCATAAATGATCATTATTATGATAAACCGAAATTAATAATTTAGGTTTATCATTTTTGATATGATTAATACTTCCAAGTAATGCTTTTTTTTCATGTCCCTCAATATCCATTTTAATCATACTAACTTCTTCTTTTATATCTTCATCTAAAGTTGTACTATCTAACAAAATATCGCCTTCTTCGCACACTCTATTAGCTGAAATTGATGAAGAATTAGCTTCTAAATATAAATTACCTATTTTATCGCTTATAGCTTTTTTTTGATAAATTATGTTTTTATATTTAGATAAATTATTTTTTAAATATATAAAAACTTCATCAGTTATATCATAGCAATATATTTTATTATATGAACTTTCACCATATGTATCAATATAATCTAAGATAGTATCTCCTGTATAAGCTCCTAAATCAACTACCACTTCATTATCACAATGTGGAATTATATCTAAGTCAAAATAATGCTTATAAGGAGTACCTAAACAAGGTTTTATAGTATTAAAATCATAACAAAACCAATTATTTAAAATACCATATAAAAGTTTTTTAGACTTATAATCCTTTAATTTTAAATAAAGCCAATTAAATTGCTCTATATTTTCCTTTAATGTAGTAGCCTTTTCATATAGTGCCTCATAATTATTATTTTCTAAATCAATTTTTCCCCAATAATTAAATTTATTAAAAAAAACCTCAATTGATTTTTTTGTTTCCATAGGAACTTTATCAAAACTTTTTTTAATATTAAAATAAATTTCATCTTTAGTCATTAAATTAATCTTATTCATTAATTCTTTAAAAAGTTTATCTACTTTATTCATTTTTACCTCCCATATTAAATATATTAAAAAACATTAATTATATGTAGTTAATATAAAAAAACAAAAACTACAACTAAAATATTTAAGTGTAGTTTTACTTTATTATTCCAAAAAAATTTTCGCCTAAGTACTCGTTAAGTGCATAATTGCTTTCTTTGAATGCCTTAACTAAAACATCACGATTATAATTAATTTCACATCGTGTAATTGTTACATCATTACCAATATCAATGATTATATAATGGGTAATATCATCATAAACACAGCCACTACTTCCACCATCTATTAATTTTTTATTATGATATTCCACTTCATATGGACGATGCTCATGACCTATAAAAATATAATCAGTATTTAATTCATCTACTAATTGATTAATAATATTTTCCTTCAAAACTGAAAATCCATGAAACGGATATTGCGAAAAAGATTCATGATCTATTAAGAAATGCTGAAACATAAACTTATAATTATTTACAGTTAAACTAATAGATAAATCACAGTTAGCTAAATACTCATGATGTTTATCAGTCAATTGTTCTTTTACCCAATGATGATGAAGTTCTTCCATTTCTGTCATTGTCTCATCAATTGAAGTACCATTTAAATAATATAATTCATGATTTCCTAATACCATTTCAATATTATTTTCCATTATTAAATCCAAACATTCCCTCGGATTAGGGCCAATTCCAATTACATCGCCTAAGTATATTGTCTTATCTATATTATTCTTTCTAATATCAGATATAATACTTTTCAAAGCTGGTAAATTACCATGAATATCTGAAAAAACTGCGATTCTCATATTATCACTACTTTCTATTATTATTTTAACAAAAAAACTACTTTCTTGAAAGTAGTTTTTATATTACATAACAATATAGTTATGTTTTTCATGTTCAATAAATTTAATTAGATCATCATAATTAATTGATAAAGTTGCCGTATTACGGTTTGGATGAAATAATAATTTCTTACCAACTAACTCATGATCTAAAACTACAGTTACAATATTATTTTTATCATTAATAATCCCAAATGGTGATACGCTACCCTTAATTAAGCCTAAATAGTTCATTAGTTCTTCTTCCTTGGCAAAAGACATGTGAGTTGCTCCAATAATTTTTGCAATCTCATTTATTTTCATTTGTTTATCTTCATGTAGAATAACCAAAAAATATTTCTTACGGCTATCTTTTAAAAATAAATTTTTACAGCCTAAACCATCTATTTTGTGTAATAACTCTTCTTCCTTAGAATCATTAATAGTAAATACTGCCTTATGTTCTATTTGCTCATATTTTATATTTAAACTATCTAATATTTCATATAAATTCATAAATTACTCCTTATCATATTCCTCTAGAAAACTATGTAAAATACCATCTTTACGATATCCTAAAATAGCATCCATATTAATATTGGCTAAACTAGTAAATAAATTATGGTCAATATTAGGATTCATCTTACGCATATAGCCTATTAATTCTTTCATCTCTTTACGCTTACTAGTTCCATCATACTCTTCATAGTGCTCTTCAGTAAATTTACATGCACAATTTAAAAATTTTAATTCATTACTTTTAGCCCAAGAAATAATATCTTTTTCTTTTACTAAATATAATGGTCTGATAAGTTCTAAACCTTTAAAGTTTTCACTGTGCAATTTAGGTAACATAGTTTTTACTTCAGCACCGTAGAACATTGATAGTAGTGAAGTTTCAATAACATCATCAAAGTGATGACCTAAAGCAATTTTATTACATCCTAATTCTTGTGCTTTATTATATAAATATCCTCTACGCATTCTAGCGCATAAATAACACGGGCTTTTTGACTCTATATTTGTAACTACATTAAATATATCACTTTCAAACATTTCAATTGGAATATTTAGTTCTTTCGCATTCTGAATAATTAACTCTTTATTATGCTCACTATAACCTGGATTCATCACTACATATTTGGCTTCAAAATTAATTTTACCATGGCGCTTTATCTCTTGAATGCATTTTGCCATCAAAAATGAATCTTTTCCACCTGATATACAAACCATTATTGAATCATTCTCATTTATTAAATAATATTCTTTAACAGCTTTAACAAAATTGCTCCAAATTGATTTACGATATTTTTTGATAATACTTCTTTCTACTTCTTGATATTTTTCCATAATTCCTCTATTCTACTTCACGCATTATATGATTTTTAAATTCATAATGCTTGTCACACAAATTTTTAAGTTTCTTGCGATGAGTTACAATAATAATTGTCTTATCTTTTAAATATTTATCAATCATATTGTAAATACGTTCTTCTGAATCTATATCTAAATTTGAAGTTGGCTCATCAAAGAAATATACTTCCGCATCAATTAAAATGCCTCTAATAATATTTAATCTTTGCTTTTGACCAACTGATAATTTTATTCCTTTTTCACCAACTAACTCATCAATTCCGTTGGGGAGTGTACTATACCAATCATATAAACCGGCATCCTTGATTAATCTTTCAATTTTCTTTATATTAACATCTTTTCCTAAACATAAATTATCCCTAATTGATAGATCAAATAACTCTACTTCTTGAGATATAAAAATAGGTGCAATTTTATTATTATTTTCTAACTCGTCATTTATTAATAATTGACCTTTATTTAATTTATAATAACCAGCTAAAATATTTAAGATGGTACTCTTTCCTTGTCCTGATTCTCCCATAATACTTATTTTATCGCCTTTTTTAATTTTAAACTTAGGAATATAAATTATGTTTTTACTATTATTATAAGAAAATTCTCCTTCTTTTATCTCCACTTTAGTAAAAGGTATAATGGTTGGATAACTTAAATTACCAATAGCTTCTTTAAGTAAAGATTTATCATTTTTAAATCTTAAATTTAATTCAATTACTCTAGTAATACTACTTAATGATGATGTTATTTTACTACTAGCGGTTATATAAAATAACAAGAATGGTAACGCATCTACTCCATTTTTTAAATCAGAAATAATTGTTAATAAAATAATTATGTATACTGAATCAATTAGTAAATCAAATATTGCATGTATATTGGCTTGTTTAAATTCTCCTATTTGTAAATCTTCGGAGAATTCTTCTGATTTTTTCTCTAATGCTTTTTTGGCAAAACCCTCAATATGTAATCTTTTGACCGTTAGGATATTAGAAGCAAAGTCTACAAATGTTCCATTATACTGTGAAAGTTTACGATGTATTTCTTTTTTAATAGTTTCCCTATCTTTAGTCATTATATATCGTAAAACAACTGCTATATTAAAAATAATAAGTGAAACAATACCTAATAATAATGATTGTTTAGCAGTCATATATACGAAAGCCACAATACCAATTAAAAGCGGTAAATAACAATCTAATATACCATCAATGATTTGATAAAAACTAAATGCTGTATGATCGATTAACTTATAAATAAAACCTGTATGCATTTCATTTAATTTATTAAAATCAATATTATCTAATTTTTCAAAATAATATAATTCAATATCATATTTTAAATCGATTATAAATAGTTCATGCATCCTCGTACTAAAATAATTAGCAATTAAACTAATGGTAAATAAAATAATTAAAGTTAAGATTAAGTGCTCTAATTTAGTGGATGTTAAAGGTGTTGTAATAAAATAAGAATATGCAAATGATACACCATAGGAAGCTAAATAAGAAATCAGTTTTAAGAAAAATAAAATTGTTAATTTTTTCTTTTTGACAATTTTAAAAAGTTCTAGCACATTACTCACCTACTTCCTTAAGCTCATGATTAATAAACTCATAATGTCTATTACACAGTCTTATTAATTTATCTCGGTGTGTAACAATAATAATTGTCTTATTCTTTAAATATTTATTTATTAAATCAATAATTAATTGTTCACTATGCTCGTCTAAGTTTGATGTTGGTTCATCAAAGATATATAATTCTTTATTATTTAAAATTCCTCTAATAATATTTAATCTTTGCTTTTGACCAACCGATACTTTAATACCTTTTTCACCAATATTTTGATCTAATCCTTCACTTAAGTGATTATACCAATCTTCTAAACCCGCTTCTTTAAATAATTCGATTATTTTATCATCAGTAATGTCGTTTCCTAAACATAGATTATCTCTAATTGATAAATTAAATACTTCAATTTCTTGTGAGACGTAAACAGAATCTAAAACCACATCTTTAATTTCTTTATTATCAACTAAATAGTGTCCATCATTCAACTCATAAACACCAGTTAGAATATTTAATAAGGTTGACTTTCCTTGCCCAGATTCGCCAATAATACTAACTTTATCACCACTGGCTAATCTAAATTCTGGTATTTTAATCTCCGTATCGTTGTTTGGATAAGAAAATTTACCAAACATAATTTTTAAAGTATCAAAATTAGTAATTACCTCTTTTGTCTCTAATACTCCTAAAACATCATTTAATTTTCCTTTACTAGTATGATAATTTAATACTCTTTCAATCGATTTAGAAGCATCTTTTAAAGCAATTACAACTTTGGTCATAATGGACATATAAAACAAAATATAACCCATAACATCAATGCCATTTTTTAAATCTTTTAAAGCAAAAAGAAATAAGACAATATATAATACATTAGTTAAAATATCAAAGATGGTTTGAATAAATGCTCGATACTTTGTTTCTATTTTTTTATCTAAAATACAATCGTCTTTGGCAACTTTAATTTTATCGTAAGCAAATTTTTCAATATTTAATTTTATGACTGTTTTAATATTTGATATAAAATCAATTAATTTACCTTTATATCTAGACTGGGAGGTGTAGTACCGTTTTGTTAAAACTTGCTTTTTCTTATTCATAAAATAACGAAGTACCACAATAAATATAAATGATATTAATGATATAAGTCCTAAAGTTACTGAATTATTAAATGTTATAAATAAGAAAGAGCCAATCCCAATTATAAGAGGAGTTAATACTTCGGCAATATCACTTACAACTAAAGTTGTGTTTAATCCATGTTCTTGAATCAAATCGCAGATAAAACCCGTATTATAATTTCCTATTTTACTATTTTTCATTTTAGTTAATTTATCAAAATATATTTTTTGAGCATCTAGTTCAAGACCAAAATATATTATCTCAGCGTTATAAAAATATACGTATTGTGAAATTATAATTATTAAAAATAATATTCCTAGAACAATTAATAACCATTCAACTTTTTCAACTGTTAAGGGTGCGGTTACAAAAAAAGCAAACGCAAAAGAAATTCCATATTCTGCCAAATATCGAATGGTATTAGAAATAAATGTTAAAAATAATTTTTTCTTATTACTACGTTTTAAAACTTCTAACATACCCTCGCTCCTAGTGATATTATACAATAAAAATATTAATAAAAAAAGGAAAGATTAGTCTTTCCTTCAATTTAAAATTAAGCAAATAGCGCTATAGCCTTAGGTATAAAAATCGTTAAACCAACTACTGCCGCTGATATAGCAATTATAAGTACAGCTCCAGCTGATAAATCTTTAGCTAATTTCGCTTGTTCATTTATATTTGGCATAACTAAATCAACTACTGTTTCAATAGCTGTATTAAATATCTCAGCAGCAATTACTACACCAAATAGTACTATACATGTTTGCCATTCTGTTGCTGATATTTCAAAGACAATACCACATAAGATAACTAACATCATCATGCAGAGATGAACTTGCATATTAAGTTCTGATTTAAAAGCTTTAAGTATACCATTACCAGCATACTTAAAACTATTTCTTAATTTCTTTGCTTTACTCTTAACAAACTTTGGAGTTTCTTCTACCACTACTTTCTTCTTTCTAAAAAAAATCATATTAATTCTCCTTTTTCTTTAATATTCTAATATATATAATTAAATAAATTAAAGATAAACAAATACCAGCTATTATATCTGATGGATAATGTACACCTAGATAAATACGGCTTAAACATATAAGTATAATTAATAAAATTAAACCAACTGTTCCTAAATATTTTATTCTTTTACTTAACTTTAATTGCCAAAGCATATATATAAAATAACCGTAAAAAGCAACTGCTGCCATCGCATGACCTGAAGGAAAACTAAATCCATTTTCTGTAACTAAATGTAATACTTCCGGTCTTGGGCGAGCAATTAGATGTTTGATAATTTGATTAAGTATCGTTACAAATAATATATTAAAGCCAAAATTAAATTTAGCTTTTTTACCATTTAATAATACTAATACTAAAATACTAATTCCTAATATAAATATAGGACTCGCTAATAACGTTATAACTTTAAAGATATTGGTTAAATATTCAAAACGATAATTTAAGACTATTTCATCATACATAAAATAATCTATATTTATTTTTCTATCTAATAAAATATTACTTAATATATAAATAAATATAATACCTAAAATAAAAGTAATTATATACAGCCAATTTGCTTTTATTTTTTTCATAACTTCACCTATATTAATTTTACCATAATAATTACAAATTTGCATTTATTTACTTATTAAAATTTTCAACTTAATAATATATCTAACATCATCATAATTATAAAACCAAATATAAATGAAATTAAACCAGTATTAGAGCGTGAATCCTTACTTTCAGGAATTAATTCATCAACTACAACAAAAATCATTGTACTGGCCGCTAAACATAAAAATAAAGGCATATACAATTTTAAATAATTAGAAAGTAAAAACATTATAAGTGCTCCGACAGGTTCTACTAAACCGGATAATACCGCTAATAAAAATGATTTATGTTTACTATGAAATTTCAATAAAGGTAAAGCAGTTGCTATTCCTTCGGGAATATTTTGAATAGCAATTCCTAACGCTAATACCAAAGCGCTTAGAGGAGAATCCATCGCACAAGATAAACCTATCGCCATACCTTCAGGAATATTATGTAATGTGACTGCTAAATAGAAAAGATATTTATTGTCTTTTCTTATTTTAATATTTAAAATTTTTAGAAAAAAAATTAAAATACCACCTAATATAATTCCTAATATTGAAAACCAATTATTATTGTAATCTAAGGCAGGCAAAATTAAAGAAAAAATAGAAGCTGAAATCATAATTCCACTTGCTAATCCCAAACATATTTTTTCAAACTTAAAATTTATATTTTTAAAAAGATAAATAAAAGAGGCCCCAATTGCGGTTGCTGCAAATGTAATTGTAGTGCATAATAAAACAAGACTAAAACTATTCATCTAATCACCTACTGTTTTATTTTATGAATTAATTTAGTAAAAGCTACTTTTTTTTGATATAATAATAATGATAGATTGGAAGTGTTGATATGGAATTTATTGAAAACGTATCAAAAAAAGAATTTGAAAAACATGCTCAAAAAAATGGGCATTTTATGCAATCATATTATTGGGGAAATGTCAGTACTGCCAAACATTTTAAAGCTCACTATGTAGGTTTAAAAGATGATAATGAATACGTTGCGACTGCCTTATTATTAGAAAAACACCTAATAAATAAATATAGTTTTTTTTATTGTCCACGTGGGTTTGTATGCGATTTTAAAGATGAAGAAGTCGTTGCAACATTCACTGAATATTTAAAGAAATATTGTAAAAGAAATCACGGTATTTTTCTTCGGATTGACCCTGATATAAAACTACAAAATTTAGATTGTGAAGGAAATATCCTAGATGGATTAGATAATCACAGTATTGTTGATAATTTAATTAAATTAGGATATAAACATAAAGGTTTTAACAAAAATTTTGAAAATAATCAACCACGATATACTTTTAGATTAGATATTAGTCATGGAATTGAAGAAGTAAGAAAGAATCTTCATCCAACTACTAGAAAAATAATCAATCGTGGCAATGTTTATAATATTGAATTATATCGTGGTGATATAAATGATTTAGATGATTTCTATGATACAATGATTGATACTGCGAAAAGAGAAGATTTAGTTTTATCACCCAAAGAATACTACCAACAATTTTATACAGTTTTAAATAAACAAAATATGAGTGATATATATATTGCTAAAATAAATATAAAAAATTTAAAAGAAAACTATAAAAATAAAATTAGATTAATTGAAGATAATATTGAATTAGCAAATGTTAAAGATGACAAAAAAAATAAAGATAAAGTTAATATTAAATTAAAAGAATTAAATCAACAACTAGAAAAGTGCAAGGCTGAATTTAACGAAGTCAATGCAATAAAAGAAGAAGAATTAGTCTTATCATCAATTATTACTGTAAAATATCAAAATCGCGTTTGGACAATTCATGGCGGAAATAGAGACCAACTTAGATTTTTAAATGCTAATTATTGGTTGTATTATAAAATTATTGAAGATGCAATTAATGAAAATTATAAATCATTTGATTTTTTTGGTACTACTGGTGAACCAATTCCTGGAAATGCGGTTTATGGAATTCATTTATTTAAAAAGAGATTTGGTGGTGAGTACACTGAATTTATCGGTGAGTTTGACTATATATTAAATCCATTATTATATTTTGGATATTTAAAAATATTTCCAAAAGTCAGAAAATTTTTAGGAAAATAAAAACTAGCAATTATGCTAGTTTTTTTGTTTCTTTATTTACCTTTTTTGTAGGTTTAGCTTTTTTAGTTCCAGTTTGTTTTTTAACTGTTTTTTTAGCTTCTTTTTTTTCTTCTTTTTTTGGTTCTACTTTTTCTACTTTTTCAACTTTTTTCTCTACTTTTTCTTCGATCATTATAACTTTATCTTCTTTTGCTACAGGTTTAAATTCAACTTCTTCTTCTTCTTCATAATCAATAAAGAAAATTGCTAATGCTGCAAAAGCAGCTCCAACTAGTGGTCCAACAATAAATACCCAAATTTGTGATAAATATTCGCTTCCAGCGAAAATAGCTGGACCAATTGATCTTGCAGGATTAACTGAAGTACCAGTTAAAGTAATTCCTAATAAATGAACTAATACTAATGTTAAACCAATCACTACTGGAGCAACATTTTCTTTCTTTTCATCTCTAGTTACCCCTAATACTGCAAGTACAAATACAAAAGTTAAAACGATTTCCACAATTAATGCACCTAACATAGTTATTTCTGAACCAACAAGTTCACCAAAACCATTAGCACCTAAACCATCTAAGCCAGTTAATGTTGTAGAATTAAATATTAAAACTAATAAACCACTACCTGCAATTGCACCTAATACTTGAGCAATTGTATAACCAATCCAATCTTTAGTACTGATTCGCTTATCAATCCACATAGCAAAAGATACAGCTGGATTAACATGACACCCAGATACTTTACCAATAGTATAAGCAACAGCTATAATTGATAAACCGAATGCCAAAGATGTAGCTACTAGATTTGCACCTGTTAATGCAGCAACTCCACATCCAAATAAAACCAAAACACAAGTTCCTAAAAACTCGCAAAGATATTTTTTCATATCTCTCCATACTCCTTTCTACTTCATTTTAGCACATATTAAAAAAGTTGTAAATATTTCCATAAAAAAAAGACTTGTTGTCTTTTTTAGCACGAACCTACATATTCATATAAATATTGATTTTTAGAATCATCCCAAGTGATTTTAACACCACCGCTCATTGTGCCACCATTTGGATCTTTAATGTCTCCAGCTTCTAAAAATCCTGAACTTTGTAATGCTGATATCGTAATACATTCATTTTCACCAACAACAGTACTAGCTACATAATTTTTAGCTGCACTGATAATTCTATTTTTTTGTTCCTCACTTAATTTTGATTTTTGATTATTTATAGTTTTAGTAACCATTGGATAACAAATAGCAGCGACTAAACTTAAAATAACTAAAACTGCTAACAACTCAACCAAGGTAAATCCTTTTTTATTCATATTATCTATCCTCCTTTTACAATGTATCATATTAAGAAAAAAAAAACAACTGATTTAAAAATTAAATTAGTTGCTTTTGTAAAGTATTATTCATTATAATCGCATGAACTACATTTAATTGTACCTTTTTTCTCAGTTAACATTTCGCCACATTCAGGACATTTTTTACCAGTTGGCTTATCCCAATAGGCTGTTTTACATTTTGGGTAATTACTGCAACCATAGAATATTTTCCCTCTTTTACTTTTCTTTTCTACAATTTTAGATCCACAATTTGGACAGTCACACACTTCTAAAAATTCACGTGGCTCAGATTTTATATACTTACAAGTAGGATAATTACTACAAGCAGTAAATTCACCATATTTACCTTTTCTAATTACTAAAGGGTTTCCACATTCAGGACAATCCTCTCCTGTTTTTTCGGCCTCTTTTTTAGGCATCTCATGAAAAGCATTTTTTACAGCTAGGTCGAATTCATCGTAAAAATTTCTTAATGTATCAACCCAGTTAATTTCTCCTTCAGCAATTTTATCTAAATCAGTTTCCATATTAGCTGTATATTTTACATTTATTAAATGACTAAAACATTGTTGTAACTTATCTGTTATTTCAATACCAGTTTCAGTTGGAACAAACTTTTTATCCACTAGAGTAATATAATCTCTTTTTTTCAAAATATCAACAGTTGTTGCATACGTACTAGGACGCCCAATACCTAATTCTTCCATCTCTTTAATTAATTTTGCCTCTGTATAACGAGCTGGTGGGTTAGTGAAATGTTGTTCTTTTTCAATTGATGTTGCGACTACTACATTTGATTTATATGTGTCAAATGGTGGTAACTCAACATCTTTAATATCTTCATAATCTTTATATACTTTTAAATATCCATCAAACACAATTGTTTGACCTGTTGTTTTAAATTGATAATTATTATTGTCAAAAATAACAGTAGTATTTTCGGTTTTAGCATTTTTCATTAAAGATGATAAAGCACGGTAATAAATCATACGATATAATTTAAATTCATCATTAGTTAAATATACCTTAACACTTTCTGGAGTTCTATTGATGCTTGTTGGACGAATTGCTTCGTGAGCATCTTGAACATTATCTTTTTTCTTAGCTACTTTTACACTACCAACATATTCTTTACCATATTTAGCTTCAATAAATTTATATGTACTGTTAATAAAATCATTAGATAAACGAATAGAATCAGTACGCATATAACTGATAAGTCCGACAGTTTCATCATCAAGTTCAATTCCTTCATATAACTTTTGAGCTATCTGCATAGTTTTTCTAGCATTAAATCCTAACTTAGTTGATGCCTCTTGTTGTAAACTACTTGTTATAAATGGCGGCTTTGATTGTTTATTTTTTAATTTTTTATCAACATTTTCAATCTTGAATGTATTAGATAATTTAGCTAAAATTTCATTAGCCTCAATCTCATTTTTGATCTCTAAATCTTTGTGATTATATTGGAACATTTCAGCTTCAAAACTTGGAAATAATCCTTTAATAGTCCAATACTCTTCACTTTTAAATTCTTCAATTTCTCTCTCTCGATCAACAATTAATTTTAATGCTACAGATTGTACACGACCAGCACTACTGCCATCAGTTTTAGATTGAATTAATTTACTTAATCTAAATCCAATAATACGATCTAGGATTCTTCTAGTTTCTTGACTATTAACTAAATTTTTATCTATTTTACGGGCATGACTAAATGCATTAACAACAGCATCTTTAGTAATTTCATTAAAAACTACTCTCTCATAATTATCATCTTTAAGCCCTAAAACATCATATAAATGCCATGATATTGCTTCACCCTCACGGTCTGGGTCGGTTGCAAGATATACCTTGTCAGCCTTTTTAACTTCTTTTTTTAATTCATTAATTGTAGAAGTCTTTCCCTTCATTGTTACATAATCAGGCTTAAAGTCATTTTCTACGTCAACCCCAAATCCATATTTACCCTTTGTTGATAAATCTCTAATATGGCCTTTTGACGATAAAACTTTATATCCAGATCCTAAATATTTTTCGATTGGTTTAGTCTTACTTGGAGACTCGACAATAACTAAATTTTTTGGCATAATACACGTCCTTTTTTTCCTAATACTAATTTATACACTATAAAAATTTTTTTGTCAACTTTTATTTTATTTTTCTTTCTTTATATATTATTCATAATTAAAATTTATATGTATTATTACTTAAAAAATGCATTTTTTAGTATTAAAATGTACATAATATAATTGGTGATAAAATGAAAAGCAAAAAAATAATATGCGAAGTTTTTGATTGCAAGCACTGTAATTGTGATGAATGCTCATGCAATTTAGATGAAATAGAAATACGCAACTCTAGCAATGTAGAAGCTAAAGAAGCAACAATGTGCTACAGCTATAAAAAGAGGAAGAAATAAACTTCCTTTTCTTTTTGCTAAATAGACAAAAATTATCTTTTATGGTATATTAAATAAAGTTAAGGAGGGTTAATATGAAAATTAAAGAATTGACTAATGAAGAATTTATCACATTCTCTGAACAATTTCCAAAATCCTCTCCATATCAAACTGCTGAATATGCAATGACAATGACAAAACAACAATATGATTCATTTTATTTAGGAATGATTAATGATAATAATAATATAGTTGCTGCTTCATTAATTATTGTTGAAATGTTAGGAAAATTTCAGTATGCCTATGCACCTAGAGGATTTTTAATTGATTACAACGATAGCGATTTATTAAAGAAGTTTACAAAGTTAGTAAAAAAATATTTAAGCAAAAGAAATATTATTGCAATTAAAATATCACCTTTAGTAATTAAAAGTACCTATACAAGAAAAGATGGTTTAATAGAAAATACTGAATATAAAAAAATATATCAAGATTTAAAGAAGTTAAAATATTACCATTTAGGATTTAATAACTTTTTTGAGGCTATTAAACCTAGGTATGAAGCAGTTATTGATTTAGATAAAAATACTAATTTGCTTTTCTCAAAAATTCAAAAAAACTATCGTACAAAAATTAGAACTAGTGATAGAGTTGGTATAAGAATTTATAAAGGTGATGAAAAAAACTTACAATTACTTTATAAATTAACTAAAAATAAATATCCAAGAGATTTGAATTATTTAAAATCTCTATACAGTTATTACAAAAATCGAAAGATGGTTGACTTATACTTTGCTTTATTAGATACAAGAAGATATTTAATGCATTTTCAAACAGAATATCAACGACAAAATATAAAATGTGCAAAAGTTACAGATGAAATATTTAAGCATCAAGGAAAAGCTAGCAATACTTTAATTAGTAAAAAAATAAATGAAGATAATAAATTATCATACTACAAACGTCAATTAGTTCTAGCTACTAACTTATTAAAACAATACCCAGATGGAATTATAGTTGCTAGCGCTATTATGGTAAAGCATAAAAAAGATGTTTATTTACTTTTAGATGGATATGATGTTAAATATAAATCTTTAAATGCTAAACATTTACTTATTTGGAAATTGATGGAAAAATATAGTTTAGAAGGATATGAAAAATTTAATTTAGGTGGTATGACTAACCCTACTTTAGAAAAAAATCCATATAAAGGTTTAAATGATTTTAAATTAGGCTTTGGTGCTAAATCCATTGAATATATTGGAGATTTAGAATTAATTACAAACCCAATTTTATATACTATATATCGTAATGGTGCAATATTTAGAAAAAAGAAAAAGAAAAAAGATACAAATTAGTATCTTTTTTAAATTCATTAATTATTTAATAATTTCTGAAATATTACCTGAACCAACTGTTCTACCACCTTCACGAATTGAGAACTTAGTTCCGTTTTCAATTGCAATTGGAGCGATTAATTCAACAGTCATTTCAACGTTATCTCCAGGCATTACCATTTCAACACCTTCTGGTAATTCAATAACACCAGTTACGTCTGTAGTTCTGAAATAGAATTGAGGACGATAGTTGCTGAAGAATGGAGTATGACGTCCACCTTCTTCTTTGCTTAAAACATAAACTTGTGCTTTAAACTTAGTATGAGGTGTAACTGAACCTGGTTTAGCTAATACTTGTCCACGTTCAACTTCTTCACGAGAAATACCACGTAATAATACACCAGCATTATCTCCTGATTCAGCAAAGTCTAATTGTTTACGGAACATTTCAATTCCTGTAACAACAGTTTTCTTAGTATCCTTTAAACCAACGATTTCAACTTCATCATTAAGTTTTAATTGTCCACGTTCAACACGTCCTGTAACAACAGTTCCACGACCAGTGATTGTGAAAACATCTTCGATTGGCATTAAGAATGGTTTATCATTATCTCTTACTGGAGTTTCAATCCAATTATCTACTGCATCCATTAAATCTAAGATTTTTTGTTCGTAAGCAGGATCTCCTTCAAGAGCTTTTAATGCAGAACCACGAATGATTGGAGTATTATCTCCATCAAATCCGTATTCATTTAATAATTCACGAATTTCCATTTCAACTAAGTCTAATAACTCTTCGTCATCAACCATATCACATTTGTTCATGAATACAACCATACGAGGTACTCCAACTTGACGTGATAATAAGATGTGTTCACGAGTTTGAGCCATAGGTCCATCAGTTGCAGCGATAACTAAGATAGCACCATCCATTTGAGCAGCACCAGTAATCATGTTTTTAACATAGTCAGCATGTCCTGGGCAGTCTACGTGAGCATAGTGTCTATTATCTGTTTGATATTCAACGTGTGCAGTGTTAATTGTAATTCCACGTTCTCTTTCTTCTGGTGCTTTATCGATGTTTGCATAGTCAACGAAGTCAGCATATCCTTTTTTTGATAATACATTGGTAATAGCAGCTGTTAAAGTTGTTTTACCATGGTCTACGTGTCCAATTGTACCAATATTAATATGTGGTTTTGAACGATCGTATTTTGCTTTTGCCATATTAATTTCCTCCTTTATTTACATACATTAATATTATATCTAATTGTTTTTAAAATAGCAATAATTTTTTTGGAGAAACTAGTTATTTACTAGTTTCCACCATTTTTCTTAATAATTTCTTCAGAAATGTTTTTTGGAACCTCTTCATAATGGTCAAATACCATTGTAAATTGTCCACGTCCTTGTGTATTAGATCTTAATGATGTAGCATAACCAAACATTTCAGAAAGTGGTACCATAGCATCAATTGCTAAAGCATTTCCACGAGATTCTTGTCCCATTGGACGTCCACGACGAGATGTAATATCTCCCATAACGTTTCCTAGATATTCATCTGGAACAACTACTTGAACCTTCATAATTGGTTCTAATAATACTGGTTTACATTTATTTTTTGCTTCTTTAAGAGCTAAAGATGCTGCAACTTTGAAAGCCATCTCTGATGAGTCAACATCATGGTAAGAACCATCAAATAATGTTGCCTTAACATCTACCATTGGGTATCCAGCTAAAACACCGGTTTTTAACGCTTCTTGTAAACCTTTATCAACTACTGGGATGTATTCACGAGGAACTACACCACCAACAATTGCATCAACGAATTCATATCCTTTATCTGGATTAGGTTCAAATTTAATCCAAACATGTCCGTATTGTCCACGTCCACCAGATTGTTTAATATATTTACCTTCACATTCGCCTGTTGCTGTTAAAGTTTCACGGTAAGAAACTTGTGGTTGACCAATATTAGCTTCTACATTGAATTCTCTTCTCATTCTATCAACTATGATATCTAGGTGTAATTCACCCATACCAGCGATGATAGTTTGACCTGTTTCAACGTTTGTACTAGCTCTAAATGTTGGATCTTCTTCTGATAATTTTTGTAAAGCTGTAGCCATTTTATCTTGATCAGCTTTTGACTTTGGTTCAACAGCTAATTCGATAACTGGTTCTGGGAATACCATTGATTCAAGAATACATGGTTTCTTTTCATCGCATAAAGTATCACCAGTAGTAGTGTTTTTTAAACCTACTGCTGCAGCAATATCTCCTGTCCATACTTCACTAATTTCAGTACGAGTATTAGCGTGCATTAATAAGATACGTCCAATTCTTTCTTTTGAATTTTTAGTAGCATTTAATATGTATGAACCACTTGATAAGTGACCAGAGTAAACTCTAAAGAATGTTAAACGGCCAACAAATGGGTCTGTCATAACCTTGAATGCTAAAGCACTGAATGGTTCACTGTCACTTGGATGTCTTTCAATCTCATTACCATCTAAATCAACACCTTTGATTGCTTCAATGTCTGTTGGAGCTGGTAAATAATCGATAACAGCATCTAGTGCTAATTTAACACCAGTATTACCTAAAGCAGTACCACATAATACCGGGAAGAATTCAACAGCTAATGTTCCTTTACGAATTGCTCTCTTAATTAGCTCAACACTAACTTCTTCACCTTCCAAATATTTTTCCATTAATTCATCATCGAATTCAGCTACTGCTTCGATTAATTCAGTTCTCTTAACTTCAACGATATCTTTATATTCTTCTGGAATTTCAATGATTTCTGGTTCTTCTTCTTGTTTACCATTATAATGATAAGCAGTACGAGTAATTAAATCTATAATTCCATTAAACTCATCTTCTGCACCAATTGGCCATTCGATTGGTTTAGCATTAACACCTAATCTACTATCGATTGTAGATAAACTGTATTCAAAGTTAGCTCCCATTTTATCCATCTTGTTACAGAAGAACATTCTTGGAACTTTGAATTCTGTAGCCTGTCTCCAAACTGTTTCAGTTTGAGGCTCTACACCAGCTTGAGAATCTAGTAATGCAATAGCACCATCTAGTACACGAAGTGATCTTGATACTTCAACTGTAAAATCTACGTGACCTGGAGTATCGATGATGTTTAATCTATGACCTTTCCAGTATGCAGTAGTAGCAGCTGAAGTGATAGTAATACCACGTTCTTGTTCTTGTTCCATCCAGTCCATTTGAGAAGCACCATCATGAGTTTCTCCAATTTTATGGATTTTACCAGTATGGAATAATACACGCTCAGTAAATGTTGTTTTACCTGCGTCAATATGAGCCATAATACCAAGGTTACGAGTATTTTCTAAACTATATTCACGAGCCATACTTTAATTTCCTTTCCTTAATAATTATTACCAACGGTAATGAGCAAATGCTTTGTTTGCTTCTGCCATTCTGTGAGTATCTTCACGTTTTTTAACAGCAGCGCCAACACCGTTAGATGCATCAATAATTTCATTAGCAAGATTTTCAGACATTGAATGACCACCACGTAATCTTGCATATTGTGTTAACCAACGTAAAGCTAATGCTTGACTACGGTCTCCTCTAACTTCAATAGGTACTTGATAGTTAGCTCCACCTACACGTCTAGACTTAACTTCTAATGCTGGTTTGATATTTTCCATAGCTTTTTCGAAAACTTCCATTGGATCTTGGTTTGTTTTTTCCTTTACCATATCGAAAGCTTCATATAAGATTTTTTGTGCTACACCTTTTTTTCCATCTAACATTAAACTGTTAATTAATTTCATAACTAATTTAGAGTTATATATTGGATCTGGTAACACGTCTCTTTTTACAGCACGTCTTTTACGCATATCTTTTCCTCCTTACTTGTTTTGTTTGACTTAAATTATTTTTTCTTTGGTTTTTTAGTACCGTATTTTGAACGTCCTTGACGACGATTCTCAACACCAGCAGTATCTAATGTTCCACGAATGATGTGATAACGAACACCGATTAAGTCCTTAACACGTCCACCACGAATCATTACAACGCTGTGCTCTTGTAAATTATGTCCTTCGCCTGGAATGTAAGCAGTAACTTCCATTCCATTACTTAATCTAACACGGGCATACTTTCTTAAAGCTGAGTTTGGTTTCTTTGGTGTCATAGTACCAACACGAGTACAAACGCCACGTTTTTGTGGAGAATTTTGAGCAGTTTGTTTTTTATCTTTACTGTTAAATCCAATATTTAAAACTGGTGATTTACTCTTTTTAGTTTTATTTTTTCTGTTTTTTCTAACTAATTGGTTTATAGTTGGCATAAAACGTCTCCTTTCTTTACACACTCCCAGGTGTTTCTTTTTTCCTCTTAATTAAAGATTTGCCTAGACAAATCCCCAAATTAAAACGCATTAATAATATAACACGTTTTGTATTTACTGTCAACAATTATTCTCACTTTTTTAGAAGTTTTCAGAACTGTTGTATATCTGTGTATAATATTCATCTTTAAAGACATGAATTTGATATAAAGCCATAATAAAAGCAAGTAATAAAAATACAAAAAATCTTGTAAATGATACTGCTTCCCACTTCATATAATAATCACATCCTAAAACAATAGTTTACTTTCAATCTCTTCTTTAAAACGATATAGTTTAGCCGGTCTTCCATTGTTTCCAATAGTCTTATCACCGGTCTCTTCAATTAAATCAGCTTTTAAGAATTTCTTGCGGAAGTTTCTACGATCCAAATCGTGATTTAAAACCTGCTCATACATTCTTTGAATTTCTGGTAATGTAAAATCACTCGGAAATAACTTTTTCAAAGTAGTACTCTCTCTAAGTTTATTCTTAATCATTTCAACTGATTCCATAATAATCTCAGAATGGTCATATCCAAGTTTAGGTAATTGATCAATTTCAAACCAATCTAAACTATCATTTATATTTAATTTTTCTACAGTTCTACTATCAACAATGCTTACATAAGAAATACCAATAACTCTTTTAGAAGGATTTCTATCTATCGCACTGAACGCTAAGCTTTGCTCGAACTCAATATTATGTAATTCTAATTTATTGGAAACACATAAATTAATTGTCTCCTCCAAAGTAGAATTCTTTTCAACAAATTCGCTTGGTAATACCCAATATCCTTTATATGGCTCAGTTTTCTTCCTCATTAAAAGAATTTTAAATTTACCATCAATTATTGTTAAAATACTGGCTAACGCTTCGATTTGCATTGCTAATCTCTCCTTTGACAATTTACATTATATATAAAATGTAACTAAATGTCAAATGGACATAAACCTTTAAACTTCACTTAATTTTGTTTCAACAAACTTTAATAATTTATTATAATCTTTTTTTATTGTATTTTTTTCAAATAATAAACCTAATTTGTCTTTCTTAGTAGCGATAAAGAATCCATTTTTATTCTTTTTAAAACTAGAAATTTCTTTCCATTTATACGAGATTTTTTCATTATTAATCTCAGTTTGAATACCTTCATCATTGGCACTTACATAATATGTACCATAAGCATTAGATGTCTTCTTATCATTTCTTCTTAAATTCATAAATACATATAATTTAGTTACTAATAATAAAAATAACAATAGTACCATAAAATATATTATAAAGCCTAAAATAATAATCTTATCATCGAATGTCTTATCAATAAATCCATACCATGTTACATATAAATAAAATATTACTCCAAGTATTAAAAAAATAAGATTAGGCATTCTTCTCATTCTATGTAGTTTTTCTTTTAAATCATTACGTGTCCAAGTATACTCTATATTCATTCTACCACTACCTTTGCTAATATAATTTTATCTTTAAATAATATCAAAGTCAATAAAAAAAGATAAACATCTTATCCTTTTTTACTTATAATACCATTTTTAAGAATTGACCAGTATAACTATCTTTAATTTTAGCTACTTGTTCCGGTGTTCCGGTTGCGACAACTGTTCCGCCACCATCTCCACCTTCTGGTCCTAAATCAATAATATAATCAGCTACTTTAATAACATCTAAATTATGTTCAATAACAATAACAGTATCGCCATTATCAACAATTTTATTCAAAATAACTAATAACTTTTGAATATCATGAGAGTGTAAGCCGGTAGTTGGTTCATCTAGAATAAAGACACTGCGTCCAGTTGGTTTCTTTTGCAATTCTTTCGATAGTTTAACACGAGCCGCTTCACCACCAGATAGCATTGTCGCACTTTGTCCTAATTTAACATATGGAATACCAACATCACACATCATTTGTAATTTATGCTTAATCTTTGGAACATTTTCAAAAAATTCTAACGCCTCTTCAACACGCATTTCTAATACGTCATAAATGTTTTTACCCTTATATTTAATTTGCAATGTTTCATTATTATAACGTGTTCCTTTACAAACTTCACAAGGAACATATACATCTGGTAAAAAGTGCATTTCAATTTTTTTAACACCATCGCCCCAACAAGCTTCACAACGTCCACCTTTAACATTGAATGAAAATCTACCCTTATCATATCCCCTAATCTTAGCTTCTTTAGTTTCAGCAAATAAATCTCTTATATCATCAAAAACCCCAACATAAGTGGCAGGATTACTTCTTGGAGTACGTCCAATCGGATCTTGGGAAATATTAACTACTTTATTTATTTCCTCTAATCCTTTAATAGACTTATGTAAACCTGGCTTTTCTTTTGATTTATATACATAATTAGATAGCGCTTTTTGCAATATTTCATTAACTAAACTACTTTTACCAGAGCCTGATACTCCTGTTACACAAATGAATTGGCCTAAAGGAAATTTAACATTAACATTTTTTAAGTTATTTTCTTTAGCACCTTTTATTTCAATATATTTACCATTGCCTTTACGACGTTTTTTAGGTACTTCTATTTTTAACTTACCTGTTAAATATTTACCAGTTAAACTTTCTTCGCAATTCATAATATCTTGTGGTGTACCAGCAGCAATAATATTACCACCATGTAAACCTGCACCTGGACCTATATCCACTAAATAATCAGCTGCTAACATTGTATCAGTATCATGTTCAACCACAATTAAAGTATTTCCTAAATCACGCATTTCTAATAAAGAATTAATTAATCTTTGATTATCTCGTTGATGTAATCCTATACTTGGTTCATCTAAGACATATAATACTCCGGTTAGTCTAGAACCAATTTGGGTAGCTAAACGAATACGTTGTAATTCTCCCCCTGATAATGTTCCAGCCGTACGTGCTAATGTTAAATACTCTAATCCTACATTAGTTAAAAAGTTTAATCTTGATTTTATTTCTTTCAAAATTAATCTAGATATTTCCTCTTGTTCTTTATTTAATTTTAAATTATCTAAAAATATGCTTAAATTTTTAATACTCATTAAAGTTAATTGATAAATGTCTTTTTTATTAATTTTAACAGCTAAGATAGAAGAATCTAATCTAGAGCCATGACAAGTTGGGCATGGTAGTTCAGCCATAAAGTTTTCAATCCAATCTCTTATCCAACCACTTTTAGTTTCCATGTATCTTCGTTCAAAATTTGCTAAAATACCTTCAAAATAATCTTTAGATTTTCTAGTGTTACCGTTTTTAGAAACATAATTAAATTCTAATATATCCGGTGATCCATAATATACAATATCTAACTCTTTACGAGTTAAATTCTTAACAGGCTTATCCATATCAATATTATAGTATTTGCATACAGTACTTAATTGGGTATAGATAATGTTGTTTGTATCTTTTATGTTTATTGCCACAATAGCGCCTTGATTTAAAGATAAATCTTTATTAGGAACAATTAAATCTTCATCAATTTTTAATTTAACTCCTAAACCCTTACAATCAGGGCAAGCACCATATGGAGCATTAAATGAAAACATACGTGGTTCTAATTCTGGCAAAGAAAAATCACAATCAGGGCAAGCATACTTTTCACTCATAGTAAACTCTTCATGTCCTAAATCAATTACTACTTTACCATTAGCTAGTTTAGAAGCTAACTCAATTGCTTCATATAAACGGCTTCTAATTCCATCTTTAATAATTAATCGATCAACAACAACATCAATATTATGTTTTTTATTTTTTTCTAAGACAAGTTCTTCTTCCAATTCATGTTCTTCAGAATCGATACGAACACGTACATAACCATCTTTTTTTAAATTATCTAATAATTCTTTGTGCGTACCTTTTTCACCATGAATAACTGGACTAAGTACCCTTATTTTAGTTCCTTCCACCAAATTCATAACTTGATTAGTCATTTCTTCAATACTTTGGCTTGATATTGGACGATTATGTTCAGGACAGTAAGGAACACCAACTCTAGCATATAACAATCTTAAATAATCATATATCTCCGTTACAGTTCCTACAGTACTTCGTGGATTTTTACTAGTTGTCTTTTGATCAATACTAATTGCAGGACTTAAACCCTCGATTGAATCAACATCTGGTTTTTCACTTCCACCTAAAAATTGTCTTGCATAAGCACTTAAAGATTCAACATATCTTCTTTGTCCTTCAGCATAGATAGTATCAAAAGCTAATGAACTCTTACCAGAACCAGAAACTCCTGTCATTACTATTAATTTATTTTTAGGAAGTTCAAGACTAACATTTTTTAAATTATTTTCTCTTGCTCCTTTTATAATTATTTTATCCATACTATCACCTTTTTAAAATAAATTATCACAAACAATAGTATACACTAAAAACAAACGTTCAACAACAAAAAAAGACGATTAAATCATCTTTTAAATTCTACCATTTTTTATATAAGGATTAATTCCAACTGGTTGAGAAGCCCCCATTGACCTTGACTGATGAAACGGCATTGGTCTAACATCATTATGGGGACTAAAACCGTTTGACATAGGATTATTTTCATTACAAGAAGCAAAATTATTTGTCTTAACACTTGAATTAGATTTTCCTAAGTTAGATATATTTCTTTCACCAGTACTTTGTTTGCTACTATTTGTTATTTGACCATTTAACTGTGGTGTACTAGTTGAAGCTACAAAACTTGAAGACATATTATTAAAATTTTGTAAGCTCGCAACTTTTGGTTGTTGTACTGAATTTTGATTTTCCTCTAGTTTTTGTTTTTTTTCAGCTTCCATCTTTTCATCAAGCAATCTTTTTTCATTACCTGCAATAATATAGTCGTGACGAGTATCAAAATGAAATTCAAACTCAGTCAATCCACTCACCGCTTTCAAAACAATAATCTTGATATGCACAATCACGAGTTGAAAATTTATATTTATATTTTCCTGCTTCTTTACCATCTTTTATATAGTTTTCAAAGACAGTTTGTAATTCTCCTTCAAAATTATTAGTAGTTAAAGTACCTGTTAATAATTTCTCTGTTAAATTAGCATCAGCATAAATAGTATATGTTTTATTATTAGCATTAACAACTGCAAAACCGACATGATAATAAACCTCAACAACAGTATTCTTTTCTAACCCTTTAGCGTCATATGCTACTTTTAAATCATAATATCTAGTATTACTAGCAGTTAAAGGCTCACAGTTACCATAATATACATATTTATGTGTTTTTTCATTATATCTCCAAACTCCGACATAATCAGTATCTTGATTTGTAGATGGAACTTTAAATGATTGATGTTCATAATCTACACTTTTAGTAAATAAGTTAGCCATTCTAGCTTCAATATAATTAGCATTCAATTCTTTTTTAGTATCAGCAGTTACACATGCCTCACCGTTATAACCTCCTTCATATTTACCAATATTACCAGTATAAATATGAATAAATGTATTATACAATAAGTCATTATTACTAAAGTCACCAACATTAAAAATTTTTTTAGAATAATAAGTTTTCTTAGTATACGGATTGTTTCGCATTATTGGATAAGTTAATTCTTGAACTTCTTCACTATTTAATGTAATTTCTTTTAACTCTACAATCGGCTCTTCTGGCTCTTCAATAATTGGTTTAGTTGGTTCATCAGCTGTTAATTTAGTGATTACATCAGGCAAGAAATAAGCTCCCACTAAAATTAAACCAACAACCACAATTACAAGACCAATATTTAAATTTCCTGAGTTTTCATTAGCTCTTGGCAGTTCAAATGATTTAGGACCATCAGATTTAGTATTAAATTTTTTATCACGATTTAATAAATCAGTTACTTCCTTAACTCCTGCATTGTTATAACGTGGTTCAACAGTATCAATAGTTTGTTTAAGAACTAATGGTTTCTTTTTATCAGCCTCTTGTTCTTCTTTTAACTCAGCCATTAACTCAGCTTTTAATTCTGCTTTCAAGCGAGCTCGCATTTCTTGTTCTGTCTCCTGACGATTTTCCATAATTTCCTCCTATATAAAAGATTTTCGTGTATATACTAAAACTCCTGGTAAAACATATATATTAAATATGCCATGTTTCATTACCTTAATAAAACCTAACCCCGAAATAACAATATCTTCTCTTTCCTTAACCTCAACCCTATGTAGAACTAAATTAGATTTATCTTTATTTTTAAAGCTTCGTTCAATATTTAAACTATTAGAGAAAAATAAAGTTATATTATTGACATCCTCATTTTCAATTAATAGAATGTTATCAACTGAAATACATTGCTTATCTTTAAGTTGATAAGTAATAGCCTTAATTTCTTTTTTAGGAACAATTCGATTTAAAACATTTACATCAACATAATCTAAAATATTACCGTCTTCCAATAAACCTGGAGTATCAATTAATGTTAAATCATCACTAATTTTAATTGTAATCGCATCAATAGTTGTTGATGGTAATAAACTAGTTGTTATCATAGGTTCCATTTTTGTATAGTTATATAAAATTTTATTAATTAATGTTGATTTGCCAGCATTAGTATAACCAACAACATAAACATTATTAGTCTTTTTATATTGAAAAATTTTATTCATTAATTCATCTAAATGAAAATTCTTTTTCGCACTACAAATAACTGTATCAACAATTCGATTAGATAAGTTATCAAAATATTCAATCAATCTTTCATCATACACTGATAATGGTATTATATCTCTTTTAGTAAGTACCAATAAAATATCGTTGTTTAAATTATCAACAATCGTATTTAATGAAGCTGGAATACTAAATAAATCGACAACTAATACCACTAAATCATCAGTTTTACTTATATTATCTATAATCGGCATAAAATCATTATTTGTCTTTATAACCTTTTTATAATCATTATAATTTTTTATTCTAAAACATCTCTCACACAAAACATTATCAATTTTTTTTGTAAACCCATCAAGATTAGGATTTTCATTTTGTAAAACAGATCCACATCCTTGACACTTACTCATAATATCTACCTTTTGTAAACAAATTGTTATCTCTTAGTTTCTTAATAATTTTCTTTTCTTTAATACGTCGTAACCAAGCAAATGGATATTCTCTCTTACCAATTTGATTTACTAAGATAGTGGTAATACCAACTCCGTTACCCCCCACAATATCATCCATTATTGAATCTCCAATAATAGCTACTTCGCTAAAATTATAACCATATATTTTAATAACAGATAAAAATTTATCTGGTTTAGGCTTCTTGGCATGTGCACAACAATCTACTTCTAATTCATCTTTAAAAGGTCTAACGCGCATTTTAGGACTATTTGAAAAAATAATAAGTTTAAAGCCCTTTTCCTTTAATTCGTTAAATAACTCTTTAACTTTTTCATTAGGAGCACTTTCTGTAATAGGCGCTAAAGTGTTATCTAAATCAAATAATAGACACTTTATTCCACGTGATAGTAGAGAATCATAATTAATTGTGTATATACTTTTTTGATAAATATCTGGAACATATTTTTCCATATACATCTCTCCTTACACTATATAGACATTTTATCACACCTAGTACATTTTATCAATTATTCCTCGTAAAAAAAAGAGAAAACGTTAATTTTCTCAAATTATTAGAAAAATAAAACTATAATCGATAAAACAATCAAAATTCCTATCTCTGGCAAAATATATCCCTTATATTTATCATGAATTTCAATAATCTTTCTTCGACATATTAAATTATCAGCATTCTTACCAATTAGGATTTCACTTGTTCCAACAAATTGATCAATGTCATCTTTGTAAACACTTTTTCCTTTACTAGTATCATAATATGCATATTTTTTTTCAGGCGATATTTTAGAATATAAAGAACTAAGTATATTATTACCAATTGTAAATCCAATAAAAAATGCAAGTATCAAAACACATATAGGATATAAAACAAAAGTATTTGAAAAAACTTCTCTAACAATTGGAATAATTAAAAGCAAAGTTGTAATAATTAATCCAGGTATTAAGCCTAAAGATAATCCAACTTTAAAAGTAATTAAATTTTTATTTTTAATAACATCATCATATTTAGGCTGTGCTGTTAAAACTTTATTTTTTATAAGTTCAAAAACATCATCCATTTTTTTATTTTTACTATCTAACGAAACATCAATATTCATCTTATTTTCATAAATCCACATTATAATGCTTTCATGATAATAATTTTTATCATATTCATTTTTAACATCGTATGTAAGATAAAATCTAACATAAATATCTTTAATTTCATCTAAACGACTATTAAATATACCAATAAAATTTTCATAATTATCAAATTTAATTGAAGTGTCATCATAAAAATTAACCGTAAACACTAAAGAACTACCATTATCTTTAAAGGACCATTTTTGATAACTATATTCCAACATTTTATTTTGCATTGCTTCAGTGTTTGATATTTTTTGATAATACTTTAACTTTTCATTCATCATTGAAAATATTTCAAGCAAATCATCACTAGTTATGATTTTATTTGCAACTTTTATTGATTCATTGTACATATAAACCTACTTACTACAGAATATACTATTAGCAGTTGGGAATTGTTTTAAAATTCCGTTAATAGCATTTTCAATTTGATTCATGTTTCCTTCATTGTGATTGGATTTACGAATAAATTTAATATCATATGGTCTAAATATTACTTTAAAATCATTACGATGTTCTACAGTATTTTGGTAAGCACCTCTTTTATAACTTAAATCCATAATAATATCTAAACCATTTAAATTATTAACATTACCACTTCTAACAGCATCTAGATAAGCATTATAATTTTTACAAATAATATTATTTAAACCTCTTTGTTTAATTGTCACAGTAAATTCACTTTTAAAATGACGACCATATTCATAATTTTTATATTCTAATTTTAATGTTTCGTTTTTTTGTTCATCACTTGTTACTAACTGACTAAATTGATTATATAAATTTTCACAGTATTGTATTATATAACCAATCGCTTCAGCACTTGGAATAATTGTTGAATAGTCATATTCATTATTTATAACCGTTTCAAGTTCTTCATTCATATCTATCCCTACCTATCATTAACATTATAACACAAATTAGTAAAAAAAGAAGGGTTTAATATATTTCAAAGTTGCTGTTTGACTTTTCATTAAAAGATGGTATAATATTACACCAACGAGGGGTTGATATTGTGAGGAATAAATTGCCAAAAAAAGAAAATACATTTAAAACGCAATGGAAACAATTTATGAATGAAGGAAAGATTTGCTTTCAAGAATTTAAGAATCCTAATACTCGATATAAACAAATTCCAAATATGTTTACAGCTTCTAGATTATTAGCCCCATTCTTTATTATTCCAAGCGTTTTAGTTGGTAATTTACCATTAACAGCCATATTTGTAACAGGATTTGCTCTTACAGATGCCGCTGATGGATATTTTGCTAGAAAATATAATGCAACTAGTGAATTTGGACGTAAATTAGATGCTTTAACAGATAAATTATTTGCAGCAGCCTTATTAATTCCATTAACAGTCATTAACCCTACGCTACTACCTTTATTAGCAATGGAAGGTGTAATTAGTGCAATTAATGTAAAATCCCAATTAAATAATAATGTACCAAAAACAAAATATATTGGTAAAATAAAAACTGCGGCTTTATCAGTTACAATTGGTCTTAACTATATAAATTTAATTGCTAATATACCTAGCATCCTTTTAGCAGTTAGCTCGACGAGTACTTTAATATTACAAGGATGCTCAGCAACTAAATACTACTGTATTAACAGAAGTAAAGAAATAATTAAACATAAAAAAGAAATAGAAGAAACTAAAACAGAAATATCTTCTATTGAAGAAAGTGAGCAATCAAAACTAGTTGATTTTAAACAATATCAACAATCTGATGAAGTTAAAAATCCTTCATTATCAGCTAAAGAAAGAGCCGAAGAACTACGTAAAATTAGAGAACAATTAACATATCGTGATGAACAACAAGAAAAAGTTAAGGAGAAAAAAATTAGTTTTCAAGATTAAAAGATAAGTAAACAACTTATCTTTTTTATACTTAAAATTAAATTGATATCTCACCTGTTAATACGCGTTTTAGATATTTACCAAGTAACTCAATAATATTAGCTTTAGCAACATCTTCTTTAACCGTTAAATTAACTTCACCAATCTTTTTATTACCATTCATAATTGAAACGGTTCCAATGACATCCCCCTTTTTAATTGCACTACTAATTTTACCATATTTAATTTCAAAAGTCGGAGTTATATTTGGTGACATTTTTTTATTAATTAAATTGATATCTTCTACAGGAACAATATCGACTTGATTTTTTGTTGACTTATCTAAATTAATTGTATCTATTACTCTATCTTTAGATAATATTTTATCTAAGCGATAATTAGCAAAGGCATAGTCTAACATACTACTTACTTCATCATTTCTAGTTGTACTACTAGGTTCACCCATAACAACCGCTATCACACGCATTCCATCTTTCTTCATAGTAGCAGTTAAACAATAACCAGAATCAACGGTATAGCCAGTTTTTAAACCATCTACCCCCTTTTTAAATCTTACTAATTTATTTGTATTAACTAACCATGTTTGTTTATCTGTTCCTTTTCTTAAATATGTTTCATAGATTGATGAATACTCTAATATTTTTTCATGTTTTACTAATTCTTTAGCAATCATTGCCATATCATGGGCACTAGAATAATGATTCTCTTCATCTAATCCATGACTATTTTTAAAGTATGTATCTTTGAGACCTAATTCCCGAACTTTTTCGTTCATCATCTTAACGAAGTTTGCTTCACTGCCACCAATAGCTTCTGCTAGAGCAACAACTGCATCCCTGGCGTTTACAGAAAAGCAGTAAAAAATTTTCCAAGTCAAATGTTTCATCTTTTGAGTTAAATACATTTAACTTGGCATGTAATATAACCTTTTGTTTAGTTTCATCATCTTTAATTGATTCAACTTTAATATCTTCAAAAAATGTTTGAGCTAACTCTAACACCTTTTCATCATCAGAGAAAACAATAGAATTTACCTTTTCTTTAAATTCAGTAAAGTTCTTTTCACTAGACTCTTGATTTTGTTCTTCTTCTATTAATTTTATTTTATCTTCTTCCATAGATTTAATTTGAGAGTCTAAATCATCTTTAAGAGTGTTATACTCCTGTAAATCTATTTCTTTTCTCATTCTCATCATTATAAGTTCTTTTTTCTCATTATTAACCTTAAATAACTTTTCTTTTATTTTTTTAATTTCTTTTTTATAATCTTTTTTAGTTCTAATATCACTTATCATATCATTTATTTCACTGATCAAATCATCTTGACATTCTATTATCATAGTTAATATCTTCTTACATATTTCAACAAGTTTTTCATAATAGATAACTGGAGAATTACATCCTTCAGTTTTTTTCTTTCCATGTATTCTATAATTATTACAAGCCCAAAACTTTCTTCTTCTACTTCTAGCCCCTTTACCAATTTGATAAGTTCCTCTTACAAATGTAGCACCATCATAATGACAATGCATTAAACCTGAAAAGGCAAACTTACTATATTTGTTATTTTTATTTATTTGGTCGTGTTTTTTACTTTTAGCATCTAATTTTTCATTAGCTCTATCCCATAATTCTTCAGAAACAATTGGTGGACAAGTTTCATTATCCTTATATACAATCCATTCATCTCTCTTAAATTTCTTTCTTTTTCTATCGTGATAATCAACAGTAGTTTCTTTATGAGCACAGAAGTATCCTTTATATTTAGGATTTCTAATTATATTTTTAATGACTGCACCTGCAATAGGTTTTCCTGAATAATTTGTTACTCCATATTCTTCAAACAATTTAAATCCTAATTTGTGAACACCTATATTTTCAGATACATATATTTCAAAAATCAATTTGATGAATTTTGCTTGTTCTTCATCTATTACTAACTTACCTTTATTTTTTGTATATCCATAGATATTATTACTACCAGGAACTATTCCTTTTTCTACACTTCTCTTATATCCAAATCTAACTCTTTCAGATAATTTTCTTATTTCTTCTTGAGCAATACTAGACATAATTGTAAGTCTTAATTCTGAATCAGGTTGAAAGGTATTAATGTTATCACTTAAAAAGTGAACACCAACACCATTTGAAAGTAATTCTTGTGTATATTTAATACTATCTAAAGTATTTCTTGAGAATCTTGATATTTCTTTTGTTAAAATCAAATCAAATTTTTTTCTTTTTGCATCATCTACCATTCTTAAGAAATCTTCTCTTTTTTTAACATTTGTACCACTAATACCTTCATCTACATATCCTTCTACAAAAGTCCAATTTTCTTGTTCTTTTATAAAATTCTCAAAATATGTTACTTGATTTTTCAAAGAATTTAATTGTTCATATCTATCAGTAGATACACGAGCATAAAATGTTACTCTTAATGGTAAATCATAAATACTTTTGCCTTGACTTAGCATATTTCTTATAGCATATAAATCCACTCAAATCACCTCCATTTTTTTATATTCTTATATCCACCTTTACTGGATAAATATAATTATTTTTTTCATTATCTATTTGGTCTTTTAATTTGTTTATTTTTTCATCACATTTTGAGATTAATGTTTCATACTCACTTATAGAAATCTCATTATTTTGATATAAATAATTTATTATTTTCTTTTGAACTTCTTTTTTTACTACTTCATAAGTAAGATTGTTGTTCAAAATACATTCTCCTCCTGTTTAAATGTATTAACTAAGGAACAAAAAAATTAATAAAAAATTTATTGTTTTTCTATATATTTAATTCGTTTTATCGCATTATACACTTGATAAGATGGAGTTAAATTAGTTTTTAGGTTTATTTTTTCTTTTATTGAAACATTTGAAAAGGAACAATGTTTAATTGTCCCTTTAACTATTTCTTATCTACTTTTACCTTTTAATGTTAAACTATTTGGATCAACATAAAATACTTTGCCACCAAGTGGATTGATTTTAATATTCCCATAAACCACCCATAGTATATCACTGCTTTTTGATGGCATTACGGCACAGCCATCAGTAAAAATTATTTTAATAGATGCTTTCTTACTAAAAGAATTTACAGCAACATTAAAATCCGTTCTGCCTCTACCTTCAATTACAAAATTATCTAAATCATTTCTTTGTTTTATCTCTTGGAACCCATAAAAATTAGTATCAAAACATCCAACTTTTATGGCATAATCATCAAAAATATTTTTACATTCTTGAAGAAATGCTTTTACAAGTTTATCATCAACACTTCCACTTGTATCTATTAATATTTCAATGTTAGATTTACGAATTAATTCATAAGGATATTTATAAATTCCTTCTTCATCAAAGAAGCCGTTATGTAAATTATAATCTGCAGAAAACACCTTTTTCTTTTTCCTTTGTAAAAAGCTTTTCCAATCAATAATTGGTGATGCATTTCCAACACTACCTAAACTAGCAGTTATAGGTTCTTGTTCTTGAATGCTATTTGTATATTCTTGATTATCATCATGAATCAATTTTTTATTTATCTCTGTTATATTGTACTCGTTAACGCCTGATAAGCCTTCAGTTAAATCTTCTGCAAGTTCTTTATTCCAATGCTCATGAGTTGCTATTGTACTTTCTTGTTCATCATGTCTGTATTTTGACATTAAATCTTCACAATCTGGTCTTTTTTTAACTATTTCATAGTATTCCTCTGCACTAAATGATAATGCATCTGGACAATCAATAACTCCATCAACTAATGGAAGACCGTTCTTTCTTAAAATTTGATTTATAACAGCATCTGTAGCATAATTCCATATTTCCATATCTCTTTCTTCTAATCTAGAAAGGTGTTTTAAGGTAATATGCATCAATTCATGTGCTATAATAAATACTTGCTCATCTTTTGTTAAAGTTTGAAAAAAAGAAGAATTATAATATATTGTATCACCATTGATACAAGCAGTTTTTATACCATTATTTTCTATAAAATGAATATTGTTAATTAAAATTTTAAAAATTGGAAAATAGATTAAAGTTCTATCTATTACTGAATTAATATTAAACATCTATTGCTACCAAAAGACCAAATAATTCTTTAACTATATTGTCTTTACTCCCAGTTACAATTATTTTACAACTATCAGGCAGAGATACTGTCTGATATGACTTATCTTTTACCATATAGGATAACTTCCTTTGATTATCCATATTAATATTGTCGGTATTAATAATTATGAATTTTTTTTGAACATGATTATTGTCATTTATAAACTTTTTTAAGGATTCAATAAATAATATTTGATTATTACTATTTATTTCAAAATATGGATTATCCTTAACAATATCTAAAATAGTTTTTTCTTTTAAATATACTGGATTATTGTTTTCAAAGATAAAATGGAAATAACGTTCTTTAGTTCTATTTTCCATAACTAGTTCTCCTTTCGCTTAAACTGCTTTTAGCTAATTTAAGTTTTAAAATATCTTCATCTGTATTATTAATTTCTGTCCATCTTTTCTCAAAAAGAGCTTGATATTCATTTAAATTGTTTTGTCTGATAAATGTAAGTGCATTAATTATTTCTTCCTCAGTTATGGCTGTTGCAATTAAACAATTTATTATTATTTGACTTCGATCGTGAGTTAAATCAAAAATATCAGCAGGAATATTTCCTTTTAAAATTTCTTCAACCCCCAATTCAAAATACATTGAAATAAATTCTTCAAATTCTTTTCTATTTTTTTCATCCATATAGGGGTCTAAATATGGAAATGCTTGAATTTTTCTTGAAGCCTTTAGTTCTTCGCTAATTTTTTGATCCCAACTTCTTGGAGTTAAACTTAATGCATAGTCATAATCTCCATCTTTATCTTTAACATCTTGAATAATTTTATTTGGAAAATTATGAAGATATGCTCTTACAATTGGATCAATATTATGTTTTGAAGCCCATTTTAACCAATCAATCGCATCTGCTGTAACTTCTAACTTCGTTAATCTACTTGCAACTTCTCCAGAAATATTAAAGGCAGCATCAGAATATTCTTCAGTATTACCTGCTAATATTATATCAACATTATCTGGAATTTCCCAACCAGCAATAGTTCGTGGATTATCAACAATACCATTAATAAATACTTGCATATTTGGTGTTAATTTATCAAATTCATCTAATAATAAAACACATCTTTCGTTACTTTGACGACATCTATTAGCCATTTCATTCAATTTAGTATACCATTCTGGTTCTGCTGTAGCAGTTCTCCCTTTTTCATTATGTTCAACAGTTTTATCTCCATCCCTAGTAATTATTTTATCTCCTGGAATTATACTTGTCTTACCAGTAAATGTATCTGGAGTAAAAGTTGCAATGTTAAATGATAAACAATTCTTATTAATGCTTTTAGCAATTTGTGTTTTACCAATTCCTGGGTGACCTACTAAATAAGGAATTCTTTTTTCTCCCATTAAAATTCTTCTTATTTTTTGTTCAAGATTAAGTTTTTCTTTTTTCTCACCAAAAGGATTATTAACACTCGTACTTTTTTCTTGTTTTTTTTCTTGATTCACTCCTAACTCTTCAAGAAATTCATCACTTTCTAAAAATTTTGCTAGTGCTGATTTGTCATATTCACATCTGCATCTTTCAGATAGAAACAAAGGATTATTACAAATAGCCAAACCAGTTTTCTTATCCACTGTCCATGTGAGTGGTGAAACAATACCTACAAAAGTTGCTTGAACATCTAAACTATCATCAAAAGAACCATCATCTTTTTTCTTCATAAAAACATATTCTTCTCCAGTTTGCTGATTCTTGAATACTCTTAATTGAGTTTTTTTACCATCTTTTGAAAGAAAAATAGTTACTTTACGATTTGTCTCAACAATATCTCCCATCATTGAATTCATATTAATTTTTTGCAAAGCATCACTAGTAGAAACTTGAGATGTTAATCCACTACCATACTGAACTATAAATTTGTCCTCATCTTCAGAAATAATTTGACTATCATCTTTAATTTCTGCAAATCTAATTATTGGTAAACTATAATTATAGGTATTAAAATCCCAGTTAATTTTACCCGAAACAGAACTCGTAGCAGGTATATAATAAACAGCACCTCGATTAGCAACACTATCATAATCTTTCAAAATTAGTGAAGTAAAAATATCAAAAGGTATGTCAAAATTTCGTTGTTGATCTAAGGTAAAAATTGAAGCATATTCTAGTATTCTATCTACAATTTTTCTAATATCATCGTTTTCTAACATTCTTTTATTTAAAATACTAAATGCCATATAATGCGCCTCCATTATAATAATAACATAAAATTTAGATATTTGTCTATTTTTAGGAATAAAAATTGCAATAAATTTAAACATAATAAAGATTTATATTACCTGTTAATAAAGCAATATCTAACAATTTCAAGTAGCGATTACAGATATATTAAATAATAAAATTAAAAAAGTTCCTATTTTTTGAACTAGGAAAAAGATGCTTTTATTTGCATCTTTGTAGATTTATATAAAATATACTAAGTCAATTTGTTATATATATAATTTCCAATAATATGTTATGGTATATGGTTTAAATGAAGTTATATTATTAAATTGTCTTCCATAAGTCCCTACTTCTATTTTAGAAGTGCCAGTTCATTGCCACTAGCAATTGTTATTCCTTTTAATAGATCATCAACACTCATTTCCTCGCCAGTTTCAAGTAATATTTGGGAACCTCCCATTCCAGATGCATTGCTGGATATGGTTATCATATCATTTAATTTAATTACATCATTTTCTAGTGCTTCCATAATAAGTAATAAACTCATCATTTTTGTCATTGAAGCAGGTGCTAATTTCTCATGAGCATTATATTCGTATAAAATTTCTCCAGTTGACTCTTCAATAATAATAGCGCTTTTAGCATGTGGCGCTAATAAATTATCCGATGCATATACATTATTCATAAATAATGTAGCTAACACTATAAGGCATAAAATTTTTTTCATATTTCACCTCTATAAAATTTTATGCAAGAAAAAAAAGATTAGAATTTATTGTTATTCTCCATCTCTTTTAATAATTGCTCTCTAGCATCTTTAATTGTTTTAGCTAAAATATTTGGATCTTGGATAGACTCCATCATAATCAGTGGCATATTAGTAGGACTAGGATACTTAAATATATTTTTTATATTTTTACTATAATCAGTTTTCTCTACTTTAATTGATACTATTAAATCTCCATAGTTATTTTCAACATTATTAACTTCTATATCTTCATAATTTATTATATATCCATAAACCAATTTATCCTTCTTTGCTTCATATTTAAATACTCTTTTATTTGTAATACAATAATAATCATCTGATATTGCACCCTTCTTTAAAAAAAGTTGATATATGAGTTCTTTAATTCCTAAAAAAAGTAAAAATAAACCTAAAAGCATTACTATAATTGGTGAAAAATTTAAATTGTCTATAATGATAGCAGCTAACGGTATTCCTGTAAATATCAAGCCAAAAATTATCAAAATGATTATTCCAGCAGTATTTTTTCCTCCTAAACCAGGTACAGGTTTACCTTGCCAAATAATACGTTCATCCGATTCTAATTCTTTTGAAAAATTATACATTTTACAACTCCTTATAAACTAAGATTTTATCTTCATATTGACCATCTGCGACGACATAGTTATAAGTATAACCATCAATAGTAATCATTGAAAATATATTTTTATTTTCATTCCTAACATAACAAATTATTTCATCACCCATATCATCATAAACTAAAATAGCTTTATAATCATACTCATTAATTAAAGCATTAATATATATTTGTTTTTCTTCTTCAGTAATCTTTTTATAAGTAATCATAATTGAATCAAAATTGGTCTTAAAACCAGCATCATATTCATCAGATAAAATTATGCTATATTCAATTTCTTTTTCACCAAAAACTGTATAAATTGATGGTATTTCTATTCCTTTTACTTTAATAACAGTGATATCTTGACTATACATATCTATAACACCATAAACTTTTACGTTTTTAACTATAACGGGACTACACATTAATATTATTGAAGTAAGTAACCAACAAAGGGATATTCCTTTCCTTTTAACAATCATATTTTCAGCAGCTATTTCTTCTAAGTTAACTTTTCTTGTTTTATTAAAAATGGCCATTAAAATATTAATTATTAGCAGTCCAACTCCAAACCAAAAAGCAATATTGGATACTCTTCTAGAAAATTCTTTAAATATTAGAAAATTTGAAAAGAGAAAAATCAATATTGGAATTAAGAAAAAAAGTACTATAGGGCCCATCAAATGAAAAATATCTATGGCCATAAGATTTACATCCTTAACATTTGTAAAAGATACATTATTGCCACATTTTGGGCATTTTATCATATCTACATTAATGTCTGCACCACATTTAAAACATTTCATTATATCCCTACTCTCTATTTTTATAATATCGTTTACAAAAAAAGAACATCACTGTTCTTTTACCTTTTCCCATGTACAATCAATATCAGTTCTTCCAAAATGTCCATATGCTGATAATGGATAATAAATTGGTCTCATTAAATCTAATTCTTTAATAATATTATCAACACTGAAATTAAAGTTATCGTTTACATACTTATATATTTCTTCTATACTTACTTTATTTGTATTAAATGTATTTATATAAATTGATAATGGATATTCCATGCCAATTGCATAACTTATTTCAATTTCACATTTATCTGCTAAAGCATGTGCGACAATGTTTTTCGCAACGTATCTAGCATAGTATGCTCCACTACGGTCTACTTTAGTTGGATCTTTACTACTAAAACATCCACCTCCTATTTTTCCCATACCACCATAAGTATCAACGACAATTTTACGTCCTGTAGTTCCACTATCACCAAAAGAACCACCAATTGTAAAACTACCACTCGTATTTATTAATATTTTAGTATTAGAATCTATTAAATTATTAGGTATAGCTACATTAATAACATTTTCAATAATATATTCTCTCAATGTGTTAATGTCTACATCTACACTATGTTGTGTTGCTATTACAACTGTATCAACCCTTGATACAATATCATCTAAGTATTCTACTGTTACTTGAGTCTTACCATCAGGCTTCAAAAAAGTATTTGGGTTCTCTTTACGAACTTTAGATAATTGTTTAGCCAATTTATTAGCTAACATAATTGGCATTGGCATTAATTCTTCTGTATCAAGACATGCATAACCAAACATAATTCCTTGATCACCAGCCATTATTTTATCTTTATCAACTGCTTTATTTATTTCGTTTGATTGTTCACTCACTTTAACAATTATGTGATATTCCTCGTTGTAGCCAATATTTTTTAAGACTTGCTTAGCTAATTTCTCATAATCTAAATTAGCTTTAGTATTAGCTTCGCCATATACCAAAATTAAATCATCCTTAATGGTTGCTTCAACAGCCATTTTGCTATTTTTATCCTGCCTTAGCGCTTCATCCAAAATATAATCGCTTATACCATCACATATCTTATCTGGATGTCCTTCTGTCACTGATTCACTTGTAAAATAATATTTTCTCATATACGTTCCTCCACGTTTTTTATCAAAAATAAAAAAACTCTTGAAAGAGTTTTAAAAACATTACCCTTTCATCGATTAGCATTACCACCTTACTATTGCAGGTTGGTATGAGTTCATTGAGCTAATTCTCTCCCTCATTCTTGATAAAATACAATTTAATTATATATTAATAATCTATAAAGTGCAAGAAAAAGAAATTTAAATCTCTCTTTCTTGATTAGGGTAATTAATCTCATTATTAGTTGAAAATACTTTTGGTGCTGGAGGTCTTACCTCTGGCATTAGTCTTACATCAGGTACTGGTGGCATCACTTTTTTACTTTCAGCTATACCATCAAAAGCTCTTAAAACTTCTAATGGAAGAGCAAAAATGATTGTATTTGATTGATCTGATGACACATCATTAATTGTTGATAACGTACGTAAATGTAATGCACCTGGTACTTTATACATTGTCTCAGCTGCTTTTGCTAAATTTTCAGAAGCTTGAACTTCACCTTCAGCTTTTGTAATAACAGCTAATTTTTCTCTTTCAGCTTCAGCTGCTTTAGCAAGTACACGCTTCATTTCTTCAGGCAATGAAATATCTTTCAGTTCAACATTTTCAACTTTAATTCCCCATGGATCTGTTGCCGCATCAATAATATTACATATTTCAAGAGAAATTTTTTCTCTCTCACTTAATAATTCATCCAATGATACTGCCCCAACTGCATTACGCATTGTTGTTTGCGCTAATTGACTAACTGCATAATAATAGTTTTCAACAGCTAACATTGCCTTTGAGGCATCAAAAATTTTGTAGTAAATAACAGCATTAATACGAACAGAAACATTATCTCTAGTAATTGCTTCTTGTTCTGGAACATCCACTGCTTTTGTACGGATATCAATTTTATTATAACCATGAATAATTGGAAGTACTATATTCCATCCTGGATTCATAATCTTAGAAAATTTACCAAAACAAAATTTAATTCCCCTTTCATATTCATTGATTTGCTTTATAGATATTAATAAAACAAATCCAACTATAATTAATAAGATAACAAGTCCACCCATTTAATTCACACTCCTCTATATTTAAATTATATCATTTATAAATTAAAAAATATATATATTTATTTTAATTTAATGTCTTTTTTGGTATAATAACAATAGAATTGGAGGCTCAATAATGGCGAAAAAAGTTAGAATAAAAAAACGCAACGTTGGTATTGCCGGTGGTATTTTAGTAGTAATTATTGTTTTAATCATTGGATTAGTTAAATGGAAAGAAAAACTAGATTATCAAGCAACAAGTGAATATAAGTTATTAAGTATTGGTTATTCTGAAGAAGATACTACATTTTTAATTGAAAATTTAGACAAACAACACTTAAATAATATAATAGAAAATAGAGAATTAAATGAAGATATTATTAAATTTTATAAACAAGAATACTTCTTAGAAAAAAATCTTGATGAATATTTAAACTATGTTAAAGAAAATCCTGGGACATCTTATACTGATGTTGTAGCAATCATAAATGTTGGAGCTAATAAAGATTGGTATGATGGCTCTAAATCTACTGACACTACTAAAGGTAGTGCACTCTTAGTTAATAAGTTTCACAGTTTAGATAGTGACTATCAGCCAAATTTAGTTCCAATCAAAAATACATATGCTTATGCAAATGCAAAAGAAATGGATGAAGATGCTTATTATGCATTTATCTCAATGTTTAATGCAGCCCAAGAAGATGGATTTAAATTAGTTATGAACTATTCTTATCGTAACTATCAAGAGCAAGAAGAAGTCTATAACAACTTTAAATCACAATACGGTACAGAATATGCTGACAGTTATGCTGCACGACCTGGACATTCTGAACATCAAACTGGTTTAGCATTTGACTTAATTATTGACTCAGATTATGATAAAACTAATTTTGATACTTCACCAAAATTTGCATGGTTACAAGAAAATGCATACAAATATGGTTATATTCTAAGATATCCAAAAGATAAAGAACATCTAACTGGATACAGCTATGAACCTTGGCATTATCGTTATGTAGGGGTTGAAATTGCAACATATATTCATCAACATAATATTACTTACGATGAATACTATGCTTATTTTCTAGAAGGATAAAATGGCAAAGAAAAGAAAAAAGAGAAAAGTCCAAAATAAATTGTTAATTCAAAAAAATAAAACAAATCAAGTTAAAAAGAAAAAAAAGGAAAGGAAAGAAAAGAAAAAAACATTTATAATTTTCCTAATCGTTGCTTTTTTCTTTTTAATTGGACTATTAATATATGAAAATTTAGAGTATAAACAAATAGAATATAACCCTGCAAATAATAATACAAAAATAGAAGAATTTATAAGTTCATTTAAAGCATTAGAAACATATAATAATAGTGAAATTATTAATTTTATTAAAATCGATGATTTTAAACTAGACAATGTAAATAAATATTTAGATTATCGAAGTAAATATAACTTAGATTATGAAGTTATTGTGATACTTGTCAATAATAATATAGAATATAATAAAACAATTTCCAATATCATAAATCATAAATCATATAAATTAGAAAATTTAATTAGATATATTAATTATTTAAATAAATATAATTTAAGCATCGATGATACAATTTTTGCAGTTAACAATAACTTGGATAAGGAAGATATTAAATTGGATAATACTGTTTCTAATTTTATGAAGCAAAAATACTTCATTTCTGATAATTTAAGAAGATATTTAAATTACTATAATAAAAATAAAGAATTAAGTTATAAAGAAGTAGTTACTAGAGTTAATAGTAATCTAGATAAAACCTTTTACAAAGATGTTTCTCCTACTGATACTTCTAAAGGTACCTTAATATTAGTGAATAAATATTACTATTTAAGTAAGAACTATGAGCCTAAAAACTTAGTGGAAATCAGTTCAAAACATGGTACTGGTTACTTAACGAAAACAGCTTATAATGCTTTTATAGAGATGTATAATGATGCTTTAAAAGAAAATTTACATCTATATATTGCATCACCATATCGAAGTTATAATAGACAAAATACGTTATATACTAATTATGTTGCTTATGATGGGGTTAAAGAAGCGGATACATATTCTGCAAGGCCTGGATATTCTGAGCATCAAACTGGTTTAGCATTTGATTTAGGGACAACTTCAAATCATCATATTGATCAATTTGAAAATAGCAAAGAATTTACTTGGGTCAAAAAAAATGCTCATAAATATGGTTTTATTTTAAGATATCCAAGTAATAAAGAATATATTACAGGTTATATATATGAACCATGGCATTATCGTTATGTAGGTATCGATGTGGCAACTTATATTTATGAGAATAATCTTACTTTCGAAGAATATTATGCCTATTTTGTAAAATAAAAAGATTCTTAATAAGAATCTTTTTATTTGCAATAATTTTATATTTCTTTTCTTCTACTCTCAATAAATAAATTATATCCTAATTTACTGTATAGATTATGTGCGACTAAATTATTAACTTTATTATCAATAAATATATATTTAACTCCTCTATTTTGGGCTTCGAGTTCAAACTGCTCAATTAATTTTGTACCGATTCCTGTTTTTCTTTTAGATTCTTCGATATAAATAGATTCAATATAAGCCTCAAGTTCAACTTTTACTTTATTATCCTTTTGAATATAACCAAATACATATCCTATTATATTATCATTATCAAACGCAACAAAGGCTATAACATCTTCATCCATAATTCTTTTAGAAAAAAATCCCTGCATTGTTAGACCGCTCTTTAGGTTATCATCATATATTTTATCAATCTCTAATAGTTTAGCAAACATCATATCTAATTGTTCTACATCTTCTAATTCAGCTTTTCTAATTATCATAATTCCACAATCCTAACTTTCCCTTAACTGGAATTGGCTTTTCATATTTTTTGACATTTTCTAACTTCCAAGCATACTTTTCAATATGACCACTTCTTCCATAGACAAGTGGATTTATTTTCTTTAATTCATCATCTAATTTTTGATCAACTAAAATACAATCAACAATATCTGCTTCACCAATAATCACACCCTTACTGTATTCCAAATTATACACAGCAAATCTATCAACATTATCACGCTCTAAACTCATACCAGCATGAATTAATATTTTCCCACGATATTTTGTTTTCCAACTTCTAAATTCATACTTTTTATAACCTTCAATAATTAAAGTTGCCCATGGCTCTTTTATTGTTAAAGCTTTCATACATACTCCTTGATAAACTCATCTATTACTTTCATTGTATCTTGTACAACTAATTCACGAGTAGCTGTTGGAAGAGATGCCTCAATAATATTCATTATTTTGCTAATATGAATTTTATCAATTCTAAATTTTCCTTCCATCTCATCAAGTGTTAAATTACGATTGCTTAAATCTGGTTCAACATTAGTTCTAAGATAATAATAATTAGCGATAGCTAAAGAATTTATTCCAGTTTCTGGATAATCTTTATTGTAATGTTTGATTGAAAAAAACTTCCTCATATTGCTAATATCAATATGCATTCCTGCTTCTTCAAATAATTCCCTTTCTAAACAAACAATATCACTTTCATTATCTTCAACATGTCCCCCTAATAAAAAATAATTATTATGACTATAAACAATTAATATTTCATCTTGATCATTAATTAATAATATTTTGGCCCGTTTAACTATTCTATTAATATCTTCATCTTTTAAATTTTTATAATTATTAACTATTTCTTTCATACTACCACCTATAAAAATTATACCATGAAAAAGTACGATTTCTCGTACTTAATTCATAAAACCTGAACATTTACCACACTCATTATTAATTATTTGATTTTCTTCTGAACATGTATATCTAGGTGTATATGTATGATTATAAATATGTCTATTTATTACATGAGTATGAATTGGACAAACGTGTGGCACTTCATGATAAAAATCTTTTTGAATACACTTATTAATTGTTGGTTCAATTACTTGCTCAGTAAATTGTCTACCACAGCCATTTTGTCTTCTAAAACAACAATCTTGATTAAACATATTGTTCCCCCTTATCTAGTCTTATCTTATGCGATAATTTATTGTAAGTCTATGCGAAAAACTAATTAATAAAAAAAAGTGACAATAATAGCACTTTTTATCTTAATTAAAGTATTCAGCCCATTCTTTTTCTTTAAATCCTATTAATACTTTATCATCTAATATCACTAATGGCCTTTTTACTAACATACCATCGGTTGCTAATAGCTTGATTTTTTCATCATCACTCATCTTTGGCAACTTATCTTTTAAATTTAATTCGCGATATTTCATACCACTAGTATTAAATAATTTAGAAATATTTAAATTATATTTCTTTATCAACATAGTAAGTTCATCATATTTAGGATTATCTTCAACAATATGTCTTTCAATAAACTCAATACCTCTATCTTCTAACCATTTCTTGGCTTTATTACTCGTACTACATTTTGGATACCCTATAAATAACATTTTTATCACCTCACCTATATTATAACAAAAAAAGGATAAATTTTTATCCTTTTAAACTTCCACTATTATTAACAATTAATGTGCTATATAAGAATAGTACGTCTTGATCATTAAACTCAACATTCTCTTTAATATACTGACTACTCATATAACGATTATCGATAACAGTTATTTTAGAATAATATGGCACTAATAATGGTGTAATACTACTTCCAAATGAATCTCTAAATATAATTAATTCTTTATCAGTTAAACTATTTTCATTAGTAATTGTTATTAATGATGAAGCACCATCTAAAAATACTTCATAAGCATCATTACTCTCTAGTTTATCTAAACTATATATTGTATGTAATTCTTCGTTTTCTAAATATTCTACATAAGCATTATTAAGTATTGAGTTAGTTAGATATACGATTGTTTCAGGGTCTCTCTTCATAGCTGATTCTCCATAATAAACTCCATAAAATTTATCAAAAGTATTTTTATTGTAGTTTAATTTTTGGTAACCAAAATTCATCGTTTTATCTAATTCTTCAACTACTTTTATAATGTTTTCTTGTTTCCAATGCGTATCTGTATAGTAATAATCTTTTAATGACAATATATCCCTAATATCGATGTGATTATAATCTAATTCGTACATTTCATCATAAATATAATCATAATCAATTTGTAAAAAGTTATTATTTTCTAAATAATAATTTTTATCAGGAACGATAACCATATAAACTTTATTGTTATCAGTTAATAATAACTCATCTAAATTATTAATTTTATCTTTAAAGGCTTTAATAGATTCTTTATTAGTTGGATATTCAGATTTAAAAATGTAATCACCATCTAAATATATTCCATTATTATCTAACTTATGTAAAATTTTAAAATTAAAGTTAGCTTTTATACTTCTAAACTCATCTCTAAAAGGAAATTGATCAAGAAAATACTCATCTAATTTTGTGATATATTGATTTGATAATTCAAATTTTGGAAATTGTTTAAGTGTTCTTCGTTCAGTAGCACTAATACCTTTATCGGCTAAAACAATTTGCAAAAGTGTTAAACAAAATATATATCCTAAAAATGTAAATACAATTATCTTATTCTTCATATTTCACCTAAAATCTAAAATATAAGAAAGGATTAAATGATGCATCAATCAAGAATGCTGTACATAAAGTAATTAATACAATATATGTAATAGGCTCTAAAACATCAATAATCTTCTTAGCTCTAGTTTCCTTTATTTTTAATATTATATTCTTCACAAGTGGTGTTGCTCCAATAATCGCAATCACAAATAATAGTGCGTAACTTCTAAAATAGTATAATGTTTCTGGTCCAACAAGTGGAATATTATTTAAAAAGAACATATTTTTTAATTCAGTAAATATTTGAGTCATTGTTAATGAATTAAAAATTAAAAAACTAATAACTACTATTACTGAAGTATAAATATATTTTAATACTTTTGTTTTATCAATATACTTCTTTAAAAAGAATTTTTCTATTAATAATAAAATACCAAAATATAAACCCCAAACAATGAAATTCCAACTTGCACCATGCCAGAATCCCGTTAAAAGCCAAACTGTAAAAATATTACGAATAAACTTTAATTTATTAACACGATTACCACCCATAGGTATATATACATAGTCTCTAAACCAGCTGGATAAAGACATATGCCATCTACGCCAAAAGTCTGTTATTGATGATGCAATTAATGGATAATTAAAGTTTTCTAGGAATCTAAAACCAAACATTAATCCTAGTCCAATTGCCATATCACTGTAGCCACTAAAATCAAAATAGATTTGTAACGTATAAGCAATAGGCCTTAACCAAGCCGCTAAAACAGTTTGCTCAACACATAATTCAACAAACTCCCCAAGGACATTAGCAAGTAATACTTTTTTTCCTAAACCAATTGTAAATCGTCTTATACCTTCGCTAAATTTATCAAAGTTAATAGTTCTGTTTTGCATTTCTTCTCTAACATCACGATATCTAACAATTGGACCAGCAATTAATTGCGGAAACAAACATACATAAGTAGTAAATTCAATCCATGAACTAGCTGGTGGATGCTTTTCATTATAAACATCAATAACATAACCTAAAGCTTGGAAAGTAAAGAAACTAATACCAATCGGCATTACTATACGCATTAAATCAATATTTAAGCCTAATATATTATTAAAGTTAGTAATGAAAAAATCTGTATACTTAAATATTAATAGTTGACCAATATTATAAATGACAGTCAATATTAATAATAATTTTCTTTGTTTACCTTTAGCAATCATTTTACTTAAGATATAGTTAATTGTACAAGATAATAGTAATATTACAATATATTTAGGTTCTCCTAAAAAATAAAATAATAAACTAAATCCTAGCAATACAATATTTTTAAATTTACTCGGTACTATAAAGTAAACTAATAGTAACAGCGGTAAAAAATAATATATAAAAATTATACTTGAAAATAACATAATTCACCTCAAAAAAAGAATCTTCATTGAAGATTCTATAAGTTGTCAAAGCCTGCTTCTAAAATATCGGCATTTTCAGAAACCATTATTAATATAATTAGGTCTCCTTTGCTTTTTACAATTACATTTTCAGCTTCAACGCAAATCCACTTTCTTGGATTAACACTTGATTCAATTGCTTTTTTAGCTTCATCTACATCAGCACCTTCGTTTAATCTAACTAAAACTACTGAATGTGGAATAGAGCCAACCATTGATTCAGATGCTAAAGCTTCTTTATAATCAATATCTTTAGTACCTAAATAATATTCAATATTTTCATCAGTTACTTCAATGTTTGTTAATGCCATTGGAATTTGTTCTTGTGGAAGTTCAGCATATACTTTAGTCATGATTTCTTCCAAAGTTCCTTCAACATTTTTCTCCTTTTCAGCACCACATCCAGTGAATGCAAATAAAGCTGCAAATAGCATTGTAAAAACGCCTAATTTTTTTAATATTTTCATTTTTCCCATCCTTCCTATGAGATTATAGCATACTGAATAATTAAAAGCAAGAAAAATTTTTCATATTTAATAATTCCTTATTAAGTCCTTATTTTACAAAGAAAAAAGAGGTTTATTTTTCTCCAAATGTTCTATTATTCGTATAATTTGTAATAATCACTTCTTCGACTTTTCCTCTTTTTTCAGCATTAGAATTTATATTTCTTTTAGCCTCTATAATATGAATATTATAATCTTTATATAGTTCTTTAATTAGAACTGTATTATGATTTGACAGCATAACATAAACACCTTTTTTATCTAATTCTTTATATACGCTAGCTAGTCTTCTTTGATCATCTTTATTAAATCCCTCTTCAGTATAACTATTAAAAATAGCCTTATCAGAATCATATGGTGGATCAAAATAAACAAAGTCTCCTTTTTTAGCTGTTGCAACGGCTTCTTCAAAATCAACATTTAATATTTTAATATCATTCATCGTTAGATAATTGCTGACAGTTATTAAATTATTTCCCTCATAAGTATTAACTTTAGTTTTTTTCCCAAAAGGCACGTTAAATTCCCCTTTGCTATTGACACGATATAAGCCATTAAAGCAAGCTTTATTTAAATAAATAGTTCTAGCTGCTCTAGTATAGTCTGATAGTTTATTGTACGTACTTTTATTACGATCTTTATTTCTAATTTCATAATAATATTCTTCACTATGATTAGTTTCATGACTGTTTAAAATTTTACACATTTTTTTAAATTTTTCTTCATTACATAAAACTTGATATACATTAATCAATTCAGCATTAGAATCATTAATAACTGCACTTCTAGGTGATAATTCAAATAAAAGTGCACCACCACCGATAAATGGTTCATAATATGTGTTATATTCGTCTGGAATATATTTTTTTAATTTATCTAGTATTTGTCTTTTTCCACCAGCCCATTTAACAAATGGCTTTCCTTTTATCATATTACCTCCTGTATTAGAATGGCATCTTACCATTTTTCATTTGTTTCATCATTTGTTTCATTTGATCAAATTGTTTAATTAAACGATTTATCTCCTCAACACTACGGCCGCAACCTTTAGATATTCTTTGCTTACGTGTTGCTTTTAAACACTCTGGGTGTCTTCTTTCATATGGTGTCATTGATAAGATGATTGCTTCAATATGGGCCATATCTTTAGGGTCTACTTTAACATTACGTACTTCTTTTGGCACACCAGGAATCATTTTAATTAAATTTTCTAGTGGGCCTAATTTCTTTATTTGCTTTAAAGTGCTTAAGAAATCCTCTAAATCAAATTTACCTTCTTGCATTCTTTTAGCAGAGCGCATTGCTTCATCTTGATCAATTACTTCTTCAGCTTTTTCAATCATAGTCATAATGTCGCCCATACCTAAAATACGAGTGGCCATACGGTCTGGATGAAATTCATCTAAACCATCCATTTTTTCACTAATACCAATAAATTTAATTGGAACATTAGTTAAATGACGGATTGATAGAGCAGCACCACCACGAGTATCACCATCTAATTTAGTTAAAATCGCACCAGTTAATGATAATCTATCATTAAATCCCTCAATAACATTAATTGCATCTTGTCCAGTCATACTATCCACAACTAGCATAACTTCGTGAGGATTAACCTCTTTTTGAATATTATTTAATTCCTCCATTAGGGCTTCATCAATATGTAGTCTACCGGCAGTATCGATTAAGATATAATTATAATTATTCTCTTTAGCATATTTAACCGAATTTTTAGCTATTTCAACTGGATTTCCTTTACCTTCTTCATAAACAGTAATGTTTAATTCTTTACCAATTTGTTTTAATTGATCGATAGCCGCAGGACGGTAAACATCACAAGCTACTAATAAAGGATTTTTCTTATATTTTTTTCTCAGTAATTTCGCAAGTTTTCCAATAGTTGTAGTTTTACCACTACCTTGTAAACCAACTAACATTAAGATAGATGGATTACCACCAGTATAAATGTCTGATTTTTCGCCACCTAAAAGTTCAACTAATTCATCTTTTAAAATTTTAACAAACATTTCACCTGGTTTTAAAGATTTTGCTACTTCTTCTCCTAAAGCTTTTTCTTTAACATTATTAACAAATTCTTTAACAACTTTATAGTTAACATCTGCCTCCAATAAAGCTAAACGAATCTCTCTAGTTACATCACTAATATTATCTTCAGTTATTTTACCATAACCTTTTATTTTATTAACGGCGTTTTGTAATCTCTCGCCTAAACTTTCAAACATTATTAATCACCTAGTTAGTATTATATCATGAATAACTCTTTTTTGTCATTAAATAGTATAGTTTTATCACCATAAAGCACAATAATAATGGTGATTATTATCATATATTTAATTATATTAATATTAAAAATTTTAGAAAATGCTCTATCAACTTTAAGATCAATTATCTTAGCTAATAATAAAAAGAGCTTAGGGGCATTTTTAAATCTTATAATTGCGCTTATTTGGATTTTATCTACAACAATTGTAATTATTAATATTCAAAAAGATTTCTTTAAAATTGTTGCCTTCGCCCTTGGTTCCTTTATTGGTTCATATGTCGGTTGTATTATGGAAGAAAAGTTAGCTATTGGTAATAATTTAATAATATGTATAACTTCTAAAGATAAAAAAAGCTTAATTAATAAAATAGAAGCGTTAAACTATGATGTTATTGTTATTGATGCTAATGATAATCATGACGATAAAAATGTCTTATTCATTATGACTCCTAGAAAATCACGAAAAAGATTAATTAATACAATTAAAAGAATTGATCGTAAGTCTTCAATTATTATTGAAAATGCTTTTATTTACTAAATAAGGTTTATCAGTAATTATATAATTAGATTTATATTTATTAAAATTGGAATTAACTGTCCAAATCATTTTTATTTTATCGGTTTTTATATCATTATATGCCCCTTTAGATAAACTTACAAAATCAAAATCAGAAATATCTTTATTTTTATTTAAAATATCACTAATAATTAAGCCAACATTATATTTACTTTTATTAGTCATTTCTTTTACTAATTTATAGTTGAAACTACATATCCATATATTTAAATATTGATATTTATTTAATAGTTTTAGTAAATTCTTTGTCAATTGTTTATTGTTACCATATTCTTGTTTTATCTCTAATAATATTATTTTATTAGTGTTTACTTGTTTTAATAAATTTTCTAATAAATCAATATTATTTAAATTTTTATATTTAGTATTTCTTATAAATTTTCTAATCCCCATATGAAGATAAGAAGTATTATGATATATAACAAATTTATTATCTTTAGTTATTCTTATATCTAGTTCAATTCCATCAATATAGTTTTGTTTTAGCGCTTCACTTAAAGCTTTAATTGTATTTTCTTTATAATTATGAGAATCATTCCCCCGATGCGAAATAACAAACATTAAACCACCTATTTAAGTATATAAAAAAAAGGATATTTTATATCCTTTTTAATGTGTCCAACGTCCAACAACATCAGCATTTGTACTATAAGGTTCTGGATTTGGTAACGGCATTCTAACTATCATTGGAATTTTAAATGCTCGCCCAAAAGCGACACAAGTACCTGATTGTAAACTCTTTTGCTTTTCCATAATTTCTGCACTCATATTTGGCAACATCTTCTTCAAGTAATCTAGATCTCTTGGATGAGTCATCTTGAATATTAAAAAGCTTGAACATTGTGAAATAACGGTTTCAGATAATTCCACTGGTCTTTGTGAAATTAAAAGTAATAATAAACCAAATTTACGTCCTTCTTTAGCAATACGTTCAAAAATATTATAACCTAATAAGAAATTATCATTATCACTTTGTACATATCTATGTGACTCTTCAAGAACAATATGGAATGGAATAGAAGCTCTTTCATTTAATCGTTTAGTAAAATCAAATAATAATTTAGAATAAATCTTAACGATTGTTTTAGCAATTCTATCGTCTGCATCTTCCAAGTTAAAGTTAACTATTTGAGCCTTACGACCATTTTTTGTTACTAAAGAAGCAACATAATTTTCCATATTAATATATTGTGGATAACTAAAGAAATCTTTTGCTTCACCGATTGCTAAAGAATGAAGTCTAACTTTTAAAGTTATAGCCTCATCATATAATCTCTCATTACGCAATAATCCTTCGGAAATTAATGTAAATTGTAAAGCTTTTTCCATATCTTCCAAAGTGAAATAATGATCAGCAGTAGGTTCATATTTTTCTAGTTCTTCATCAATAAATGAAGTAATATATTGAGTTATTAAAACACTCTCAGTAAATTGACCTGATGTATCAATTAGGAAACATTCTCTAAATTTTCTAACATAGCCTAATCCTTGAACTGGTGCTTCTAAGTGGAATTGATCAGTTGAGCAACTAGCTAATACAGCAAAGATATCATTACGTTTGCTTGCTGCTGTTTGATTAGTGTACATAATATCCATAATTGCCTTAGCAATCAAGTGATTTTTATATCTTGTACAAATATCTCCATCAGTCGCAAATACCCTAACTAATTTGATCATTCGCTCAATAATAGGTAATTGTGAATGCTTTTCAGCATTTAATAAAAGCGCAAAGTCATCAAGGGATAATAACCATAATGGAATTCTTAACATTTCTCCGCCCTCTTTTAATTGAGCTTTATTAGTAGTGTAGAATTTAAAATTATAATTAGGATTTATTTGATTAATATTTTGAAATGCATTATGGTATTCACCATAAGCATCAAAAATCATAAAATTTGATTTATAAGGTACAAACTCTGGATTATAGAAGATACTTTGTAAATATCTAGCTACTCCATATGATTTACCAGAACCAGTATTACCAAAGATTGCCATATGGTTACTTGATAATTCATTAATATCAACCATAACTGGCATATTTTCATATAGAGGACTCATACCAAGTAATAATTTACCATGACCCTTTTCTCCCATAATGATTTTTAATTCTTCTTCATTTATAATTCTAGTAGTAGCTGTTAAATTAGGTTTTCTAAGAACACCACCAATAAATTTTCCATCAGCAAACTCTCCTAAAAATCTAATTTTAATAACTTCTGCAGAAACATCCTCTACTTCGCCTAATATTTTTTTATTCTCATCTTCAAATACAACATGCATGTTCATAATATTCATTATTACTGGTGCATCTTTTGGAATTGAAACGTGTGCAACGTTATCACTAATATACACTATTTTGCCAAACATCTTATCTCACCCTCTTATAATATTTCTAATACTTCTTCAAGTATTTTTTTATCTTTTATAACTTCTTTTATTTTATTTACTTTTGCATCATACTTCAATATTTCTTCATAAGTTTCTAATTTCTTAGTAATTGTAATGATTGTTTTATGAATAGCATTTTTACTTACTTCATTATTATCGGCAATCTCTTGCATCGTTAAATTTTCAAAATAGTAGTCTTCAAAAATTTCTCTTTGATTGTCTGTTAATAATCCACCATAGTAATCATAAAGCGTACAATAATAAACTGTCTTATCCATTATAATAACTCCACGATTCCTGATGTTAAAGTTAAAATACCAAATAACATATATATTATAGTCAAATATTTATGTTTATAAAACTTATGATTATTCCAAGCCATTAAAAATAAAATTCCTGAAAGTAGAAAATATACTACTGTAAGCATATCTTCATTAAAGAATAAAGTAATAACTCCAAATATAGCTAAAAGTACAGTTAAAATTATTTGCAAATACAGAGTTAATACTTTCATATCATGCGTCTTTACCTCTATTATTTTTACACTATTCATAACATCACATATCCTTAAATAATCCATAGATATATTTTTCAATATCAAATGTACGTAAATCTTCTTCTTTTTCACCCATTCCAACAAACTTTACTGGGATATCAAGTTTCTCTTTAATGGCTAAAACAATTCCACCTTTAGCGGTTCCATCTAATTTTGTTAAGACAATCCCTGTAATATTAGTAATCTTTTTAAATTCTTGAGCTTGACTAATACCATTTTGACCAGTAGTTGCATCGACAACTAATAAAGTCTCGTGTGGTGCTTCTGGAATAATTTTACCAATTACTTTATTAATTTTTTCTAATTCACCCATTAAATTAGTTTTATTTTGTAATCGTCCAGCTGTATCAATTAAAACAACATCATAATCTTCCTTAATGGCTTTTTCAACACCATCATATATTACACTAGCAGGTTCAGCATCTTCTTTATAGACAACTGGCGAATCAGTTCTTTCTCCCCACTCAATAATTTGTTCAATTGCTCCAGCTCTAAAAGTATCACCAGCAACTAACAAAGTTTTCTTTCCTTCGCCTCTTAAACGATGCGCAATCTTACCGATCGTAGTTGTTTTACCAACGCCATTAACACCTACAAATAAAATTACCGTTGGCCCATTTTCAGCATATTTAATTTTATTAACCATAATACTATTGTCAACATAAATAATAAACATTTCATCGACAATAATCTCTTTTAAATCCTCACTATCTTCAATATTTTCACGCTTCACACGTTTTTTCAATCTATCTATGAAATCCATAACTGTATTTACTCCAATATCAGCCATAATTAAAATTTCCTCTAATTCTTCAAAATATTCTGGACTTATTTTAGTATATTTCATATTTAATAAACTTATCTTAGATACAAATTCTTTTCTAGTCTTTTCCAATCCTTTATCGTATATTTCTACCTCTTCTTGTTCATTTTTATTGCTTGTAAATATACTTTTAAATTTATCAAATAATCCCATGAAAACCCTCCTTGTATGTTCAATTACCATTTTATCATAAAATACCAAAAAAAGAAAAGACATATTGCCTTTTCTTTAATATTTATTACGCCGCTTTAAATGTTCTTTGAATCTTAGTTTTTGGTTGTTCAACACTTTCTGTCTTCTCACTTAAGATATTTAATTCTTTAGTTTCAGTAGAAAACTCAAAAGTCATTATATTTATAGTTTTAGTCATATCATAGAAATTGTCATATTCTCTAATTTCACAATAAATAATAGAATTTTCACCTATACTATAATTTAATGCATAAAACCTATTTTCAAATGCAAAATAATCATCAGCTAAATCTATTCCCATTCTTTTAACAATTTCCCGATTATGTTCAGTTACTTTACTTTCTTCTTCCCAAGATTCATTTATACTCATATAGTAATTGAAAGCATATATTAGTCTCAAGGTTGAATCTTGTTCTAAAGGATTCTTTCTACTTTTAATCATATACATACCCCCATAAATGTGTAATTATAATATTACATTTTATGCTATAAGTCAAGGTTACCTAGACAAACTGCAAAAAAAAGGGTATAATGGTATAGTTAAATTCGAATTAGGAAAAGAAAGGAGAGAATTTTTTGAAATTTTTTGATGGTAGCGACACAAAAGTGTTCGCATTAGGAGGTCTTGGAGAAGTAGGAAAAAATATGTACTGCGTTATGACCAACAACGAAATAATTATTTTGGATGCTGGTATTATATTTCCTTCCAATGAACTTCCAGGCATTGATTATATAATTCCTGATTTCACTTTTTTAAAGAAAAACGAAAAGAAAATAAAGGCCTTATTTATTACACACGGACATGAAGATCATATTGGAGGTATTCCTTATTTATTACAAACAGTGGACATTCCAGCAATTTATGCTCCAAATCAAGCGGTTGGACTCATTAGAAAAAAATTAGAAGATAAGGCTGTTAAATTTAATAATTTATATGTATATACGGAAGCAACTAAAGTTAAATTTAAAAGTATGAGTGTTGAATTTTTTAGAACGACTCACTCTATTCCAGATTCACATGGTATTGTAGTTAAAACTCCAAATGGAACAATTGTTACAACTGGAGACTTTAAATTTGACTTAACTCCAATTGGACCAGTTGCAAATTTACAAAAAATGGCAATGGTTGGTTCTAAAGGAGTTACATTATTATTAAGTGATAGTACTAATGCTTTAAATGAGGGGTTTAGTGCTAGTGAATCAAAAGTTGATGAAACTTTATCAGAAATATTTTTAGAACATAAAGGTCGTATTATTATTGCAACCTTTGCTTCTAATATTTATCGTTTAAAACATATTGTTGATACATGTAAAAGAAATAATCGTAAAATTGCTATTTTCGGCCGTAGCATGGAAAATAATATGGAAATTTCTTTAAATGAAGGATATATCAAACATAAAGAAATATTTATCAGTCCTGATGAAGCAAATGCTTTAGATCCAAGTAAAGTATGTTTATTATGTACCGGTTCACAAGGCGAACCATTAGCTGCTCTTTCAAGAATTGCTAATGGTAGCCATAAACAAATAAAACTACAACCTGATGATTTAGTAATATTCTCATCATCAGCTATTCCAGGAAATGCTTTAAGCATTTCTAATACAATAAATAAATTATATTTACAAGGAGTTAAGGTTTATACAACAACTTCTTTAAGCGATGTTCATACATCAGGACATGGTAGTCAAGAAGAATTGAAATTAATGATAAGATTGTTTAAACCAAAATACTTTATGCCAGTTCACGGCGAATATCGAATGTTAAAAACACATGCTGATTTGGCTATTGAATGTGATATTCCAAAAGAAAATACTTTCATCTTAAATAATGGTGATGTTTTATCTATTTATAAAGGTAAAGTAAAGAAAGATGAACCTGTTATTGCTGGAGATGTTTATATTGATGGTAATCGTGTTGGGGAAATAGGTTCAGCGGTTATGAAAGATCGAAAAATAATGTCTAGCGACGGTATTGTCGTTGTAATTATCAATCTTGACACAACAAATAATAAATTATTAGGAACACCTAATATTACAACAAGAGGCTTTGTCCTTATTCAAGAAAATTTAGACTTAATTAAAGAGTTAGAAGACATTAGTGTTAAAGCTATTAATTCTAAAATTGGTAAACATATAAACTATCTTGAAATAAAAAGTGAAATTATTAATCAATTATCTAAATATATTTTAGAGGAAACAGGTAGAACTCCAATTATTTTACCTGTAATAATGGATATAAAAAAATAATCGTTAAGCGATTATTTTTTTGTTTTACTAATTAAATTAGATATTATGACTAATTGTTTATTACGACCATGACATGTAATTAAAGCTAAAGTACTTTTATTAGAATCTTTATATATTTCAGCTTTACCTGTTTTATCTATAAAATACTTTTTCACAATCTTATATTCGTATAGCCAGTTATCATATTCTAATGTTATTTTATCATTTATTTTTAACTTATATAAATTTTTAAAATGTGAGACTGTCTGAGAACCACTATGACCAGCAATTATAACGTTTGCATTTTTAGATGTTGGTAAATCACTATCTTTAATAAAAATTATATTAGTATCTAAATTACTATTTTGATATAAAGGTTCACTAAAATTTATAGTTGGTATTTCTAAATAAGCATAATAATTAACTTCATATTTTTCTTCAATATTTTTTATATTATCAATATAGTTTGGTAATTCTAACGTTATAGAAACTATCATACTATATATAATATTCCAAATCATGATACCACCATCTTATTTGCATAAATATATCAGTTATAAAATTACCACGATAAGTGTCTGGTACTTCAACAACTATTGCTTCATTGTATAAATCAATAACTTTAGCTGTAGTAGAATTTACCTCAATCGTAAAATTATCCACAAAACTATATCCATCTTTACCTTTAGTTTGGACAAACTCATACGTACCATATTCTAAATTAAGTTGAATTTCACCGTTTTCATTAGTAATTACTGTATCATATAATTCATTATCTTTATATATATCAAATTTGGCTCCCTCTTCTTCTTTATATTTACCATTACCATACCATTTTTTTAAAATAAGATTACGATTAAAAATAATATCTATTTCTTTATTAGGCAATTCCTTATTACTAAACATGTATAAGTCTTGGCCTACTTCATGATAAAATAGTATCTCTTTTTCATTTTGTAATTTATTCCTTGGTATTTTTATAACATTATGGCCTTGTCCAATATTAGATAAAAAGATATTACTTTGTTGAAACTTTTTAAATTCATCTTCAGCTAGAAATATATATGTACTATTTAATTTAGTCACATTTTGATATTGTTCAATTAAGTTTTCAATTTCATTTATTTCTGCTTGATATTTATCTACTTTTTCACCATATCTAACATCAGAAAAATAAATATTTGCTTCTTTATCAACAGTTTTCCAAATTAAATATTGCGTAATTCCATACCATTTATCTTGCTCATGACCCGGATACATATATCCAAAATATGACAATAAACGAATTCTTTCTAAATCATCTTCAGCAAGATTAAAATAACTATTATTATCGTAGTATCCTTCATATCCAGTTTCCTGTTTAATCATTACAAAAGGTTCTAAACAATAAACAATCGCGTCATCTGATTTTCTTTTTAAGAGAAAAGGTAACCCAGACATTCTAACATCTCCCTTTTCTCTTGTCACCCACATACCAGCAACTTTTTCTTCATCATAGTAAAACTGTGATATAACATCATAAGCATTAATATTACTTATACCAAAAATAAAAACAAATAACAATAATAATATTTTCTTCATATTACCTCCTATATAATTATTACTGTTTTTTGTTTATTTTCCTTTCATAAAGAAAAGAAAGCTTATTTTTTAGCTTTCTTTTTATTCTTTTTAAATAATTTTTTACTTAAATCAATTACTGTTAATCCAATATATTGGAAGAATACAATAATAAATGTAACTAAAACAGCATCAATCATAGCTGGTGTCTTATCAAGCACTCCGTGTGATGTAATTCCATATAAGTCTTTAAGCGTACAACTATCTAAGACACATAGAATACATATATATATAAATGGAAGACCTAACATTATTTGATATTTTTTAAATAAATTTTTTGCATAAAAAGTGATTGTTGGCAAAATTGTAAAAACTAAGAATAATGTCATCCACATTACTGGTTTAACATCTAAAATAATTGTTGGTATTAAGAAGAATAAGAATAAAAATACAATAACATCCAAGATTAATACATAACGATAATATCTTAACTTAGCAACTAAATAATCACCGATAATTTTGATTGGAGATTCTTTGAATTGCTTGTTAGTAATATCTTCATCATTTTCATCAGCGGATTCATCTTCTACTACATCTTCATTGTCTTCTTCTATTTCTTCTTTAGAATTCTCAGTATCTTCTTCTACCTCTTTTGTTTCTTTTGCATCATCTTCATTAGAAATATCTTCTATTTCATCAATTGTTTCTTCAACTTCCTCATTTTGTGTTTTTTCAGAAACTTCAACTTCTTCATTTTTATTAGTTTCCTCTTCAGAAGATTTATCAAATTCTTCTTCAACTACCTCTTCGTTTTTTTGCTCTTTTTCTTCTACAAATTCCACTTCTTTAGTTTTTTCATCTAAATAATCGTCTTCTAAATCATTTAAAATTTCTTTCATTTTGGCTTCATTATCTTTTTTCATGCTATCACCTATTATTATATTATCATATTTTTTTTAAAAAGTAATTAAAAAAAGGATAATTTTATCCTTTTTTTTATATTTAAGTATTTATTGTTACTTAACAACTATATTAACTAACTTTTTAGGAACAACGACTACCTTTACAATTTCTTTTCCATCAGTAAAATTCTTTACATTTTCGATTCCAAGTGCCAAAGATTTCATATCTTCTTCACTAGCACTAGCATCTACTTCTATTTTTCCTCTTACTTTACCATTAACTTGAACTACCATTGTGAATGATTCATCAACAATCTTAGCCTCATCATATGTTGGCCATGCTTCATAAGCCATTGATTCTGTACCGTTAAATACTTTTTGCCAAATTTCTTCTGCTATATGAGGTACAATTGGATTTAATAATTTTATTAAGCCCATGGCATATTCCTTTGGAAATACATCCTCTTTATATACCCCATTGATAAAAATCATCATTTGACTGATAGCTGTATTAAAATTTAATGTCTCATAATCATTTGTTACTTTCTTAACTGTTTGATGATAGATTTTTTCTAAATTTTTGTTAGGTTCATCTTTAATTCTATCTTCTTCAACAAATAATCTCCATACACGGTCTAAAAACTTTTTAGATGCTTCAGCAGCTGAATCATTCCATGGCTTATCAGCTTCTAAAGGTCCCATAAACATTTCATATAATCTTAATGTGTCAGCACCATAATCTCTTACAACGTCATTAGGATTAACTACATATTCAGGATATCTTTTACCCATTTTAATACCATTAGAACCTAAAATCATACCTTGATGTACTAATTTTTTAAATGGTTCTTTAACTGGAACTAAACCTTTATCATATAAGTAACGATTCCACATTCTTGAATATAATAAGTGTCCAACGGCATGTTCTGGTCCACCGACATATAAATCAACTGGTAACCAATGCTTCATCAACTCTTGAGAAGCAAATTCCTTGTCATTTGTAGGATCAATATACCTTAAGAAATACCAGCTTGAGCCTGCACTACCAGGCATTGTACTAGTCTCTCTTACACCTTTAACGCCATCTACTTCAACATTTACCCAATCAACAGCATTTTCTAAAGGTGCTTTACCATTTTTTCCTTTATAATCTTCTAAAACTGGTAACACTAATGGCAATTCGTTATCATCTAATACAATATCACGACCATCTTCTAAATGAATAACTGGAATTGGTTCACCCCAATATCTTTGACGAGCAAAAATCCATTCTCTTAAACGATAATTAATTTGTTTTTTACCTAAGTTATTTTCCTCTAACCAATCAATCATCTTATTAATTGCTTCTTCTTTATTTAAACCGTTTAAGAAGTCAGAATTAATATGAGTTCCATCGCCCTCCATAGCAACATCTTCTAAGCAATATATAAATGTTTTTAAATGTAATTCATCTTTTACTTCTGATTCGATAACATCCTTAGAAACCCATTCAACGGTAAATTTTTCGTCGTCATCCAATTGTTGCTCAATTTGATGATCAGATTTTAATTTGAATAATAAACCTGTACTTTCAATTTCAAAATATTTATCTTTGTTGTATGCATAATAATGATGATTAATTTTAAATGTTTCTCTCATAAATTCAATATCATCATAACCAGTTTCTTCAGTTATTTCTCTTAAAGCACAAGTAATTGCATCTTCACCATTATGTCTTGTACCACCAATAAATAATCTTCCGCCTAACTCATGCCAATTAATTGTTAAGTACTTGTCTTTTGCCTCGTCATAAACTACAGCAACAATACTATCTTTATGTAATTCATTTTCATTTGGTGTACCTGTTACTTCTTCTAAAACTTGAATGACATCAATACCAAATTTACGGGCAAATTCATAGTCTCTTTGATCATGGGCTGGAACAGCCATAATTGCACCAGTACCATAGGTTGCTAAAACGTAATCACTAATCCAAATCGGAATTGCTACGTTGTTTACTGGATTAATTGCATAAGCCCCTGTAAACACACCAGTTTTTTCTTTGTTTAATTCAGTTCTTTCTAAATCTGACTTAGTTGCACATTCTTTTTTATAAGCTTCTACTTTTTCTTTTTGTTCTGCCGTTGTAATAATATCTACTAATTTATGTTCTGGCGATAATACACAATATGTGGCACCAAACAATGTATCACAACGAGTTGTAAATACAGTGAATGATTCATCAGTATCTTTTACTTTAAATGTAACATGGGCTCCAATACTTTTGCCAATCCAATTTCGTTGCATCTCTTTTGTTGATTCTGGCCAATCAATTTCATTTAAACCATCTAATAATTTTTCAGCAAAAGCAGGAATATCAATAACCCATTGTTTCATATTTTTACGAATAACTGGATATCCACCACGTTCACTCTTGCCATCAATTACTTCATCGTTTGCTAAAACAGTTCCTAATTCTTCACACCAGTTAACTGGCATATCAACACATTTAGCATATCCATCTAAAAATAATTGTTTAAATATCCATTGAGTCCATTTATAGAAATTTGGATCTGAAGTAGATACTTCACGGTCCCAATCATAACTGAATCCTAACATTTTTAATTGTTTTTTAAATGTTACAATATTTTGCTTAGTAAATCCTTCTGGATGATTTCCAGTCTGAATAGCAAATTGTTCAGCTGGTAAACCAAACGAATCGAATCCCATTGGATGCAATACATTATATCCTTGCATTCTCTTCATACGTGAAACAATATCAGTAGCAGTATATCCTTCTGGATGACCTGCGTGTAATCCTACACCTGATGGATATGGAAACATATCCAACGCATAAAATTTAGGTTTACTAAAATCATAAGTATCAGTTTTGAATGTTTTATTTTCATCCCAATACTTTTGCCATTTACTCTCTATTTCCTTAAAATTATACATGTCTTATCCCTCCTGTATTTTGTGTAAATGCTTTCCTATCAATGAATAAAATAATAATATTAATGGTATCAGCAGGATAAGTCCTACCACAATAACAGATAATATTTGTAGCCAAAAATTATTGATTAAGTCCTGTACTATGGATACTAATGATACAACCGATGAAATAATAAAAGCATTAGTTAAAGCAATTATTCTTGTGGTCTTTTTTAAGTCTAACTTATCAAAATTCAATTTATATCTTTTACGTAATAAAGTTAACTCTTTACCATTTTTCATATTTTCTAAAGCTTTATCTTTTCTAATAACAAATATTTCATAGCCTAGATAAATAACTATCATAATCACTAACCATAAAATTATTTCCATTTTTATCCCTCCTTATATAAATAAAAAAGTATTACGAATGAAGGGACGAATTACTCGCGTTACCACCCTTCTTCATAATACTTGATTATGCTCTTAATTCTTTAACGCAGAAATACGACTTAACGTAGCTCCAAAGCAAGTTCATAAACTCAATAGTAAAAGTTTGCACCAACCACTTTCTCTCTTTAACTAATCATTTATTACTACTCTTTTTCTTCGCCTTATGGCTAATATTATATTACAATTGACTCATATATTCAAGTAATTTTATAAATAATTGAACATATTTTGTCTCTAAGCCGTTTCTTCCACTACCCATTTTACGAACTATAATTCTCTTCTTATTAATTGGTAAATCGCTAACAAACAAACTATATAATTGTTCTTTAACCTTAGTTGCTATAGGAAGATCACTAATAATGCCCTCAATATCCTCTAATATAATTCTTATCGCATCTATTTCAATATCTTTACCTTTACAGTTAATTGTTAATTGTTGTGTAGTTGGAACATCTTTAACTTCAACAATAAAGTCTGATCCTTCAACGGATGTTGTACAATCAACTTTAACATCACGAATAAATACGGATACATTACTAGATTTTTTAGTATTTCTAAAACGCACTTTATAATTACGTTTATCAGAAATAATGCCACTCTTACCTTCTAAGGGTCTAATAATAACTGTATAGTTATTTGGTAAGTAATTATAATCAATCAAGGTTAATAAATAATATCCTTTTAAGTATAGGTCACTAACGCCATCGTCCTCATATAATTTATAACTATTACTTTGACCTGGGAAAACATGAATTTCCATATTTCTTGGTGGTGTTGTATCATTTAAATTAGAATTATTGGACATTGGAATAATTGCTCCAGCTTTAGCAAATACCGGATAATCTTCGTCCTTAAAGAATGATACATATTTATGTCCACCTGGAAATTTTTTACCAGTTACAAAGTCATACCAAGTTCCTTCTGGTAAATAAAATTTTTGAATAACACGATTCATAATTAATTCTTTTTTAGTTGTTATTGGACATATAAATAATTGACTACCAAAATAATATTCATTACGATATAAATCATCATCATATATTTCAGGGTAACGATAATAAATTGGTTGAATTAGTGGTATACCATACTTATAATACTTATATGCTTCTGAATATAAATATGGAATTAGACGATGTCTTAATTGTAGATAATCTTGAGCAATTGCATAAGTTTTCTTATCCCAACGCCATGGCTCACGTTTATAAAATCTACCGGCATCAGCACTTAACTTTAAGATTGGGGAGAAAGTACCTAATTGAATATATCTTTCATATAATTCATTATCTTCAGTACCATAAAAATATCCACCAATATCATGACTCCACCAAGACACACCAATATTTGTTGCCTTACCGTTAAAAAATGGCAAAGCTTTTAAAGTTTTCCAGCTTACAGTTGCTTTCCCAGCATATAAAACTGGATAACGATGAGCGGCAACTGCAGCATTATAACCATATACCATTGGCCTTCTCTTATAATCGCGCATCATATCATAAAAATGATAATGTTTTAAAAAGAATAATTCATTAACACGATCAGTATTGTACCAATCAATCCAAAAGAAATCGATTCCAAAATTATCAAGTGGATGAATAAATACTTTCAAATAAACATCAATAGTTTTAGAATCATAAACATTAAATGGAATAACACCACGTTCATCAGCTTGTAAATATTTTAGGGCCTCATCATAGTAAGCATCCATTGGATAAAAACCTTCTATCGGATTAACATTTAAACCAATACGAATACCCTTAGTATGTAATAAATTCACCAGACTAGAAGGGTCATGAAATAATTCACCATTAAAAGTAAAACCCGTCTTTAAATGCTTATCTCCTTCTTGAACACGAATATGCCAATCTTTATCTAGCATAATAACTGACATTGGAATTTTATGTAATTCAAAATTATTTACTAAATCAATTAGTTTTTCTTCATTATAAGTATCATTACGACTCCACCAATTACCTAAAGCAAATCTAGGAATTAAAGCTGGATACCCAGTTAATAAATAATAATCTTTTAAACATAGAGTAAAATCTCTAAAATACATGAATAAATATATATCTATTTCTGGATTAGCCCTTGTAAAGCAATTACCACGTGCATTAAATATTTTAGAATTTGAATCATCAATAGAAGCAAATCCATCAATTGAATATAATCCCTTCATATTAAAACGTAAATCATCTTCAGCGCTATCAGTTGATTGTAATACAGGCGCTAAATAATTACGAACTTCAGGATGTCCATAATACCACACTTTATCAGTATTTAATAATTCAACTTTTAAATGAGCACTTTTATTAATATTAGTCCCTTTAAATGGAGCATTTTTGGTGTATGTTAATACAAAATATTTAGTTTCAATAATTAATTGTGTTTTCTTATCAGTTACTTTAAATTCTGGTTTAGGAAAATTTCTACACATTACTAATTCAGTAGGGCTATCCTCAAAAACACCAGTTTCACTGTACTCTAAACGAACTAAGCGTTCAGTTAAAACTGTTATACGATATTTTTCGCCTGTAAACACACAGGATGGCTCAGCTTTTGCTTTTGATAAATCAAGAGCAAATTGGTCACCTAAATCATACATGTTATTCCCTCCTATAATTCTTCTATTTTCATAAAATTTGTACTCTTAACATCTGAAAATGGATATCCACCAGTAATAATAATTTTATCACCAGGATTAATAGATATTAATTTAAAAACTATTTTCTTAGACTCAACTATTATTTTATCTAATGATGACAATTCATCAATTAAAACTGGATTGACTCCAAAATGTAATTGCAACGATTTAACTGTATCAACATTAGGGCTTACAGCAATGATTGGACAAGGAGGTCTAAATCTGCTCATCTTTCGTGCTGTATAGCCACTCATTGTCGGTGCAATAATACAACTACATTTTAATTTATTAGCGCTTAAACAAACATTTTGTGATATTACACTTGTAATATCATTGTGTTTATCAACAAATCTATTGGCCATATCTAAATAATCAATATCTTTTTCAGCTGTATTAATTATTTTCTCCATCATATTTAAAGTTTCAATAGGAAACTTACCAATAGTTGTTTCTCCACTTAACATAACAGCATCTGCGCCATCTAAAACAGCATTAGCTACATCGCTTACTTCAGCTCTAGTTGGGCTAGCCGCTCTTTCCATTGAAGATAATAATTCAGTCGCCACAATACTAACGATTCCAGCCTCATGACATTTATTAATAATTTTCTTTTGAACGCCAGGAATTCTTTCAAACGGAATGGATGCACCTAATTCACCGCGAGAAATCATAATACCATCACTAACTCGAATAATTTCATCAAGGTGGTCTAATGCATCTTCAGTTTCTATTTTAGAAATAATTCCTATATGATCATTTTTTAATCCAATTAAAATATCATTTACTGCTAAAACTTCTTCTTGACTTGCAACATATGATAGTGCGACAAAGTCAGCATTTACCTTGTGAGCAAAATAAATATCATCTTCATCTTTTCTTGTCAAGGATGGTAAGCTTAACTTAATACCATCAAGAACTACAGTTTGACAATCATTTAATATACCATCAGTTAATACTTCACATATGAGACAGTCAATCTTAATATCAATTACTTCAAATTGCATTGTACCATCTTGTACTTTTAATATACTGTTGAAATCGACATATTTAATTAAATTACTATAGTCAACAGAAAATTTAGTTGAGTCACCAATAACCTCATCCATATAAATTCTTATTTTATCGCCTCTTCTAAAATAAGCATGTCCGTTTAAAAATTTACCGGTTCTAATTTTAGGTCCAACTAAATCAATCATTACAGCAACGCTAAGTTGTAATTCTTTATTTAATTCATTGATTTTATTAATTACATCATTACAAAAATTGTAACTAGCATAACTCATATTTATTCTAAATACATCAACGCCATTTTCCATCAATCTTCGAATTTGTTCTTTATCCATTGTTGAGGGTCCAAGAGTGGCAATTACCTTTGTCTTATTCAACATACTATTCACCTATTATTCATTATACTACTTTTTTTCTTAAAAAAAAAGAATGAAAAGAGTTATTTAATAATTCAAATCAAAAAAAAAGAAAGAATAAATCTTTCTTTTTTATATCCATACACCAAATAAAATTCCTGACATACTTAGGATTAAACCAATTACCCAAAAGAATTTTACAATGTCACGTTCATCCCAACCTTTTTTCTCTAAATGGTGATGATATGGTGTCATTAAAAATACTTTCTTATGTAGATATATCATACTAAATATTTGAATTAAACAAACTAATGTTTCAAAAACAAAAACACCAGCTACCACAATCATAGTTATTTCATGTTGAGTAATAATAGCAACACTAGCTAACGCAGCCCCTAAAGCAAGAGAACCAGTATCACCCATAAACACTTTAGCAGGATGAGTATTATAAACTAAAAATCCTAAAAGGGAACCAACTAAAATGAAACAGAATATTGCAATATCTTCATGTCCAGCAATACCAATACTTCCCCAACTTATTAAACCAAATGCTAAGAAAGCCATTACCGATAAACCACCAGCTAAACCATCCAATCCATCAGTGATATTAACAGCATTACTACTAGCAACTAAAACAAATAATAGGAAGATTCCATATAACCACCCCATATCAATTTTAATACCTAGAGTATGAATATCTAATACTGGGTCTGCTCCACCTTTCATAAATATATAAAAGAAAATAAGAGCAATTGCTATTTGACCGACCAATTTTTGAAATTCTGTTAAGCCGATATTATTATTACGTTTTATAATTAAGAAATCATCAATAAATCCTAATAAAGCGTAAGCTATAAAGACAAATATAACAATTAATAAATTCTCAGAAAATTCAATTTTACCCATTATTAATAGAATAAAAATAGTTATTAAAGTAGGTAGAATAAAGATAATTCCTCCCATTGTTGGTGTTCCATCTTTATCTTTATGTTTTTTTTCTAAATAAGTACTAACTCTTTGTTGAGCTATTTTTTTTAATAAAGGAATTGCTACAAGTCCAAATACAACAGCAATAATAAATCCTATCATCATTGCTAAAACTGCTTTTGCAAGTATAAGCATTTTATCATCTCCTAAATATTGTCTAATACAATTTGTTTATCATCAAAAAATATTTTCATATCTTTAATAATTTGATATTTTTCATGTCCCTTTCCAAGCAATATAAGTATATCATTTTTTCCCAGTAATTGTATACCTTTTTTAATAGCATTCTCCCTATTTGACTCAATTTCATAATTATTTTTGTCAAGATTACAAACAATATCATTAATTATTTTATCAGGGTCTTCGCTTCGGGGATTATCACTAGTAAAAATTACATAATCAGAATTATTAACGGCAATTTTACCCATTAGTGGTCTTTTAGTTTTATCTCTATCGCCACCACAACCAATTACGGTAATCATTTTATTAAAATTTAATTCTTTAAGACAATTTAAAATATTAAAAACAGCATCAGGAGTATGTGCATAATCTACTACTGCATATTTATTATTCTTAGTTATAATATCCATTCTACCCTCAGGCGATTTACACTTTTTTATTATCTTATATAATTCCTGATAATTATAACCTAGTTGATAAAAAAGGCAAATTGCAGCCGTCATATTATAAATATTATATTTTCCCTTTAATTGCATCTCATAAACTTCATCATTAACTTTAAAGTCTTTATCATCACTAATTTGATAATCGCTATTGCTATAACCATATGTTAAATAATTTTTAATTTCAAAATATTTAACGTATAAGTCATCATTGTTAATTAAACTTACTCCACTACTTTTAAGTAGATGAAAAAGTCTCTGTTTTGCTATGATATAGTTTTCCATACTCTTATGATAATCTAAATGATCTTGGGTTAAATTAGTAAATATTGCATAATCATAACTAATAAAATCAACCCTATTTTGTGCTAAAGCCTGACTGCTTACTTCCATAACAACATATTCATATTTTTGATTATATGCTTCGTTAATTAAATTAAATAATTCGATTGAGCCAGGTGTTGTATTATTTAAATCTTTTATCTTTTTATCTAAGTAAAATCCTAACGTTCCAATATAAGCACACTTTACCCCTAATTTATTAAATATTTGCCAAATTAAATAACAAGTCGTAGTTTTTCCATTGGTTCCAGTTACACCTATAATTTTTATATTAGGCATATTTTCTTTTAAATATTTTATTAAATATTCTTTAGTTGATGCAACTCTTATAGTCTCTACTTCATAGTTACCATATTCACAAATTATTCTTTTAGCGCCTTTTGCGATAGCATCTTCAATATATTGATGGCCATCATTTAACTCCCCTTTAATTGCAATAAACGTATCACCTTCAGCAATTAATCGTGAATCACATTTAAGCACATTAAACACCTCAATATATTTTATGTTTAACATTTATTATTGACTATCATGAATTTATTATTTATAATAACAAATCAATTAGGGGGCATATATTATGAGCAAATGGCATTTTAATAAATCATTAATAGAAGAAGCAATCAATACAGGGCAAAGTTTTTTATTATCTCCTAACCTTTCTAAACAAGATAGACTTGAAATCACCAGTGATATAAAAAGATTTAAATTATTTTTAGATGGAAATTTTGATAACTATATTCGAAGAAGAAGGCAAAATATGCCTTACCTAAAAAATAATATTATAAGCGGAATGAAAAACTTAGAAAAAATATTGAGCCCTAGATTAAGAAGATGGCTAATTGATTTGGCGCAAGATCAAATCTTTACCATTGACTCAGAAACACCAATATTTACAATGTCTTTAGACGAGGCTGCTAAAACTACTTTAAAAAACTATAAAATGAATGCCCCAGCTATGTATAACTTTGCTAAAACAATACTAGAACCAAAACAAGGAATTATTCAAGAAGCGGTTCTAAATACATCGTCATATTGCTTTTATAGCGATATCTTACAATTACCATTTATTGTCGTTGATCCTTTAGATGATGCTGGTTGTCTAAATCATGAATTAGAACACGGTATTGAATATTTAATGGGAACTAGACCACATTTTTTTTATAGTGAATTTGGACCAATTTTTTTTGAATTATTATTTTGTGATGAATCATATAAAAAATATGGTAAATCATCTTTGGCTATGCATATTACCCGTATAAAGGAAACTGAGGATTATTTAAATGTCCTTGCAGTATATTTTTGTGCGATGAAAATTTTTTCTCTTCGCAATTATGATGTGTCAGAGCAATTCTTTTTAGAAACTTTCGAATATTTCTCTAATGTAGAAAATGATAATTTAATAGATTTTCTAAATGATGAATTTGTTAATTCACAAATAATAGAAAGTATAACTTATGTATTATCATTCTTAAAGGCTATTCAAGTTAGAGAGCTAGCTAATAATGGTGGTAATCAATCTGGCGCATCCTTCAACGATATTGTATTTTCAAAAAAATTTAAATTTAAAATTCCTGATTCTAATTATCAATTATATGAAAAATATATAGAAGAAATCAAACAAAAAATGAGATAAAAATCTCATTTTTTAATTACTTACTTTGACTTGATTATTAATTATTTTTAGTACTTCTTCTCGGTCATTAAAAGCTATTCTATTTTGACCAACTATAATCGCATTTTCATGTCCTTTTCCTAATATTAATAATATATCATTACGTTCTAGTTTAGAAATAGCTGCTGCAATAGCTTTACCTCGATCTTTTTCAACTAAGTAATGGTCTTGGGTATTTCCCTCTAACATATCAGTAACAATATCTTCAAATTCTTCTTCATGTAAATCATCACTAGTTACAAAAACATAATTTGAATTATCTAAAGCCATTTGCATCATTATCGGTCTCTTTACTCGATCTCTACTTCCAGTGCAACCAAACACGGTATAAATGTTATGATGTTTTATTTCCTTAACAGTATTAATAATATTCATCATCGCATCAGGAGTATGTGCATAATCAATTACAATCATATTACTATTATAATTTATGATATCCATTCTTCCCGGTGGTGGTAATATCCTTGAAATGACATACTCAATATCTTCCTTATTATATTTAAGCAAATCTAAAGTAATAACAGCACAAGCCATATTATATATATTATACTTACCAATTAACCTTGATGATATTTTATAATCATTTAAAGTAAAATAACTGCCATTTGAAGTCAACTTTAAATCTTTAATTTGATAGTCACTATTTTGAAAGCCATATGTTAAATAATTATCTATTTTATAATAATTGCAATAGTCATCATCAATATTAATAACACGGTGTCCACCTGTCTTTAATTGTTTAAATAATTGAACTTTCGCCATTGCATATTTTTCCATTGTCTTATGATAATCTAAATGATCTTGAGTTAAATTAGTAAAAATAGCAATATCAAACGGAATTTTATTTAATCTTCCATATGATAAGCCTTGACTACTAGCTTCCATGACAATATTTTTACAACCATTATAATATGCTTCAACAATCATATCATAAATATCACAAATATCAGGACTAGTATTAGGCAAATCGCATACCTTTTTATCCATATAAAAACCAATTGTTCCAATATACGCGCATTTAGAACCAATTAAATTTAAAGCCTCATAAATAAGATAGCAACTAGTTGTCTTACCATTAGTTCCCGTAATACCTATAATATTCATTTCATTTAAGATATCTTTATATGTATCATATAACAAATTTTCTAAATAAACTCTAGTATCATCAACAATAACAGTCTCAACACTATAGTTACCTTCCTCTGCCACAATCTTAACTGCTCCTGCCGCAATAGCTGATTCTATATATGAATGTCCATCACTATTAATCCCTCTTAGAGCAACAAAAGTGTCACCTGGTTTTACTTTTCTAGAATTTGTTTTAATTTTAATCATATTCACACGTCCTTCTTATTGTTGAGTTGCTTGTATAGTTTCATCTATAATAGGATCTTCTAATTCCTCATTTTGTGCCACATTTATTAATTCATAATCATTGTAATTCTTATCATAAGAAGATATATTATTAATATTTGTATAGTTAATGTTAATTTTAAACTGACTAATTTGTATATTTTTTGTCAATAAGAATTCAGTTAAATCAACTTCTATATTATAAATTAAATAATCTTTTTCTTTAGCAATCAATTTTATAGCATACTCTTCAGTTGGTTCATATATATAAGTAACCGTTTTATTACCATCGTTATATTCAATAGATTCATCAACGACCGCTTCTTTTAGCCAATTATAAATAGCTTCACTTTCTATTTCAGTAATTGTTATTGGTAAATTTATAACTGGATCGGCAATTAATTGTTTATTTTCATCATCAACCATATAAATAGTGCCATCATCATAATAAGTATTGTTATCAATTGTGTAATATTTATTATCTTCAAATGCTAAACCTTTCATTACTATATTTTCATTATTATAGATAATATTATATTCATATTCGTAACTTTGCATATTTCCATAATTATCTATTGAATTAGAAGTTACCTTCACCTTATCGCTATCACTACTATAGTTTGGTGTATAGCTAGGACTAAATATCCCTGAAATTGCCACTATATATAGTATGAAGAAAAACAAAAACCAGCAAAGCAATTGGTATAAAGCCTTATTTCGTGGATTTTTTTTCCATTTTTTAAAAGCTTGATATTTCTCTTTCATTTTAATCACCTAACTTTTTCCCAATTAATTCTTCTTTTTTTACCCCGTTTAAATAATCTTTTGCATTCATTCTCTTTTTACCTTCAGGTTGAATTACCGTTAAGATTATCTCTAAATCTTTAGTTTGAATATGAATACCTAAGTTAGAAGTATTTGTAATAGTTCCTGGTTCTTTATTAGTACTTTTATCACCAATAATAGATTCCCATACTTTTAATCTTTTACCATTTAACATTGTATAAGCTACTGGCCAACTATTTAATCCCCTAATTTGATTATACACGGATTTTGCATCTTTATTAAAATCGACAAGTTCATCTTCTGGTTTTATGTTGTATGAATAAGTTGCTTCATTTTCATTTTGTTTAACAGGATTAATGTTATTAGATAAAATATCTGGTAAAGTTTTCACTAAAAGTTCAGCGCCTAAATTAGATAGTTTATTGAATAAACTTTCAGCTGTATCTACATCTAAAATTGGAATACTTTCTTGCGTAATTATATCACCATTATCCATTCCATAATCCATATGCATAATCGTAACTCCCGATTCAGTATCGCCTTCAATGATTGCTCGATGTATTGGTGCACCACCACGATGTTTAGGTAACAATGAAGCATGAACATTTATACACTTATATTTTGGATAGTCAATTATTTCTTTTGGAATAATTTGACCATAGGCACAAGTAATAATAATATCTGGCTCATAAGCTAAAATACTCTGGTAATCTGCACGTATTTTTACTGGTTGCAATACAGGAATATTATGAGCAAGTGCTAAATCCTTAACTGGTGTCGTTTTAATTTTACCTTCTCTACCAACTTGTTTATCTGGTTGAGTTACAACTGCTACAACATTATAATTTTTTATTAATGCTTCTAGAACAGGAACACTAAAATCAGGAGTTCCCATAAATACTATTTTAATATTATTCATTAAATCACCTATTAACATTATAATATATTTTATTTACAAAAAAAAGAATATTAATTTCTTTTTTCTTATAAAGAAAAAAAGTGAGGCATTCTCACTTTAAATATACACTTTTTTACTATATCTTCCAAAATTCGATTCTTGTTCTTCCTCATCTAATTGAGCTAAAACAACGCTACCATCTTCAAGACTTCTTTTTACATCAATAATTCTTTGATTAGTTGAGCCTCTAAATCTAGCACTATAACTTTTTTTAGCAATTATAAATGGTCCATCTACTAAAATATCAATTTCTTTTAGAAAATCCATAATTTCCTTTTTTTTAGTTGATGCTTTAAGTAAATCTTCATATAAAAATCCTGTATAACACCATACATTCATTCCCAACTTATGCACATATTTAGCTAATTCTGCGCATGATGCAGGTTGAAAAAATGGGTCACCCCCACTAAATGTAACACCATCTTGAAATTCTAGTTCTGATAAAGCCGTTTTAACATCTTCTAATTCGACCTCATCACCACCATTAAAATCGTGGGTCCCAGGATTATGACAACCTGGACAGTTGTGTGAACAACCTTGTGTCCACACAACAGCCCTAATGCCTAATCCATCTACAATGCTATCAGTTTGAATCCCGCTAGCTAATCTAATTTTCATTATGCTTTTTGTTGTGCTTTAGAACAAGCCATTACTTCTTTAATACCAGTATGCTTAACCCTGTCTTTTTCTTCAGCTCTCTTACCGTTATTAAATCTTTTAACGTCTCCTGAAAGATATCCTGTAACTCTTCTAATTCTTTCGAATCCTACACCTTCACCAACAGTTTTTTCCATATTTTATTCCTCCTAATTACAATTAAAATTTTTTATTTCTTCTAGTGGTACTGCATCAAATTCTTTACGACCACATCCTGGACATACATCCTCAATTACTCCAACATATCCACAAACTGGATCTCTATCAACTGGGTGGTTAATAGCACCATAACCAATACCAGATTCTTTCATAAGTCTAATAATGCTTTCAAAAGCATCAACATTTTGAACTGTATCACCATCTAACTCAATATATGAGATATGGCCACCATTTGTTAAATTATGATATGGAGCCTCTTTCTCAATTTTATCTTTAATATTAATTTTATAATATACTGGTATGTGAAATGAGTTAGTATAATAATTTTTATCTGTAACACCTTTAATTTTGCCATAAATTGCTTTATCAATATTAACAAACCTACCAGATAATCCTTCAGCTGGAGTAGCAATTAAAGTAAAGTTTAAATTGTATTCTTTACAGAATTCATTACATTTATTTCTCATAAACTGAATTATTTCTAATCCTAATTTTTGAGCTTTTTCAGATTCACCATGATGTTCACCAATTAAAGATTTTAAAGTTTCCGCTAAACCGATAAAACCAATTGTTAAAGTACCATGTTTTAATATCTTACGTAATCTATCAGTTGGTTTTAACTTATCACCATCTGTCCATACTCCTTGAGCAAGTAAGAATGGAAAATTATAAACTCTTTTATTACATTGAACTTCAAATCTTTCTAGTAATTGATCTCTAACAAGTTCCATTCTCTCACCTAATTCAGCGTAGAATCCTTCCATATCTGGTTTTTTTCTAGTATTTTGACAAATACCATGTTTAATACCAATACGAGGTAAATTAATACTTGTAAACGATAAATTACCACGACCACCTGTTGTTTGATTATTTAAATCAGTAACATCAGCCATAACTCTTGTACGACATCCCATATAACCAACTTCAGTACGAACATCGCCTTCTTTATAATACTCTAAATTAAATGGAGCATCCAAGAAAGAGAAATTAGGGAATAATCGTTTAGAAGATACTTTACATGCTAATCTAAACAAATCATAGTTCTTATCTTCTTTATTATAGTTAACGCCTTCTTTTACCTTAAAGATTGAAACTGGGAAAATTGGAGTTTCACCTTTTCCTAATCCAGCTTCAGTAGCTAAAAGATAATTTTTAATAACCATTCTACCTTCTGGCGTAGTATCAGTACCAAAATTAATAGATGAGAATGGTACTTGAGCACCAGCCCTAGAATGCATTGTATTTAAATTATGAATAAAAGCTTCCATAGCTTGATATGTCTCACGATCAGTTTTCTGAATAGCCTTATCATATGCTTTTTCAAAGTTTCTTTTCATTAATTCTGAATCTTTATAAATACCTTCAAAAATATTTATATCAAATTCAATACTATCTAACTTATCAATTTCTTTTTCAATACGATCCATATTTATAAATGGAAGCATATCTTGGAAATCTAATACATCATAAATTTGTTGTTTAAATTGTTTTTTAAACGTACATAACACACCTGGTGCCATATAGAAATCAAAAGCTGGTATTGATTGTCCACCATGTTGATCATTTTGATTTGACTGAATTGCAATAGCTGCAAGTGCACTATAAGAAATAATACTCTTTGGAGGTCTTAAATGACCATGTCCAGTTGAAAAACCTTTCTTAAATAATCTATCCAATTCAATTTGCATGCAAGTTGTTGTACCCATTGCTAAAAAGTCCATATCATGAATATGAATATATCCATCATCATGAGCATCTGCAAATTTTTTCTTCATTAAATATGTTTTAGCAAACTCTTTGGAAATTGTACTTCCGTATTGAAGCATAGTTCCCATAGCACTATCACCATCAATATTAGCATTTTCACGTTTAGTATCATCTTCGTTAGCGCTCTTAAGTCCTAATCCTTCAATAGTTTTTAAAAACTTATGTTTTCTTTTATCATCAAAGAATAATTCACGTGATTGTGCTCTTCTTTCACGATAATCAGCAAATGATTTCCTTACATCTTCGTATCCTTGCTTGCTTAATTCAAATTCAATTAAATCTTGAATTTCTTCAATTTTAATTTTATCTTTATCAGCGTATTCTTTTTCAATTCTTTTTAAAACACAATTATAAACTTTATTAACGTCTTTTTCTGTGTATGTTCTTTTTTCTTCATCAACTTCGTTTAAAACGACGATATTTTCAAATCCTTTTTTAATAGCTACTGCGATCTTTGAACCATCAAAATCAACTTTTTTGCCATTTCGTTTAACTACTGCAATAGATAGTTTGTTTTTTAAATCTGCCATATTAAATCTCCTACTCTATGATAGCTTCATCTACTACCTTTATCTAGGTTAAGTATAGCACTTTTTTTCGCTAAAAATCAATATTTTTTTGATAAAAAATTTTTTTATTTTTTTATGTTTTAGTTTGCCCTTATTTTTCACAGTTTTTTGATTTTCTTACTTTACATTTTAGGGTTTGCCCTTATTTTTCAAGGATTTTAATTTTTATTTTTTTAAAAAAATTAAAAAAATCAAAAATTCATTTTTTTGATTTTTCATTTTTTTCACTTTTTTGTATAAAAAATATTGAGCATTTTCGATACTATATAAGATTGTTTATTTTTGGCATACTTTACAGTAGTAAGTGCCTCTTCCACCCACAACAATTTTAGTAATTGGATATCCACAATTAGGACACATTTCACCATTTTTATTGTGCACTAATAAGTTATTTTGAAATCTGCCGTGAACTCCTTCACTAGATTCATAGGATTTAATAGTTGTTCCCCCTAATTCAATAGCTTTCTCTAAAATAGATCTCGTATTTGCAATAATACTTTTGCATTCCTTATTAGTTAAAGTAGATGCTACCTTTAAAGGGTTTATCTTAGACAAGAATAAGATTTCATCGGCATAAATATTACCAATTCCTGTAATAATTGATTGATCTAATAATAAAGTTTTAATCGGTAATCGCTTACTCTTATATTTTTCTAACAAATAATTACTAGTTAAATTATCATCCCATGGCTCTAAACCCAATTCTTTTATTTGTTTACACTCATTAATATTATCCTTTTCAATCAATAGCATTCGGCCAAATTTACGAGTATCACGATAACGTAATTCTTCACCACTATCTAATTTAAAGATAATATGTTCATGCTTATTAATCTCATCAACATCCTTTTTAATGAAATACTTACCTTCCATTCGAAGATGGCTAAGTAAATAGTAATTATCTAATTCAAACATTAACCATTTACCTTTCCGTTTTATATCATTAATTTTCTGATTTTTAATTTTTTTCTTAAATTCATTTGATGTTGGATATTCAATAATATTTTCATATCTTATATCAACATCTATAATTTTTTTATTCAAAATTAATCTTTTTAAAGTATTTCTTACAGTTTCTACTTCTGGTAATTCCGGCATACTACACCTCTACTATCTTACTTTTCGCTTAATGTCTTCCCTAATTAAATTTCCTGCGCTGCCATCTCCATTTAATGCTTCATCTAGTGTTTGGGTAATAGGTTGTTGCATATATATGTATCTTAAGACGTCATCAGCTTCAACATCAAACTCACTCATTCCATTATACACTAAATTGCGTAAATATTCATGAAAAAGCGCTAAATTCTTTTGAATTAATCTTTGTAGTGGTAAATCTGATTCTTGAATAGTATCAGTCCCATAAAATTTTAATGCTTTTAAAGTACCACTACTTCGATGTGATAACATTTGATTAAAGTCATAACCCATATTAGACAGTAACATAATTTCATCACGCATAATTTTTAAGCTTTCTTTTAAGTCTATTCCTTTACCATAAAAACTATCAATCCAATCATTTTCTAGATTTTCATAAGCGCATCCACAATACTTACCATCATTATAAATTGGATAACTTGGTAGAATAATTCTCTTAGTTTTCAATTTTGATAATTTCAAACATGAATCATGTGAAATAGATGTAGTTAATGATGCAAAAAGTTTAATTCGATATTTACCTATGCTGTAAATAGTATTACCGTATCCGTCACTCATCATTGTATCATCATCTAATACTATTTCTTTTTTTCCCATTTTGTACATAAAAACACCTCCACATTGCCACAAAATTATTACATTATATGATATTTTTATATACGAAGTCAAGGAAATTTAATAATTTTTTATAAATATAAAAAAAATTGCTTATGTATAAAGCAATTTTTCTTTAATAAACTCTAGTTATTTTTCCACTACCGACTGTCTTTCCGCCTTCTCTTATTGAAATTTCCATGCCCTTTTCCATAGCAACTGAAGTTTCTAGATTAATCATAACTTTAGCAGATTCGCCAGGGTTAACACTATCAACACCATCAAGTAAAGTTGTTTTTCCCTTTATTCCAATAGTTTCAAAATAGAACTCAGGTTGATATTCATTATATATTGGAGTTTTTCTCCCTCCAACATCACTCGTGTACAATGTTATTTCTGCTTCAAATTTTTTAGAAGAAATAATTGAATTTGGTTGTGCTAAAACTTGTCCTCGTTGAACTTGATTTCTTTCTACATCTTTTAAAATCAGTCCAACTTCATCTCCCATTATAGCATAATCATTTTCTGAGCGAAATTTATCAATACTTATAACAGTTGTCGTTATTATTTTTTGATCTAAACCAATTATTTGAACTGTATCACCAATATTTATTTTCCCTCTTACAACTGTACCAGTTACAACTGTACCACGATCTGTAATTGTAAATACATCTTCAATTGGAAAAAGAAAAGCACCATTTTCATCATATGTTAAATTAACATTTTTATCAAGTTTTCCATTTATAGTTTCGTCATAAGAATAATTGTCATCAACATTATTATTCTCATTTACTTTCTTACTATCTTCTTTTGTACCACAGCCAATTAAAACAAACACACATAATAATGAAACGGTTAACATCAACATTTTGTGTGCAAATACAAATTTCTTTTGATTATAATTTTTCACAATAAATACTCCTTTAATCTAAAATTTCATCGACAAATCCAACAGCTACAATACGTTCTCCCTCGCAAAGTTGAACTTTCATTCCTTTATTTACTTCTACACTGCTATCAAGATGTATATTTATGTCTACATCATTCCCCGGTGCAACTAATTCAATATTATCTATTAATTCAACTTTACCTTGAACACTATCTTTACCTATTTTTATAGTTGGTTGATAATTATTGAAAAATGGAGTATGACGCCCTCCTTCATCAGCTGTTAAAGCATAAATATGTGCTTTAAATTTTTTTGTTGGAACTTTTTCTTCATTTTGTGATAATGGTTCTAACCACTCGTCAGTTTCTTTCATCAACTGTTCAATGCTTTGTTCAGCTTCTTTATCACCTTCAATAGCTTTAAGTGCTGAACCTCTAACTATTGGTGTATTAGAACCATCAAAGCCATATTCGTTCAATAAATCACGTATATCATATTCAATTTGATCTAATACTTTATCATCTTTAACTAAATCACATTTGTTGATATAAACTACAATTTTGGGAACTCCAATTTGACTTATCAACTTCACTTGTTCATAAGTTTCAGGCATTAATCCTTCTGTAGCAGACACAACCAATATAGCGCCATCTAATTTAATATCCCCTGAAATAATGCCTTTTATATAATCTTCATTACTAGGCATATCAAAATGAATGTATTTTTTTGATTTTGTCACATATTCTGTTTTGAAATAATTATAAACTACACCATCAGCTTCAGTTGATATAACTGAACTATCAATTTCATTGGTACTTACATAATCTCCATACATTTTTGTTATTGCGGATGTCAAAGTTGTCTTACCATGATCTTCATTTCCAATAACTGCAATGGTTACATTATCGTTATTTTTTTTATTATCCTTATTATTAAATATAACAAATGCTAGTGCTGATAAAATCACTGCTAACGATATACCAATTATAATAAATTTATTTTTATTATTATTCATTTCTATTTCCTCCTATTATTATTTTCAGTATTATTATAACATATATTTATAGCAATTCCCCCAAAAAAAAACGATTTATAAAATCGTTTTTTAAATTTCTGGATAAACACTTACTTGTTTTTTATCTCTTCCAACACGTTCAAATTTTACATATCCGCTTACTTTAGCGTATACTGTATCATCTGATCCAATTCCAACGTTATGTCCTGGATAAATTTTAGTTCCTCTTTGACGATATAATATAGAACCACCAGATACATATTCACCATCGGCAGCTTTAGCTCCTAATCTTTTAGAAATTGAATCACGGCCGTTTTTAGTTGAACCTTGACCTTTTTTATGAGCGAATAATTGGATATTTAATGTCATCAACTTCATAGATGGCACCTCCCTATCATATTTTAATTTTCACATATTCTTTATATTCTTCAGCAAGATTTTGTAATAAATTAATCATATTATTAATCAACTTATCTATTACTTCACTATGCTTTATAATACCGATTTCTAATAATCCTTCAGCTTCACTATATACTACACATTCCTCATCAATACTAATTAAAGCATTTACGGTAGTTATAGTTATGCAAGATACAGATGCACATACAATGTCATACCCTTCTTCCGCGTATTCAGCATGTCCTGATATCTTGATGTAATTAATACTATCGTTTTTTTCTTTTACTTCAATATTAATCATTTTCTTATTTTACTTTTATAGATTTAATTTCAATTTTTGTATATGGTTGACGATGTCCTTGTTTTCTACGGTAATTCTTTTTAGAATTGTATTTATAAACGATAATTTTTTTGTTTTTACCATGCTTAACAATTTCACCTGTAACAACAGCACCTGCTAAATAAGGATATCCAACTTTGTCATTTACCATTAAAACTTTATCAAATTCAACTGTTTTACCAGCTTCACCTTCTAATTTTTCTACATAAATGATTGATCCTTCTTCAACAAAATATTGTTTTCCACCAGTTTCAATAACTGCTTTCATTTTATCCTCCTTTTAATCTAAGACTCGCCATTTAAGGTAACTCACGTTTTAAAACCTTCTCAGTGCGGTTGTAGAATGAGGCTCTACACAGTATTAAATTTTAACACACTTACCTTTTTTTGTCAAACAAAATAAGTATTTTTAATATCAAAATATCAAAAAAAGATTCTCTTTTGAAAATCTTTTGATATTTTTTACTTTCTTCTACTAGGAATAAATGGTATTTTTCTTCTAATCATACCTGGTACTTTTTCTAATGTAGAAGAAATTTCGTCATATATTTCAGCACTTTCTAAGTAGAACTGTTCTAATAAATCCTCGTTATCACGACACATTTTTAACGTTTCTAAATATATTCTTCGATATTCTTGCATATCAATAGTGGGCATTTTTAATGTTTCATTAATTTCTCTCAAACTTGAATTTTTATTAACCATCCCCATTGCTCTATTTATTAAAAGAGAAACAGGACTATATATCATATCTGCAGTTGGATTATTTGGAGTAACCAATTTTCTTCCTTGTGGTATTAAAATTCCATCATTCATACCATCCAATACATATGATTTACCTTCATATCTAACTAAAGTAATCATGTGATTACTAATTCTAATTTTACCTGTCAAGGTTGATATAAATTTAGCAAATCTAGCTCCCGATGGATCTTTCTCAACAATAGTAGGACATAATTTATCTAAACCAGCAATAGATTTTTTAGTAGCATTTACAGTAATACTATCACTAGCATAACCCAATTTTTGATAAATATCAGTTAAGTGCTCAGCTACTGAACGACATACTCCATATCCTCCAATTACATCTGCACCATAATTTTTAGGAATATCTTTTAATTTCATTGAATAAATAAATTTTTGATTGCTTGATAAATATCCATTTCTATATAAATATACATACATAGCAAATACACTAATTGGTTCATCTAAAGCAAAGTTTTTCATTAATTCTGCTGTATTATCAACAGATTGATGATATAGTGAAGTAATCTTTTTAGCTTCTTCAGTTCTAGAATCTAGAAAAGCTCCTCCCAAAAATTCAGCATAAAGAGATGCACTAATTAAAGATGAAACAACACCGATATCCTTATTTTGACTTAATGCTTGGGATGCTCGTAACATATATTCAGGCATTGCTTCCATATTATTTAATACTTCACTCACTTGTTCAGGCGTAAATCCTGTTGAAAGACTTAGTGATGCAATAGAGGTACAACTTAATAACAAAACTAATTCAGTTGCACGTATCACTTGTAAATCTTGTGCTTTCATATAAATCCCCCTTTTTATATTGTTGTATAATATACACTAAATATTTAATCTTGTCAAATTTAGCCTTGTTTTTAAAAAGATTCTCTCTGATATTAAGTTATTATTAATAAAAAAATAGTGTTTTACACTACGCTTCATTTTCTTTATTGACTGATTATAAATGATAATTGAACAATAATATGGATATTCTTTATTACTTCTCTCATATAAAAATTTATAAAAATAATTGTATCTATCCTTATATATAGTAATACTTGTAGTGAGTAAATAAATAGAAAATAACAAAATTATTAAATTATGATAATAAATATTAATTATAAATATTGATATATAAGAAATTATAAATGTTACGATGTAACTATAATAATAACTGCCTATTATATTCCAAAATAAAAAAATAAATTTAGAACCATCTAGAGGGTAAATCGGTAAAAGGTTAAATATTAATAAGGGATAATTATAATTAGATTTAAAAAATATATTTAGGATAATTTGAAATAATGGTCCCATTAGCAAAATAATTAATTCTTGATATATCGGCCTATTTAGTTCCTCCCTAAACTCTGTCATACACCCTAATGGTAATATAATAACTCGGTTTATATTCCACTTAAATATTATAGCGGCTAAAATATGACCTAATTCATGAAATAAAATAATTATCATAAATTCGGTAAATACTTTCATATTACCAGTCAGTATCATTACCATAGCCACTATATATAATAAAGGATGAAAATATAATTTATGGTAAATATTTTTCATACGGAATAACTCCACCATCATCCTTATATACTAAATATAAATTATTAGATGCACTACCAAGTAAACTACCACTTTCAACGTAGTCATATAATTTAACATTAACTGTATCTAAATTACCATACCAACAATCAACACCATCTTCTTGTTCAATTACAACTACTTTACCATAATTATCTTTATTTCCAATATATACAACTAAACCACTATTAATAATAGGAACTAAATAATTTTCTTCAATACTTAACTTTGCACCATCATAATATGGTTCTAAGGAATTATAATTTAGAGTTTCTTTAAACACTGGTTCGGTCATAATTATTTTATCAAAGGGAATAGAACCACCAAAATATTTATTATATAAACTGTTTATATAAGCAAAATCGAAATTATTTTCATATACTATTTCATAAAACTTATTTTTAAAATTAACATCTTTTTTTATATTTATTAAAATTATCAAACTTATTAAAATTGTCGTTATTAATCTAAACAGAAACTTTATAATATCTATCACCAATAAATTATTATGTAATTAAATGTTTTTAAGCACAAAAAAAGATTAGTTTTACTAATCTTCAAATATTAATTCTTTATTCATTTGATAGTATTGGAAACAAGATACCAATGACATTATAGCAGCAATAAACAATAATACTGTGTCAACATGAATATTCCATAATTCAAATGGTAAATTATTAAATAAAGTTAAAGAAATACCAGTCATTAAACATGCTGTCTTAATTTTACCTGATTTTATTGCAGCTACGACCTTACCTTTACTTGCCGCAATCATTTTAATTGAATTTACAACACTATCGCGTAAAACAATAATTACCGGAATAATTGGATGAATAAATCCTTGTGCAGCTAAGATAATTAGTACTGAATTAACTAGCATCTTATCAGCAATCGCATCCATCATTTTGCCAAAGTCTGTAACTAAGTTACGACTTCTAGCAATATAGCCATCAATCCAGTCTGTAGTAGATGCAATTACAAATAATACACCTACAACTAAATACTTAACGTCTACTACTAATTTTTCATCAATAAATAATTTTGGAATATCGATTCCAAGCATATTAAATGGTACTACTAAAATCACTACTATAACTAATGATAAAATAATACGTGTAATTGTAATTTTGTTTGGTAAGTTCATAATACTTTTCTTACTTTTTTTCTTTGCCATAATTCACCTATAAAACTTTTTCTACTTTCTTAGCGCATATTTTGAAGCACTAAAGAAATAATTATACATAATACGACTACAATTAGTCCAATAACTATAAATTTTGATAACCCTTTATTGTCTTCTTTATCTAATGTGTACGGAGACACAATCTTGTTTTTATCTTTTTTTTCATGTTTTTTATTTGCTTTTTTAATATCTTCTAGTGATATTTTAGATGTATAATCAAATACAAATTCATTAAAGTCTTCAACCATTTGTTCATAATCTAACCCTAGATATTTGGCGTAATCTCGAATAAAGTATTTCAAGTAAAAAATATCTTTGAAGGCTTCTCTGTTACCTTCCTCAATATCTTCTAATTGCGAAGGTCTTAGTTTTAAGTCTTCAGCAGCTTCTTCAATAGAAATACCCATACCCTCACGGGCATCTTTTAATTTCTCTCCTATTTCCTTCATGCGAAACCTCAATTCTAAAAAACAAATAACACTTCATAAGCCATGTTCTGTACCTTAAAGGTGGCAAACATTTATCTATCTTTCGATCCCTAACTCAGTTCAATTTCCTTGTTAGAGCTCCCCTACCAAAATTTGGGTTTCTCGCTCGTGGGGTTTACCGCGTTCCACTTATTTCATTTCTAAAATACATCGTCACTATGGCACTTTTAAACCTAATATAACCATATCCTAAGACTTAGGTTACCTCGGAGCCGTTAGTTAAAAACTACTAAAGGTTATTTTTTCCCTTTACACGAACACTACAAACATCGCAGTTTGTGCGAGCATGGACTTTCCTCTACATAAGTTAATATGCAGCGTTTGCCGAAATGCTACTCTTTTCCATAAATAACTTTTTCTAAGTTGGACAACCTTCTCAATAAATCTGCATTAGCGCCACTAACACCAGAATCACTTTCTTCGATAACATCTAATTTAGTACGAAGTTTTCTAACTTCCTTTTTTAGATTCATGTTTTCTTCTAGTAATTCTTTTTTGTCAGCTTCTAATTCGCGAATGATTGATGTCATTTCTTCGTAATCTTTAATGATAATATCTAAGTATTGATCTACTTCTTGTAAACGATATCCTCTAGCATCTATTTTAAATTCTTTTTCTAAAATATCTTGACTAGTTAAATTTATACGATCTCTATACATCTTGTCCACCTCATCTTTATTCACTGCTATTATCTCAAAAAATGTTTTTTTTGTCAAACATTCTAAGTGTTATTTATTAGGTAATTTATACGTATTTAGTTTAATATAATTAATATCATTTATCATTTCATCAAACATTTTTAAAACATGCATTTTATTTTCCATTTTATCACCAACTATAAAATATCATTAGTTAAGTGTTAAGAATGTCGAATTACAAACCAAATATAGCATTTAAAAGCAATTTATAGTATAATATTTGATAGGTGACCGCTATGAACTATCCAAATGGATTACATAAAAAATCAAATAATGTAGTTAATTACGGGAACAGAGGAATGGTCTTAGAAGATGATTTAAATGTAACTAATGAATATTATCGTGAGAATGATATTGCAGTTATATATAAAAAGCCAACCCCTATTACCATTCATAAAGTAAATTACAAATCTAGAGATAATGCTTTTATTGAAAAAGCAAGTTTTAAAATTCCATCTACCACTGATTACAATGGTATCTATAAAGGAAAATATATTGATTTTGATGCTAAAGAGACAAGAAGTAAAACTAGTTTTCCACTAGCTAATATTCATAAGCATCAATTAAAACACCTAGATTCAATTGTAAGACATGGCGGAATTGGTTTTTTAATTGTCAGATTTGTAACTTTAAATAAAACATTCTTACTTATGTGGGAAGATATTAAACAATTCATTAAAGATGGGTCTCGTAAATCTATTCCTTTGTCTTATTTTGAAGAACGTGGTAAAATATTAGAATTGAGTTTACGTCCTAGACTAGATTATTTAAAATATATTGAGGTGATGTATGAAAAATGTGAAAAATAGGATTTTGGAAAATCCAACTAATTTCGCAATTATTCTAGTTAGCTTATTAGCATTCGTCATAGGAATTTATGCTATAGGTCTTTTATGGAGTTTATTAATAATTGGAACAATCGATTTTATTTGTTTTTTTAAACCGATAAAAGCTGGAATAATTAAGTTACTAAAGAAAATTAATTCTAAGAAAAAACCTAAGAGTAATGTTAAAACTAGAAAAAAAGTCAAAGAGGAAAAAGTTGTTTATGAATATAAGGTTGATAAAAAAATAGTTAATAACAAAGAGGTTAAAGATATGAGTAAAAAGAAAAAGAATACTAAAGATAAGAAAAAGAAAAGTCATATATTTTTAAAAATATTTCAAATTTTCTTATTATTTTGTTGTATATGTTTTATTATAGGTTGTATTGCATTAGGATTATTTGCTAAATACATCATAGATAATGCTCCAGAATTTAAACCTGAGAACTTATATTCGTCTGAACCTACTACAATTTATTTTGCTGATGGTTCTGTTATGGCTACTATTGGTCTTCAAAACCGTTCAATTTTAACTTATGATGAATTACCTGAAGTTCTAATTAATGCTTTAGTTGCGACAGAAGATGCTAATTTCTTTCAACATCATGGTGTCGATATTAAACGTTTTATGGTAGCAGCTTTTAAACAATTACTTGGCGATAGCAGTGCTGGTGGAGCATCTACCTTAACAATGCAATTATCTAAGAACTACATTGTTCAAGATAAAACAGCCACTGGTTGGGATGGTATTGTAAGAAAATTTACTGACGTTTATATGTCTGTATTTAAAATAGAGACTACATATACTAAAGAAGAAATATTAGAATTTTACATAAATGCTGGACAACTTGGTAGTGCATGGGGAGTTGAATCTGCTGCTCAAATGTATTTCAATAAAAGTGCTAAAGATATTAATATCTCAGAAGCAGCTATTTTAGTTGGAATGTTCCAAGCACCTTCTGCATTAAATCCATTCTATTATCCAGAAGCTGCTGAAGAGCGTAGACAAACCGTATTATATTTAATGCATAGACATGGATATATTACTGAAGAAGAATATGAAATAGCTATGAAAATGACTGTTGATAAAGTTGTCGTTGGTAGTGATAATAACTCAGCAAGCGCAGATGATATTAAAGATGAATATGTTTCTGCTGTTGATACAGTTGTTGCCGAAGTTCAAAAGAAAACAGGAGTTAACCCTCGTACAACATCAATGAAAATTTACACTACATTTGATAAAAAAATGCAAACACATGTCGGTAAAATTATTACTGGGCAAAGTTCTTCATACAAATGGGAAAATAGTAAAGTTGAAGCCGGTGTTGCCGTAGTTGATGTAAAAACTGGTGCTTTAGTTGCTGTTGGTGGTAATAGAGAAACTGAAGGAATTGGTAATATAAATCACGCTACTAATATTAGTTATCAAATAGGTTCAACAGCTAAACCATTGTATGATTATGCTCCAGCTATTGAATATTTAAACTGGAGTACTGGTACAGTAATCGCCGATGAACAAGATATAACTTACACCGATGGTACAGAAATAAATAACTGGGATGGAAAACATAAAGGATTCATGCCTATTAGTGAAGCTTTAAAATTATCAAGAAATATTCCAGCTTTAAAAACATTTAAATTATTAGATAAAAAATTATTAAGAGAATTTGTTGAAAGTCTAGGATTAAGCCCTGAAGAATATTTACATGAAGCTCACTCTATCGGTGGATATAATGGTGAATCACCTCTATCTATGGCATCTGCTTATGCTGCATTTGCTAATGGTGGATATTATACTGAACCATATTCATTTACAAAATTAGTTTATGTCGATTCTGGTGAAACTTATGTTAATACTACTAAAACAAATCAAGTTATGCATGATTACACAGCATATATGATAACTAAAATGTTACAAAGTGCTGCATCATATGGACTTGATACTGGTAAATATTATAATGTTAATGGTGTTAAATATGCTGCTAAAACTGGTACTACAAACTTTGATGAGCCAACAAAAGAAGCTCATAAGTTACCAAGTAAGGCAGTTAAAGATTATTGGGTAGTTGGTTATAATACTGAATATTCAATTGGTATTTGGTATGGTTATGACAAAATAAGTGATGGTTATAATCGCCTTGGAAGTTTACAACACGCAAGAATATTCCAAGCAGTTGCTAAAGGAGTATTTACAAATAAAGATGATTTTAAACAACCATCAAGTGTAGTAAAAGTTACAATTGAAGAAGGTAATGCCACTTTAATGTTACCAAGTAAATATACACCAAGTAGTTATAAAACAACAGAATACTTTATCAAAGGAACTGAACCTAAAGTAACTTCACCAAGATTTGATAAATTAGATGACCCAACTAATTTACAAGGTCAAGCTGTATTAGGAACCATTCAATTATCTTGGGATCCAATTGCAACACCAGATGCATTTAATAAAGAATTATTAATTTCACAAAACAAATCAGCTTATGAAACTGAAAAGAGATTAAGATACTATGTTAATGGTTTAATTAATACTAATACAAAAATATTAGGAAATGTTGGTTATAATGTCTACGTTGTCAACCCAGATGGAACTGAAACATTAGTCGGATGGACTGCTGATACAAATTATAATTTAACTGGATATTATGGAGATGTTAACATTGTAGTCCGAACTTGCTATTCAGTATTTAAGCAAAACATGTCTGACGGTGTTCGAATTACAGTAAGTAATAATGACACGCCGCCAATCAATCCAGATATCCCAACAGAACAATAAAAAAGCTCACATTAAGTGAACTTTTTTTATTTTACTCTTGAATACTCTTTTTTGCTTTAAATCCTTTTACTAAAATAAAAGACAAGCTAAATAATACTATGATAATTATTTTATCATTAAACGATAATTCTATAAAGGAATTATTTCTTTCTTCAAAAGCAAATACATTATAACAATATAGAATAGCAACACAATATAAAGTAAAAAAGATATTTTTTAATTTCATAAGTCCTCCAACTCATTTAGCTAAATATAATAATTAACTAAAATAAGCAATTTCATTTAAAAATACTTCGTACTGATTTATTTTGCACTAACAATTTAATAATTAATAATAATGTCATAATATCACTTCCAAATCACAACAAACCAATATTATATACTAAAAATATTATTTGTCAAATTACAAATAATATTTTTTTATTTATAATACTAATGTAAATAATGTACCATTACCTTTATTAACTAATTTACCTAATGTTTGCTGTAATTTAAATCTCGCTCCTTCTGGTAAGAGAGCTAATTTAGCTTGAATTCCTTCCTTGACCATTTCATCTAAACCTCGACCAAATATTTCACTTTTCCAAATATTATCTTTATCTTTCATTAAATAATCAATTAATTCTTTACTTTGAACCTCAGAACCAATTATTGGTTCAAAAGTAGATTCAACATCAACCTTAATCATATGAATAGAAGGTGCTACAGCTTTTAATCTAATTCCATATCTATTACCTTGTTTTATAACTTCAGGAGTTTCTAATTTCATATCATTAATAGTTGGACTAGCAACACCATAACCTGTACTTTTAACCATAGCTAGAGCAGATTTTATTTGATCATATTCTGTTTTTGCTTCTTTATATGACTCAAATAAAGAAATAATATCTGCCCTACTATTTACATCAACCCCAACAATCTCTTTTAAAACTTGATTATATAGTTCATCGGGTGCATGTAAATTAATAGTAACAACACCAGTAGAAGTATTGACATTTGAAATATATGATTTATCAATATATTCACAAGAAGTAAAATGATTAGTAATTGTATCAATATCTCTTAATTTATCAATATCAACAACACTTTCTTTAATTTTATCAATGTATATTTTCTTTAACCAATTATCAGGTTTTAGAGAAGCAATCCAATCAGGCATATTAACCTCTACTTCTAAGACAGGAAATTCATATAAAGATTCTCTTAATATGCTATAAACATCTTTCTCAGTTAAATTCTCAATACTAACAGGAATGACTGGTACATTATAACTCTCACGCATCTTATCAGCTAGATTAATCGTATCTGGTAACATTGGATGAGCAGAATTTAATAATACTATGAAAGGTTTACCAATGCTTTTTAACTCACTAATAACTCTTTCTTCAGCTTCCATATAACTATCTCTCGCAATTTCGCCAAACGAAGCGTCAGTAGTTACAACAATACCAATACTAGAATGATCTTTAATAACTTTTTCGGTTCCTATTTCAGCTGCCTCAATAAACGGTATTTCTTCATCATACCAAGGAGTTTTAACCATTCTAGGTCCATTCTCATCTTCGTAACCTTTAGACCCTTCAATGACATAACCAACACAATCTACAAGCCTAACATTAGCTGTAAAACCATCTATTTTTATGTTGGCACCATTACTAGGAACAAATTTAGGCTCAGTTGTCATAATTGTTTTACCTTGAGCTGATTGTGGTATCTCATCTAAACATCTTTTTCTTTCATACTCATCTTCAATATTAGGCACCACTAAATTTTCAATAAACTTTTTAATAAAAGTACTCTTACCAGTTCTAACGGCTCCTACTACTCCAAGATATAAATCTCCACCGGTTCTTTCCGTAATACTTTTAATAATATCTACTTTTTCCATATATGACCTACTTTCTTTCATTAAAATATATGTTTACAATAAAAAGATAGAACAAAAAAAGAAGTACAATCATTAAAGATTGCCTTCTAAAATTTAATTAATAATCTTTGTCCTGGTTTAATTAAATTAGGATTATCTCCAATAATATCTTTATTTTCTTCATATAAATCTTTCCAATATACTTTATACTTCATCGCTATATCCCATAAAGTATCTCCTTTTTGAACTATATAATATTTATTATCATTGTTTAATAGTTCATTAACCAAATCTTGTATCTCATTATAATTATATCCTGCTTCTTCTAACCTTTTCTTTCGCATATTTCCATTATCCCATTTTCCTTGAATAACTTCTTTAGCAATTTCATTATTAGACTTTTTTAAATTATTACTTTTCTCTTCATAGATTTTCCATTCATATGAATTTTTAGATACTTTCACATCTGGATGCAAAAATAACGCTTTAGTTATATCATATTGATTATTAATAAGCCAAGCATATGCTTTTACTTTTGGTTGATACTTTCCTTTATACCAACCAGTTCCTTTAAATTTTCCTTTTCCTACTGCAATATGAATATGACTACCAGTAACATTACCTTTTACTCCAGGTTGATAGTATATTTCATTTCGCTTTATCTTTTTATTAATATATAAATCTGATACATCATTATCATGTAATGTCATAATAGTCATATAGTCAATAGTCCCGTCAGCGTATTCTACCTTCTTTGAACTCTCTAACCAAATTCCATTACAATTACTATATTTTCTTTTTATTTTACCAGTAAACGGAGCTTTTAAATATTTTAGTTTTGATATATCAATAGCTAAATCACCATTATGAGAAAAATTACTATTCATATTTTGACTAATATATAAAACATCTACATTAAGTATAGCTTTCTCCATTTAACTTCTCCTGTATTAAATTTAAAACTGCACTTATTCCCATAGCAATCGCACCTATCATCATAGATTTAACTAAATCAAAATTAGATAAATCTGTAGTTGGTAAAACAACGATGATGCTTGCAATGAAGCCTTCTATAAATGTTTTAAGCACTTTGCCAAGTAACTTGTCGTTCAATATTTTCTTTAACATCTTCTACCTCCTTTAACTCACTAGGTAATTTATATAATTCATCAACCATATTTTTAGCAAATATATCACCTTCAAAGTGTTGATAATTCCTATAAATTTCACTAATATTATCTTTCATATAATTAGGACAATATCCTAATTCTATATATTTTTCATATATTCTAATGATCTCATTTTTTAGTAATGCTTTTAATCCATTCTTTAAACTCATATAGCCTTTTAACATATAAGCTACACTAGAACTTATAATTGTAAAAAGAATTTCTAACCAATACTTTAATATAAATTCAATCATAAATTATCACCTCCATTTAGACGAAAAGAAAAAGAGAATAAAACTCTTTTTCTTTTACAAATATAAATCTTGTTTTTTTATATAATCTTTCATTATTCTTAACATTTTGTCATACTGTTTTATTCCAACATAATCACTAGATGATACATACATTTTTTGATTTGAAAGAGAAATTACTATTGGTAATTGATACACGGGTCTATCTTGAATTGCTACTCTTTCTGTTATTTTTTTTGTAATATCATTTGTCTTATCAACACATAAAATATGCGTTACATATATATCACTACCAGTAAGTGCTGGATATTGTTTAGCAAGATATTCTAAGCATACATCAAAATATGCTTTTCGAAATTCTTCAGTTATTTCCTTACCACTTAAATCAATTAATATATATGCCCGACTAGAAATCCTTCTTTCCTTCAAAAAACAATATATATTACAATTTAAACTATTTTCAATCATAAAAATATCTTTGTATTCTTTTTTAGAAAGAAATTTCGATAAACTATTTTTCAAACTATAAAATGATGAACACTTAACATCAAATTTTTTAGATTTAATATTTCGCTCTTCAATTTTTATAATGTCACCAAAATTAATTACTAGAATAAGCCACCCAATCGTTAATAAGAATATTAAAACGCGCACAAAGTTACCTATTCTCTCTTGATTTGATGGAAAATTCAAACCTAAGCTTATACCAAATATAATAATTAAAATTATACCAAAAACTGTAAGCAGTATCTCTAATAATTTTGCTTGCGTTTCAGTCAATTTCAGTAATTTCTTTTTCATAATCTCTCTCCTTAATTATTATAACATAAATAAAAGGCCAGCGCCAACGGCAGCACCTATAGCAACATTGCCATTTAATACATTAAATGTATCCCACCAATAACAGCTTGAACTTACTTTGTTATCTTTATTTCGATCAGGTTGGTCAAGATAATAATTTGTACCGGCATTCAGCACAAAATCAGCCCTTTCATTTCTAATAATTTTTTTTGTATAATTACTAGTCTTGATAGTTTTCGTTGACTGTGGTTGCCCCCATTGAGGATTTATTTTTGTTTTCCCCGGCATCTCTACTTTATCAATAAGTGAATCAGTCGAATAATCAATAACTATATCTTTTGATATATTACCAACAGAATCCAGTAAATCAAATTTATTGAAGCTCTTTTCCCCACTTATATATTGTTCAACTTCTTCACTACCAGATTCAGCAATTGATCCAAGAATGCCAGAAAAAATAGCGGTAGAAGGTATTACAGAAAAAGACGTTGTAACAAAGCCACCAATAAAAGCACTATGAAGTCCTTCATTCCATTTTCTTCCTTGTAACTTATTAGAAACTACTTTAGCTCCTCCACTTGCAATTCCGCCTATAATTCCAACTGCAAGTACAAATAAAATACCATATCCTTCTGTGTCAACCATAACAATTGGATCGTTATCACAATAAGCATATAAATTGTAAGACATTATATTTCTATTTGCACCCAATATGCCATCAGCATTCAAAAATCTCCCTAATATTGGACTATAGTATCTACTATTTAGATAATATAAATTAGTTTCTGTATCATAATAATAACTTCTATACCTAAATGGATTAATTATGCCTATATGATTACTATCAGTTATATCATTTCCGTTACTATCAGTAATAGATAAGATATTACCCCAACTATCATACCTATAATTAACTATTAAATTATAATTACTATCTAATATCCCTATAATATCTTTTTGAATATTTTTAACATAATAGTATAATCGTTATTATACTTAAATTTTACTAGTTACATTACATACATAGTATATCATATTATTAAATTATCTAAAAATTAAAAGACTAATTTAAATTAGTCTTTTATAAATATGTATACTTTATTAAGATAAAGTTACATCTACTTCTGTTTCTCGATAATTTCCTAAAACAAAATATTTTATTTTTAAAGTTATTTTATCTCCTTTTTTCTTTTTTGAAATAACATTACTTAAATCACTAAAAATATTAACTTCTTGACCATTAATTTCAGTTATTATATAACCTGCTTCTAATCCTGCTTTTGAAGCATTGCTTTCAGAAACTACTTTAGTAATATAAAAGCCATTTTCAATAAAATAACCATTTATATTTTCATTTGTTATAATGTAACCTTCAATACCTAAAGTTACACCTTCTTCAATTTCTTCACCATTAATAATATCAGTAATAAGAGCTTCTACATCAGAAATTGGAATAGCAAATCCCATTCCTTCAATACTAGCAGAACTAATAGTTCCATTTGATGAATATTTAGCTGAATTAATGCCTATTACTTCACCTTTACTATTAAGTAAAGCACCACCACTATTTCCACCATTAATAGCAGCATCAATTTGAATCATTGAATTAGTATAATTATCTATAGTAACTTCTCTTTCTAAAGCACTTATAACACCTGTTGTGACTGATTGACCATATCCTAATGCATTACCGATTGCTATAACACCATTTCCAACTTTTATCTCATCACTATTTCCAATTGTAGCTATCTTAATTTCTTTAATTGTTTCTTCATCTAGTTCATTCAATTTTACAGATATAACAGCAATATCTTTACTTTTAGATGTTCCCTTAATAGTGGCATCTACGGATTTATTATTTATAAATTGTACTGTTAATTCTGAAGCTCCCTCAACAACATGATTATTCGTTACTATAAATAATTCTTCGTCAGATTTACTTATAATAATTCCAGAACCAGCGCCTTCCGTATATTGATTTTGACCATAATAATTTGGTCCAAATCTTCCACTTGAAATTAATGTTTTACTTGTAATAGCAACAATAGAAGGCATAACATTCTCAACTACTTCTGAAACATCTATCATATAAACACCTTCTGTGGTTTCAACTTCTGTATTAGTATACTGTAAAGTTACCAGTTCTTTATTTTCAGTTAGGGCCTCTTTACTATCAGCAAAATAATTTTCTCCAAGTATAACTAAAATAGCAATTATTAATAAGAGTAAAATGAAAAGACATAATATTATTTTTTTATTAAAACTTTTTTCTTTTTCTTGAATATTTAAAGTATTATCCATTTTCTTTACCTTCCTTTTAATATATAACAAAACTATTTTTTTGTCGTTTTTCTACTACTAGTAAGTTCATATATAATATCAGCTTGATTACATACATTCTCTGAATGAGTTACAATAACAACACATTTATTTTCTTGTTTAGCTAATCCTTTTAAAATTTCTAAAATATCATTCTCTGTTTCTTTATCCAAATTACCTGTTGGCTCGTCTGCTAAAATTATTTTGGGATTATATGATAAACTTCTTGCAATGGCCACTCTTTGTTGTTCTCCACCAGATAATCGCAATACTCTTCTATCTTTTTGTTTTTCTGTTAAACCTACACTTTTCATAAGTTCTAAGGCTTTTTCACTTTTTTTATCTATTTTTAATTTACTAACATTCATAGATAAAATAATATTTTCTAGAGCCGTTAAATGTGGTAATAAATTATAACTTTGAAAAACAATTCCTATATCTCTGCTTCTATAATCATCTAAATCAATTTCTCTTAATTCTTTTCCTTCAAACTTAATTGAACCTTCATAATCTTTTTCTAAACCGCTAATTAATGATAATAATGTTGTTTTACCACTACCACTTTTTCCTTTTATAGCATATACTTTTCCTTTGGCAAAAGTATAATTTAAATTTTTCAACACATAATCATCTTTTTCAGCATCACTATATCGATAAGATACATTTTCTACTTTTAAAATTATGTCTTTTTCTTTCATTATGATCGCTCCTTTAATATAGTTAATGGTGAAAATTTTTGAATACTTACCATAGCACTTACAGAACTAATTAAAGTTATTATTAATCCAATTCCTAAAAGTTCTAATAATACTTTTAAATCAACTGCAGCATTTATACTATCAACTGTCTGAATAGATGTTACACCATTAAATTCTTTATTAGCAAAATCTTGAGTTGGTGGTTGTCCAGTTTCCATTCCTTTACCAAAATTTTGTCTAATACTATTTGTTTGGTTTTGTGAATTTGATATTTCATTTTCAAGTAATTGATTAGAGATAGGAACGCTTATAATTGCACCTATACCAGCACCTAAAATCAAAGATATAAAAGCAACAATTAATAATTCACTAATAAATTGTAAACATACTTTTGATTTTTTCATACCAATAGTTCTTAAAACACCTATTTCATATTTTCTTTCTCTAATATTTATCATATTAATTACTGATAAAACAACTGTCCCAATAATAAGTGTAATGATTAAGAATGTAATAGCAAAGTTTTTAACATTAGAAATTGTACTCGTAGCATTTTCAACTTGTTCTAAATTAGTTTGAAGAGTTAAATATTCGCTTAATCCTTTTTCAGTTAATTCAGCATTAAAGGCATCAACTACATTAATATTAGTTAAAATAAATGTAGGTGTAATAGATACATCTAAATCTTCATTATTCATTTTCATATTACTGATAAAGTTGGTGTTGGTAATAATAATATTTACAGAATTTGAAAACATACTCATTCCATTATCTTCATTTTCTTTTTCTTCATATATTCCACTTACAACTAATTCATAACTATTAGAATCATCTTCACTATCAACAATAGTAATTGTATCTCCTACTTCTATTTCATTTAAAGTAGCAAGTTCACTATTAATAATACAACTATTATCTTCAAAATCTTCAGAAACTTCACCATCAACAATAGTATAGTTTCCTTCAATAAATTCATTCATTGCCTCAATTGATGAATATCCTTTTAATGTAAAATCACCATTTGTTTGATTTTTAAAATCTTGTTTGCCACCTGGTCCTCTATCACCAAAATCATTATTGCTTGATGTCATTTCAGCTTTTTCTAAATCAGAAGAATTTACGCCTACACTCATAGTATAGTAATAACTATCAACATAAGTACTATCAGCATAATTTTTAATATCATCTTCTGTCAATTGATTAGCAGCTTCAAATATTTCTTGCATATTTTCTCTAGAATTTTCTCGATCTTCAGGATTAAAATTTTGCATCATATTATCTCTATTCATACTAATAATTGCTTCTACTTCATATTTTGATTCATAAGATTTAATTAAACTATTAGAAGAATTATTGATAGCTAGTGTTACAGAAACAGCACAAGATATTACAATAACAATTAAGCCAATTAATAAATTTCTTCCTTTATTTCTTACAATTGATATAATTGCATTTTTTAAAATATACATATTTTCCTCCTCACACTGAAATTATACTTTGTAAACCTTAAATGAAGATTAAATAAATTAAAAAAACAGAATTTTTTATTTATTCTGTTTAAATTGTACCTTAAATACCGTATAGCCATTTTTACAATCAACGGAAATATGTCCATTATGATTTATAACAATATTTTTAGCAATCGATAACCCTAAACCAAAACGATTAGCATCACGATTTCTAGATTTATCAATTCGATAAAATCTTTCAAATATCTTTTCACGTTCATCTTTAGGAATAGCATCCCCCCTATTCTGAACTTCTAAATAAATAATGTTTTTTTCTTTATATAATTTAATATTTATGGTTGATTGTTCATATCCATGTTTTATAGCATTATCTATTAAAATACTAAGTAATTCTTTTATGCGATCTAGATTACAGCAAAACATAATAGAATCTTCAATATCTAATTTTAAAGTTAAACTTTGTTCAAACATTAAACTTTCAAAAGATAATGAAGTGCTTTCTACCAACTTTGATAAATTGACTTCACTAAATGTTTCTTGTTCTTTTATATATTCTGATTTAGATAAATCTAGTAAATTGGTAACTAGCTTACTCATTCTATGCGTTTCACTTTTAATATTATCTAGCCATTTTTTTTCATTAGGATTCTCTTCAAATGTCTCAGCACTAGCCATAATAATCGATAATGGTGTCTTTAATTCATGAGAAGCGTCGTATATAAATTGTTTTTGTTTATCAAAAGATTCGATAACTGGTTTTACTAACCATTTTGTTAAATGCCAAGACACATAAATAATTGCCATTTCTAGTCCGATAAATAAGAAGAAAGAAGTAAATAATAAAGATATTAAGTAATCTTTAACGCGACTATTATTGATAATTATTAAATCACCATTATTATTTAATGAAAATATATATTTATTAAAATATAAATTTCTTATTTCTCCTATTCTATCTATATTATTATTTACAAGTTCAATTATTTTACTATCACTTAATCCATCATTTGTATAATTTATAATTGTTTTTATATTACCTCTAATATCAACAGAAACAACATATACCTCCATATCCATAAACATTGGATTTTGGTTTTTATCAACGATGGGATTAAATCGTTCATGAGCATTTTTAATTTTAATAAGTTTTTCTTCTAATTGTTTATATTCTTGATTATAAATACTAATATTTAAAATAATTAATATTGTAAGTAAAAACATTGTTAAAATAGAGATTAATAAAAAGAAAGTTTTATTCTGAAGTTTCTTCATTATCCACCTCTAACTTATACCCTAATCCTCTAACCGCACGTATATTTACCAAAGAACCAATAGCTTTTAATTTTTTTCTAATAAAGGAAATATAAGCTTCTAAATTATTAGATAAGGTATCATTATCTATACCCCATACATTATCATATAAAAATTCTTTGGATACAATTTGATTAGCATTTTTCATCAAACACTCTAAAATTAAAAATTCTTTACAAACAACATCAATAGATTCTCCTGTCTTCGTACATGTTAATACAGTTGTTTTTAAATCTAATTTTAAATCTTCAAATTCTATATAGTTAATATTTTTTTTATCATTATTTTTACGCAATCTAATATTTACTCGTGCTACTAATTCTTCCATATGAAATGGTTTAGTCAAATAATCATCAGCACCGTTTTCAAATCCTTCTAGTTTATCACTGATAGAATCCCTAGCAGTTAGCATCAAAATGCTTGATTTTGTATTATTGTCTTTTAGTGTCTTTAGTATTTCAAAACCATCTTTTTTAGGAAGCATAACATCCAATATTATTAAATCATAAATATCTGTTAAAGCTTTAAATAATCCCTCTTCCCCGTCTAAAGCAATATCAACAATATAATTTTCTTTTTTTAATCTAGTCTGAATCAAATCAGCTAGCTTATATTCATCTTCAACAACCAATATTCGCACAAGATATCACCACCTACTAGTATTATAATTCATAAACCTTAAATAAAGATTAATTTTCTTTATTATATCATGCGCGAAGATAATAAATAAATTTGTGTTATCTACTTTAAGATTTTAATAATTGAGATACGGCCAAGATAAAAAATAACTATAATTGATACAAGCACTGTACTTGTAATAAGAAGGCCTAAAACATATAAAATACTTATTAAATTAAATTTCAAAAAAGATATTGGTAATATAAGCAAGATTAAGCTTATAATAAAACTTATCACAAAACTAATAGTTAAAATTAATGATAATTCCATTAAAACAATCTTTAAAAGATGTATATTAGAATATCCTAAAGCCCGCATTATTGCATAATCAAAAATATTATCATGCAAAACAATCAAGGTAATAGCCACAATAAATAAAGTTTCAAATAAAATTAAAATATTTTTTAATATTTCGGCATTTGTACATAAATTACGATAATGATTTAGAATGTTGTTATTTTGATCATAAACACCAATACCATAGTCATCTAACTTGCTAATTAATTCATTAAGGTTATCATAATCATCAGCTAAAACCATTACTTCTTTAATATTGCTTAAATCAAGATAATTATAATAAACATTATAAGAACATAACATACTAGTTAAAGAACCATCATAAGCATTGGCTATATTATATTTAGAGCTTTCATATATTCCTACAATTTTATATTCCTGATTATTAACAATTAATTTATCTCCTATTTGATATTCAGACAATAAATTAGACACTAATATTTCATTATCATTTTTAATGTTGTGACCATCTACTAATTCAATAAATGCTTTATCGCGATAACTAAACACAAAGTCATCTATCACAACTTCTTTAATGGGATAATAATGTTTAACTTCTTCTATCTTATTTAATTCTTTAATAACATCATTATAATCTTTTTCAAAAATTAAATGAAGATATGAGGCTGCTAAAAATTCTTCTTTTTTAGTTTGATATATTTGCTTTGTACCTTTAATAAAATAACCGGTTAAAATTAATAATAAAAAAATAATAGTTGCTACATTTAGCGTGAATTTAACTAATTTTTTCTTTTTTAAAAAACTTTCTAAAAATAATTTATATTTCACAATCATCTAATTCCTCTATAATCGATTTTTTTTTATCTTTTAAAGCAAATCTAGTAGATAACAAAGAAATCAATAAGCAAGCTGTAAAACTACCAAAAATTGAAAGATAAGATATGTAAATATTAATTCCCGTTTTAATATCGGCATTATACTTATTTAATAAAATAAAATAGATAATAATAACTATAATCATAGAAATAATAAAGCTAAATACCACAAGTATTAAATTTTCTAAATAATTAACTCGTACTAACACTTTATTGCTATATCCCATTGCTTTATAAATTAAATTACTTTCTTTATTATAAGTCATAAACTTCTTTGTTAAAATAAATAGGATAATAAAGACAAAGATTAATATAATCGCAGTTACTGCTAAAAAAGTACTTAAAATAAAAGTAATAGTCGGTGTATTTATTTGTATTATTTCATCAACACTATATTTAGAACCTATTTTTTTGGCAATCTCATCTTTATCATTAACATGATCAACAATTACATAAACATTACTATCTTCACTGATATAGCAACCTTCACAGTTTTCTAACTCTGTCTCGATTAATTTATGCATATTAGTAATACTCGTAAAACAAGTATTATATTCACCATAAGTATACTTATCGTTATCAAAAATACCAACCACTGTATAATCTAATTCATGTTCATTAATAATAAAAGTAAAAATTTCACCTAAATAATTACTACCATCATGTAATTTACTAACAAATTCTTTATTGTAATTCTCTGGTTCCAAACCTAAATAGAATGTTTCAGGGCAAATAATTACTTCGTCATCTGTCAATAACTCTCCTTTATTAACCTTAATAAAATCATTTGGAACACCATATAAATTAATATATTCATCATTATTAGTCTTAACTGTTAATCTATATTCATCTTCACTAATAACATATGAAACACCATCTATCTCTTCTAACCATTTTTTATCAATCACGCTATAATCACTTGATACTCTCAAAGTTCGATAACTAAGATTACCAGTAGAAGAATTAGATAAGAAAGTATAAAAAGTCTTAAAGAAGCTACAAGAAAATATGATTAATAACGTGCAAATAATCAAAAGGAAAGCATTAATAATATTTATCTTTTTATGAAAAAAAGATTTAAAGGCTAAAAATAAATATGATTTACCCCTCATAAATGAACCTGCCACTTTTCATTTTTAAAACATAGTCTGCATACTCTACGATAACTGGATTATGACTAACAACAATAACACAGTTTCCTTCATCAGCTAATTTTCTCAGCTTTTCTAAAACATATTTTTCTGTAAACTCATCTAAATTACCAGTTGGTTCATCGGCCAAAATGATTGAGGGTGAATTAGCCAAAGCTCTAGCTATGGCTACACGTTGCTGCTCACCGCCTGATAATTCTTTAGGATAATGATTGACTCTATCTTCTAAACCTACTAATTTTAATAATTCCTTAGCTCTTTTTTTCATATCTGTTTTATTATATTTATCATTAATAAGCATTGGTAACATAACATTTTCATACGCTTTCATCGTATTGTTTAAATAATAATCTTGAAAAATGAAGCCTATCTTTTTATTTCTTATTTCATTTTTACTATGTTCTTTTAAAGAACTTACATTTTCGCCGTCTATATATATTTTTCCACTATCAACTTTATCTAATAGTCCCATACATTGAATTAAAGTACTCTTTCCACTACCAGAATGCCCCATAATTGCATAAAATTTACCATATTCAAATGTATAAGAAATATTATTTATAGCATGTATTAATTCATTTTTTAAGTAATAATCCCTACACAATTTATCTACGCTAATAGCCTCCATATGCTCCCTCCTAACTATACTTAATTATATTAACAAATAATTTTATAATTAATTTCTACGCCAATCAATAGAGGAAAAATAAAATTTTTCCTCACTATTCTATTCATAACTCCACATTACAACATTTCCCTTAATAAGACCATTTCCACCTAAGCCTCCAGCAGTCCAAGAGCTAAAATCGTAATATCTTTTATCTTTTCCACTAGATAGAAAATATATTGTTACTGTAGAAAAATCTGCGTTCTTCTTAGATTCTTCGCCGTATCTTATCCCTAATCTATATAGCCGATGCATTAATTCAATTTCAACCTTAGTTCTATCAATATATACATATCCATATTCTAATTTAGTCGAAATTATTTCGGTTTTATGCTTTGGATATTTATACTCTCTAACTGAACTAGTTAAAGATGAATTATATGAAATACTAACCTAATTCATAAACTACAATATTTGTAATTACAAATATTATTAGTATTAAATTGATTATTATGATTATTAACGTATTTCTAACCACCTTATTTATCTTCATTATGTCACCAATCTATACTAAATTTTATAGTATAAAATCTAATATCATGCACTTTCAGTTAAAATAATATATCTTATTTATCAAATTATTTTCTTATTGATATTAAACTTTTTATCAGAGTCATAATCGCAATATGAATTTAAATTTTTTATTAAAACACATATAAAATTCATTGTTTAGATGAAATAATCAAACAACAGTACATTTTCCATTAATGATATTTATTATTTAATAATTAAGTTTTATTACTTACATATTATCATAGCAAATAAAAAAAAGCAAAATGCTTTTTTAAATTACACCTGATGTATATAATAATGCATATACAACAAAAAGAATAAATACAAGTACTACTGCACCAACAACTAGAATTATTTTTTTGTTTTTAGCGCCTGGGTCTTTATTTACTACTAAAGAAGTATTACTTTTATCATCATCCTTATTTACACCCATATTATTTAATAACAGTTGAGCAACTTGAGTAAAGTTACCATCAATAGGTAATGACGTATTTGCTCTAGTTATATCTTTACCTGCAACAATAAATGGTGTCTTCTGTGAAAAGTCGATTTGTTCATTAGTTTTTGTCAAAAATAATTCTTTTTTCATTCCATATAATGATGTACAATATAATGTATAATCTTTAGCAACTGAATGAGTATAAGCTACGTTCAAACATCTATCTATAGCTGTCATATTTTGCCTTAATTGATCAATGGTTAATTTATCTACTTTATCGTTAAATAAGTCACAATCAGCTATAATTAAATCAAAAGTTCCTTGATCTATATAAGCACCTAAATATTGAGCCATTAAATCAAATCTTTTGGTTTTATCTGCAATTGGCCATACACTTAAATTAGATTTAAATTCTGTTCTAAAACCGTTTAAACATTTACTTATATATCCTATTCTATCTTGATCAGCTATGATTAAGACTTTTTTATCTTCAGGAATATCTTTAAAGAAATAATTATCTGGTAAACTACTTTCAAATCCATATGGAATATTTTGATTCCCATCTATTTCAAATAATGAATTAATCATAATTTGTAATGGAAATTTACCTACAGGGAAGTATTGTTCTGGATGTTGTATAATGTCTAAATATTCAGCTCCTAGTTCATTATCATAGTTAAACATTAACACCGAATCGTATGATTTAATAATATTTTCGCGAACAGTCAAGAAAGCCCCCATATTGTCATCATTTTCTTTAGCTTGATACTTCTTATCAATAGTATCTTCATAATTAGACCATACTTCACCAACACCACTTACTATCATACGATAATAAGCTATTTTTTCATCTTTACCCGCATCTGTTAAATATTTACGTCCAGCTATTGAAACAATTCTACAATTTGGAATATCTGTCATAACATGGTATTTTAAGTTTTTTAAGAACGTAGATGATACTTTCATATCCTTAACACTATTATCGCCTAAAAATACATGGATATTTATTTGTTTTACACCCTTTCTTGAAGCATATAAACAAAAGTTTTTTAATTGTTTAAATTGGCTATCTTCAGTTCGCTCTCCAATTGAAAACAATACATGTAACCTTGAATCATTTTTTAATGCATAATTGATAGTAGCTGAAATAACTGGATTAGTATAAAAGGTTGTATCATCCATTTTTGCTTGAATTACATTAGCTTTTTTATTTGGTTTACCAAATGAACTAAATACTGAGTATCCGGCTTTAAAACTTGATAACTGTCCTTTATTTAATCCTACTTCTGTTCCACTAGCAAATACACTAGCAAATGGATAATAATTTGATATTTTATCCAAAGAAGGCATTAATGCAGCTTTATAAATATTAAAAGAACGTGGTACTTCTAACCCAAATCCATTCATAAGAAATAATACTGATTTTTTTGTTTCCATAATCCACCTCGATACTCTCTTATTCTATGAATTATTATATCAAATTTTTATTAAAAAATATAATATTTATTGTAAAATTGTCATTTTATTTCCATTTTTAATAATTTTATCTGTATCTTTATATATTAATTTTCCAAATTCATATAGTTCTAATACTTCTTTTTCTTTTCTTTTTGCGTATATTTTATCTAAATATGTATATATATCTAAGCTTTGATAAGGGATTGAAAATATATCTGTAATCTCATATAAAAAGGTTGTTTCTTCTTTTATTATGCGCATTTCTATTTGATGAAATGCATCGTAATAGTCAATATCTTCTTTTTCTAATTCAATTACTATTCCTTCTTTATAATCTAAATAAATTATTATATTGTAAAACCCCTTTATATCTATATTATAAATATCTTTTAGTTTTAATAGTTTTTCTTTAAAATATTTTTCTAATTTAATTGGATTATCAAAATCTATATCTTCTACCTCTTTATTTTTTATTATTAAAATTATTTTATTATCAAATTGTTCTATACGCATTATATCACCATTATAGTTTATGAAAAAAAAAATTGAGTGAAACTATTTTGTCCTCTCAATTTTTTGATATATATCGCTTTTTCCTAACTTAGTTACATTAGAAAACATTGTAAAATCATCACCTACAACTAATTCAAAGTCAGCTAATATAGCATTTCTTTGTTTTTGATGTAGAGTAAGTCCTACTTTATCTGTTTTAGTTGCTACAATCGTAACAGGTATTTTATAGTGTTTTAAAAAGTTATACATCATTATATCATCATTGGTTGGACGATGTCTAAAGTCTACTAATAAAAATACTTGTTTTAAATTTGGCCTATTTTGTAAATAGTCTTCCATCATAAGTCCGAATTTCTTTTGTTTCTTTTTACTAAGAGCAGCAAATCCATATCCTGGGGCATCTACTAAATAAAAATCATCGTTGACAAGATAGAAATTTATCGTTTGTGTCTTTCCTGGTGTTGCAGAAGTTCGAGCATAGTTTTTCCTATTAATAATAGTATTTATAAAACTGCTCTTTCCAACGTTAGATCTTCCGACTAATAAATACTCCGGTTTATTATCAGTTGGGTATTGACTTCTTCTTACTGCACTTATAACTAAATTAACACCCGTAATTTTCAAGATAGTTCACTCCTTTTTAAAGACTAGTAGACATTATAGCATTTTACAGTTAGTTTGTCAAAAAGTCATTGTTTTTAGTCTTTTTCTTAGAACAAAACTCTACTACTTTTAAAATTATTAAATATAAATATGTAATAAATAAAATTATATTTCCAACAATTACTATTGGTGCTATATTGCCTACTACTAAAGTAAAATCATTGTAAACTATATTAGAAATGTAAAATGAGTAAATTAAGTTACTTAAAGTTAAAACTAATGATATGAGCATTATAAATTTAGTAGCCGTACTAGTTTTAGAACTATTAATAAATATATGCATTATTAATATGCCAATAATAACATTCCAATAATAGAAAAAAATATTTTGATAAAAATGAATATTAAATATTGTATCTATATGTTCAATTAAATCTAATCCTCTAAAATAGAATGTCGCCAATAACGAAAAGACAAATGTAAAAAATGTTATAATAAATGCTTGTTTCGTATTAAGATTGACAAAAATAATTAAACCATAAACTACAGTTGCTGCTAATATATAATAAATAAAACGATAATCAAACATTAAGGTTTGATATAGGTTAATAGCTTCTTCTAATGTATAATCTAAATAAGTTATCAATATAATGCTTCCCCAGTCATTTCTTTTGGTTGTTCTAAGTCAAGTAATTTTAACATAGTTGGTGCTATATCTCCTAATTTACCATTTTTTAGAACTATGCCTTCTTTAGTTACAATAAATGGTACTAATGATGTTGAATGACTTGTAATAACATTATTATTATCATCTAACATATAATCACTATTACCATGATCAGCAGTAACTATTAAAGTCCCACCTAGTTCCATTACTTTTTTATATACTTTACCTATGCATTCATCTACAACTTCAACAGCTTTGACAGTCGCATCAAATACTCCAGTATGGCCAACCATATCTCCATTAGCATAATTCATTATTACAACATCATATTTATCAATAATACTTAATAATTTATCAGTTATTAAATAAGCACTCATTTCTGGTTTTAAATCGTAAGTGGCAACCTTTGGTGAAGGAATTAAAATCTTTTCACAACCTTTAATTTCCTTTTCAACACCACCATCAAAGAAATAAGTTACATGAGCATATTTCTCTGTTTCAGATATTCTTAATTGTTTTAAATTATGATCACTTAAATAATCACCAATAATATTATCTAATTTCTGTAATTCAAATGCATTAGTGCATATTACTTCCTCGCTAACTGGCATCATTGTTACTAATTTTATATTATTCAATAATTTAGTCTCAAAACCTTTAAAATTAGGATTTGTTAAAGCTGAGAATAATTCTCTTAACCGGTCAGGTCGATAATTAAATACAATTATACCATCATTATCATCAACTATTCCTTCTTTATCTAAGATAGCCGGTATAATAAATTCATCATAGATATCTTTAGCATAATTACTATCAATTACCTCTTTTGCAGTTTTATATTCTTCGGCTTTGCCATAGACTATAGCATCATAACTTTTCACTAGTCTATCCCAATTGTTATCTCGGTCCATTGCATAGTATCTTCCACTTATAGTTACTAATTTACCCTTATTTATTTCTTTTATTTTGTTTTCTAATTGTTGTATATAGTTATAAGCAACATTAGGTAATGTATCACGTCCATCTAAGAAAATATGAAAATATATTTCGTTTACATTATTTTTAATGCACATATCAATAATACCCATTAAATGATTAATATGAGAGTGTATTCCCCCATCACTTAATAACCCCATTATATGAAGTTTTGAATTATTCTCCTTAGTATGGTTAATAACATTTAAAATATTTTTATTCTCTAAAATAGAACCATCTTTGATTTTTTCAGTTATTAATTGTAATGGTTGATATACAATTCTCCCTGCCCCAATATTTGTATGGCCCACTTCACTATTTCCCATTTGACCATCAGGAAGCCCTACTTTAGAGCCACTCGCTTCAAGTAATGAATAGCCATATTTTTCTTTTAACATATCTAAATTTGGTGTGTGAGCTGCTTTAACTGCATTTCCGTGTGTCTCTTCTCTTTCTCCTACACCGTCCATTATACATAGTACTAATGGTTTCATATTATCACCCTAATGTAATTATATCATAATTCAACATAACTAGGTAAAGTTATTTTTACATTTGTACCTATACCTTTAATAGAACTATACTCAATTGTTCCTTTATGAGCATTTATTATTTCTTTTGATAACGATACTCCTAAACCTGTTCCACACCTTTTAGTGGTATAAAACGGGTCATATATTCTTCCTAGTGTTTCTTTATCTATTCCACAACCATTATCTTTGATATTTATACATAGATTACTATCAATATTATATATATTTACTTCAATATTAGTTGGATTAGCTTCAATACTATTTTTTAAGATATTAATTAATACTTGTGATAAACGATTATAATCACCATTTATGTATAACTCATCATCAATAGTATTTAGATTAAAAGTAATATCATTACTTTTTAATAATCCTGATACATTATCTATAACTTGTTCTATAAGTAAATTAACATCCATAATATCTAAGTTTAAATTTTTTTGATTCATTGTTAAAAAATCTTGAAGAAGAACTAATAGTCGATTTATTTCGTCTTTCAAAATAGGAATATATTTTTTAGAATGTTCAAGATTATTAACATCAAACATGTCTAAATATGCTTTACATACTGCAACAGGATTTTTTATTTCATGAGTTATTTTAAATAATGATAATCTAATTTGTTTTTCTTTTTGTAATTCTTTATATTCTAAATGAGTTTCTAAGACCTTTATACCTTTTTGATAAAATATATAGACAATATAAGTAGTTACTAAAAACATAATAACAAACATAATAGTTTCGAGATTATTTTTATCTAATATTGTTCGATATATATAAAACCAAACTAAATATAATGTTAAAAATTGTTTAATAAAGTGTTTCTTAATTGATAACGATATCAATATTAATAAATAAATTACAATAAACCCGGGAGTATTATATATTACTATATTTAAAATCATTAATGTAACTGCTAAAAAATACATTTTATTTAATAGTAAGAAAAAAATTATTATTCCAATAAAAAACAACATTACAGCCTCATCATTAAATAATCCATAATGAGTTATTAAATAATATGAAGACAAAAATGCTAACTGTAAAAATATGTTTTGTTCTTTTTTTTCTTTTGTATGATTGGTTGTAATATATATCATATATATTAATAATGGTACGGATACTAATACTAAGTTTAATATAAACATATCTATAAAATTCATTCTATCACCATTATCATTTTATTATATTCTTTTGTCAAACTTTGTCGAAAAATAGCAAAAAAAAACGATTATTATCGTTTTAATTCTTTAATATACTTCTTGATCTGTTTAGCATCATCACCAAGAATTATTTTTAATTGATTATCAATTTCAACAATTCCTTGTGCCCCAAGCTTTTGGATTCCCTCTTTATTAGCCAAAGTTACATCTTTTAAATCAACCACAAATCGCGACTTATTAAATTCATATTTTTCAATATTATCTTTGCCACCTAATAGTTCAACTAACTTATTAGCCTCTAACTTAAAATCACGCCTTTTAGAGCGTATAACTGCAATTGCTATAACAACCATAATTGCAAATATTAAAACATATTGCCATAGATGTGCACTCATTATAATCACCTGTTACATATTATACTATAATTTTTAAAAAAATTCCAATAAAGATATTATAGGTTACTTTTATTACCAATTTTTTCTTTAAAAGACTCATATAAATGTTGTTTTAATTCAGGATCTTCAATTATTTCTAATCTTAATTCATCACCATTTACTATTTGCTTAGCAAATCTTACTTCTAATGGTTTAAAATTACTCATTAAGTATACATAGTCAATTCCATTTTCTTCTAATCCAGCAAAGCAAATATATTCTTTACCATCTTCTAATTCAGCTATTTCTCCAAATTCTAATTTTTCCATACTTCCTCCTATTGATCTTTTACTAAATCAGCAATTAATTCTTTAATTGCATTTGTATATACAAATACTGCTTCAACAAAATCAGCCTCTGTCGCTCCACTTTTCTTTAAATCTAGTATTTCACGATTAAATAAAGTTTTGACATGTTTTCCTTTTTTTTCATTTAAAGCATTTAAGACTGCTAATAATTCTTCTAGTTCTTTTTCAACTAAATCTTTTTTTTCTTGTAAAGGTAAATTTTTATATTTTTCAACATAGTCATTAAATAAATTATCTTCTACGAACTCCATTTAATTGCTCCTCTTCTAATAACCCTTCAGTTATTACTTCATTATCTTTGCCAATCTGGGCAATTGCAGGCATTACTATATCAGTTATATCCTGTGTTCTACCATCGACAAAAGTAATTATAACTCTACCGTTTTTAAAATTAATTTTATCACCTGGATTATAACTGTAATCTCCACTATGACTTTTTCTAATCACACTATATAACTGTTGAACTTGTTCATTGGTTAATCTTTGTAATAAATCGACTTCTTTTCGATAAAAGATATCTTTTAACATTCTTTTAAAGCCTGAAGTTTTTTCATATTTTTCTCTAGCTTTTTCAAAATCTTCCTTAAATTTTAAATACTCTACTTCATTTTCAAATTCAAATAAACTTGGTTTGGCTTGAGATTCCGCATTTTTCTTGCGTGTTGCCTCTGCTGCTGCTAAAGCACCTAATAATGGAGCAAGCGCTAAAGTTAAGTCACAGTCTTGAACACGCCATGTTAATTTTTTACCATCTTTAACTTCTGTTTCCACCATTACTGTTTCAGTAATTGAATTTCTCACTGCTTTAGTTTGTGATTCTAATTCTAAACCACTTACAATATACTCTTTGCCATCACTACCAATAACAGTTGTACCAGGTTGGACTAAATTACCGTTTGCATCAATTACTTTTAAAGTTACTGGACCGTTTACTCCATTAATTGTAATTGAATCACCATTAAAATCATGAACAACTCCATCATAAGTACTCTTTACAACACTAATTTCAGAAATAACATCTTGAGATACTTCACCATCTTGGATAATTGATTGAATGTCATTCCAACCTGTTTGTGTATAATTAGAAGAACTACCCATATGTATTCTTAAATCAACGTCATCAACACTTATTCCAAATTTGGCACAAGTTTCATTTACAAAATCAGCAATACTTACACCAGGATTTTGTAAAGTTAAATCAACTAAAGAACCCTTTATAACTCCATTATATACTACTGATATACCAGTTATTTGATATGCACCCGCAGGACGATATTGACTACCGATTACCGCTTGGCTTCCCTGTAAAACACTGTTCTCATAGAAAGTATCTCCTTCTTGAAGGGCAATAGAGTCTCCCATCTCTGCATTCATAATAAATGATTTTCGAGCTTGTTCAATTGTCTCATAAACTTGCTCTATTCCCAATTCTTGAATATCATAATTTAAGTCATTTTGAGTTATGTATTCTACAACATACTGTTGCATTTCTACTGGAACTTCAATTGTTTTAATATTATCAGTCATTTTAAATCCACTTAAAATAACTAAAAGTGCCGCTAGAAAAGCTAACCAAGCTGATAATCTATTTTTATATTTACGTACTACTCTTACAACAATTGGATCTTTTCTTGAATCTCTTGGTTTTGGATCTTTTCCTCCAGGATTTGGATCTTTTGAACCTGGTACTGGTGGGATTGGAGCTATTTCGCCTGGTTTCATTACAATATAATCATTTAAAGCCTTTAAAATTTCATCTAAAGAAATATATTCACCAGTTGGTAATTGAACACCATCATTACCTAAGAATACAGTTCCTTTACTATACTCAACATCACTATGAGCACCTCTTACTCCCCAAGTTCTTGTATCTTGATTAGTAACTTTATCTGACTTTTCTCCTACTCTAACTAAGCCAGCAGCCTCTACTGCCATACTCATTAATTCTTCAGGATTTAAAAATTTACCTTTTCTAGTAACAACTACTGAACCCTTATCTAAATCACTAACAGCTTTCTGAATTGCTTCTAATAATTCTACAGAATTAACAAAACTACCGTCAGCCAACTGAACTTTTTTCTTATTATATCCAAACATCAAAGAACTTACTCTTTTCATTCTTCCCTGCTTATCAATTAGAACTACTTTTTTATCCTCTCTTTGTTTACCAGACATTCCTTCAGGCTTAACTTCTTCTGTACTCAAGTCCAATGTAGTTATATCATCAACATGAATAACTAATGTTCCTGCTTCTATATAACCTTCTCTAACTAGTCTTTCATATTCATTTTCTTGCATAAGTCACCTACTATCTATAAAAATTATAACATTTAGATTAATAAATTGCTATAATTTTCATAATTTAATTGTATAATAAAGTTAAGAGGTGATTTATGTTTTATAAGAAGAAATTTAAACTTGATACCTTAATTCTTATTTTTGTTATATTATTTGCTATTATAAGTATATTTACTATCTATAGTGCTGAAAGTTTATTAATTGAACAAAATCATTATACATTAAGGCAAATAATATGGTATGGAATTGGTGCTATTATTGTTGGATTAATTATTTTAATTGGTAATGAAAGAATTCTAAAATACAGTTGGGTTTTATACATTATAACTAATGTGTTATTAATGCTACTACTATTCTTTGGTACACCTTTAAATAATGCTAAATGTTGGTTCATTATTCCCGGGATTGGAGCTTTTCAACCGAGTGAATTTATGAAAATCATCTTAATTTTAACTTTAAGTATGATGATTAAGAAATTTCATTATAGATATAATAATCCCTCTTTAAAAGAAGAATTTATTTTTCTAATTAAAGTAATATTAGTAGTAGCACTACCATCTATTTTAACGTTCTTACAACCCGATACTGGTGTTGTGTTAATTTATCTATTAATTACCTTTATTATGCTATTTATCTCAGGAATTAAATATCGTTGGTTTATTATATTATTTATTTTACTTAGTCTAACAATTGGTAGTGTATTATTACTATATACTTTTAATACTGATTTATTTATTGATATATTTGGTACCTCTTTCTTTTTAAGAATAGATAGATTATTAGATTGGTCTAATGGTAGTGGTTATCAATTAGAAAATGGAATGACAGCTATTGGTGCTGGTGGAATTTATGGTGTTGGATTTAATCAAACTCCTATTTATTTTCCTGAACCACAAACAGATTTCATCTTTGCCGTATATGCATCAAATTTTGGATTTATCGGATCTACTGGCTTAATTTGTTTATTGCTATTATTTGATATTAGATTAATTATTTTAGCACTTACATCATCTAATAAGACAAATAAATACATACTTAGTGGAATAGTAGCTATGCTTCTTTATCAACAAATCCAAAATATCGGAATGACATATGGATTATTACCAATAACGGGTATAACATTACCATTTATAAGTTATGGTGGCTCAAGCTTATTAAGTTACATGATTATGTTAGGAATAATAATTAATATTGCTAGTGAAGCAAAATAAAAAGGAGAAATTTATTTTTCTCCTTTTAATATGTCAAATACTTTCTTAACTTTTAAGTCATATTTAACCATTTCTTCACCAAAATTCTTAAAGAAATCTTCTTTAGTCATCTTGTATTTATCAGCAATCTTAGTAACTTCTTCATCCATTTCTTCATTTGTTACTTCAATTTTTTCTTCTTTGATGATTGCTTCAATCATTAATCTATAAGTTACTCTTTTTGTAGCTTGTTCTTTGTATTCTTCTTCTAATTTTTCTTCAGTTAAACCTGTAAATTGGAAAAATTGTTCTAAAGTAATACCTTGCATTTGTAAGTTTTGACTATATTCTTGAATCATTCTATGAACTTCATCATGAATCATAGCTTCAGGAATATCTACTTCCATAGTAGATGCTGCTTCATCTAATAAAGCATTTAACCATTCATCTTCAGCTTTCTTTTCTTTTTGAACTTCAATATTTTTTTTAACTTGTTTTTCTAAAGCTTCTTTAGAATCAATGCCTTCCATTCCTAAATCATTAAAGAAATCTTCATTTAATTCAGGAATTTTAACTTCTTTTACCTCGTTAACTTTTACTTTGAATACAACTGGCTGACCTTTTAATTCTTCAGCATGATAATCTTCTGGGAATGTTAATTCAACATCTTTCTCATCACCAGCTTTTAATCCAATTAATTGTTCTTCAAAGCCCGGAATAAATGTATTACTTCCAATTTCTAATGAATAGTTTTCACCTTTTCCACCTTCAAAAGCAACACCATCTTTAAAACCTTCAAAATCTATAACTGCTACATCGCCTTTTGCAATTTTACCTTCTTTTAAGACATTTTCTTTATAATGTTCTCTCATATGATCAATTGATTCAGCAATTTCTTCTTTAGTAACTTTTACTTTTTCTTTTTTAGCTTTTAAACCTTTATATTTTCCCAATTTAACTTCTGGTTTTAAAGTTAAAGTAAATTTAAATTCTACTCCATCTTCGCCAATATTAGTAATATCAACAACCGGTTGCGCTACAATATCTAAATCACTATTTTCTTCTAATAACTTATCATATGCTACTTCAATAGCATCATTTGATGCTTCATAATATAATGATTCCATACCATAATGCTTAATAAATACTTCTTTTGGCGCTTTGCCTGGTCTAAAACCAGCTATTTTAGCTTTTTTATTAGCCTTTTTAAAAGCTTTATCTATTAAATTTTCCCAATCTTTTCCTTCAATTTTTATTAATATTTCTTTTTCATTCTTTTTTTCCATAATCTTCCTCCGCAATATATAGTATATAATAAAAAACTTGTTTAAGCAAGTTTTTTTATTTATTTATCCCTTTATTTTAAAGAGTTCAATGCCTCTTTGTAGTCATCACTTGCGGTGATATAACTACCAACTACAAAGATATCACAGTTAGGTACTAATTTTTTGGTAATATTATTAATTCCTCCATCTATTTCAATTAAATATTTATAATTATTTTCTTGACGTAACTGAGCTAATTCATTTACTTTTGCAATTGCACTATCCATAAATTCTTGGCCTCCATATCCTGGTTCAACACTCATTACTAAAATCATATCGATTACTTTTAAATAATCCTTTAAACTTGATACTGGAGTATTAGGTTTAATTGACAATCCTACTTTTATATTTAATGAATGAATATAATCAATTAAATCACTTACATTATCTTGAACTTCAACATGAAATGTAATATAGTTTGGATTATATTTTTTATAAATATCAACATATTTTTTTACATCATTAACCATTAAATGAATATCTTTGGGTGTATTTAATAATGGTAAATTAGTCATCTCGATATTATTTGAGACAAATAATCCATCCATAATGTCTAAATGTAAATAATTAGGTTTTAAATTATCAATTACTTGTAATTTATTATTGTCATCTTTTATTCCTAAAATTGATACTGAAATCATACTTCCTCCTACTTAGTTATAGCAACACTTTCTAAACTTGCCTGTTCGGCACTCATCGCTTGATATCTTTGTTCCACCATTGACAGTTCTCTTTCTAACTCGTATATTTTTCTAAGACTATCTATTTCTAAACAACTATCATAGTTATCACGGGCATTATCTAATTTATCTTTAAATTCAAATAAGTCAATACCAGTTGTTTCTAAAAATCTTTTTCTTATCTCGCAAAGTTGAGCTTCATAATATGTACAATTTTCACTTGTTACTTTTTTATTTTGACCAATTAAATTTATCTGAACTAACGTAGCAGACATTAATTTTTTTATTTTTCTTAGTTTAAAATAGTTAAGTATTTTATGTTTTTCTAATTTAGCTTTTTCTTGACTATATTTAGCATTTTCTACTTGTAAGTTTCGAATATTGTCTTCCTCATCTGACAATTGTTTTTTTTCTTGTTCATATATTTCTTTATAATGATCATATTCATCCATAGCCAAAGAATAGTAATATTCGTTATTAATTATATCACCATACTTTTTATTGCGTTCAACTTGATCCTTTTGTTGTGCTAAAGCATCATTAAGTACAACTCTTTTAGCGCCAATTGTAGTTAACTCTTCATCAACAATAGCTATCTTTTGTGCTAAAAAAATTGACATCACTTCAGTGATAGATTCAATTGTAATCGGTTTTTTTGCACATATTTCTTCAATACTTATGTTTTGAATATCTAATTTGCTAATAATTGTAACTAATCTACCTAGACCAGGAATAGCTTGTTCCAATAAAGGATTATCAGCAACACTTATTAATTCATTTTTCAATTTTATTAAGTCATAAGCATCAAATGTACCTTCTAGAATATGTAATAAGCCATACTTATAATTATATAGTATAGTATGTTTTATAATTTCAGCACTATAATTTCCATTAAATAATTTTTCAGTATTCATACTAATACTTAAGAATTCACTATTCTCACGATAAAGTTTAATTATATCTGTTACTTTATAATCTCCTTGACGTTTTAATTCTAAAAACTTATTCCAAAAATATTCAAAATTATCATAATATCGATTATCACGATATTCAGCATGTGGATTAGCTGTTCTTTCTAAATAATATAATAAAGAATTACGATGAGATACTAATTCTTCTTTTGATTTATAATAAGTTAAATCTATTTCTACTATTTTTAAATTTGGAAATTGAGTTTGAAGTTTTTTTGCTGATTGATAATTATGACTTAATTCTTTTTCACCAACAGTTATACAAAATATTGCAATTGGATCAAATGATTTTTTTACTACTTCATTATATATACGCTGATAATTTTTATTTTTTGCATTTTCTTTACGCCTACTACGACATTTACTTAATACTTCATCTACTGATAATAACTGTGATATGCTACTACTAATATGTAATTCATCATCATCTTCAACATAATTATTAACATACATATCTTCGCCATCAGCCGAAACGAGATTTGTTGGTGGAAAAATAAAGCCAAAACCTGAACGATATGTATCTGTAAATTCTTCAGTTAATAGTGAACACGATATATAAGAAGAATAAAAATCACCATCAAATTTTTCACTATTAGTACTGTGACAAATAAATTTGAATGGGTTACCTGGTTTATAACTTTCTATATCACTTACTTGTTGTTGCCAATCTTCAATAATTATTTGTTGTAAATTTACTAAATAATTTTTTACTTTAGTTGTATCGATAGGATCTTCACTAAGCATAATATCAATGTCTTTAGAATAGTGTTCCAATGTGTTAGCATCAATCATCATACTTATACTATTTAACACCATATTTTTTGCTTTTCTCAAATCTCTTACTTTAAATGCTGTTTCAGAGGACATTATCAAATTCATAGCACCATTAATAAAGTTTTCAAATTCTCTAACACTATCACTAGAAATATATTTTCTTACATATGAATCAACAAGTGATTCTCTACTCCCATCCCAAACAGGATTTTCATGCCTTTTACCTCTAATAGCACTATAAACATCAAGCGTAGATTTATACTCTACCAAATATGACTCACCTATTGCAGCAATAAATTCCTCAGAATCACAGCATAAGTCTGCTTTAAATAATAAAGCTTCTAATAATTTACATAAATTAGATGATTCAATTTCCATTGTTTCATTTTGTTCATTTCTCAAAAACTGATTTATTTTTGAAGTTCTAAAATAATCTGGGATACATTTTTGTAATTTTAACAAAAATTCACGACTGAGAACAATATAGTGTCTTTCAAAATTATAATGATTTTTCTTTACGACGTGTTCTATATTACTCATGTATACCACCTATTATAATTATACAAAAAAATAAAGAAAAGATAAAGTTATCCTTTCTTTATAAACTTAAGATAATTATCATAGCGTGATTTTAATATTTCGTTTTCTGCAACCATCTTCTTGATTTCACAGTTTTCTTCATTCACATGCATACAATCAGCATATTCACAATTATGACGATATTTATTAAATTCAATAAAATTATCACGAATATCTGCTTCAGTCATTTGCCCAAAATCTAATGATGAAAATCCTGGAGTATCAGCAATATATCCACCACGAACACTCATCAATTCAGTATGTCTAGTTGTATGTCTTCCACGACCTAAAGCAATTGATACTTCATTGGTCTCTAATTTTAAAGAACGATCCAACATATTTAATAAAGTACTTTTACCGGCACCACTTTGACCTGTAAGCACAGTTACTTTTCCCTCAAATATATCTTTTAATGAATCATCAGTATTTATATATACCCGATATCCTATCTTACGATAATAATCAATATATTCACCAATTTCTTTTTGCTTTGACTCATCAATAATATCCATTTTAGTAAAACAAATTATTGGTTCAATATTATTATACTCAATATTTACTAATAACTTATCTAATAGATTACTAGAAAATTCAGGAATTTGAACACTAGTCACAATTAAAGCATAATCAACGTTAGCAATTTTTGGTCTAATTAATTCATTTTTTCTCTTCTTAATTTCAAGAATATATTTATTATCATAATCAATTACTACAAAGTCACCAACTAATGGACTTAATTCCATTTTTCTAAATTTTCCACGAGGCTTACAAACAATTAGTTCGTTATCAATTTCAACAGTGTAGTCATTGCTAACTTGTTTAATTATTCTTCCAGTCTTATTCATTTATAATTGGATCTTCCTCAACTACTGGTGCTTTCGCAACTTGAACTCTAAGTATTACACCTTTTTTTACTTCAGTTTCTTTTTCTCTACTTTGTGAAATTATTGTACCTTCAGGATAATCAGCTGTTACAACATCTTCAAAAACACAAGTAATGCCATTATCATCACAGAAATTTTGAATTTTAGTAACATCATATGTACCATCCGTAAAGTCTGGATATACTTCTACTAAGGTAGCATAAACAAGTTCAATGACATCGCCTGCTTTTAATCTCGTTCCTTCTTCTTTAGATTGACTTAAAATTGTATTTTCTTTTACATTCTCATATTCTTTAATGTCATTAGAAATATTTTTATAAGTTTTTATTACTTTAATGCCCTTAGACTCTAATTCCGCTTTTATGACTTCAACATTTTGCCCTGTATAATCAGCAATAATAAATCCATCAGGGCCTTTAGAAACTGTTACTTCTACAGTAGCACCTTTTTTAACTTCATTCCCCTCTTTTTTTGAGGAATATTTAATTACATAACCTTCAGCAATATCATCACTATAAGCTTCTTCAATTTCAATATAAAGTCCTAAATCTTCTAACTTAGTCTCAGCACTTTCAATACTTTCACCAGCAATTGCAGGTAATTTAACATCATCATTTTGAATACCTTGTAAAATCATATAAGCCCCAACTACAGCAGAAATAGCAATAGAAAGGCAAAGTAAGATAGCAATAACTACAACGATAGTTAATTTCTTACTTTTTTTATTGCTTGGCTTCATATCTTCATCACTCTTTTCTCCTTGGTTATCTTCTTTGACAACTTCACTAATATTAGGAAGTACTTTAGTTTCTTCTAAATCATTTTCCGGATATTTGTAAGTTATTCTTTTAACGTCTTTCATTTCTTCACTAAGTGCCATCTCTAAATCATGATACATTTCATTAGCTGAATCATATCTATTTTTAGGGTTTTTTGCACATGCGCGAAGGACGATATTTTCAACACTTTGCGGAATCATCGGATTTTGCTTTGTTAAACTAGGAATTGGTTCTTTCATTTGTTTAATTGCTATTTCAACAGCGTTTTCGCCCTTAAAAGGTAATTTACCTGTCAATAATTCATACATCAAAATACCTAGGGAATAAATATCACTTTTAATTGATGCTCCACCACCATTAGCTTGTTCTGGAGGCAAATAATGAACAGAACCCATTACTGAATTAGTTTGTGTTAATTCATTACTATTTAAAGCTACCGCTATACCAAAATCAGTTATTTTAGCACGACCATCTTCTAACATTAAAACATTTTGCGGTTTAATATCACGATGAATTAAATAGCTATCATGAGCATGAGCAATCGCACTTGTTAACTGTAACATAATATCAATTGTTTCAGTTAGTGATAATGCTCCCCTTTTTTTTATTAAACTTTTTAAAGTACGTCCGTCAACATATTCCATAACTAGAAAATAATTTCCATTATCTTCTCCAACATCATACATCTCTACAATATTTGGATGATTTAAAGAACTAGCGGCTTTAGCTTCACGTTGAAATCTTTTTACAAATTTCTCATCACCAGCCAGGTCTCCTCTTAATATTTTAACGGCAACTTCTCTATCTAAAATTGTGTCATAAGCTAAATATACATTAGCCATGCCACCTTCACCAATACTACGGATTATTTGATATCTACCATCTATTTTTTGACCTTTTATTATCATAGATTAACTTGCCTCCTTAGCTAAATAAGCTATAGAAATATTGTCGCTTCCCCCTCGATTATTACTCTTAAATACTAATTTTTTTAATTTATCTTCGATTGTTCCTTCACCATTTAACACTTTTGCAATTTGAACATCATCTAACATATTAGTTAAACCATCACTGCAAAGCATAATGCCGTCTATATTTAATTCAACATTAAATATATCCATCTCAACATTAGTATTAGCTCCTAAAGCTTTCATCAAAACATTTTTTCGAGGATGATCTTTTGCCTCATCGACTGTTAACTCTCCACTCTTAACTAGTAAATTAACTAATGTATGATCAACTGTAATTTTATGTAATTTTCCATTTTTCATAACATACCCAGAAGAATCACCAATATTTCCAAAAAGCAAAAATGATGGAGTAAGGATTGCTAAAACAATTGTTGTTCCCATTCCTATACTTTCAGGATGTGATGAAACATATTTAAATATTTCAACATTTGCTTCTCCTACTGTGCTTTGCATCCAATTAATGGCATCTTCTTTATTACCAACACTACTAATTGCTTTAAATCTTTTACTTATATGTGTGATTGCGATTGAAGATGCAACTTCTCCATCTTTATGGCCACCCATTCCATCAGCTACACACATTAAAACTTCACCTGACATGTTTTCAACAACGATGACACTATCTTCATTACGTTCTCTAACTTTTCCAGGGTCTGTTAAATAACCATATTTCATATTAGTCCTCCTTGTAATTTGATCTAAGTTGTCCACAAGCAGCATTAACTTTGCTACCAAACTCTCTCCTTATGGTTACATTAACTTGATTTTTCTTTAATTCATCATAAAATTCTAAAATTGTATCCTTACTACTTTTTTTAAATTCAATATGACTTGTTTCATTGTAAGGAATCAAATTAACATAACAATTTATGCCTCTTAATAATTCACTTAATTCTTTAGCGCAAGCTCTTGAATCATTAATATCCTTAAGCATTATATATTCAAAAGTAACTCGGCGATTTGTTTTAGCAATATATTTTTTTATCGCAAGTATTAACTTTTCTAAAGGATATGCTTTATTAATCTCCATTATTTGATTTCTAATTTCATTATTTGGCGCATGTAAAGAAATAGCTAAATTAACTTGCTTATCATAATCAGCAAACTGCTCGATTTTAGGAACTAGTCCACAAGTTGATATTGTAATATGTCTACTACCAATATCAATCCCTTTATTATTGTTTATTATCTCTAAAAATTTAATAACATTATCATAATTGTCAAATGGTTCACCAATTCCCATTAAGACAACATGTGAAATCCTAATGTTTAAATCTTCTTCTACTTGAAGTAATTGTACAACCATTTCATATGCTTCTAAGTTTCTAACTTTTTTTAGTCTTCCACTTTCACAAAAATGGCAACCCATATTACATCCAACTTGGGTAGATATACAGATACTATTACCGTAATCATGATTCATTAAAACAGCTTCAATTTTGTTGTTATCTTCTAGTCTAAATAAGTACTTAACAACATCTACATCTTCTCTCTTATCAATTATTTCTAATTTTTTAATTGCAAATACCTTACTTAAATTTTCAATAGTTGATTTACTTACATTTCGCATTTCACTAAAATCATGTATACGTTTTTTATATAGCCACTCATATACTTGCGTAGCCTTAAATTTTTTATCACCATTATCAACAAAATATTTTTCTAAATTTTGTTGTGTTAATCCATATATATTTTCCATATCTACACCTATAACTAATTATATCAAAAAAGGCAAAAAAATAATAGAATAATCTATTATTTTTATTAAAATAAGAACTTAAGATAAAGCTTTAGCAGTGCTATCTTGTTTAATTGCCATTGCATCATCATCAAAATTTAAGTGAACAAATAACCCTTCATGAACACCTCGTTTAATTCTTTCAGTTTCTAAAGAATTAAATTTTGTTAAACAACGAGCTACACTAGCTCGATACGTAGATGCTGTAATATCTGCAGCTTCCCATACTTTATCTTTATCTAAATCCAGGAATAAGCCTAAATGTCCTGTTACATTATCATCTTTATAAATAAATACGTTGCAGTAATTAATTTCATAATCAAGATATTCAATACCAATAATCATCTCATCAATTACTATTGGTGGAATTGTTGATTGAATTGTTTTATCACCAATTTGATAAAAATTTTTATTAGTATCTTTTATAGCTAATTTTGTAACCATTCTATTTTTTACTTTATTAATTATCATATTAATCTCTTCTAAAGTAGCAAATTTATATTGATAAGCATAATATCCAACTAAATATGGGAATAGCTCATTTACCATCGCATCATTATAATTACTAATAGTTGAGTATGAACCTCCACGCATAATACCATCAATCATATTGGAAATTCTGCCCAATAACGGTCCACCTATTACAATATTTTTATCTTCTGATAACTTACCGTTTTGTTCATACAAGATACGTTGAATACAATTATGTGCTTGTAATCTTAACCAACGAAGATAATTGTCTTTTGTAATATCCTCTTCACGACTTGAATAAACATATTCTCCATCTTCATAATTGATACGATATCTTTCAAATTCTTCACGGTCAAACGTAATTGGCATCATGTGCATCAATTCTTTTAAATAATCATCATTTTCATGAATACAATAAATAGCAAGCGCTACTTGATAATCCATATTACGTTCAAAAAACGAATGATTTAGTTTAGTTTCTTTAAATCTAGTTAAAACAAATTTATAGAATCCATCAAAATTTAATTCTTTATCTTTTGAAGTTCGCGCATACTCATAAATTAAAGAACTTAAATGTCTAGTATAACTTCTATCTTTCATCTCTTTTATTATTCCAATACCATTTTTATGTGGTAAAAATGGATTATTTAAAGTGATACTATCACAAATTATTGGGTCATTAACACACAAATCTAAAAGTCTTTCAGCGCTTTTTTTATCGTATACACCTACACATAATGCATCAGGGCCAATTAAATTTGGAATTCTTAAATGATGCTCAATACTATTATTAGCTAAAATTTTGATTAATTCTTCACCCACTGATTTTATACTATTATGTAAAATAGAAAAATGGAGCCATATCATATCATCATAACAAAATTCTCGGTATGTTTGAGTTGAGACTATATAGTTGTGATAATGTACATACTTATAGTTAGGTGTTGAAGTTGTACTACCATTTCTATCAATTAATTCTAATTCAATGCTCCCCTCAGAACTAGCTCTTTTTCTTGTAAAAGTAGTATTTTGATGATTGATAGTTATTGCTAAATTTATTAAATCCGCAGCAATTCTTTCAACCGATTCGCCAATATCCTGACGAGCGTAACTATAAGTAGAAAGCAAATTAAAAATAGCAGTCTCACTTGGTAAATTATTTCTACGACTATTTAATTCGCGAAAAAAACTATCAATTTCTTCTAAGCAAGCTTTATTATAACTATCCATATTACTTTTCCTCTTCTAACGGCATACTTTTTAAACTAGGTTGCTCGGTACTTTCTTCATATTCAACTTTTTCTTGATAATTTCCATCTAAAATAATATCAAAATTTTCATAATCATCAAAATTTTTATCTTTCATATTATCACCATTTACATTATATCATTTGTAATAAAAAAAAGTAAACACAGTTTACTTTTTAATATTTAAGTATTCTTTGAAACACTTCTCTTTTGTCTTCCATTACCATAGTTACATACTCTTTTTCACTAGAAGTAAGAGCAATTTGCGTTGTTTTACCATCAAAACGCTCTAATATTTTTTTATATTCATCGCCGTATGCTAAACGTTCAAATATTGGAGTACATATTTTAGGATAATCAAAATACAAAGAAAATAAATTTGGATCTAATCCATCATAATCTCGTACTGACGCTTTATATGCTTCTTCAGATGTCTTAAATTGTGTATCTGCATTATATGAAAGTAACGGTGCCCAAACAGTACCTTTTTTATATTTAAAAATATCGCGGTGATCAACACCAAAAATCCTTTCATTATCATATATTTTATTTGGTCTTAAACCTTTTAATTTTACTTGTCCAAATTGGTCTAGCACTAAATGTTCACTGCCAATTCCTTTTTTTAGTAACTTTGAAGGATGTAATCTCTCAGTATATGAAACCCCTGGAATTTTAGGAATATTTACGCATATATTGTTTGGATTGCGGTCTTCTTGATGAGTCCAACCATCACCTATGAAAAACGTTATTAGAAATAATTCCATTTGAGTATAGTCCTCTTCAGCCAAATAATGCTTAAAAAATGTTAACAATGTTGTTAAGTCATACCCTCCAAAGCTTATTAAATCAGATATTTGTGCATTCATTAATTCACTTATTAAATAATAGTTATGCTCGTTATCTTGAAATGATTCTGATAACAATCCACATTTTGTTACCTCATTTCTTGATTGTAAAACAGGATCTTGAATTCTTACATACGCAACACGATAATCAACTGTATCAAGCCCTAATACCTCACGGCCAAATATACTAAAAAATTGTTCTGTAAATAATCTAAAATCGCTTCTAATTTTAAAATATTGGAGCTTACCATCTATACAATACCAATCTGGTTTTTCTTTTAAATAATCCTCATTAAGCGCGACTTGTTTTTTTAATTTATAAGTAGGTATTCTAGGAGCACGGTAATGTGTTATAACGGCTTCATTTAATTTCATTTAAAATCCCCCTTTTTTTAGTTTGCTATTCTAACATAAAAATTAAAAAAATACAAATTAAAAGGACTAGTTAGTCCTTCTTTTGTAATGATTCATAATAACTATATGTCCTTTTTGCATTGTCTTTATTCTCTGTCAATAGTCTCTCTGCTGATTCTTTATTTATTACTTTCAACATTGAATATCTAGTTTGACTATTTAAAAATTCATCATATAGTTCAAAATCAACATCTTTACTATCTAAAATAAATCCAGTTTCTGGGTGATATCTAAATGTTGGAAAATAACCACATTTAGTTGCTAATTTCTCAATTTCAATACTGTTTTCCATACCACCTTTTATCCCGTGTGATATACATGGAGTATAGGCAATTATAATAGCTGGTCCATTATATTCATTAGCTTCTTTAAAGGCTTTTATTACCTGCATTGGATTAGCACCTAAAGAAACTTGTGCTACATAAGCATGTGGATAACACATTGCTATACGAGCTAAATCTTTTTTATTATTTACTTTACCACTAGCTGTAAAAGAGGCAATAGAGCCTTTTGGGCTTGCTTTAGATGATTGTCCACCAGTATTGGAATAAACTTGACTATCAAGTACTAAAATTTTAATGTTATCACGAGACGCTAAAACATGATCAATACCACTAAAACCAATATCATATGCCCAACCATCGCCACCAATACACCAAATATTACGATGTACTATGTTATCTTTTAATTCCTCTAATTCACTTGGAATATTATCACTTAAATTTTTATACACATCTAACGTTAATTCATAACTTGTTGGATTATCAAGCCACTTTTTAAATAATGGTCCATTTTCATTATCCATATTATTCATCATAACATTAGCTATACGTTTCTTTAACATATTATTGGCAATCAGCATTCCATATCCATATTCCGCATTATCCTCGAATAAACTACTTGCCCATGGAACACTATATGGGGTTGATGGTGCGCTAGCACCATATATTGAAGAACATCCAGTAGCATTACTAATAATTAAGTATTTACCAAATAGTTGGGTTAATAACTTAATATATGGAGTCTCACCACACCCAGCACAAGCTCCACTAAATTCGAATTTAGGAGTTCTAAATTGGCTGTTCTTTAATGTATACGGATTAGCGATATCCTTTTCTTTTACATTATTAACTAAATAGTCAAATATATCTTGTTCCGATTTATCTAATTCAACCATTTCTAAAGCTTTATTACCACGCATTCCTGGACAATTTTTAGTGCACAAACCACAACCTGTACAATCTAAAGCAGATATACCAATTATATAGTAATAATCCATTCCTATAGCTTTACGAGTTCTATTTCTAATATAGTCTGGCGCACTATTATATTCATCTTCATCAAGTAAAAATGGTCTAATAACTCCATGTGGACAAACTAGTGAACATTGATTACAATTTGTACAATTCTCACTTATCCATTTAGGAATCTTTAAACTAATTCCTCGTTTTTCTACTTTACTTGTACCACTTTCAAAATATCCATCAGCAATATTAACAAAATCTGACGTTTTTAAAGATTCCCCTTCACGATGTCTAATTACATCGACAATATTTGTATAAGTTTTTCTATCACTTGAATAGTTATCACTTGGAATTATTAATTCTCTTAAATGCTCGGTAACTCCTTCAATAGCTTTAATATTAGATTCAACTACATCATTACCTTTTTTAGAGAATTTATCAATAATGCTTTTCCTTAATTCATTCATAATAGTATCATCATTTAAAATGGCCAAAAGTGATAAAATAGCTCTTTCCATAATCGTACTTATTTTATTTTTTAAACCGACTTTTAAAGCTAATTCATAAGCATTAATAACATAAACTTTGGAATTAGTATCTTTAATTATTTTCTTTAATGATGGCCTCAAAAGCCCTAATAATTCATCATCTGTTTTATCGCTATTAATAATAATATTACTGTTATCTCTTAATGAATGTACTAATTCATAATCACTTAGATAACTATCTTTAGTAATAACTAGCATACTAGGATTTTCAACATAATATGTTGAACGAATTTTATCTTTATTAAACCTTAAATGGCTGCAAGTAACTCCACCACTCTTTTTTGAATCATATTGAAAATATCCTTGAACATAATTATTGGTATTATTACCAATCATTTTAATTATTGATTTAGCAGCTGATACCATACCATCACTACCATAACCATAAATTAAGCATTCCTTAAAATTAGTTGTATTAATATTAATTGGGTCTAAGCTTAAGTTAGTAACATCATCTACAATACCAATTGTAAAATTATTTTTTGGTTCCTTTAACATTTCATAAACGGCATTTATTTGAGCGGGTGTCGTATTTTTACTTGATAGTCCATATCTACCACCAACTATTTTAATATCTTTATCTCTAAGAGCAGCAACAATATCTAAATATAGTGGTTCTCCATTACTTCCCGCTTCTTTAGTTCGATCTAATACAGCAATATTTTTTACTGTACTTGGTAATACATTTAATAAATATTTAGTGCTAAATGGACGGTATAGATGAACTTCAATTAAACCAACATCATTACCTAAAGCATCTATCGTTTCTTTTATTGTTTCACAAACAGAACCCATAGCAACTATTACCCTAGTGGCAATTTTACTACCGTAATAATTAAATGGCTTATAATCTGTATTAGCTTTCTTATTAATTGCTGACATATATTCGTTTACAATATCAGGAAGAGCATCATAATATTTATTTCTTGCTTCAGTTGCTTGAAAGTATATATCGTCATTTTGTGCAGTTCCATAAGTTGCTGGCCTCATTGGATTTAGAGCTTTATTTCTAAATTTTTTTAAAGCTTCTTTATCAAGTAAATCAGCATAATCAGCAGCCTGTAATACCTCTATTTTTTGGATTTCATGACTTGTTCTAAAACCATCAAAAAAATGCATGAATGGTAAACTTCCTTTAATAGCTGATAAGTGGGCTACAGCACTTAGATATGCTGTATCTTGTACAGAGGAAGATGCTAACATTGCAAATCCTGTACCACGACATGCATATATATCTTGGTGATCACCAAATATACTTAAGGCATGAGTTGATAATGAACGTGCTGCTACATGCATAACCCCTGGTAACATTTCTCCCGCTATTTTATACATATTAGGAATCATTAATAATAATCCTTGACTAGCAGTAAATGTTGTTGTTAAACAGCCCGAGCGTAATGAACCATGAATAAAGCCAGCAGCTCCTGCTTCACTTTGCATTTCCACGACTTTTACTTTATCACCGAATAAATTTATTTTATCTTTACTCCACTCATCTAAGTGTTCAGCCATTGGGCTAGATGGAGTAATTGGATATATTCCAGCTACTTCTGTAAACATGTAAGAAGTATAACTACAAGCTTCATTTCCATCAATAGTCACAATTTTTTTCATATAATCACCTAATTAATTATAACATAAATTTTATAATTACTGATACCCTAATAAAGAAGAAAACCACATTACAACAATGTGGTTTCTATTAAGCTTTTATTAATTATATTTATCTATCAAAGATTGAGTCGGAACACATACTTCAGCAGTTTGTACCGAAGATAAAATATGACACTTGAAAACCATCCAATTGCGCCATTTGCCACGCTTGAATACGCATTTCCAACAAAAATTTTGTCATTAGTACTATCAATATTAATTTAAGCCATATAGTGTTGTGAGGAAGTAAATGTACTACTGCCATCTTTATTTTTTCAAAGACTTTAATAACGACTACATTTCCTTTTCTTAAATTTTTTTTAATCATATTGGCACTAGTAGAACCAAAACTACAAGAAAAACTATTACTACTCAACGCTTGGATTGATGTTGAAAAATTAAAATGACGATAATTATCAAAAACAGTTATTAAGATTATTGATGTGATGGTAACTCAGTTGGCCTATAAAAGTCAGCAACTTTCGTGATAACAAATTGAACCAATCCAACCACAAAGAAAACTAAAGTAACTACAATAAATTTTCTTATCAAATTTTTTTAACATTCAATAAAGCTACAATACTAAAGATAATTAAAATAATTGGTGTTGCAATTATAAATAATTTATAGATTATACTTGTTAATTGTGATGCATGTCAAGTATCCCTTTAGCATTCCTATTCTAAATTACCTACTACAGCATATCATGAAATGTACGATTTATTAATTCCTCTTGTTGAGTCCTAGTTAAACTATTAAATCTAACACCACAACCTGATAATCGAACTATTAATTGTTGATATTTATCGGGATTTCTTTGGGCACTCTTTAATTTATCTTTGTCGACTACATTAATATTTAAATGTTGTCCTCCACTATTAAAGTAATGAGTAATTAAATCATTAAATTTACTTACCATTTCTTTTTTAGTTTTACCGAGCGCTAAAGGGTTAATGGAAAAATTATTAGCTATTCCATCTTCACATACTCCTGTATATGGTACTTTAGCAACACTCCCTAGTGAAGCATTTGCACCACTGATATCATAGCCGTGACTTGGACTCGCACCTGTAGCTAAATACCCACCATATTCTCTACCATCAGGAGTTGCTCCAGTAGACATACCATAGATAACATTATCAGCAGTTGTCTGAATAGAAATTTTCCCATCTGCATTACGATATAGTTTTTGCTTTTTCAATTCTTTAGCTAATAATCTTACAATGTCACCTAAAATACTATCAACACGATCATCATTATTACCATATCGTGGAAATTCTTTTTCAACATTAAATTCTGTAACGATGCCATTTTCATCACGAACTACCTTAACACCAGCATAACGAATTGCTGATAGTGAATCAGCCACATGTGATAATCCAGCAATACCAAAAGACATTTTTCTTTCACTAACAGTGTTTAAAAAAGCCATGGTACTTGATTCATAAGCATATTTATCTTGCATATAATGAATAATATTTAAAGCATCAGCATACACACTAATAAACTTAGACATTACTTTAGCTAAATTTTTTACAACTAAAGGAAAACTTAAAACATCTCCTTCAATTGGGGGAATTCCCTCAACCATAACTTCTTTAGTTATTTCATCTTTACCACCGTTTATAGCGTATAATAAAGCTTTTAGTAAATTACAACTTGCTCCATAATAAATCAATTGTTTTCCCAACTTAACAGCAGATGAACAACCTGTAATTGCATAATCACTACCATAAATTGGTCGCATCAAATCATCATTGACAAACTGAATAACATGGGTATCTATCGCTAATGTATTACAATATTTTTTAAATGTTTCGGGTAATTTATTAGACCATAAAATTGTAAAATTTGGTTCTGGTGATGATCCTAAATTAGTTATTGTGTTTAAGAATCTATATGATGTTTTAGTTACTAATGAATGTTCATCATCTAACATTCCACCGATAGATTCTGTAACCCAAGTAGGATCACCTATTAAATATTCTTTATACTCTGCTTTACGTAAGTGTCTAACTAATCTTAATTTAATAATTAATTGATCAATTAATTCTTGAGCTTGTTCTTCATTCAAAATTCCTGCTTCAAGATCTCTTTCAATATAGATATCAATAAATGTCGCATTACGCCCAAATGAATTAATAACACCATTATTTTGTTTAACAGTTGCTAAATAAGCGAAATATAGCCATTGAATAGCTTCTTTAGCATTACTAGCAGGTCTTGAAATATCGCATTCATAACGTGCTGCCATAGATTTTAACTCTTTTAGGGCTTTAATTTGTTCTTTTACTTCTTCACGAGCTCTAATCATTGCAAAATTAATTGTTCCAGTTAATCTCTTTAAATCACGCTCTTTAGCTAAAATTAGATAGTCAGCACCGTAAAGTGCTAAACGACGATAATCACCTAATACTTTTCCACGACCGTATTCTTCAGGTAAGCCGTAAAATACTTGTGCACGACGAAATTTTTCAATATCAATTGTATAAGCATCTAAAATTCCTTCTTGGTAACTTTTACAATATTCGCTGTAGTATTCTTTAACATCTTTATCCATTTGATAACCATAAGATCCTAAAGTTTTAACAACGTTATTCACGCCTCCTTTAAGATTCATAATTCTTTTTAATGGTTCATCAGTTTGAAGCCCAACTATTACTTCATTTCTTTTATCAATGTATCCTGCTTCAAAATTATCAATACCAGCAACATTTCTGGTATCGACATCTAATACCTTAGTTATTATTTCTTTATCAATTAATTTTTGGCATCTACTCCATACCTTAGCTGTCTTTTTAGAGATAGGTGATAAAAACTTTTCATCACTTAAATATTCATGATAATTATTTATAATAAAGTCTTCAACATTGACTGTTTTTTTCCATTTTTCACCTAGGAAATTATTCCATTCGTTCATTAATAACTCACCTCTTAGTGTTTTTCTTAATAATTATATCATTTTTTATAGAAAAACAAAAGATTATTGTACTTTGCTTAAAAACTCAGCTTCATCCCAGATAGTTGTATTTAAACTAACTGCTTTGTCATATTTACTACCTGGATTTTCACCAACTACAACTACGTCAGTTTTAGAAGTTACACTGCTAGTAACTTTACCACCTCGTAATTCAATCATTTCTTTGGCTTCATCTCGAGCTATTGATAAAGTGCCTGTTAAAACAAATGTTTTACCATTAAAATTATCATCAAGTTGTTTTTCTTTACCAATATATGCAAAATTAAGATTTAAACTTCTTAAACTTTTAATCAATTCTTTATTTTTTTCTTCATTGAAATATTCAACTATTGATTTAGCAATAATATCGCCAACATCTGGAATATTTTTTAATTCATCATACGTAGTATTCATTAAATTATCTAAAGTGTGATAATACTGTGCTAAAATTAGAGCGGTTTTCTTGCCGACATGTCTAATTCCTAAACCAAATAATAATCGTTCTAAAGAATTATTTTTACTATTTTCTATGGATTCTAATAAATTATTTATACTTTTTTCTCCAAAGCCTTCCAACTCCTGCAAAGCCTCTTTATGACTACTTAATGTATAAAATTCATCAACTCTATGTAAATGTCCAATATTATAAAAATCTTCAATAATTGCATCGCCAAAACCATCTAAATTCATTGCATCACGACTGGCAAAATGAATTAATCCTTCAATATTTCTAGCATCACAATTTTTATTTAAACAATACCATGCAGACTCTTCTTCTTTCCTAACTAATTTTTCACCACATATTGGACAATTAGTTGCCATTTTAAATGGAATCTCTTCACCGGTTCTTCTTTCTTTTTTTACTGCTACTACCTCTGGTATAACATCACCAGCTTTATGAATAGATATAACATCTCCAATCATTATCTCTTTATCCTTAATATAATCTTCATTGTGCAATGTAACACTGCTGATAATTGAACCAGCTAAACGTACTGGGTCTAAATCTGCTCTTGGCGTAATTTTACCTGTTCTACCTACACAAAACTCAATATTTTTTAGTTTTGTTAAGACCTCTTCAGGAGGAAATTTATAGGCTATCGCCCACTTTGGAACTTTTGCAGTATAACCTAATTTCTTTTGATCATCAAAGTTATCTACTTTAATTACTACCCCATCTATTTCGTATGGTAATTCAGGCCTATGTTCATGCCAATAATTTATATATTCTAATATTTCATCAACATTACTAACTTTTTTTATATTAGGGTTAACAATAAAAGTTAATTCTTTCATATAATTTAATGATTCAAAATGAGAATCAATCCCGTAATTTGGAGCTTCTGGCATATGATATAAAAAGGCATCTAGATTTCTTTCCGCTGCTATTTTAGAATCTAACTGTCTAATAGATCCGGCGGCTGCATTTCTAGGATTAGCAAATTCTTTTTCACCATTTTTACGTCTTTCACCATTTAATTCTTCAAAACTTTTCTTAGGCATATATATTTCGCCACGTACTTCGATATCAATATCAACTGGAAGTGATAAAGGAATGGTCTTAATTGTTTTGACATTATGAGTTATATCCTCACCTGTTGTTCCGTCTCCTCTTGTTGCACCACGTACCAATTTACCGTTTTTATATAGCAAAGAAACACTTAATCCATCTATTTTTAATTCACAAACGTATTCAGGTTTAGGAATCGTTTTTCTTATTCTAGTATCAAAAGCTCTAACTTCTTCTTCATTAAAAATATCGCCTAATGACATTAAAGGAATTTCATGATTTACTTTTTTAAACTCAGAAATTATTTCTCCGCCAATTCGAACAGTTGGAGAATCAGGACGTACTAAACTAGGATTATTTGTTTCTAACCGTACTAATTCATCATAATAAGCATCATACTCTTGATCAGTTATACTAGGATTATCCAACGTATAATATTCATAACTAGCTTTATTTAATATTTTAATTAATTCATCAATTCTTTTTTCAATCATATTATCACCATGTAATTATTATATCATTTCTAAAAAACAAAAAAAAGAAATTAGCGCTTAACTAATTTCTTTTATAATTATTTAATTGCGGGTACTTTACCAACTGTTATTGTATTATCCATATTACTTGTTGAACTATATTCAGTCTCACTCATAATATTAATTAATTCATCAACTATCTCATCTTCAAATCCATAATCAAATTGATATGCAAATCCTGATATATAATATGTAGTAGTTGATTTAGAGAAAACAAATGCAGCTTCTACACCTGAATAAACTCCTGTCGCAACTATATATTTTTTATTATTTGAAGTTTTTTCTTCAACATTTATATTTGTTACACCCATAGATGTTAAAGTAGTTTCTATATCACTAGTTTGTGTCAATGCTAAAGTATATCCCTCATATGGTGCCATTTCCATATAATACTTATCATTATAGAATGAAACATATTCATCTTTTACATTAACAACATAATCTGTTGGAATGTTAAAAGTAAAGTTACCAAATTGAACTGCTGAAGTTTCTTTTTTTGCTTCAGGTGTTGGCTTTTCCTCTTCTTGAGTATTATCACCTTTTCCAGTATCATTAGTTGAATTGCTTGAATCATCTCCGCCTAAGAAAAAGATTAAAGCAACAACGATTGCAACTGTAATAGCAATAATTACACCAATAATAATAAATAATTTTTTATTATTTTTTGATGCTGGTTGCATTGGCATTACCCCAGGCATAGATGGTGCCATTGGTTGATTTGGGATTACCCCAGGCATAGTTGGCGCTACAGGCGGAACTACTGGAGTAGCATTAATTGGTGCTACTGGAGTAGCTGGATTTGGTGCAGCCATTGGTGGCACAGGTTGTCCAACTGGTAAACCAGTTGCCATATTCTCAGCTACTTTAACTTCAGGTACTGCAGGAGCTACTGGAACTGGAGATACAGGTGCAGCTTCAACTGGAGTTCCACAGTTTAAACAAAATTTATCTGTTGGATTTAATAATGTTCCACAATTTTTACAATTCATTTTTATTCCTCCTACTTCATATCGTGAACATCGATATCAAATTTTGTCAAGGAAATAATCTCATTATCTCCTATCCTACTATCTATAGATTCTACCACAATTTCTAAAAAATTACCATCACTAATTTCATAATACATAGCATAACTATAAACTTTTTTATCATTTTTATTAAATTCATATGAATAAACATCATATTTTCGATTATTATAAGTCTTAACTCCAATATATTTACGAGCACTTTTAGGATAATCATAAAGATACTCCACAGACTCAATACTATTTGCTAAAGTGCCTGTTACAAATTCATATCTAACATTTTTGTAATAAATCATTTCATCTTCATTATAATTTTTTCTAAACTTCTTGGCTTCATAATTATTACTAAAACCATCATCATATTCAGCATAACTTTCTGGTGTATATAATGTAACTAAAGCATATTTTTTATTATTATTAACATCATAATATGCATATTTAAATTCATTAATTAAATTACCATCTTTAACATTTCTTTCAATATCGTCAGCATATTTTGAAAATTTAACTAATGAAATATTATCAATAATTGATTTATCAATAATTGTATTATATCCATCTACTTTAACTACAAATGTATGTCCGTTATCTATATGGTATATCAAATATACCAAATCAGTCATTGAATCATACTGCGGATTTGTATATTGTGCATGATATATATATTCTTTGTCTGTAACTACCGTAAATGTTTCTAAATCTAAATACCCTTCTTCCTTAGCTTTTCCTACTCCATAATCATAAGAACCAATTTTTAATTCATCCAATATTTCATAAACATTTTCTGTATAAACATTAGCATATATATTAATTCTGCCACCTCCATTTAAATCAAGAAAATAAACAGGTGAGCGACGATTAAAATCATATTGTTTAAAATTAGATGGTATTGAATATTCAACATAATAGTGCCTATTTGCTAAATCTTCGTTTCTACTTTCATCAGCAGCAACTTCTTTATTTGTTCCTAATTTAAGAGGTTTAGAATCTAATTGGACAATATTATATGTACTTTCATATTCTGCATTAACTAAATCAAAATTATAAATAATATCTTTTACGCTATCAAGTAAAATATCAAAGTAATCATAACTACACTCATATATAATTGTAACCATTTTGTCTTCTTTTCTAAATATTGTTACTAATACTTCATTCTCGCCATTTTCATATAATAATTGGTATCCGTCATATTTATTTGCTGTAACAGGAATTGATTCTTCCCCAATTAAATAATATTCAGGATTATCTTGTAGTATAGAAAATGATACTTCATCAATTATATTTTCAAAATTTGTATATAAATATTCATCATTTAATGATGTTACGTCAATATTAATTGTTGCACCATGGACATGTTCTAATAATGCATAATTTTTTTCTTTCTCTTTTAAATTCCATGTTGAATCATACTGCAAAGAATATATTGAATTGTTAAAATTTTTTATTTTAATTCTTTTAGAATCAACGATGCTAAATACAATAAAAGTGGCAATAGCAACAAAAAGTACACCTAGAACTATTATAAAAGTGAAACGATATTTTTTTAATATTTCCTTTATTTTATTCATGTTATACCCCCGCTATTACTATTATTAAATAGTTAAATTCACTCATAATTGTAACTCTATAATTATCATTAGTATAAACTTTCTTATTTGTTTCATTTACTAATTCTTCATAATTATCATTTTTTAATTCATTAATAAATTTAGATGCTAATTGCATGTTACCAAAAAATTGCTTCAAATTATTCTTATATCTTAAACTTAATACGTTATCTTCATAACTTACTTTAATAAGTTCAGCATTAATGCTATTTTCTAAATCACCAATTTTTTTATACTTATTCCAAACCTTTTCATCAATATTATTTACTACTTTATCAGTACCATATTTAACATAATAACTGTTTTTTAATTCATCAAATGGCACATATGAAACGTCAGTATTATTTTGAAATTTTTCTTGTAACTTGATCAAGTATTTATTTAAATAAGCTTTAGAAATTGATGAATTAATTACATTAGAATTATTCATACCAATTACTTCGCCTTTAGCATTAAACAATGGTGCCCCTTCTTCTGAATCTACAGTAGGGATTGTTGTCGTAATCAAGTTATCGATTGAAATAGTTATTCCAACATTAGTTGATAATTCAGCACCTGTTTTAGAGGAAATTAGGATAACGGCATCTTCTACTTTAGGAGTTGTTCCAAATTTAACACCATTTGCTTTTCCACCACTTACTTTAAGTACGGCAAGATCTTTATCAACATCAATTGTGACTACTCCATCGATTGTCAAATAATTATCATTTGCATCTTTAACTGTTAATGAATTAGCTCTTAATAAAGCTTTTTCCAAATAACTCCACGTTGTTACTACTAAATCCTCATTAATAAACATTCCGTTAGCTGAAGCTATAGAACTTTGATCATACATCGCATTAAAAATTACAATATTATTTTTGCTATTATTATATATTTTTTGAAGATCTTGTTTTGTTAATTTATTTACATTTGAAAAATCATATAATTCGCTCCATTTAGAATCATATAAATTTATACCATGAACACCACTATATTCTTCATTAGCTATTTCTTCATTATATTTCTCTAATGAATTATCATATTCACCATACATATAATATAAATAGTATTCCCCTTTATATTCTTTAAATAAATAGTATAACTTTAAATCAGCTTCAATAGTTTTAAACTCTTTAGGTTTTTCTTCATCAGCTACTTTCATTTTTATATTATCTAAAGTAGCTACCCCTATAAAGCCATCGTCAACAATAGCTACTTCTATATTATCAAATTGCTTATAATCTATATCAAAATTATCTATTAATAGAAAAAAATTAGGTATGATATAAGATGTAAATGATTCATCAAGAGCTTCCTCACTATTAAGATCTAATTCACCATTTTCTAACGTTGGTATTTCTGGTTGATAGCGCATTTCCCCAAAAGTCTTTTTTCTCTTAATGTAACTTTCTGCTGACTCTTCAGCATTATTAGCTGGACCCAATAAATAATAAGTAGCCTGTCTAACTAATTCTTTATATTCATTTGTTTGTTCGTCTTCTTCTAAAGGCTCTAATTTATAAGAAGAGTTAAATTTGTCAGATATCTCTTCACTTTTATTTTTATTATTAAAAATATTTTTACTATTAAATTTAAAAGTTGACGTCGAGGCAGATACTGAGTAAATAAAAACAATACTAAAAACTGTTATAATTATTAAATTTTTCTTCATACTCCACCTACATTTCTACATACTTTTTTAATACAGCAACAATTTCTTTGCTTGCAGGTTTAGCATTGTCACCATTTAAATATACATCATGGAATGCTTCAGCAATTGTTTCATCATATATATATTCGCCCATATTATCTTTAGCCATAGCATACCCTGAAATTGAACTTCTAAATTCATCAAAGCTAATTGTTGCTCCTGTTTTTGATTTGTAATTATTATATGCTTCTTCAATCATTCTCTTAGAATGTTCCATAGAGTTAAAATCATAAATAGCTCGAATATATGGGGCATCCTGTTTAGTAATATCAAAGATCATTTGAGGAACGGCATTATAATAATTATTAACCGCAATAAAAGATAAATAATGAGCAAACTCATGAACTAATGGAGAATAAATAGTCGCATTAGGAGGAAAATGCCCACTGGCGCTGCTATATTTTATTGAACTTTTAAATTTATTTAAATTTAAATAATATTCACTGTTTAAAACAATTCTTGTACGATATCCAATTAAAGAATCTTGGTCTGAATAAGTAAAATAATTAACAGGTTGGAAAAAAGCAATTGTTGAACCTCCTGTTATATTTCCTAAACTTATTTGTGACAAGTAATCACGGGCATTTGGAAAGTCTTCGTAGATAAATTTAATAATTTTTTCTATTTCTAAAGCAAAATCTATATCAAGTTCACATAAATTTGCAGCATCAATTTCATAATTATTAACAATTCTATTTTCTATCTCAATAATTTTTTTAGGACATCCTTCTTTTTGCATTTCTGAATCAGAAACAATCGTTTGAGCAACAACCTCTTCAGTCGTAGCTGAACTTAAAGTATATACTGTTTCATAATCATATGATGTTTCTCCTGGTGCGGTATCTTTTTTAGAAGTTTCACCGCTAGATTCATCGATATTATTCTCATTACTGTTAATATTGTTATCGTCAGAAAAATATACATTATTACTGTCTTTCGACAATAATATTACAACAGTTGCTATAATAATTATACAAGAGATAACCACTCCAATAATAATTTGAGTGGCCATTGATTTTTCTTGAACTGGTTGAATATTATTGGGCTGATAATAATTTTGAACAGATTGTAAATTTACAACTGAATAATCATTATTTATTGAGTTACCACAATTTGGACAAAATTTAGCACCATTTGTTGGTTGTCCACACTTACTACAATACATATTTTACCCTCTATTCTATATTATCTAATATTTCAAAAGCTATTTCTTGGACTTGAGAAACAGTATAATTTGATGTTATTGGATAATAAAATGTCATCAATGTCTCTCCTGTATGTCCAGGCATTAATATTAAGTACATTGTCATACCATCATATGTCATAACATAGTCTAGATATTCTTGACCTTTTCTAGTTTTTACTTGATAAGATACATTGGTATATCCACTTTCTTCAAATGAATATTTTAATAGATCAGCATATGGGCTATAGTCTTCATATGATGTATCAGTCGTATCAAATGATATTGCCCAGTCACCAGTACTATTTGTTACAATTAACATCCCTTCATCAGTATAAGTATAAACATAATTTTTAGGAAGATAAAAATTATATCCCAAATATGATAATTCTACCATATCTTCTTTATCATTAGAAGCCGGTTCTTTTTCTTCAGCATATTTCTTCTCATCTGATTCATTCAAGTTTTGACTACCAATAAATAGAGGAATTACTATGGCAAAAATAGCAAAAATAATACACACCAATAAAAGAATTGGATTACCACTTTTCTTAGGTTGATTATTCATATTATATGGGATATTATTAACTACTGGCTGAGACGTATTATTTGGTTGCACAAAATTAATTTGACTAATATTAGGTTTCTCTATTTTAGCCCCACAATTATTACAAAACATAGAATTTTCTGGGTTTTGTGCCCCACAATATTTACAATACATAAAATCACTACCTTTCACACTATATCGCTACTATTCTACTTTATATAATCATATCATAAAAGAATTTAAAAAAAAACACTAAAAGGATTTAACCTCTTAATGTTTTTAATTTTTCTTTTTCTTCTTCTAATTTCTTACGATCAGCTTCTACAATATGGCTAGGAGCTTTAGCAACATAATTTTCATTGCTTAATAATTTTTCTCTTCTAGCAATACTTGCTTCCAAATCAGCAATTTGTTTTTCTTTTAAAGCTTTATCTTCGGCAGTTTCTACCTTTTCATAATAAATAGTCATAGAATAATCCGCATAGTTAACATTATAACTAGTTTCAGCTAATTCTTGATCAATAATTCTATCATCTAGTCTTAACATGAATTTAATTAATTCATAATTTTGATCATTATTTATTTTTACTTTAGCAGTTTTAGGAATATTATTTTCATTACTAATAAATCTAAATTCTTTAATAAATGCGATAGTATTTTCAATAATTTCATATTCATGCGTAAATTTCATCTTTTTATCTTCTATTGGATATGCACTTATCATAATTGATTCAGCATCTTTAATTGGTAACATTTGATATATTTCCTCAGTTATGTATGGGGCAAATGGATGTAACATTTTAATGATTGAACTCAATGTATATAATAATGTTGATTTAGTACCGATTGTTTTAGATGTACTCTTACTCATCTCAATATAAGAATCACAAAAACTATCCCAAATAAAATCATATAAAACATTTCCAGCATTATTGAATTGATATTTATCCATATACTTCTTAACGTCTTTAATTGTTTTATTTAATTTAGTCAAAATCCATTTATCGTGATTATTCAATTCTTTCAAAGAATAACTTTTCTCAGTTAAATCCTCAATATTCATTAATACAAATCTAGAAGCATTCCAAATTTTATTAAAGAAATTCCATGTTGATTTAACTTTTTCTTCATCATATCTTAAATCCATACCAGGTGCTGATGAAGTAGTTAAGAAAAATCTCAATGAATCACAGCCATACTTTTCAATAACATCCATAGGATCAACACCATTACCCAATGACTTACTCATTTTTCTTCCTTCTTTATCTCTAATTAGTCCATGAATTAAGCAATCTTTAAATGGTCTTTTTCCTAAAAATTCTAATCCTTGGAAAGTCATTCTATTAACCCAAAATGGAATAATATCGTATCCAGTTACTAAGCAGTTATTTGGATAATACCTTTTTAATAAATCTGTGTCTTTTGGCCAACCTAATGTTGAAAAAGGCCAAAGTGCACTACTAAACCATGTATCTAATACGTCTTGGTCTTGAACCCAACCTTCACCTTTTGGAGCTTCTACTCCTACGTATACTTCATCACCTTTATACCAAGCAGGAATTCTATGTCCCCACCATAGTTGTCTAGAAATACACCAATCATATGTAATTTCCATCCAGTGATTCATTATTTTTTCATATCTTTCAGGCACAAAATTTACTTTATTCTTCTTATCTTTTTGATTTTCTAATACATGATCAGCTAAAGGACGCATCTTAACAAACCATTGTTTAGATAAATATGGCTCAACCATACAATCTGTTCTCTCACTATGACCTACATTATGAGTAATTTCTTCTACTTTAATTAAAATACCAGATTCTTTTAAATCTTCAACTAATTTACTACGGCATTCGAATCTATCCATTCCACAGTATTGCAAAGCATTTTCATTCATAGTTCCATTTGGATTTATACATATGATTCGTTCCAAATTGTGTCTATTACCAACTTCAAAGTCATTAGGATCATGAGCTGGAGTAATTTTAACAACACCTGTTCCAAATTCAGGATCAGCATGTTCATCACCCAAGACAGGTATTAATTTATTTACAACTGGTAAGATTACATTTTTACCTATCAAATGTTTATATCTATCGTCCTCTGGATTTACAGCTACAGCTGTATCACCAAATAAAGTTTCTGGTCTAGTGGTTGCTACTTCTAAGTATTCATCACTATCTTCAATAAAATATTTCATATGATAAAAAGCACCTTTAACTTCTTTATAGATTACTTCCTCATTTGATAAAGCAGTCATAGCTTCTGGGTCCCAGTTTATAATTCGTTCTCCACGATAAATTAATCCTTTTTCATATAAAGTGACAAATACATGTTTAACAGCATCGCTTAATCCTTCATCCAAGGTAAATCTTTCTTTAGTATAATCTAAACTAAGCCCCAATTTAGCCCATTGTTCATGGATGTTATCAGAATATTCACGTTTCCAATCCCACGCTACTTTTAACCATTCATCACGATCCATTTCTCTTGGCTTAATTCCCATCAATTTCAATTTAGCATCTATTTTAGCTTGTGTTGCAATACCAGCATGATCCATGCCTGGTAACCACAATGCATCAAAACCATTCATTCTTTTATACCTAATTAAAATATCTTGTAAAGACGTATCCCAAGCATGTCCTAAATGCAATTTCCCAGTTACGTTTGGTGGAGGAATAACTATGCAATATGGTTTCTTGCTTAAATCACCTGAAGTAAAATAGCCATTCTCTTTCCAAAAATCATATTTTCCTTCTTCAACTTTAGTTGCATTATATTTTGTATCTAACATTTTAATCTTCCTTTCTTAATTTATAAAACAAAAAATATGGTATGTCATCCTAAAAAAAAACACAACTATCAGCCAAAAAGGACGAAATAGTCGTGGTACCACCTTTATTCATAATCTATCTAGATTATCTTGAAACTTTAACGCAGTTAACGATACACTTTACTAAATTCAAATGTATAGCTCCCAAGCTACCTTCTAATAACTTTCCTTAAAATGGGCTTCCAGCCGCTGACCCATAATCTCTATTAAGTACTAGTTAAAATACTCCTCTTGTTCATCGCATTTGCATGTATTATATAACATTTTTAATTAAGTTGCAAGACTACATCTCACTACAAGTCAATTTTGTAATCATTACATAACCACTATGATCATTTCCTATCATAAATGAAGATAAAAAATCATTGATATTATCTGGCATTTCAGGCTTAGGCATTTCGGTATTTCCAGCTAAGCCTACACCAATATAATCTACCCAGTCAACTTCGGTATTAAATAGACCACCATTATTTACTATATTCTTACTTGTCGATAAAACTTCCGGCTTAATATAACTTACACCACCGCCACCGCCAGTTCCATAATAAGTACGACGACCCCAGCCCCATGATGTTCTATATATAGCGCCACCACCGCCGCCATAATAGCCGCCACCACCGCCGCCTGTATATCTTGAATTTGAATAACTTGATCCTTTTCCTCCTTGACCAAAACTTCCGTCAAAACCAGTTTTTATACTTCCTTTACTTTCACCACCGGTAGTTGGGGATGCTCCACCACCATAATAACTGCTATTTCCACTGCTACCGCCATTTTCTAAATTACCACCGTATCCGCCATCAAAACTAGTACCAGCACCGCCACCACCAGCGGCAACTAAAATAATTGAGTTAGAATAATCTTCTAAATATCTTAATTCATTTGATCTAGTAGCTACGGAAGTAGCTCCACCACCAGCTCCACTATTATTATTATAAGCGGCTCCACCACCATTATATGGCGCAGTAGTTTGGTCAGAAATTTGATCTCCACCTAAACCTAAATTTATGTATAAATAACCATTACTTGGTGCTTCATAAATTGCTGAGACATATGCTCCTTTTCCACCATCGTTTGACCCTGCATCGGCTCCAGCAGCACCCCAAGCTTGGATTAAATAATAATTCCCAGATGTAACATAATATTTTTGTTCTAAATTATTGCTATCATATGAAAATAACTGAGTATTACTAATATCAATACTAGAACACACCAATTTTACATATACACGTTCTTCGATTGAACCTTTAGCCTCTTGTCCTACTTTATTTAAAGTTGAACGTCTTCCCGCCAAAATACCTAATATTAAAAACATCAATGTTACAGTTAATATAAGCATTGAGTATAAAATTCCAGAAATAGCAAACCCTTTGTTATTTAGCTTCATTAGAACACCCTCTATCTTTATTAATTATACCTTAGAAGTAATGAAATTACAATAATGCTATTTTTTTTTGATTTTAAAAAATGTATAATGTAAGTAAGATTTGATAGGAGTGAATTTTATGCGCGGGTTAAAAATTCCACATAGAAAAAAAATGTCTATTAATGACATTATAGAATTTCAAAAACCAAAGGAAATATATATACCACTTATTTGTGGTGAGGATACAAATATTACAATAATCCCAAAAGTTGGTAGCTATGTCTATAAAGGTGATATTGTCGGCAACACAAAAGGCAAAATAAAAAGATATATTCATTCATCAATTAGTGGTCGTGTCAAATCTATTGAAAATAAAATGTTATTAAATGGTACATCTATTAAATGTTTAATTATTGAAAATGATTTTAAAGAGCAGATGCTTGATATAAATGGCGTTAAGGATAATATTCATAAATATACAAAAAAAGAATTTATTGAAATAATTAAAAAAGCTGATGTTATTGGTATGAGCGGTAATGGATTTCCTACTTACATGAAATATGACACTACCGAAAAAATTAAAACATTAATTATTAATGCCGTTGAATGTGAGCCATATTTAACAGTTGATTATATGAGTTTAAAAACTAAAATTAAAGATATTCTTGATGCTGTTGATGCCATTATGGAAATAAATAAAATTGACAGTTGTATTATTGGTGTTAATAAACGAAACAAAGACTTAATTAAATTTATAAATCAATATGTTGGTACTTATTTAAATATAAAAGTAATGGGTGTTCCAGATTTATATCCGATGGGTTGGGAAAGATCACTTATTAAAGCTACTACCGGCCTTTCTTATGATAAATTACCAATTGAAAAGAATATTATAGTGGATAATATTAGTACTATTTATTCAATATATCACGTTTTAAAAACTGGACTTCCAGTATTAGAAAGAATAATTACCCTATCTGGTGAAGGATTTGAGAAACCAACTAATGTATTCGTTAAAATTAATACTCCTATTGAAGAAATATTAGAAAAATTCAAATTAAAAGATAAAGAATTAGTACTTGTTGGTGGTGGACCAATGATGGGAATAAACTTTCCAACTACTAATACAATGGTAACAAAAGAAATGAGTGCTATATTAGCGCTTGAACCATTAAATAGAATTGAAACAGCATGCATTAGATGTGGCAAGTGTATTAAATCTTGTCCGGCTGGATTATATCCCGTTTTAATTAAAGATGCTCGATTTAATAAAAAGAAATTAAAAAAATTAGATTTAGAGAAATGTGTGGGTTGTGGGTTATGTTCTTATATTTGTCCTGCTAGAATAGATTTAAGACAGATTGTAAAATATGCTAAAGAAACATTGAAAGGTAGTGATTAAATTGAAATTAGTAAAAAAATCAGGACCTTTTATTGAGAGTAACCAATCTACAGGAAAGATAATAAAAAATATTTTATTAGCCTTAATGCCTGTATTTATATACTCAGGTATTAAGCAAGGATTTTTTTATTTAATTATTACAATCCTAGTAGGTATGATAAGTTCTTTCACAATTGAATTTTTATATCAAATAATTATTTTGAAGAGAAGAAAAAAAGAAGATATAATTTTTGATTTTAAATATAACTATAGTTTTCTTCCTGGTTTATTAGTTTCCTTAATACTACCATACGGAACGACTATTCCAGTTATTATAATCGCTAGTTTATGTGCTTCAATTATTGGTAAATTACTATTTGGTGGTTTTGGAAATAACACATTCAATATTCCCATTATTGGGCTACTAATCACTATTATAATTTTTGGTGGTACGTATAAAAGTCTCCCATTAGATACTAAATATAATAATGATGACTTTTTAATTAAAAATATTGAAATGACTAGAGAGGAAAATACAATACCGTATAAATTAGATCGTTTAGTGTTAGGTGATATTACCGGGTCACCTGCTGAAGTTGCTTCTTTAGTTTGTATAGTTTCTCTTATATTTTTAATAATTACTAAATCAATAAAATGGCGAATTTCAATTATTTATATTAGTGTAGTATTTTTTCTATCTACTTTATACGGCCTATTTTATTATAATGAACTAACATTTGGATTAGTTCAAATATTATCAGGTGGATTACTATTTTACAGTGTTTTTATTGCTAGTAATTCAGTTACAACTCCTGTTACGAATATAGGACAAATAATATTAGGAATGGGTTTAGGTGTATTAACATGTCTATTTAGATTTATCACACCATATTATTATGAAAGCATAATATTTAGTATTATTATATTTAATATTTTGACCAAATACTTGGATAATGTAGGTTTTAATTATAAAAAGGAAAAAACAAAATTAATGTTACCCCTATTAATAATATTATTAATATCTATTAGTATATTTATAATCTAACAAATCAAAGAATCTAAAAAGATTCTTTTTCTTTATGTATAAGTGTGCTAAAATTAATATAGGTGGTTTTATGGAAGATAAGAAGGAAGAAACTTTAACAAAAAGAAAAATGCGATTATGGTTTAAAATACTTATTGCTACAGTTATATTCATTATTGGCTTAATACTGTACAGTAGATTTGTAGCAACCACCGGATTAATTGTCAAAGAATATTTAATAGTAAATGATGAATTACCGGCTTCTTTTAGTGGATTAAAAATTGCTCATATTTCTGATATTCATTATGGGCAAACTACCAATATTGACGAATTGCAAAAAATAATAAAACAAGTTAACGAATATAATCCTGATATCATTGTTATAACTGGTGACTTATTAGATTCAGATATTAAGTACACCAAAAAAGAAATTAAAGAATTATATAATACTTTAAAAAATTTAAACGCTAAGTTAGGAAAATATATCATTAAAGGCAATCATGATAACTTGCATAAAGATTTTGAGACAATTGTTTTAAACTCGAATTTAACTAGTTTAGATGAACAATATAACGTTCTTTATTTTGAAGATTATGAACCAATATTAATTGCAGGAATGTCAACAGGAGAATATACTAATAAAACTCCTCAAGAAAAAGTCCAAGACGCTATTAACGAAATCAAATCGAAAGAAATTTCTTATAGTATTCTTATTATGCATGAACCAGATTACATAAATGATATTGAATATGATAACTTTGACTTAGTCTTAGCAGGCCACTCACATAACGGTCAAGTAAGACTTCCAATTATAGGAGCTCTTGTTCTTCCACCACATGCTAAAGAATATTATGATGAATATTATAAATTACAAAACACTGATTTATATATATCAAGCGGAATTGGTACTTCAACTATAAAATTTAGATTATTTAATAGACCATCATTTAACTTATATAGAATCGTTAATAAATAGAATGTTTAAACATTCTATTTTTTGATATAATATTGTTGGTGATATCATGATTGAAAAAATAGAGCAAAACTTTAATAATAATGATAATCAATTAATTATTAGTGAATTAAAAAAACGTTACCAATTATCTGATTTAGAGTACATATCTTTAATTGATATTTTAATTTATTACTACATTATTAGTGCTCATCCAAATACATTAAAAATAGGTAATGAAGTATGTGAACTTATTTTAAGATATCGCGAAGAACTAAAGTTAAATCGAACACCTAACTTCTTTAAAGAAGCTTTAACTTTCATAATAAAACAAGAATTAAGTATTAACTATGACTATACTATTAGAATTTTAAATGAACTGATACAAGAAGAATATGTTTTTCATAGTTTTAATGCCGCTTTTTACAATCAAATCAACGAAAAAGGATTAATAGTTCAAGAAAAACCATGGAATTTAGATGAAATTGAAAACATTAGAAATATTTTTAAACAGCAAGGATATCAAAATATTTTTGGCTATTATCAAGGGCAAGCTAAAACACCTATTTTCTTTGCTAGCAGTTTAGTAACCTCTCCATATTATGGATTATCATCTCCTACTTTCTTTAGAAAATTTATTGAACATAATTCCAATTTTTTTAATACTTTTTTAAATCGTGATTACGAGAGAGCATTAAAAAGTATACACATACTATGTCAAAATTTAAGTAATCCGAATAAGGAATACGTGCTAAATTTCTTTAATAAATATTGGAACGAATTTACTAATGGAGAATTACCATATGTTGCTATTTCGACTAGAAAAAGATTAGGTTTAGCAAGCAATATTATTGCTTGCTATCCTAACGAATCTTTAGAGGAATATTATATTCGTTCTCTTTTAAGTCAAAGTAATTCTTCTGTTCACAACGATATAACCCGCGATAAATTTGATTTATTTAGTTATGGCACTTTATCGCTTAAAAAGAAGCAAAAAGAAGTTAGCAAGCGCTAAACTTTTTTATAAATAAATATATTATCAGTCTTTAACATATTGATTCATTTTATGTTATAATTTATGTATAGTAGAAGGGATTTTATATGATAGAATTTAAAAATGTTACTAAAAAATATAAAAATATAAAAATATTAGACAATATTTCTTTTAAAATAGAAGAGAATAAAATCACTACTTTAATTGGCGAAAGCGGTTGTGGAAAAACAACCACATTAAAAATGATTAATCGTTTAATTGAGCCTACTAGTGGAGAAATATTGATTAATGGCCATAATATAAAAAAAGAAAATGTCATTAAATTAAGAAGAAACATTGGATACGTTATTCAGCAAACAGGATTGTTTTCACATATGACTATTAGAGAAAATATTGAAATTATTCCTAAATTGGAGAAAATGAATAAAGATAAAATCAATGAGCGTACATTAGAAATGATGGAAATGGTAGGACTTAATGAAGAATATTTAGATAGATATCCTTCACAGTTGTCAGGTGGACAACAACAAAGAATTGGAATTGCTAGAGCTTTTGAAAATAATCCAAATATTATTTTGATGGATGAACCGTTCTCCGCTCTTGATCCTATTACTCGTTCATCACTACAGGAAGAACTAATTAAATTACAAGAATCTTATAAAAAGACAATTGTATTTGTAACACACGATATGGATGAAGCAATTAAAATATCTGATAAAATCGCTATTATGAATAAAGGAAAAATAATTCAGTATGATACACCAGAACAAATATTAAAAAAACCTGCTAATGATTTTGTTAGAGATTTTGTTGGAAACAAAAGGATTTGGACTTCACCCGATTTAATAAAAGTTGAAGACATTATGATTCAAAATCCAATTACTTGTAAACCTACATCTTCTATCTTTTACTGTATAAATAAAATGAAAATGTCTAAGGTAGATACATTATTAATTGTAGATAATAATAAAAAATTACTAGGAATATTATATGCAGAAATATTAACAACCGGTGATTACAGTGATAAAAAAGCAATTGATTTTATGGATACTGATATAATTACTACTACCCCTTCAGAATCAATAGTTGATGTACTAAAATTAGTTGATAAAAATAAATTATCAACAATGCCAGTTATCAATAAAAATGGTATTTTAAAAGGCCTAATTACTAGAAGTAGCTTAATTACTTCTTTAAGTCAACAATTTTTAGAGGAGGACAAATAATGGAATTAATAAATTATACAGTTGAAAACTTTAATCAAATCCTAACTTTATTAATTGAACATATTGAACTTACTTTATTATCCGTTGGTTTAGCAATACTAATTGGGGTTCCAATAGGTATTATTATTAGTTATGTAAAAAAGCTAAGTAAACCTGTATTGGGTATTACTAATATTATTCAAGCTATTCCCTCTATGGCATTACTAGGATTTGTCATTCCTTTTTTAGGTATTGGTAGTAAACCTGCTATTATTATGGTAATTTTATATTCACTTTTACCTATTATAAAAAATACTTATACTGGTATTAATAATATATCACCACAAGTTACAGAGGCTGCAACCGGAATTGGACTTACTAAATGGCAAGTTCTAACTAAAATTCAAATACCTCAAGCTTTACCTATGATTATGGCAGGGATCAGAATATCAGCTGTAAGTGCTGTTGGTTTAATGACATTAGCTGCTTTTGTAGGTGCTGGAGGTTTAGGATATTTAGTATATGCAGGAATTCGCTCTGTTAACAACATTCAAATATTAGCCGGCGCAATACCCGCTTGTTTTTTAGCACTACTTGTTGATTATATCGCATCAATCATTGAAGACTTAGTTACCCCTACAAATATCAAAAATAAAAAAAGTTCTAAAAAAACTAAAAAGTTTATTCTTTTTATCATTACTTGCCTAATAATTATATTACTTTCATATAATTTTATCAGTACTATGAAAACTTCTAAAAACGAGACAATTACAATTGGTAGTATGGATTTTACTGAACAAGAAATTTTGTCTTATATGGTTAAATATTTAGTTGAAGAAAACACTGATATTAAAGTTAATCAAAAATTATCTTTAGGATCCTCAACTATTGTTATGGGAGCTTTAAAAACCAATGATATTGATCTTTATATTGATTATACAGGTACAATATATGGAAATATATTAAAGCATGATCCTACTTCAAATATTGAAGAAGTATACGACGTATGTCAAAAAGAATTAAAAGAACAATATAATTTGAATGTTTTAACTGATTTAAATTTTAATAATACATACACTTTAACTGTTAGAAAAGATACAGCCGAAAAATATAACCTTAAAACAATTAGTGATTTAGCTTTAGTTGCTGATGAATTAGTTTTTTCACCAACATTAACTTGTATGGAAAGGCAAGATTGTTGGTTAGGTGTTAAAGAACACTACGGCATTAAATTTGAAGAAATCATTCCTATTGATGGAGCGCCAAGATATACAGCTTTAATGAATAAAGAAAGCGATGTTATTGATGCTTACTCAACTGATGGTTTGATTGAAAAATTTAATTTAGTAGTATTAGAAGATGATAAACAATTCTTTTTACCATATCAAGCTGTTCCAATTGTAAATAATCGAATTATAAAAGAATATCCAGAAGTTGAAGCGCAATTAACTATCTTAAGTGAGCACTTAAATGATGAAACAATGCGAGCTTTAAATTATCAAGTTGATGAAGAAGGAAAAACACCAAGTAAGGTTGCTAAAGACTTCTTAATTGCTCAAGGATTAATAAAAAAATAACACTAATTTATATTAAAGGATTGCCATTTATAAAAAGCAATCCTTTTAATTTTAATATAAATCATTTTAAAATCTTATGGTTATCCAGTCTTAATTTATCAGCTATAGTCACAATAAATTCTGAATTAGTTGGTTTTGCTTTATCAATATCGACACTATGTCCAAATATTTCTTCCATCATATCCCAACTTCCACGATTCCAACTCACTTCAATAGCATGTCTAATTGCTCTTTCTACTCGTGATACAGTTGTTTCAAACTTATTAGCTAATTCAGGATAAAGTTCTTTAGTAATGCCACCAATTATCTCAGGTCGCTCATATACTATACCAATTCCTTCTCTTATATATTGATATCCTTTAATATGGGATGGTATTCCTAATTCATGCAATATTTTAGTAATTGATACTTGCAAATTATTATAGCTGATATCAATGCTTCGTTGTTCCCTTTCCCTTTTGCACACTGCTAATATTCTTTTTTCTAAGTCATCTAAATCAAAAGGCTTTAAAATATAATAATCAACACCATATTCTGATACTTCTCTAATAGCATCCATTGCATTATAACTAGTAGCAACTATAACACTTTTAGTAATATTCTTTTCTTTCATTGATTCTAATACATACATTCCATCTTTATTAGGCATTATTAAGTCCAAGATAATTAAGTCAAAATTATCTTTTTCTTTTTCTATTATATCAAATCCTTCTTTGCCATCATAAGCTTTAAATGTTACTTCTATTTCATTACTTTTACTAAAATACTCCGATACTGCTTCAATTAAACTAATATTATCATCTATCATTAATAGTTTTATTTTGTTCATATATCCTCCATATTTTTTTCATTATAACTAAATTTTTAACAACATTTTGACATAATATGTCGATAAATAAAAAAAGTTATTGATTTACAACAACTTCTATTATTTTATTAAATTTTTCTACACTATTGCTTGCTCCACCTACTAGATATCCATCAACATTAGGAATTTCATTTAATTTAGCAATATTGGCATCGTTGACACTACCTCCATATAATACTTTTAAATTAAATCCACAAATAGCACTTACAATATCTTTGATAAACGCAATAGTGTCTTCTATTTCTGAATTAGTAGGAACTTTACCTGTTCCTATAGCCCATACTGGTTCATAAGCAACTATAATTTTTTTGTTATTAGCAATATCTAAGCCCTTCAATGCAGTTGTTAACTGCTTTTTTAATACTTTATATGTCTTTAAAGCTTCTCTTTCTTCTAATGTCTCACCAACACATAAAATTATTTTTACTTTTTCTTGAAGTGCTAATTCAACTTTTCTTCTAACAACTTCATCAGTTTCATGATAATAAGCACGTCTTTCACTATGTCCAATAATTGCATAATCAATCTTCATACTTGCTACTTGTTTTATAGATATTTCACCAGTATATGCTCCTAAATCTGTAGCTGCAATATTTTGAATTCCACATTTATAACTTTTACCTACAAAATATGGTAAGTATAAGCTACTTGGGCAGAATACAACTTGTTCATTATAATTTTTTTTATCTATTTCTTTAACATATTTATTAATCTCACTAGCTGTAAGATTCATTTTCATATTTCCAACAACCAACTTTTTATTTTCCATTTAATCCTCGCTTTGCTACATTCTTCATTCTTGAGAAGAATGATTTATTTTCTTTTGGAGTGTCATTATTAGGTCTTCCGCCTAATGCAGTATAGTAAACATCAAGTATTTTTTCAGCATAATATTTAGAAGAATGAGACTCACCTTGAATACGCGCTTGCCTACTTAATCTTTCATAAACTTTACGATCTGTCATAATTTTCTTAATATATTTACGATAATCTTTTTTATCTTTAAATAAGTATCCATTTAAATCATGAACAACAACATCTCTAAATGCATCATCATCATAGGCAACTACCGGAATGGAGGCAGCCATTGCTTCTAGAACTGTTAAACCTTGTGTTTCAGTATGCGATGCAGTAACAAATACATTAGGTATTTGATAATATTTATGAATTTGATCCCATGGAATCTTTCCCGTAAATATAACATTATTTGCAATACCTAATTTACGAGCCTGCTTTTTAAAAAATTCAATATCAGGACCATCACCAATAATAATTAATTTACAATTTGGATTTTCTCTAACTAAATTTGCTTGACAATCTATTAAGAAAGTAACATTCTTTTCTGCAGCTAGACGTCCAACAAACAACAATACAAAATCGTCTTTTTTTACACCCAATTCTTTCCGTATTTCATTAACTTCTTCTTGCTCGTTATTTTCTTTATAAAATCTTTCTACTTCAATACCAGTTGGTACAATATGAATATTACGTTCATATTCATATTTTTCCTTAAATAAATTATATGTTTTTTTAGTCGGAACAATCAATTCATTAACTGTTTTATCACAGTAAAAATTTGTTAAATATTCAACTATTTTTTTACTTGGGGCATCAAAATAACCTTTAGTAATATAATGAATATAATCTTCATACATCGTATGATATGTGTGAACTATTGGAATATCTAACTGTTTAGCCATAATGCGGGCAAATGTTCCAACCCCAAATTCCGTATGTGAATGGATTATATCCAAATTCCAACTTTTAATTTTGCTTACAGCTTTAATTGGATAAATACCTGTTAGACGATAATCATATATTCCAATTGGAATACCTGGTAATCTAATTATTCTTTCATCATCTGAAAAATTATAATGTAAATCTTCTGGATTTACTGTTACTATAAATACTTCATGTCCTAATTTAATTAAAGCATTTTCTAGCATAGCAATACTAGTAGATACACCATTAATAAATGGAGGATAAGTATCTGTAAATATACCAATTCTCATTAATCCACCTTCTTCATATTAAGAGCGATTGCTCCGACAATCATTCCAAAATAATATGTTACAAATCGCCATAATAGCATAATAGCCATTAATTTTGAGCCCGTAATAAACGTTCCATAGAAAGAAACAAAACCATACTCTAAACCACCACTTCCGCCAGGCATTGGCACAAAAGAGCCAATTAACATAACGTAAGCACTAGTTATAATTGCAGTAAATAAATCAAAACTTACACAATCTCCCGTAGCACATAGCAATATATAAGGTATTGAATATAGACAAGCTAAGGCAATTAAATTACATAATATCGTTGCTGCAAAATGCCATTTGTTACTTAATAAAGTTTTAGCACTACTATGGAAATTATTAATATATTCATCCCACTCTTTTAACTTTTTCTCTTTATCTTTAACTAATTTTAATTTTGTTAATATTTTAATCCCCAAATGAACAAACTTTTTATTCATTTTACGACTAAAAGCAACAATGAATAAAATAACTATAACCAATAAGTTAATAATAAAACCTAAAGTAATTAATCTACTTAATAAGGAACTTCTAGGAAATAAACCTAAAAGGCGATTACTTACAACTGCAACACACCCCATAAATACCATCGCAATTTGATATACTATAAAGTTTTGAATAATAATACTAGTTGCTGTTGTACCACTGATACCATCCTTAATTAAATGATATACTTGATAAGGTTGCCCTCCAGTTGCGAAAGGTGTAATAGCATTAAAGAATTGCGTCCTAATCATCATTTGAAGAGAGCTCCAGTACGTTACTTTTCGCTTAAATTCTTTTGTAAAAATACTAACAGCTTTACTTCTTAATAACCAATAAAATATAACCATTAAGAATGCTATTACAAGATACCAAACATTAATATTAACTATTTGATCAATTATACTACTAAAATCGTCTTTTAAAGAGAAGTAAAGTACTACTATTGTTACAAAGACAAGTAATAGTACATTAATTTTACTTTTAAATTTTTTCATATTATGATTCCATCATAATTGCAATTCCAGGTAATTCCTTACCAGCTAATAACTCAAGTGATGCTCCACCACCTGTTGATATATGAGTGAAACTTTCTTTATAACCAAATTCAATTGCAGCAGCAGCAGTATCTCCACCACCTATAATAGTTGTAACACCATTCTTAGTTAATTCAGCTAATACTTTACATAAAACTTTCGTTCCATCAGCAAACTTCTCATATTCAAAAGCACCTAATGGTCCATTCCATACAATAGTTTTACTTTCTTCAATATATTTTCCAAATAAATTAAATGTTAGCATACTTAAATCTAAGCCCATTTCATCTTCATGAATATCAGATACTTGACAAGCTCTAATATTAGTGTCATTACTTAATTCTTTACCGCAAACACAGTCCAATGGTAAAATTATCTTCTCAGGATATTTCTCTAACATTTCTTTACAGAAACCAATAAATTCTTCCTCTAATAAAGATTTACCGACTTCATATCCTTGCGCTTTTAAGAATGTAAACATCATTCCTCCACCAATTAAGATATGATCAGCAGTTTCTACTAAATGTTTAATTACTTCAATTTTATCACTAACTTTAGAACCACCAAGTATTACTGTATAAGGTCTTACTGGATTATTAGTTACTTTATCAAAGGCTTCTAATTCTTCCTCAATTAAAAATCCTACACCATTAGGTAAAATACTAGCAATTCCCACATTAGAAGCATGCGCACGATGTGCAGTACCAAATGCGTCATTAATATATATATCACCTAATGATGCCCAATATTTTCCTAATTCAGGGTCATTTTTACTTTCCTTTTTACCTTCTAAATCTTCAAAGCGAGTGTTTTGCATTAATAAAACGTCGCCATTTTGTAAATTATTAATAGCACTTTCTAGTTCTTCACCTCTAGTAGCATTAACAAATATAACTTCTTTATTAATTAATTCTGCAAGTCTTCTACTAACTGGTTCTAAATTATTTTTTACCAAATCAGCTTCCTCTTTAACTCTTCCTAAATGCGACATTAAAATTACTTTTGCTCTGTGCTCTATCGCATAATTGATAGTCCTTAAACTTTCTACAATACGATTATCATCTTTGATAATTCCATCTTTAATTGGTACATTAAAATCAACACGAATGATTACTTTTTTTCCTTCTAAATCATAATCTCTAATTGTTTTTTTCATTTGTTCCTCCTATTATCACTTCATCTTATATTTTACTATAAAATACTCATTTATACAATAAAATAAAAGAGACTACTGTCAAATAGTCTCACGTCTACTTTAATTGTTAAGATTTAGAATATTTTCTTTTACATTATATATTTTAATTGGCTCATAATTACCTTTAATAAAAACTAGATAAAATTCATCACCAACACGTACTGAATTATAATACTTTCTTTCAACATAAATATTTTCTTTATAATCTTCAAATTTTAATTTTATTTGAGAATTTAAACTTCGATAATTTGTTTCTTCATTTATCGAAACCACTTTATCTATTTTGATAACATACCTATTTTTTCTTATGTTAGTAACTATCCTAATCATATAATTTATATTACTTACACTTATTAAACCAAATACAAGTAAAAACATAAATCCTATAATAATTACAGGTAGCCCTTCCTCCCAGAATGTCACAATCATTATAATTGCAAAAACTGAAACTAAGGTACAAATTAAAACATTTACTATTTTATTTATATCTAGGAAATCTCTAATTAGGCGTTTTTTATCAACTGTTACAGCCCCTTTATTATCGTTTCCCTTGATAGTAAATTTTTTGAAATTTATATAATCACTTGCTTCGGAAAATGAGCTTATTTTTTCTTGCTCAGTTATTCCTAACTCATATTCGTTGACAGCAAAGATAAAAGGATTTTTCTTACCCTTAACAAAAACTAAATAAAATTTATCTCCAGCTTTATATCGATTTCCTATTTGATAGTGTATAATTCTTACTTTTTTATTATACAGTCTAAAATATTCTTTAAAATATAAATGCCAAGCAGAATTATCTACCTCAGTACTAGGAACATCACGATAATAATACTTATCCATTAATTCATCTAGTATAATTATATAATTTTTGTTTTGAATATTTATTATGATTCTCAAAACATAAAAAATAAAATAAAAAGAAAAGATAAAAATAATAAAACCAAGAATAATATTTAATATAAAAGGAATTGTATCAGTTCTTTCAACTATTGATTGCCATATAAATATAATACTTGCAATTAAAAAAATTGTAGAAATAAAAATTATAAACAAATGACCGCCAAAACCTAATTGTTTTAATATTGATTTTTTATTTAATATATTTATATTTTTTTTCATCTTTAATACTTCCCATTCACTCTATTGACTAATTATATCATTGGATGATAAAAACTCTGGTTCACATGTAAGATTAATTTTTAAACTTTTTAAAGTTTTTTTATCACCATTTTGAACCATATATGTCGCATGAGCCTCACAATTTTTTAATTTTGTTAAATTATTTAAAGCTTTTTCAACCATAGGATTAGTCGTAGAACAAATACTTAGCGCCGTTAATACTTCTGTTAATTGTAAACATGTATCTTTACCATTCAATTCTTGTTTTAATTTTAGCATTGGTTCTAGAATATTTGGTGATAATAAATTTATATCATCTGGTATTTTTGATAATTCTTTAATAGCGTTTAATACAACACTACATGCTGGTGATAAAATATCAGTTTGCTTACCAGTAATAATTTTATTTTTAGCTAACTTTAAAGAGATAACTGGCTTATTTTCTTTTTTACTTTTAGCTAAAGCCGGTTCTACAACCTCTAAATATTTCTCATCAATATTCAATTCATTCATTAATAACTTTATTTTTTTATAAGTATCCTCATCACTTAAGCCAAGTTTATAATTATTTAATTCATTATAATAACGTCTAACTATTTCTTTTTTAGAAGCTTCCTCAACTACCTTATCATCTTTAATACAAAAACCTACCATATTTACACCCATATCTGTTGGAGAATTGTAAATATTTTGTTTAGATACACGACTTAAAATATTCTTTAAAACTGGGAACATCTCAAGATCACGATTATAATTTACCGCCTTTTCACCATATGCTTCTAAGTGAAATGAGTCAATCATGTTTACATCTTTTAAATCAGCGGTTGCAGCTTCATAAGCTAAGTTTACAGGATGTTTTAAAGGTAAATTCCATACTGGGAATGTTTCAAATTTTGCATATCCGGCATTAAATCCTCTTTTACTTTCATGATATATTTGTGATAAGCAAGTAGCTAATTTACCACTACCAGGTCCAGGAGCATTAACCAAAATTAAAGGTTTTGTAGTCTCAATATATGGGTTAGCACCATATCCTTCTTCGCTTACAATTGTATCAACATCAGTTGGATATCCTTTGGTAAAAGTATGAATATAAGTCTTAATATCGTTTCTTTCTAATTTTTTAATAAACTTATCAACACTAACTTGATTTTTATATAAGGTAATAACCACGGAATTAACAGAAAAACCCATTCTTCTAGATTTATTAATTAATTCAATTAATTCATTATCATATGTAATTCCATATTCTCCACGTGTTTTATTACGTTCAATATCACCAGCATTAATGCAAAAAATAATCTCCAAGTCTTTTTTTAACTCTTTAAACATGCTGATTTTTGCATCATTTTTAAATCCCGGTAAAACTCTTGCTGCATGACTATCATCAAATAATTTTCCCCCTATTTCTAGGTATAATTTATCAAATAATTTAAAACGTTCTCTTATTTTTTCACTTTGTATTTTTACATATTTTTTATTATCAAAGCCATCCTTCATAAAACCACCTCATTATTATTATCAATACATTATAATAATAGCACATTTAAAAAAGCGATTTCAATAATGAAGAGTAAATTTTACACATTAAATTTTTTTAAAAAAAGAAAGAATATTCTTTCTTTTCGTAAAATCATTGTTTTTTTAATTTAGGCTTTATATGTTCAACATTTTTTAAATTTAATGTTTCATTATTTTCAAAAGTAAATTTGACATTATAATTTTCACTTAATTTTACATCTTTTACTTTTGTCTTATTGACTAAATTAAATTTATTTATTCCTTCTTTTTCTTTATAAGCATTTATTTTATATAAATAATTATCCGTAGTTAATACATAAACATATCTTTTTTCATCTTTTATATAAGTAAATATTTCTTTAACAATAAAGTTAGACTTTACTACTTTTCCATTTTCGTCTTCAATATTATAGACTCCAGTTAAATCAACATAATGATGTACATCAAGATTATATCCATATGTTTCATAAACTAAAAACATACGATCAATTTCTACACCAGAAAAATAGTCATACTTAATTCCATTTTTTTCTCCTATTAATAGTGTTTTTGGACCCGCACATCCTGGTCCAAATGTTAATACATATGTACCAATATAAATTTTATCGTATTTTACTTCTTTATCAACTAATTTAACATTATTAGCCATAAAACTTATATATTCATTAATATTGTAAATATATAATGATTCTAATTCATATTCACAGTCTTCATCTTCACACTCATTATAATCATATATTTGAAGAGCGTCTTTTTCATCCTTTTCATCACACATATTGTAACATTTGTCAATGCATTCCGATAAACAATCTGTATCTTCTGATTCACAATACTCCTTTTGACATGCTAATACTTTCGTACTAGTAGAATTACATGTTTTCTTATATTCATCACTGCATGTTGACGTCATACTTGCTTCAAAATCTAAGGAATATAATTTTTTATCAGCTGTTAATAAATATATAACAGGTTCCATAAATTCACAATCATAACCTTTATTGCCTGCAATTACTTGTTTAACATTATTAACACCAGCTATTTCAGTTTTTTTATTATTATATTTTATATATGCTATACCAGCTTCTAATTCCACTACAAATTCATTTGCAAATAAACCAAACTCGGCATTTCGAGATTCCTCAATTAATACATCAGGTTCATAAATAATTGAATTAGGTTCATAAACAGGATACGATTCCTCATCATCTTCCTCAATCTGCTCTCCATATGTATAAATTGCTTCACTACCATTTATTGAACAATTACCAAAATAAACAGGATTAAATTCATTATCTGAATGCCACTCTACGATTTCACATTCAAAGTTATATAAAGTATTTAAATATTCTAATAGTTCCTCCTGTGTAAAATCTTCAGTATTTAAAACATAGCTTTCTGCATCACGACCTATTAGTTCCATTATTTCTTCATTTGGCAATGCAGTATCTTCATTTTCAACTTTTGAATTCTCTTCATTCTCACTTTTTAAATCCTCTTTAGTTTCACTATCATTATTTTTATTTAACTGATTATATACAAATAGACCTACTGCAACACAAGATCCTATAATTATTATAATTATACTGATTATGACTACTATACGTTTCTCTTTTTTAGGAGCTAAATTGCCATTATTATTAGATACTAGTCCATTTATTTCTTGTACTGGTTGTTCTATATTATCAGTTACAACTTCACTAGTAGTAACATTATTATTTTGCCCATTAACATTATCCACTAAATTATTTTCACTTTGTGGTAGATTATTCTCTTCTACAATTATATTATCTTTATTCTCTTCCATCTTATTCATCCCTACTTTATTTCATTATAACATTCATTACAAAAAAAACACTAGTTAAACTAATGTTTTTAATTAAGCACGTGATGCATAAGAACCATCTTTTGTATTAACAAGAATTACTTCCCCTTGTTCAATAAATAATGGAACTCTTACTAATAAACCTGTTTCAACAGTAGCATCTTTTTGTGCGTTATTTGTTGTATTTCCTTTAACTGCTGGTTCAGTAGCAATAATTTTTAATTCCACTTTTTCAGGTAAAATTAAACCTAGAACTTCACCTTGATATACAGTTATGATAACTTCTAAACCGTCTTTTAAATAATTTTTATCATCACCTAATTGAGCACCAGTTAATTCTATTTGTTCATAAGTGTTGTTATCCATAAATGTATATGAATCACCATTAGCATATAAATACTGCATATTTTTCTTTTCAATCATTGCTTTTTCTAACTTAACGCCAGAATTAAATCTCTTTTCAACGATAGAGCCTGTACGTAAGTTTTTTAACTTAACTTGTACGAAAGCTGCTCCCTTACCTGGTTTTACATGTGAAAATTCTAATACTGTATAAATATTATCCTCAAAAAGAATTGTCATACCGTTTTTAATATCATTTACGTTAAACATTATATTCACTCCTTTCACCAAAAATAAGGTGATTTCTTATTTTATCATTTATTATTTGAGTATAACTACTCTGCGTTTTATTTTAAATTCGCTACCGGAGCGAATATTTTTTTGTTACCTTTATATTTAATTATTTTTCTTCTTTATGTGGAGTTACTTTTCTACATCTTGAACAAAATTTGTTTGCTTCGATACGTTCAGTTGTATTTCTTTTATTTTTTTCTGTACGGTAATTTTCTTCATCACATACTGTACATTTAAGAGTGATTCTTTGTCTTGCTTCGCCTTTTTTTGCCATACTCTTTCCCTCCTTTTTGTTACGCACACCTATTATAGCAAATTATTTATAAATTTCAAAGTATTTTTTTGCAATTTTTCGACTTATTCTATTATTTATTTTAGACATTTGATTATATGATACCTCTCCTGTAGCATTATTTGGAGTGACAACTGTAAAACTAACTGTTGGATTATCGTATGGAGCATATGCTACTAAAACTGTTGACAAAGTCTCTTTATCGATAATTCCATCACCATCAGTATCAACAAAACTTTGAGCTGTTCCAGTCTTTCCAGCTGGTTTATATTTATAATCTATAAAACCAGAGCCTGTTCCACCAGGAGCAAAAACCATTTTAAGACCTTCTTTAATTCGATTTAAATACTTTTTATCAATATCTACTTTATTTAAAATAACTGATTCATTTTGATAAACTAATTCTGTTAATTTTTCTTTTGTTGGTTCATAAACTGCTTTTAATAAATACGGTTTCATACGATTGCCACCGTTTGCTACTGTACTTATATATTGTGATAACTGAATTGGCGTATAATTGTCATATTGACCAATTGAAAAGTCTAATAATAATCCAGATGCAGTCCCTGTTCCCTTATATCCTTCAAATTCGCTAGGTAAATCAATACCTGTTTTAACACCTAATCCATATTCAGCAAATATATTGCGATAAGTTGTAAATGCTTTGGTATTTATTTTTAAAGGTTGATTATAACCGTATTTAGCACCACCAACGTTAATTGCAGTATAAAATTGGTATACATTAGAAGAATATTTTAATGCTTCTAAATCATTGATACTACCGTAATTACGGTAAGAACATTTCTCGGGTGTCGCAGCAATCTTTATACATTGATCAACTCTTACTTCGCCAATTTTAAGTGCACCTGTTTTATAACCTACTGTATGAGATGCCGCCTTTATAGAAGAACCCGGTGTTACAGTAGCATTGATTACACCATTACTATAATCATATACTTCATATTTACCATTTTCTTTAACGATTTGCTTACCAGCAAGCGCCAAAACTTCACCTGTATTTGGATCTTGAATAATTACAAATGCGGTATTTAAATTTTGAGTATATTTATCATTTTTCTTAGAATCAAGAAGTTCTTGTTCAATTATCTTCTCTACTTCTTGTTGAAGTTCAATATCAATTGTTAAAACAATATCATGTCCACGACTTCCTTCTTCGATTAATTCATATTCATTTAAGCCCTTAACGATATATTTAGCTTTTCTACCTTTCAACAGCGATTCATATTGATATTCTAAATAGCTTATTCCAACACGGTCAGTTAAAGCATAACCGAGAGCTAAATATTCTTCTTTAGATTCACTTGGAATACCACTTTCACTACTAGATACGTTCCCTAAAATAGAGCGCATAGTATTACCGTATGGATAATATCTCTCCCAATCCAGTTTAGTATTAAATCCTTTTAAATCATTGAGATTTTCAGCCACAATTGCATATTCTTCATCAGTAAGATTCTCCTTCTTAATCGTTTTTTCTGCATAAGAATAACCTGTTGTCATAAGAGTATAAATATAAGCAGCTTCTCTATCTACTTTATCATACTCAGCTAATTCTTCTTTAGTAATTCTTTCCAATTTTAAATTATAAATATCATCATTACTTATTTTTCGTTCTTCATATAATTTCCATTCATTATCAGTTACTTTATTCTCGGCTCTTTTGGGATTATTTTTTATCCAAAAATCTTTTAATTGTTTTTCTGTTAAATCCGTATAATCTACATCAATTAGTTCACCTAAATGATAAGCTAACATAATTTCATCTTTGGTTGTCGTACCAGCAATTTTCTTATAGGTTATTTTTTTTACAGCTACATTATCAACGATAATTTTACCATTTCGATCATAGATTCTTCCCCTTGGAGTTGAATCCCCTTCAACCACAGTTTGAGTTAATTCAACTAATCTTTCGCTATAATATTCATTTTTTAGAACTTGAACCCTATATAATCCAAATATTAAATAAATCATACATAAAATCACTATGACTAATAATATTTTATAGCGTTTATTAATTACTAATTCTTGGTCTATATTTTTTTTCTTATAATACTGATAATGATTGATGATTTTACGACGCATATATACCTCCTTTAGTAAATAATTTTTAATAAATGCATATTATATATTATGATGGAAAAAATTATAAATTCTTATATAAATAAGTTAACAAAAAATGATATTATTTACTTTGCTAGTTCTAATAATATAAAACTAAATGAAACAGAAATAGATGTTATTTATAATACAATTAAAAAGGATTGGCGAGTTTTGTTACACAATCCTAATCAAGTATTTACTGATATAAAAACTAAAGTATCGCCAAATACATATAATAATATTATTTATTTTTATGATCTTTATAAAAAGAAACTATATCATCAATAAGGTTTTCATTATACTTATTATTTCTTAGCATTTCTATTTCAAATTTATATGGTGGATATTTTTCTTTTTCATAAGTAATATAAGGTGTCTCTAATATTTTAGGGACATCTTTTAATTTAGAATGATGAACTACCTTAGAAATTATCTCAAATCCTAATTCACCTAAGCCAATATTTTCATGACGGTCTTTATGAGCTCCTCTAATATTTTTAGTATCATTAATATGGATTACTGCTAAACGGTCAAGACCAATTACTTCATCAAAATTCTTCAAAACTCCATCAAAATCATTTACGTCATATCCAGCATCATTAATATGACATGTATCAAGACATACAGCTAATTTATCATTATACTTAACACCATCAATAATTCTTTTTAGTTCTTCAAAAGAAGTACCTATTTCACTACCTTTACCAGCCATTGTTTCTAAACAAATTGTTATTTTAGTGTCACTGTTTATACATTCATTCAAAGCGCTAACGATATTTTTTATTCCTTCGTCTACGCCAACACCTACATGACTTCCTGGATGTAAGACTAATTTATTTACGCCTAATTGTTCAACTCTTTTAATTTCTTCACATAAAAATTCAACATTAAAATCATAGTTTTTAGCATTCGCTAAATTAATTATATATGGAGCGTGAACAATTACATTATTACTATTAATATTTTCTTTTTTCATAAGATTATGCGCTAATAAAGTAAGTTCAGGATCAATAGTTGCTCTAGCTGTATTTTGTGGTGCTCCAGTATAAAACATAAAAGTTGTTGACTTATATTCAAGCGCTTCTAAAACACTACCTAATAGCTGTTTATCTTTTGTAAAAGAGACATGGGATCCAATTATATCTTTCATATTATCACTTCCTAAAAATATTATATCAAAAAAGAAAAGCTAGCAGCAACTAACTTTTCCAGTTTATTATTTTTCTGTATCTAAAGCACTAAATACTGCTTTAAATATAAGTAATCCGCCACCTACTAAACCAATCCAAAGTAAAGGATTACTATAATTCGCAAAAATCCAATCTCGTAATTTATTTGAATATTCTTCTAAAGTTTCCCATAAAGATAGTACCTGCATTAATTTCATAATATCTACACCTTTCTAATACTTTTATGCCCTTTCATTAATTTTTTAATTCCATATGGATGCGGGAATGCAACAGTTAAAATCGATTTATCAACACTTACAATTACGCCTTCACCAAAATCATCGTGTATAACTTTTTCACCACAAGTATATTCAATACTCTCATCAATTCTTGATCTAGCGAAACTATGACTAGTTCCATTATTCGTATCTAAATCATCTTTTTCTAAATACTCATTACTAATCTCGTTAACGAAACGACTTGTTGGATTCACATTATCTAAACCGTACAAAGTTCTACGTTTAGCACTAAGTAGCCAAAGTTTTTCCTTGGCTCTTGTAATAGCTACATAACATAGTCTTCTCTCTTCTTCTAATTCATTAGAATCAAATAACGAACGACTATGAGGGAACACTCCTTCTTCCATACCTATTACAAATACATATTTAAATTCTAGTCCCTTAGCTGAATGTATAGTCATTAATGTAACTACTTCATTATTATCTTTATGTTCTTCTATATCTGATACTAAACTAATTTCAGCTAAAAACTCTTCTAATGATATTATACCATATCTCTCTTCAAAGTTCTTAGTAATTGACTTAAATTCATCTAAATTTTCAATTTTAGCCTCAGCCTCTAAAGAATTTTCTAATTCTAATTCTTTTCTTAAACCACTACGTTCTAATACAAGTTCAACAATTTCGGTTAAAGACATATTTTGACTTTCCAACTTAATAGATTCAATTAAAGCTTTAAACTGTAGTTCCTTACTAGATGACAAAGCATCATACATACTAATTCCCATAATTGACGCTTGATTAACTAAATTATCAATAGATTTTTGGCCAATTCCTCTTTTTGGAGAATTAATAATTCTTGTTAAACTAACGTCATCACAAGAATTGTAAATAAGTCTTAAATAAGCTATTAAATCTTTTACTTCTTTACGATTATAGAAGTAGAAACTTCCTACTACTTTATATGGAATATTATCTCTTAGCATAGCCTCTTCAATTGTTCTAGATTGAGCATTAGTCCGATATAAAACAGCAATTTCATCTAATTTAACTCCCTTTATTAATAAATTTCCTATTTCTGATGCAACAGTCGCGGCTTCTTCTTTTTCATCTATACACTTTTTATAAATGATTTTGTCGCCTTCTATATTATTAGTCCACAATTTTTTATCTTTACGTTGTTTATTGTTTTTTATGACATCATTAGCAGCGTTTAAAATGTTTTTCGTACTGCGATAATTTTGCTCTAAAAGAATAATTTTACAGTTAGGATAATCTTTTTCAAAATTTAAAATATTTCGGTAATTCGAACCTCTAAAGGCATAAATAGATTGTGATTCATCACCTACTACGCACAAATTTTTTCTTTTTTTACTTAACATCTTAGTTAATAAATATTGAACTTCATTTGTATCTTGATACTCATCAATTAATATGTAATGAAATCTTTCTTGGTATTCATCCAATTTAGCTTTGTTATTTTTAAATAACTCAATTGGTTTTAATAACAAATCATCAAAGTCTAAAGAATTATTTGTCTTTAACTTTTTTTCATACTCTCGATATATTTCTATTACCTTATCATCAAAATCACAAGCACTAAATTGCGCTAAAGCATCTGGCGACATCATTTCGTTTTTAGCACTACTAATTCTATTTTTAACGTTTTTAGGATTATATGACTTAGAATCTAAATTCATATTTTTAATAATTTTTTTAATAATTGATAAAGAGTCATCACTATCTAAAATTGTAAATTCTTTACTATATCCTAATTCAGCATAATTTTCTTTAACAATAGTTAAACCAAATGAATGAAATGTAGAGATTTGAATTTGGTATGCCATTGGGCCTAACATTGAGACAACTCTATCACGCATTTCTTTAGCTGCCTTATTTGTAAAAGTTATCGCTAAAATATTTAAAGGAGAAATACCTTTTTCTTCTATTAAGTAAGCAATTCTAGTAGTTAAAACTCTAGTCTTGCCAGAACCAGCACCTGCAATAACTAATACAGGTCCTTCGGTAGCTTTGATTGCCTCTTTTTGTTGGTCATTTAAATTGTCAAACATAATCATGCCTACTTTCTTTTTAATCATTATAACATATTTCTTTTACCTATTTAACAATAATTTCAAACATATATCCATAAAAAAAGATGATTTATTTTTTCATCTTTTTTTCTATGTAACAAATTACTAAATATAATAACAATGCTAAAATTAATAAAAGAGAAATACCAGTAATAACTAAATCTAAATTAAAAATTTGTGAACCATACATTATTAGATAACCTAATCCTTCTTTAGATACTAAAAATTCCCCCATTATAACCCCGATGTAACACATATAGGGAGAATGAAAAGCATTTTAGTAAAGAACTTGCTAGAAATGGAGTAAACATGGGAAAAATAACTTGTCCATTCTGTAATAGTAAAAATACATTTAATATCTCTTATGGCTATTTAAAAGAGAAAAAGATAAAGAAGAACTATGTAGAACTAGATACTAATATCAATTATAGAAAAGGTTTTGAAAAGCATGATTTTGATGGTGAGAAACTAATCAGTCATTTACCTAATCATTATTGTAAAGATTGTGGGAAAAGATTCCAATCTAGGAAAGTTATGTACACAGTAGATATATCAGTTATTAATTTGATTATTTGTATTAATAATAATTACTATAGGTATATCTTTGATTTTAGTGATAAAGAGAATCCTAATTATACATTAAAGGTTAACTGGTTACCTATTAATATAAATGAATCTATTACTATTAATGATATGAATAAAATACTTTCTAGTTTTAAAAATTATAAACCCAATCTATGGAATAGTCATTATGGAGATTCTTATAGTTATACTAAATATTATTGGATATTAAAATGTACCTATTACAATGGAATTGATTACGTAAAAAGTGGTAATGATAAAGTACCTAATAATTGGCATGACTTTATTAAGCCATTTAAGATAATATTTAATGAAAATATTTTTGATTTAGAATCCTAAGAAATTAAGATGTTTATATTGTAAAAGAAAGGGATGATAACATGGCAGTTTTTAAAGTGAAAAAAGTTAAGAATTATATATCTATGAGTAATGAGCTTTTACAAAATAAAGAACTGAGTTTAAAAGCCAAAGGATTATTATCTTATATGCTATCTTTACCTAATGATTGGAACTATTCACTAGAGGGATTAGTATCTAATTGTAAAGAAAGCAAAACATCGATAAGAAGTACTTTAAATGAACTTAAACAACATGGCTATTTATCTGTTGAAAAACTATATCCAAATAAGACTGCAAGTAAAAAGATAGAATATGATTATAATATTTATGAAGAACAAGCTCTAAATCCATATATCATAAACCAAGATATGGATAATCCATACCTTGCTTCTCAATATATAGAAAACAATATACAACAAAGTACTAATAAACGAATTACTAATAGACTAAATACTAAAGAATAAATAGATAAAGAAGATATATATTGATATTAAAATTTTAAATTTAAAATAATAATGATAAACTTACGTGGTATGAAGAATTAGGATGGTTTGACGATATTGATGAAGATGCGAAGAAGAAATAAGGGTATACATATATTAGTATTAAAGTATCAGGAAAAATGATATAATTGAATTGGAAGCAGGTGTTATTATGATTGATATTCATTCGCATACCACATATTCTGATGGTAGTTCTAGCATCGAAGAACTTTTAGAAGAGGCACAAAAAATTGGCTTAAGTTTATTATCAATAACAGATCATAACACTATACAAGCACATTTTGAATTACAAAACTCTAATATTAGGAAAAAATTTGATGGTGAAATAATTTCAGGGATTGAAATAACTACAACTTATAACGGAGAAACAATAGAGGTTTTAGGGTATGGTTTTGATTTAGAACAGATGCAACAATTTTTAAATGATAATGTATTAACTTTTAAAGAAAAACAATTAAGAGAATATGAATTAATAAAAAATCAATACAAAAAAATTGGAGTTATCTTTGATGAAAACAATATTAAATTTAATCCAAAAGTAGAATCCTGTAGGCATGCCTTTGCTATTGAAATAAAAAGATATCCTCAAAATTATAAATTTTTCTTAAATAAAGAATCAATAAATACGGACAGTGGATTTACTAGAAATGAAGTCTATAATCCTAAAAGTCCATTGTATGTTGATGAATCATCATTGTTCCCTAGCTTAGAAAGAGCAATAGAAATGATACATAAGTCAGGTGGTATAGCTTTTTTAGCTCATACCTTTGCATATTCTCCTAACATTTCAAATGAACTATTAAATATAATAAATAATTATGAATTAGATGGCTTAGAATGTTTTTATACCACTTTTACAAAAGAACAATCAGATTATTTAGTAAAACTGTGTGCAGAAAAAGGAATGTACATGAGTGGTGGTAGTGATTTTCATGGTACTAGAAAGAAGAATCATAATTTAGGCACTGGAAGCGGTAATTTATGTATTGATGAAAGTTTTATAAAAGATTGGATAAATAAGTATTTACCAGATTTTAATAGCTCTAAAGAAAAAATAAAGTGATGGTGTTAAGTTTAAAAAGTCTATTTATTAATTAATTTAATAAAGAAATAGCAGAACATATAATAATTCACAAATAAGAAAAGTTGATAAAACTATACAAAGGAGAATTAGATAAATGAAAATAGATAAACTAAAAGATTTAATTTTATATCAAAGTGAAAATGGTAATGTACAAATAGAAGTTTTATATGACAATGAAGACTTTTGGCTGACACAAAAAACAATGGCTGAGTTATTTAATGTAGCAGAAAATAATATTACATACCATTTACAGAATATATTTAAAAGTGGTGAGTTAAATAAAGATTCAGTTACTCAAAAAATTAGAGTAACTGCCTCAGATGGAAAGAAATATAATACAAATTTTTATAGTTTAGATGCTATTATTGCAGTTGGCTATAGAGTTAATTCAAAAGAAGCTACTAGTTTTAGAAAATGGTCAACAAATACATTAAAAGATTATATCAAAAAAGGATATGTTTTAAATACTGAATTACTAAAAAATGGTCCAAAATTTGGTAAAGATTACTTTGATGAGTTATTAGTTAAGATCAAAGAAATTAGAGCTAGTGAAAGAAGGTTTTATCAAAAAATTACAGATATTTATAAAGAATGTAGCTATGATTATGATAAAAATAGTGAGATAACAAAAGAATTTTATAAGAATGTTCAAAATAAATTACATTATGCTATCACAGGAATGACAGCTCCAGAAATAATATATAATAGAGTTAGTTCTAAAAAAGATTTTATGGGACTTAAAACGTGGAAAAACGCACCTGATGGTAAAATATTAGAAACAGATGTTACTGTTGCTAAAAATTATTTATCTGAAGAAGAGTTAAAAGAATTAAATAGTTTAGTGTCTATGTATTTAGATTTTGCAGAAAGACAAGTGAAACTGGGACATATTATTTCTATGCAAGAATGGAAAGATAAATTAGAACTGTTCTTAAATCTCAATGAATATAACATTTTAAAAGATAATGGAAAAATTAAAAGAGAAATTGCTGATAAACTAGCACTAGATGAATATGAAAAATATCGTGTAGTACAAGATCAAAAATATATATCTGATTTTGATGAATTAATATTAGAAACAAAAAATATTGAATCAAAAGAGTAATTATTTCTAATATTTGAAAAGTTAAAAAACGAGGTGACTTAATATGGCAACTGATACTTATGTTAAAATGTGGGATAATTGGTCTAAAAAACGTTATAGCATTCCAATTTATGATTTATGGTTAGATGAATATAAAGATATTTTAGATAAAAATAAAGATAATGAAATTTTAGATCTTGGTTGTGGTATAGGTGCTGACACTTTATATTTAATAGAAAGAGGATATAACGTTTTATCTTATGACTTTTCTAAAGAAGCATTAAAGAGCGTTGAAGATAATATTCTTAATAGTAAAACAATGTATTTAAATATGTTAGAAAAGTTTCCAATTGATAATGATACATAGTATTTAATTATAGCAGATTTATCTTTACAGTATTTTAATAATCAAGATACTATTCATATAATGAATGAAATAAAAAGAATATTAAAAACGGATGGAATATTGTTAGCGCGAGTTGCATCAGTTAATGATTTTAATTTCGGAGCAGGTGTTGGTGAAGAACGAGAGAAAAACTTTTACTTTGAAGGAGATTATACAAAAAGATTTTTTGATTTAGAAGATGTTAATAGGTACTTTGGAATTATTGGTTCAGTTGAAGCAGAGGAAACTTCAATGACTAGAGATGAAGAAGAATATTCAAAATCTAAAATATTATATAAAGTTAAAGTAATGAATATATCAAGGAGTGGCTATTATAAGTGGTTAAAAACTAAGGATATATTGAATCAATATAAAATAAATCGTAGAGATTTAGGTAAATTAATAAAAGAAATTCACAAAGAAAAACCAAGCTACGGGTATCATAGAATTAATGTTTTAATAAAAAGAAAAACTGGTTGGGTAGTATCTGATAATTTAGTACATAAGGTATGCAAAATATTAAAAAACTGGAGAAGAATCAATAAAATACCCTAATCTTATTAATAATAATTGGAATACAAAAAGACCCTTTGAAAAAATAACATCAGATTCCACGAAAATATGGTTTAAAGGCGTACCATATGATTGGACGTATTATGTAGATGCATTTGATGATTCTATTATTGGCTCTGATGTAAGAAATTATTATTATGGAATAAATCATATTAATCATTCTAAGGCTTTAAAAAATATGTTAAAAGAAAAAATAAAAAGAGGATATCTTAACCTTGAAACAATTTTCCACTCAGATCAAGGTAAAATATATTCCTCAATGTCATTTAACAATGAACATAAACATTATAACATAAAAAGGTCAATGTCGAGAACTGCAACACCAACAGATAATCCAACAATTGAATCCAAAAATGGCTGGTTAAAAAAAATTTTTGTAGATTTCAAACAAAATGATTATGAAACTGTTGAAGAATTTATTAATGCAGTTATTTATGATCATAATTATTTAAGACCAAGTTATGCATTAAATTATAAAACCCCAATTGAGTATAGAACTCAACTAGGGTTTAAATAAATCTTTTTAAGTGTCTACTTTTTATTGACAACTTCATTTATTTTTTCATCTTTTTTTCTATGTAACAAATTACTAAATATAATAACAATGCTAAAATTAATAAGAGAGAAATACCAGTAATAACTAAATCTAAATTAAAAATTTGTGAACCATACATTATTAGATAACCTAATCCTTCTTTAGATACTAAAAATTCCCCCATTATAACCCCGATGTAACACATATAGGGAGAATGAAAAGCATTTTAGTAAAGAACTTGCTAGAAATGGAGTAAACATGGGAAAAATAACTTGTCCATTCTGTAATAGTAAAAATACATTTAATATCTCTTATGGCTATTTAAAAGAGAAAAAGATAAAGAAGAACTATGTAGAACTAGATACTAATATCAATTATAGAAAAGGTTTTGAAAAGCATGATTTTGATGGTGAGAAACTAATCAGTCATTTACCTAATCATTATTGTAAAGATTGTGGGAAAAGATTCCAATCTAGGAAAGTTATGTACACAGTAGATATATCAGTTATTAATTTGATTATTTGTATTAATAATAATTACTATAGGTATATCTTTGATTTTAGTGATAAAGAGAATCCTAATTATACATTAAAGGTTAACTGGTTACCTATTAATATAAATGAATCTATTACTATTAATGATATGAATAAAATACTTTCTAGTTTTAAAAATTATAAACCCAATCTATGGAATAGTCATTATGGAGATTCTTATAGTTATACTAAATATTATTGGATATTAAAATGTACCTATTACAATGGAATTGATTACGTAAAAAGTGGTAATGATAAAGTACCTAATAATTGGCATGACTTTATTAAGCCATTTAAGATAATATTTAATGAAAATATTTTTGATTTAGAATCCTAAGAAATTAGGATTTTTATATTGTAAAAGAAAGGGATGAGAACATGGCAGTATTTAAAGTGAGAAAAGTTAAGAATTATACATCTATGAGTAATGAGCATTTACAAAATAAAGAACTAAGTTTAAAAGCCAAGGGATTATTATCTTATATGCTATCTTTACCTGATGATTGGAACTATTCACTAGAAGGATTAGTATCTAATTGTAAAGAAAGCAAAACATCGATAAGAAGTGCTTTAAATGAGCTTAAACAACATGGATATTTATCTGTTGAAAAACTATATCCAAATGAGACTGCAAGTAAAAAGATAGAATATAACTATAACATCTATGAAGAACGAGCTCTAAATCCATATATCGAAAACCAAAATATGGATAATCCATACCTTGCTTCTCAACATATAGAAAACAATACATAACAAAGTACTAATAAACAAATTACTAATAGACTAAACACTAAAGAACAAATAGATAAAGAAGATAAAGCAAAATCATTTAATATTTTTGGAGATAATCATAATTATTTAACTATAGACTAAATAGACCGTAGCTATATGCTTAAGCCAGATTTTCAAAAATATTACTATAATCAGTTATTTGAAAAACTACTCCAAGAAAACTAATTAAGTGATTTACTGATGATTACTCATTATATTATACCAAGAGTACTAGGAAGAAATTTAACTGATAAATACAACAATAAAATTAAAAATAAATATGCTTATTTAAAGTTTTCTATTTTGAGTAATATAGATGAATTAATAAAATAATTTGTGATGAAGAATTAAGTTAAAAAAAATAGATGATGAAATTGAAGAAGAAATAGAAATCTATTAATAAAAACACACTTAAATCTATATTAAAAAATAAATAAAAATGTTATAATAACTATCAAACATCTTTGGAGGTGAAGAAAATGAAACATTCAAAAATATATCAGCACGAAAATACAGGTAAAGAACTTATTCCTCCATTTTTAAAAGGAGAACTGGGAAGTACAATCCACTTGCATTCTTGGTCACGCGAAAGAGTTCCAGAATATATATGGCTTGGTTTATTAAGGGATTCATGTGCTACGAAAAAAGAATATTTTGATAAATTTTATAATTTAAAAGAATACATTCTTAACAGATTTGAAGAACCATTAGATAAATTTTCAAATATTTTAAAAATGGATAGATTAAATAAAAAAGAATTTTTTGAAACAATAGTAGATATATTTGGACCACATGTTTTAGATCCTCTAATAGTTGTTTCTTATTTTGATAATGATATAAGGGAAATATTTTATAATAAAGATAATAATAATGATAAAAGAATTCTAAAGCTCCAAGAAATAGTAACTAAAATGTACGAAAGATATGATGAATTCGCTATGGATGTTAGATATAGTGTAATAATCTTAAAACTTAATCGAGTGAGGTTTTTAAGCAACCTTAAGGATTCTATAATGATTGAAGCACTAACGAAATATCCATATATGGATTATAACTCTCCAGAAATGGAATTATATTCTACTAGTTTATCTAGTTTTGAAGGGATGGATTTTTCATTCAATAATAATTATGAGTATTCAAAATATTTTTATGAGGAGATGTATTTGATGACAGATTGTAACCCTATGATTTTATCATATGAAGAAAACGTAGACTATGAAAAAATAAAAGAAAAAATGTTAGAACTAAGAAAACTTTTGATAAAATCTAATGAAATAACATATGATGACAAAAGAGATGTTATTATTGGAAATATAACTTATGTATATAAAATGATTAATGAAATTATTAGTAATAATTTAGGTAATTCTATCGTCTCAAGATTTGTCTTAAGGACTATATCAGAAATTTATGTTAATATTAAGTTTTTGTGCTTAAAATCTAAAAATGAACCAAAAATATGGGAATCCTTTAAAGACTATGGAAGTGGAAAATATAAATTAATATATAAAAAGATAGAAGAAGGAATTTCAACTGCTAAAAATTGTTCGCATTTTAATAGTGATATATTAAAATTGCTATCTAATGAAAACAAAAGCGAAGAGTTTTTGAAAGTAAGTTTTACAAACTTTGCAAATAAAAATACAAGGCAAAAATTTATTGATGTTGGTGAAAAGGATTTATACGATACTTATTATGACTATGATACCTGTTTTAGTCATGGCTATTGGGGTGCTATAAGAGAAAGTTCACTACTATTTTGCGATAATGCAGCTCACAATTATCATAGTGTATCTGATGTGGAATGCGAACAAAAATTAATATGTTGCTATAGTGATTTATGTTTCTTATTAGATAAAATAATAAAGATAATGAATGAGGAACTTGGTGTAGAATAATGATTGAACAATTAAGACAATATCAAATTGAATACTTAAATATTATAAAAGAATTTAGTAAACAAGACAGAAAATATGAAGAATATTTATTATTATTTGATAAGATAGAAATACTTTTAAAAAAGAAAAAAAAATCCATACTGAATTTTTTAGGATTAAATGATAATTATGTATACTATGGTGGAGCAACTTACTTTACAAAAAACTCGAAAGAAATATTACCAATTTTATTTGCCAACAAAAAAGTTATAGTTGCTGATCCTTTAATGAAGATGTTTCAATTTTTAAAAATACCTGAACATTTTAATTTTGATAGAATAAAAGAAATTATTGATCACGCTATACAAAATACTATAGAATTAGAAGAAAAAATGCTTGAAGCTCAAATCATTTATATTAATCCTTTTGACTTTATAAAACCAATAAAAGAAGATATTTTTAATATGGCTAATATATTAACATTACAATACTTAAATACCAATTTAAATGTTAATTATGAATCATTGGATGCATTCATTTCATCAAATTATAAATATTCTTTTGAAGAATTAGAAAAAGAGTTTCCAAAGTTAAATCAATATTTTATTACAGTTAATTCAGATATCGATGTATCACTAAGGGAAAAGATAGAAACAAATTACAAAGATTGTGGAATAGATAAAGAGAACATGAAAGATATAAGTGCAATAGAACAAGTTGTGAATACATTTATAGGATTATTTGGACAAGCTTTTGAACTAAAAAGTATATCTTTAATACTAAAATCACCATTATATGTTACAAGACCTAATGTATTAATATATTTAAATTGCATTAATAGAGTTGATGAACATGATGAAAGGATGTTTAAAGAAACAAATATTTTATTTGCTTTATATCAAGTTTTAAAAAATAAAGATTTAAATTTTAATGGTGAAACAGAATGCTATTATAAACAGCTAATAAACGACTTATTAAGTGAAAAAGAGTCAATAGATTTTTACGTTAATTATATTGAAAAATATATATTAGATAAAAATATCACATAAAATTAATATAGAATATAAAGAAATTAATAGTATACTACTATATGAAGAAAACTGTTTTGTACTTTTACAAATTATTTTTTCTTCGTATTTTGTTATTTTATAATGATTTTTACTAATTTGGTAAATATAATGCCATTTACGTTCCTAAAAAAACGTGGTAAAATAGTATTATAGGATAATTATAAAGGAAGCTATTTTGAGAGATATTTTATCTCTCTTTTTTCTTATCTTTCTTTAAATTTTCTTATGAGAAAGGAGCGTGATTTTATATTTTTTTGAATAAATATTCTAAACTGTCAGCGACTATTTAATGGGTTTTAGGGATATTTCCTAACAAGCTTAGGGTGTGTAAACACCATGCTTGATAGTTTTAAAATATACCATCTTTTATAATCAATAACCATCGTACTAATTCTTAATATATATAAAGTGTATACTAAAGTTTTTTTTTATGTTATAATATTTGACGAATAAAGGAGGTATTGTATGAAAAAAATTGATTATGCTAATAAATATTTGAATGATATTCATACAATAATTTCGTGTCCTTTTTGCTCTACTTCAGTAAACATTAAAAATAATAGTATAATTTGTTCTAATAATCATACTTTTAATATTTCAAAAAAGGGAACAGTAATTCTTTACAAAACATCAAAACTTAAAAAAAGTAAAATATATAATAGTAATTTATTTATCAATAGAAGAAAATTTATCAATTGTGGATTTTATGATAATCTTCATTCTGAGATAAGTAAAATAATTAATCAAAATAATATTGAAACCATATTGGATATGGGTTCAGGTGAAGGTACTCATGATTTTAAAATTATAAATCATTTAGTTAATAAAAATATAAAGTTAATTAGTATTGACTTATCTAAGGATGCTATAGACTTGTCTAATGATTTTCTTAATGATACGTATATTGGAATAGTTGGCGATTTAAACCAACTTCCATTTAAAGATAATACTATAGATTTAATTTTAAATATATTGTCTCCAGCTAATGAAAAAGAAATGGCAAGAGTTTTGAAAAAAAATGGTATGATAATTAAAGTTACTCCTAAATATGAATATTTATATGAATTACGTAAAGCATTAAATATTAAAGATTATGAAAATGAATTGATAATTGAACATAATATTGAAGAAAAATATGAGGTTTTGATGAAAAAAGAAATTATGAATTGCTATCCTCTTGATAAAGAACAATTACAATATTTAGTTAACATGACACCGTTGACAAATCATGTTGCAGATATTCCGAATATTAAATCAATAACCATTGCCTTGAATATATACGTTTTAAGGATTAAAGATGAGTCATAATTATAATTATTATATTAAACAGCTTTATAGCAAGCCAAAATTATACATATGTGAATTTACAGATTATAAAGATGATATTTACTTTTGGCCAAAAATAGTAAGTCTGTATCATCCTAGAACAATGCTTGAAGTTGGAATAGGCAATGGAAGATTAATCAATTTATTACATGAAATGGTAGAAGGATATGATGGTATTGATTTCTCAGTTGAAATTATAAACTATTGCAAGAAAAAATTTAACTATAGTAATGTTCATTTATATTATCAGGATTTAAAAAGATGTAAATTAAATAAAATTTATGATCTAATTATATTACCATTTAATGTTATAAATAATTTTTATAGTCCACATGATTTGGGAAAGGCTTTTAATAATATAAAAAAATTGAGTGATGAAAATACAATTATTGTAATTGACACAATACTACCACAAGTTAAAGATTTAAGTGATAGAAAGAAATTTTATCACACAAATACTTTTCAATTTCATAAGCAACGAGTAGATGTTTATGAAAATAAAATATTTGATTCAATTAATTCAACATGTGTTTATGAAAAAAAATATATAATTAATAATAAAATTATTCATAAAGAAACTTTGCCTAATAGAATTTTTTTTCATCAGGAATTGTTGATGATACTAGATCATTATGGCTTTAATGTTATTAAACAATATGGAGATTATAATTTTGAACCAATTTCTAACAAAAGTAGAAAACAAATTATAATTATAAGGAGGAAGTAATATGAAATTATCTAAATATTTTCATTATATTGAAATGAATAATAAATATATAGCTGTTTTTAATTCTATTTTGATGCAAATTATTTATGTTAAAAAAGAAAAATTAGATGATATAAAAAGTTTTAAATTAAGCGAAGATGAAAAAAAAACAATGATTGAAAATGGAATTTATGAAACTACTTCTGATATGGAAGATATTTATAATGTATTAAAGACAGGTATACACAAGCAAGCAAAAATACCAACAATTATGTATTTAAATGTTTCAACTTACTGTAATCTTGCTTGTAAATATTGTTTTATCGAAAATAGCCCATTATCGAGTCAAAAATACGAAAAAATGAGTTTCGAGACAGCTAAAATTGCTATAGATAAATTTTTGGCAGAATTAGATAAAAATGAAATTGTTGATTCTCAAATAATTTTTTATGGCGGAGAGCCCTTAACAAATTGGAATGTTATAAAAGATATTATAAACTATATTCAAGATGAAAAGAAATCTGATATTACACTAACTATTATTACAAATGGGACTTTATTAAATAAAGAGATTATATCATATTTAATGAGCCACCATATTGGTATTGGAATTTCTATAGATGGGCCTAAATTTATCAATGATAAAAACAGAATTTTTAAATCTGGAAGTGAAAGTGTTTATGAAAAGGCTATGAATTCTATCAAATTACTTAATGATATGAATAGTAGTTATTGCGTATCTGCTACTGTTACGCCTGATGTTGTCGAAAATGAAGATGAAGTTTTAGAATGGTTGATAGATAATAAGATAAAGAATATTTTTTGGAACTTATATCATTACTCAACTAAAGATAACAATTGGGAAAAACATTATAATAAAATGAGTGATTTTATTTTAAAATCATATAAAATTCTAAAAGATAATAATATTGGTGAGGAAAAAGTTCAAGAACAAATTGAAATGTTTTTAAATCAAACTTTTAAGTTTCACAGTTGTGGTGCAGTTGGATTAAACCAGCTAACTATTAAACCAAATGGTGACGTTTGTATTTGTCAAGGAGATTCTAGATCGTATAAAAATGTTGTGGGTAATATAGTTAGTGATGAAATTAGTGATATACTTAACAATCCTAAAAATGCTCAATGGTTAAAAATGTATACAATTGATAATGAAAAGTGTAAGTATTGCCCGGCGATTTCGGTTTGCGGGGGTGGATGTCCATTACAAGCAGAAGCACTATTTGGTAAAAGAACTGCTTTAGATGAAGCTTCTTGTATATATTATAAAAAATTACTTGAGTGGTTGATAAAACAATATTTTTATGTTACAATGGAAGACATAGAAGAAAGGAAGGCTGATTTGGAATGATTATAGCAAATAAAATAAAAGCTTTAGGAAAACTAAAAAAGGAAAAAGCCATTGTTGCCAATCAATGCACTTGTAGCAATTGTAATTGTAATTGTAAATTTTCTTTAAATAATAATTTAGATAATTTGACAAAAGTTTATAGAGAAAAATTGGCATAGCTATGAAGGCTTACATCATATAAGCCTTTTTATTTTTGCTTTTATACACATTGAAAACTTTTAATGTGTTTTTTTATGCCTTAAAAAAATATAATTAAACGAGGTGATACTAATGGCAGTATTACGAGTAGAAAACTATGATAAGGATGGAAAAAGATTAGAACCTAAGAATGTTACTTTAACTTTTTCTATATTATATACACTATTAAAGAAATACATGAAAGAAGCATAAACTAAACTATAAGCATTTTATTTTTTGTATAAAAATGCTATTATGTAGTAGCAAGTTTTTTTACAAAAAATGCTTTTATAAAAAAGGAGGTACAAGTTATTAATCATATAAAAGCAGTAGTAAAAAAAATTAAAGCTCTTTATGTTCGTGTTTCAACTGATTCTCAAGTAGAAGGCTATTCTATAGAAGCTCAAATAGAGTTTTTAGAAAACTATTTAAAGAGTCAAGGTTGGGACGATTATGAAGTATATATGGATCCTGGATTTAGTGGTAAGAATTTAGAAAGACCTGCAATTCAAAAATTAATCAAAGACTGTGAATCTGGTAAGATTGATATGGTGTTAGTCTTTAAATTGGATAGATTATCGCGTAGTCAAAAAGATACCCTCTTTTTAATAGAAGAGGTGTTTAATAAAAATAATGTAGGTTTTATTTCTATCAGGGAAAGATTTGATACTACTTCTCCTTTTGGAAAAGCTATGATAGGAATACTTTCTGTCTTTGCCCAACTAGAAAGAGAAACCATTTTAGAAAGAACTAGAATTGGTCTTAAAAAACGTGCTGAAGATGGTTTTTGGCGAGGTGGTGGTAAAACTCCTTTCGCTTATGACTATGATAAAGAAATAGGAACTTTAGTAGTGAATCAAGAGAGAAAAGTTATTTTCGATTTAATGAAGACTTTGAGATTACAAGGATATAGTTATCATGAATTATCTAAAGTAACTGGATATGATGAAGCCTGGATTCAAGGAATATTAAATGCCAAAACTAATTTAGGAAAAATTCCTTACAAAGGAGAACTTTATGATGGAAGGCATGAAGCAATTATTAGTGAAGAAGAATATGAACAATTACAAATGATAGAAAAAGCTCGAAGTAGAAATCAACATGCTAGTCATTATTTATTATCAGGAAAGATATACTGTGGAAAATGCGGTGCCAAATATCGTTATCAAAAGTGGGGACAAAGAATCATTTGTTACTGCTATTCACAACAGAAAAGCAAACCTAAATTAGTAAAAGATCCTAACTGTAATAATTTAAGACTTGATAGTTTCGAAATAGAAGATGCTTTTTTAGAACAGTTATTTGCAATGTCTTTGGATGAAAATTTATTTAGAGAAACATTTCATTTATCAAAAACAAATCTAGAAGATGAACTAAAAATAAGATTAGACAAAACCGTCAAGAAAATAGAAAACTTAATTCAACTATTATCAGAAGATATTGCTAAGACAGAAATAAAGATAGAATTAGAAAAGCTAATAGAAGAAAAGACAAATATAACAAAAGAGCTAGAAGATATAAAAGCAAAAGAACAGACGAAAAAAAGTTATGAAGAAATAAAAAATCTAAGTAAAGTATGGACTCACTTAGAGTTTAAAGAAAAAAGATGCATCATTGAAGGACTACTAGATAAAATAGTTGTTGATGGTAATACTTTAAAAATATACTGGAATGTTAGTGAAAGCTAACATAAAAATTATAGTGTTTTCTCCCTATATGTCTTATAGCCCTATCAAGCACATACTTATATTTAATTTTAAAGTACTTAATATAATTGGATAACTATTTGGAATAATCAAATATTTTAGTATTTGCCTTTTAGTACCTCCAAACGATTTAATAAGTTTAACTTTATTAATGTCAACATTTAAAAATCCTTGATATATAGTAGTTAAAGCAATAATAACAGAAATTAATAAAGCCATTATAATAATTGATTTAACATTTGCTCCACACCATATTAATAAAATTGGTCCTAGGGCTACTTTCGGTAAACTATTTAAAGCTGTTAAGTAAGGTTCTATTACCTTAGCCATTGTATTAAACCACCATAAAATAATTGCCCCTATAAATCCTATTAAGATACTAAGTATAAAACTTATTATAGTTTCATATAACGTAACCCAAATATGAGGATATAAATTATGATTATTGTGTAAAGTGACTATTGTTTCAATTACCCTTTTTGGGCTTGAAGAAATAAAAGAATTAACTATATTTTTATCTGCACATAATTGCCAAATAATAAGTAAAGATATGAGTAAAGACAATTGTAAACTAAACACTATTAGACGCTTTCTTTTAATTTGTCGCAAATATTCTTGATGTCTATAACTCATGATCAATCTCTTTCCATATCATATCATAATATAAAGCAAACTTATTATTCTTACGATTTTCAATAGGTGTTGATTTATTTTCAAGTTCAATATCAATTATTTTCTTGACATTACATGGACGTTTTGAAAGAACAATAACACGATCACACATAGAAATAGCTTCCGCAATATCATGAGTTACCATAATAATACTTTTTCCTTCTTCTTTTAATATTTTATACACATCATCAGAAATGGCTAACCTTGATTGATAGTCTAACGCCGAAAATGGTTCATCCATTAATAATATATCTGGACGAATAGCCAAAGACCTGATTAAAGCTACTCGTTGACGCATCCCTCCCGATAAATGATTTGGATAACTATTAATGAATTCTTTTAATCCATACTTTTCTAATAAACTGATTACGTATTTTTTATTATCTTCGTTCAATTTATTTTGAATCTTTAAACCTAACAAGCAATTATCTAATATTGTTAGCCAATCAAATAAAGCATCTCTTTGTAACATATATCCTATATTAGCACTTGTTTTTATTACTCCAGTATCTTTAGTATCTAGTCCACTTAAGATAGATAATATTGTAGATTTTCCACAACCTGATGGTCCTACAATTGCAACAAATTCACCTTCTTTTAATTCTAATGAAAAATTATCAATTGCCTTTACTTCATTTTTTAAAGTGTAGTAAGTCTTGCTAATATTTTTTACACTTAATATGTTATTCATAATTATATGTATTGTCTACCACAGTATTATAATCAACTCTTTTATCTAAAAAACCGTTATATTCTACTATATCTTGCATATGTTCAAAGCCTTCTTTTGATATATAAGTAGTTTTATACCAAGCATCAATACTTCTATATCGCTCAATTACTTTTTCCATATCTTCAATACTAGTATCTGGAAAATATTCTATTAATAAATTTGCTAAAGTTTTACTATCAGTTTTAAATGTATAATCAAGTCCTTTTTGAATAGCACGTGTAAACTTCTCAATAACGTCTGGATTTTCTTTTATATAACTTTTTAAAGCATTAAATGCTGTATATGGGACTTCACCACCCAATTCACCAATAGATGCTACAACATAGCCATATCCCTCTTTTTCAAGGCCTAAAGCATTAGGTTCAAATAAAGTTACATAATCACCATTACCACCTATAAAAGCTCCTGATAAAGCAGCAAAATCAAAATTTACGTTAACTTTTAAATCTTCTATTTTATTTTCATAAAGTGTATAGTTTAGTGTCATTGCTGGCATACCACCAATTCTACCACCTAATATTTCTCCACTGATATCTTTTAAATCAAAATTACTAATTGGTTCGCGTGCTACAAGAAAACTACCATCTCTTTTAGTCATACCTGCAAAGTTAATTAAATAATCATCGGCTCCTTCGTTATACACGTAAAGTGATTGTTCACTACCACAAAAACCTATCTCGACATCACCACTCATTACTGCCGCAGCAACGTTATTAGCGCCACTAGTTAAAACAATTTCTACATCTAAACCTTCATCTTCAAAATATCCTAATGCATCCGCTACATACATAGGAGTATAAAATAAACTATGTGTTACCTCTGCTACTCTTATTTTTGTCATTTTATTATTGTTAGTTGTATTTTTAAATATTAAAGGTAATATAATTACTAATAAAAACATAACAACAGTAATAAAAATTACATATTTTTTCATATCATCTCTCCTCAACATAGTATATTCTAATATTTTTTTATCGTGAAAAAAAGAACTCAAATGAGTTCTTTAATTATCTAGTTCTTCCCTTTTGAGAAGCTACAACATATCTTGTTTTTTCATCAGCATTTAATTTAGAGATGTGGTATCTTCCACCAGGTTGAATTTGGACTCCTCTTTCTGCAGCTAATTTAGCACTATCTTCAGCAGTTAAATAGAAATCATCTGATAATGAACTCCAATCAACTGATGATGGTTGAGAACTAGATGACACTGGTTGTTGACCAACTGATGTTGGCTGACCTACTGTTGGTTGCTGACCATTTACATTTTGCTGTCTCATCATCGCATTAAATAAAGCCATTATTGTTACTGGATCAAGTCCTTGATTTGCAGCACCAGCGCTGTTAATTGCATTAGCCAGTACTATAGTATTAGGATTGGCTCCATTTACTAATGCTTCAGATCTTAATTTTTCAGCTATTTGCTCGTTAGTCATACCAGCAGCAATCCAACTTGATATATTTATTGCTAAAGCTGCTCCGGCAGTTTTATCCTTTTCAGCTTGAGCTTCTGCCGTAATTCTTGTAACATCAGCTTCTCCTTGAGCAGTGATTCTTGCTTTTTGAGCTTCTGCTGCAGCTGTTCTGCTTGCTTGCTCTGCAACTTTAGTTTTATTTGCTTCATCTATTAACTCTCTTGGAGGTTTTAATCTTAACATTACAGAACTAATTTTTACACCATAATCATTTCTTAACTGATCTGCTAATGATTGGTGACCAGCTTGTGCTTGATTTATTTGTTGCTCAAAATTTACTGATCCACTTGATATTAATGCATCATATGATTCCAAGATGATATAATCACGAATAAGTTGATCTAATTTATCACCAATATCTTTTCTAATTGTTGCTGATCCATCCGCTTCAACAGCAGACATAAACAATACTGGATCTTCAATTTTTAAGAAATAGTCAACATCATAACAAATTTCTGGGCCATAACTTACACTGCCATCTGGGTTAACGATTGTTCTTGTATGTGTTTTTCTTTCAGGTGTGTCAACTTTTTGATCGTTTAATGAAACAGTTACTGGCCTAATTCGCCATGGAAAATTAAAGAATAGGCCACTCGCTTTAACTTTTAATTGCCCCGTAAAAATATTTGTATAAACTATTCTAGTTTTTCTACCACTAATAGTATGGAATAAACCAACTACACCATTCACTAATTCATCTTGTTGAGGTGTTTGAGTTTGGTTTTGGTTTTGATTATTATCAGCCATAATATCCCTCTTTCTAGTGCTATAATAGCACACTTATTTAATAATGTCAAATTCACTTGGTTACTTTTTCACAAATTAATTTTACCATTTCTGATGAATTTACACTATAGAAATCACCAGAAACTATACAAACTTTTACATTAGTAATTTTGTATAAATATTCTATAAAATATCCTGGGTATGTCGTTTTATTTCCCTCACTCAAATAATCATCAATTGCTCTTAAAACGTTTTGAGGATAAATATATGCTGCAACTGAAATAATATTACCAGATGGTTCTTCTGGTTTTTCCTGCATATATTCAATAACTTCATCTTTTAACTTAATTACACCAGATTTTTTTAAACGATCAATGTCATCAGTATACAGTCCAGCTACTACTGGCATTTTTTTATCAAGATAGTAATTAACAAAATTATAAAGTGAAAAGTCAAAATAAATATCACCAGCAAGCACTAATAAATCATCATTAATATTTTCACAATTAATCGTATATCTAATATCACCTATAGCTCCTAATTTTGCATCTGGTGAACTAGTATTATCATTAATTACTTTAACACGTTTACCGAATTGATTATCATTAAACCAATCAACAAATTTACTATAATAAAAGCCATTTGTAACAACAAAAATTTCATCAATAATTTCTACTTTCTCCAAAGCATCAATTGTGTAATTAATTAATGGCTTGCCATTAATTAAAGTTAAGGAGCTTGCTGTTTCTTTTAATTTTAAATTTTCATCCATTGAATATCCAGCACATAAAAGGATACACTTCATATAATCATCCCTTCTAATGTAATTTTACACTCGCAACGGCTTTTAAATCATATTCTGCTCTTCTACCTAATTTATAAGCAAAATATCCGGCAGCTGCAATCATAGTAGCATTGTCTGTACAATATTTTAAACTAGGTATTGATAAATTAATATCTTCTTCCTTACATAATTCCGTTAATCTAGCACGTATCCCACTATTTGCTGAAACACCACCAGCTACAACTAAATTCTTTATCTTATACTCTTTTAAAGCACGCATAGTTTTTTTAGATAATATTTCAACTACACGATTTTGAAATGAACAAGTTAAATTGGCTAGATTTATTTCATGCCCTCTTTGTTGTTCATTATGTACTAAATTAATAACTGCACTCTTTAAGCCACTAAAACTAAAATTATAGGAATCATCATCTAAAGGTAATGGTAAATTATACGTATCTTCTCCAGTATGAGACATTTTATCAACTAATGGGCCTCCTGGATAAGGTAAATTAGCTACTCTTGCAACTTTATCATATGCCTCTCCTACAGCATCATCCAAAGTTCCACCAATTTTTTCAAAAGAATATTCTTCTTTCATATAAATTAAATCAGTATGTCCACCACTTACAACAAGCGCTAAAGCTGGATATTGCATTTCTTTTTCTAAGTTATTAGCATATATATGACCCGCAATATGATGTACTGGAACTAAAGGTTTTTTATATATATATGATAAAGTTGAAGCAGCTACGACTCCTATTAATAATGAACCAATTAATCCTGGACCATACGTAACAGCAATTGCTGTAATATCATCCATGGTCATATTGGCTTTAGTTAAGCATTCTTCAACTACAATTGTAATATTTTCAACATGCATACGACTAGCGATTTCAGGAACCACACCACCATATTCAGCATGAGTATCCATTTGTGACAAAACAACTGTTGCAATATCAACACAACCATTCTTAACAATTGATACACTTGTTTCATCACAACTAGATTCAATTCCTAAAATATATATATCTTTCATTTTATCAACTCTCTTATCATCAAAAGACCATCAATTCCATGATAATATCTAGGTCTTACTGCAGCTTTTGAAAAGCCATATTTTTTATATAAGTTTATTCCCGCCTCATTTTTTGAACTTACTTCTAACGTAATATTAATGCAGTTATGTTTAACAACATCATCAATACATGACTCCATTAAGGCAGATGCAACACCCTTTTTTCTATTCTCACCAGATACATAAATATAATTAATTTCGGCACGATCATAAGCAATGCTATATGATATAAAACCAATAATGTTATTATCATCTTCATATACATAAACATGACTAAATGGGTTTTGCTCAAATAAATTTATTCCATTTTCATCAAATTCACGATAGAAAGTACTTAAAATATTATAATCATTACTGACAGCTTCTCTAATCATATCTATTCCAGCTTTCTCTTTTTTTCTTCTGCTTCTGTCAATTTTAAATAATTAGGTTTTAAAGCATGTGGATTAACAGGAGTATCATTCATATGCTTTTCAACAATTTTTACAATATCAATATTTGGATTAATCGCACCATCAATATTATCGTAAGAAACAATCTTTCCATCTTTTAAATAATCATCTAATTCATTTAAAGGCAAATATTTATCTGGCATAATAATGTTTAAATGATTATCATAAACTCCTGCAAATACATACCCTCTTCTAGCATCAATAGCAGCAACTACATTTGATTCGTCGATAGCAGTAGTAGCTAATAGTTCTAAACTAGATAAAGGTACTATCTCCTTTTTTAAAGTCCAAGCAATCATTTTAGCAACTGTTACGCCAACACGAACGCCGGTAAATGAACCCGGCCCATTAACAACAAAAATCTTATCGATATCATTTATTTCAAAATCAACATTATTAAATGCTATTTCAATTTCTGGAATAATTCTAGATGCCATATCAACAAGCATTTCTTCTTCCTTTTTATAAAGAATTTTATTACCTTCTAAAATAGCAATAGACATAAAAAATGAAGATGTATTTATGAACAAGCTTTTCATAAAACAGCCTCACATAATTCTTCATATTTTTGGCCATATGGTGTAAAAACTAATGATCTCTTGTTTTCACCTAATACTTTAATTTTAATATCTAATCTTTCTTCAGGCAAAATATCTTTAATATTATCAGCCCATTCAATAACGACTACTCCGCCTTTAGTAAAATACTCTTCAATACCAATGTCGTCTTTAGCGCTATCTAAACGATAAACATCTAAATGATATAAAGGAAGTTCTCCATCATATTCTTTAATAATGTTAAAAGTTGGCGATGTAATAACTTCATCAATTCCCAAAGCATTAGCAATTCCTTTAACAAACATTGTTTTTCCACTTCCAAGTTCTCCATTTAAGCAAATTACCATATTAGGAAATTTTTCAGATTCTATATTTTGTGCAATTTCAATAGTTTCATATTCACTATTAGTTGTAATTTTATATTCCATGTTTATCACCTCTTTAATTATAACAAATATAAAAGTTTTAATACAATACTTTTATAAACTTACTGCCATATTTACATTATTTGTTCTTTGCTCTTCTGGAATAAAAGAAACACCAAATGTCTTACAAATTTCTTGTGCTGCAAGTAGTTGCTCTTCAACCCTATTAGAATGCATAAACACTCTAATTAATTCTCTTATCTTAGAAATAGTATCCATATCTAAATTATTCTCGCGTTCTTCAAAATAATACTTTCTAATATATAACAAGGTAGTCTTGAAAATTTGACTAATTTCAGGTGTAATTGTTTTGCGATCATCTAAATAAGTTTGAAATCTAACAACAAATCTTTGCTGTACTAACTGGTTATACTCATCTATTGCTTGAAGTATATTTTCTACACCAATTAATTTTATAATATCATATGTTGCAACAGAATCTTTTAAATAGACTACATCTATTTTTTCTGCATAATTAGGAAATTTAGATTTTAAAAAATTGGCAAACTCTCTAAATGCTTCATCAACGTCATGATTATATCCATCGTATATATCAGAAAAATGACCACCACGTCCATTAATATTTCCATGACCTTTCGAATATTCAATTCCATTGTTTTGACACAAAGAACGCATACTATTTTCTAAGATACTTCTTATTTCTTCATCATAAAAAATAAATTTATTACCTGGACGATTTGGTAAAACGCCATTCTCACTTAAAAACATGTTAATAGCAACCGATTCATCTCCACGATAAATTATAACTCGTCTTTCATGTAACTGATTAGCAAAATTAGGATTACTCATTATCATTTCATATTTATCTTCAGCAATTAACACAACAGCATTAGGAGAAATTTTCAAACCTTCATGTGTTACATCTAAATAAGCATCACGATAATCAGCACTATATGCATAGCCTGACATTAAAAAATTATCTATATCATCAATAATTGTAAATAATCTATTAGTATCTACGCAATTATACTCACCAGTATAACCTAAAGGAGTGTTAACAGTAAAATGCTTAGTTGATCTAAAATGTACAGGTAAATATATTAAGCCTAAATCTCGATTTAATTTTTTTATTTCCTGTCCTAAATCTTCACCAGGAATGCGAAAACTAAATTGATTATTAGAACTGTTTTCTAAACGCTTTAATGCAATTTCTTCTTTAATTGTATAAGAAAAATTAGACCCTACTTTTTCAATGCCTGTATCTTTCGAAGCGACTCGCCATTCCCATTCAAATGGAAGAAAATTATCTTCCCTAATTGTCTTAAATTTTGTAATACGTCCTTCATGCTTTGCTTGCTCAACAAGTATTTTTAAATTATTTTTATATTTAGCAATAGATAAAGGGTCAGTTGCATTCAAAAAACCATCAGTACTAATTGAAGCAATTACATCAGAAATATATTCTACTTCTTCAATAGGAGGAGTAACTGCTTCAATAAATGATTCTGTAGGTTCAACCAAGTCAAAAAAATCTAAACTTTTATTTTTATCTAAAAAATAATTTTTTATTGACTTAAATATATTCATAAATAACACTCTTTCCATTTATATTATACTATCTAGATTATTTTTTTACAATTAAATAAAAAAATGAAAATATAAGTTTACACAAAAAAAGACCAAACGGTCTAAAAAAATACAAAAAAAAAATTTGCAAC
>CALVOZ010000005.1 GCA_944350495.1 uncultured Bacilli bacterium
AAGAAAGATATTTATCTTTAAATTTGCCTAGTAGGAGGGAATGATAAAATGGATAATCGACAAAATTCGACAAATATAAACTGGTACCCAGGACACATGGCTAAAACAAAGAGATTGATATTAGAAAATATTAATTTGATAGACGTTGTGTACGAAGTTGTCGATGCTAGAATGCCATATTCATCAAAAATAAAAGATTTAGATGAATTTATAAAAAATAAACCTAAAATTATGGTAATGACTAAATCTGATTTATGTGATAAAGAAGAAACTAACAAGTGGATTAAATATTATGAAAAGATAGGATATAAAGTAGTATTAATTAATTTAGAGGAAAATCCTAATATGAGTAGTTTAATAAAAACTACTGATGAATTAATGGCTGAAAAATATAAAAAAGATGAAGAAAAAGGAATGAATAAAAGAAGAACTAGAGTTCTTATCGTTGGCATTCCTAACGTAGGTAAGTCAACTTTAATTAATAGATTGGTTGGAAAAAAAGCAACTAATGTTGGAAATAAACCGGGAGTTACTAAAACATTAAACTGGATAAGAATTAATGATCATTTTGAATTATTAGATAGTCCAGGAATTTTATGGCCAAAATTAGATGATGAACAAGTTGCTTTAAATTTGGCTAGTTTAACAGCTATTAAAGAAGAAGTATTACCATTATATAATGTAGCCGAACATATCTTAAGAATGCTAGGGGAGTATTATCCTAAATTATTAATGGAAAGATATGGTTTAGATAAAATAGAAGAAAATTTTATTGATACACTTGATTATATAGGCAAAAGAAGAGGCTGCTTAATTAAAGGTGGTGAAATTGATTACGATAAAGTAATTAATATAATTATTAACGAGATTAAGAATGGTTTAATCAAAGGAATAACTTTTGATAGATACAATTTTTACAATAAATAATATGCAGTTTTTCAAAATTAGAAAATAGATAAAAATTTATTTTCTTTTTTTAGGTTTCAATGCTATAATTGAATGGAAGTTGGTGATTTTATGGAAATAATAAATATTAATTCTCTAACACTTGCCTATATAGGTGATGCAATTTATGAAGTATATATAAGAGAATATTTAATAAAAAGCGGAGTAGCTAAAGTTAACGATTTACAAAATAAAGCCAGTAAATTTGTTAGTGCAAAAGGACAAGCAAATTATTTAAAAATGATGATAGATGATAAATTTTTAAATGATGAAGAAATGTCTGTAGTTCTACGGGCTAGAAATCATAAAACAAATTCACATCCTAAAAACACCGATATTATAACTTATAAAAATGCAACTGGTTTAGAAGCTTTAATTGGTTATTTATATTTAAAAAAAAGAAATGATCGCATTGATCAAATTATGAACTATATAAAGGAGAGATAAGATGTTAGTTTTTGGTAGAAATGTTGCAGAAGAAATATTAAACTCTAATAAAAAAATCAATAAAATTTATTTACAAGAAAATTTTCGTGAAGAAGAAATTATGGAATTAATTCAAAAAAGAGAGATTAAGGTAAACATTGTTTCTAAATTTGATATGGATAAAAAAGTATCTGGCTTACATCAAGGTATTATATTAGATGTAGAAGATTATAAGTATGCATCAATAGATTCTATTTTAAATTTAGAAAATCCTTTAGTGGTTATCTTAGATCATATAGAAGACCCACATAACTTTGGCGCTATAATTCGAACTTGTGAAGCAGCCGGCGTTGATGGAATCATAATTCCTAATGATCGCAGTGTTGAAGTTAATGGCACTGTCGTCAAAACGAGTGTAGGCACTGCTGAGAAAGTACGAATCATTCGTGTTCCAAATATTGTTAAATGTATGGACTTATTAAAGAAAAATGGGTACTGGATTATTGGAACAGATATGAATGGTCAAGATTATACACAAATAGATTATAAGGGTAAAATTGCAGTTATATGTGGCAATGAAGGAAAAGGTATGAGTCGTTTAGTTAAAGAAAACTGTGATTTTATTGCTAGTATTCCAATGTATGGTACAGTAAACAGTTTAAATGCATCAGTAGCAACAGCTATAGTATTGTTTGAAGCACTAAAATCAAGAAGGAGGTAAAATGGATTATCGAGATTTTAATGATTATGAATTAATTTCATATGCTAATGAATCAAATGAAGAAGCAAATAATATATTAATAAAAAAATATGAGCCGCTTATTCATTCGATTGCAAATAGAATGCTAAAATCATGTCCTTATATTGGTTTAGAAGAAAGTGATTTAGTACAAGAGGGAATGATTGGCTTAAATCATGCCATAAATTATTTTAATGAGCAGAAAGATATTATTTTTTATACATATGCTAAAACATGTATTGAACGAAGAATGATTAGTACAATTATTGCAGCTAAAAGATTAAAACATCGTATATTAAATGAATCAATATCGTTAAACGCTGATAACGATGATACTTCTTTTGATAAACTATTAAAAGATGAATATTCTAATCCGGAACGAATTGTTATGGATTCTGAGGAAACAGAAAAAATAATTGAATCAATAAAGGAAACTTTAACGGATTTTGAACTGCAAGTATTTGAATTAATGTTATCTTTTTTTAAATATGGTGAGATAGCTGAGATATTAGATAAAGATAAAAAACAAATAGATAATGCGATGCAACGAATTAAGGTAAAAGTCAGAGAAAAATTAAGCGAAATTAAAGCTAATCAATAGATTTTTAATATTCTTTAATATATAATAAAATTGGGTGATAATATGAAAGCATTAATAACGGGCGCGTCTTCAGGTATTGGAAGAGATATGGCACGTGAATTAAGCAGTAGAGGGTATGACTTAATTTTAGTAGCACGTCGTAAAAATAGACTTGAAAATTTACAAAAAGAATTGCCTACAAAAGTAGAAATCATAGCCAGTGATTTATCTAGCACATTTAATTGTATAAAATTATATGAGCAAGTAAAAAATCAAGATATTGATATAGTTATCAATAATGCAGGTTTTGGTTTAGCTGGTAATTTTACAGAGTTAAGTCTTGACCGTGAACTTGATATGGTAGATTTAAATATTAAAGCGGTACACACTTTAACTAAGTGTTTTTTAAAAGATTTTAAAGAAAAAAATAAGGGATATATTTTAAATGTTGCATCATCAGCGGCTTTTCAAGCGGGTCCGTTGATGGCTACATATTATGCCACTAAAGTGTATGTTCTTAATTTAACTACTGCTGTTTATGAAGAGTTAAGAAGAAACCATAGTAATGTTTATGTTGGATGTTTATGTCCGGGACCAGTAGATACTGAATTTAATAAAGTGGCCAAAGTAGAATTTAAAATGAAAAGTTTAAGTAGCGAGTTTGTAGCAAAATATGCAATTAAAAAAATGCTTCGAAAAGAGTTAATAATTATTCCTGGTATTCAAATGAAGGTAGTTTATTTTATGTCAAAATTGGTACCTAGAAAATTAAAATTAAGAGCTACGTATACTATTCAAAAAAGAAAGTTAGGATAGCTCAAAATAAATATTAAAGTTAATAGCTTTTATTAATTAACTTAGTAATGTTGGAAATACTATAAAAATTAAATAAAAATAAGACATTGTGTTGACAATAATTAAACTTTATGTTAGATTAATTGTAGACACGAAAAGGTGTTTTTATTTTGAATAAAAATGAAATGTAGGTGGAATATGAAAAAAATAGCACAATTTTTCTTTGGTGTAAAAAAAGAAATGAAAAAAGTAAGATTTCCAAATAAAAAAGAAATGGCAACTTACTCTTTAGCAACTATATCATTTATTATAGTTTTTGCATTATTTTTTGTAGGGGCGGATGCTATATTAGGAGCAATCGTTAAGGTGTTAGGATAATGGAAAAAGAATGGTATGTAGTTAACACTTATTCAGGACACGAGAATAAGGTAAAAGAAAAATTAGAGATGCGTGCTAGTACAATGGGTATGGAAGATTATATCTTACGTATTGTTGTACCAGAAGAAAAAATTGTTGAAGTTAAAGATGGCGTAAAAAAAGAAAAAGTAACTAAAATGTTTCCAGGTTATATCTTAGTAGAAATGGTTATGACTGATGAAGCATGGTTTGTCGTTCGTAATACCCCAGGTGTTACAGGATTTATTGGCTCTTCAGGAAAAGGTGCAAAACCATTCCCATTAACTCCACAAGAAGTAGATAAAATTCTAGGAAATATGGGATTAAGTCGTCTTGATATTGGAAACGAAATTCAAGTCGGCGATTCCGTTAAGGTTATTTCTGGAGCATTTGCCAATATGTATGGTAAAGTTAAAAGTATTGATTTAGGAAATCAAAAACTAGAATTAGCTCTTGATTTATTCGGTCAAGAAACAATTGTTGAAGTTGACTTCACAGAAATAGAAAAAACAAACTAAAATATTTACAAATCGTAAATTTTATGTTATTATGATAGCGCTATATTTGGTTTAATATAGATTAAGTGGGAGATTTGTTATTGCGGATTCATTTGAACCACGGCGAAAAAATTTTATAGGAGGTGTTTTTCGTGGCACAATTAGTAAAGAAAATTAAATTACAAATTCCTGCAGGAAAAGCTACACCAGCTCCACCAGTAGGAACTGTTTTAGGACCAGCAGGAATTAACTTACAAGAATTTTGTACAAAATATAACGATGCAACAAAAGATAAGATGGGAGATATTCTTCCAGTAGAAATTTCAGTATATGATGATAGAACTTTTGATTTTGTAATTAAAACTCCACCAACTGCATTTTTAATTAAGAAAGTTGGGAACGTTAAGAAAGGTTCTACTAAAGGTAAGAACGAAATCGTTGGAAAACTTACAAAAGCTCAAGTTAGAGAAATCGCTGAAATTAAATTACCAGATTTAAATTGTTATACAGTTGAAGAAGCTATGAAGATAGTAGAAGGTACTGCTATTAACATGGGTGTTTCAATTGTTGACTAATTATAAAGAAACAAAATAAGTTAAACCTTACATAGGCTAATCCTATGTGGGAGGAATTATCCGCAAATACCACACAAGGAGGTTAATAAAATGAAAAAAGGAAAGAAATACGTAGAAGCTGCTTCTAAAGTTGAAAAAGCTACACTTTATTCAAAAGAAGATGCAGTAAAATTAGTAAAAGAAACAAGCACTGCTAAATTTGATGAAACAGTTGAATTAGTTTTAAGACTTAACCTTGACACTAAAAAAGCTGATCAACAGTTAAGGGGTGCTACAGTATTACCACATGGAATTGGTAAAACTAAAAAAGTATTAGTATTAGCTAAAGGTGAACAAGCTGCTCAAGCTAAAGAAGCAGGTGCTGATTATGTTGGCGATGCTGATATGATTGAGAAAATTGAAAAAGAAAATTGGTTTGATTTTGATGTTATGATTGCAACACCAGACATGATGCCACAATTAGGAAAAATTGGTCGTATTTTAGGGCCACGTGGTTTAATGCCAAATCCAAAAACTGGAACAGTTACTATGGATACAAAAAGGGCTGTTGAAGATGTTAAAAAGGGACGTGTTGAATATCGTACAGATAGTTACGGAAACGTAGCAGTATCAATTGGTAAAGTATCTTTTGATGCTGAAAAGTTATTAGGTAACTTAGAAGCGTTTGTTGGATTAATTATCAAAACAAAACCATCTGCAGTTAAAGGTAAATATATTAAAAATATCAGTATTTCTACAACTATGGGTCCTGGTATTAAGGTAAACCCAGATAGTTTTGAAAATTAATATTTACAAAAGAATAAAACTATGTTATAATATGCTCGTTGAGCAAGAATAGTACCGTAGACAGTAGGTGACAATAGTCTTAATATCCTACCGAGGAACTTAAATTTATTTAAGGAAATCAAAAAGTCCCTACGGTAATGGTGGGGACTTTTTTAACGGTATTACACAAAAGTTGAGGAGGTGTAATATGGCAAATCAAAAAATACTAGATCAAAAACAAGCTATTATTGATGAAATCGTAGAAAATGTAAAAAACTCTAGTTCATTTATTTTCTTAGAAAATCATGGATTATCAGTTGCAGAAACAATGGAATTAAGAAGAATGTTAAAAAAATCTGATTCTGAATTAAAAATTTACAAAAATACATTAGTAGCTCGTGCTTTAAATTCTCTAAACATTGATTTAAATGCAGAATTAAATGGGCCTAAGTTAGTAGCATTTGGTACTGACATAGTTGAACCAATTAAAGCTGTTGCTGAATTTATGAAAAAACATCCAAATTTAGAAATGAAAGTTGGTATTGTTGATGGAGAAATTACTGATCTAGCAACATTGGAAAAATATGCTACAATCCCATCACGAGATGGATTACTTACTATGTTTGCAGGTGGCTTAATGGGAATCGCAAGAGATTTCGCAATTTGCTTAGACTTGCATGCTAAAAATTTAGAAGAAAAATAATTTTAATAAAATAAACAAAAATTTAATAAGGAGGAAAATATAATGGCAAAATTAAGTGCACAAGAAATTATCGATTCTTTAAAAGAAATGACTCTTTTAGAGATTAAAGAAGTGGTAGATTTAATGAAGGAGGAATTTGGAGTTGATCCATCAGCTGTAGCTGTTGCTGCACCAGCTGCTGGAGCTGAAGCTGCTGCTGAAGGCCCAAGTTCAGTTGATGTTGTTTTAGCATCTGCTGGTTCAAACAAAATCAACGTTATCAAATTAATTAAAGAAATTACTGGTTTAGGTTTAGGAGAATCTAAAGCTATCGCTGATAACGGTGGAGTTGTTAAAGAAAAAGTTTCTATGGATGAAGCTAATGAAATTAAAGCTAAATTCGAAGAAGCTGGCGCTACTGTTGAATTAAAATAATTAATATATTGTTTCGTTTTAGCCTATGTCGATTTTTCGGCATGGGCTTTAACTGCCTTTAAAAGAATATAAAGAAAGAGGTAGTCAAATGGCACACTATTTCGAAAATGAAGGTATGACACAAAGTAATGAAAAAAAGATAAAAGTGGTTATAAATAATGAATTATTTACTTTTATTACAGATCACAATGTGTTTTCTAAAAGCGGTCTTGATTTTGGTACAAGAACACTTCTAGAAAGCATAAATGTGAAGAAACTTAATGGTGACATTTTAGATTTTGGGTGTGGATATGGACCAATCGGAATATATCTTGGAAAGAATAATCTAAATGTTGACATGATTGATATCAATTTAAGGGCACTCAATTTAGCACGCAAAAATGCTGAACTTAACAGAGTAAAAGTAAATATTTTTGAAAGTAATATATATGAAAATGTTACTAAAAAGTACAATTATATTATTACTAATCCTCCAATAAGGGTTGGTAAGAAAATTTTGTATGAAATCTTGTTTGGAGCAAAAGAATATTTGACTGAAGGGGGCCATTTAATCTTAGTTGTTCATAAAGATCAGGGGGCTAAATCTTTAGTTAAAGATTTAGAAAAAAGATATCAAATACAAATATTACAAAAAAATAAAGGATTTTACGTAATTGATTGTTATAATGCGTTGACAATTTGATTACATTTTGTTAAAATTATAAATTGGTGACATGTATATTTTTTATACATTCTAGAAATTAGTTTATGGGGTGAAACAGTGGCTTATACAGTTAGAAAAACAGGAGATTATCGTGAAAGAAGAGATTACGGTAAGACAAAAAATGCAATTGAACTAAATAACTTACTAGAAATTCAAAAAAAGTCATATGATTGGTTTATGACTGAAGGAATAAATGAAGTATTTGAAGATATTTTTCCAGTAGAAAGTTTTACTGGAAATTTGACATTGGAATTTGGCGAATACTCATTTGAAGAGCCTAGATACTCAATAAAGGGTTGCAAGGACAGATATGCAACATATGCTGCACCATTGAAGGTTCAAGCTAGATTATTTAACCATGAAACTGGAGAGGTAAAAGAACAAGAAATCTATTTAGGGGATATGCCTATAATGACTGAAAGTGGTACTTTCGTTATTAATGGAGCAGAACGTGTAATTGTGTCACAATTAGTTCGTTCACCTAGTGCATACTACGGTAGAGATATTGACAAGAAAAACGGTAAAAGTATTATTACTTCTCAAATTATTCCAACACGTGGTACTTGGTTAGAGTATGAAACAGACGCTAGAGATGTAATCTATGTTCGCATAGATCGTACTCGTAAAGTTCCAATTACTACATTATTAAGAGCATTAGGATTATCTAATGATGCTGATATTATTGATCTTTTTGGCGAAGATGAATATCTTATTCGTACAATTGAAAAAGATGCCAACAAAAATACTGATGAATCATTAATTGATATTCATTCAAAATTAAGACCAGGTGAACCATCTACATTAGATAGTGCTAAAAACCAATTAATTTCAAGATTTTTTGATTCATTCCGTTACGATTTAGCTAAAGTTGGACGTTACAAATTTAATAAGAAGTTAAATGTAACTGAAAGATTATTAGGCTGTCGTTTAGCTGAAACAATTAAAGTTGGTAATGAAGTTATTGCTAACGAGGGCGATGTTATTACTAAAGAATTATTAGAAAAATTAAAACCAGTATTTGCAGATGGATACGGTGTTAAAGAGGCTTTAATTAATGAAGAATTAGATTCATATAATAAAGTTCAAGTTGTTAAAGTATACTCTAATAAAAATCCAGAAAAAGTAGTTTACATTATCGGAAATGATCAAAGTATTGATTTAAAACGTTTAACTATTTCTGATGTTTATGCGTCTGTATCATATTATTTAAATTTACACGAAGGAATTGGTAACTTCGATGAAATCGATCATTTATCAAATCGTCGTGTTCGCCAAGTAGGAGAACTTTTACAAAATCAATTTAGAGTTGGTATTAGCCGTATTGAAAGAGTTATACGTGATCGTATGTCAACTCAAGATATTACAGAAGTTACTCCAAAAACTTTGATAAACATTAGACCACTTACTGCAGCAATTAAAGAGTTCTTTGGCAGTAGCCAATTATCTCAATTCATGGATCAAACAAATCCAATTGCTGAGTTAGCTAACAAGAGAAGGTTGTCTTCTTTAGGCCCTGGTGGGTTATCGAGAGATAGAGCAGGTATGGAGGTTCGTGACGTTAATCCATCTCACTATGGTAGATTATGTCCTATTGAATCACCAGAAGGACCAAATATCGGTTTGATTACTGCTTTAGCTAGTTATGCAAAAATTAATGATTACGGATTCATCATGACTCCATATCGTAAAGTCATTGATGGTAAATTAACTGATGAAATAGTTTATATGACTGCTGATGAAGAGTTAGATTATCATATTTCACAAGCTACAGTTAATTTAACTGATGACGATAGATTTGCTGATGAAAGAGTTCCAGTTCGTTATCGTGGTGAGAACTTAATGATCTATTCTAAAGATGTAGATTATATGGATGTTTCAAGTCAACAAGTTGTATCTATTACAACAGCCGGTATTCCATTCCTTGAACACGATGATGGAAAAAGAGCCTTGATGGGTTCCAATATGCAACGTCAAGCAATTCCGTTATTAAAACCAGAAGCACCAATTGTTGGTACTGGTATTGAATCTATTTCAGCTAGGGATTCAGGTGCTGTTATTGCAGCTAAAGCTGATGGTATTGTTGATTATGCTGATGCCAAAAAAATAATTGTTAAAACTAAAGGCGGAATGGATACATATTATTTAAATGGGTATGATCGTAGTAACGCTGGTACTTGCTATCACCAAGTTCCAATTGTTAGAACAGGCGATAAAGTAAAGAAAGATCAAATCATTGCTGATGGCCCAAGTACAGAATTAGGTGAAATGGCCTTAGGTAAAAATGTTAGAGTTGCGTTTATGAACTTTAACGGTTATAACTATGAAGATGCGATTATTTTAAATGAAAGATTAGTTAGAGATGACGTTTATACATCTATTCATATTCAAGATTATCAAATCGAATGTCGTGACACTAAATTAGGACCAGAGGAATTTACAAGAGATATTCCAAACGTAAGTGAAGAAAATCGTAAAAACTTAGACGAAAACGGTATTATTGCTATTGGTACTGAGGTTCGTGATGATGATATTTTAGTTGGTAAAGTAACTCCAAAAGGAATTGCAGAATTAACTAGTGAAGAAAAATTATTACATGCTATCTTTGGTGAGAAAACTCGTGAAGTTAGAGATACATCACTTCGTGTTCCACATGGTGGTGGTGGTATTGTTCATGACATTAAGATCTTTACTAAAGAAGATACAGACGAATTACCAGCTGGTGTATCTAAAATCATTCGTGTTTATATAGCACAAAAACGTAAAATTACAGTTGGAGATAAAATGGCTGGACGCCATGGTAACAAAGGTGTTATTTCATTAGTATTACCTAGTGAAGATATGCCATATACAGCAGATGGTGAACCGGTAGATATTTTACTTAACCCACTAGGTGTTCCATCTCGTATGAACATTGGTCAAATCCTAGAAATGCATTTAGGTGCAGCTGCAAAAAAATTAGGAATCTATGTAGCTACTCCAGTATTTAGTGGTGCTACTAGAGAAGAAATTATTGATGCGTTAAGAGAAGCTGGTTTAGATGAAGACGGTAAAACTGTCTTATATGATGGTCGAACAGGTGAGCCATTTGATAACCGTGTAAGTATTGGTACTATGTATATGATTAAATTACACCACATGGTTGATGATAAGTTACATGCTCGTTCAACTGGACCATACAGTTTAGTTACACAACAACCACTTGGTGGTAAAGCTCAATTTGGTGGGCAAAGATTTGGAGAAATGGAAGTTTGGGCATTATATGCATATGGTGCCGCTCATGTACTTCGAGAAATGATGACAATTAAATCAGATGACGTTGTAGGACGTGTTAAAGTTTATGAGTCAATTGTTAAGGGGACACCAATTCCAAGTTCAGGTATTCCAGAATCATTTAGAGTATTAATTAAAGAGTTCCAAGCTTTAGGACTTGATATTACAGTATTAAACGAGAATGGAAACTTTGCTGAACTTAAAGATTTAGAAGAATCAGATAAAGATTCAACTTCTGATATAGATGATGTAGATAAAAAGGTAGATTCTTCTTTAGTTACTGAAGGATCTGATGATGAAATTTTTGAAGATTACGAAGATGCCTTCGCAGATGATGATTATGAAGATGATGAAATCGAATACGAAGATGAAAATGACGAAGATGATGAATTTGAAGATGATATAGATGAAGAGTACTTTGATGCTTCAGAAGAAGAATTAAAAGAATTGGAAGGAGATGACAAATAATGGATGTTAACAATTTTGAAGGTTTAAAAATTGGAATCGCATCTCCTGAAAAAATACGTTCATGGTCATATGGAGAGGTTAAAAAAGCTGAAACTATCAATTATCGTACTTTAAAAGCAGAACGTGATGGTTTATTCTGTGAGAAAATTTTCGGACCTACTAAGGACTTTGAATGTGCTTGTGGAAAATATAAAAGACTAAGATATAAAAATATAATATGTGATAGATGTGGAGTAGAGGTAACTCGTTCTAAAGTTAGACGTGAACGTATGGGACATATCGAGTTAGCTACTCCTGTATCTCATATTTGGTTCTTTAAAGGTGTTCCATCTCGTATGGGATTAGTGCTAGACATGAGTCCAAGAGACCTTGAGGAAGTATTATATTTCGTATCTTATGTAGTATTAGACCCAGGACCTGCTCCACTAGAGAAAAAGCAAACTATAAGTGATAGAGAATATCGTGCATACTATGAAAAATATGGAAACAGTTTCCGTGTTGGAATGGGTGCAGAGGCTATTAAAGAATTATTAATGGGAGTTGACTTACAAAAAGAAGTTGACACTATTAAGAAAGAAATTGAATCTATTAAAGATTCATCAAGTCAAAAACGTATAAGATTAATTAAAAGATTAGACATTTTAAATGCTTTCCTAGAATCTGGTAACAAACCAGAATGGATGATTTTAGATGCTCTACCAGTAATTCCACCAGAGTTAAGACCAATGATTCAATTGGATGGTGGAAGATTTGCAACATCTGATTTAAATGATTTGTATAGACGTGTTATTAACCGTAATAATCGTTTAAAAAAATTAATGGAATTAGGTGCTCCATCAATTATTATTCAAAACGAAAAGCGTATGTTACAAGAGGCTGTAGATGCTTTATTTGATAATGGTAGAAGAGGACGTAATATAACTGGTGCTGGAAATAGACCATTAAAATCATTAAGTAGTATGTTAAAAGGAAAACAAGGTCGTTTCCGTCAAAACTTACTAGGCAAACGTGTTGACTATTCTGGCCGTTCAGTTATTGTTGTAGGACCAAATTTAAAAATGTATGAATGTGGTATTCCTAAGGAAATGGCTTTGGAATTATTTAAACCACATGTTATAAATGGTTTAGTTCAAAAAGAAATAGCAAGCAATATTAAAGTTGCTAAGAAAATGATTGAAAATCAAGATCCAAGAGTATGGGATGTAGTTGAAGAGAAAATAAAAGAACACCCTGTAATGCTTAACCGCGCCCCAACTTTACATAGACTTGGTATTCAAGCATTTGAACCAAAATTAATTGAAGGACGTAGTATTAGACTTCATCCACTTGTTTGTGCAGCATTTAACGCTGACTTTGATGGAGACCAAATGGCTGTACACGTTCCTATTACAGAAGAAGCTCAAGCTGAAGCAAGAATCTTAATGTTAGGTGCTAATAACATTTTGAAACCATCAGATGGTAAACCAATCGTTACACCAGGACAAGATATGGTATTAGGTAACTACTATATTACAATTGAAAAAGCTGGAGCTAAAGGGGAAGGCAGAGTATTCAAAAGCCCAGATGAAGCCTTAATGGCTTATGAGAGACGTGAATTAACATTACATTCAAGAATTGCTCTTCCAGTAAATTCATTTAAACATAAGATTTTTCCAGATAACTATTTAGATAAATATTTAGTTACAACTGTTGGTAAAATTTTATTCAATGAAATATTCCCAGATACATTCCAATATATTAATGATGGAACAAGTGAAAATATTGAAAAAATAACTCCGTCTAAGTATTTCTTAGAAAGAGGTACAAATATTCCAGAAGCAATTGCTAAAATGGAATTAGTTCCTGCATTTGCTAAGGGAGTTTTAACGAAATTAATCGCCCAAATTTATAAGCGCTATCAAACAACAGAAACTTCAATTATGCTTGATAAGTTAAAAGATTTAGGATTTAAATATTCAACAATTTCTGGTATTAGTATTGCAATTAGTGATATTAAACCATCTGTTAAGAAACATGAAATTGTTGCCGAAGCACAAAACTTAGTTGACCAAGTAAATAAACAATTTAAACGTGGTTTAATTACTGATGATGAAAGATATCAAAAAGTAATTTCTATTTGGACAAATGCTAAGAGTCAAGTTACTAAAGAACTTGAAGAAATGGTTAAAGAAGATAAAGATAATCCAATCTGTATCATGATGACTTCAAAAGCTCGTGGTGATATGGGTTCATATACACAATTAGTTGGTATGCGTGGATTATTTGGTAAACCAAATGGTAAATCTGAAGAAATCCCAGTTATTTCATCATTCAGTGATGGTGTAACAATTAATGAATTCTTCTTATCTACTCACGGTGCTCGTAAAGGTGCCGTAGATACGGCCTTAAAGACAGCTGATGCTGGATATTTAACAAGACGTTTAGTTGACGTTGCTCAAGACATTATTGTTAAATCTGAAGATTGTGGTACTGAAAATGGCGTGCTTGTTGAAGCATTTATTAATGAAAAAGATGGTACTGTAGTTGAATCATTACACGATCGTATTGTTGGACGTTTTACAAGTAAAAAAGTTATTAATCCAGAAACAAAAGAAACAATTTGTGAAAGAAATACTTATATTACTGAAAATTTGGCTGATAAGATAATCGCCGCAGGAATAACAAGAGTACCTATTCGTACAGTACTTACTTGTAAAGAGGAACATGGTGTATGTTGCAAATGCTATGGACGTAATCTTGCAACTGGTACCTTAGTTGAAGAAGGAGAAGCTGTTGGTATTATGGCTGCACAATCTATTGGTGAACCAGGTACTCAATTAACCATGAGAACATTCAACACAGGTGGAGTTGCTGGAGATGATATTACTCAAGGTTTACCTCGTGTTCAAGAATTATTTGAATCACGTAATCCTAAGGGTAAAGCTACAATTTCAGAAATTAATGGTGTTGTAAGCGAAATCGAAGAAGGAAATGGAAACTTTGTTGTTTATGTTAAGAATGATGTTGATACTAAAAAGTACACTACTCATTATGGCGTAAAATTATGTGTTGAAAAAGGTCAAGAAATTAAAGCTGGAGATAAAATTACATTTGGAGCAATTAATCCAAAAGAATTATTAGCTGTTACTGACCCAATTACAACTCAGCAATATATCTTATTAGAAGTTCAAAAAGTTTATCGCTCTCAAGGTGTTGATATTAGTGATAAACACGTTGAAATAATTGCTAAACGTATGATTTCTAAAATTAAAATTATTAATTCTGGTGATTCTTATTTCTTACCAGGAACAATGGTAAATTACAATAAGTTTACTAGTGAAAACCAAAACTTAATTATTGAAGGTAAGGTTCCAGCTAAAGGTATTCCAGTATTATTAGGTATAACTAAAGCATCGCTAGAAACAGATTCATTCTTATCTGCCGCATCATTCCAAGAAACAACAAGAATCTTAACTGATGCTGCTATTCATGGTAAGGTTGACCATTTATTAGGTCTTAAGGAAAATGTTTTATTAGGTAAGTTAATTCCTGCAGGTACAGGAGCTAAAAAGTATCGTAAAGCTGAATATTCTTTAGCACTTGATAATCTTAAGGAAGAACCATTAGAAGCATTAGAGCAAGAATTAATAGATTAAAGGTTAGATTATTCTAGCCTTTTTTATTGGTATAATAAATAAAAATATGATACAATTATAATGTGGTGATAATAAGTGAATAAAAAACGAATAGAGACATTATTAATTATTTTACTAATTGTGTTTTCTTTAGTTTATTTTGTTATAGATTTTTCAATATTAGCAGTTGTTGTTTTGATTGTATCATGCGTCTTATTAAAATTCTCTTATCCAATTGAAGGGGATAAGAAGAGTACTAATAATGAAGAATTAAAAGAGGAAGTAAAAAAAATAGAAAATGAGGAAGAGACAACCAATGTTGAAGATGTCGCAGTAATTAATTATCCTGATGATTTTGATGAAAAAGAATTTTTAAAGGAAGCTTTTTTATTATACAAAAATATTCAAACCGACTTTATGAATTTTGAATATAATAATTTAATGAATGAATTAGGAATTGATATGTATAATCAATATTCTAAACAAATGAAAAGTTTACAAGATAAGAATAAACAAGCTGTTAGAGTAAATATTAATCTTGATAAAATTCAAACAGAATCTTTTGTGCAAGAAAAAGATTGTTATAAAGCAGTAATCAATATGGCTGTCTCTGAAGATAAATATATGAAAGGTATATCGGAAGCTTTTAGATTGACATCAGCTCGAGTTAGATATGAAAGCTGTTATAGTATTACAATGGTAAAAAGGCATAAAAAGAAAATTGTTCGTAAATGTTATAATTGTAATGAAAAGATTCAAGGCAATCCTTCAAAATGTCCAATGTGTAATGCTATGCTTTTAGAGACAATAGATAATTGGATTATAGTTGATTTAAAATTAGTTTGCAGTCATTCAAAAAAGGAATCATAAGATTCCTTTTATTTTTATTCCTTGATATGAATTTCTTCTTACCATTTCTTTATCAATATCATTTAAAATTGTAACTTTTTTTATAAGCCAATTTGGTTCAATTAAATCATCAACTTTTGGATCTCCAGTAATTCTATTAATGACAATCTCAGGTCTTAAATATTCTAATTGGTCACAAACTATATTGATGTATTCTTCTCTTGATAATGTTTTAAATTTCTCTTGTTCATAAATTTTAGCTAATTTAGTATTTTTTAAAATTGATAACATATGAATTTTTATTCCCTGAATATCTAATGTATTTAAGTATTTAACTGTCTCTATCATCATTTCTTTTGTTTCATATGGTAATCCATTAATGATGTGAACAACCACGTTTATATTATGTTTTCTTAATTTTTTTACCATGTCTTCAAAACATTTTAATGTGTGACAACGATTAATTAATCTTGAGGTATTTTCGTGGATTGTTTGAAGTCCTAATTCTACAGTTAAATAAGTATTTTTATTTAATTTTGCTAAATAATTTAAACATTCTTCACTAATTGCATCGGGACGTGTTGCTATGGATAAACCAACGACATTATCTAATTTTAAAATAGTTTCATATTTTTCTTTTAAAACATCTAAAGGAGCATAAGTGTTAGTGTGAGCTTGAAAGTAGCCTATATATTTAGCGTTTGGCCATTTTTTTAACATCATATCTTTTATCTTATTAAATTGAGTTACAAGATCATCTTTACTGTCACCAGCATATTCACCACTGCCAAGATTAGAACAGTAAATGCAGCCACCACGGCCAACAGTACCATCAATATTTGGGCAAGTAAAACCCGCGTTTAAACTTACTTTAAAAACCTTTGAATTAAATTTATATTTATAAAAATAATCCAATGTATGATAACGTTTATTTGAGAAGGTATATTTAAACATATAATCACCTGTTAAGTATTATACATTAAATTGCCAAAATAATAAAATAAATAATTAACTAATGTGTCGTTTTTTGTTATAATTATTAAGGAGGTAAGGTATGAAAAAAAATAGTTTATTAAAAGCAATTGGATTTGTGGTAATTATTTTTATGATATTAACTTGGTTAATACCAACTAGTTTATTTGTAGATGGCCAATTCGTGAATAATGGCTATAATCCAATGGGTTTATTTGATTTAATAAAATTACCTTTTGAATTTTTTAACTGGAGTAATATGAGTAAGATTTTACTAGAAGATGGAATATCGGTCGAATTAGTAAGTTATACAGGTATTGTTTTAGCTTTACTTTCAATAGGTGTATTTTATAAGGTAATTAATAAAACAGGTGCATATGGTAACTTGGTAGAAAGAATTACAATCAATTTTAAAAATAATGAAAGTTTATTAATAATTATTTCAATAGTTTTATTTACTTTATTATCATCATTAACAGGATTAACTTTATTATTATTTTTATTTGTTCCATTTGTAATTACATTGTTAATTAAAGCTAAATTTTCAAGAATGATTGCATTAGCTTCAACTGTATTACCAATTTTAGTTGGTCGTGCATGTTCAATAACCGGTTGGGATATTGCTGGAGTTAATAATGTTGTCTATGGTATATCTTGGAGCGAAAATTTAATTTTTAAAATACTTTTATTAATTATTTTTATAGGATTGTTAATTACTTATGTACTTATGGCAAAAAGCCCAAGTGATGACTCTAACGAAGATCCTATGTATGATAAATTTATAAAAAAAGATAAGAAAGTAGCGCCATTATTAGTTTTAGTTAGTATATTTACTTTGATTTTTGCTATATGTATGTATAATTGGTATTATATATTTGATAGTAGTGCTGTAACTAATGCCTATAGATCTATTATGTCTAACACTATTTCTAATTATCCATTTGTAAAAAATATATTTGGTGGGTTAGACACTTTTGGTTATTGGACTGGATTTAGTATGAGTTCAATACTATTAATAATGTCATTAATGATAAGTTTTACATATTCACTTACTTTTGAAGATTTAAAAGATGCGTTCAAAAGTGGAATTAAAGGAATGGCTAGACCCGCTATTTATATTGTTTTAGCTAGTGTTATTATGACGTTTATTAATTATAATGTTTATTCATTAGCTAACAGTGCATCTATATTTAATACAATAACAGGTTGGATAAATGAAAATGTCACATTTAAAACTATGCCTTTTTCATCATTAGTATCTGGTATATATAGTTTTTTTATTAATGATTATTCAGCAATTGCATTGCAAACAGTAGATGTTATAAATGTTTATACTGCTGGTACTCAAAGTTTAGCTGTTTTATGTATTCAAGTATTTTACGGACTTGTTAGTATAATAACTCCAACTAGTATTTTTCTAGTAGCTGGGTTATCATATTTAGATGTGTCATACAAGAAATGGATATCCTATATTTGGAAATTAATATTAAGCTTATTTATCCTTTCAATATTAATATTACTTATAATTAGTATTATTTAATGAAATATTTAATTGATGGTAAGGAATATGAAGTTGTAATTATAAAAAAAAGAAATAAGAATTCCTATATTCGTGTTAAAGAAGATCTTAAAATTTATGTTACAACTTCATATTTAAATAATAAAGATTATATAAAAAGAATGTTAGATGATAATTATTCTTCTTTAGTTAAAATGATAGAAAAGAGAATTATAAGTAATCAAAAGAATGGAATGTTCTTTTATTTAGGCAAATCTTATGATATAATTGAAGTATCTATAATGGATAATATTGAAATAGAGGATGGTAAGATTTATACCCAAAGTAAAGCATTGCTTAATAAGTGGTATAAAAAACAAATAGAAACTATTTTCAATGAAAGATTCAATTATATATATAGTATTTTTGATGAAAATATCACAAGACCCAAATTAAAAATAAGAGCAATGAAAACGCGGTGGGGTGTATATAATAAAAGTAATCATTCGGTAACTTTAAACAGTCATTTAATTGAGTATAGCATTGAAAAATTGGATTATGTTATAATTCATGAGTTGAGCCATATTATACATTTTGATCATTCTGCATCTTTTTGGCAATTGGTAGCAAAATATTGTCCAAATTATAAGAAGATAAGAAAAGAATTAAAAGAATAGGTGAATATATGAAAATAGTAAAACGTATTAGTTATTTAATTTTAATTATATGTTTATTAAGTGTTCAAGCATCTCTTCCTGAAGATGCTTTTGGGCAAAAAGATAAAACTTTAAACGAGCAATTGAAAGAGTTCGAAGAATTAAAAGCTGAACTTAGAGCTAATGAAAGTCAACAAGCCGTAACTAAGGAAGAAATAGGTGCTGCTCGTGAGGAAATTGCCCAACTTAGCCAAGAACAAGAAGACTTGGAAAAAGAAATTGAAACACTTAATGAAGAGATTAGTCAATTAGAAAAAGATATAATTTCTAAAAATGATGAAATGAAAAATATTATTAGTTATTATCAACTATCTTCAACAGGTGAAGATGCATACTTAGAATATTTATTTACAGCAACTGATTTTACTGATTTTATTTATCGTATGTCTATTGCGGAACAATTGAGTGATTATAATGATACTTTGATTGATGAATACACTGATTTGATTAAAGAAAATGAGAATAAAAAAGAGGAAGCATCTGCTAAAATGGTAGAGTTAGAAGCTAAAACTAAAGAATTAGAATCTAGACTAATTAAATTAAATAGTAAATTAGAGACTACTATGGAAGGTGCAATGTCAATCGAACAAGAAATTGAAGTAATGGATCGTTTGATTAAAAACTTAAAAGAAGAGTATAACATGTACAAGTGTGATTATAATTTAACTTATGATGAATGTATTATTGAAGCACTTGGTGACCAATTATATGACACTAAATTTTATCGCCCGTTACAAAGTGGTCGTGTATCTAGTGTATGGGGGCCACGTTCATTCACATTAGGTGGTCGTCCGTATAGTGACTTCCATCGTGCTGTTGATTTTTCAACTTCAAGAGGAAGTAAAGTTTATGCTGCTGCAAATGGCCAAGTTAAATTAGTTATTAATGCTAAAGCATCATATGATAAAAATCATAAAAATGTTTGCGGTGGTAATAAAATATATATAATTCATATCGTTGATGGTAAGAAATATACAACAGCTTATTACCATTTAAAAGATATTAAAGTTAAAGAAGGAGATTTAGTTACACATAACACTGTTATTGCAACAGTTGGTGGCACAAGCTATGAATATTGGGATAATTGTTCAACTGGTGCCCATTTACATTTTCAAGTAGCACCTGGTCATTATGGCGATGAATTTAAAACATATAGTGGCTTTAATGCTGCATCAATTAATCCTAAAAAAGTAATTAATTATCCCTCAAGAGGCAGACCATTTAGTGGACGTTAATCGACATAATATATCAATGTTTAAGTTTATACTTAAATTGGTGATAGGATGAAGGTTAAAGCGTTTGATGAAGCACATGAAAAAGATTTAGAATTGCAAATTAATGAATTTATTGAAGATGTAAAAGTGATTGATATAAAATATCAAGTTGCGGTTGGTATTTTTGCAGATGAACAAATATATTGTTTCTCTGCCCTTATATTATATGAATAAAGCTCATAAAGAGCTTTTTTTGTTGTTTAAAATATCTTTTATTTACTCATTATATACATAGAATGAAATAGGAGGTATTTATGTTTTATAACTATGATGAAGAAGCAAGAAGTGTAATAAAGGGTGCGAAAGATGAGATGTTAAAACTTAAACACTCATATATTGGTAGTGAACATCTTCTATTGAGCTTGATGAAAAACAAAAATAATGTTTCTACACGTTTAAAGAAATATAATATAAATTATTTAGATATAAAAAAGGAAATAGCTTCGCTAGTAAATACTAATAACATTGAAGATGCTGGATATATTTATACTCCAGTAATGTTAAATATTTTAGAAACAGCCGAAGAAATAAGCAAGGAATATAATACTATGATTAATGTAGACATATTATTTTTAAGTCTTTTAGAAGAAAGTGAAGGAATTGCTATTAGAATTTTATTAAAGCATGAAATAGATTTAGATAAGCTATATCAAGAATTTATTATTAAGCATAGTAGAAAAAATAAAAAGAAAAAACTTTATATTGATGAAATTGGTGAAAATTTGACTTATAAGGCCAGTTTAGGCGAGTTTGATCCAGTAGTTGGCCGAGATAACGAGCTTAATCGTTTGATGGAAATTTTAGCCCGTAGAACTAAAAATAATCCGCTTTTAATAGGCGAAGCTGGAGTGGGAAAGACAGCGATAGTTGAAGAATTGAGTAGGAGAATAGTAGAGGGAAATGTTCCTACTAAATTAATGAATAAAAAGATTATTAATTTAAATATGTCTTCATTAGTAGCTGGAACTAAATATCGTGGTGAGTTTGAAGATAAAATTAATAAAATTATAAAAGAAATAGAGTCACAAGATGATATTATTCTATTTATTGATGAAATTCATACTTTAGTAGGCGCAGGAGGAGCGGAAGGGGCAATCGATGCCGCCAATATATTTAAACCGGCTTTAGCACGTAATAAACTTCACTGTATAGGGGCAACAACTACAAGTGAATATAAAAAATATATTGAGGAAGATAAAGCTTTAAACAGAAGATTTCAAACAATACTTTTAAAGGAACCAACTAAAGAAGTTGTTACTGATATTATTTATAAGTTAAAGCCAATATATGAAAAATATCATCATGTAATATTAAATCAAGAGATTATTGATTTAATTATAACTTTAAGTGATAAGTATATTAAAAATAGAATGAATCCTGATAAAACAATTGATATTTTGGATGAAGTATGTGCTCATTCAAATTTAAAAGAAAATCCATATATACAAAAATATAGGGAAATATCTAAAAAATTAAAGGGATTAGTTGAGAAAAAAAAGAAATATGTTTTAGAAAATAAATTAGCTAAAGCCATTGAACTTAAAGACTACGAGAATAATTTATTAAAGGAGTTAAACATTCTAGAAGTTGAACTTACAAAAAATAATTATAGTAAGGTAACTAAAAAAGACTTAAAAGAAGTTTTTAAAAGCAAAGTAGGTGTCTACATTAAGGAATTAGATTGTATATCAAAATCTAAAATGATAAAGAAATTAAACAGTTGTATATTTGGTCAGGAAGATGTAATTAAAGAGTTGGTAGATACTTATTTAGATAATCTAGAGGATAATAGGTGTTGTAGTGTAATGTTTTCAGGTAATAGCGGAGTAGGCAAGACTAAACTAGCCTTAGAATTCGCCAATTTAATTTCTAATTTTTGTTTACGTTTAGATATGAGTGAATATAATGAGCCTCATTCTGTGAGTAAATTATTAGGAAGTCCAGCAGGCTATGTTGGCTATAATGATACAAAAGCATTGTTTGAAAATATTAAAGTTAATCCATTTACGGTGCTAATTTTAGATGAAATAGAAAGAGCACACCCAAAAGTAATTGATATATTTTTACAAATATTAGATAACAGTAAAATAAAAGATGCTAGTGGACAAGACATATATTTTAATAATGTAATGATTATAATGACAACTAATATTGTAAATAGAGATATTGTGGGCTTTAATAAGAAAAACACTAATAAAGAATTAAATAATTATTTTGGTGTTCCTTTTATCAATCGTTTAAATAATATTTTAAATTTTAATGATTTAAATGAAAAATTAGCAGAAAAAATAATTAATAAAATGTGCAAAGAAAAGTTTAAAAATTTAAAATTAACTAAGAAAGATATTCAAAAAATCATTGAAAAATCAAGTATAAAAGAGTATGGAGCTCGTCAAATTATTCATAATATAAGGAAATTTAAACACGATAATTTAATAAAAACCAACTAAAGTAAAAAATAAAAAAATAAAAAATACTATTCCAATAATTAAATTTATGATATAATTAATTCAAGATGAGGGTGATTGTATGGATATCTTAGATGAAATTAGAAGTAATCTAACTGCCAATGTTAACCTAACGGAAGAAGTTAAGGATAAGATATTTGAATTAACTATTCTTTTTCATCAAAATTTTCCGGATGTTAGTTTGGAAAGAATAAAAGAAAAGGTAAAAGATGTAAAGTTGGGGAGAATAGGCGTTTTTGAAAGAAAAGGACCTATTATATATGACACAGTTAAAAATGAAATTTGTTTCAGTAATAAAAAACTACAAGAAGATTATGATGCCAATCATCTGATGATGAAAGGTGTTTTAGCACTTATTTCTTCTACTGATACATATTATGGTTTCAATAAAGATGATAAATTAAAAGCACTTAATGTTGGATACACTGAGATGCTTGCTAATTTTTTAGTAGGTAATGAAGGTGTATGCGATTATGAAGAAGAGTTATTAGCAACTAACTTAATTAGTCAAATAATTGGGGAAGATACGTTATTCAATGCATATTTCAACAATGATGCTGATGCGATATTTAGAAAAATGATTGAGGCGGAGGTAAGTTATTAATGGCAACGAAAACACAAAGTGTAATGGATAATTTAAATTATTTTACAGGTTATAAAGAGAGTAACCCTAGTGGCTTCTGTGACGCCTATTCGCAAGCTTTAAAAGATATTATTGGTATATTTGGAAACCAAGTTGCTCATGGGTTATGTACTGAAGAACAAGTAGAGTTCTTTAAAAGACAGATACCTGCTACTAGTGAAATATTTAATCAAGCAAAAATGCATCCAGATTTATCATTTATGCCTGGTTATTTTGATGCCTTAGTATCAGTTAACCAAGCGACAATAACTCAAAAACAAGCAGTAAGATAAAAGCTAAGCAATTAGCTTTTTTCATTGTTAAATAAAGTTTTTTGTGATAGAATGAATATGCGGAGGTGTATTATGACTAACAAAGATTTGGCAGACTTATTATTACCAAATGTAGGCTCAGACATAACAGTATATGAAAATAAATATCCTGAAAGGAATCTAAAAGAAGGGGCAATAGTTACTCGTTTTGCTCCATCACCAACAGGTTTTGTCCATATGGGCTCTCTATTTACTTCATTTATTTGTCGTAAAGTAGCAACAGATAGTGGGGGTGTATTTTTTTTAAGAATTGAAGATACAGATCAAAAGAGACAAGTTGAAAATGGCGTAAAGGGAATCGTTGATGATTTAAAGAATTTTCAAATTGAGATAGATGAAGGTATGCTTAACGATGATGAGGAAAAAGGCAATTATGGACCATATACGCAAAGTAAACGTAAAGAAATATATCAAACATACGTAAAGTATTTAATTGAACAAGGTAAAGCTTATCCTTGCTTTTGCTCACCTGAAGAAATTGAAGATATTAGATTAATTCAAGAAAAGAAAAAACAAAGAATTGGTTATTACGGGAGATTTGCAAAATGCCGTAAGTTAACATTTGATGAAATTAAAACTAAAGTTGAAAATGGCGAATCATATATAATTCGTTTAAAATCAATGGGAGACTTTGAAAAAAAAGTTAAAGTTAATGATTTAATTAAAGGTGAGTTGGAATTTCCTGAAAATGATATTGACGTTGTAATTATGAAGTCAGATGGACTACCTACATATCATTTTGCTCATCTAGTAGACGATCATTTAATGCATACAACTCATGTTATTCGTGGAGATGAATGGTTAAGCTCATTACCATTACATATCCAATTATTTCAAACTTTTGGATTTAAAGCTCCAAAGTATGCACATGTTCCTCCTATTATGAAGGAAGAAAATGGTTCAAGAAGAAAGTTAAGCAAACGAAAAGACCCAGAGGCGGCTGTTAGTTATTATCATGAAAAAGGTATTCCGGTTGAAGCTGTTAAATTATACTTAATGACTTTAGCCAATTCTAATTTTGAACAATGGTATGATTGTAACAAGGATAAAACACTTAGTGACTTTGCTTTTGACTTTAAAAAAATGTCTAGTAGTGGTGGCTTATTTGATATTAATAAAATGATAAATATTTCACGAAATTATATTAGTAGGTTAACTGCCAAAGAAGTTTATGATGGAACCTTAACTTGGGCAAAAATCTTTGATACGGAGTTTGCTAAAATATTAGAGGAAAACAAGGAATATGCCACAAAGGTATTTAATATTGAAAGAGAGCAAAAAAAACCTCGTAAAGACTATGGTTGCTATTCAGAAATAAAGAGTCAAACTTGGTATATGTTTGATGAACTATTTAATAAAGCAGATAAGAATTATGAATTTCAAACAATAAATGATAAGGATGAAATTAATAAAATTCTTGCTACTTATATATCTAAATATTATTCTGATAGTGATACTAAAGATGAATGGTTTAATAAAATGAAGGATTTAGCTGGCGAATTTGGATATGCTCGAGAGGTTAAAGAATTTAAAGAAAATCCTATAGCTTATAAAGGACATATCGGAGACATTAGTTTAGTACTTAGGATCGCTTTGACAACTAAATCTATGACACCTGATTTATACGATGTTATGAAGTTATTAGGTAAAGATAAAATTAGTGCAAGATATTTAGAAATTATAAATAAATAAAAAACAATATAGAAAACTATATTGTTTTTTTATCTAGTTTTGTCGATTTTATTATTTTAATTTTTAGATATGTTAAAGTATAAATGAAGGTGATAAGTGCTAACATATTTAAATTATCTTCTCTAAAACAAAATAATGGCCATTTATAAATTAAAATGCGAGATCTCGAATAATCATTGTTATTAGGGTGATGAAATGGATCAAAAAGAGTTAGAAACTCTAATTATACAAAATCAAAAATTAATATATTCTATAATGAAGTATTTTTATAATTATCCTAATAAAGACGATTTGTATCAGGTTGGTTGTATAGGGCTTATCGAAGCGTATTATCGTTATAAGCCCGATCAAAATACTAAATTTACAACTTATGCATATTCTTATATATTAGGAGAAATGAAAAAGTTGGTGAGGGAAGATAAAGGAATTAAAATAAGCCGTAATATAAGTTCTCTATATTTAAAAATAGAGAAGGCTAGCATATTATTATCTCAGCGCCTAATGCGTGAACCAAGTATTGATGAGATTGCTTCTTTTTTAGAAATTGACAATTCCTTAGTTGTAGAGGCAATCAATAGTACCAACATACTACTTGATGTTGATGAAATTCCGGTAAGTCACCGTGATGATTTTAATGATTTAATTTATTTAAAAGATGAATTAAATAGCCTAAGCAGTGATGAATTAAGTTTAATTCAAAGTCGTTATTTAGAAGATTTAACGCAAAGTGAGGTAGCAAGCATCATGGGAATGAGTCAAGTTCAAGTATCAAGAAAGGAACAAAAAGTACTCCAAAAACTAAAAAAACGATTAGTTGCATAATAATTCTTGCTTTCACTATATTTTTATGATACAATTAATTCGTAGCTTGTTTGGAGTAGTACTCAAGAGGCTGAAGAGGCGCCCCTGCTAAGGGTGTAGGTCGGGTAACTGGCGCGAGGGTTCAAATCCCTCCTGCTCCGCCATTGGTAGGTTACAGCTCTTTAGAGCTTTTAAAAAGGATTGATTACAATCCTTTTTCTTTTTGTAAAAAAATGATATACTTAAATAGGTGATAATATGAAAAAATATTTAAAGGAATATGTTGAACACATAGATAATTTATTAAAAGATGATATTGAAAATATTGATGAAGAAATAAAAAAGCACTTAATAAAAATTGGATACTTTCAACACGAAAGATTGGTTCATTTATTAGTTACTTTAGCATATGCAATTTTATCAATCATGGCTTTTGTTGCTTCAACACATACACCAATGTTTGTATTTGTTGGTATAATTTTAATTTTCTTTTTGATTCCATATGTCCTACATTATTTCTTTTTAGAAAATAACGTTCAATACTTATATAAACAATATGACAAAATGTTAGAAATGAAAAATAAATGAGAAAAATATTTATAACTATAATTATGTTATTCCTAATACCTACTTGGGTATTTGCTTTAGAACATAATTCTAAATATGTTTATTTTTATAATTTAAATCGTGAAGATGAAATTTATGAAGTAAAGAGTCATGAAAGAATTGCAATTGCTTCAATGACGAAGATTATGACTGCCTATGTGGCACTTAATAATATTAATGATTTAGATGCTAAAGTAAAATTGACAAGTAAAGATTTCAAAGGACTAAGAGAAGCAAACGCTTCCACTGCTGGTTTTAGAGAAGGTGAAGTAGTAACATATCGAGATTTACTATATGGCCTTTTACTTCCAAGTGGAGCAGATGCGGCTTTAGCACTCTCAAATAATATTGCTGGTAGTGAGCAAGCTTTTGTAAATTTGATGAATGAGCAAGTAAAAGAAATGGGTTTAAAAGATACGCATTTTGTAAATACGACCGGATTAGACGTTAAGGGGCATTATTCTTCGGCATATGATGTTTATCTTATTTTAAGAAATGCCTTAGAAAATGAGCAATTTAAAGAAATATTTACTACCAAAAAGTATACGACTAGTAATTCTAGATTAACTTTTAGAAGTACTTTGTATAGTGCTTCTATAAAATATGATTTAGATACAAATTTTATTTTGGGAAGTAAATCTGGGTATACATATGATGCTGGTTTATGCTTAGCCAGTATTAGTGAACACGATGGAGAAATATATATATTAGTTACAGCCGGTGCTAATTATAAAGATAAAAAATCTTATCATATAACGGATAGTGTTGCAATATATCGATATTTCTTTGATAATTATGAATATAAAAAACTCCTTAATAAAGGAGATATTATTGTTTCATTAAAAGATGAATATGATAATGAACGTGTTTATTATGCTAAAGAAGATGTTGTAGAATATGTAGAAAAAAATAGTGAAATAAATAAGACTTATAATTCAAAAAATGAATTGACTAAAGATTTAGAAGTAGGTGATTTATTAGGAGTATATGAAATTTACGCTGATAATGAACTAGTTTATTCTCAAAATATTTATTTGGATCAAGAAATAAATAATTATTCACTGGAATTGATTATTTTCTTTGGTTCAATTTTAATTATATTTATTATTGTTAAATTAATTAAATCAAAAAGAAAAGGCAAGAGATAATCTTACCTTTTTTAGTTATATAATTGCTTTTTTAATAGTTCTAAATTATTACGCATAATAGAGAAATATGTTTCACCTTTATTATATTCTTCTTCACTTAATTTATATAATGAATGAAGTTCAATTAATTCAACATCAGTTTCTTCTTGGACAGATTTAACTGTATCATTTACTTCAGCATTGTTAGTAACATATATATAGTTTATATCGCCATTTTCAATCATTGAAGTAACGGTATAAATATTTTTTTGAGTTAAATTTTCATTTTCTTCAAGTGAAATAACATTTATGCCATATTTTTCTAAATATAAGAACATATCATCACTAACAACAATTGTATTTCTATTTGCACGTTCTGCCATTTCCCGATAATCTGCATCTAGTTTAATTAATTCTTGTTTTAAAATATCATATTGTTCATATACGTCATTAAGTAAATAAGTGGTTGTTATATATTCTTCAAATCCTTTTTTAACGTTATTAGCAATTGTTAATAAGTTCATTGGATCTAACCATAACTCTTCAACTTTATTTTCATAAATAATACTTGATGAAACATCAATTATTTTTAAGTCGCGATTGTAGTTAAGCATTTTATATACATAATCTTGTTCATTTGGTCCTAAACCGTTAAACACAAATAAATCACTATTACTATAATCTTTTAATAGCTTGTCATTAACTATTTCTCCCGATACACTTCCATTTGGATAAATGCTTTTAATTTCACTATGTTCACCATATAATCTTTCAACTACATATTCAATGGGATAAGCAGTTGTATAAATATCAATGTTTTCCATTGTGTCTTCAGCAAAACAGCCACCAGTTAAGAAGATGATAACTGTTAAAAATAATAATTTAAATTTATTCATTAATTTCTCTCCTTTTTAATAACTGGATCATATCCATATGTTCCCCAAGGATTGCATCTTAAAATTCTTTTAATGGACATATATGTTCCTTTAATCGAACCATATTCATTAATAGCTTCAATACTATAGTTAGAACAAGTAGGAATATGTCTACAATAACTGTGCCATGGACCTGGAATTTTTTGATATATTTTAATAAACCAAATTAAAATTCTTTTCATCATAACACCAACATAATTATACTAAAATTATGTTAAAAAGTAAAACATTATTCATTTTTTTTGGTATAATAGAGTGGAACTGTTAGAGAAGGGAGATAAGTATGGAAGATTTATTAAATAGATTAGATATACCATATCGTAACATTAAACTATATCGTAGAGCTTTGACTCACACATCATATGCTAATGAAGCAGGGGTAGAAAGTTATGAACGATTAGAGTATTTAGGAGATGCGGTATTAGAACTTATTATGAGTGAATATTTATATAAAAATACTGAAGAACCAGAAGGAAAAATGACTAAATTAAGAAGTTATTATGTTTGTGAAAACGCTTTATATGAATATTCAATCCTATTAGGTTTAAATGAAGAGTTATTGTTAGGTAATGGCGAATTAGAACGTGACGGTAAGCACAATCGTGCAATAGTTGCTGATATATTTGAATCTTTTATTGGAGCAATGTTCCTTGATATAGGAATTGAGCAAGTGAAAAGTTTTATTTATAAAAATATAATTCCATTAATAGAAAACAAATCACTAGAGTTTATTAATGACTATAAATCTATTTTACAAGAATTAGTTCAAACTGATAAAAAGAGTTTGGAATATGTAATTGTAAATGAGTCTGGTCCTGCTCATGAAAAAGAATTTAGTGTAGTTGTAAAAATAGATGATATTGTTTATGGTAGTGGAGTAGCGCACTCTAAAAAAGAAGCAGAACAACTAGCTGCTAAAGATGCGTTACAAAAAGCTCAAGATGGAAATTCTTTATAATGAATAAGAATTATTTCTTGAGTAAATGGTTGCAGTTATTCTAAATAATATGTTAAAATAGTTGAGAAAAGGAGAGATAATATGGGAAGATTTCCTAATATTGCAGCTGCTAAAGCTAAAACTGGGGCAGCGCGTGGTAAACTTTATGGTATGTATGCAAAAGAAATCTATCAAGCCGCTAAAAATGGTGGTATCACTCCTGAAGGTAATCCAAGTTTAAAGAGATTGATTGAAAAAGCTAAAAAGGAACAGGTACCAAGTGATATTATTAAACGCGCTATTGATAAAGTTAGTGGTGGCGTTGGTGAAGACTATCAAGAATTAGTGTATGAAATATTTGGCCCAGGTGGTTCAACATTAATGGTTAAATGTTTAACAGACAATGTTAACCGTAGTGTTAGTGATTTAAGAGCGGTTATAAATAAATGCCATGTTAAAATGGGTGCTATGGGGAGTGTAGCATACATGTATGATAACTTATGCGTGGTTGGATTTAAAGGCTTAACTGAAGACGAAGTCATGGAATCATTAATAATGAATGATGTAGATTTTGTGGATTTAGAAAATAATGATGATGAAATTATTATATATGGCGAGCCACAAGATTTGTTTAAAATTAAGTCAGCTATTACAAGTATTAATGAAAATATTGAATTTACAATTGATGAAATTTCTTTATTGCCTAAAGAAAGAATCACTTTAGAAGGTGAGGCATTAGATGAATTCAATAGATTAGTAACTATGCTTGATGAAGTAGATGACGTACAAAATGTATACCATAATGTTGAATTATAAGAGAATAACGAAAAGTTATTCTTTTTTTATAACTAAAAAGATGTTATAATTATATAGTACGGAGGATGGATATGGAATTAAATGAATTGATATATCTATATCAAGGATATAACAACAAGATAGAAGAATTATGGAGGTCTCTTTGACCCAAATAAAAAAGAACAACAAATTAAAGAATTAGAAAGTAAAATAGCTGATCCTAATTTTTGGAATATGGAAAAACCTAATACCGTTATTAGTGAACTCAATCAGTTAAAGAAAAATTATAATCATGTAAGAAAATTAAAAGATAAGATTAATTCTAATTTAGAAATGCTTAATGTCCTTAGTAATGATGTTGATCATGAATTAGAAAGTGTTATTCTAGAAGAATCTAAAGATATTCAAAAAGAATTAGATGAAATTAGTTTATTATTACTTTTAAATGGTCCGTATGATGAATTTGATTGTATCTTAGAAATACATCCTGGAGCAGGAGGCACTGAATCATGTGATTGGGCTAATATGCTTTATCGTATGTATACAAGATATTGTGATTCAAAGAATTATAAATATGAAGTGATTGATTATCAGGCTGGTGAAGAGGCTGGAATTAAAAGTGTTGCTATTATTATTCATGGTGTAAATTGTTATGGATATTTGAAGTCAGAAAAAGGAGTTCATCGTTTAATTAGAATTTCACCATTTGATTCAAATAGTCGAAGACATACCTCTTTTGCTTCAGTTGACATTACTCCTTTATATCAAACTAAAGATATCGAAATTGAAATAAAAGATAGTGATATTAGAGTTGATGTGTATCGATCTAGTGGTAAAGGAGGACAAGGGGTTAATACTACTGATAGTGCGGTTAGAATAACCCATTTGGAAACAGGCATAGTTGTTACTTGTCAAAATGAAAGAAGCCAAATAAGAAATAAAGAAATTGCTTTAGAAGTGTTAAAAAACAAATTATATCAAAAACAATTAGAAGAAAGACAAAAAGAGTTATCTAATATTAAAGGAAATAATGCAGATATTAATTTTGGTTCACAAATTAGAACCTACACAATGCATCCTTATTCTTTAGTTAAAGACCATCGTACTAATTGTGAAACTGCTAATGTTAACAAAGTACTAGATGGTGATTTAGATATGTTCATTAATGAATATTTAAAGAAAGTGATGAAGTATGAAGAAGATTAGTTTAAAAAAAATAATATGGTTTATTGGAGGATTACTTTTGATGTCATTGGCATTTAATTTGTTTTTATTCCCATATAACATTCTTAATGGTGTTAGTGGTTTAGGAATAGTAGCTAATAAATTTTTAAAATTGGATGCTTCAATTGTAATTTTGGTGATAAATGTTATTTTAATTATTGTAAGCTTTATATTTTTAGATAAGGAAAGTACTAAAAATACTATTTTAGGTTCAATATTATACCCAATATTTATTAAAGTAACAGAATTTTTACCAAGTATGGTAGAATTTGGTGAATTAGAATCAATAGTTAAAATTGTATGTGGTTCAGCGATGTTTGGCGTAGGTGCAGGCTTTGTGTTCAAGGCAGGATATACGACAGGAGGCACAGATATCCTTACGCAGGTTTTAAGCAAGTATGGAAAAATGAGCGTTGGTTCCTCAATGCTATATACTAACGGTTTAATTGTGGCAATGTCACTGGTGTTTGGTCTTACAACCTTTGTATATACTATTATTAATTTATTTATAGTAAGTATGATGATTGATAAAGTAGTATTAGGCATATCGCAATCTAAAGCTTTATATATTATTACTGAACATGAAACGAGTATAAAAAAATATATTATAAATACCTTATCACATGGCGTAACAATCTTAGATGGTCATGGTGGTTATACAGGGGATTATAAAAAAGTTATTATGTGTATAGTCCCAACTAGTCAATATTATTCATTAAAAGAGAATATAAAAAAAATAGATCCAAATGCATTCTTTGTTACAAGTAATGCATATGAAGTATCTGGAGGAGCTTAGGAAAGGAGATGGCATATGAGTTTAATAAATATGAAAAACGTCCGTAAAGTATATAAAAATGGTACAACGGCTATTCATGATTTAGATTTATCAATTAATAAAGGTGAATTTGTTTTTATTATTGGAGCAACTGGTTGTGGGAAATCAACTTTAATAAAAATGTTATATCGTGAGGAAAAACCTACGGCTGGGCAAATATTAGTAGGTGGATTAGATGTAGCAAAAATAAGAAATAGTAAGATATATAAAATAAGGAGAAAAATTGGTGTAGTGTTCCAAGATTTTAAATTGTTACCAAAACTTACTGTATATGAAAATATTGCTTTTGCATTAGAAGTGTTTGGACTTCCTAAAAGCGAGGTTCATGCTAAGGTTATGAAAGTACTAGATTTAGTTGGACTAAAAGGAAAAGCTAAACAATATCCTTCACAACTATCCGGTGGTGAACAACAACGTACTGCTATAGCTAGAGCTATTGTAAATGGTCCTAAAATATTAATATGCGATGAACCAACTGGAAACCTAGATGAAAAAACTAGTTTAGAAGTTATGGCTGTATTAGAAGCTATTAATAAATTAGGAACAACAATTATTATGGTTACTCATGATACTGATATCGTTAATAAGATGAAGAAAAGAGTTATCGAACTTGATTCTGGAAGAATTTTAAAAGAGTATGCAGAGGGGGAATACGAGCATGAAGCTATTTAGAATAATTGGACGTTCTATTCGCGATTCATTTAATAGTATTTTTCGTAATTTAGCATTTTCTTTTGCTTCAATATTTTGCATTATGATTACATTATTTATGGTTGCTGTATCAGCAATCTTAGCCGAAAATGTAAATTATATTACAAATAAAGTTAAAAGTGATGTTACAATTGTTGTATTCTTAGATAAAGATATTACTGAAGAGAGAATCGGTGAAATAGAAGAATTACTGTATGATTTAGATAATCTTCAAGATGGTGAAGATGCTATTGTTTTTAATAGTAAAATGGATATTCGTGAAGATTGGATGGAATCAAGTGATATCTATGAAAGCGTAATGGGTAGTTGGGATACAAGAGAAGAAAATCCATTACAAGATACGTATCATGTTAAAGTAACTGATATTAAACTTATTGATGAGACTGCTGAGGAAATAGAGAAAATTGAAGGCGTTGATGTCGTTAAATATGGTGAAAAGATGGTAAAAAATCTAGTTTCTGTCTTTGATGCTATTAAAAATGGAAGTATAATTATCGTAATTGCCTTAGTTGCTGTTGCTGCTTTTTTAATTGCTAATACTATTAGAATTACTATTTTTTCAAGAAAAAGGGAAATAGATATTATGCGATTAGTAGGAGCATCTAACATAAATATAAAAATTCCATTCTTCTTTGAAGGATTATTCTTAGGAATATTGGGAGCAGCTATTCCAATCTTAGCTACAATTTATGGCTATACAGCTATTTATGAAGCGTTAGATGATGGAAAAATATTTGGGACTTCTTGGATAACATTAGTCAAACCAACACCACTAGTATATGAGATTTCAATTATGTTATTAATTATTGGAGCTGTAGTTGGTATTATTGGTTCTGTTGGAGCAGTTAAAAAACATTTAAAAATATAAAACGAGTTATACTCGTTTTTTTATGCATAAAATGTAATATGAAAAAGATATATATAATTAGTGCTATTTCTATAATATTTATTACTTTTTGCGTTTTAAATAAATATTCTAATCCAATATTAATGACTAAAGCTAAAAATGAATCTTATAATATAATGACTAGAATAGTTAATGAAGCGGTAAGTAAAACAATTATTGATTCTTATGATGTTAATGACTTATTCATCTTAAGTTATGATACTAATGGTAATATTGTAAGCATTGATTTAGATTCTATGATAATTAATAAAATATTAGCCGAAATATCTTTGGATATTGAAAAAAAACTTAGAAACATTGAAATTACAAATTATCAAATACCATTTGGCATAGTATTTAAAAATAATTTTTTAGCTCATTTAGGCCCTAATATTCCTGTTAAAATGAAATTAGTTGGGAGTGTAATTAATCATATTGAAACTAATATTACTAACTATGGTATAAACAATGCTTTAGTTGAGGTATTCGTTGATATTAAAGTTAATTTAAATATAATCTTACCTTTTGTTAGTGATAATATAACTACTAACAATAGGATTCCATTAGCGCTTAAATTAATAAGAGGTAATGTTCCAGAATATTATTCCGGTAGTTCTAATGGTAATTTAATTTCTATACCAATTGAATAAAAGTATGATAAAATATAACTGAAGGGAGCATAATATGAAGATCAAATTAGAAAATACAGAATGGGAATTAACTGAAGAATATAAAGATGGCTTCGATGAAGAAGCTGTTAAAGAAAGATATACTGATTACTTTGAACCATATGATTTTATAATTGGGGACTGGTCATATGGTAAATTAAGATTAAAAGGCTTCTGTAAGAAAATAAATAAGATTTGTAATAAGCTAAATGATATTAAATATAAGGAAGAGTATATTAAAGATTTATGTGCGTATGAATGCCGTTGGTTTATGCTAACTAAAGTAAAAGAGGAGAAAAAATAATCCTCTTTTTTTATTTGATAGATTGAAAAAAAAAGTTATTAATGTTATACTTATAAGGTAAAGGTAGGAGAATAAAAATGGAGAAGGAAATGATTAGAGTGGTTGATACTGACGGTATTGAACTAGATGTTGAGTTAGTTTCTATCTTGGAAGATAAGGAAGAAAATAATAAGTATTTAGTTTATACAAAAGGTGAAACACAAAGAAGTGGCAATCTTATATTATATATTTCTAAAGTTTTACAACAAGGGAGTAATATTGTTCTTGAAAATATTGAAGATGATGAAGAATGGGGTAACGTTAAAAGAATTATGAGTGAGATAGTGAGTAAATAATGAATAACTATAGTAACCCAATGGTAACATATGATGAAGTGGTAGATGCTATTAAAGCAATCATCGATTGTTCAAAGGCAAATGGCTACTTAGATGATTATGGATTTTTAAACGTTAAATATGATTCTTTAAACAAAAACCCAATTCGTGAGGAACAAGAAAAATTATTAGTTAATGCTCTCCAATCTTTAGAAAAGACAATTGATGCGACAAACAAAGTAATCCGTGAAAACCTTGAAAAAGAATTAGCTGAATTAGAAACTGATGATGTCGTTGTAATTTATGCTGAATATGAACACGGTGAAGAAAGACGTAAATTAGCATCACAAAAAGATTTAGTTATGAGATTAAAAGAAATGTCTCTACCAATCGAAGTTTTATTTAATCCTAATGATGACGTAGAGTGTCTAGAGGAATTACCTGATGGTTTAGAAGAAATTACAGATGAAGAAATAGAACCTACAGAGGAAATAGTTGAAGATTTAGCTGATGAAGAATTTACTGAAGAAGAAAATTTTGATGACAACGAAGAATATGTAGAAGAAGTCGAAGAAAAAAAAGCGCCTGTACAAAAAGAGGCAAATAAAACCAATATTGATAAAATTAAACTAATTAAAAAAGCCTTAGATAAAGCTAGGGAAAAAGATAATGAGCAATTAGTAAAAATTTTAGAACAACAATTGAGAAAAGAAATTGAAAATATAAAGTAAAAAAATACAAACTGTATTTTTTTTGCTAGTTAGAGTAGAATAGGATGGTAGTATGAATGGCACATTAGATCATAAATGTCCTAACTGTTCAGCAGTGTTAAAATTTAATCCACATGGACAAAATTGGAAATGTGAATATTGTCGTAGTGAATTTAACATAGAACAAATAGAACAAGCACAAGCAAAATCTGGTGCTACGATTAACGAGACAACTGCAGCTGTCAAAGCTGAAAAGAATTTGGAGGGAATGGATGTATATTCATGTCCTAACTGTGGTGCCCAAATTATTGCTGACGATAATGTTACAGCAACTTCTTGTGTATATTGCAAAAGTACAGCAATATTAAAAAATAAATTAGTAGGTGAATTTAATCCTACAAAAGTAATTGCATTTCATAAGACTAAAGAAGATGCTATTGCAGCCTTTAAAAAGATCAGAAAAGGACGTCCATTTGCGCCTAAAGAATTTAATGATCCTAAAAATATTAATGAAATGTCAGGTATTTATATTCCTTTCTGGATATATGATTTTCAATGTTCAGGAAGTTTAACAGCAGATGCTAAAAGAATTAATTCTCATCGTTCTGGTGATTATATTATCACTAGAACTGATGTGTATTTAGCAATGCGTGATGGTAGTATGGCATTTCATAGAATTCCAGTTGACGGTTCTAAAAGATTTGATAATGATATTATGAATTCAATTGAACCATTTGATTATCGAGAGTTAGTTGATTTCAATCATGGCTATTTATCAGGCTTTTTAGCTGAAAAATATGATGTAGATGGTGATACAGCCATGAATGATGCAGTTGAGCGTGTTAAGAATTCTACTAATGATGTTTTAAAGAACAGTATTAATGGATATTCAACAGTAACTGTAACAAGTGCAAATCACAATTTAAATTTAACAAATAAAGAATATATATTGCTTCCAGTATGGATGCTAAATATTAAATATAAAGATAAGATTTATACTTTTGCAATGAATGGCCAAACAGGTAAAATGGTAGGAGATATTCCAATCGATAAGAAGAAAGCTGTTTTATGTTGGATTGGTTTATGTGCCTTGTCATTCTTGGTATGCTTTATAGTATACTGGTTGGGAGGTTTATAATATGAAAAAAATATTATTTAGTATTTTATTCTTCTTTATGTTTTTATTACCCGTTAGTGCTTTAGATACTTCATTAAAAGTATATGATGATGCTGATTTATTGACTGATGCTGAAGAAGAAACTTTAAGGCAATTAGCTATTCAATTTGTTGAGAATCATGATATGGATTTAGTTATTGTAACCACTTTATATAATGATGGTAAAGGTACTGAAGCTTATGCTCAAGATTTTTATGATTATAATGGATTTGGTATTGGAGAAACACATGATGGTATTTTATTCTTAATAGATAGAACATATGGCTATAATGATACATATATGGTAACTACAGGACATGCTATATTAGTATATGATGATACTAGAATAAATTCAATTTTAGATGACATATATTATGTTAAAGATAATGGCTATTATGATATGTTCGAAACATTTATTACAAGTTCTGATAAATGGGCAGAGAAAGGTGTAGCTCCTTCCAATGAAGATTATGAAATTGATAAAAATGGTAATTTTGTTCGCAAAAGAAAATTTCCTTTGGGAATGACAATAGCAATATCCTTATTAGTCCCAACAGGAGTTGTAATATTCTTTATATTACGAAATAAAATGGTAAGAAAAGCTACTAGAGCAGCTGAATATTTAGATTCAAATTCAATTAGTTTTTCAAGAAAAGAAGACAGATTTATTACAACTCATACTACTAGAACTTATTCACCACGTAATACTGGTAGTAGTGGTAGCGTTGGCGGTGGAGGTTCCTCAATTAGCCGTGGTAGTAGCGGTAGGTCACATGGTGGTGGCGGAAGAAGAATGTAAAAGGAGTAAGATAACTTACTCCTTTATTATTGGCTTGTGTTGATATTCTTCTTTAATAAATTCTTTTCCCTTTAATATACCTAAAATTTTAGTAACACGCATTTCAATTTCTAAAAGTTTATTCACATCATTAGAATAATTAGTAATAAGAGGTAGATTTAACTCTTTTTTTATTAGTCTTAAATATTCTTGTCCATTTCTATTAAAACCTAAAACACGAATATAACTTTTATCTTTATAATAATTAGCTTCTTCTTTAGTAAACGAAAATAAAATATGTGAACACATTCTCATTAATCTATTATAAGTATAATATTTACTTTTAATGGCTAAAATAAACTCGTTTAAGTTATTGCAGTTAACTATTTCTTTTTTCATCCGTGAGATAATATTTTTATCTACTGTTTGATATTTATCTAAATTATCTTCTGCTAAAATCTTATATTTAATGAAAGGAAAATAATCATTTAAAAAATACATTTTATTATTTAAATACTTTAAACTATAATCAGGTACTAAATTTGAAAAATCTTCACCATTAATTATTTTATTTCTAATACTAGTTGCGCTTCCAGAATCTAAACTGTGATAATCATTGGTTCTTTTTATTGTAAGAGGTTCAATGTGATATTTATTTTTTATTATTTCTTTAACATATCCTAGTCCTAATAAATCATTTGGTGTTGTAATATCAATGTCATGGTCTTTTAAAGCCTGAGCTAAAGCTGAAGGATAATTTAGCCCTGTATCTAAAAGCATTCTAACTTTGTTTTGATATTCTTGATTATTCAACTGAATATCTGCTGCGCTATATAATTTATCAATATTATTATCTTCTGAACCAAAAATAACTTTATCAACCTTTAATTCTGCAAGTATTTTAATTGTGCCATAGCAAAATATGTCCGCAGCTTGACTGGCATGAAAATATGGTAGCTCGACTACTAAGTCAACTCCATAATGAAGAGCAATATCAGTTTTCTCCCACTTATTTAAAATACTTAATTCACCACGTTCAGTAACAGATCCAGACATGACTAATATAATCATTGAATTGGGATATAATTTTTTAATTTTATCTATATGATATAAATGTCCATTATGAAATGGATTATATTCACATATAATACCTATCTTCATTTTCTTCACCACTTATATAATAGCATATTTTTCCTTGATTTTTTATATATTTTTATGTATAATGTTTTAGTCGGGTGATATTATGAATATTGATTTAACTCGTTTATTTAGTAGAATAGATAAAGAAGTTAGTGTAGATGAAATCTATTCGTTTACAGAATTAGAAGGAACTGGCGTTACTTCAATTGATAATGTAAGTATTAAGGGATACATAAAGTTAAATGCTTTATCTGAACCATATCTTAATTTAGATATTGAAGGTGTAATGGTTATTCCATGTGCGATAACATTAAAACCAGTTGAATATCCATTTTCCATTAAAATCGAAGGAGATTTGGAAGAAATTGCTGATGATAATCCTGAAAAGTATATAAATTCTAAAAATTCTCTTGATATTTTGCCAATAATATGGGAAAATATATTAATGGAAATTCCTATGCGTGTTGTAAGTGAAGGCGCTGATGACGTTGCCTTAGAAGGTGATGGCTGGAAGTTTATAACAGGTAATGAGAAAGTGGAAAATTCGGAACTATCCAAATTGAAAGATTTATTATAAGAACGTGAGGTGAAACAATGGCTGTACCATTTAGAAAAGTAAGTAATACTAGAGGAAGAAAAAGAAGAACTCATTATAAAATTAGTGAGAACGGAACTACAAAATGCCCAAAATGTGGTGCTGAAATTAGACCACACAGAGTATGTTTAGAATGTGGAACATACAAAGGAAAAGAAGTTATTAAAAAAGAAGAAGAGAAATAATCTTCTTTTTTTTGTAATTAAATATTATTAGTTGACAACTAATATAAATATGATATAATTAATCTAGTTTGTAATTGATGAAGAAAAATATAAGTAGTTTTACTATTAGTAAATAGAGATTTAACGGTTGGTGAAAGTTAAACAAGATAATAAAATGAAATTACATATTTGGAATCAAATCGTTAAATCGCGTTAAGATTATAAGTGCATAACAAGTATTATGAAATAGGGTGGTACCGCGAATATTCGTCCCTATACTCATAATATTTTTTTATTTTAGGAGGATATATGATTAAAAAGATTATATTTGATTTAGATAATACACTTTTAATGTTTGATGATAAACAAATTGATGATTATAAAAATGTTTTAAAAAATGCTGGTTTTAGTTGTGAAAATGATGAAGCAGCCAAAATATATAAAGCAATTGGTAATTATGAATTACAAAGAATTAAATATGATAAAGAATCATTAATTAATTTTATTAATAATGAATTAGGAACAAGTTATCCTGTTTCTTTAATAGATAGTATAATTAAAATTATTGGGAAAAATTGGACTAATAATATAGCGCCTAATCTTATTGAAACATTAGATTATTTATCAAGTAAATATGAATTATATGTTTTAACTAACTGGTTTACTGAATCACAAGTAATGAGGTTAAAAGGTGCTAAAATTGATCACTACTTTAAAGAAATAGTTGGTTCTGACATGTGTGATATTAAACCTAATCCAGAAAGTTACGAATATTTCTTAAAAGATACTGAACCTAGCGAATGCTTAATGATTGGTGATAGACCGGATATAGACTTAGATGGTGCCTTGAAAATTGGCATGAATGGGTTATTATACGATTATAAACTTAAATATAAAGATACGAAGTATGACAAATTTAATGATTGGAAACAAATTAAAGATATATTATAGGAGGTATTTATGGAATTAAATAGTTATATAGACCATACAAATTTAAATGCAACTGCAACATTAAAAGATATTGAAAAATTATGTGAGGAAGCTAAAAAATACCATTTTGCTAGTGTTTGTGTTCATCCTTACTATGTTATGGTTGCTAAAGAACTACTTAAAGGTAGTAATGTTGAAGTAGGAACTGTAGTTGGATTCCCATTAGGTGCTAATACAATGGAAGTAAAAGCATTTGAAGCGATAAATGCTATTGAAAATGGTGCTGATGAAATTGATATGGTAATTAATCTGAGTGCTTTAAAAAATAAAGATTATGATTATGTTAAAGAAGAGATAGAAGAAGTTAGAGATTCAATTGATGGTAAAGTATTAAAAGTTATTATTGAAACCTGCTATCTAAGTGAAGAAGAAATTATTAAAATGACAGAAATTTGTAATGAGACATTTGTTAATTTTATTAAAACTTCAACTGGCTTCGGCTCAGATGGTGCTAAAGTAAGTGATGTTGAATTAATAGCTAAACACAAAAATGAAATTTTAGAGATAAAAGCAAGCGGGGGAATTAGAAATGTTGAAACTGCTGAAGATTTAATTAATGCTGGTGCTACAAGATTAGGTACTAGTAAAGGTGTAATTTTAATGGACGCTAACCATGATTATGAAAGTGATGATGAGTGTGATTGTGGTGATGAATGTCATGAAACTGAACATAAATGTAGATGTGGCAAATGTCATTGCCATCATGATGAATAATTGAAAGGAGAAATAATATGAAATTATTTGATGATTTAAAATGGAGAGGACTTATTAAGGATATTAGTAGTCCTGAACTAGAGAGAAAATTAAACGAAGAATCTTTAACATTTTATATAGGTACTGACCCAACAGCAGATTCTATGCATATCGGTCACTTTTCTTCATTTTTAATAGCTACTCGTTTAGCTCGTTATGGTCATCAACCAATTCTTTTAGTAGGTGGAGCAACAGGACTTATTGGAGATCCTAAACCTTCTAATGAAAGACAAATGATTACTAAAGAAGAGGTTCAAAAAAACGTAGATGGTTTAACTAAACAAGCAAAGGAAATATTTGGCTTTGAGGTAGTTAATAATTATGATTGGACTAAAGATGTTAATATATTAGATTTCTTAAGGGATTATGGTAAGTATATTAATGTTAATTATATGTTAGATAAAGATATAATTTCAAGAAGATTAGATTCAGGTATTACTTTCTGTGAATTTGCTTATACATTATTACAAGGAATGGATTTTGTACATTTATACGAAGATAAAGGTGTAACATTACAAGTAGCAGGTTCAGATCAATGGGGCAATATTACAACTGGTATTGAATTAGCTCGTAAAAAAAATGATGTTGAGTTATATGGTATGACTATGCCTTTAGTATTAGATGCTAATGGAGTTAAATTTGGAAAAACAGAAGGGAACGCTTTATGGTTAGATAAAAATAAAACATCATCTTATGAATTATATCAATATTTAATTAATTCTGATGATGCTATTGTAATTGATTACTTAAAGAAATTAACATTCTTAACGAAAGAGGAAATTGAAGTAATTGAAAAAGAACATGTAGCTGCTCCTGAGAAAAGAATTGCTCAAAAAGCTTTAGCTCATGAAGTAATTACTTTTTTGCATGGTGAAGAAGAATTTAATAAAGCTGTACATATAAGTGAAGCTCTATTTAGTGGAAATATTAAAGAATTGTCATTAGATGAAATCAAAGATGGAATGAAAGATGTACCTAATTTTGAAATAGAAGAAGGAACTTTAATAGACGTCTTAGTTAATAATAAAATTGCAAATAGTAGAAGAGAAGCTAGAGAATTTTTAAATGCTGGCTCAATTATTTTAAATGGTGATAAAGTTACTGATGAAAATATGTTAATAACTAAATCATCAGCGATTGAAGAAAAAGTAGTAATTATTCGTAAAGGAAAGAAAAAATACTATATGGGTATTTTTAAATAAAAGTTTGTTAAAGTGATAACATGCAAATAAAATTTTACAGAAGATTACAAAATATGGGAAAGGTTCAAAGTAAGTCTGATACTTTAGATAAAGTTAAACCAATTAATAGAGTTGAGCTATTGAAGCCTATTAATCGTGATACTGTAACATTTAGTGATGTAAGTCTGCATTTAAGTATTAAAGAAAGCTTAATAAAAAAGTTAGAGAGTACTCTCCAAGAATGTAATGATATCTTAGCTAAATATAGTGTCATAGATGATGATGATTACAAAAGACATGGCCATGGTAAAAATACAATACAAGAAATTTTAAGGATAAAAGAATCAGTTATTAGTTATTTAAATATGGTTAAAAATTCTAAAGATTTAAAAGATATTCATGAATTAGAAAAATATATTGATAATTTTTATGTAACGAAAGTAAATTTGTTATTATCAAGTTATATAGCTGAAATAATGAATCATTATAATAATACCGTAGTCCCACCTTATTATCATTTTGCAGGTTTAGAAGTATCTAAATGGCGTAGGGAAGCTATGAAGATATTTCCTAATATTGATTTATCTATTTATAATGACTATCAATTAAAACAATATGTTATAGCTTATAAGAATGGAATTGCTCCGGATACATTACTAAATATTATGGATGTTAGAAGATCTCCTGAACATATTAGATTATTATTTTTATTACCTGAGAATGAAATGATGGATGTTTTAGCACACCCAGAATATACTGTTTCACATATTCAAGGGATGTTTCCTGATTTGTTAGAAGAAATTGATAAAAATAAAAAAGGACTTGTTTAAGTCCTTTTTCTTTTACTATTATCTGTTGTAGTATTCAACGATTAATGCTTCATTAATATCAGCATTTAATTCGCTTCTTTCAGGATATCTAACATATGTACCTGACATCTTATTAGCATCAAAAGTAACGAAATCAACACGTTTAGCTAAAGCTTCTAATGAAGTTTTAACGATTGCTAATTCTTTATCATTTTCACGTAAAGAAATAACATCGCCTGGTTTACAAGTGTAAGATGGAATATTAACTTTTTTACCATTAACAGTTATATGTCCATGGTTAACTAATTGTCTAGCACCTTTTCTTGTAGTTGAAAGACCCATACGATAAACTATATTGTCTAAACGGCTCTCTAGTAATTTAAGTAAATTTTCGCCATGAACACCTTTGATTTTACCAGCTCTTTCAAAAACTTTTTCGAATTGTTTTTCTGATAATCCATACATAAATCTAGCTTTTTGCTTTTCTTGTAATTGGATACCGTAGTTAGATAATTTCTTACCACGTTTATTACCATGTTGCCCTGGAGCATATGGTTTTTTAGCTAATTCTTCTCCAGTTTCTAGAGTAGAAAAACCTAAATGACGTGATTTTCTATAAATTGATCCAGTATATCTTGACATCTTCATTCTCCTTTCTTTAGATTTGATGAAGATGCATTTTTTTTATTCATTATAGGGTGTCTAATTTAAATATATTCGCCTGCAGCAAGGTTACAAATAACCCCTATAGGTAATAGACACATTATAAATTTAAAATACGCTGCAAATTCATCGCAGTTATAATTATATCATTTATATAAAAAAAGTCAAGCAAAACCTGCATTTCAAAAATAAATAAATTGTTATAAAATGTCGAAAAAATGTAAAAAGTATGATATACTTAATAGTAGGTGATAGTATGAAAGATAATTTAACATTAATTATTGTAAGTGTTATAATTGCTACGATATTATTAATTGTTGGCGTTATCTGCTTTATTCGCCGTAACAAAACTAGACGAATAAAGAAAAAATTAGAACTTTTGGATATAGAAAAGAATAAATTAGAATCTTCACCAATCATTCCTGAATTAGCAAAAGTTGAATCTTATTTAAATAATCCTAAATTAAAAGTTATGTATAATGAGTGGTCAGCTCGTTTGCAAAATATTAAAGATACTCAAATACCAAATTTAAATAACATGTTATTAGAGACTGAGTATTCGTTATCTCAAAAAGACTATAAAAGTACAATTTATAAATTGGCTAAATTAGAAATGGAAATGTATAAAGTTAGAACAAATTCCGAATTCTTGTTTGGAGAGATAAAAGAAATAACATCTAGTGAGGAACGAAGTAGAGAAATAATTACATCGTTTAAAGTTAAGTTTAGAAACTTACATCAAAAGTTTAATGAAACTAAAACTGAATTTGGACCAATTGCTGAAATAGTCCAAAAACAATTTGAAGTTATTTCTAAAAGATTTGAAGATTTTGAAACAATTATGGATAATAATGAATTTACTGAAGTAAATGATATTGTTAAAGTAATTAATGATTTATTAAAACATATAGAGATAGTAATTGAAGAAGTACCATCAATTGTTTTACTTGCTTATTCGGTAATTCCAAAAAGGATTGCTGAAATAGAAGAAATATACAATCGAATGGTTAAATCTGGATATCCACTTGATTATTTGAATGTTGAGTACAATATAGATGAAGCAAATAAAAAAATAGGAGATATTATTGTTAGAACAAAAAATTTAGACTTAGAAGATAGTTTATTTGAATTGAAAGTGCTATTAGATTATTTTGATTCATTGTTTGGTGATTTTGAAAATGAGAAGATAGCTCGTGCTACATATACAGATAATAATAGTACATTCAAAAACAAATTGGCTAAAGTGAATTCTGTTGTTGATGATATTTTTACTCAGTTAGAAGATATCAAGAGCATTTACAATTTATCTAATGATGACATTGAAGTTTTAAAACAAATTAATAAAGAGTTAAAAGAACTAAATGCTAATTATAAGTTATTATTAGAACATACAATAAATAATAATGCTTTTGCATATTCTAAATTATTAAAAGAATTAGATGGCTTAGGTTTACAATTAGCTAAAATAGAAGATCGTCTAGACAATTCATTAGATGCAATAGGAAGTATGCGCGATGATGAGGTTAGAGCACGTCAACAATTAGAAGAAATTAAATCAATTTTAAAAGAAGCTAAACTGAAGATGCGTGATTATAATTTGCCACATATTCCTCAAAGTTATTTTGTAGAGTTAAAAGAAGCGATGAGCGCAATTAGAGAAATTGTTAAAGAACTTGATAAAAAGCCTATTACCATTAGTGTTTTAAATACTCGTGTTGATACAGCAAGAGATTTAGTTTTGAAATTATATCGTAAAACTGAAGAGTTATTAAAAATTGCAATGTTTGCTGAAGTAGCTCTTGTTTATAGCAATCGATATCGCAGTAGTTATGAAGGATTAAGCAATAAATTAAATTTATCAGAGCAATTGTTTTTAAAAGGTGAATATCAAAAATCTTTAGAACTTACAATTAGTTTATTAAATAAGATAGAACCTAGCGTATATGAAAAATTAATTTATATGAGCAACTCTAATAGTTTAAGGTAGGTGTATGATGTTTAATAAAAAGAAGAATGAAAATAATAAAATAGTTGAACCATTAGAAAATAATCAATTAGAAGTAAAAGAAGAAATTCCAAACGAGAGTACTGAAGAACAAGTTACTGATAATCCAATTGAATCATTTCAAGAAGTAAGCCAACCTATTGGAGAACAACCTGTTGTTGATTGTTCAACTTTAGAGAAACAAAAAGTAAGTCAACCGATTGAAGAACAGTGTGATTCTAATAAAGAGGAAAATAATAATAATATTGTAGGTGTTGAATCTAAAATAGAAAATGGTGAAATAATAAGCCAAGAAACTAAAGAAAATGAAGAGGATGGCACCATCGAGATTAAAACGGTTATTTCTACTAAAAATTATGATGATACCGTTGTAAAACTAATTAATGAAGTTAAAATGTTTAACGATGAAGTGGATGAGATCGTGCCTGAAAAGAAAAAGAAAATTTGGCCATTTATTTTAATTTTATTATTAGTTTTAGTAATTGGTATTGGGGTATTTATATTTCTAAATATGGAATCAGAAACTAAACCAAAAGAGGAAAATAAGGAAGAAAAAACAAAAAAAGATATAACTTATAGTTTTGAAGAAACAGAAGATGGAATTAGTTTTTTTGCTGGTGAAGAATTAATCGGTATTTATAAATGTGTAGAATGTGAAGTATTATCGGGATCACAGGAATATTTTTCATCAAAGGATAAAGTTATAGCAATCACAGATGATGATAATATTTTCTTATATGATTTTGAAAAGCAAGAAGCTATCAGTGAAAATTATCAAACTTTTAAGCTTTTAAAAAATGGTGAAAAAATTGTAGCTTTTGTTGTCAGTGATGATAAAGGTATGTATGGTATTATTGATACTAGTGGTAAAGTTATCGTTCCTTTAAAGTATGAAGAAATTGGTTTCACTAATAAAGAAGGAATTATAACTGATTATGATTATGCTAAAGACCGCATTACAGCTAAATTAGACGGCTATTGGGGTGTGATTAGCTTTAGTGATGAAGAGATAATTCCATTTAAATATGATGATATTTATTATAATGGTTATGAAGCTTTTGTCGCATATACTGAAGGACTTTGGTATTTAATTGATTTTAATGATAAAATTTTAATAAAAAAAGGTTATGACATTATGATTCCAATTAAAAGTTATGTGTTTGCTTCTAGTGAAGACATCTTTTATATTTTAAATTATAGTGGTGAAAGTATTATCAATCAAGCAGTACCTACATATTTGAATGACTTTAGAAATCGTGATATTGATAAAGTGCCAGCGTTTACTATTGAAGAGGATGGTACTAAAGTTAATATATATATTAACAAATCAGATGGAACTTATAATCAGTATAAATTTAATACTGTTAATGGTGAATTAACAGAGATTATTCAATAAAAGTGGTAAAACCACTTTTTTTTTGTTATAATTTTTTTTAGGTGATATGGATGAAAAAATTATTATTAATTAAATATGGCGAATTAACCACTAAAAAAGGCAATCGTAAAATATTTATTAAATTGTTAGTAAATAATATAAATTCAATTTTAAAAGGTTTAAATTACACTTTAAGATATGATCGAGTAAGAATGTATATTGAGTGTGATGATGCGGATTTAATTATAAGTAAATTAAGAAATGTCTTTGGCATTCATAGTATAGTCGAATGCTTTGAAGTCGATAATAATATGGAAAGTATATCTGCATTATTAATTGAATTTTTAAAAGGAGTTAAATTTAATACTTTTAAAATTGAAACAAAAAGAGCTGATAAAAGTTTTCCAATTCCTAGTTTAGAGTGTAGTCGACGATTAGGCGGAGTAGTACTTAGAAACTATCCTTGTACTGTTGATGTTCACAATCCTGAATTAGTAATTAAAGTTGAAATTAGAAGAGAAGGAACATTTATTTATTTACGTGAGTTTGATGGTTTAGGTGGTTACCCAGTTGGTATTCAAGGAAAAGGACTATTAATGATTAGTGGTGGTATTGATTCACCAGTTGCTGGCTATTTATCTTTAAAGCGAGGAGTAGATTTAGAATGCTTGTATTTCGAATCACCACCACATACTAGTATAGAAGCTAAAAATAAAGTTATTAAATTAGCAAGTATTATTAATAAATATTCTGGTAATTTAAAAGTACACATTGTACCATTTACTAAAATACAAGAAGAGATATATAAAAATGTTCCAGACAATTACGTTATAACAATAATGCGTCGTATGATGTACCGAATTGCTGCTAAAGTAATTCAAAAAAGAGGATTAAAAGTAATTATTAATGGCGAAAGTATCGGTCAAGTAGCTAGTCAGACATTAACAAGTATGCAAGTTATTAATAGTGTAACCAATTTACCAGTAATTAGACCTGTAGCTTGCATGGATAAATTAGAAATTATTAAAATTGCAAGAGATATTGGAACCTATGAAACAAGTATTTTACCTTTTGAAGACTGCTGTACTATATTTTTGCCAAAACATCCAATAATCAATCCAGATGAAGCCAAATGTATAGAATATGAATCACACTTTAATTATGATGAATTAATTGATGAATGTGTAAACAATATTGAAATAGTTACCAACTTAGTTGAAGAACGAGATGAATTATTATAACCAATAATTACCAGGTATGATTTTATTTGTTGTACACATTATATTAGTGTACAGGAGGTGAAATTATGAATAACCGTACAAATAAGTTTGTAGTTCCTGGTTCAAAACAAGCTATTGAGAAAATGAAATATGAAATAGCTAATGAATTAGGTGTTGCTTTAGGTCCTGATGCAAGTTCAAGAGCTAATGGTACTGTAGGTGGAGAAATCACTAAAAGATTAGTTAAAATGGGTGAACAACAATTAGGAATGAACAACTTTCAAAAATAAATAAAAAAGATAGATATCTATCTTTTTTTCTTGATCGTTTCTTGATTAATTTAGTAATATATGATACTATCAGTAATTGGAAGTGATAAGATGAATTTACCAAATTTAAAAGAAGCTGGAAAAAGGACTAAAGAGCCTATTAAATTTATTTTAGACGAATTTAATTTGCCTGATGAATTAAAATCATTAGGAAAAAATAAAAAGTATTATATAAAGACTTACGGTTGTCAAATGAATGTTCATGATAGTGAAAATATCAAAGCTATTTTAGAAATGATGGCTTATGAAGAAACTGAAAATATGAAAGATGCTGATTTAGTTTTGTTAAATACTTGTGCAATTAGAGAAAATGCTCATAATAAAATGTTTGGTTTTTTAGGACGTGTTAAACATATGAAAGAGGAAAGACCACATGTTATTACTGCTATATGTGGCTGTATGGCACAAGAAGAAAATGTGGTTGATACATTAAGAAACAAATATAAATGGGTAGATATTGTATTTGGAACACATAATATTAATAGATTACCATACTTATTAGATAATACTTTAAGAAGAAAAGAACAAGAGATTGAAGTATTCAGTGTTGAAGGGGAAGTAATTGAAAATATTCCTGTTAAAAGAGATTCTAAATATAAAGCTTGGGTCAATATTATGTATGGCTGTGATAAGTTTTGTACGTATTGTATAGTACCATATACTAGAGGGAAACAAAGAAGCAGGAAACCAGAATATATTATTGATGAGGTTAATGATTTAATTAAAAACGGCTATCAAGAAGTAACTTTATTAGGTCAAAATGTCAATGCTTATGGCAAAGATTTAGACCTTGGTTATACTATGGGAAATTTATTAGAAGATATAGCTAAAACAAACATTCCTCGTATTAGATTTATGACTAGTCATCCTTGGGATTTTGATGATAAGATGATTTCTGTTATTAAGAGATATGATAATATTATGCCGGCTATTCATTTACCATTGCAGTCAGGATCTGATAAAATTTTGAAGTTAATGGGTCGAAGATATACTAAAGATAAATATTTAGAATTAGTCCATAAATTAAAAGCCGAAATTCCTAATTTAATGTTATCAACTGACATTATAGTAGGATTTCCTGGTGAGACTGAAGAGGACTTTTTAAATACTTTAGAGGTTGTAGATGAATGCAAGTATGATTTAGCTTATACATTTATTTTCTCTCCACGTGAAGGTACTCCAGCTGCTCGAATGAAAGATGATACCCCATTGAGCGTAAAAGAGCAAAGATTGTATCATTTAAACGAGATTGTAAATAAATATGCTAATGAAAATAATCAAAAATATCTTGGTAAAACCGTAAAAGTTTTAATTGAGGGTAAAAGTGATAAGGGAAACTTAATGGGATATACAGAAACAATGAAATTAGTTAATGTTGATGGTTCACCAGATAATATTGGTAAAATTGTTGATGTTGAAATTACTGATATTAAAACATGGAGTTTGGATGGTAAAATTAAATAATGTAGGGAAACCTACATTTTTATTTTTAAATATGTTATACTTATGTAGGAGGTAAACAATGAAAAAAATAAAGATTTTAAGTTTATTATTTGCTTTATTATTAATTAGTGGTTGTGGTTCAAATGATGGCACTGCAAAGTTAGAAGAAGCTTTAGAAAATATGAAAAATGTTGAAAGTGGCACTATAGGTGTTGATATGAATGTCAATATGGACGGATATATTTTAAGTATGAATATGAATACATCTTTTACTAAAGAAGGTGATTCTTATTCAAAATCAACATCATCAATATTAGGAAGCACTTTAACAACTGAAGTATATACTGAGGTAGTTGATGATATGGTTTATATTTATACATCAAATGGAGATGGTAATTGGTACTATGAAGTAATGCCTAAAGAAGAGTATAAAGCAGATAACAATGTATCTATGGATGCTGTTGGCATTTATGCCGAAAATTATAAATCAGTTAAAGAAGTAAATTCTGATCGTAAAGGACATGATAGATTAGAAGTGGTAGTCGATAAAGATAAATTTGCTGAAGCTATGGATGAAGACCCTGAAGTGGGCGATGCAGTATTAAATTTAACTGATGATTTAACAATGTATATATATATTAAAGATGGTTATGTAACTGGATTAAAAATGGATTTCGCTGATATGATGAAATTAGATGAAAGTGAAAGTACTACTAACTATACAATGGATATAACAATATCTGATCATAATAAGATTGATAGTGTTATAATCCCTGATGCAATTAAAGATAATGCTAAACTTTTAGAAGATGAAGAATAGTTATACTATTCTTTTTTATTGTTTAAATACTTTAAGAATGATATAATTTAACTAAGGTGAAAGTATGGGATTATTTGATAAATTTAAAAAGAAAAAAGATATTCAAGTAGAGGAAAATAAACCGACTAATGCAAATCTTTTAGACATTGTTATTAAATTTAGAGAAGAAGTTGGAACAGATGGCGAATTAGATATTTTTGAAGCCTATTTAGCTACTTTAGTTCCAACAAATGCTATTAATGCTTCATCAATAGATGAATTTAAAAGAATAGCTAATCAAGTTTTATCAGCTTTACTTGTTCAACCTAAAGTTTTTGATAAATTATCTGAATTTCAAAGATGTGCTTTTTTATTTAAAAATTATTCTGGTGCCACTAAAGAGGATGATGGTAGTTATTCTTTATGCCCAGTACTTCTTAATGATAAATTAATTGAATTTGTTATTAATTTTTATTTAGAAGGAGAACATTCTCAAACAATTAGTGAAGAATTGCTTAAAAGAAGTCATGATATAATGAATGATATGTTGCATTCTAAGATAAATACTTATTATGGAAATTTATTATATATTCAAGAACGAGCTAATACAATATATGAGGCAATTAACATGATTGCAGCATATAACTTGGATTCAAACGATGCTACTTTAGTTGAGGCAGCAAGAGTTAAAGCTGAGAAACTAGTTAATATTTTAAACAGTTATACTGAAGAGCAAGTAACTCCTGATATATATAAAAATGTCATTCATAGTTCGTTTAAACAATTAGTTTCTTTCGAAAAGGAGTTATCTTCTATTTCAGCTAAAATATGGGAAGCTTATTTTAGAACAAACAATGCTAGATTCGCCCATGCTTTATCTAATGGAATTGTTGAATCTGATAAAATGAACAAAATATGTTGTAGTTTATTATTAGATGATTTGGCGACCATTCCATATGGCCATGTTGGATATGAATATGATTTTGACATTGACACAATAGATTGCATATGCCCAGATGATGCTGGAAGTTGGTATGTAACTAAGCAACGTTTTGTTGGTTGCCCTGTGGGAAATGATTGGACTAATGATTCATGTATAGGAATCATATATAACTGGCAGTATAATGAAGAAACTAACATTTTTTATGAATTTGGAAAACAAAGTATTTTATTACCACCAAGTTATGTAGAACAAACATCTCGAAAAAATAACTTAAGCAATACTCGTTATACACTATATACTGAAATTTTATTATTAAATAATCGTAAGAAGAATAAGCCTATAAGAGCTTTTTACACTGATAAAGCATCCAATGAAGAAATAGCTGAAATAACTGAAATTGCTAGTAAACAAGGTCTTGAGATAGAATATCTTGATACAGAATATATTAAAGGTAAAATGCAAACTAGAGGATTAAATTAAGGTGGAATTATGAAAATAGATGATAATAAACTAAAAATAGATAATTTTGAAAATTTTGATTATTTTGGTACTAACACAATACTTAAACAAAATAAACAAGTTGATACTTTAATAATTGCTGACAGTACAGTTAATTTAGAAGATATTGCAAACCTAATTGATGGGACATATATTCAAACTATTTGTTTTAAAGATTCATTTATAGTTTTAGATAATAATAAACCAATTGATGTATTAAATTTAGTATTAGATAATGTTTCTTCAAGTAATTATGAATTTATAAATAAATTTATTAATTTAAAAAATTTAGCAATTAGAAATTACTCATTAGAATTTGATTGCTACTATTTAAGAAAACTATCTAATTTAGAAACTTTAAGTTTAACAAATATTAATCCGCTACATTTAGGAGGTTTAGGTTATATAAACACTTTAAAGACACTTTATTTAGATAATGTCGCTGTTAAAAATTGGATATTTTTAACTAAAATAATAAATTTAAGTGATGTTTACTTGAAAGGGCCTTATGACATGACTAAAATTCCTAAACTTTTATTTAATATTCATTATGAAGAATAAGTTAATCTTATTCTTTTTTTTAAAATGTGTTATAATTATAAAAAAATAGAGTAGGAGCAATTTATGAAAATAATTTTTTTATTTAATTTATTATTTTTATCAATAAATGTAGTAACTGATGGAGGTGTGATGATATGCCGTTAGCTTATGCACTTGGCATGGAAGCATTTATTTCCATACATATGACTGTATTTGTATTCATACCGTTATCAAAATTATTGGGTAAGGACGAAGATAGTTCTAAACGCATTGTAAAAATGTTGTTTATAGGTCGAGTATTACTTTTACTTTACTTTGATTTTTTTATTACACCTTCAATAGCAATCTTCGATTTTTTTTCAATGTTTATTGGAGCATTTTTGATTGTGCCTATTTTGTCAAATTTCAAAAAAAATAAATATAATTTGCAAACAGGGGCATCAATCGTAAACCAAGATGCTGTTCAAACTAGTAGGACAAATTTAATTGTCAAATGTGTTAATTGTGGACAAGAAGTAGACCTTAAACATAAATTTTGCTTAAAATGTGGAAAGAGCTTAGCAGGCGATAATTTAAAAGTTGAGGAAGCAATTAAAACTAATTCTATTGTTCCCGATGTCAAGTATGTAAAATTAGGTCAATATGATCCTATGTATCAGTTGTCTGAAGATGGGATGCTAGAAGAATTTATCAATAGAGAAATAAAAAAAGCTCAAATTGACCTTAACACTAAATTAATTCCATCAGCAGCTTTAAAAAGAAAAAAAGTAATTAAAAGCATTTTTTCATTATTAGTTGCAGTATTTATATGTTCTATATTTTTTCACTTTCCAATTTCTTTTTATGTTGGTGGATTAATAATTTTATTTATTTTTTATAAATTATTTAACAATTATAATTTTATGAAATATTTGAAAAAGGAAATTAAATCTCGCCCAAATGAAAAAATATCAAATATCGTTATGAATGTAAAATTATCATTAGTAACTGATAACAGTAGTAAATTTTTTATATGCTCATTACTATTAGCTATTATAGTCCCTCTAATTATTTTTATTAATCCAGTCATATTGTATGAAAAAGTAGATGGCGGATATGCTGTTAGGTATTATTTATTTGGTTTAACAAATTTTAAAACCGCTACTATTCCTGCACAATATAAAGGAGAAGATGTTGTGAGCCTAAGAGGTAATACATTTTCTAATATGCCTTTTTTAACAGAGGTAACTTTACCAGATACATTGTTGGAGATAAGAGGACAAGCCTTTAAAAATGATATTAATTTAGTTAAAGTTAACATTCCAAATAAGTTAGAATATTTAGGTGGAGGAGCATTTTATAATTGTCGATCTATAGAAACGATTGAATTACCAGATACTCTTACTGAATTAGGTGGTGAGTCTTTCTATAATGCTAAATCATTAAAGAGTATTAAATTATCAAATAATTTAACTGAGATAAGAGGAAATACTTTTGAAAAATGTAGTAGTCTAAAAAGCATTGAAATTCCTGATAAAGTAGAGCGTATTGGCGGAAGTGCGTTTAGAGAAGCTTACTCTTTAGAAACCGTAATTATCTCTAAAAATAGTAATTTAAAGGAGATAGGATCATCAGCATTTAGAGGTTGCAATTCGTTAGATTCTATCACTTTACCCAAAGGTGTTTCATTAAATGAGCGCACTTTTAAAGAAAGTCCAACTGTTGTTAAATATTATGGCGAATTTTCTTCTTTAGGAAGTAATTATTCATATACTAATATCATGACGCTTGATTTAGGCGATACAGTAAATATTAATTTTGATTACGATTCAAATACGATTCAACATGCTACTTTAAAATTTGATGAATATAAAACTACTGATTTAGGTAAACCAGTATATTACTTTATTTATAAAGTGGAAAATGAACAACCAAATTATTTTATTTTAAGTGAGGAAAATAAAACTAAATTATTTGGTGCTGATATTGCCTTTGAATTAAAAATGTTAAATTCTGGAAATAGTAGTGTTGAAATTTATGTTTATACTAATTAATTTACAAGGGGGTTTTTATGAATTATAAATATATCCATCTTTTATATGTTCCAACCATGGCTTGTAATATGGAGTGCAAGTATTGCTATTTAGAAGATAATACAGTTGATGAAAAAACTAAGTATAAGTCTTTAGATACTTTAAAATTTGCTATTAATAAATTTAAAGCAGCAAATGTTATACCATTTAATATTTCATTACATGGTGGTGAAGTTACAACTTTATCAAAAGAAGATTTTTATAATCTTATTAAATTTATCAATGATTATTATAATGAAAATAAAGAAATTATAACAGGAGCCGGATTTAAAGTTGGAAAGCCTCATATTAAAACTAATTTATATAATTTAAGCAAGCATATAGATACAATTAAAGAGTTTAATGTCTCTATTTCAGGCAGTCTAGATCTACCTTTATCATTACACGATCAATATCGCGTTACTAAGGGTAATAAAAAGACGCTTGAAAAAATTTTAGAAAATGTAAAATTATTAGAAAATATTTCATGTAAGAAGAAAGTCTCAGCAACTATTTTTAAAGAACATTATGCACATATTAATGAAATTATTGAAGATATTCGTTTCTTAAATAATAATACTTGTCTTGATATGAACGATTTCAATTTTATGATTGGATTTGATTATAACTCTAATGGAATTCTTCATCATATGAGTGAAGATGAGCAAGTAGAATTTTATAAAAAGATGCATGAAGCTTTTGATGGTACTGATTTAGATGTCGGGGTTAACGGCCCTTGGTTTGATGAATTTGGGCCTGAATATTGTACTAATTGTGATAATTGTGGAGAAAAGTTTTTCTTACTTGAACGTAGTGGGGATATATATTCTTGTGTCCGTGGTCAAAAAAATAAAGATTATTATTTTGGTAATATATATAACGATTCAGTTGAAGAAATATTAGATACGGCTTATAAAAAAATATTTATCAATCATAATAAAGAACCATTTAACGATGAATGTAGTACTTGTGGTTATTTATATCTATGTAAAACAGGATGCCCGTTTGTAAAAAATGTATATAAATCAAATAAGAGTTATACTTGCAAATTGCAACAATTAATATATAAAGATAGAAACTATGATAAAGATAAATATAACGATGAATTTGTTTACAAATATACTAATAAAATGAGTATAATTGATAACGTCAAATATCGTCCTACAAGGAATAATAATGATTATCCATCGTTACAAGAAATTATTGAGCAAGATTCAAAATTAAAATATATTTATGATGATACAGTGTTTATCCTAAATGTCGATGGAAATGAATTTCAATTATCTTCACAAATTGTTAAAAATAGAAGAGATTTTATATATATCGTGCCAAACTCAAAAGTAAAAATATATATGAAGAAGAATATGATATGTGAAGATTGTGACTATCCAGAAAATAATGCGTTATATATAATGCTGTTAAGTGGTAATTTAATAACTTATGGTGATGAGTGTAGAACTAAGCAAAGACATATAGCCACAATGCAAATATATAAAGGTGTCTTAGATAATACTTTAAGCGATAAAGAAGAATATTACTGTTATGATATTTCTAATTTGTTTAAAGAATATAAAGATCATTTTGCACAAGATAAACCAAATAATATATTTTTTACAACATCAGCTTTAAGAGATTATCATTATATAAAGCAAAAAAATAATGGATATTATCATATTCAATCAATTAATTTGCCATTTCAAAACATTGAGTTTTATTATATAGATAAGGAGTTAAATCATGAATAAAGAACCAGAAACGTATGAAGAACTTATTAGACAGCATCGTTGTTTAAACTTAACTAAAATTTATAATTTAACATCAGAACAATTAAATCAAATTTATAATTTTTTAGCAACTAATCCTGACGGGAAAATTAAAGGTGATAGAAATCATCTATCTTTATTGGTTGGTAAGCAAGTGGTTTCATTAATAACTTGTGAGTGTGTTGATGTCACAGTTGATGGAGTGGATTTATCTAATAATTCATTTAGTATTATAAATTATTATACTTCTTCATCAAATGGGTCATATAGTGGTGGTTCATCATCAAACAATAATAACAATAATAATAACAATAACAATAATAATAGGTAGGTGAGTTATGACATTTATTTCTGATAAATTTCAAAATGAAAAATTAGATAAGTATCATATAAATGTTAAAACTAAATATGTAGTTGGTAATAATATTTTAGAACGTAATACTAATGGTTCAATTAATGATGATATTTTAAATGGTGTTATCCAACAAAAAGAATATTATTTAAATGATAAATTAATTCATAAAGAAACTAATTTTGATACTAGAATGGAATACACCTTTATTTCTAAGAAAAATGAAGAGAAGAATATTAGTTGCCCTAACTGTGGAATGACTTTGCCGTTAAAAAAAATTAATGATGGTTGCCCATATTGTGGTACTTATTATAATTTAGATTATTCTGATAAAGAGTTAGGTGGTAAACATTATTATGATTATATTTTAAAAAGTAACACATATCGAGTTATCGTTGCTATTATTTCTCTTTTAATAAGTAGTTTCTTTAGTTATTTATTTGTTAAAAATACTTCTCGGACATTTAATAGTATTGATATTATTAAAGTGTTTGTCTATGGCACAATTTTAGCGGTTATTTTATACTATATATTTTATACTTTAGATGCTTATTTAATTTTAACTCCAGTCAAGAAATATAAGCAAAAACTTAATCAAAAACAAAAAAATTTTTGGAATCGTACTAAAATTGATAAAAAAACTTTTTTTAATAATTTAAATTATGAGATAAGAAAATATTATTATCAACAAGAAAAAATTATTGATTATGATATATTAGATTATATAAGTTATGAAGATTATACTAAAGATGATGTTATGTATGTAAAAGTTCAGGCTGACGTAAGAAAGATATTATTAGTAAATAATAAAATAAAAGTAGAAAATAAAGTAGAGACATATACTTTACGACGTACTAAAAATACAGTTAAATTAACAAGTGGTGTAAATACTATGTCTTGTCATAAGTGTGGTGCACCAATTGATGTAACAGCAGATAAATGTGAATATTGTAACTCACCAATTAAGTATTTACAGGAATGGGTATTAGACTATTAATAATTAATAGTCTTTTTTTATTGTAAATTTGCGTATTTAGTAACATTTTGGTATAATTTGTTTAATTTTTAGAAAGCAGGTTGTTTTATGAGTAGATTTAGAGTAAGTAATCTTAATGTTTTTTCTATCTTCAGTGATGAAGATTCTTTAAAGTGCAAAATAAAACAAGTTGCTTTAAAATGTCAAAAAGATATTGAACATTTTTCTTTTAGTAATGAAAAATTTCATTCTTATATAGCTGATTATTTAGTGCCATATATTTATTATGATCCTTTATATTGGTATTCTAATCCTTTAATTAGAGAAATAAAAAAGCACATTGGGAATGAAATCCCAATGTGTTTTTTAAATATTATAGAATTTTTTGAAAATGATTCAAATTATAGAAATTCTCTTAATACTGTTAAACAAATAATTGAGCAAATTTTATTATTGGGTAAAGATATATCTAGTGAAGAAGCAATAGAATTAATAGACGCTAGTATTTTATTAAATGATTTTTATCCTGAACTAGTTTGTAATTATTTAATTGGTAAAATAATGGAGAAAAAATTAGTACTTGATGATGCAAATTATCAACGCTTATTTTTTCAATTTGTAGAATTGTTTAAACAAAGAAATTCTCTAAGCTGTTATTTTATGAAAGGTCGTTTCGAAAGAAGAATAGTTGATGATAAGGTTATAGTAATCGATGCCATTATTAAAAAGAAAAATGGTACATACCGAATAATATTTAATGAACATACATTGACTTGTGATAATATCTTAAACAATTTAAGAACGTTATTTCATGAAACTTGGCATTTTGTTCAAAAAGATGCTGAGTATAGTGAACAATATTATCGTGAATTATTTATAATGGATACATTTTTAGCGCAAACTAAAGGTGAATATGGAGAGAATAATTATGATTTTATGGCTGATGAAAGCGATGCTTTTTTGAATGAAAATATAATGCTATATCAATATTTAAATCGTATTAGTAAAATTACCTTTGATCAAGAAAAAAGTAACATATTAAGAATTGTTAGAGAAAAAATAGCTGCTCGCAGCAATACTCTTAGAAAAGATCAGTTTGGAAATACAATTTATATTGATGAATATTTTGAAAGAATAACTAAAATTTATAATGTTAATCCATATTATGATTTAGGAATGATATATACATATAATAGTGATGGCAAACGTTTAACACCATTACAACTATATAAAACTTTAGAAAAATTAGAAGAAAATAGCGAAATATATAATTATTATTTAATTTTATTATTTAACAGTCATTATAGTAAGGAAGATTTACCTCAGATATTAAAAGAATTAAAAAAAGAAATTGATTCTACTACTGGTAATTATTTATTATTAATTAAAATATATTGGTATTATGTTAAACAATTTTTAAGTAATCAAACTATTCAAAGTAGCAATCAAGAATTCTTACAATTTGAACAGGTAATGGAGAAACCGAAAAAAAAGCAACTAAATTTGATTGTTAATTAATATAATATTTTCTTTTGACACCTTTTTTAATTAGTAGCATACAATTAAATGAGGAGTGGTGGTATGGCATCATATAAGGAAATTGTTACTAAAGCTGTAATTGGAAAGGGTAAAAAAAGTTTCAAAAATAAATATGAAATAGAAGTAGAAGAGAAACCAACTACTGTTTTAGGATGTTGGGTAATTAATCATATGTTTGAGGGTTACAAGAATGATGATAATATTGGTGTATCAGGCAGTTTTGATATTAATATATGGTATTCGTATGATTCTGATACCAAGACAAAGGTTGTAACTAAAAAAATTGAATATAATGATAATTTTAATATGAAATTTAATAATGTCAAAACTATGAAAGACACTGATATTATAGTCCGAAGTTTAACACAGCCAAGTTGTTCTGATGTTACGATTAATGATAATAAAATAAATTTTGTTATTGATAAAGAATTGGGCGTTGAAATAGTTGGGGAAACTAAAGTTAAAATTGCTATTGAAGATGATGAGGAACCTTGGGATATTATTGATGATGAGGTAACAGAAGAAACATTAGATGATATAGAAAATGAAGTTAATGAAGAATATTTATAAGTGTTAACCAAAAATGGTTGACACTTTTTTTAGTTTGTGATATATTTATTCAAGAACGGAGGTATAAACATGGCAGTTAAATTAAGATTAAAGAGAATGGGTTCAAAGAAGAAACCTTTTTATCGTATCGTTGCAGCTGATTCAAGAAGCCCAAGAGATGGAAGATTTATTGAGGAAGTAGGTTACTATAATCCAGTACAATCACCAGCTGAAGTAAAAATTGACGAAGATAAAGCTTTAACTTGGTTAAATAATGGAGCTATTCCAACTGATACTGTAAGAGATATTTTCAGTAAACAAGGAATTATGAAAAAATTCCATGAATCAAAAATAAAGAAAGAAGATAAGTAATGAACTTAGTTGAATTAACGAAATATTTAGTTAATACACTAGTTAGCGAAGGTGCTGAAGTAACATTAGCTGATTCAAGTGATGATTATAATGTTATTGAAGTACGCGTTGATGAAGCTTCTATTGGAGCTGTAATTGGTAGAGGAGGCAAGATTGCTAACTCTATTCGTACAATTGTCCAAGCAGCAGCTTATACGAATAATCAAGGTAAAGTAAGAATAAACATTGATGTCAAAAAGTAGTCGAACTACTTTTTTATTTTACTTGCAGTAAAAGTAAAATTATACTATAATGATAATAGTATTAACACAATGGAGGTAACATGGATTATTCAAAGTTAAAAATTCCAACACATGTTGCAATTATCTTAGATGGTAATGGTCGTTGGGCACAAGAGCAAGGATTGACAAGAAGTCAAGGCCATAAAAGTGGATTTGAAAACTTAAAAACTTTAAGTAGATATATATTTAATAAAGGAATAAAAGTATTAAGTGTTTATGCTTTTTCAACAGAAAATTTTAAAAGAAGTAAAGAAGAAGTTTCTTTTTTAATGAATTTATTTGCTTCAGAATTTAAAAACTATAGTGACTTAATGAATGAGCAAGGAATTAAGGTTGTTTTTTCTGGCGAGAGAAAAGCTCCTTTACCAGATAAAGTCATAGATATTATTGAAGAAGTTGAAGAAGCAACTAAACAAAATACTCGTGGTATTTTAAATATTTGTATTAATTATGGTGGCCATTCTGAAATAGTAAACGCTACTAAAAAAATATGCAAATTAGTTTTAGAAAATAAATTATCAATTGATGACATTACAGAAGAGAACTTTTCTCAATACTTATTTAATGATTTACCACCAGTGGATTTATTAATTCGAACTAGTGGAGAAATAAGAATAAGTAACTTTATGATATATCAACTTAGTTATGCAGAGATGTATTTCCCTAAAACATATTTTCCAGCATTTGATGCTGCTGAATTTGATAAAGCAATTGTCGAATACACCAAAAGAGACCGTAGGTTTGGAGGTATAAATTATGAAAACAAGAATAATTAGTGCTTTAGTATTATTAATGCTAGTGATTCCTATTTATTTAATAGGAGGAATGCTTTTTACTGGGGCAATCATTGTTCTTTCAATGTTGGCATTGAAAGAATTTATGGATATTAAGGAAACAAAAAAGAAATTACCAATATTTATTAAATTATTAGCATATATTCTTACCGTATTAATAATGTTATCTACGGAGTTAACAGATGGTAATTTAGTAATCGACTTTAGAATTATTACGGGGTTATGTTTAACGATGTTATTACCTTTAGTACTGTATCATAAAAGAGAGCTATACAGTATAAATGATGCTTGTTATATGTTTACAGGCGTATTATTTTTAGGTATAGCGCTTTCATTGTTTAGCATTTATTATTTTATAAATCCTAGCTTACTAATATACTTATTATTAATTACTATTATGACAGATTCATATGCTTTATTTACGGGAATGTTAGTTGGAAAAAGAAAATTATTAGAAGATGTTTCTCCTAATAAAACTTGGGAAGGATTTATTGGTGGTTCGATTGCTGGAACATTTATAAGTGTTGTTTTTTATATAACAGTTATTGATCCTGCTGTAAATGTAACTAGCATTATTCTTGTAACATTATTTTTAACTATAATTGGTCAGTTAGGGGATTTATTCTTTTCTGCAATTAAGAGATACTTTAATAAAAAAGATTTCTCTAATATTATGCCTGGACATGGTGGTGTATTAGACCGTCTAGACAGTATTATATTTGTTATGTTAGCATTCAGAATGTTTATTACGCTATTATAGGAGGAAACATAATGATATCATTAATATATTTTGTATTAATATTAGGTATCGTTGTCTTTATTCATGAACTTGGACATTTTATATTTGCTAAAAAAGCAGGTGTATATGTATATGAGTTTAGTATTGGAATGGGACCACGTTTATTTAAATTTAAACGCAAGAAGAAAGTAAAAGATAAAAAAGGAAATGTTAAATTAGTCGATGACGAAACAGATTATTGTATAAGGTTATTCCCAATTGGTGGATTTGTTCAAATGGCCGGAGAAGAAATTGAAGAGGATGGAAACGTTCCTAAAGAACAAAGGTTATATGCTAAATCATGGGGTCAAAGATTAATGGTGATGATTGCTGGAGTCATAAATAACTTTATTTTAGCGTTCATTATTTTATTAATAATAGGTTGGACTAATACTGTAAGTCTTAATTCCGTATATGTTTCTAGCACTTATATTGATGGATTAGAAGTTGGAGATAAAGTAATAGAGGTTAATGGGCGAAAAGTAAATAGTTATGATATATTGTCATTAGAGTTAACAGTGGCGGCTGAAGATGATTTTATAATTACTGTTTTAGATAAAAATGGTAAGGAAAAGGAAATAAAAATCGATCCTGTTACTTTAGGTAATGATAAATTAATTTATGGTCGTGATTATGGATTTACAATAGTGACTAAACCAGGAAAAGATAATAATATAGATTTGGTTATTAGTAATTCAAAAGTTGATGGGTTAAATAATGATGAGGTAATTATTGCTGTTAACGGTATTGAAGTTGAGGGACATCTTCATTTATTAGAATTAATAAAAAACGAAGATAACTCATTTACTTTAACTACTAAAGATGCAGATGGTAATATTAAAGATACAGAAATTAGTGTTAAAGAAAAAGATAGTGATAATTTAGCTGGTTATTCTTTTGGATTTCAAGTATCCGGTACTGAAGAAAAGGGCTTTTTAGCGGGTATTAAATATGCATGCGGTAAATTTATTAGTATTTTAGAACAAATGGTTAGAACTGTATGGTATTTAATCACTGGAGATTTATCACTTAAATTATTATCTGGTCCAGTTGGAATATATCAAATAGTTGATACTGCTTCTATAGCAGGATTTTCAAGTATTTTATCATTAATTGCATTGTTAAATATTAATGTTGGTTTTATCAATATTTTACCATTACCAGCATTTGATGGTGGACACGCATTATTCTTAATAATTGAAAAAATTATTGGTAGACCAGTTGACCCAAAAGTTGAAAATACAATTCATAATATATTCTTTATTTTATTAATGATTTTAATGGTATATATAACATTTAATGATATTATGAGATTATTTTAAGGAGTGGGAATATGACTCTAGAAACTAAAATAAAAGATGTTTTACGTGTTTGTCGTCATTATGAGTCAATTATAAACTATCAATTTAAACAAGGTGATATTCTAAGTAAGTATTTAATTGAATCATATCAGTCAGAAATTTTTAATATTGATAGTAATGATTTAAAAAAAATGAATCAAATTAAGGTATTTGATATTGTTATGCATGAATATGTTAGTGATTCTAAATTTATGAGATATGTAAGAGAAAATATTTCGTTTGAGGATGTTGAATTAAATGAAAGAAGTTTAGTTGAATGTGATCTTTTAGCAATCATTATTAGAATGTATAATAAATATCGTAAAATAAAAGAGGAATCAAAAGAACATACGATGTGGATATAAAAAACTATAAAGAAAATAAAAATCTTTATAGTTTTTTTGATATAATGTATATGGTGATATTATGACAATATTAGATAATTCTATCGTAATAGTTAACTCATGTAATAAAAATGATTTTATTAAGGAAATATCTAAAGAGGAATTATTAGATATTAAAGTCATGACTTTTAATGAATTAAAAAACAAATTAATATTTACTTACGATGAAAAAGCAATATGTAAAGTTATGGAAGTCGAGCATACAAATTATGAAATAGCCCATAAATATATTGAAAATATGTATTTTTTAAAAAATATAGATTCTCCTAAAGTAAAAAAATTATTGAGGATAAGAAAGTATTTAGAAGAAGAGGGGTTATTAATATATAACCATTTATTTAAAGAAACATTAAATAATAAGCATATTTATATTTATGATATTCCATATTTAACTAAAGAAGAAAAGAGAATATTAGATGGATATCAATATGTAATAATTAAAAATAAAAAAGAAAATGCATTTAAGATTTTTGAATGTAATACTCTAGAAGATGAAGTATATTTTGTCGCAACCCAAATAGCTAAATTATTGAAGCAGGGGATAGATATTGAAAAAATTAAATTAATCAATTTAAATGATGAATATCGAATGAATATTCAAAAAACATTTAAAATCTTTAATATTCCAACTAATATTAAACCTAAAACAAAAATTTATGGTACTAATATAGGTCAATTATTTTTAAATAGTGGGGTAGATAGTTTAATAAATCAGAATATTGCTGATGAAAGAATCATTAATCAGATAATAGATATTTGTAATAAATATGTATGGTGCCATAACGAAAAATTAAAAAGTGAATTGATAATTCATGATTTAAAAAATACGGATGTAATAAGTGATAATATTGTTGGTGTTAATGAGGCTAAGCTTGAGACATGTAACTATGATGATTATCTATTCCTTTTAGGATTTAATCAAGGTGTTGTCCCACTGATTTATAAAGATGAAGAATATTTGAATGATACTGAATTAACACAGTTAAATTTATCAACGTCTTTAGATAAAAACAATTTAGCAAAATTAAATACTATATATTATTTAAATAATAAAACAAATTTAACAATTAGTTTTAAACTGAAAAGTTTAACTGATAATTATTATCTTTCTTCAATTGTTGATGATTTAAATTACACAATTAAATTACCAAAAGTTGATTATACACATAGTAAATTGTTCAATGAAATAATTCTTAGTAGCAAGTTAGATGATTACTATAAATATGGGACTAAAGATAATGATTTAATGTCTTTATATTTTAATTATTCCAGCATTGATTACAATACTTATAGCAATAAATACCGTCAAATATCGTTAGATAAGATAAATAAATTATTTCAAGATAAATTATTATTATCATATACCAGTTTAGATACTTATTATAAGTGTGGTTTTAGATATTATCTACAATATATTTTAAAATTAAGTAAGTACGAAGAAACATTTATGCAAAATGTTGGTAATATTTATCACTATATGTTATCAGTTGCCTTTAATAAAGATTTTATCTTTGATCTTGAGTGGAATAATTATTTAGAAGAACATAATATTATTCATAATAAAAAAGAAGATTTTTTCATAAATAAAATAAAAGAAGAAGTAAAATTTACCATTAATCAAATAAAAGAACAAGAGAAATTTTCGTCTTTAAATGAAAAATTATTAGAAGAGAAACTATATATTAAACCAACGGGCAACGATAATGAAGTGTTTATGGGTATTATCGATAAATTAGTTTATACTAGGGAAAATGATAATTATTTAGCAGCAATTATCGATTATAAGACTGGCAACCCTAATCTTAATTTAAATTATTTACCCTATGGATTAGATATGCAATTACCAGTATATTTATATTTAGTAAATAATATAGAAAAGATAAAACCAGTTAAAGTATTAGGCTTTTATTTACAAAAATTAATTCATTCAGAAATTGCATATAATTCTAAGATATCATATATAGATCAAAAAAAGAAAAACTTAATGTTACAAGGATATAGTATTAATAATGAAGAATTATTATCGTATTTTGATTCCTCTTACGCTGACAGTTTTGTCATTAAAAGTATGCGAGTTGGTAAAAATGGTTTTTATTCATACAGTAAAGTTTTAAGTGAAGAAGAAATGCAAAAAATATCCAAGATTGTTGAGGATAATATTGTTAAAGCCATTGGATTAATTAAAATTGGTGACTTTAATATAAATCCTAAACGAATTGAAAACAATGATATTGGCTGTATGTATTGTCCATTTAAAGATATATGTTTTCATACTGAGCGCGATGTTAAGATATTAAAAGAATATAAAGACTTAGAATTTTTAAGAGGTGATGAAGATGCCAAAATGGACTGATGAACAATTGAAAGCAATAAACCAAAGTGGTAAAAATATTATTGTCAGTGCAGGAGCGGGATCAGGAAAAACAGCTGTTTTGACGGAAAGAGTTATAACTAAATTAAAACAAGGGATTCATATAAATGAATTATTAATCTTAACATTTACGAAAGCAGCCGCAGCTGAGATGAAAGAAAGAATTAGAAAGTCAATAAAGAAGGAAAAGTTACTTGAAGAATTAAATTATATTGATAGTGCATATATAACAACATTTGATAGTTTTTCTTTGTCAATTGTCAAAAAGTATCATTACCTACTTAATTTAAGCGATGACATTGGAATCGCGCAAGCAAGTTTACTTGATATTAAAAGAACAGAAATATTAGATGAGATATTTGAAGAAATGTATGCTTCTGGTAATTCAAATTTTTTAAAACTTATTGATAATTTTTGTGCTAAAGACGATGTTAATTTAAAAGAAACCATTTTAAATATGTCAAAGAAATTAGAATTAAAATATGATTTAGATACATACTTAAAAGAGTATTTGGATAAGGCATATAGTGATAATACAGTAAAAAAATATTTAGAAGAGTATCAAAACCTAATTACTGAAAAAAAATATGAAATTGAAAAGTTAACTGATGACTTAATTAGAATGGTTGAGGAAAAATATTCAATAAAAGTTGGTGAGTATATTACATCGATATTAGAAGAGACTAATATTAATAATTTATCTTATAAACTAGATAGTACTTTTCCAGTTCTTCCAAGAGGTAGTGAGAATGAGGTAAAAAAAGCAAAAGAACATTTAGTTGCTTCTTTAAATGAATTAAAGAATTTAATTTCTTACGGTGATTTAGATATTGTTAAAGAAAATATTCTTGGTTCAAAAGATACAGTTTCGGTAATAGTTGAAATATTAGGTAAATATTTTAAAAAACTAAAAACATATAAATTAGAAAATCAATTATATGAATTTAATGATATTGCTAATTTTGCTATTAAAATATTAAAGGATAATTCGAATATTTGTGAGGAAGTAAAAAATTCATTTAAAGAAATAATGATTGACGAATATCAAGATACCAACGATATTCAAGAATTATTTATTGGGATGATTGCTAATAACAATGTATATATGGTAGGTGACATTAAACAGTCAATTTATAGATTTAGAAATGCTAATCCATATATCTTTAGGGAAAAGTATAATAATTATCAAAATGGTAATGGGGGCATGAAAATAGATTTATTAAAGAATTTTAGATCTAGAAAAGAAGTACTAGATGATATTAATTATATTTTCAATCAAATAATGTCTGATGATATTGGAGGTGCAGCATATTCAGAATCTCATCAAATGGTCTTTGGTAATACTTCTTATATAGAGGCTGGTTTAACTGATCAAGTATATAAGAGTAGTATTTTAGAATATAAACAAGAAGATAAAAAGTATTCCAAAGATGAGATTGAAGCTTTTATAATTGCTAGAGATATTAAAGAAAAAATAAATAATAAATATATAATATTTGATATGGCTAATCAAATACAAAGACCATGTACCTTTAGTGATTTTGTAATTTTGATGGACCGAGCTACACAATTTGATTTATATAAGAAAATATTTGAGTATTTAGAAATCCCTTTAACTTTATATAAAGATGAAACGCTTAATAATAGTGAAGATATATATTTAATAAGAAATATGTTAGACTTTTTAATAGAGATAGAGAAAAATAATATATCGATAAATTTAAAATATGATTATACAAGTATATCCAGAAGTTTTCTGTTTGAAGAAAGTGATGAAGTTATATTTGATACTTTTCAAAATAATCAATTTTATAGTTCACCAATATATCAACTATTTAGAAATCTTAGCAGTGAAATTAAAAGTAAATCAGTATATGATATTTTAACAGAAATAATTGATAAAACTGACTTTTATAAAAAAATGATTAAAGTTGGTGATGTTGTAAAAAGACAAATTAGAATCACTAAGATTTTAGAGTTGGCTTTAGATTTAAGTAATAATGGGTATGATATTTATCGTTTTAAAGATTACTTAGATAAATTATTAGAAAATGATTATGAGATTAAATATTCATTAAATACAACTGTTGACAATGCCGTAAAAATGATGACTATTCATAAATCAAAAGGGTTAGAATATCCAATTTGTTATTATTCTGGATTATCTAAATCCTTTAATATTAGTGATTTAAAAGATAGATTTTTATACAGTAAAAAATACGGCTTTATTGCTCCGTATTTTAACGAAGGTATAAGAGAAAACGTTTTGAAATTATTAATGAAAGAAAACTATATTGAAGAAGAAATATCAGAAAAAATTCGATTATTTTATGTCGCTTTAACAAGAGCTAAAGAACAAATGATAATCATAATGCCATATAGCGATTTGGAAGATGGATTACCTAGGTTAATTGATCGAAACATTCGCAAAAAATATCGTTCTTTAGCTGATATAATGAATTCTTTAAAAGGTAGTATTCATAATCAAATTATTGAAATAAATATTGACGATTTAAATATATCTAAAGATTATTTATATAAAAAAGATATTTCCAAATTAAATCTTATTCAAAGTGAAGAAATAGTTGTTCAAGAACTTGATGTTAAAGTTAAGGAGAAAGAGCAGGAACACTATTCAAAATCAATTCATTCATTAATAACTGAAGAAGTAGCTTCTAATATAAAATTAGGTTTAGCAATGCATGAAGTTCTAGAAAATATTGATTTTAAAAATCCTCACCTAGATTTAATAGAAGATACTTTTATTCGAAGTAAAGTTGAACAATTACTTAATCATGAGATACTCAATAAAATAAATAATGCAAAAATATATAAAGAATTTGAATTTATTTATGAAGAAGACAATATTATGCATCATGGAATTATTGACTGTATGATTATCTATGATGATTATATTGATATTCTTGATTATAAATTAAAAAATACTGATGATGAAGCATATTTAAAACAATTAAGTGGTTATGCAAATTACATTAGAAATAAAACAAGAAAGAATGTAAATATTTATTTATATTCTATTATCAATGGTATATTAAAAAAGTTATAATTTTATAACTTTTTTTTGTATGTAAAAATATTATTAGATAATAATAAAGTTAGAAAGGAAGATATTATGAATCCAAATATAGAATTGTTAGAATATATTTATGAAAGTGCTGAAATGGGTAGTACTTCAATGGATAGGTTATGTGAATTATTAGAGAGTAAGGATAATTCTATTAAACTAGATATTAGTGAAACACAAAAACTATATGATAGATTTTTAAAGCGTAGTACTAAAGTTTTAAAGGAATATAAGGCTAAAGCTAAACCTAAAAGTATGATGTCTGAAATGATGTCAAAGATGGGTATAAAAAAAGAAATCAATAATGATAATAGCGATACAGCAGTTGCTAAAATGATTATTGAAGGATTAAATATGGGTATTGTTGATATGGAAAGTAAAATAAAACAATATAGTGATTTAGCAGATAAAAAAATAATTAAACTTGCTAAAGAATATTTAAAATTTCAAAAAGATGAAGTAGAAAACTATAAAGATTACCTTTAAGTATTTATAAATAAAAAATATGTGTTATAATATTCCTGTTTGTTGGGGGTATATTATGGCATTAACTTCGGTAGATAAGATAAAGATAGGTAAATATTTAAGAGAAAATTCACTACAGTATCTTTCATATGTAGGAATGTATGAATATTTAGGTAAAAAAGAAAAAACTTCAGATAGTGAATTATTAGAATATTTTGCTGAATGTGTTTCAAATGAATTCCGTAAATCAGAAAAAGTATCAACAAAATATTTAGTTAAATTAATTGCTGTTACACAAAGTTTTATACTTTGGGTATATGAAGCAAAGATAACTGTTAGTGAAGATGTACTAGATAAGATTAGAAGTTTTCCTAATTTTTATAGTGAGTATTTAACTCGTACTGGTTATAAAGTTGATGATTCAATTATTTCTTATCTTACTTCTATTGATGAAGTAATGAAAAAAATATATCCAGCTAATAAGGATATTGAATCAATTTCAAAATATATAAATCAGATTGCTGAATTAGAAAAGAAATTATCTGTAACTAAAAGGGAATTAACAGAACTAACAAAACGATTTGATGCTGTTAGCGCATTGAATGACCAAAGATTAAATAAAAATAATGAATTACAAGAACAAAATGTTATTTTAGGGCGTGATTTAAGAAACAGAAAAAAAGAAATAACAAGTTTACTTGCACAAATAGCTGAACTACAAAAAAATATGAAAACTTTAGAGACACAATTGCAAAGTGCTAACACACAAATTACTGATTTAGCACCATATAAAGATAAATGTTCTGATTTAACAAGTGAAGTTAAGAGATTAACTGACATTATTGTAAGGGAAGAGTTGGCAAAACAAGAAATTCAGAAATTGGAAATTAAACGTACAGCCATTGAAGAAGTTATATATAAAAGACTTTTACATGAAGATGCTAATATTGATGAATTAATTAAAGCTATTGCTAAAACGGGAATAGTAACTGATAGACAAGAAATAACATCTTTACTTAGAGGTGTAAGACAAAAGATAAATGTTGTTACTAGTTCATTTACTGATCAACCACGTTATCAAATTGTTCAGCCATTATTACCGACTGATTCAGTATTTAGAGTAAATGTGCCATATGGTTGTAAGCATGTAGATTTAATGTTAGTTGCAGACTTTCATATTAAAGAGTTTGACCGTAAAGTTTTAGCAGGTTTTGATTCCTTAAATGATTACTGTGCCAAAGAAGGAATTAATTTGATACTAAATTTAGGTGATTTTTTTAATGGTTTTGGAACTCATGACTTAGAGTATGGAAACGCTATTAAAAATTATAATTTAATCAAAAAGGGGATAAACTTAATTCCTAAATCAAACGATACATATCATGCTATTTTAGGTGGAAATCATGACCGTAATATTTCATGCTATGGGTTTGATCCAATTGAATTATTAACTAGTGAAAGAGATGATTTTATTAATCTTGGCTATTTTCATTCAACAATTGAATTTACTAATCGGATTAATAAATTAGGGGCGTTTGATATTCATCATCCGGAATCATTTGACTTTTCAATTAAACTTAGTGATGACGGAATTGATATGTGTGGAATAATTGAATTATTAAATGATGTATATGCTAGGCAAGGGCGAACTAGAGATGAATCTTATTTTGATTTTGTTGGTCATACTCATAAAAGTCAAGTTAATTTTAATAGTGGATATTATTTCTTACCCCCATATTTTGATGCTAGGGTTAGTAAAGGGGCTTGTCATTTAAGAGTATATTTTGATGAAGATAATGAAATTAAATATATAGTTTTGATGCCATTAAGTTTTGTTGTTTCTAAATTAGTTAAAAATAATGAAATCATCTATGAAAAAGTATATAAAAAATAGTACATTAATGTACTATTTTCTTTTGAATAAAAGCCATATCTGTTGTAGCGTTACTCATACCAAAACCAGCAGCTTTAGTTTTTACTTTTTGGACACCTGGCCCTTTAGATATTTCATCATATAAATAATGATATGCGACATTTTGACCAGTATAGCCAGTAAAGTATTTTTTTATTAAGTCAAGACCTGCTATGTATTCTGAACTTGATACCCAACCATTAGGATCAGTTCTTAACTGTTCGTTTATTTGTCTATTGATATCTTCATCAAAACGATAGAGATATGCACTCATACAACTCCCATTGATAGTTAATCTTGGAAGTAAGATATTTTTAATAAATTGAAGATATTTAATTGCGTTTTCTCTTGAAACATCATTACCATAATTAATATATTCGTAAATGTTAGATAAAACTATTGCATCAAAGTTTATACCATCAGGTAAAGTTTTATCTAAATCGTAAAAGTCACTTTCAATAAAATGCCATTTAGATTCAGCTACTTTCCTTTGCGTACTATAGTAATTTTCATTATTACTATAATAATCATTAACGGTTCTTGAATTTTTACCATATTTTTTTACATCTCTAAATAAATGGATAGTCATAGCTTTATTATTATATCTAAATAGTTCGTATAGATTATCCCAAAAAGCTCGAGTAGGTGGTAATAATCTAACTCTTATTTTTTGATATAGACGATAATCCATTATGACTCCGTTATTTTCAGCAATTAAAAAGTCCATAAAATCTTTTCTTTTTAGAGTTTCTAAAGCCGTCTTTTTAAGGCTTAATAAATGAATATCAGCTCGATTTAATTCAAAAAAATAAATATCTTTAGCGCCTCTTTGAATTAAAGCAATTCCCTGATCACCTGATGCTCCAATAGTTAGAGCTGTATTAAAACTATTGCCCATTGATGGTATATATTCTCTAACTGTTTCAGTAGCAATGTGATAAAATGGAGAATATTGCCCAAAATAACTGCTCCAATTTTTACAAGCTTCATCAAAGACGATATTTGAATCATTAACTGCCTCAGCAATTGTTGGTTGATATAACATATAATCACTTCCTTAATGTTTGATATTATAGAAAAAATTAAATGATAAGTCAATTTAAAAAAGAAATGTGTTATAATTAAATATACATAGGAGGCTTATATGATTAAAACAAAAAAGCAAGGAAGTTTAATAATTATATCTGGTACAACATGTGCTGGAAAAGGAACAGTTATCAAAAAAATATTAGAAAATCATAATGATATTGTTTTATCAGTATCATATACATCTAGACCTAAACGTGAACATGAAATAGATGGCGTAGATTATTATTTTGTAACTTCAGAAGAATTTGAAAAGAAAATTGAAAATAATGATTTTTTAGAATATGCTAAAGTACAATACGGTGCATATTATGGGACACCTAAAGCAGAAATAGTTGAACAGTTAAATACAGGCAAAGATGTCATTTTGGAAATTGATGTTCAAGGAGCTAAACAAATTAAAGAAAAATTTCCGGAGACTATTTTAATATTTATTATGGCTCCATCAATGGAAGAAGTTAAAAGAAGAATAAAAATGCGTGGAGATGAAAATAATGAACAAATAATTTCAAGATTTAGAGTGGCATATAATGAAATTAATCAAATTAATAATTATAACTATGTTGTTGTTAATGATGATTTATTAGAGGCTGTAAAAAAAGTTGAAGCAATTTTATTAAGTGAGAAATTACGTGTTGATAGAATAGAAGAGATGTATGTTGAAAATGAAGAAGAGATAATTCATGAATTCTTAGTCGATAAGGAATTAGAAAATAAAAGTACAACTATTGAATAAGGTGATAAAATGGGAATGAAATATAACATTCTGAAAGACTTAGTGAGTAAAAAGATAAATGTTCATTTATTTGAAGAGATAACGACATTAGAACATTTAATTAAATATGCGCAATTAAATGAAAAGTTTTCAATACGTTTTGATCGTGATAAAGATTATCATCAATTACCTTTTTATAAATATGATCAAAAAGACTATCTAGATATAAATGAAAGAGATAAATACTTTAAAAAGATTATTACAGAAATGAACAATTTAAATTGTTCACTAGTATGCGCTAACGGATATTTATATGATGATGTACAAATTTGTAATTTTGTTATTAAAATTGATGGCCATGGCGATTTTATTTTAGAATTTAGTACTAAAAAGGTTTCATTAAGAGAAATGTATGAATATGAAACATCAATTATAAAAGGTAATATTAGTGATAATATTAAAGATATGGATTGGCTGAATAAAAGTTTTAATCCTATTAATGATGAAAATATTGAAAAAATACTTAATTGGGCCTTTAAACTAAATGTGATAAATAGAAATATTGAAGCTACTTTATATGAACAAAAAGTGGGAATTTTAAAAGAATATATCACTTGTTGGCAAATAGATTAGAGAGATATTATGTTTGAAAAATCATGTGGTGCAATTGTTTTTGATGGTAATTTAGTATTATTAGTTAAACATCGAGCAGGTCATACGGCTTTTCCTAAAGGCCATGTAGAGGGTGATGAAACAGAGTGAGAGACTGCTAAAAGAGAAATATTAGAAGAGACTAATATAGTGGCAGATATTGATCCTAATTATAGATATTCATCAACGTATTCTCCAAAAGAGGGTGTTATAAAGGAAGTTATTTATTTTTTTTGTAAAAAGATAAGTGGAGAGATTATATCACAAGAATCAGAAATTACTGAATCTATGTGGGTACCTAAAGATGAAGTATTAAAATATTTAACTTATGATGATGTTAAAGACATATATTGTCAATTATTAATTGATTCAGACAAATAAAAAAAGATATTTAAAATATCTTTTTTTATTTTGCCATGATATCACAAATAAGTGAACTAATTTCAGTTGGATTTTCAATTGTTAAGCCTTCAATTAATCTTGCTTGAGCATACAAAATTTTAGAATAGTTTTTCAACTCATCTCCTTTTAGCTTCTTTAATTTTTCGGTAATAGGGTGAGAGTCGTTAATTTCCATAATAACTTTAGCCTTGACTTTATTTTCATTAGGCATAACACTCAATACTTTTTCCATTTCCATAGAGACAAATCCTTCAGTAGTTAAACAAACTGGATGAGATTTTAAACGGTTGGTAAATTTAACATCTTCAACTTCATTCTTTAAAGCCTCTTTCATTTCACTTAATAAGTCTTTGTATGTTTCGTTTTCTCTTTTAATATTCTCTTTTTCTTCCTCTGATTCAACATCAACATTATCAGTACATACGTTAACTAAGACTTTACCGTCATATTCAGCCAATGCTTGAACAGTAAATTCATCAGTGTAATCAGTTAAGTATAAAACATCATATTTATCTTTAATTTTTTCAACTTGTGGTAATAAATCAATTTTGTCAATAGTTTCGCCACATGCATAATAAATTTTATCTTGACCTTCAACTAAATTATCAACGTATTCTTTTAAAGTAATCATTTTTTTATTTTTAGAAGAATAGAAAATAAGCAAGTCTTTTAATGTATCTTTGTTGATACCATAGTTATTATAAATACCAAACTTTAATTGCATTCCAAATGCTTTAAAAAATTTCTCATAATTTTCACGATCATTTTCAAGCATATCTTCAAGTTCATTTTTTATTTTCTTTTCGATATTTTTAGCTATTAATTGTAATTGTTTATCTTGTTGTAATAACTCTCTTGAAATATTTAATGATAAATCATTGCTATCAACTAAACCTTTAACAAAACTAAAATAGTCGGGTAATAAGTCAGCACATTTATCCATAATTAGTACTCCATTAGAATATAATTCTAGGCCTTTTTCATATTCTTTAGTGTAGAAATCAAATGGCGCATGCCCTGGAATATAAAGTAGGGTATGGTAATTGCATTTTCCTTCTACAAAAGAATGAATTGTTTTAATAGAGTCTTCATAATCAAAAAATTTTTCATGATAAAAGTTTTGATACTCTTCATTAGTTATTTCATTTTTATTTTTTTTCCATAAAGGAACCATACTATTGATAACTTCATCATCAATCATAATAGGATATCTTATATAATCACTATATTTTTTAATGATTTGTTTAATTTTATTTTTATCTAAAAATTCACTATATGTTGCATCTTCATTATCTTCTTTAATAGTTAAGGTAATAGTCGTACCAACTAAATCTTTATCTGATGCTCCAATTGAATAACCATCAGCTCCGCTAGAAATCCAAGTATGAGCGGCATCCTCATCAGCAGATTTACTTTCAACTTTAATTTCATCACTAACCATAAATGCCGAATAGAAACCAACACCAAATTGTCCAATAATATTTAAATCCTTTTCATTTTTATTTAAATTTTTAAAATCTAGTGATCCGCTTTTAGCAATAGTACCTAAATTTGTCTCTAATTCTTCTTCAGTCATACCGCAACCATTATCACTAATAACAAGTTTACGATTATCTTTATCAATACTAATTGTTATTTTAAAATTATCGCGATCAACTTTTAAATTTTTATCAGTAAGAGCACGATAATTTAATTTATCAATAGCATCACTAGCATTAGAGATAAGCTCTCTTAAAAAAATTTCTTTGTTTGTATATATTGAATTAATCATTAAATCTAACAACTTTTTAGACTCTGCTTTGAATTGTTTTCTTTTCATTTTAATCCTTCTTTCTTTAATCTTCAACATTATTAATGTTATCACTATTATTGGCACTTGTCAAGTATGAGTGCTAAAGAGTATGGTTGCTAAAATAATTTATTTTATGTATTATATTAATAGGGATGATATAAATGAGTTATCTAGTTATTCAAATTTTAGGTATATTTGCACTTTTAGTTGAATCATTGAGTTATTGGTTTAAAACTAAGAAAAAAATGCTATTTATTCAAATTATTGCCGATATATTTTTTATTTTGCATTATTTATTTTTAGATGCGGTAGTAGGATGTGCGATGTGTATTGTTGCTCTCATGAGAGAAATTTTATTCTACTTTTCTAAAAACAAGAAGCAAGAACAAATTATCTGTAAGTTCATTATTTTAATGTGTTTTGCATTAGGAATACTCACATATAAAACATTTTTAGGTGTTTTTCCAATTGCTGCTGCTATTACATATACTTATACCCTTACAATGGCCTCTAAATGGATTGTCATGGGAGGAATTATAAATTATTCATATTGGTTATTATATGATATTATTAGTGGCTCTATTGCAGGTATTATTAATGATCTTTTTGTCATTGTTTCAAATACTATTTCATTAATAAAAAGAAGGTTAGAAGAAAAGAAAAAAGCTATCAAATGATAGCTTATTTTTTTATATGTGATAACTCTTCAACTACTTGAGGAATATCATTAAACGAAGTGTCAGTAATTTCTTTAAAGACAGTATTAAAGTCTGATTGGGGATTTTTAAAAATGGCTTCCAATTGAATAGCTAATGGTGCAGGTAAGGTATTAAGTAATTTTCCTATGTCGTATTTTTCTTCTTTGATATAGTCAATTTCACTACTTCTTCTTAAAGTGTAAAAGAATAAAATGTTTCTTAAGAAAAATCTAATTACAGTATCTTCTAAATCATCTATATTATTAGGATCAGGGTTACCAAAAGATTTAAATACATATTTTAATTTTTTTAAAGCTGAACTCCTTTTATCATTGTAGCCTTTTTGAAATATTATTTGTAATAATAAATTAGCCATATCACCATTAGTAGTTAAATATTGAACACTGTATTGTGGTAAATTTAATCCCTCAATCATTTCTAATTGATCACGGCTTAATAATTTCTCAATTGTTGTTTTTTCTTGTACTTGAATAAAATCAGTTGGACGATATAAGTTATGTGGTATTAGATTAGCATCCAATACACATTTAGCATAATATCCACATTTGCTAGCGTATAAAGCCTCAAATGCGCACATATTAACAATTCTTTTAATAAAACTAACATTAACTCCTTCGATATCTCTGACACTGACATACATCCTATCGACAGCTTCTTTTAAACGTTGAATATTTCTATTTTTACTTATTGTATCATTATATACTAGAGCTACATCTAAATCAGAGAAATTGGATATATAACCAAATTTTTTATATAAAGCATAAGAACCATATACAAAGGCTGAACCTGCATAGGATGAATTGGCTTCTAACATAGTTGAATATATATAATCGGTTAATAATAAATTTGGGTCAAAATTTTTTTCCTTTTTTAAATATTCTAGAATAATTTGAAATTTATCAGAATTGATTATTAATGGTGAATCATCAGATACTAATAATCCTCCAGTATAACCAATTAATAATGGTCTATAGTCTAAAGCTTCACAAGTTACATTTTTAAACGGGCGTGCTGAAGGTTCAGTAGTATGAATATGGCCATGATAATTATATCCTTTAGGATTAGCATTAAAATTTTTCACTAACAATCTAAAATGAATATCATCACGTTCAGCTGTATCTAATCTTTCGTGTGATAAATAGGTATCATTCATTTTTACGGGAGTAGTAAATATTCCTTCAAGACCACAAGCCCCATATTTTCGTACTAAATCAGATTTATCATGATTACCCATAAGTAGAAATTTGTGACCATTTAGTCTTGCCATTAATTCTGGAATAGCTCCTTTTTTAAAACTAAAATCACCTAGAAAAATGACTATATCATTAGGAGATACAACACTGTTATGAGCATTAATGATATACTCATTCATTTGATCTACATCACTAAATTGTGGCCGGTCATATTCAATTATCTTAGAATGATAAAAATGTTGATCACTAATAACATATATTTTTTTATTAGGATATTTTTTTGATAATAATTCATATATGTCTTTATAAAAAGAAATAGCCATAAAATCACTCCTTTGAAAATTCTAAGCCTATTTTACACTATGATATTGAAATTGTAAAGGTTGTTAAAATGTGCTAAAATTTAAATAGGAGTGGTACAATGGAAAAGTTTAAATTGGTAGAGCCAACATTAGATTACAGAGATGAAGCTTTAGACTACATTAATGAATTCTATTTATATAATTCTGAAATAAATGGTACCGGAGGTTTACAAAGGTTTTTAAATGATTATCCAGCATGGCTAAAGAAAATAGAAGATGATAGAAATCGAATCCCAAATGAAGAAAAAGTCCCTGCTAGAACATTCTTCCTTATGCGTGAAAATGATAATAAAATTGTGGGAATGATAAATATTCGTTTAGCGCTTAATGAAAAGTTAAGGAAGAGAAGCGGCCATATTGGTTATTCAATTAGACCGACTGAACGCCAAAAGGGGTACAATAAAATAAATTTATATTTAGGATTATTAGTATGTCAAAATTATGGTATTAAAGAAGTATTTATGGACTGTGATAGTACTAACTTAGGTTCATCTAAAACAATTAAATCTTTAGGTGGAATTATGGTTAGAGAATACTATGATGACGAGGAATATTTTTGCGATGTCCAAGATTACATTATTGATGTTGATAAAGCCATTGAAAATAACAAAAATATTTATGAACCATATATTACTGGTGGCATAACTAAATGAGTGAAGTATTAAATAGATTAGCTGGTTCTAAATTTAGAAGTAGTTTTAAATTAGGTATTAAAGATAAAAAATATATTGAAGAAAAAGGATTAGCCAAAATTAGGGAACATGCTTATGACTTTATTAATAAGCGTTTAAGACCAAGAAATGTTCCCAATGATGGAAACCAAACACCAATGCGCGGACATCCAGTATTTATTGCGCAACATGCCACAGCTACTTGTTGCCGTGGTTGTTTATATAAATGGCATCACATAGAAAAAAATAAAGAATTAGATAATGGTGATGTAGATTACATAATTGAATTGATTATGACATGGATTACTAATAATTTAGATTAATTTTAATGTTAGGAGGTTTTAATATGGAAATTATTTTTTTACTTATTATTTATCCACTTATTTTAATTGCTCAAATTGCTTTTTTAGCAGTGGCAATTATGAAGAAAAGAAACAGTAATTGGATTTCATTATTTATATTTGATGTATTGTCTATCTTATCAGCTACATATCTTGGAATATATTATGGAAGGGCACCTGGTCAAATATATATTGCTGATATTGGAACATCAGTAATGAGTTATGTTGCCAGTCTAGTATTCTTGTTTGTTACGTTTATCTCAGTATGCGTAAAAGTTGTAATGTTTGAATTAAATTTACGAAAGAATAATAAAAATTATGTTAGCCCAGTATGCTTAATATTAGCTTCTTGCTTTATATTTTCAGGTATTTTAATGTCAGGTTATGAATTTGTTAATAATATTGATATTAAAAAAACTGAAGGAACAGTTATTGAAGTATCTAAAGATGATGATGATTGGTTTGAATTTACTAAAGAGACTATCGAATATGAAATTGATGGTAAAATATATAAAGATAAAATAATTAATAATACTGATGAAGTAGGAGATATTATTACAGTATATTATAATCCTGCTCATAATTTAGTATATAAAGCAGATGTAAAAATCCTATATATTCCAGCCTATTTATTTGGTATTTTAATTGTAATTTTTAGATTTAAAGATGGAATTGATAAGAAAGAAGAATTGATTGATGACAAAAATATTAAAAGCAAAAAAAGTAAATAAATTTTTACTTATTCTATTATTAATTATGATTACTGGTTGTAATAACCCAAATATAACAACTGATTATGATAGCATTCAATTAGAGATTACTAATAATCTAAGTCCTGGTTGTGGAAATACTGGATTAACCTATTATTCTCATAATATTAATGATAAGTATATTTATAAGTTAGATATAGAAGATAATATTGAATATATAACCAATGAGCATTGGGTTGGATATAATACTAAAGTAAAACAATATATCAGTAGTGATTATGGAAAAACGTTTTTAGCTAGTACTGAAATATATGAAGATGTCTTTGAAAAAAATTATAGTGATTCGCTATTAAAATTATTAAAAATTATTGCTGATTCTTCTAAAGAAGATTTAGGCAATTCTAAATATGAAGTTATAATTGATAATGAAAATGAATTATTTGAATTATTAAAGATATTTGGAACAATTAATTCAAAAGAAAAAATAGAGTCAATAGAAACTATTGTTATCCTCGATAAAGATAATATATCGAATATCATCTTTAATATAAAATCTTACAATGAGGAAAATAAAATGAATAATTGCTACGAAGTAGATTGGACATTATCTAATTATAATAGTACAAATGTAATATTACCAAAAGAATTAAATGATGAGTAAAGAAAAAATAAAGAAAATAATTTTTTATATTGTTTTAACACCTATTATTGTGTTAATGACAATAGGTTTTATTAATAGTATAATTGGTATTTTTAAACATAATTATTGGGATTTATATACAGTAATTGAACCTATACTTAATGTTTGGTTTAATGATGTAATAGGTGGGAGTATAATAATAGGCATTTTAGCTGTCTTTGTAGTTGGATATCTAGCATATTATTTTATAGATAGATTTAAAGAAAGAAACTACTTAAAAAAGAAACAAAAAGATATTCCCTTTATATTATATGGATTAACATTTATAACTTATTTTACACTTCCTGTTACAGCGATTAAAGGAGTGTCCTTGAACTTTTTTGGGACGGTAACAATGACTTATGGATTTGAAGCAATTATTGTTACTTTAATAATTTGCTCAATTATCCCTATATTTCCTATTTCAATCATATATCAAATAATATATTTAATTAAAAATTATAAAACATTAAGTACTATAAAGAAAAAAATAGTAATATATAGTTGGATAATACTATTGTTATCATCAATAATACCATGTTTAATTTATTCTATTTATTTATAAAGATAAGAGTTTAAAAATCTTATCTTTTTTATTACAAATTTTGAAAAAAAGAACTTCAATTCATGTTATAATTATATATAGATAATATATAACTCATATAAAATATTTTTAAAAGTGTAATTTAAATAAGTGGAGGAAAAATGGAAAATAAACCAGGCACATTATATAGGGGACTAAAAATTGATTATAATAGTTTGCAATCGTTTCAATTTTCAGATGTAGATTTAATTGTCAATTATCCACCAATTATTGATAAATATGGTCGAAAAACCGTAAAAGATGGCAATGAATATGGTGTATATATGTCAGATAATCTAAGTATGGTTGAAGAAGCATATGGAAATCTCCATAATGATGGTGTTATAATTCATGCTAATTTAGTGATTGATTATAATAGAATAATGATTCCTTCTATTGGGATTATCTATAAAATAAATACTGATGGATTAGATATTAGAGAACCTTTTATTTCAGACACACTTAGAGGTCATTACAATAATGGCTTTCAGGGAAAAGAGTGGATTGCTGATGTGGTACCTTCGAGTAATTATAGTCTGTATAGAATAAGAATTGGATCTGATATGTTACATCCCGCACAAGATGTTGATTTGTCAATGATAAAAGATATCCCTAAATATTTAAAGTATGAATTAGAAAAGAGAAAATATAGATTAGAATCGTTTGCAAATGCAATGGAAAGAATATCTACTATCAAAAGAGGAAATATTCATTCAAGTGAAATGGAAGTATTGAGACTTATATATGGTGAAAATGGAGTAAAATACATTGATGAGGAAAAATTAGATACAACATCTGCCAGTGAAATGTTAAGATATTTAATTGCCAAAAATTTTAAACAAAAAGATCCAGACATTGACTTTCAAACATTAAAATACATAAATGAATTAAGAAAAAAAGCAACTGATGTCAATTCAATTATTGAAAATATAAGAAATGATATAGCAAAGAATATTGAAAGTAAAGCTTCTTTTGAACAAAGAAAAAAACAAGAAGGTGTTCCTTATACTACCGGCTATTTTGATAAAAAAATAGATATGTTAGAGCAATTATTGCTTATGACTTTAGTTCGTAAAAGAAGTGATGAACAACATGTTCAAGAAACAACTCAATCATTTAGTTTTAATGTTAATCCTGTGAGAGAGACTAAAGTATATGAAGTTGAGGAATCTAGAGAAACTAGGTGGAGAAAAATAATGATGGAAAAATATGGGGTTGAAAGTGAAGCTGAATTGGATAGATTATTAGAACAAATTGACAGTGAAGAACCAGAAATAGATAATGTTGAACAATCTAGTAGGAGATGGCACTTTTAATTTAAAATTATATTAAAAATTAACATTAGGCTATGAAACAATATATACTAATACTCTTAAAATATCTCAAGAAGAACTAAACTACAATAATATTGAAAAATCACTATTAGCTGCAAAAAAAAGATGCCAATCAGCTAAAGGAACATTTATTAAGTATATTAAAGAATAAAAATTTTATATAAAATAAAAACTTACGAACTTTTTACAGTTCGTAAGTTATTTTTAAATGGAGCGGGTGTCGTAGTTATCTACAACTCTTTTCCAATAACGAAAGAGTACATATAATCTTCCGTTGCTAGTAATAATATACCACGTTTTAAGTGTTTATGGAATAGATTTTTGTTAATTTTACAATCCTTCGCACAAATTGTAATTTATATAAAACTTTTTTTCAAACCTTTTTTAAATACTAAAATTGCTTTTGCTGTTCCTGTAATTGACATAGTAACTAGCTCATAACCATCTTGTAACATTTCATTTGCTTTTTCTTCTACTTTTTGTGCCATATCATCTGCCTTTGGTGAATACTCTATAACAACTGTTTTATACATTTTTCCACCTCCTAATCTATCACAAATTGTAATTTATAATTTGCTTATTACTTTTTTCTGTCAACTTCTTTGTTTACACTATTGCTAATAATATAGAAATTGGAAATATAGCTACTGGATAAAATTCTTATTTTCAATTTTTCAATTTAAAAATTTTCTTTTGGCGCTTAGTTTCAAATTTCCAATAACCATGATTACGATTTCGATGTTTTTTTTGAATCTTGTTTTGATTGTTTTTCATGGCTTGTT
>CALVOZ010000006.1 GCA_944350495.1 uncultured Bacilli bacterium
GTATGCATTATTTACTAACGCATCTACATCTACTTTAATATCTTCTCTATTTTTAAATTTGATATTAAATGAATCATTATTTGCTGTTGCATAACCTTCTTCAAAAGTTATATTAGCAACAATTACTTTTCCATCTAAATCCGCTGCTGATTCACTATTTTCTCCAGCTACTGCTACTAAGAAATTGTATAGTGCTGTTGCATCTAAACTGTCTTTAGATACTGTTAATGTTGCCTCTCCATGAGTTAATACTACAGATTTAATTCCTTCAGTTGTTAAGAAGTTTGAAATTGCTGTTGATACTCCTGTTCCTTTTAAGTCTTCTGCTGAACTCATTGTTAGATCAATAATTGTTACATCAATTGTATTTCCATTTAAAGCTACTTCAAATTTATCTGTTGCAGCTTGTCCTTTGATTGTTTCGTATGCATTATTTACTAACGCATCTACATCTACTTTAATATCTTCTCTATTTTTAAATTTGATATTAAATGAATCATGATTTGCTGTTACATATCCTAATTCAAATTCTACTTTTGCATCAATTACTTTTCCAACTAAATCGGCTGCTGATTCACTATTTTCACCAGCTACTGCTACTAAGAAATTGTATAACGCTGTTGCATCTAAACTGTCTTTAGATACTGTTAATGTTGCCTCTCCATGAGTTAATACTACAGATTTAATTCCTTCAGTTGTTAAGAAGTTTGAAATTGCTGTTGATACTCCTGTTCCTTTTAAGTCTTCTGCTGAACTCATTGTTAGATCAATAATTGTTACATCAATTGTATTTCCATTTAAAGCTACTTCAAATTTATCTGTTGCAGCTTGTCCTTTGATTGTTTCGTATGCATTATTTACTAACGCATCTACATCTACTTTAATATCTTCTCTATTTTTAAATTTGATATTAAATGAATCATTATTTGCTGTTGCATAACCTTCTTCAAAAGTTATATTAGCAACAATTACTTTTCCATCTAAATCCGCTGCTGATTCACTATTTTCTCCAGCTACTGCTACTAAGAAATTATATAGTGCTGTTGCATCTAAACTGTCTTTAGATACTGTTAATGTTGTATCTCCATGAGTTAATACTACAGATTTAATTCCTTCAGTTGTTAAGAAGTTTGAAATTGCTGTTGATACTCCTGTTCCTTTTAAGTCTTCTGCTGAACTCATTGTTAGATCAATAATTGTTACATCAATTGTATTTCCATTTAAAGCTACTTCAAATTTATCTGTTGCAGCTTGTCCTTTGATTGTTTCGTATGCATTATTTACTAACGCATCAACGTCAACTAAAATCGCATTTGTATAATAATGTACTTGTTCTGTTCCATCTTCTTTTACAAAATCTACTGCTTTAGCTTCTTCAAATTCAATGTTTGCAATAGACTCTTTAGCATCTACCCAAACTGTTGGAGTTCCATACACTTCATTGTTATGAGTGATACTTTCAACAATTAATGAAGCTGTTTCAACATTTTTAACTTCAATACCGCCCCATACATTTCCATCTACATTAACATTTTCTACTGTTACCGTTGCATTATCTCCAACCATAATAGCTGCCATTGCATTTGTTAATGTAACGTTCTTAATTGTTGGATTTCCTCCATATACTTTTAATACAAAGTTATCTCCATTTGGATTATATTCTGGAGTTCCACTCATTGAAATTGTGTTATTATTACCATCAATTGTAACATCTCTTGAAACTAAAATTGATTTATCAACTTCAAATGAATCTACTAAAACAATCTCTTTTATATTTTCATTTGCTAAAGCTTCTTCTAATTCTGCTTGATTAGAAACTTTAGCAATTACTTCTTTAATAACAATTGTTTCTGTTGTCTCAGCATAAACTTTGCTTCGATCACTTGCATCTACTATTTTAATTGTGTATGTATATTCACCTGCTGTTTTCCATGTTACTCTAAACTTGCTTGTAGCATCACTTAATGGGAAACCTTGTGCTGGTCCAAAATCACCAGTTAATTCATACCATTTTCCATCTTTTACTTCATAGTATTCTAATTTTTCGATTGCTTCTGGGTTACTAAAATCTGAAGTTCCGATTACCATTTTTCCATTATAATCGTTTGCTGTTGTTGTTACTTCAAATTCTTGTGTTTCTCCCACATTTGCATCAGTTATTGTAGTAGTTACTTCTGCTGGTATATTAGTATCAAATGAAACATTGAATGAATTAGAATTTGCAGTTTCATACCCTTCTTCAAATGATACTGTAGCAGTAATTGTTTTTCCTTTAAGTGCAGTAGCATTTTCAGTTCCAGCTACGTTGTAGAAGAAGTTTGCTATATTGACAATATCTGTCCAAGCATTACTAATTTCTACACTTAAATCCTCATATGTTAATGTTATTGATTTGATTCCTTCTGCATTTAACATATTTGTAGCTGCAGTAGCAACACCTGTACCTGCTATTGCATCGATTGAAGTCATATTTTTATTAGTAATCACAACATAAATTGTATTACCTTCTTTATTTATTTCAAATTTATCAGTTGCACCTTGATTTTTAATTGTATTATAAGCATCATTAACTAATGCATCAACGTCAACTAAAATCGCATCTGAACAAATCTTGTTATAATTAATATAACAAATTTTGAAGTTATCACTTGGAGTTCCTTCACCAGTAAAATTACTGCTATATGAGAACTTTTCAAATTCAAAATCTTCATCATAAACAGCATCAAATTGATATGTTACCATTTCATTATAAATGCTGTCTTTATTTGTTGCGCCAGCATCTGGTGTTACCTCAATTGTTCTGGCAGCTAACATTGCATCTTCAAGTGTTAATATATGATTTGATGTAAATACATATTGTCCTATATTATAGAAATATCCTGCATATGGATCTACATTTAATATTTCATATGTAATATCACTTAAAGTTCCTTCTTCAGGTCTTCCTACGTTGTTTGTAGGTTTATTTAATTCATCTTCTCCACAAATATTTGTGTAGTTGATATAACATACATCTAACTTATCATCTGGAGTAACTTCACCAGTGAAGTTATCTATATATTCAAATCCAATTATGTTAAAATCTTCATCATATTTGGCATCAAATTGGAATGTTGCCATTTCTTTATAAATAGCATCGGAATTTGTGCCCCCTGAGTTTAAGCTTACAACAATTGTTCTTGCTGCAAGCATTACATCCTCAAGTGTTAATATATGATTAGAAGTAAAAACGTATTGACCAATGTTATAGTAATAGCCTGCATTTTCGTCAACTTTCAATACTTCATCACTTACTTCATCTAAAGTTAATTCTTTGGCAAAGCAAGTAGAGATAGAAGCAAAGATGGCGATGAAGGCTACACTTAATAATTTCCAAACTTTATTCCCCATACCTTTGTTTCATCTCCTTTTTTATTTATTCCATGTAGCACTAGCTGTAACTTTGCTTCCATCTAATAATGTAAGTGTACAATTGCCAGATGGATTAGCAAGTCTAGATAATTGTCCAGCACCAGAGTTTGTTGAAACTCCACCACATGATAAACCTTTATATTCTGAAGGTGACATCTTTACATTATTTTTAAATGTAGTAAATAACCAACCAGAAATTTCAGTTCCTGTATATTTTGCCTCTAATACAACTTTATAAGAAGCTGGCTTCTCAGTTACAGTTATTTCTTTAGTGGCTGTTTTACCATTTGAAGTTGTTACTGTAATTGTAACTTTTCCTGGTTTAATTCCTTTAACTACACCACTTTTTGAAACTGTTGCTATTGATGTATTATTACTCTTCCAAGTTACTGATTTATTATCTGTATCAGCTGGTTTAATATTTGCTTTTAAAGTAATAGTAGAACCCTCTTGTACACTAGCATTACCACTAATTGTTACACTTGCAGCCATAACTGGTCCAGTAACTGTCACTTTAATAGTTTTAGAATAGTTTCCATCAGCAGTTTTAACAGTTATGTTAGCAGTTCCTTCTTTCACAGCAGTAATTTTTCCACTAGAACTAACTTTTGCAACTCTAGTATCGCTACTTGTCCAAGTCACTTTCTTATTTGTTGCATTTGAAGGTAATACTGTTGCTGTTACAGTAGTAGATTTACCTTCTTTTAATGTAACAGTTGTTTTACTTACTCTAATTCCTGTTACTTTAACTGTTTTAACAGTAACATTACATTTAGCTGTAAAGCTTCCATCTTTTGATGTTACTGTAATCACTGTTGTTCCATCTTTTTTAGCAGTTACCATACCTGTTGAAGAAACTGTTGCAACACTAGTATTACTACTTGTCCAAGTTACACCTTTATTTGATGCATTACTTGGGGCTATTGTTGCTGTTAATGTAGAACTTTCATTTGGACTCAATGTTAAACTTGTTTTATTTAACTTAACTCCTGTTACTGCAACAACATCGTTGCTTACAGTAATTGTAGCACTTGCAGTAAATTCACCATTTTCAGTTTTAACTGTAACAGTTGCATTTCCTGCTTTGATAGCAGTTACGTTACCATTTTCATCAACAGTAACTACACTCGTATCACTACTTTCCCATGTTAATGATTTATAATATGCGTTTTCAGGTGAAACAGTTGCTACTAAAGTAGTAGTTCCGCCTGGGCTTAATTTAAGTGATGTTTGATCTAAAGTAATACCATCAACTTCAGGTAATTCATTCCATCTAGCTTCTAGCACGATATCTCCTGTTACAGGTTTACTAAAATCATACAATTCATCATTATAATACCATCCAGCAAATTCATAACCTTCTTTAGTTGGATCTACTGGTTTACTAACTTTTGAATCTTCTTCAACGACAACCTCAGCAACATTACTTCCACCATTGGTATCAAATGTTATCTTGTATTCAACTTTTGGACTACCACATGATTTTAATAATAAAATCACAATGACAGCAATTATGATAATTGCTAATACAAGTTTAACACCTAATGATGTATCTCCATCAGCTTCATCTTCATCGTCTTCATCATCTTCGAATTTAGATTTTCTAATTTCTTTCTTAACCTCAACGTTCTTTTTCTTGTCATCAAATTTAGAAACTTTTTTATGATCATCTTCGGACTTTTTGCTTGGCTTTTCATCATCATCTTCAGACTTTTTACTTGATTTGTCTTCATCGTCTTTGTCAGATTTTTTACTTAACTTTTCATCGTCCTTATCTTCATATTTCTTTGATTCTTTCTCATCTTTTTTAGATTCGTCACGTTTTGGTTTTTCTTCTGATTCTTCAAGTTCTTCTAATTCTTCATCATCGAATATAGAAGTTTTCTTTTTTACGTTTTTCTTATCTCCCATGATACCTTCCTCTCTTTTTTTTTCATCATTAACACTGTAAACTACCGTTCTCTTAACTTACAATTCACCTCCGTATTGTAACTGGTATAATTGTACCATAATTGTATGTCATAGTCAACAGAACTATTCGTTAATTTGCAAAAAAAGAAACTAATGTTTCTCCTTATTTTTCAGTTACTTTTACTATACATTTCTTACTAATATTGCCATCTAATGTTGTAACCACAATTAAAGCATATCCTGGCTCTTTAGCCATAACAATTCCACTTCCATCCACGCTGGCTACAACAGTGTTATCACTATACCAAATAAGATTAGGGTTTGATACAGAAAAAGGTTTAAAATCATACTGCATTTGTTTCATAGTGCCAACATTAATAGAAATATTATCTTCTTTTAATAATATATCTTCTACTGATATTGCACTATTAGAAACTGTAATATTTACACTATCATGAATTCCAAGAATGGAATTAACTGAAATAATAGCTGTTCCTTCTTTTTTAGCCATAACAGTACCCTCTATATCAACTTCAACTATTGAACTATCACTACTCTCCCAATAAATCTTTTCATCAACATTGGGTTTTATTTGCGGAATCAATTTAACTTTAGTCCCGGGTTTCATAGCAAAATCCTGTAAATTAAGACTTATTTCCTCAATTTTACTATCAATCACTTTCTCCCAATGAGCAATTAAAGTAACGTCCTCTTCTACCTTGGAATCAAATGAATATTCTTCGCCATTATAATACCACCCTATAAATTCATATCCTTCGCGAATTGGTGTATCCGGTTTGTTCAGTGTTTTTCCCTTTTTCACTTTTTTAGAAGTTATAACAGTTCCACCATTTGAATTAAATGTGACTGTGTACGTTTGATTTATCATTGACCACATGAAAAGCATCACAACTGTTAAAAAAACTAGAATAGAAATTATAATATCAATTCTAAAAGATAAATCTTTTTTAATTTGTTTTCTTAGTTTTTTGTAGCACTTATTCTTCTCCATAATCACACCTTATTCTCTATGCTAATTATACTTTAGGCATTATATTTAGTCAAGAAAGTTCTAATATAATTCATAAATCATAAAATGTGTTAGGTGATCAAATGAATAAGTTAAAACAATTAGGTATTAATATTTTAACTGCTCTTATCTTTTTTATTATAAGTTTATTTGTGATGACAATGCTAAGTTACTTTAATATAATTAATAAAACTATCTTAAATATTGGTTTATTTCTAACGATTATATTACCAATTATGCTATGTTCTTATAAACAAGGTCGGAAAGTCTCTAATAAAGGTTACTTAGAAGGTTTAAAAGTTGGCTTTATTTTTATTTTATTACTTGTTTTAATAAATTTGATTCTTAATAGTACCTTTGATTTAAAAAATTTAATTTATTATTTAATTATTATAGTTTCATCTACTTTTAGTAGTATGCTTGGAATATCAAAAAAAGAGGAATGATTGTTAATCATCCTCCTTTTCTATATCAATTATTGTAATCTCACGCATAAAAAACGGATCAATAAATGAAAACTTATTACAATTAGATGCCGTGGTTATTCCAGAAGAAATAACGACATCCGTATTTTTAATTTTTGTATAACCATAAGCATTTTTAGGAAACATTCGTTTTGAAGGGCTAATTAAACCTCTTCCATTTAGAATCTTACGCATCCAATAAGGGGTAATTCCTGCATGCATATGACCGCATAATACCAATTGAATATTTTCAAATAATTTAGTTTTTTTATAAGTTTTTAAATCAGTCAAAGATTGTGGTGTGTGACATAATAAGATATTATATTTATCTTTATATGCTTTAGGAAATGTATTATTTACAAAGCGCATAAAATAATTATTATTCTCGCCATACTTATAATAAAAGTCAACTGGTAATGTTAGCCCAATAAAACGAATATCCCCGTCAACATAATCACTATTATCTAAAACTTTGACGTTTCTAATCTTTTTAATTTTATTATATATCTCATTATTAAAATCATACAGATGATTATGATCACTTGTTAATTCATGGTTCCCAATCCCAATTATAACTTTAGATAACTTGGCTAATTCCTTTAACCATCCGATTAGCAAATCTTCATCATCTACTCTAGAGCGATCTAATAAATCACCAGATATGCATAAATAATCATACTCTTCTAGTTTTAATTTCGCCAAAACCTTATTTAAATATAATCTTTCTTTTTTACTATTATAATGAATATCAGATAGTAAAACTATTCTTTTATCAATATTACGACTACTAATATAATAATATAGTTTTTTTATGTTACTCATTATTTTTGCCAGTATATTTTTCTAAGAATTTGGCACTATAATCTTCAAATCTATCTTCTTCAATTGCTTTTCTTATTTCCTCAGTCATTTTAATTAAAAAACGAATATTATGAATAGACAATAAGCGAGCTCCAAATGTTTCTTGAGCTGTAATTAGATGTCTAATATAGGCTTTTGTATAATTCTTGCAAGCATAACAATCGCATCCATATTCAATTGGGGTAAAATCTTCTTTATATTTAGCATTTTTTAGATTTATCTTACCGTTTCTAGTAAATGCATTACCATGACGCGCTATACGAGTTGGTAAAACACAATCAAACATATCAATTCCCCGTCTTATTCCTTCTATAATATCAACCGGTTCCCCAACACCCATTAAATATCTTGGTTTATCTTCAGGAATATATGGCAAACTATAATCTAGTGCCGCATACATATCAGCTTTAGATTCACCATCATTAGCTACTCCGCCAATACCATAACCATCAAAATCTAGTTTTACTGTCTCAATAGCGCTATATTTTCTTAAATCTTCATAAGCCCCACCTTGAACAATTCCAAATAAAGATTGGTTTAAATTAGCATGAACATCTTTACCTCTTTTAGCCCATCTTAAAGTTCTCTCAACACTATTTTTTATATATTCATGAGAAGCACTTGCTGGTGGACATTCATCAAAACTCATCGCAATATCACTATCTAATTTATTTTGAATTTCTATTGACAATTCTGGGGTAAGGAATAATGCTTTACCGTCTAAATGACTTTTAAAGTGCACTCCATCTTCAACAATATCTTTCTTTTTATTTTTAGCTAAACTAAATACTTGATATCCTCCACTATCAGTTAAAATAGGACCTGGATAATTCATAAATTTATGTAAGCCTCCAGCTTTATTAACAATATCTTCACCTGGTCTTAACCATAAATGATAGGTATTAGATAAAATTACACCACTATTCATATCAAGAAGTTCTTCTGGGCTTAATGTTTTAACTGTTGCTTGAGTTCCAACAGGCATAAACATTGGAGTATTTACAGTTCCATGATTAGTATGTAATAAACCTAATCTTGCTTTTCCATCTTTTTTTAATAATTCATATTTAATTTTCATCTTATCACATCCAAACGTTACAATTATACTATATATTTCAATTAAATTCTAGGGTTCCCATAAACATTTAAAAAAATTACATAATGATGATAAATTATTTTTATGAGATCCTTTTAAGTAAATTAAATCATTATCTAACCATGTATATGATTTTAAATATTCTTTTAATTCTTCTAATTTGTTAAAATGATACTTATTATCTAATTTAGCTGTTAAATCACCTAACGTGAAGATTACTACATCTTCTAACTTTTTTATTTCTTCATATATTTTTAAATGATAATAATCACTATAACTACCTAATTCTAAAATATCACCAAAAACAACTATTTTACGACAATCATATTCCTTAATCTTAGCTAATCCATATATAAAAGACTCATAAGACGCATTATAAGCATCATCAATAACGATATGATTTCCAATAATAAGTTCCTCCATTCTAGAGGCAATTCCTTTAAATGAGTTTATTAACTCTTTTAATTCATTTTCTTGATATTTAAAGTTCAAACAAACTTCTTTAACTAAATTAGGAATTATTTCATACTGATTTAAAGCATACACCTTATGACATTCAACCAATTTTAGATAATCGTCACTACCATTAACATATAATTCCATCTTAGGATTACCAGTTAATATTTCTATCTTCGCTTTGAAAATATTTTCTAAACTACCTAAATTACCAATATGAGCTGAGCCAATATTAGTAATAATTCCAATATCTGGTTTTACCAAATTAGATAATTCTCTAATTTCTCCTCGATGATTCATCCCTAGTTCTAAAACTAAAAAATCATAATTATTATCTAGCTCTAATAAGGTATTAGAAATACCAATAATATTATTCTTACTATCAGGGTTCGTTAAAACACGATATTTTTTACTTAAAATATGTTTAAACATTTCTTTAGTAGTCGTTTTACCATTACTACCTGTAATTGCAATGACATTATTATGATATTGACTTCGCATATAACTGGCAATATTCTTAAGCGCTAATAATGCATTACTAACTTTTAATAACGGTACTTTTAAATTATGTTCACTTATAACGGCTATAGCTCCATTTTTAATAGCTTCATTAGCATATAAATAACCAGAATTAATTGCTAAAAATATATCTCCTTTATTTATACAACGACTATCAGTTTTTATTTTATTTACTTCAAAATCTTCTTTTAATACTGATTTAGAATTAATAATTTTTTTGAGTAAACTTATTTTCAATTGACCACACTCCATAAAAAAATGGCTAGTCCATATACTTAGCCATTGATTTCATCATTTGATTAACTTGCTTTTGACTAGGAGTTCTTCCCATTTGTGTCATCATCGCTTTAATCATTTGCTCATTAATAGGTGGATTTTGTTTTATATACTTTTTCATATACTTACGAGCTATAAAGAATCCTGCTACACCGCCAATTATTACTCCAATTAATATTTGTAATATATCTACTAAAAGTGCCATAGTATCATTTCCTTTCAGTGACTATTTTACTAAATAACAGCTAAAAATACAAGACTTTGTAAATATTATGCTTAATATTTCAAAAAAAGAACCACTTTTATAGTAGTCCTTTAACTCTTGCAAAAATTTGTTCATAACTAAAGTTCATCGCATGTAATACTTCATCTTTAGTTCCACTATACCCAAATGTATCTAAAGAAATAATACTGTCACCGTTTTTCATTATTCGATGCCATCCAAATGAGCTTCCTGCTTCAATAATAATTTTTCTAACCCCTGTTGGAAGTATTGATTCTTGATATTTATTGCCACGTTCTAAATAAGTTTCAACACAAGGCATACTTACAACCCTGATTCCTCCTTCGCCAACACGTAAAAATTCATTAGCAATATTTTTAGCAACTTGAACTTCAGTTCCCGTCGCAACTAAAATAAGTTTTAAAGGAGACGTTTCTTGTTGTAAAACATATCCACCCATTACTGTTTGGGATGGATTAGAGCCAGCTAATAATTCAACCTCATTGCGTGATAAAACCAAAGCGCTTGGATTATGATTTGAATTTAAAATCGATTGCCAACATCCTAGTAATTCTTTAGCATCAGCCGGGCGGTAAACTTTCATACCAGGAATTGAACGAAGCATTGCTAATTGTTCAATAGGTTGATGAGTTGGACCATCAGGGCCAACTGAAATAGAATCATGAGTAAATATATAAGTAACTGGCAACTTCATTAGTGCAGACATACGCATCGCTGGTTTTAGATAATCAGCAAAACTTAAAAAAGTTGAGCCATAAGCTTTAACATTAACTAAAGCCATACCATTTAAAATAGCGCCCATTGAATGCTCTCTGACCCCAAACCAAATATTATTACCACTATAATTATTAGCTGATACATCTACTCCATCTTTTAAATAGGTCTTAGTAGTCGAAGCTAAATCTGCAGATCCTCCGGCAACAGTCTTAATATTATTATTTAAATATTGAATAAAAATATTATTAGTATCACGTAAAGCTTGCTTCATATTAGCTGGAAAACTCCAATTTAAACTAAATAGATCATAATTAAAGTTATTATGAAATAAATAACTAGCAACTGTATTATCCCCATTACACAATCTGACATATTCTTGATAGTTGTTATTCCATTCCATATATTTAGGATTAACTCTATTAGAAATATAAGCTCGTAATTTAGTTAATTCATCTGTATTGACAAAGAATGGTTCAGTAGGTAACCCTAATTGATTTTTAAGTTGAGCAATATCATCAGCTGATAATGGTTTACCATGAACTTCATTTGTACCTACTAATTTAGATCCATAGCCAATTTTTGTTTTAATTTCAATCAAGGCCGGTTTGCTAGATTTTTTTGCTTTGGTAATCATTTTATCAATTTCTTTAAGATTATTCCCGTCTTTAACAAAGAAAGTAGCCCACCCCATTGCTTCAAAACGTCCTCTAACATTTTCAGTAAATGTTTTAGAAATTGGTCCATCTAAACTAATATCATTAGAATCATATAAAACAATTAAATTATTTAATTTCAAAGTTCCAGCTAGTGAACAAGCCTCATATGAAATACCTTCCATTAAATCTCCGTCACCAACTAAAGCATATATATTATAATCAACTAAAGATTTATTATTATTAATTCTATATCTTTCTTTTAAAATTTTTTGGCCTAAGGCCATACCTACAGCATTAGCAACCCCCTGTCCTAATGGGCCAGTTGAACAATCAACACCTGGAGTAACTCCAACCTCAGGATGACCTGGAGTTTTAGAATTTAAATGTCTAAAGTTTTTAAGATCATCGACTGTTAAGCCGAAACCACACATAAATAACACTGAATATAATAATGCCGATCCATGGCCAGCTGACATAACAAATCGGTCACGATTAATCCATGTACTATCGATCGGATTAATATTTAAGTGATTTTTATATAATGTATACAAAATAGGAGCTGCTCCCAACACTATTCCAGGATGTCCTGATTTAGCTTGATTAATCATATCAACTCCTAAGCCTCTAATGTTTGCTACTAACATATTATCGTTCATAATACATCTCCTATCATATGTATTCATTATATCAAAAATTTTCCAAACAATAAATATGATTAGTATAAATTAGACGTTAAATAATCTCTATTTTCTAATTCTTCAGTTTCTTTAACTACTGAAGTAGTCCAAATATTCAAGCATGAAATACCAAACATTACAAATACAAACACAATCCCCATAAAGTTTTTTCTAATAAATTTCATATTACCACTCCTTTTTTCTATATTCATTCTAACACGAACAAATATTCGTGTCAATAATTTTAAAAGAAAAAATCAAACATTTGTTTGACATTTACGCTGCTCTATGATAAAATGAATATAGAATTGAGGAGAAAGATATGGAAAAATTGACAAAACGTCAAAATGATACTTTACAATTTGTAAAAGAATATATCGTTTCACATGGTTATCCACCAACTGTTAGAGAAATTGCTGAAGCCTTAAATGTGTCATCACCAGCTACTATTCAAGCTCATTTAGATGGCTTAGCTGATAAAGGTTATATCAAAAAAGGTTCCAATAAAAATAGAACAATTGAATTAATGGTTGATAATGAATTTATGAATAAAGATAATCAAGTCATAGATGTTCCACTTTTAGGTAAAATTACAGCTGGATTACCAATTGAGGCAATTGAAAATCCCAATAATTATTTTACTTTACCTGCTTATTTAATCCCAAAAGATAAAGAAGTTTTTACTTTAGAAGTAAGTGGCGAAAGTATGATTAATGTAGGAATACATGACGGCGATATAATTATTGTTGAAAGAAGAAAAACAGCAAGAAATGGTGAAATAATTGTTGCAATGACTGATGAAAATGAAGTTACTTTAAAGACTTTTTATAAAGAAAAAGATTATATTAGATTACAACCAGAAAATGATACGATGGATCCAATTATATTAAATAATGTTACGATATTAGGAAAAGCTATTGGCTTGTATCGTAAAATATAAAAAAAGAGTTTTTAAACTCTTTTTTTATATTTCCATTTCTTTTAAATCATATATTTGTTTTGGTTTAAGAATTCGATGAATAACAATTAAAATAGATAAAATAATTGTACTTACTGATATAATTGTCATTATTGGTGAATCATCATAAACATCACTAATCATTGTATAAATTCTCGTATCTGATAACATTAATCCAATAATAATATCAGCAACAGTCAATACTATGTAAGTGATAAAAACAACGACATATATCTTTTCTAACCAATTAAATTTTTGACTTAAATCTTTTTCAAATACATAAGTTTTATTTTTATTGATAAATAGTTTAATATAATATGTAATTATTGCCATTAAAGTTACATAATAATTAAAAGATAATAAATCTTGATATAAATATGTATTAGTAGTAATTTGTGGTACTTTATTAAATACCCATTCTAATATTCCAAACAAATAATAGTCACCAGCAAATATTAAACAATATATAGAGAATGAAATAATTATAAATTTACCTCTTGTATATTGTTTTCTTTTTATTTTTTGGTCTAATATCCAATAATATATTAAAAAGATAAAAAATGAAATTAATAAACCAATACATACTAGTAAATTCGCATTAAATGTTGGTAAATTTCCATAAATAGCTTTACCTAGAAAAGTATCGTAAGTGACACTACTGTAAACTATTTTAATAAGTAAATAAAATAAAGCAGTAGAAACAAAAGTTAAAATAGGCAAGAATACTGCACCAACTAAAATTTGATCACCTAAAACATTTGTATTTTTAGGTTCCTCTAATTCACCATCTTGATATTTTTTTAAATAATTTTTCATTTGATCTTGGTGTTTAGAAACCTTTTCTTCATAACTACTTAATTCTTTTGCTAAATCTTTATCAGGAACTTTAACTGGACCTTTACTAACATATTTAGCCACACTAGCATAAGTATTAGGGGTTTCAATAAGCCTCAAAATTTCATTAACACTTTTACCAAAATTATAAATTCCACTATCAACTAAAATTGATAAAATTGCATAATTAGAACTATGGGCTTCCTGTAAAACAAAAATATTTTCTGGTGATACCAACTCAGTAAACAAATGCCATGAATCCGCATTATTTACATCCTTAATAGCTGTAATATCGATAATAAGCATATCAATATCATATTTTTTAATACTATTTATAAATGTTTGAATGTCATAACAACCTACTGCACATTTATAATTTAACGCTTTTAAATCTGAAGAATCAATATATTCTTTTAACTTATTAGCAATTACAATAGTCATACTATGCACCAACTTTCTTCTTTTGAATCAATCTACTAATTGTAATTAAAATTGGAATACCGATTGAAAGGCACAACATAATGGTTCCCATATATTCTCCAACTGAAGTATCTGTAAGTTGAATAAGTTGAACAAATTCTGTTAGAAATTCAACAGGAACAATAGATGCAATGGTTGGAATCATAAACACATAAAAAATAAATATAAATCCTAGTTTTTCAAATATATTCCATTTAACAGCAAAATCATTACCGCTGTTATTTGCTACAAACGCTTGAATAAATAAAAATGTTACGTAATATAAATAGAATATTGCTCCAGCACCAATATATAAAACAAGCTTAATATTTAAAGAAGAACTCATTTCAAACACAGATATCTCTATCAAATATAGTAACAAAGCATATACTGCGTACGATAACACAGCAGGTGCAACTAAGAATCTCTCAACGTTTTTTGAATTTCTTTTAGCAAGTGCTACTACAGGCTTACCTAAAACAAAACAAATAATTGCAATAATAGCCCATGTAGCAAATTTTGATATCATATCAGGCATCTTTAATATAGTTTTTGAAAATGCATCTATTTCATTTAACTTAACATATATTACAGCAGCTAAGATTGACAATAAAGGAATTAAAATAGCGCATACTAGTTTTGTGACAATGGCAACTCCTTCTGGTTTAGAATCAGTGGTTGTTTGTGGGCGTCCTACAGCATTATTAGGCGCCATCATAGGAGCAACTCCAATACTAGGATTAATCATTTCATTATTAGGAGTTTGATAATTTGGCATTGCGATATTAGTATTAAATGATGGAATATTCGGAACAACAATATTATTGCCACTAGAAGTTTGATAATTTGGCATTGAATTATTAGTATTATTTACTACAGTATTAGGAACAGTATTACTAACGCTAGGTGCTTGATAACCTGGCATTGGATTATTAGTATTAACGACCGGAATAATAGGTGTAACAACATCACTGATACTAGGTACACGATAATTTGACATAACATTATTTGCACCAACAGTTTGAGTATTAGTCACTGATTCATCTTGAGTTGGAAATACTACTGTTGGAAAAGCCGAACTTTTAGTTTCAGATGTAGAGACTGTTGTTGATGAATTATTAATTCCACTATACAAAGCTGCAAAAGGATCATCTAGCATTGGCTTAGAATTAGTCTCCACGCCATTGGTTGACACTGCATTATTTAAATTAACAGGTGCATTAGCATATGGATTATATTGAACTTGTACTGGTTGAACTTCAGTTTTAACTTTTGGTGAAATTGGTAATTCAAGACTACTAGCAACCACTTTACTATGATTCAAATAAAACTCTTTATTTTTATCTTCATCAACTCTCGTATCATCAACATAAGACATGATAACATTAATTGCTAAATTTAATTTATTTTTATCTTCATCAGAAAAATTATTTTGAATAGCTAATTGAACAAATTGTTGCATTTCAATGTTAATTTCACTTTGTGTTTTACTAATGTTAGTTTCAATTGTACGAAAATTAGCATCTACATCTTTACCAACTTTATATAAAGAATAATCACAATTAAATTTTTCTTTAATAAAACTCATTGCAGTTGGTAAATACTTTCTTGTAATTCCTTTAAATTTTAATCTTTCTTCTTCTAGTCTTCGAGCTAATTCTCCTTGATCAGTTACTTCATTTTTAATATCTGCAACTCTCCTATTATATAATTCATATTCATTTAAAAATGTACTTAGTTCAACAAACATAATATCACCTAATATAGATTATTAGGATATACTCCTTCATCTATCAACTCTCTAATATATTCTTTTAATTCTTCTAGATCAGATGCATAAGTAACACCTTTCCATACTGCATCAGTATGAATTACTTTAACATTGATATTATTATCTTTACTATAATTGCTTAAAACATCTGGTAATAAATACTCACATGTTGTAAGATCACCTTTATTTTTTTCAAAAAAATTTTTAATATCCTCTTTTAAATAATCAAATATACTTATCTGCATACCATACATAAGCATAGATACAGGATGATTATCTTCAAGCGTATATCGAGCACTACCATCTAATGGTTCGCATGTAATAACACCATCAACACGCCCTACTTTACTTTCAACAATTTTTGTTAAAATACCTTTTTCTTCAAAACAAACTCCACGTTTAACAACGCCATTCTCAGTTAACGTATTACCTATATTATAACCAATAACACTAAATTCATTAGCCCGTTTTAACGACTCTCCTAAAGTTTTGAAAGCATCACTACCATAAAAATCGTCAGCTGAAATAACTGCAAAAGGTCCGTCAACATATTTCATAGCGCAATACATTGCATGTCCTGTACCTAAAGGTTTAACACGTTCTTCAGGTAAAGTAACTCCTTCTGGAATTTCATCTAAACTTTGAAAAGCATATTCTACCTTAATTTTTCCTTCAATTCTTTTACCTATAGTATTTCTAAAAATATCATAATTTTCTTCTTTTATAATAAATACTACTTTCTGAAAGCCAGCTTGGATAGCATCATAAATTGAATAATCGATAATAAATTCTCCATTTGGCCCAACAGGCTCAATTTGTTTTAAACCGCCAAAGCGACTTCCTAAACCAGCCGCCATTATAACTAATGTCATTTTAATCCTCCAATCATTATATGTGGTTTTAATTTTGTCGTATCTTTATCATAAGTACGATAAATTGCTAAAACTAAATCATTACTATCAATAAAGACAACCTCATCACGACCATATATATTATCTATAATTTTACCATTTAATATATCCTTTTTCAATATATCGCTTGCAGTAACCATGTATGAATCTTTTAGAATTTCTTTAATTCCAATCATATCAGCAATTCTAATATCATCAATTGACTTACAATCATCAATAGTGAAATTTCCCTGCTTAATTCTTCTTAAATTGCTCATAATTCCAACCGTATTTAATTTGTGAGCTATATCTCTAATTAAACTTCTAATATATGTTCCTTTACTAACTATACATTCAAAAGAAAAAATAATATTATTATTTTCTCTTTTAATTGGCCCTAGAAGTTTAATATCAAAAATTTCTACTTCTCTTTTAGGCAATTTTATAGGTATTCCTTCTCTTGCATATTCATACAATTTTCTTCCATTTACCTTAACTGCTGAATAATTTGGAACCTCTTGTTCATATTTTCCTTTCATTGCTAAAACTGCATTCAATATTTCTTCATCAGTAGCGGTAACGATCTCTTCTTTAATTATATCTCCTTCTAAATCAAGAGTATTAGTTTCTATTCCTAATATAACCTCTGCTATATATGATTTATTAGAAGCAGTTAAATAATTAACTAACTTAGTTGCCTTACCTACACAGATGACTAAAACACCAGTTGCAATAGGATCCAACGTTCCAGTATGACCAACCTTATTGTTCTCAGTCTTTTTTATAATTTCATTTACTACATCACGACTTGTAACCCATTTTTCTTTATCAACTAAGAACACACCATCCATATTATCACCATTTTAATTATAGCATAAAAAAAGAATTAATAAAATAATTCTTTTTATTCTCGATCATTAAGCATAATCACCAATCTTAATAAATCCAATACTATAGAAATTAAAGACGCTACATAAGTAAGAGCCGCTGCCTTTAATACTTTTTCAGATAATTCTTTCTCTTTTGGGCTAGTAAGTGCTAAACGATTTAATTCATTTAAAGCCCGTTTAGATGCATCAAATTCCACTGGTAAAGTAACTAATTGAAAGACAAGTGTTACTGCAATCAATAAAATACTTATTTTTAAATATCCAGTTATTCCAGCAAATAAAGAAATAAGTAACACTATATAACCAATATAAGTTATTAAATTTACCACTGGGACAATCTTACTGCGAATACGCATAAACATATAACCATCTTTATCTTGAATTGCATGACCACATTCATGAGCAGCCACAGCTGTAGCCGCAATAGTTGAGCCATGAAAAATATCTTTAGATAATCTTACCACTTTACGTCTTGGATCATAATGATCAGATAATATACCTTCAGTTTGAACTACATAAACATCACTCAATCCATTACTATCTAAAATTTTACGTGCTACTTCGCAACCGCTTAAGCCGCTTCTCGAAAGTATTTCTTTCCCTTTTTTATATGTTGAAGATAAATACGCTTGAGCTGCAATTACAATTATAAAAGAAACAAGCGCTATAAAAAGTGTTAACAAAGTTTCTAAACCATATATCACATTATCACCTTAATTCGTATGTCGTACCTTCTCTAGTGTCTTTAATAACAACACCTCGTTCTAATAATTCATCACGAATACTATCAGCTTTAACAAAATCTTTATTTTGCTTTGCTTGTTTTCTCTCTTCGATTTTAGTTAAAATAAATTGTTCTAAATCACAATCAATTGCACATTCTGTTAAATCATTTAAACCAATGGATAAGACAGAATCAAATTGATTAACTAAATATTTCTTTTGCGCATTGGTTAAATCGCTCTTTAAAACATCATATAAAACAGTAAGTGCTAAAGAAGTATTTAAATCATTAGCGATAGCTTCTTTAAATAGTTCGTTAAATCTTTCAGTTCCTGTACTATCTTCTTCATTACCTAAGCATGCAATCTTACTACGTAATTTATCATAAGCATTAGTAGCATTATCTAGAGCTTCATAACTAAATACTAATTGCCTACGATAATGACTATTTAAACACATAAAACGATATGACAATGGGTTATACCCTTTACTTTCAAGTAAAGAAACAGTTAAAAATTCACCTTTACTCTTACTCATTTTTCCTGACTGATCATTCAAATGTTCTCCATGAATCCAATACTTGCACCATGGGTGTCCTAAATAACCCTCAGATTGAGCAATTTCGTTTGTATGATGTGGGAAAATATTATCCACGCCACCACAGTGAATATCTAAATGTTCACCTAAATATTTCATACTAATACCAGAACATTCAATATGCCATCCTGGGTATCCATAACCCCAAGGACTATCCCATTTCAATTCTTGATCTTCAAATTTAGATTTAGTAAACCATAAAACAAAGTCAGCTTGGCTTCTTTTGTTTGCATCTTCTTCAACCGAATCTCTAACACCAACTGCCATTTCTTCTTCTTTATGGTTTGTTAAAACATAATAATCAGCTAATTTAGTTGTATCAAAATAAACGTTTCCACCAGCAATATAGGCTAAGTCTTTTTCTAACAATTTAGTAATAATTTTAATATATTCATCAATATTTTGAGTTGCTGGAGATACAATGTCTGGCCAACGAATATTTAACTTTTCACAATCAGACATAAAGGCTTTAGTATAAAAATCAGCAATTTCCAAAACAGTTTTCTTTTCTCTTTGAGCACCTTTAAGCATTTTATCTTCGCCAGTATCAGCGTCACTTGATAAATGACCAACATCAGTGATATTCATACATCGTTTAACATTATATCCTAAGTATTTTAAACTTTTTTCTAAAATATCTTCAAAAATATAAGTCCTTAAATTCCCAATATGTGCATAATGATACACTGTTGGTCCACATGTATACATTGTTACTTCATCTGGATTATAAGGTACAAAATCATCAATACGATGACCGAGAGTATTAAATAATCTCATCCTATCACTCCTTTGTAAATATATTATATCACATTATAATAATATTCGTAAAAAAAAAATACCTTTCGGTATTTTTATTTTTGTCCTTGTGTTGATTCATCAACATATCTACCATATACTAAGATATTTTTATCAGCACAGTATCCATCAAAAGCTAAAACTAAATGATCATATGGGTCTAATGCAGATTGAGAACCATCTACTAAAGGAATAATTGCATCTGCTTTAGTTCCATAAACACTTGCATGACTTTTAACAGAATAAAGAGTCCCTCTATTAATAACATAAGTAGCGCCTTTACTTAAAGCATTCTTATCTAATGAATTGTTAATAACATTGCCTTCATCATCATATGTTTGATAATCAATTGTAACTTCAGATGAATATTGATTATATCCTTTAATGATATCAACTGCAGCCCCAGCAATTGTTGAATCTTTAGAATTAACATTATATAAGTTATTAAAGTATCCACTTAATGAAACATAATCACTTTGACTAGCAAATACTAATCTACCCATATCATATAAGTCATTAGCGCTTGTTCTTGTATCATTATACTTAACAATCTTTTCAATAGCAGAATCTGCCAAATTAAATACTTCTCTAATATCAAATCCGTCTTTATAAATTAACTTAAATACATCTTGGCTTTCTAATGAATCCATGAAGAAATCAGCATTTGTCACAGTATATAAAGCTTTAGCTTCTTCTTCTGTAACACTCATTATTGATAATTCACCTTTAATTATTTCAAAACTCTTTTCATAATCCGCATAAATTCTTTCTTGGATTTCAGTATCTACACCATCTAATGTAGCTATTGTTTGATATCTAATAATTGATTCTTGAACTTTAGCTAAAATATCATAAGAACGTAATTTGCCATCCATAGTTTCTCTTTTATCTTGAGAAACAATATCCTTAGATAAAACAGATATTGTTTGGGCTATGTTTTCAGATGCAAAAATTGCACCATCAGTTAAATCTAATTCACCAACTGCTTTAGTTTGCCCACCAATAGTCATATCAATTGTTCCTTCGCCATTGATGAAAGCATAAACCATATCAAAAATCTGTTGAATTCTTGCTTTATTTTCAGCAGTCGGATTTTGTCTCAAAGTAATAACCTCTTTAGCAAGTTCTTCTAATTGAGAAATAATTTCCTTATCAGTCGCATCTAATAATAAACCAGTATGGGAAATATAATTATCAGTTGAAGTAAGACCAGTATTCCATTCTCGAATTTGAGAACTAATACCATATTGAGCATTTAAAATCATCTCAACGTCAGTACCTCTATCAAATTCTTTTAATAATACTTTTTGGCCATATTGATCTAAGTAATCGATATTTAATACAGATAAAGCTAATTCAAATTTTACTTCATCATTACTGTTAATCTTACCATTAACATTTTTTAAAGCATCTTGGACAAAAAGTTCCCAAGCATCAACACTATATGTGTCATTAGCGCCAATATTCGTAATACCTGTAGATTCAAGTTCTTCTACCCTTGCTTGTAATTCATCAATTCGTTGTTCTATTTCTGTTGTTGCTTCAGATGAAGTTTCAGATGTTGGAGCTGATGTTTGTGAATCAACTTTATCAGAACCACATCCAGTTAAAAGCATTACAACAGCCATTGCACTTGCTCCTAATGCTACTATTTTTTTCTTTCCGTTAATTCCTTCTCTTGAAATTTTTCCACTACCTGGAATAGCTTTTTCATTTATAAAATGTATCATATTAATCCCCCTTCTCTCAAAGATAGCATCTATGTTAACATTTTTTAGACTATTTGTCAAATTATGTATAGTCTTTTATTATTCTTTCATATACTTAAATTATATCACACTTAAATACATTTTGACAATTATAAAATTGTATTGTTTTGCATAATTTTTATTAAAAAAAATAATTTATACTATTGCATTCGGTCTTCAATTATGATATATTATAAAAGTACTTGATGGATCTTTAGCTCAGTTGGTTAGAGCATCCGGCTCATAACCGGGCGGTCGTAGGTTCGAGTCCTACAAGATCCACCATTCGCGAGTGTGGCGAAATTGGCAGACGCACTAGACTTAGGATCTAGCGCCGCAAGGCATGGGGGTTCAAGTCCCTTCACTCGCACCATTTGAATTAAAAAGCTGATATGTATCAGCTTTTTTTGTTAATTACATATTGAACATATAAATATATCGTTATATAATTATAGTTAGGGTGATGATATGGAAAAGAGCAAAAAAATTTATGGTATTCCCGACAAAGATTACTTCTTTGATAATTGGATATTTATTATAATAACTCTATTTATATTTCCACCTCTAGCTATTTTCTTATTAATTAGAAGAACAATCTTGCATAGAAGAAATTTGTTTAAAATTGGTAATATATTAATAATTTTAGGTTTCATATTTTTTTCTATAAGTGGATTATTTTGTTATGCTACAACAATAGCAGAATATACAATGGAAGAAATTGATTTGTTAATTTATTTTATAATGTTTAATGCCATTATTGGTTCAATTTTATTTATTTTGGGAATGTATAATAAAATTAAAGCAAGAAGATATCGAAAATATATCGATCTTATTGTCAATAAAAAAGTTGAGGACTTAAACGGAATTAGTGCAGCAACTCGTTTATCAAAAAATAGAGTAATAAAAGATTTAAATACATTAATTGATAGAAGATATTTAGAGCGTTACGTAATTGATGAAAAAAGAAATAAAATATATTTACCAGAGGGATATATTGAGGAATTAAATAGTATTAAGAATATTTTAACAAGAGTTGTAACATGTAAAAATTGCGGAGCCAGCAATAAAGTGGAAGAGAAAGTTGGTAGTTGCGAATATTGCGGGTCATATATATCATAAAAAAAGTATTAGAAATTTTCTAATACTTTTTATTTGTCTAACATATTTAATAAATTAATTTTAAACATATCTTTATCGGAATGTTGTTTAGAAACCATTACTCCTTTGTATGTAACTAATTCACTAGCATGACCTTCACTTAATATATCAACAGGTTCAAATTTATCCAACATTACAATTTTATCTTTTTCATACACTAAATAGTATAATTTGATGTCACCATGAACTTTTGAAAATAAAGAATCAGTTGGTAGCTTTAATTCATATGTCTGAGTGCCATTTGTCTTATTGGTAGAAATTAGTTTTCCTAAAAAATTGCCATTTTTTAAAGCTGGATAATATTCAAAATATAATTTCTTATAGGCAAGCATATTATACTTTTTTAATGATCGTTCTAATTTTTTAAACTCGTTTTCATTAACATAATCAAATAAATATGTTTCTTTCATAATACACTCCTTCCTATTATAATTATATTTTTCTATCCTATTTTATGATAGCACATTCATTTGGGACTGTCAAACAAAAAAGGCCCCTAAGGCGCCTTTTTGATTATTACTTTACATTACCTGTTAAGTAGTATCCTTTAGAAGTTAAATTCTTATCAACTGGATTACATGTACTCCATTTGATATCTGTTGTACCGCCGATATATTTTCTTGTTCTATAACGGTAGTATGTAACATTTTCATAGATTGCTACTTTTACATAATCATATACTGGAACTTCTCTTGTAGCGTATACTGGCGTTTTCTTTGTTGAATATACAGGTACCTTTCTAGTAGAGTATACTGGAACTTTTCTAGTTGAATATACTGGAACTTGTTTTGTTTCATATACTGTCTCTACTGAATAGATTGGAACTTCAACTGTCTTAGTTTCTGTCTTATAAACTGTAACAACTTTATATACATCCCATGTATAAATAGTTACAGTAGCACAGCTTGAACAACTTTGAGATGTAGTTGAACCTGTTCTAACATAAATTGTATCACTAGTATTAGATGGAACTGTTTGACCAGAACCTGATGATTGATATACATTAGTTGTTCCAGCAGGAACTTTTTCAGTTACTGTCTTTGTAGTAGTACCAACTTGAACTTTCTTAGTACCAACTGCTACTTTTTTAGTTGTATATCCTGAAATATACTTTTCAGTTGTATGTCCTGAAACATATTTTTCAGTTGTATATCCTGAAATATATTTACTTGTAGTATACTTGGAAATATAAGTTTCTGTCTTTGTACCTACTTGTTTTTTAACATTCTTGTATCCTGTTACAACTTTTTCTGTTTTAGTTTCAACATCACGTTCTTTAGTTTCTGTAACTTTCTTAGTTGACCATTCAGTCCATTTACCATAATCAGACCATTTACCTTCAGTTACTTTTTTGTATTCACATAATTTATCATTTGGAGTTGGTTTTTCTGGCTCTTTATCTGTATCAGGATTTGGCTTACTTGGTTTTGTTGTAGTAACTTTCTTTTCGCAAACTCCAGTTGCTTCACAGTAATCGTAGCATCCTAAATATACAATAATATAATCAGTTTCGCTACCACAACTTAAATTAACTTTCATCTGATACTCATCTTCATATTTTGTAATTTCAACGTATGATTGAGTTGGACTACATGCATTACCTTCTTTATCTTTTAAAGTTAACACCAAATGTCTATCATACATTTGCTGCAAAGTCATTTTGCTTTTATCGCCCACTTTTTGAGGCAATCTTTCGTTTGTATAATAACCGATTGCAGCATCCTTCATAGTGGCAACGTTATTAGCAAATATTTGGTCATATAAAACTGCTAATTTATCTAGGTCATATCCTGACTCTAAATTTGTCTCAACCTTATTATCATCTACATATTTTTTCACATAACTTTTTGTAGGGAATAAAAATATTAAAATTAATACAAACAATACTACAAATAGTACTTGTAATAAAAAATCCCTAATTGAAAAACTTTCTCTTCTTTCTTCATACATAAAAGACTCCCCCTTTTCAATGAGATGCCGTATATGCTACCATAAAACAGCTTCATTGTCAAGTTTTAAACTTTCTAAATCACTTTTTAATTAAACGTGCAATAGTGCATCCACTATTACCTCTAAATATTTGATGTTCAATGACTTTTTTACTGTTTTTAAGAACCATATCTGTCTCTTTTCTTAAAATGCCACTACCTACGCCATGAACAATTGTAATATATTCTTTTCCCACCGCAATATTATCATTAATAAACTCTAATATTTTAACACGAGCTGTATCTCGATCATAACCGTGTAAATCAAGAGTTGGAAAATTATTTATAAAAATAACATCACTTAATTTCATTGTAAACTTCTAACATTTCATCTAATTCAAAAATTGAATAACGTCCCCCAATACGAGTAACAGACATAGCTCCTGCTATATTTGCAAATCTGAGTGCATCAGGCATAGCCCAACCTTGAGAAATTGCATATCCTAGGGCGCCATGGAATATATCCCCAGCACCTGTTGAATCTATAGCTTTAACCTTAATGGAAGGAATAATTTCAATAACTCCTTCAGCATTACGATAAGCACAACCAGCCGCCTCTAGAGTAATGATAATATTAGTCTTAAATTCATCTTCAAGTTTTTTAAATGCAAAATTTAAACTATCAGTTTCATAAATAGTTACTCCACTAACTGATTCTGCAAAGTCTTTCGAACAAGCAACATAAGTAACTAACTTACATAATTCTCTAATCTCTTTACGATCGCGCCCTGCATCAATAATACTAATAGCATTAGGATTATTTTTTAAAACTTGTTCTGAAATTTCTGGTTCTTGTCCATCAATAATAATCATATCTGGCTTGATATCAATGTCAATTGGAGCCATCTTCATTGAACTTGGACGATATGTAAGAATAGTTCTACTACCATTTTCTCTATTTGCGATTATATAGCTTGATGTAGTTGTATGTTCAGGGCTAATCTGTAAATAATCAGTATTTACATTGACTTCATCATATTCTTTTTTTATATTGTGACCGTATAAATCGTCACCAACAATACCAGCAAAATAAGTTTCTACTCCCCATTTTCCTAATAAATACGCAGCTGTCCCAGCAGGTCCTCCACCGCATTCAATTCTTTCTTGAACTCTATTTTTTGTATTTTCTTTAGGAAAATTTTCAACTGGAGTAGTAATATCATACGCTGCATGTCCTATACAAATTACCTTCATATTATTTATCACCAATATTATTATAATATAAATAAAAAAAGAAAACAATAAAATCAATCTTAATTATAAAAAAAGAATGCATTTTAGCATTCTATAATTAATTTTAATCTTTAATACAATTTATTGCAAAAAAGTTAATGGAAATCCATAAGGTAAACATTGAGTTAAATTGTTTATAGCATATTTCTTCTCCATTCATTTCTAAATTTCTTTTTAAGCACTAATTATAATTCTATTAATTCGTATTCTCTAGTTCCTAAACCGAGTTCTTCAGCATAAGGTAAGATATGTCTCCCCTCTTGTCTGTCAACACGTTCTTGTAGTTTTTTAGCGCCTGGATCAATTGAATTCCATACCATATCAATAAACGCTTGATCATTAGCAACTGGGTCTAAAGATGCTAAAATACCAATGTCTTGCATTACAGGGTCTGTTTGATTACAATCACAATCACAGTCAACAGATAAAAAGTTCATAACAGTAATATATGCAATCTTTTTATTATTATCTTTGAAATAATCAGCAACTGATTTTGCTGCCTCAGCCATTGATTCAATAAAGTCTTTTTGTTCATATTCTATTGTCCATGACTTATCTGGATCTTCTGTTTGGCCGCAACTATGAATATAAGCTTTTCCATTACGTGAGGCTACACCAATTGATTGATTTTTTAGATTGGCTCCAAAACCTCCCATTGCATGACCTTTACCATGCGCTAGATTTAACATTGAATCATAATTATCCAAATGTGTTCCCACAATATTATATTTTAAATGTTTACCATTTTTAACTGGTATTTTCTTTTCACCATTAGCATCCATAATATCAACATCAGCAAAAGAGGTAAATCCGTGCTCTTTAGCTACTTTAATATGCTCTTCAGCTGTTGTTCTTAATCCAGGATAAGCTGTATTACATTCAATTATTGTACCATTTAATTTCTTTACCAGGGGTCCAATTAAATCTGCTTTTAAATATCCTCTTGAACCAGCTTCACCAGTTGAAACTTTAACACCAACTTTCCCATCTAAATTAATTCCTAATGCTTCATAAATTTTAATTAAATTTTCTGAAGTAATCTCCTTAATAAAATAAACTTTTGTTTTTGCCATTTTAATATCCTCCTTTATCATAATTTATTATACTCTTCATCAGCAACTTGTTCAAACCATACATTTTCAGCATCCTCCCCAGGTACTTCAACAACTAAATGACTAAACCATTTATCTTTTTTAGCACCATGCCAATGCTTAACATTAGCAGGGATTGTAATAACCATGCCCGGTTTTAAGCTAATTGCTTCTTTTCCATCTTCTTGATACCAACCTTCACCATCAACACAGATTAATATTTGTCCACCACCTTTAGTAGATTTATGAATATGCCAATTATTACGACATCCAGGTTCAAATGTGACATTTGCAATAAATACGCCACAATTAGGTTCTGTTAAAGGATTCAAATAACTTGTGCCAAAAAAGTATTTAGCATAAGCTGTATTTTCTTCTCCTTGACCAAAAACGTTTTAAATTCTTCTTGCATTTTTTACCTTCTTCCTCATAGTAATATAACATTAGTATCAATAATAATACTTTTTTCTTGCTCATCAAAATACTCTTTATAATTAATACTAAATTCAATTTTGAAAGCATATTCATCTATCCTTGTAATATAACAAGAATATTTACCACCATTAATAATCAAATCCCAACCTGAAGTATTTTCTTCAATTGTTATATCTGAGACATATTTTGTAATATCTGTTCTTTTACCAATTTCTAGTTTGCTTAATCTTTTGTTTGAATAAATTGTTTCTAACCCTAAATAGCCAAATTCATCAATATAAAATGATATAAATGGTGCAGTACCTCTTATTTTTCGTCCTTGAAAATGACTTTCGAATTGACCCCACGAAACATTTATGTCATATTTTTTATAATTTTTTTGCCACACTGTTATCATAAAATTCATCTCAATGTTTTAAATTATTCAAAAACAATAATTTTTCTAGTTGTGAAATATTAATAAAAATTTTACCATTTCATTTTTTAATTTATTTTTGAAAAAGCTAAAGATTTTTGAAACTTTTTATTAAATATTTAGCACCAAATAAAACCTTATTTTTTTCTTTTTGTATTCTTTTTTTAATACATTGAAAGTCAAACGGCAAAGATATTTAATATATCAATTAATTTATCATTATATAAAAAAGATTTTGTCACAGTTCTTGATGAAATTTTTTATATAATTTTAAAGTTATTTGTAATATTTTATTATAAATATAGTAATAGAGAAAACAGATAATATTTAAAAAACTATTTAATTGGATATTTTAACGTTTTATATTATTAGTTTTATCTTTACTTCCACATATATATTTTACATAATTTCTAAATGAAAGTCTATTATATTTTAACTCAACATATAGTAACTTATTACAATAAAAAAGAACATTTCTGTCCTTTTTCTACAACATCATATAAATATATTCTAATATTTACATACTACTTTGGCTATTAGATTCAGCAGTATATAAATTTTGATATGGTAAACAATTGTTTAATAATTCTTTATGCTTTCCACTACCTGCTAGTTTTCCTTTATCAATTACATGAATTGTGTCTGCATCAACAATAGTTGAAAGTCTATGAGCAACAATAATTACAGTATGATCTTTTACTAAATTATCAATTGTTTTTTTTATATACTCTTGAGATTCATTATCAAGCGCTGATGTTGCTTCATCAAACAAAATTATTTTTGTATTTAAAAGAAGTGTACGTGCTATAGCAATACGCTGTTTTTGACCACCAGATAAATTAATTCCACCTTCGCCAATTATAGTATTATATTTATCAGGAAGACTCATTATATAGTCATCGATATAAGCTCTTTTACAATATTTCCTTACTTCTTCTAGAGTTATATCTTCTTTTACTAATTTAAAATTTTCAAATATAGTTAGATTAAATAAGAATGGACTTTGTCTAATAATAGATATATTATTTCTTAATGATTCTTCAGTTAGAGCTTTAATATCTATATCATCAATTGTAATTTTTCCTTTAGTTGAATCAAAATATCTTAATAGCAAATTAAATATTGTACTTTTCCCATTACCACTACGTCCTACAATAGCTATTTTTTTATTTGGCTCAATTGTTAAGCTTAAGCCTTTTAATGTATATTGATCTTTTTCAGTATATCTAAATTTAACATTTTCAAATTTAATTATTCCCTTAGTATTGATTAATTCTTTATCACCATATTTTTCATCTTGATATAATTCATTATTTAATATTTCGCCAATTCTTTTTAAAGATACAGTTACTTTATTAAAACTTACGCCAAAGTCACTGATACTTTCGACAACCTCATCAATTCTCCAAATATATGATTCCATCATTAAAAAGATACTTAAACTAATTGTGCCATCTAAATAAAATTTTCCAGTTGTAAATAGTATTAAAAATTGAATAATAAAATAAGCTAAATTATTAAATGCATAATACCATCTTTCATATTTTCTAACTTTAGCAGTGTGCCCAAATAATTTATCTATTACTTTAGATATGTTACTTTCTATTATCCTAGAAATTCCTAATGATTTTATTTCTCTTATACCCGTCATATTTTCAGTAGAAACTTTTACATAAGCATCACTTTCTTTTTTGATTTGCTCTTGACTCTTTTTAATTCTTGGAAAAAATTTTGTTGAAATAAATCCCATAATTACTGCTAACAACATTATTTCTGCAAATAAGATCCAAGATATTTTTATAGATATTACAATTACTACAATTACCACTATTGCCTTACAAATTAATTTAACCATCTTAGATAATAGTTCCATTATTCTATCTGGGTCAGTATATAATCTATTTATAAATTCGCCAACGCCTATATCTTCAAAAGCAATTGCTGGCAATTTATCTATTTTTTTGTATAAATCTTTACTAATATTTCTAGTAAATTTTATTTCAAAGTATGTATATAAATAATCTCTTGGTATTTGCAAAAAAGTATAAAGCAATATGTATATACCTTCATAAATTGTTAAATATAAAACAAATTGATTAAAATTCTTAGAAGTTAATGCTTCTACTGCTACACCCCAAAAATATATGGCTATAATAGCTGGTAAATATGTCATCGCTACTAAGAATACATATAAAAATAATTTAAATTTATCATCTTTAATATACTGCCAAAATATTTTAAAATGTTTTAATTTCTTCATATTTCTCTCCTTCCTTTTGCCAACAAAAAAACTACTTTACAGTAGTTTTTACCCTTAATCCCAAATTAAAGTCGTGGAAAACATCGAGAGTTTCCACTTCTACTGCTAAATACTTTTCTTGAATGTTTGTTTTAAATAAACTTTTCATATTTTCCACTCCTTTCTTTGTTTGAATGGCTTCATAATAACACTTTTACATTCTTTTGTCAACCAAATAAAATCATTTTAAATTAGCTTTGAAGAAAATGACACTATAACAAAAAATAACGGAGTGAAATTAGTTTAACTAAATTTTTTGTAATAACTTGCTGAGATAAATTTATTATTAGTATACTTCAAGAAATATACAAAAATATAGACAAAAATGGCATTTATATATTAAAAAAAGGAACTATATTTTAAATAGTTCCTTTTAAATCATTAAGATGATTTAATAAATCAAACTTATTTTGATCGTAATTATTAATTATCATACTAACGACTAATACAAGGGATAACTTATACCAGATTTCTATCGCATCTTTAACAATAAAATTAACAACTTCACCATTTTTTAAATAAATATTAACCTTAATATCATCAGTCGTATTTATACTTAATTTATGAATTTTATAATCATATTTAATTTCCTTTATTGAATCTATTGAAATTGATACTGTATTATATTTTATAATACCATTTTTAATTGTTATACCATTTTTAGGTTGAACAGCAAAAATAAAGTCATCATCGTTATAGCAAAAATAAGTATATTTTTGTTTTAGGTATTGCTCATATTTTTTTAAAGATGCTTCTATACATTTATTTTTATACTTTCTTTCCCAATATCTATATGTTAGATAATGGGCTGTAATTGCAAAAACTACCGCAACCAAAAATATAATATAATTCATTTTACCACCTACATGTTATAAGTTATAATTAATCTTTTGTGCTTTGCCACAATAGCATATTATTTTCAACACATACATTTAATTTACCATTGTCTTTTAGCCAATTAAGATAAGACCTAACTGTACTTCCAACAAGAACATATTGTTCCATATTCATAGTTAAAGCATAAACTTCAAATAACTGCTGCAATATCGATTCGAAATATTGAGGATTAATACAAATTTCTAAAATCTTATTCGCAATCTCATTAACTTTATCAATATTATACTGAGCTAAATCAAATATATTTGTTGTTGGTTCAGCATGTGAAGGTATAAATATCTTTGCATTTAAATTCTTAACTTTTTCTAATGTTTCAAGATAAGATCTAACATCATATATAAATCCAATCCCATATTTATCTAGTGTTTCTTTACTCATTAAACAGTCAGCTAGATAAACTACATCATCAGTTGTACGAAATCCTACCATATTAAAAGAATGGCCAGGTAATTCTATGATTTCTAAACCATCAGGTAGAAATTCATTAGTCAACTCAATAGTTTCACTTGACTGAGCCATTAAAAATTTATGTTTAAGCTCTTTACATGGATACCCACCATACATCATAGCTGGTTCTAAAATTGGATGATTCGTAAAATCACATTCAAGCCCTCGAGCATATATTTTACAACCAGTACGTTCTTGTAAATATCTATTGCCCCCAATATGATCAGCATGAGAATGAGTGTTATATATTGCTTTTAATTTCCATTTATTATCATCTAAAATTTGTTTAATTTTACGTCCGGTTTCTTTATCACTGCCACTATCAATTAAGCAAACTTCCTCATCATTAAGTTTTATAAGACCTATTTTAGAAGGACATTGAATATAAAAACTATTTTCAGCGACTTTATTTAAATCATACATAAGCATAATCCCTCCCTTACAAATCATTAATTTTCCAGTAGTTAAACTATATAACTTATATCTATTAATTTAAAAAGATTCTCACTAATACATTTTAGAAAATTATAATTTGTATTATATATTTTTTTACTTTAACAATAATCTTGCATAATATATTTAATAATACATACATTTTTTATCTTCAAAAGAACATTTTACTCTATGACCTTCGGGAATGGAATCATTATTTTTTACATAAGAAAATAAATATATATATTGGTCATCAACGTTATTTACAAATAAGTGTAATTGACTAATATTCGGAACCTCTTTATAGTTTAACTCAATATATGATTTTTTCACTTTCGTATTATTGAGTTCATATTTAATTATATTTGCTTTTCTACCTATACAATGAATATAAAAACTACCATCTTTAAAATAAGCTGTTTCTTCACTTATATCACAATTAATTATTCTTTCTAGAATATAATATTTAGAATCTTTTTCTAACAGTATTACATTATCAGGATAAGTTGGATTATCTCCCTTAAAACCTACTAATAAATATTTGTTATTCTTGTAAATAACTTCCTTATATGTTAATCTTTCATTCTCTGGAATCATTTTAAATTGTTCTAAATATGTTAAATTATTATTAAATAAATATATTACTTTATCTATTATAATAAATAATGATATAACAAGTATTATTAAAATTGTAAAAAAACATCTTTTCTTCATCAGGACAACTCCCATACAAATTACTATTTAGTTATTAACTACATTATATCATAACTAATCTTAATTTTACCTATTAAAGTCATTATTGCATTCAATGTCTCCATAACTGTCGTATATATCTTTAGATAAATTAAATCTATATATACTATTTTCAATAGTGTTCTTAAAATATCTAAACTTATTTTTAATATCATTATCATCTCTGTCTTTAAATTTATTTGATATAACTCTTGGAACAATATAATGCATAATTTTTATAAGATCTCTATAGGAATTATCTTCTAATAATTTTTCAAATAAATCATAATAATAATATATTTGATTATCATATTCATCAATATAATTTTTATATAGCAATTCTAATGTAAGTCTATTATGTTCTTCTTCAATAAAAAAGACGTTTTTGTTTTATCGTCTATATCAATTATTTCTTTAGTATTAGCATCATATTTTTTTATAGCATTGTAATTTACTTTTAATATATCTGCTATGATCTTGGTTCTTTCTTCTTTGTGATTTCTTTCTCCTAATCCATATCTAGTCATTGTTCTTCGTTTGTTTTCGCCAGTTATTCCTAATTTGTCTGATAATTCATCTTGAGTCATTATTTTTATTTGCCTTGTAAATGATATTCTTTGACTTTGAGATAAATAATCTAATTCTGGTTTTAAATATGTTAATCGCATTTTTTTAATCTACTTCCGATTTATCGCACTTTCCTTATTTTTTAGACAAAAAAAGGATTAAGTACGTTTTTAAACATCCTTAATCCTTAATTTTTATTAATAATTCAAGTATTATCTACTTAAAGATCATTTTATAGTTTTATATTTTTTCCTCTATTTTCAAGGTTTTTAAGCCTAATTACTTATCCCCATTTTCCTTGATAGCAGCTTGTGCCGCAGCTAAACGTGCAATTGGTACTCTAAATGGACTACAAGAAACATAAGTTAATCCTAGTTTGTGGCAGAATTCAACACTTGATGGTTCTCCTCCATGTTCTCCACAAATACCTAATTTAATATTTGGTCTAGTTGCACGTCCTTTTTCAACTGCCATTTGAACTAATTGACCAACACCAGTTTGATCTAATTTAGCAAATGGATCAGATTCATAAATCTTATTTTGATAATATGCATCTAAGAATTTACCTGCATCATCTCTTGAAAATCCAAATGTCATTTGTGTTAAGTCATTTGTTCCAAATGAGAAGAATTCAGCTTCTTCAGCAATCTTATCAGCAGTTAAGGCAGCTCTTGGAATTTCAATCATTGTACCAATATGGTATCCAATATCAGAATTTTTTTCAGCTTTAACTGTTTCTGCAGTTTCAACTACAACATTTTTAACAAATTGTAATTCTTTAACATCGCCAACTAATGGAATCATAATTTCAGGAACTATAGATATTTTTTCTTCTTCACTGACTTCAATAGCAGCTTCCATTAAAGCTCTTGTTTGCATTCTTGCAATTTCTGGATAAGTAACAGCTAAACGGCATCCTCTATGTCCCATCATAGGGTTAAATTCGTGTAACTCATTACATTTATTTTTCAAATGTTCAACAGTTACTCCCATTTCTTCAGCTAAAGCTTTAATATCTTCTTCAGCTGTTGGTAAGAATTCATGTAGAGGTGGGTCTAAATAACGAACTGTCATTGGTAGTCCATTTAATGCTTTATACATTGCTTTAAAGTCAGCTTTTTGGAATGGAATTAATTCATTTAATGCTGCTTCACGTGCTTCGACAGTTTCAGATAAAATCATCTTTCTGATTTTTGGAATTCTTTCTTCGTCAAAGAACATATGCTCTGTGCGGCATAATCCAATACCTTCAGCACCTAATTCTAGAGCTTTCTTTGTATCACGTGGATTATCAGCATTAGTACGTACTTTTAATACTCTAGCTTCATCAGCCCATGCCATAATACGGCCAAAGTTACCACTTACACTTGCTTCTTGAGTTTTAATATCTCCATTATAGATTTTACCAGTTGTACCATCTAATGAGATATAATCTCCTTTATGGAATGTATGTCCACCTAAAGTAAATTCTTCAGCTTCTTCGTTAATAACAATTTCGCCACATCCTGATACACAGCAAGTACCCATACCACGAGCTACTACAGCAGCGTGAGATGTCATACCACCACGTACAGTTAAAATACCTTGAGCGGCAACCATACCTTCAATATCTTCTGGTGTAGTTTCTAGACGAACTAAGATAACTCTATCCCCTTTACCACCTTTTCCCAAAGCTTTAGCTTCTTCAGCAGTAAATACTACATAACCAGCAGCAGCACCTGGAGAGGCTGGAAGAGCTGAACCAACAACTTCACCATCTTTTAATGCAGTAGCATCAAATGTTGGATGTAATAATTGATCTAAAGATTTAGCATCAATTCTTAAAATAGCTTCATCTTTTGTAATCATTCCTTCATCAACTAAATCGCAAGCAATTTGGATTGCAGCATGTGCTGTTCTTTTACCATTTCTAGTTTGTAAGAAATATAATTTACCTTCTTGAATTGTAAATTCCATATCTTGCATATCACGATAATGGTTTTCTAATTTAGTAGCAATAGCCATAAACTCTTCATAAACTTCTGGCATATCCTCAGCTAATTTAGTTATAGGTTGTGGAGTTCTAACACCGGCAACAACATCTTCACCTTGTGCATTAATTAAGTATTCACCATAAATGCCTTTTTCTCCAGTAGATGGATTTCTTGTAAATGCAACACCAGTACCAGATGTTTCTCCCATATTACCAAATACCATTGCTTGAACGTTTACAGCAGTACCCCAGTCACCTGGAATATCATTCATACGACGATAAACGATAGCACGTGGATTATCCCAAGATCTAAATACAGCTTTAACAGCTCCCATTAATTGTTCTTTTGGATCTTGTGGGAATTCAGCACCGTTCATGTGTTCACTATAAACAGCTTTAAATCTCTTAACTAATTCTTTTAAATCTTCAACAGTCATTTCTGTATCGTATTTAATACCTTTTGCTTCTTTTACTTCATCAATAATTTTTTCAAAGAAAGACTTATTTACTTCCATAACTACGTCTGAATACATTTGAATAAAACGACGATAAGAATCGTAAGCAAAACGTGGGTTACCAGTTTTTGCTGCAAATCCTTCAACAGCTTCATCGTTTAAACCTAGGTTTAAAATTGTATCCATCATACCAGGCATTGAAGCACGAGCACCACTTCTAACTGATACTAATAGCGGATCATTATTATCCCCAAAAGTTTTTCCTTGAATTTTTTCTAATTCATGAAGTGCTGTATAAATTTGTTCTTCAATTTCACTAGAAATAGTCTTATCATTCTTATAGTAATCAGTACAAGCTTCTGTTGTAACAGTAAAACCTTGTGGGATTGGTAATCCTAAATTAGTCATTTCTGCCAAGTTAGCACCTTTACCACCTAGAAGGTTTCTCATATCTGCATTACCCTCTTTAAATAAGTATACAAATTTCATTCTATAATTCCTCCTTAATATGTACAAAATAATTATAACAGTTATAGTTTTTTGTCGCAACAAAAAAGAAGAAAAAATCTATTTTTTTCTTCTTTTTTACAATTCATGTATGCCCAACACTTCATTTATATAACATTTACCACATAAAGATTCGTATGTAACCGAATTTTCACCATCAATAGCTACTTCTCCACCTTCGGTAACAAAGACACCATTAATCTTTCTTCCTTGAAATTTTGCTTTAGCACCACACTTACAAATAGTAACTAATTCCTCTAATTCATCAGCTAATTCCATTAGTGGCGCGCTGCCACGGAAAAATTTAGTTTGAAAGGTTGTTCGAAGTCCATAACAAATAACAGGAACATCATATAATTTTGTAATAAGCCAAAAATCATGAACTTGATCTGGTGTTAAAAATTGAGCTTCATCAATTAAAATACAAGTTACACCTTTTAAATCAACTACTTCTCTAACATTATCTTTTGGTCGTAACCAAACATCGACTTTTCTTTTTATACCTAATCTAGAAACGATACACTTCCCACCTTTAGTATCAATTGAAGGTTTAACAATTAAAGCTTTCATTCCTTTTTCACGATAATTGTGTTCAACTTGTAATAAAGCAGTAGTTTTTCCACAATTCATTGCTCCATATCTAAAAATCAATTTTGCCATCTAATATCCCCCCATTTTGAAAATATATTTTAATTTCATCTAGGCTCTTGGATGAGTATGTAAATAAACATTTCTAAGTCTCTCATTAGAAACATGTGTATATATAGTTGTTGTACTTAATGATTCATGTCCTAATAATTGTTGAACACTTCTTAAATCAGCACCTTCATTTAACATATGCGTTGCAAAAGTATGTCTTAAAACATGGGGAGAAATATTCAATTTAACCCCAGCTTTAGTTACTGCTTCATCAATTATTTTTCGAACTTCTCGATCATTAATTTTATTACCTCGTACTCCCAATAATAAATAAGGACTATTATGAATATTATATTTTCTATAATAACTATCTAAATAATCATTTAATAAGTGAAAACATCTACTTCCAAATAAAACAATTCGTTCCTTATTACCTTTACCTAATATTCGAATCTCATTCTGACTAAATTCTATATCTGTTAATTTAATATTAATAAGTTCTCCAACTCTTATACCAGTTGAATATAAAAGTTCTAAAATTAAACTATTTCTAATATCTATTGAACCATTTCCATCAAAAATATTTAGTATTTGTTCTAGTTCTTTATAGGGAACAAATTTAGGTAGTTTTTTTTCTGTTTTAGGATTTGAAACTAATGTCATAGGATTATTAGTAATAACGTTAATTTTTAATAAGTATTTAAATAAACTCCGAAGCGAACTAATATGTCTTGAAATTGTCTTATTAGAATATTTTTTTTCATAAAGATAATTTAAATATTTTCTAATTACTTGATAATCAATATTCTTAATATCGCTATATTTATTCATTTCCAGAAAAGCAGTAAAATCTTTTAAATCTTCTTCATAATTTAGAACTGTATATTTAGAATAATTCTTTTCATATCTTAGTAATTCTAAAAATCTATTCACATAATCTCGCATTATTTTTGCTTCCTATACTCCTTATTGTATTGTTCAATAAAGAAGGCAACTAAGTCTTTTTTAGCACGTAAATGATTATCATTTTCATCATCTACTATCATTCTAATATTTGGATGTTTCTTCATGATAGAGTTTGCAACAACTCTATCATTAGTAATAACCACAATTTCAGATTCATTTTCAGTAGCTAATATTAATAAGTTTCTTAATTCTATCGTATATTCTTCAGCATATAATATTGTGAACTTTGAAGTATTAAAATCTTTTAATTCATCATGAGAAAACCTATCTACTGTTGAAACTAATGTTTCACCGTTGTAACAAATATCACATACTTCAGTGAAAGGTTTTATTTCGTCAAGATCACCGGTTTTTGATAACTCACCAATTAGCATCAATTTATCATTTTTGAAAATAGTTGAATATCCTTGTTCAAAATAATCTGAACTAAAGAAATCATACAATGGCTCACCGTATGTTACCTCACTATCATACATTGCTTGATCTGGGTCTATCTCCTCGTCAAAAATTAAAGGTAATTGGATAGTTTCAGCAACTTTTTGTTCACTAGTAGTAATAGTTCCACATTTTGGAGTTTTATCTAGCTTAATATCTTGGAATGATTTTAAATATTCTTTCCAAATATCGTCTAGACTTGGCTTATTAAATTCTTTACGATAATCTTCATACCTATTCAATAATATGCGCATAAAATGATAATACCTTTTTCCACCCCCGATTTTACCATCTTCAGCGCGATCACGCTTTTTAATGCTTGCCAAGTATTGATTTATTCTTGTTAATTCAAGATGAAATTCAGTTATTCCTCTTAATATATATATATCAGATAAAATTCGATTAGAACGTGGCTTATTAAGTTCAGCTCTTGCAAACCAGCGTAAAAAATTTTTATCTCTAATAATATGATTAAATACTACTTTATGTTTTTTATAAAGCACTCTTAAACCATTTTCATTTTTAACTGATTCACCAAAAATTCTAACCGCGCCATTTTTAGCATCAGGATATTTTTTTTGAAATAAAGCAAATTCCTTTCTATATTTTTTTCTAATGGCATCAGAATCTAAATATTTACTAGTTAATCTATCAATTTCATGTAAATCTCCTTCTATTATTTTTACAATTTCAACTTGATTCCTACCATTTGTAAAGCACAAGAATTCCATATTATCACCTAAGTTAATTATACATTCAATGGCAATAAAAAATCAAGCATACGCTTGATTAATTATTTTCACTAAAATGATCTACACCTTTAGTAAAATCGTCTACTAATTGATTAAATTTAACAAGATTATCAGCTAAGTCCTTCTTTTCTTGCTCACATTGAGCACGTTCTTTCGCAATTGCAGCTTTTTCTTGATCTAATTGTTCTTTTCTTCTAATTAAGCCATTTTCAACTTGTTCGATTTGTTTTTCTCGTTCTTTAAACGCTTCAAGGAGTTCTTCCTCCTTCTTCTTAGCCTCATCCTTAATCTTTTGCTTTTCTACTTCAAATTGCTTCTTTTGGTTAGCTAAATTAGCTTGTTCAAATTTTAATTTTCGATTTTCTTCGTCAATTTCGTCTTTTCTAATTTTTAACTTATTGTAAACTTCATCCTTATAAGCATTGATTTCGTCATAGTCAGCTTTTTTCTTCTTTTCAAAATCATCATACAGTTTTTTTAGTTCTTTGAATTTTTCTTCCATTCTTTTCTTAACATCAGACGCACCACGCACATTATCTGATGCTTTAGCAAATAATTGCGATAAATTATTATCTATATTAGATGATTTATCTTCAACTTGCCCTTCAACTTTAGGTATTTGTTCAGAAACTGCTGGTTGAACAACAGGAGCAGGCACAACAACCGGTTCCATTTTTTCTACCTTTACCTCATCTTTCTTACTTTCAAGTTTTCCATTTAAATAAGCATCAATATTAGTAGATAATTGATCCATTTTATTTTGATAGCCGCTTGATTTATTTTCCATTACTGGAGTTGGTTCTGACTTAGGTGGTTGAACTGGTACTGCAGGTACAGGTGCTATAGTTGGTACTACAGGTGTAACCGGAGTTGGCTCAACTACTGGTTTTGGTTTTACAACTGGAGTTTGAGGAACTGGCTCTTTTTTATCATATCCTAAATAAAATGAATTTAAATCCTCATCTTCAGTTGGTTGAATAGAAGATGGCATTTCTTCATCATCTAACAGAGTTAATGCGTCATCATCCTCATATTCAATTCCAGTTATTTCATTTATTATATCTTCGTTTGTTGTGTTTGTTATTGAATTCATTAAATACACCTCTTATTAAGAAACTTTATTATCACCATTATAATTGTCAAAGAAATCCTTAAAGTTATTACAATTATTTAATATTTCTTTAGTTTCTAATTGTAATTTTTGCTTTTCTAATTCTTTATATTTTTCAAATTCTAATTTAGATTCTTGGAAAGTTTCTTCATTTAATCTTCTTTGTTTTTCATATTGTTTACGCATGCGATCAAACTTTTCTTTTTCTTGTTTTAACGTTTCTAGTTCAAGTTGTATCCTTTCATATGCTAAACTTTTTTCTATTTCAAATTTTTTTCTTTCTCTTTTTAGAAGTTCACGCTCAACATCTATATCCTTATCTTTTAATGGTTTTAATGTTTCTATATCTTCAACCATTGGTGCTTCTAAATCTTCATCCATTGGAGTTTCAATTGCATCTTCACCAAGGACAAGTGAGCTCTTCCATCTATTTATTAACTCATCACGCATATACACAACCTCTTTATTCTTTATACAACAATTATAACATACTTTTAAATTAAAACAAACAAATATTTAAACATTTAAATCATAGTCCAAATTAATATATCTATTCTTACGATATTTATCTTGAATAAATTTTAATAGTTCAATTAAGTCTTTAGTATTTTTATATTTAATCATTATTTGAATATAATATTTATTATTTATCTTAGGATTATTAGCCATACTTGGCCCTAAAACTATTGCATTACTTATTTTAGAAGAAATAAATCTTTGAATTTTATTACCTTCATCAATACATTTTTCATAATCTTTCCCAATAACTTTAATAATAGATAGATTATAAAATGGTGGATATTTTAATACTTTTCTAACATTCATTTCCTCTTGATAAAAGTTTTCATAATCATGGATACTGGCATTTATTATGCTATAGTGTTTTAAATTAAACCCTTGAATAATTACTTTACCTTTTTTAGAAGCCCTTCCAGCTCTCCCAGCTACTTGACTTAATAGAGAAAATGTTCTCTCAGCGCTTCTAAAATCTGGAATATTTAAACTTGCATCACCATTAATAACACCAACTAAAGTTACATCATTAAAATCAAGCCCTTTAGCAATCATTTGCGTTCCAAGTAGTAACTGATACTTTTTCTCTGCAAATTCTTTAATAATGCGGTCATGACTCCCTTTCTTAGTTGTCGTATCAATATCCATTCTAACCATTTTAGTATCAGGGAACATTTCTTTTAGGATTTCTTCTAATTTTTCAGTCCCCATCCCAAATTCATTTATTTCTTTACTACCACATTCTGGACATAATAAAGGTTTTGGGCATTGATAATTACAGTAATGACATTTCATAATATTATTCTTTTTATGATAAATAAGAGGAATATCGCAGGCTGGACAAAGTAATTTATAACCGCACTCATGACAACTTACAGTTGTCGAATATCCACGCCTATTTAATAATAATATTGCCTGTTCATCATTATTGAAACAATTTTTTAATGCTTCTTTTAATTCTTTGGAAATTACTTTGTAACCATTTTTTATACTATCATGCATATCGACTAATTTGACAATTGGAAGTGTATTATGAATTCTCTTTTTCATTGTTAATAATTCATAGACACCAGCCTTAGCTCTAGTATAACTTTCAATTGATGGTGTAGCACTACCAAATACAACTGGACAGTTATGATATTTGGCCCGATATAAAGCAATATCTAAAGCATTGTATTTAGGATTGCTATCTTGCTTATATGTAGACGTATGTTCTTCATCGACAATAATAATCCCCAAATTAGTAAACGGCGCAAAAATCGCACTTCTAGCTCCAATCGCAATCTTAACTTCTTTTCGTTCAATTTTACGCCATTCATCATATTTTTCACCATCACTTAACCGAGAATGTAAAATTGCTATTTTATTACCAAATCTTTTTCGAAAATTATTGACTAATTGTGGAGTTAAACTAATTTCAGGAACTAAAACAATTGCTTCTTTATCAGATGTAAGAACATTTTCAATTACTTGCATATATACTTCAGTCTTACCACTACCCGTCACGCCATATAGTAAAAAGGCTTTAAAAGTATCTTTATATTCAAGAATTCTCTTAATTGCAATTTCTTGTTCTTCACTTAATTTAATATTATTTTTAACTAATTCATTAAAAGTATTAAGGCGATATTCTTCAACCTCATAAACTTCAATAACTTTATTTTTGATTAAAGTATTAATTGATGATATAGAATAATCTTTTAAGTCGCTTTTTAAAACATCTCCATTTTTTAAAATTGTAATTATTTCATTTTGTGATTTATTTTTTGCAACGTAATTGCTATTAATTAATCTTAAATAAGTAATATACTTTTTAGGAACAGTAAATCCATGTTTAGCTTTTAAAGCGCTTGGTAGCATTGCCTGATAAGAAACTATTAAATTACATAATGTTTTTTTACTAATGTATTGTCCTAATTCTAAAAGTTCTTTATTTAAGATTGGATGGTCATCAATTACTTCTAGTATATCTTTAATTACAAAATCAACAATTCTATTTTCAACATTTAGAACGAACCCCTCTAATGTTTGTTTGCCAAAAGGCACAATTACTCTTTTACCAACTTCTACTTCATTAAGCAAATTATCCGGAATCGCATAAGTAAATGTTTGAATTATTTCTTTAGCTTTAAGTTCTACTAAAACATCTGCTACCATAATATCACCTATCAATATTTTAGCACATTAATACTTTGTGTCAAACAAAAAAAGATGCTTATTTTAAGCATCTAATTGCATCTTTTATTTGTTTTTGGTAATTATCTATACTTTTATTAAATATTGCTTGAATATTTTTTTCTTTATTTTGTTTTTTTGCATAGGATTCTTCAAACTTCTTATTAACCATCTTTTTAAATGTTTTATCATCTGTGCCGCCTTCAGCAACAATATTTTCAATTATCTTATCTAGAAAAGCATGATAATATTCTTCATTAACATAACTTAAATTCATACTATTAAACAATTGATAGTTAACAAAAGCTGTATTCTTAGCTTTATTTTCTAATAATTCTTGACGCTTATCTTGAATTTTTTTATTGGATACAGTTTTTTGAACTAATAAATAATTTTCTAGAAAATCCCATAGTTCAAGCAATCTTTTAAAGTTAGGATCTTCCATTATTACTGTTGAACGTTGAATTGGTGAAGATACTAATTTGATATCTTGTAATGAAATAAAAAACGGGTTAATTATAATACTACTTAAAACTTCTTGTAATCTCTCAATTCTTTCAATAGCACTTAATCCATAAGCAGCTCCGTTCTTATTATCTTCTTTTTTACGCAAAATAATTTTTGTTTCAATCTCAACATCTTCTTGGGCTAAAACTACATTTGATTTAGTCTTAATAATACGTTCTCTAGGTAAGTTCATTCTTTTTAAAACTTCTTTATGCCTAGTTTCAAGAAATTGATTTAATTTAATAATTAGAGAAATTAAAAAACGATTTTCATACAGTTTTTTAGAATCAGCTACATCTAATATCTCTTGATATGGATTTTCAACTGCATTTTTAAGAAACGGAATATATTTTTCAACAATGTCTATCCATGAAAAATCTAATTCTACTTCTCCTAAATTATTACTAGTTTGAATGCAAATGTCAATATTTTTTTCAAATTCTAAATAATTATCTTCAGAAATAGATAATAAATAATCTAAAAATTCTTTATTCACATTATCATCCCTAACTAATTATAAAGCTTATTCCTTTGGCATTCCATATTTCTTGATATCCATCAAATAGTTCTAATAGTTGTTGAGATATAAATACATAATCAAAGTGATCAAAACTATGAACTTTAACCTTTAATGAATCAACTGCTGTAAGCGCTAAAGAAAAATTTTCATCTTTAATACTCTTAAGTACTTTACTAGAATTTAAAACATCCTTATGTTCAAACAAAATAACAATATTTTTCTTTAAAATAGTTGTCTTAAATATATCATCAATCATTTTACGATATTTTTGCTTTTCAAAAATTTCTAATGGTAATTTGATAAAATATTTATTTTCATGATTACCAATCAAATAATCTTTTATAATTCTTATAACGGTTTGTTCTAAAAGGATAATAGCATGATTTAAAGTTATATTTTTATCGATAGCTAATTTAATTTCTTTATCCGTATACTTTGATAATTGCTTAATATCATAGGTTAAGCTAATTTCATATTGTCTATGATATTCAGATATTCTTTTAATATTAATAGTGTAATTTGTTGTATCAAATAATTTTAACGCTTTATGCCAACTATTGACACTTTTTTTAGCACTACTAATTAAATCTTGCTTTAAATTATTTAAATCATCATCACTTTTTACTCTAATTTTGGAATTATATTTATTTATAAATTGTTCAATTACAATATCAATATTAGCATTATTATTTTTTAAAATACGTTCACTTAAATTAACTGCTAAATAAATAACATTTGATAAAATTATAATAGTCGATTTATCTTTTTCAATCTTTTCTACTAAATTATTAACTTGATAAAATTTTATAGTCGATGTCATCACTTCTTTTAAAATTATATCTTTAGAATTTTGTAAAGCAAAATATTTATTTAAATCAGTAAAATTTTGGCTTTTATTTAAATAAAAAACATTTGAGTAGATATCAATTATACTAGATAAAGTTTTATTTATTTTATTACGATTATTAACAGTATATCTAAAAAAAGTATTAGCATACTCTAAAATCATATTCTTCTTATTTACAATAAAAACCGTAAAAATATCATTACCCATATAACGCCTACTTTCACTACTTAAAATAATATCATATTTAATATTTTTATACAATAAAAAAGGATGTAAACATCCTTAAATTGTGTTAATTCTACTTTTACACTCACTTAAAGTAATATCTTCACCAATTATATATACATTAGTTTCAGTTCCAATTAATATACCACAATATTTATCAGTGTAAATCCCAACGCTAACACTTCCTGAATTAGATACACTGCCCTTTCCCACTCCAGAAATATAACCAGATACCTCAATATCTCTTAAAAAGTTGCCATGTGCATCATATACCTCTAATTTTTTTGTCGTATTAGATGGAGTTTTACCACTATTATATCCCCCATAATAATAATCTACTGTAGAATCAAAATTGTTATCACCATAATCTGTTTCAATTGATTTTTTAAGTCCGTTTAGACTTGACTTGAATGAAGAAATACGAGAATCTTCAATAACCCCAGTAATAATCGGTGTCGATATGAGAGCTACAACCCCTAAAAGAACTATAACAGCTAATAATTCAACTAAAGTAAAACCTTTTTTATTCATAATTGTCCTCCTATTATCTAATACAATTATATCACAAAAAGTTAATAATACAATAAAAAGGAGTTATATACTCCTTTATTTATTTCTAATTTGAGCCCCAATTTTAGTTTCAACATCTTTAATAATCTTATTGAATAATTCCATTACTTCATTATCATTTAATGTTCTAGTTGAATCTGAGAAAGTAAGTGAGAAAGCAATGGATTTTTCATCGTTTCCAACATTTTCGCCAACATACACATCAAATATGTCTACTTTTGTTAATAATCTTCCACCAGATTTTTTAATTTGTTGTAACAATTCTCCAGCTGTAACATCTTTCTTAACAACAAAAGCCATATCTTTTGTAATCTCTGGATATTTAGATGCTTCTTTAAATTTAATAGGCTTAATTTGCTTATTATATAATTTAGTTAAAGAAATCTCGGACACATATATTTCATCTTTTTTATAAGATGGATGAACACGACCGATTATGCCAATGCATTCGCGATCTAATAATATTTTAGCACTCATACCAGGATGCATTTCAGGTAGTTCAGCTACTTCAAATGCATATCTATTTTTATATCCTAAATAATCAAGTAAATTTTCAACTATTCCTTTAATCATATAAAAATCACATTTAGCAACAGTATGTTGCCATTCATTTATAATATAATTACCTTTCATTAGAATAGCAATCTTACTTTCTTCAGTATAATCAGCATCATAAGTTTTTGATATTTCGTATAATAATATGTCTTTAATATTACGAGCTTTATTATATTCATAAACGTTAATTAATGATGGCAAAATACTTGTTCTAACTACTGACTTATCTACGCTCATTGGATTTGGTAATTTAACATTTTCTTTAGCATCATATTTAAACTTACTAGCCATTTCTTCACTTGTTAAAGTATAAGTTTTAGTTTCATTAAGCCCAAGAGAACGTAATCTTTTAGAAGCTTCTTTTCTAAGACGAATATCACCTACATATACTCCACGTCTAGTAGTTACTTTAGGTAATGTTGAAACTAAATTATGATATCCATATAATCTACCAATTTCTTCAGCAATATCGTTTACATTTGGGTCGATATCTAACCTACGATTTGGAATTGTAACTTTGAAAATTCCTTTAGTTAATTTATAAGGGAAATCTAATCTCCTTAACTCTACTTCAACATCATTGTCAGTTAAAACAATTCCTAATAATGTATTAACATCATCAGTAGTAAATTCAACAACTTTAGCAGTTTTATCTATTTTATCATGTTTAACTACATCTGATAGAATTGTTGCATCAGCATATTTTTCTAATAAATGACATGCACGATTAAGAGCAGAATCTGTATATTCATAATTTAATCCTTTACCATATCTTATTGACGCTTCACTCTTTAAATCTAATCTTGCTGATGTATATCTAATACTTACAGCATCGAAAATTGCACTTTCAATTAAAATATTTTTAGTAGAATCATCAACATCAGTATTTTCTCCACCCATGACACCAGCTATACAAATAGGTTTAACTCCATCAGTTATAACTATATCACGACTGTTTAATATCCTATTATTTCCATCTAAAGTTACGATTTCTTCGTTTTCTAACGCATTTCTAACAAGAATTGTATCACCTAGTTTGTCTTTATCAAAGAAATGTAACGGTTGACCATACTCCAACATAACATAATTAGAAATATCTACTACATTATTAATTGGACGCATACCAGCAGCAATTAATCTTTTCTTAATAAAATCAGGCGACTCTTTAATTGTTACATTTTTAACCATTTTACAAGTATAATATGGGCATTTATCAGTTTCAACAGTTAGCTTAATATTATCTTTAACTGATTCCTTATTTTCTTTATATGACTTATCAGGTTCAGTTACTGGCTTATTAATAATGCAACCAATTTCATATGCAAATCCTAAATGATAATAACAATCATTATTACGATGTTTATGGACATCTAATTCATATAAAATATCATCTCGACCTAAATATGCATTAGCATCTGTGCCTACTTCAAGATTGCTAGTTACTTCTTCGATACCTTTATTATAATTTTCTTCAGTCTTTTCTTCAACACCTAATTCAAATAAAGCGCAAATCATACCATTAGATTCTTGACCACGAATTTTACCAGCCTTAATTTCAACATCACCTGGTAAAATACATCCTGGTAATGCAACAATTACTTTAATGCCTTTTCTAACATTATGAGCCCCACAAACAATTTGAATAGTTTTATCTCCAACATCAACGTGACAAATATGCAAGTGATCACTATCTGGATGGTCAATACACTCTACAACTTTGCCAATTACTAAATTATCAATATGATTATCTACTACTTTTTCAACATTAACGCCTGCTTTAGTTATTTTTACGGCTAATTCTTTTAAATCTTCACCTTCTAAATCAACGTAATCTTTAACCCAATTTAAGCTAATCATATTATACCTCCTTTCTATCAAATCCTACAGATTCTCGTAAATCTGTTTGATAAAATGCTCTAATATCATTAATGCCATATTTCAACATAGCTAATCTTTCAGCTCCAAAACCGAAAGCAAATCCAGACCAAACATTTGGATCATAGCCACAATTTCTAAGTACATTAGGATGAACCATACCTGCTCCACTTACTGTAATCCAACCGGTATTTTTACATAATGAGCATCCTTTACCTTTACATGCAAAACAAGAAATATCTGTTTCTACTGATGGTTCAGTAAATTGATAATAGCTTGGTCTAAATCTAGTTACACAATCTTCACCAAATAATTTTTTAGCAATTGTATCAAAAGTTCCCTTCAAATCTGATAAACTGATATTTTTATCAATTAATAATCCTTCTATTTGCATAAATTGATGAGAATGGGTAGCATCATCAGCATCTCTTCGATACGTTTTGCCTGGGCAAATCATTCTAATAGGTTTATCACCACCAGCAGCTAGCATTGTTCTAGCTTGAACTGGTGAAGTTTGACTTCTAAGTAAAACTGTCTCATCTTCAATATAAAATGTATCTTGTGCATCTCTAGCTGGATGACCTTTTGGAATATTTAATAGCTCAAAGTTATATTTGTCTTCTTCGATTTCAGGTCCATCGACAACATCATAACCCATAGACATAAACGTTTCTTCTACTTCTTCAATTAAATGCTCTAAAATATTAGGAGCACCCATTGGAACTTTAGTGCCTGATAAGCTTATATCTATTTTTTCGTTAGCCAATTTTTCATTCAAAATTTTATTTTCAAGTTCAAATCTTTTAGTATCTATTAACTCAGTTGCTTCATTTTTTAACTTGTTTAATTCAGCACCAAATATTTTCTTTTCTTCAACCGGTAAAGTTGCAATCATACTTGATAAAGCAGTAATACTACCCTTTTTACCTAAGTATTCTACTTTTATATCATTTAAATCATTTAAATTATCGACAGTAGATAATTTTTCTTTTAAACTATTTAAAATTTCTTCTCTATTTTCCATAAATCCTCCTTAAATATAAAAAAATCACATCCATATAAGGACGTGATTGACGTGGTACCACCTTAATTCACAATGTAAATTGCCTCAAGACTATAACGCGTCACCGTTATAAATTTTCTTTTATAATGCTAGAAAGCGAATTCATAAATACTTCACACTTATTTTCACCAACCATAAGTTCTCTATCGATCCGTTAATTTATTACTACTCTTTCATCATCGCTTTGCGTTCAAAAACAAGTTAATTATAACACTCTTTTTACTTAATGTAAAGAAATTTATATTATAAATTACTTGTATACATTCCAATATTATTTTTCTCGTATCCTAAATTAGAACTTTTTCCATGTCCTGGACGAATTGTTATATCATCATCATACTTTTGAATTTTTGCTAAAGAATCTTTCATTGCTTTATTATCTCCGCCAGGAAAATCAGTACGGCCAATACTATTAAAAAATAAGAAATCTCCAGTAAACATTACTTTTTCATCTTCAAAATAAATTGTTATGCAATCTTCTTTATGACCTGGAGTTTTAATCATTTCAAAGTTAAAAGTACTAATTGTATTCATTCCTTCATTTAAATTATAGTAATCATATATCTTATCAGCATCAAAAAATTCTAAAGCGCCTACATGATCAGGATGATGATGAGTAATGATAACCCCTACTACTTCATTATCACCGATTACTTCTTTAATTTTTAAATATTCATCTGCTGGATCTATTATAATGACTTCATTATTTTTTTCTAATATATAACAGTTAGTTCTTAAATAACCAACTTTTAATGCATTAATATTCATTGTTGTCCCTCCCAAATATATATTTGATAACACTTTCTTGTAAACCAATAGGTAACGGACTTCCGGCTGCTTTTTGATGGCCCTTACCACCAAAGAAAGAAGCAAAATTCGAAACATTGACGTCGTCTTTAATACATCTATAACTTATACTACGACCTAAATTAATAATAGCAATTAAATCTACTTCTGGATAATATTCAGCCAATTTATTGCCTAATTCACTACGGTAATTTTCAGCAAAAACAATACCGACTTTATAGCCCTTAATATCTTTAATTATGACTTCATTTTTCTTTTCTTCAATATAATCATTCATTCTTTTATGATCAATTTCAATTAATGATTTTTCTAAACTAGTAAATTCAAAATTTTCATGCGTAATTAAAAAGTCAACATAATTACTAATAAATCTATCAATTCCATAATAACTAAGTATTGCAGATAAATCTCTAGCTTCTATACAATTATATTTCTTCCATTCCCAAGTATCATTTAATCTAACTAAAGATACCATATAAGAAACAGACTCTCTACCTAATATTTGAGTTGCATGATGTTCAAGTAAATATTTATAATATAATGAAGTTCCTGATTCTTTAATTCCATTTGTTTCGTCTACTACTTCAATAAATGAATATTTATTCAAACCAATATTACTTATATGGTGATCTAACACTTTAAATTTCTTTTTAAATTCTAGACTATCAATTCTTTGTGCAGTTTTCTCACTGACGCATAAATCTGTCATAAATACTTTATCATAATCATTAAAAAAATCATTATCTAATGACTCATTAATGAAGTCATCTACTTCTTTAATATCTAATAATTTATAGTCAAAATCTTTAAATACTAATTTAGATAATATAACAGGTGCGATACCATCTAAATCCGCAATATGTGACATTAAAAAAATTTTCATAAAATCTTCTCCAATACATCTTTAACTGGTCCATAAGTTTTACGATAACCATCGATTAACCCATATTTATTAATGGCCTCAACATGTGCTTTAGTTGGATATCCTTTATGTTTAGCGAAGCCATACATAGGATAATTTTTATCTAATTCAATCATCATTCGATCTCTTGTAACTTTAGCAATAACAGACGCTGCAGCAATGCTTATACTTTTAGAATCTCCTTTAATTATAGAATTAGTTGGAATATCCAAATCAAGAGGCATAGCATCTATTAATACATATTCTAAATTTACTTTTGCTTGGACTTGTTTAATAGCTTCTTTCATTGCTAGTTTAGTAGCTTCATAAATGTTTACTTCATCAATGATTTCAGGTGTAATTACCCCAACTCCATAAGCCACACAATTATTGATTATATAATCATAAAATTTTTCTCTTTTTTTCTCACTTAATTTTTTAGAATCAGTTAGCCCCTCTAATACAAAGTTACGTGGTAAGACACAACAAGCTGCTACAACAGGACCAATTAACGGTCCTCGCCCTACTTCATCTACACCACCTATTATATTAATATTTTGGTCAAATAATTCTTTTTCATATCTCCATAAATCCATAATTAACCTCTAATAAATAAAAACATATCACGCTTATTCATATCTTGTTCTATCCATACTTTTGCGGTTGGAAAGTACTTTTTTATTTTTTGCTTTAATGGCATAATAGGTGTATTTCCCAATTGAAAAGCAATTAAATAACGTTTTTTCAAATGTTTTTTTGCTTCCTTTAAAATAGCATCGTAACAAGCTAAACCATCGGTTCCTTGATAATGCGCAATAACAGGTTCTGAACGAGCCACAATTTCCGCTACATCATCACCATAAGACAAATACATTGGATTAGATATTATACAATCATATTTTTCTGTTAATGGTTCTAAAAAACTTCCTAATAATAATTCAACATCAGCATTATTTTCCTTAGCATTGAACTCTGCAACCTCTAAAGCTTTATTACTAATATCAACTAAAGTAACATCACAATTAATCTCTTTTTTTAAAGATATTCCAATACAACCACTTCCAGTTCCGATATCGGCAATTTTGGGACATTCAAAATCAACTAAATTATTAATTGTCTTTGATATCAATTGTTCAGTTTCAATACTTGGTGTTAAAACATAACGATTAACTTTAAGTGGATATCCATAAAAATTAACTATTTCTTCATCTATCATACCATCACCTACACAAATAACATTATAACATACTTAAATAAAAAGAGTAACATTTTTAGTTACTCCTAATAAAAACAAAACGATCTAAACCTTGTATATCTTTAACAATATCAACAGTAATATCATTTAAATATTGATAAGCTAAAGATTTAATTTTATCTCCTTGAGTTTGACCAATTTCAAAGGCAATAAGAAAGTTTTTAGACAAATATTTAGAACAACTTTTTAATATTTGTTCATAATAATATAAGCCATCATTGTCAGCATATAAAGCTTGCTTCGGTTCATTTTTCTTAACTACTTCCATTATTTCTTCATCATATGCAATATATGGTGGATTAGAAATAATAATATCATAAGTTCCAGTTACTTCTTTAAACATATCGCTTTGAATAAAAGTGATATCAACACCTAAGTTATGAGCGTTAATTTTAGCCACTTCTAAAGCTTGCTCTGATATATCAACCGCTGTTATTGATGCTTGAGGTAATAATTTTTTTAATGTAATAGCAATACATCCACTTCCAGTGCCTAAATCAATAATTTTTATATTATCTGGAAATTCTTTTAAATAGTTAATTGTCTTTTCTACTAATTCTTCAGTTTCAAAGCGAGGAATTAAAACTCTTTTATCAACCTTAAATTTATATCCATAAAAATCAACATCACCAATAATATACTGAACTGGCTCACCGTTTTCTAAACGCTTTAAACCTTGTTCTAATAAATCAGAACTTAAATATTTCTTTAAATATTCTTGATCTCTCATAAAACACCTTCTTAATAGTAAAAAAGAAAGTTTATACTTTCTATTCACCTCTTAATTTACGGGTTTGATCTTCATTGATTAGAGCTTCAATAATTTCATCTAAAGCTCCTTCCATAACCCTGTCTAATTGTTTTGTTGTAAAACCAATACGATGGTCTGTAACACGATTTTGCGGATAATTATATGTTCTTATTTTTTCACTACGATCGCCTGTACCAATTTTACTTCGACGTTCAGCTCCTAATTCAGCATCACGTTCTTCCATCTTTAAATTATAAAGACGAGTTTGTAATATTTTAATAGCTTTTTCCTTATTTTTTATTTGTGAACGTTCTGTTTGTGAATAAACTACTAAACCAGTTGGGATATGAGTTAAACGAACTGCACTATCAGTTGTATTTACGCCTTGACCACCACATCCAGAACTTCTTGTAATATCAACACGTACTTCATTCATATCTAGAGTATAATCAACTTCTTCAGCCTCTGGCATTACTAAAACAGTTGCTGTAGATGTATGAACTCTTCCTTGGGATTCTGTTTCTGGAACTCGTTGAACACGGTGAGCACCTGATTCATATTTTAATTTAGAATAAACATTATCGCCTTTAATCAAAAATTCAATTTGAGAATATCCACCAGATTCACCTGGTTCTTCTGTATATACTTCGATCTTCCATCCTTGATGTTCAGCATATTTAGAATACATTCTAAATAAATCTCCCGCAAAAATATTTCCTTCATCACCACCAGCAGCACCTCTAATTTCAATAATAACGTTCTTCCCGTCGTTAGGGTCTTTTGGCAATAATAGAATCTCTAATTTAGCATCCATATTATCTTTCTCTGTTTGCAGATTAGATAACTCCTCTTTAGCAAATTCACCCATACTAGGATCTTTTAACATTTCAGTAGCTGCTTCTATATCCGCTAAAATACGTTTATATATTTGAAAAGCATCATAGGCATCTTTTAAACTTGCTTGCTCTTTATTAAGTTCTAAAGTAAGTTTAATATTAGATAAAGTCTCAGGCTTCGTTAATTCTTCAGTTATTTCATTAAAGCGCTTCTCTATCGTTTCTAATCTCTCTATCATACTTATCTCCTTTCCAAACAACAAAATTATACTATAAAGTCTTCTTTAAAGCAAGAAAAATAAAGAAGTAAAAAAGAGACTTAATTTTTTACGTCTCTTTTAATATATACGACAAGTGAAATTATATAACATACAACAATAGTTAATATAGAAATAAATATTCCATAACTTTCAGATATCATTGTAAATTCCATAGTTTTTAAATAGTTTACATTTAAGTTTATTACTTGGCTGAACATAAAGTAAGGTATTGGAGTGTATGCTAATAAAATTATTTTAAATTGTTGAATAAAGTACCATAAAAATGGGGATATAACAGTCATAGCCATCGCAATTCCCACTGTAATTGTTGTATTTAGTGTAATGGTGGATAACATAAAAACAAGCGTTATTAGTGAAATAACTGGTATACTCACATAAAATAATTTTATTATTATATATAAATAATAATTTACTTCTATAACTTTATTATTAAAATATATTAATTTTGGTGTAAATAAATCAATAACTCCATATTTTACACTAGCATATATTGACAGTAATAAAAGTGCTATAAACCACATAATATACACATTTAAAACCATATAGATAAATTTACTAAGTAATATTTTCCATCTTTTATTAGGAGAAGTCATAATCATCCTTTCTGTTCCTAAACTGTGTTCTTTACTAACTATATCACCACTAGTTAAAATAACTAAAATCATAATTACAATGCTTAAACTAAAAATTTGATTAACTACTTTTTTAGAAGTCATATAAAAATAATCACTATTCATATCTACAATACCATTATTAGATAAATCATGTTTAATATCATTTTTTATTGCATACTCTAATATACTTTTATATTTTGCCTTTTCTTCTTTAGCTATTTTTTCTACATATTTACTATCATAACCAGTTGAAACAAAATTAAGTAAACTATATATATTTAAAACATAATAATGTCTTTCAGATTCTATTTTCTTATTTACAATTTCTTGGAACATACTAATATTAGTATCATTTATTATCAGTGATACACCATTATTTTCATATTTACTTATTTCATACTCGACATACTTATAAAATTTATTTTCAGTAATTAATAAATCATATTGCTTAATTATATTATTAATTTCATCTTTACGTACTAGTAACTCATCACTATTTAAATTAGATAATACTTTAACAGCAGATAAAGCTTCATCATGTTCAAGCCACTCTAAAGATACAAATTCTTTATTTAAATATTTATCAATAAAATATAATTGTTTTTCTAAACTGATTTTTTCTCTTGTTAATGTTAATTGCCAACTTCCATAATTAAATTCTTCACAATCTTCTAATGTCAATAATTTTTTGTAAGCCGAAATTGTCTTAGGCAATATATATTCTTGATACAATTGATAATCAACATCTTCACTTGGATACTCTAAAATAAATTGATATTCATTTTCAAAATAATCAAGTTCAGTTGTGACTGAAGAACTATATGAAAAGCAATATTCTTGGGACTCTGTTACTCCAACAACTGAAAAAATCAATATTATAAGTACACCTATAATTTTTTTAAAAGTATAATTCTTAATAAATTCGCACTTCACAAGATTTATAATTTTCATAATTCACCGCCAATTTGCCCAACTGTACCACTAGTTAACTTCAGAAATTCTTGCTCTAAAGATATTTCATGTGACTTCATATCATCAATATCAATTTCGTCAATTATATATCCATTATCAATAATAACAATTCGATCACAAATGTTTTCTATTTCAGATAATATATGACTACTAATTAATACAGTTACATTCATATCCTCACTTATATTTTTAATTATATCTCTTAATTCCTTTATCCCTAGAGGATCAAGCCCGTTAGTTGGTTCATCTAATATTAATAATTTAGGTTTTTTAATTAGAGCACAGACGATACCTAATCTTTGTTTCATACCAAGTGAATATTTTTTTACTTTGTCTTTAATTCTAGCATTTAATTTAAACAATTTAACAATCTTTTCAATATATTCATCATCTTTAATATTGTTTAAAAGTGATACTATCTTGATATTTTTGTATCCGCTTAAATGAGGATATAAATCAGGATTTTCAATTACACATCCAACATTCGAAATAGCTTTCTCAAAATCTTGATCAATATTTATCCCACAAATAAACACTTCTCCTTCTCTTTCCTTATAAAGATTTAATATTGTTTTTATAAAAGTTGTTTTTCCCGCCCCATTAGGCCCAATCAGTCCAACGATATCTCCTTCATAAATCTTCATATTTATCGCTTTAAGGATTTTCTTATTTCCAAAATTTTTAGATAAATTTTTAGTCTCTAATACAATTTTTTTATCAGTTTTTTTTATTTTTCTTTTACGAATATTTCTTTCACCATTTAACAATTCTTTCACACTTACGCCTAAAATTTCTGATAATGGTCCTAAATAATATATATCTGGAGCATTAATACCTCTTTCCCATTTAGAAACAGAATTATCCGTTATGTTTAATTTATCTCCAATATCTTTTTGCGTTAATCCTTTTTCTTTTCTTAATTCACTAATAAATTGTCCCATTTTAATTTGATCCATATCTATCACCAATCTCATCATAACATATTTTGCTTTAAAATAAACTGACTTATTACGTCAGTTTATTTTTTATAATAAAAAGAAGGGCTTATTCCCCTTCAATTTCATCATCACTCATAACTACTAAATCATCTAGTTCATCATCATCATCTAGAGTGTCTTCATCGTCATAGTTTTCTTCTATTTCATCATCTTCAGATTCTTCATCTTCTAATTCTTCATCTTCATCGGATTCTTCAATATCTTCTTCATCATCATCTTCAACAACAATATCAATTACATGGCGATCTTTTAAGTCCCATTCAGCACTGTCTAAAAGTAAGAATCTTTTATCTGTTGTAAGGGATGTATAAAAATCCCCTATCTTACTTGTGTATTCACTATCTGATAAGCCTAATAAATCGCAAATTTCATGAAAAATGTTTGGCGTATTCATTGACTTTTTATGCTCTAATAAAATCATTTCTGTTAAATCTGTATACGATAATAGCTCTAATTCGTCTTTTGACATTTCTTTTAAACTCATAATTCCTCCATTAACTACATTTCAGTAGGTATTTTTATAACTAATAAAGATAACATTTCTTTGATAACTTTATTAGTAAGCGCTAATAAAATCATCCAATCTTGTTTCTTTTTTTCATCTTCTAAACCATTAATATGGTTATTTTGATAGAATGCATTAGCTAAAACACAAACATCATATACATAATCAGCTATATAATGTGGCATTCTATATTGGTAAGCATTATTAAATGCGTAAGGTAATTCAATAAGTTTCAATCGTAAATCACGATCATAACTATTATATATATTATTTGAAAAATTATTAACATTAAGATTTATATTCTCAATAATTTTTTGAAGACGAAGATAAGTATATAAAATATATGGTCCTGTCTTACCAACTGTTTCTGAGAATTTACTAATATCAAAAATGTAATCACGCTCACGATTATTTTGTAAATCAGCAAATTTTAAAATTGCATTAACAATTTTATCAATATCTTCTTCGCTCATATTTGAATTAGTTTCCTTTTTAGAAATTAATATTTCACGAGCTTGATTAAATAAATTTTGTAGTTTTGGTGAATCGCCACTACGTGTCTTATATGGTTTTCCATCTTGACCATTAACAGTTCCATATCCTAAATGTTCAAACATTGAATAAGGAGCCAAGCCAGCTAAAGCAGACGCTCTAAAAACTTGTTCAAAATGTAGTGCTTGACGACTATCTGTTATATATAAAATATGATCTGGTTTTAAATTTGTGACACGATCTAAAATAGTAGCTAAATCGGTTGTAGCGTATAAATAAGCTCCATTACTCTTTTTAAATACTAGTGGTGGGACCTCTTTATTATCTGTATCTCTTTTAACATCAACAATAACAGCTCCTTCACTAGGTTGAAGCAAATTCTTTTCTTCAAATATTTTTTCTAATTCTGGAATAAATGGATATGCATCACTTTCACCTAACCATAGATCAAAAGATACATCTAAATATTTATAAATACTTAAAATATCAGCTTCTGATACTTCACATATTTTTTCAAAATATTTATGATATTCTTCATCACCGTTTTGTAATTTTAATGTTATTTCAGCACATTCAGTTTTAACATCTTCATTTTCTTTACAAAGCTTACTCATCGCTGGATATATCTCATCTAAATAAGAAATATCTATATCGTCTAATGATTTACCATCTTTTTTTATCCCATAAATGACTTGCCCAATTTGTAAACCATAATCACCTAAATGTACATCAGCAATAGTTTTATGACCAGCGTAATTAATAATTCTTTTAATAGACTCACCAACAATAGCAGTTCGCATATGTCCAACATGTAATGGTTTAGCCACATTTGGTCCGCCATAGTCCAAGACAAAAGTTTCAACTCTATTTGGTCTAGGTAAATTAAAATAATTATTATTTTTCATATCTTGTAAGCAATTATTTATAAAAGCATCACTTAAAGTCATATTTATAAAACCAGGTTTTACAAATTCTACTTTAGCAAAATACTCATTAATATTTTCAATCTTATTTAATTTATTAACAATATTTTCGCCAATTTCCATAGGATTTTTTTTAAATAATTTTGCCAATTTAAATACATCATCACATTGATAGTCACATAAATCAGGACGATTAGATTTAATTACATTCATGTTATCAATTTCATATCCTAATTCTTTTACGCAGTCAGTAACTATTTGACTTAATTTATCTACTATCATAAGCATCCTCCTCAATAGGTAATATGATAATTAAATTCATCTTTATCTATCATATATATAATTGTAATGTCATTATCTCTAATGTCAAGTTCTTTTAATTTAATTTTTAAATTAGTCGTATAATTGCCTAAATTAATTGTACAACTAGATTTTCCATTTTTATTAAATAAAAAAACCAATTCATAGTCATCTTTCTTACGCTGCATTTTAATACTATCTGTATAAACATTTAAGACAACCGTCACGCCTTCTTCAAGATAACTATAATGATTATTATTTTTAATGGCCAAAACATCACAATTAATTAAATTATCCTTTGTTTTTAAAGTTGTTTTCATCTTAATTTTTGCCATTTTTCATCAACTCCATGACATTATAACACATTTCTATATAAAATGCACTTATAATTTTATATTTTTTTCAAATACTAGATATTGGTTGGTGATTGTATGAAAATATTAAAAAAAATAATGAAATATAGTTGTTTTCTCTTCTTCTTTTTAGTATTTATTTATATTGGATTAAATATTTATGCCAAATATACAACTAAACTAGTTATTAAAAATTTTAAACAGCACCTCATTTATGATACAAATGAAGAATTAGTAAAAGATTTAAGTGAAGCTTGGGTATCATTAGATAATATATCACCAAATGTAATAAATGCAACAATTGCGATTGAAGATAAGAAATTTTATGATCACCGCGGATTTGATTATTTAAGAATTATTAAATCAATGTTTATTAACATTCAAAGTGGGAGTGCTAAACAAGGTGCTTCAACTATTACACAGCAATTAGCTAAAAATTTATATTTATCGTTTGATAAAACTTGGGAAAGAAAAATAAAAGAAGCCTGGCTAACTATTCAATTAGAAGCTCAATATGATAAAGATGAAATACTAGAAGCATATTTAAATACTATTAATTATGGTGGTATATATGGTATTGAAGCCGCTAGCAAATATTATTTTCATAAAAGTGCTAAAGATTTAAATTTAGCCGAAGCAACTATTTTAGTTGGAATTCCTAAATCACCCGCCAATTACTCACCTTTAATTAATGAAAATAATGCTAAAGATAGACAAAAGTTAATTTTAAACGCTATGCTTAAACAAAAATATATTACAGAAGAGGAAATGAACGATGCCTTAAATACTGAATTAATATATTATGGAACTCCTGAAGACAATGAACTTAAAACTTTAATGTACTATCAAGATGCCGTTATGCAAGAATTAGCAACAATTAAAGAAATACCTGAACAATTAAAAAAAGACGGCAATCTTAAAATTTATACATATTTAGATTTAGATGTTCAAACAATATTAGAACAAGCAATGGATAAAAATATTAGAAATCCCAATATTGAATTAGCTAGTATTGTAATGATTCCAGAAAACGGACATATAATTGCTTTAACTGGTGGTAGAAATTACTCGATTAGTCAGTATAATCGTGCAATAAACGCTAAAAGGCAAGTAGGCTCAACTATGAAGCCTTTCTTGTACTATGCAGCTTTAGAAAATGGTTTTACAGAATCTACAACATTTACTTCGGAACCAACAACCTTTGTTTTTTCACAAAATCAAACATATAGTCCATCTAACTATAAAGAAAATTACGGTAATAAAAAAATTACAATGGCTGCAGCATTAGCTTATAGTGATAATATTTACGCTGTTAAAACACATTTATTTTTAGGCGAAAATGTCTTAGTCGAAATGGCTAATCGTTTAGGAATTAACTCTACCTTAGCGCCTAATCCCTCGTTAGCACTCGGTAGTAGCGAAATATCTTTACTGGAAATGACTAATGCTTATAGTATATTTGCTAACGAAGGGACTAAAGTAACAGGTAAGACAATTGCTAAAGTTGAAGATATGTATGGCAATGTTTTATATGAAAATGATGAAGAAACTGAACCGATTTTAAATAAAAGCTTAGTATATATATTAAATGAAGCTCTAACTAGTACTTACAATTATAACTTTATTGACTATAACTACCCTACTTGTCATGATTTAACTAGCTCTCTTAATCATAAGTATGCTATTAAAACTGGAACAACTAACAGCGATCATTTAATTTTTGGATATAACAAAAAAGTTGTAATTGGCATTTGGGCTGGTTATGATGACAGCTCAGAATCAGATGTTAGTAATGGTAAAGATTTAAGATTTATGTGGCGTGATATTGCCGAAAATTATCTTAAAGATGAAAAAGATACCTGGTATGATATTCCAAGTAATGTCGTAGGCACTTTAGTTGAACCTATATCCGGTGAAATAGCTACTAATAAAACTAAAAATGCCACTATGTTTTATTATTTAAAAGGAACCGAGCCGACCTATGAAACAGATACCTTAGATGAACTAATTCCAACAATAAAAACTGAATAAAAAATAACTATCATAAGTAGTTATTTTTTATTCAGTTAGATCATTATTTTCTTCAATCACTGCTTCTTTAGCTTCTTTATCTTTCATAGATTTTGGAACTTTTTTATTTAAAACTTCTGAATAATCTTTCTTTTGACTTGTATAATAAATATATCCAGATATTTCAGATACAGCATAAATAATTAAGAAGACACCAATTAAATTAAAGAACTTTCCTGTTAAGATTATAATACCCAAAATAATCATTAAAATAGATACACCAGTAAATACTTTAGACCCTTCTTTATCAATACTTCTAATGATTAAGCCCAATATTAATCGTTGAATACCATTAAACATAATAAGAGTTCCAGCAATAACTTGAATTGTAATTTTAATTATATCGGAAAAAGCAAAGACAAAAATTGCTAAACCGATAAAAAATATTGCTGAAATACAATCTGAAAATGGTAAATTATATTTATTCTTTTGAAAAATATAAACTAGAAATTTAAAAAATCCAGTTATTAATAAAGCACCGCTAATAATATATCTTAATAAATTAAAAAAATCTTCATCACCATTGAATAATAATAATATACCTAAAACTAATGCTACTAAAGATATTATCAATGAAGTAAAATTAATTGGTTCTTTTTTCTTTGTTTCTGTATTTGTCATATAATCACATCCTAAAGTCAATTATACATTAATTTATCTTAAAATGCAAAAGGAAACTAAATTAGTTTCCTCTTTTATTTATTACGTCTTCTAATAATTTTATAAATTCTACTTTGGATAAAGTTACAGTGGCTTCACTACCAAATTTTCTATAACTAATTTCTTCGTTATCTCTTTCTTTATCACCTAAAATTAAATTATAAGGTATTTTATTTATTTGTGCTTCGCGCATACGATAAGACAACTTTTCATCGCGGCTATCAACATTTACTCTATATCCTAAATTTTGTAGTTCTTCTTTAATTTTATTAGCATACTCTAAATGATATTCATTGTTAACTGGAATAATATTGATTTGAGTTGGTGCCAACCAAAGTGGAAAACCACCTTTTGTCTCTTCAATAATAAAAGCAGTAAATCTATCAAATGTACCAAATATGGCTCTATGCAATACTACTGGTACTTGTTTTTCACCATTAGAGTCAATATAACTTAATTCAAATCTTCTTGGTAACAAGAAGTCTAATTGACATGTTGATAATGTAACTTCTGGTCCAACTGCTGGTTTAACTTCAACATCAAGTTTAGGTCCATAAAATGCAGCTTCGCCGATCGCTTCATAATATTCGCAACCAAAGTCATCTAAAACTTTACGAAGTGTATCTTCAGCATGATTCCACATTTCATCATCATCAAAATATTTTTCTTTATCTTCAGGATCTCTTAAAGATAATCTGAATTTGTAGTTACTAATTCCAAAGTCTTTATAAACATCTAAAATTAATTCAACAACCTTTTTAAATTCATCACCAATTTGTTCTGGTGTAACAAATAAATGGGCATCATTTTGACACATGCATCTAACACGTTCTAAGCCTTTAACAGCTCCGCTTGCTTCATAACGAAAATCTGTTGCAAATTCACCTATTCTAATTGGTAGATCACGATATGAATGTAATTTATTTCCATAAATAAGCATATGATGTGGACAGTTCATTGGTCTTAATACAAACTCTTCGTCATCAACTTTCATAGATGGAAACATATTCTCTTTGTAGTGATCCCAATGTCCTGAAGTCTTATATAAATCAACAGTTCCGACACATGGAGTATATACATGTTGATATCCCATTGCTTGTTCTTTTTTATAAATATAATTTTCTAGTTGTTTACGAATAATTGCTCCATTAGGTAACCATAAAGGCATACCTTTACCAACTAAATCATGGGACATAAAGATTTCTAAATCTTTACCTATCTTACGATGATCTCTTTCTTTTGCTTCTTCTAATTCTCTTAAATAATCATTTAAATCATTTTCGTTTTCAAAACATACACCATAAATTCTTTGAAGCATTTTATTTTTAGAATCGCCTTTCCAATAAGCTCCACTAAATTTAATTAATTTAAAATACTTCAATTCCTTAACGGACTCAACATGTGGTCCACGACATAAATCAGTGAAATCACCTTGTGAATATGCAGAAATAACGTTTTCATTTTCATCCATGCGACTAATTAAATCTACTTTATATGGATCGTCTTTAAACATTTCTAAAGCTTCATCTTTAGATAACTCTCTTCTTACAATACGTTTACCATCCTTAGCAATTTTTTTCATCTCTTTTTCAAGACGTTCCAAATCACCTTCTTTAATTACTTCATCGCCTAAATCTATATCGTAGTAAAAGCCTTCTTCAATAACAGGTCCTACCCAAAACATAGCTTTAGGATATAAGTGTTTAACTGCTTGCGCTAAAAGATGAGCGCAACTATGATTCATAATACTTAAATGTTCATTTTCTTTAATGTTTATCATTTTAAATCCTCTTTTCTATTTTTTTTACTTACTTTTTATGATTATTATTAAAATTTATCTAAGTTTACGCGTTCGTTTAAAACACCCAAAAAAATTAACTAATTTCATTATTATCACTCCATATATTAAAAAAACGCATCCTTAAAAATAAGGAGCGTCTATACGCGGTACCATCCTACCTTCTTACTTTTTTTGATAACGGGAATCCCCGGAAATTCTTTCGAAACCTGCTCATAGGTAGTTACTATATACTAGTTTGTTTAGGCTTACACCGTCCCTAATTCGCTTTCAAACCTCATATATAATCATGTCCTAATCATCGCTTTTCATTTATAAACGTATTATAGCACATAAAAATCATTATGTTAACCCTATTTTCTTAAATTTTTACTAATCATTTCTAAAGAAGTTGTCAACTGTTTAATACGAGCAATAATTCTTCCCGCTTTAATTGCATCAACACCTGATTTAGAAGTTGCTAAATGTTCCTCTAAATTTTCTAAAGTTAAATTTGAAGTAAAGAAAGTTGTTAGTCCTTCATCCATGCGATATTGTAATAGTGGACATAATATTTCATCACGATTCCATGCCGTTAAATTTTCAGCTCCAATATCATCAATTAATAATAGTGGCACTTTCTTTATCTCCTCATATTTATCTTTAAAATCATCATAAAATGCTTGTCTTAAGAATTCTGGCCAAAAGATAATAGCACTTTTATGTCCTTTTTTAGCTAATTCATTAAATAGTGCAGCAATAAAATATGTTTTACCACAACCAAAATTTCCATGTAAATAAAGGCCTTTTTGACGTTCTCCTTCTTCGTATTTACTTAAAAACTCGCCAATCCACATAATAGCTTCATATCTATTTTTATCTGTTTTATGAATTTTAGATATTGATGCATCTCTTAAAGTCAATGGTACGTTAAAATATTTAACATTATCTAAAATTTTTCTAGCTTTTTTATCTTTTTCATAATATTTACAACTTTTATATTCAAAACCTAAATGACCACGACTAACAACAGGAAAATATACATGACCCTTAATTCGATTTGGACAATTAACTAATCCTTTGCATTTCATACAGTTTTTATATTCGTCTGCACACTCTTCTAACATTGAAGTGTAATTTTCTAATTCTTCTTCATCTAATTTAGTTTTTTCAACTAATTTTTTAAATACTGGATCTTCTAAGGCTTTTTTATATTCTTTATTCAAATCAATTTTTTGAAAATTATATAAATTAATTTTATTACCTAAAGGTTCCATATCATCACTATCCTTTTAACATTTCTTCTAATTGCTTTATCTCATCTTCAGTTGCTTCTTCTTCTTCAATATCTTTATTAAACCAATCTGGTTTAGCAATTTCTTTTTTTGAAGAAGTCTTATAAGAAGTAGTTTGTTCATTACGCTTTTTATATTCCTTTTCAGCAATGTTCATAGCGTCTTCTACCATCTCTATATTACTTTTTTTCCATTGAGCAGCAATTGTTTCAACAAATGATTTATTTAACTTGTTGTTATTAATTTTTAATACATAGTCTACTAAAACATTCACAACTCCTGGTTTTAAATCTAAGTCTAGTAATAAATAAGCAATTATATTTAAATCACTACTAGTTGGGGTCCCAGTTTTATATTTACTTTTAATAAAATCATAAGGGCTTGTTGTTTCAAACAAATTAATCATTTTAAGACGATTTGATACAACTTCTGAACTACTTCTTAAATATTCCGGTTGTTTCTTATAAATTAAACTTGGAAGTTTACCCATATTTTCAAATTGATAATATTTATTGGCATTATCTCTTAACAATTTTTTATCAATAGTATGTTTATCAGTAATTGAATTTCTTATCAATTCGATCATGCATTCATTGTCATAATCATATATAAAAGAAATAGTCATCAAATAGTTTTTCATATCTTTAGTGACACTACGATGATTTAATATTTCATCAGGAATCAGACTTAATACCGTATGAACATCAATTTTTGAAATTATTTCTAATGGTCTTGTCGCCTTATTCTTTAAATTATATATATCAATTGCCCTTAAAGAAGAACTACTCCATGAAAATATATCACTAAATTTGACAGTGATATCTTCATAATTTTTTAAATTAATAGTTGGGGTTTTAAAAAATTCAATTCTTCGTTCATACTCAATTTGTCCTAAAGCATTATATAAAGCAGTATTAAGGATTGGATTATTAATAAATTCTTTAGCGCTCATTGGTGAATACAATTCATATACAAAACTATTAACGTCACCTTTTTTTACATATGTTTTAAGTAGTCCTATCGCTTCTAGTTTTCTTCTAGCATCAACCATCTCATTAACAGTAATCATCATGCTGTTAAGTAATGTATTATGAGTATATTCGGTTGAGATTAATTCTAAATGATCTAAATAAGTCCATAATGTATTATATAAATTAATCGCAAGTGCTCCAATTAAAGGTTCATATAAACTTATTAAGACTTTTCTTTCATCTTGCAATACTGTTTTATTAACAACCACAAAAGTATCTGCAGGCATTACATCATTCATAATCTCACCTCCATAATTCCTCTATATTATATCATAAAAATTAAAAAAAGAATGATTTCTCATTCTTATTTTATAATATTACACAAATAACCATAAATGCAATTCCTAGGCAAAAAGTTAATCTTGTGATAAACAATTCTCCACCACGCTCTTTACGGTTGCTAAATAAATCACTATTGCCGCCACTCATGATATTGGCATCTCCACCATTTTTTCCACCTTGTAAAAGTACTATGGCAATTAATAATATTGATACGATTATTAATAGTATGTGCACATTAATTACCTCCTTTGACTACACAATAATTTATCATAATTAATTAAATAAATCAAGCATTATGATTTTTTTAAAACTGTAATGGCCTGATTTTCAAAACTCAAATCATTTAATATGGCATTAAATTCATCAATGTTTAACCTATCAATAAGTTGATACTCATCTAATATTACTTTATTGTAATTAACAATATTACTGTTTACTTTATTAGCAATCGAATAAATATTATCACTTCTAAAAATAGAAGCACTTTTCATTACTTTCTTTTTGCGATTTAAGTCAGATTCAATAACGCTTTTATCTTCTAATGTTTTTCTAATCATATCAAGTACTTTTTGGTACTCTTTAGATTCGAATAATAAAACGACTAAAATATGTTTATCCGTATTTAAAACATCAATATCTATTGAACCAGTAATAAGGTTTTTATCTCTTAATTCTTCATTTAACTCTGATGTTGCACCTAATTTTAATTCAAAAAAAGTATTTAAATAATATCTTAAAATATTTATGTCATACTTTTCAGCATAAATTTTATAAGCCAAAGTTATTTTAGGTATTTCAACATCAAATTTGACAATATCTTCTTTAACACAAACTATATCTGGTTCGTCATATGACTTAACATCAATCTTAGAAGTTTTTGAATAATTCTTTTTATTTTGATTTTCACGAATTACCTTAATTATTTTTTTAGGGTCAAAATTACCTACTAAGGTTAAAAACATATTAGATGGATGATAAAAAGTACTATAACAAGTATACAAATCTTCTTTAGTAATTTTTTTAATTGTTTCAACAGTTCCTGCAATTGGATATTTTAAAGGATGACAATGAAAACAATTATTTAATGTTCGATCATACAATTTCCAAAATGGTACATCGTCATACATTTTAATCTCTTGTTCAATTATTCCCTTTTCTTTTTCAACATTCTCATCGGTAAAGTATGGATTTTGAACAAAGTCTAATAAATAGTTTAAATTTTCTTCTACACATCCTGTTCCCGAAAATAAATAAGTTGTCTTTTGATGCGATGTACTAGCATTACAATCAGCTCCCCTTTTAGTATAGAAAGAAAAAGGTTCTTCTCCAGAAGCCTGCTCAAATACTTTATGTTCAAGAAAATGAGCCACACCTAATGGAGCATGATAGTATTCATTGCTATTTAATGGTTTGAAATCATTATAATAACTGCCATAAAGAGAAGAAAATGTGCAGTAAACATTACTCTTATTTAACACCGGTATTAAATTAATACGCATACCATTATCCAATACTTCAGAATAAATTGATAAATCAAAATGTTTGATATTATCTTTTTTCATTTGATTCACCACCTTCTAAGAAAAATATTGTATCAAGTACTAGCTTATTAGCTAATTTAATGACATCGTCCTTAGTTACTTTTTCTATTATTTTATTTCTTGTCTCTAAATTATCTGAGTTTAAATATTCCATACCAGAATATAAAGATAATAAACCATCTGGTGTTTCTGATATTTCAATTAAACTATTTTTATAAGTTAAGACTGCTTTTTCTATATCTTCTAATTCAAACTTACCATTTTTCATATCTTGTAATTGTTCTAAAATTAAAGAACAAGCCCTATCATAATTATCAGCATTAATTCCAGCATGAATTGTTACTACACTAATAAGAGGTTGACTAGTTGAAGAAACAGTATAACATAGTGAGTTTTTCTCACGAACATTTTGAAATAACTTTGAATCTGGACTACCGCCTAAAATATAATTTAAAACATTCAATACATATCGTAATTCAAAATCCGATGCTTTATCTATTTTGAAGCCTAACAATAATTTACTTTGATTAAATTCAGTTAACTCAGTTTTAAACTTAACAGCGCCTTCTTTAATTTTAGGTACATAAAAATGACTTAAAGTTTTTTTATCTCTATCTTTAAACTTAAATAAATCATCAATTAATTTCTCTATTTCTATTGGTTCAACATCACCTACAACAAATATATCAACAATATCATTATCTAAGACATCTAAATAATAGTTATATAAATTTTTTCGATTAATATTAACTAGATCTTCATTATATCCACATTTTCGATAAGATATAACACTATCTGGTTCTAATTCTTCAAAAAGTCTTATTTGACTATATAAATCCGCATTTTCTTTTAAAGAACTTAAATGATCTTCTAAAACCTGATGTGAAATATCAAATGATTTTTGATTAAAACCACCTTCATCGACATTAGGATTAAATAATATTTCTTTCATAAAATCAAAAGAAGATTTTATAATACCCTCTTCTGAATATTTGGGGTGAATAAAGACACAATCAAACCCCATAACATTATAGATACCTGAAGAATAATTACTTCCGCGATAACCTAATTCATATTGTTCCTCCGCTTCAATTTCCATTAAGCGTTTAGTCGGATATTTTTTACTTGACTCAAAAAGAACATTTACTAACATATTACGCATCGAGATTTCATTTTTTGCTAATTTTCGTTTAAAATTGATTTTTAACATAATTGTTTTAAATCTATCTGTTTTAATTATGTGCAAATTATAATTAGCTTTATCTATTTTTGTGTATTTCATAAATCACCTTTTTTCTTATTATGCGCGTTTATTTATTTTCTAATCTTTTTAATATTTCTTTTTTAACTTCAGTTGATGCAAAAGAGGATAAAATAGCATCACGATTAATTTGATAAAAATCTTGAATAGTAAAATCAAATACTTTATCTAATAATTCATATTCAGATGTTAAAGTAATATTAGAGACAGTTCTGTTATCAGTATTTATCGAAATTTTTATTCCTCTTTCATAAAGCTTATAAACTGGATGTTCGCCTATATTAGAGACTGCATTAGTTTGAATATTACTTGTTGGACAAATCTCTAATAATACGTTTTTGTTTTTTAATAATTCCATAGTTTCTTCATCTTGAATACAATTTATTCCATGTCCAATTCTAGGTGCACCAAATTCAATTGCTGCATTTATACTTTCCGGTCCATCAGCTTCTCCAGCATGAATTGTAAATGGAACGTTTTGCTTTTTAGCATACTCAAATAATTTGGCAAAATTTCTAGTCGGATATAAGGCTTCAGCACCTGCTAAATCAATCGCACATACACCCTTTCCTAAATATTTTTTAGCAAGATCAATCACCTCATAATTGGCAGTATCGCTATGACTGCGAAGCATACACAATATTAAGTTTGTTTTAATATTAACTTTATATAACCCATTTAAAATTGAAGTTATAATCTCATCAAGAGTTAAATTAGCACTAACATGTTGCATTGGTGCGAAACGAATTTCCGCATAAATAACATTATCATTACTTAAATCTTGTGCTAATTCATAAGCAATACGTTCTAAATTTTCTTTGTTATTCATAACAGAAATTAATAAATCAAATCTTGTTAAATAGTCATTTAAATCTTGACATTTAGGTGGCGCTACCGATAAAGATAATGCTTCTTTTAACGAAACATTTGCTAATTCAGCAATTGTTTTAGGTCTAATGCTACCATCTAAGTGAAGATGTAATTCTACTTTTGGAATATCTTTATAGTCCATATAATCACCTACAATTTCAAACAAGATTCAAGGGCTAGTTCAATCATTAAATTAAAGCTATTTTGCCTTTCTTCACTACTTGTCTCTTCGTTTGTTATTAAACTATTAGAAATAGTTACTAAACAAGCTGCATTTTTATTACAAAGTTTAGCAGTACTAAAAAGTCCAAATGATTCCATTTCTCCAGCAATGCAACTGTACTGTTTATTTAGTTCTTTAAAGTTTTCATTTTTTTTATATAAAACATCACTGCTATGTATTGTACCTGAAGTTAATCTAATATTTTTTTCAATTGCAGTAGTTATTATTTTTTCATTTAACATTACTGAACCGTCTAAAATATGACTTTTTTCTCCATTTTGCACTTGGGCAAAATTTGACTCTGAATAACTGTGTTCAGCTAAAACAATATCATATAAGTTTAATTCTGGAGTATAGGCACCAGCAGTCCCAACTCTAATTATATTTTCAACTCCATATACATTATAAAGTTCATATGAATATATACCAATACTTGGCATCCCCATACCAGAACCCATAACAGTAATTTCTTTACCTTTATATTTTCCAGTATAAGCAAACATATTTCTTACACTATTTACCTTTTTTACATCTTCTAAATATTTTTCAGCAATCATCTTAGCTCGTAAAGGATCTCCTGGCATGATTACTGTTTTAGCAATTTCATTAATTGCCGCTTCAATATGTGGTGTCATAAATTACCTCCCATTATAACAAAAGAAGAATATTAATTATCCTTCTTCACCTTCAAATTTATATTCGTTGACATTTATTGCAATCCCTACAACTAATATATAAGATAAGGCATATATCCAGATCATTAATGCTACAATATTGGATAAACTTCCGTAAAACAAGTCATAGTTAGAAAAATGACTAGCATAATATGAATATACAGCAGTCGCTACAACCCAACCTATTGTTGTAAAGATAGCTCCTTTTGTTGTATATTTACTCAATATTTTCCAATCTGGAGCCAAAGTATAAATTAATTTAATATTGAAATACATAATAAACATTGCAAATGGCCATCTAAATAACAACAAGAAACTTTTTAAAGATGAAATTAGAGTTTCTGATGATATTAGCGAAAAAATAAAATTAATTATCTTATCACCAAAAGCTAATAAAACTAAATTAAAAACGAATAATATTATTAATAAGAATATAATAAATACCGATTTAACTCTTCTTTTAACAACATCGGCATTAGGAAATCCATACAAAGTATTAGATGCTAATACGATTGAATGAGCACCATTACTTGCAATAAAGAATCCAATAGTCATTAATAATCCAATATTACTATCGAATTTTTTACCAACTAAAATAGGCGTAATAACATCAACTACTTCAGTTGGAAAACCTTGTGCTATTAAATTAACAACATTATCCATTGATATTGAAAAAAATGATGCTATAACACCAATCAGCAACAATATTGGGAATATTGCTAGCACCAAAAAGAATGCAATTTGTCCAGGCAAAACATTTACCATAGGATTTTTAATACAAGTTAAAAATCGTGAAAACATCCTCTTAATTTTATTCATTTAGCATCATCTACTTACTATTTCAAAATTATTAAATCTTTTGCAATTTCTTCTAATGCTCTACCAATTTCTTTTTTAGAATGGTATTCAGATTCCTTCATTTGATAGTATTCATCGCGAAGCATTTCTTTAGCACGTTTTGAAACAACGTTTACTAATAAATACTTAGAACCTACCTTCGTTAAAATTTTATCAATTGATGGATATATCATAATATCACCTCTCCTTAATAAGATGATAACACCAATTGTGTAAAGTTATCAACAACTATTCATAAAGTTGACAAAAATTGACATTACTTAATTACTCCATATATTAATGGTTCATCAAGAATTGATTCATCACCAATTTCAAAGCATGACCATATTTCATTCAACTTAATATCTTTATCTTCAACATAAAATTTTGCTAACTCTTCATTAGCTTCAACGTAGTCACCTTTTTTACGTGTTAAAACAATTCCTACTTTATAGTTGATTTTATCTTCAGTTGTGTATCGTCCAGCTCCCATTGCTCTTGCAATTTCTCCTAATTTTAAAGCATTAATTCCATTTATATAACCAGCTTTTGGGGATCTAAAAGATACAATTCTTTTAGAAATTTCTAAAGATTTAATATCACCAGATTGATGTTCACACATACTAATAAATTTTGTCAAAGCTTCACCAGAATTAATTTTTTTTAAACATTGAACTTTAGCTTCTTCTTCATTAATATTTAAAGCTGTGCTTACAGCTAAGGATGCAATAGAAACAACTACTTCAAGTAAATCTGAAGGGCCCATTCCTTTTAAAGTGTCAAGCACTTCAACTACTTCTAAAGCATTACCAATTGCATAACCTAAGGGCTCGTTCATATCAGTTAAAACGCAAAATGTTTTTTTTCCATATCTATTTCCTATTTTAACCATCATATTGGCTAATTTTTTAGCATCTTCTAAATTTTTCATTAAAGCGCCATTTCCTACTTTTACATCAATAAAAATATAATCGACACCACTCGCTAATTTTTTAGACATAATACTTGATGCGATTAATGGTAATGAGTCAACCGTACCAGTTACGTCCCTTAAAGCATATAATTTTTTATCAGCTGGAACTAAATTACCAGACTGGCTAATAACTGCTACTCCAATATCATTAACTTGTTTAATGAATTCATCTCTCGATAATTCAATTCGATATCCTGGAATAGATTCCAATTTATCGGCAGTTCCACCTGTATGTCCTAATCCTCGGCCACTCATCTTTGGTACTTTAAGGCCAAATGTTGCAAGTAATGGAGCTAAAATAAGTGTTACTTTATCACCAACTCCACCAGTAGAATGTTTATCTACCTTGATGCCACTAATAGAAGATAAATCAACAACTTCGCCACTATTTAACATAGCATCAGTCAAATAAAATATTTCATCATCATCCATGCCATTTAAAACTATTGCCATTAATAAAGCACTTACTTGATAATCTTTAATCTCACCTGCAAGCATACCTTTAATCCAAAATTTAATTTCGTCTTCTGTCAATGACAATTTCTTTTTTTTCTTTTCAATAATATCTAATATTGTCATATCATCACCATAATAATTTTAACATAAAGAAAAAGAAAAGAAAAGTTAAGCTTCTCTCTTTGAATTAACTGTAAAAATTGCAATTACGTTTGTCATAATTGTTAAAAAATCAAAGATTGCCGCACTATAGGCCATTATATACGTATCATAAATTAACCACATTAGCATCGAAAAAATATTTAAATATTTAAAATAAATTATATTTTTAGTATTCATACCATAGGTAAATATCACAACACTTATAATTGGTAAAAATCCAATTACTCCTAAATCATTAAAGCAAATACCAAGTAAGACAGCTAAAAAAACAATTAAAGTCATAATCCAAAATCTTAATTTATCAAAATAACATAAAATATTCCTAAGAGCTCCTAAAGCATTACTTATTGCTCCAGTAATTCCCCCTAATAATAAATTACCAATAATAAATAAAATAATTTGAATGGTTTGAACTAATAAAACAGCTTTTTTATTTTTTAAGATACCAGCATAAACCATGAGAAATGAGCCAATTAAAAAAATACCATTCGCAAACCAAATCGTCATTATTTCTCACCATTTGTAATACTTGTATATTGATTTATAAAATTAATTAAAGAGTCACATATTTTTTTAAGTTTTTCTGGTTCATCTATATTACGATATTTAGCATTAATTTCAATTTGAATAGCCTCACAATCAGTCTCAGTATAAACCTTTTGAGTAATTTTACCACCCTTAAAAATGTTATTACTTTCAACATTTAAGATACCTTGTTCATTAAAAGCATCAATTAATTCCTTTAATGTTGCATAATCACAAGACAAATTATTTAAATTGCCTAATTCAACATCAAAATTTCTTTCCATTCTAGCTCCATGTAAATCAATCACTAATTTTAAATTATGATTATTAATATTATCCAGTAACATGTTTTTAAAAGGATCACTATTAGAATTGTTAGAATCAATTCCTGTATCTTTATTTTTTACTAAAATAGAACTGTTAGTTATTTCTGCAACATAAAGAGCGATTGCCTTTGTAAATGGTTCTGCTAATTTATAAGTATCATCTTTTTTGCGTTGCAACATGGTGTGAGCCGCAGTTAAGATAACATTGTTACTACCATGTTTAGTAATATATGTTAAATCACTATACTTATATTCTAATTGTAACATCTTAGTTTTGAAATTATCCATAGTATCACCATATTAATTATACCATAATAATTTAAAAAGCAGATATTAGTCTGCTTTTTTACTAGATAAAAATGTTACTTTTTCTGCAACTACTTCAACTGTTTGGCGTTTTTGCTCTTCTTCAGTTTCATATTGTCTACTTTGAATTCTTCCTTTAATTCCTACTAAATCGCCTTGTTTACAATATTCAACAGTATTTTCTGCTACTCCTTTCCACATTACGCAAGAAATAAAATCTGTTTCATATTCGCCATTTGAATTTTTAAAAGATCTTGGTACAGCTAATGTAACGTGCGCCATTTTACTACCGTTTTCAGTTTCTTTTAGTTCTGGGGTTTGAACAATTCTTCCAACTAATACAGCTTGATTAAGCACAATTTTTCCTCCTTTCACACACATCATAGCACTTAAATCTTTGAAAGAAAAAAGACTGTTTTTGAATAATTACCTATATAATTCTTCATTTTTAAAATTATACTTACAGTAAATAAAAAAAGAGATATTAAATATCTCCTTTAATTAATTGTTGTAACATTTTTTTATTTTGTTTATTAAGTGAAATAAAATGGTCGTCAATAAATTCCATAATATCTTTAACTTCTCCATTTTTCACTTTAAAATTAACTGTTGATGAATCATTCTCGACAATATACTTTGGAGTATTGTCATATTTAGAATTATTACCAGTTGAATTATATTCATACTTAACAACTGAATGTGAATTATTTGCTGATTCATTAATATGAACTAAATTTCTAACTTCTATTTCGCTATTAGTGGCATTATTACAAACATTATCAATAATACTTCTAGTATTGCTTCCTATATGAATCATTCTAGTTCCTACATTTATTGAATTCTTAAGTTTTGCTTTAACCAATGTTGTACTTAAAGAAATAGCTTTTTTCCCCTCTAAGATCGAACTAGGATAACCCATATAAATTTTAGAATCAGTAATAACATTTATCCATTCCATACAACCACTATCTTTAATGTTAGCCCTTTTTAAAGACACAACTTTAGAATCATTTCGCATATTTAAGTTTAAATAGCGACACTTTGCATTCTCTTCTACATATATCTCGGTACTTTCACATTTTAATGACTCATGGCTACTAGCATAATCTATGATATTTAATTCAGCATTCTCATCAATAATTATTAAATTTTTGCAAAAAGCGCAATTTGTATTTTTATTAAAGATAGGATAATTAATTTTTTTACCTTTAAAAACATAAATAAAATAACCCGTTTGAAATAAAATTGAATTTAAATTAGTATATCTATTTTCATCATTAAATATCAAATAGCCAAAATATTTATCAATTAATCCTTGATACTTTTTAAATGCAGTATGAATATCACACGCGATAAATCCATCTCCTTCAATATGAAAAGGAACTGCCTTGTAATTACAATAATCAGCGAAATTAATATCTAATTTTATTTCTGGGCCAAAACTAGGATGAGTATAATCATCAATTTTTTTAAGTGCATCTAATCTTTCTTGAATAACCCAATCTGGTTCCATATTATCATTAGAAAACGCCATAATCTTTTTTTTAATATTTGTTTTATTCATAACATCACATACTTTTCTAAATATTTGTACCCCTTTAAATATTCTTTGAAAAGTTATTTATTAATTCTTCTTAACTATATTTTATCATCTTTTATATGTTTTGTAACACAATAATTATTATTTTTTTCTTTTTATACAAAAAAAAGGCTATTTAGCCTCTACAATTAACTTAATAGCAGTTCTTTCTTCGCCATCAATTACAATGTCGGAAAAAGCCGGAATACAAACTAAATTTTTTCCTGATGGGGCAACAAATCCTCTCGCAATAGCAATTGCTTTAATTGCTTGATTTAAAGCTCCCGCTCCTATTGCTTGTATTTCTACTTCACCATGCTCGCGAAAGACATTTGCTAAAGCTCCCGCAACAGAATTTGGATTTGATTTAGTTCCTACTTTCAATGTTTCCATATATTTTATTTCCTCTCTTTCTATATAAAATATATACGTCATTAAAAAAAAGATATTCCTTTTTAATTATTTTTATAATTTATTATTGACAAAAAAATTTTTTGTAGTATAATTATAAATGTTGATGCGGGTGTAGTTCAATGGTAGAACTCCAGCCTTCCAAGCTGATAACGTGGGTCCGATTCCCATCACCCGCTCCAGTGACGTTTCTGTTCGAACTTTTATAGTTTGAACTTGAGATACATATCAATCCGTTCGGGTTGATTTTTTTGTGTTTACAAAAGAATTAATAAGGAAAGGATGTGATTTTTATGATAAAGTTTACTACACAAGAGTTAGAAATGGAAAGTAATCTTAAACAACGTATTGAGTTTATTTGTGAGTTTTGCCATACTACACCAAAGATTATCAATGGTAGTATCAAACGAATAAACAATACTAACTTGAACTACCTAGAACCACATAAAATCATTATAAACAATACTACTTTTCTAGCATTTAACTATTCTACTGATATTTATGTAGGTAATTTAAGTAAAAAGATTAAATTAGTAGAACTTGAAGATTACATAAAGAATATGGCTTAAACACTAATGAGTTTTGCAAATGATATTGACTTTTTCTCTTTAAAACCTTATCATATAAAGCGAAAACAAGGGGAATTTACATACCAAATCTTTTTAATGGGGTTATGATTTGGAAGTACACAATTTAAAAACATAAGTTAAAGAGATAAAGGTAGTAGATGTATCTATGGGCTTTTATCTCTTATTTTTTTAGAAAGGATGTGGAATAATTATGAACGAAGAAAAGAAATTATGTGGACTATATTTGAGAGTAAGCACGGAAGATCAAGCACGTGAGGGTTTTAGTTTACCAGAGCAAAAAGAACGACTAGAACAATTTTGTAAGTTTAAAGATTATGAGATAGTAGATTATTACGAAGATGCTGGTATAAGTGCTAAAACAGGCAATTTAAGACCTGAATTTGAAAGACTTAAAGAAGATATTAAAAGTAAGAAAATCAACACCATAGTTGCTTTAAAACTAGATAGAATAACTAGAAGTATCTTTGACTGGGAAAAGTTAATGACATTTTTAGAAGAAAATGATGCTTACCTAGACTGTGCTAATGATGAAATAAATACTACTAATGCTAATGGTAAGATGATTTCAAGACTTTTAATGAGTGTTAGTCAAAATGAAATAGAAAGAACAAGTGAGAGAACAAAGATAGGTTTAGCAGGTGCGATTAAGCAAGGACATATTCCAAGTCAAGCACCACTAGGTTATAAACACGAAGATAAGAAGTTAGTAATTGACTACTCTACTAAAGATATTGTAGAAAGAATATTTAATCTATATTATGAGGGTAATTCTTATCAAACTATATCTAATTTACTAAATGAAGAAAAGGTATTAGGTAAGAACAACTGGCGAGATTCTTCTATCACTGCAATACTTGAAAACGAAATATATAAAGGTGATTTCGTTCATGGTAAAAGAACAAAGCATCCTACTTATTACTTTGATGTTGTAGAACCTATTGTATCTAAAGAATTATGGGAAGAATGCCAAGTGCAAAAGAAAAAGAACTCACGTAGTTATCAAAGAACTTTAACTTATCTATATTTACAGAAACTAACTTGTCCTAAATGTGGTCGCTTAATGGGTGGAAAAGCCACAAAAAAGAAAAATGGTAATGTTTACTATTACTACTATTGTACTGACTGCAAAGTTAATTTAAAAGAAAATGTTATAAATGAATATTTTGATAATTTCGTACAGGAGTTAGTAGAATATGATAGTGTTGTTAATCAATTCTTCCTACCAATGATTAAACAAAAATTTGATGAACCTAGAGAACAATTAGAAAAGGAACTTTCAAAACAAAATGATAAACTAGAACGTATTAGAAAAGCATATATTGAGGGTGCATTTGATTTAAAAGTTTATAATGAAGAAAAGAAAATTGTTGAAGATGCTATCACAAAATTAAATGATGAACTAACTGATACCAATAGTTGTGAAGAACTTAACTTTACTCCACAAGATATACTTTTAAAACGAGATATTGATTATATTAACCGAGTTAAGTTAAAAGATGAATATAAGAAAAGAACTAAAACTTGGAAAGACTATACTAGAGAAGAAAAATCTGATTTAATTATGAGATATGTAGATGAGATAAAATTAAAACAAAGGAATAGTCTAATATACGTTGATGAAATACTATTTAGAGAAAGTATTTGCAAACCTTGTAATGAGTTATTTGATAAAGGTTATATTGATGTTAAAACCCCTGCTTTATTTGGTAATTTAGTTGGTGAACTCCGATTCAGTAATTATCTACCTGAAGAAGAAGTTGGTAAACACATAATGAGATTAAGGCAATACTATGATGTCGGTTATGAAGAAGCAACGTATTTTGTAGAAGATAGAGTTTTCTATTTTAACTTTATAAGAGATGACCGAGCAATAATAAGAGTATTCCCACTTGAAGATTATTGCAAGATAGACCCTGATATAAAAATGAAAGAGTATAAGTATGGAATTATCTATATTCGTGGTAAAGATGAATTTCAAATGCAAGATATAAATTCTGCATTTAACTATATACCTGATGAAACCAATGATAGTGTTATCTATATGAAAGAACCAATACCAATAGAAATAGGTGTTAAACCAGTAAATATGGAAACAATGAAAAATGATACTTCTAGTCAAGGGTAAATTTATTTACTCGTGAAACCCTTGACTAGAAATAATTAAATAAATAATGGAGCAAGTTTAAAACAAAAAAGTTTACTTTTCTTGTTTTAGACTTATCTATCATAAAAGATTTTTTGCTAACTTTTTAATGAAAAAAGTTATAACAAACGTGGCACGTTTTGTTGAACGAAGTTCAATGAAAGTGGCGATAGTTTGTTACCAAGACTTATGTAATTTTGTTTTATTGCGTTAGCTTTAAAACATTATGGAATAAGTCAAAAGGGTTCTAGGGAAGCCCTAGCCCACGAGGTAATTTTGATGGTACGTCAAAATACCTAGGGGGTTAAACATTTTGACAAAGCCAAAATAAGTTTAAAATAAGGAGTGTGATTTTATATATGGACTTTGAATATAAACGAGAATTTTATAATTTAAAATATGGTAAATGCCATCTAATTGATGAGAAAGAAAACTTGTATTTAATCTATGCTGATAATTGTTTTAATCACTATATCGTTTGTACCTATATTGAACCAAATTCTAATGCAATGATGAATCAAGAGTTCTTCCCTACTTTAGAAGATGCAAGAAAATATTTTAATGATAAATAAGGGGGTTGATAGTTTATGAGCGAATTGTCTTACTCACTACATTTAAGTAGTGATAAAAATAGAAAGCCATCATCAAAAAATATGGCAAAGAACAATACTTCTGGTTCTACCTCTCTATCTAATAATGCTATCCAAAATGCAAAGCAATTATCAAGAGTAGATAAACATAACTATCGTAAGTATGATAACAATAGCGAATTGATAGAAATAATCAAAGGTACTACTTCTCTTTATGAAGATGTTAAAAATCTCTATTTAGAAGAATTTGAAGAAGCAAGACTTGAATATAACAAAGAGCAAGAAAATAAAGGTAGAAATGATAGAAAGATTACTGATTACTTTAAAAAGATAAGTGATAATACTAAAAACGATCTTGCTTGTGAGATTATTATAGAACTTGGAGATAAAAAATACTGGGACACTAAAGATGATAAATTTAAGCATAAAATGACTAATGTCTTTAAAGAACAACTTAATGATTTACAAGAGTTAGTTCCTGATTTTAAAATAGCAAGTGCAATTATTCATTATGATGAAACAAGTCCACATCTTCATATTGTAGGTGTACCAATAAAATATAAAAGCAAAAATGGTATGTCTAAACAAGTTGGTAAAGGCGATGTTTTCACTAGAGATAGTTTACGTACTATTCAAGATAAAATGAGAACATTGTGTATTGCAAGTTTTAATAAAGAATATGGTCTTAATAATATCTTAAAGAAGAAAGAAAAAGGCAGAAATAAAGACATAAATGTTAAAGATATGACTAACTACCAAGCAATGAAAGAAGAACTTAATAAGAACAAAGAAGCATTAGAAATTGCGAGTAAAAAATCTAGTGAACTTGATAAAACTACAAATGATATTAAAGATACTATCAATAATCTAAAAAAAGCACCAATAGTTAAAAATACCTACACTATTTCAGAGAGTGATAGAAATAAGATTATAGACTATGTTGATAAAGTTCAGGATACTAACAAAGATTTTAAAAAGACTGAAATGTTATCAGTAACCTTAAATAATGTTGATACTGAATTACAAGAAAATAGAGAAAAGATTAAAATACTGACTGAAAATAATAAAGCATTAACTCTTAAAGTTGATACTTTATCTAAAAATATTGATAATAAAAACAAAGAGATTAAAGAGTTAAAAAATGATAATAAACACCTACAAGAAATGGTCGATTATTTCAAAAATCTATTTAGAAGATTAGTAAAATTCATTAAAAATAAGATGTTTGGTAAAGAAAAGGAACGAGAGGATTATTGGAAAGTATCTAAAGATATGTACGAACACGGAATATTTAGTGATGAAACTATTGAATCAATTAAAGATGATTATGTTTGGAATAAAGAAAATGATAAACATAAAGATAAAGGTCGAGATGACTTTGAATTATAGTTTTTAAGAGGATGTTTTATAAGTGATGAATTACTTTATAAGTAGTTCTCTTTTTTTGCTCTTAAACACTATTAAAATGCCTTAAAAAGTAGTATAATTAGATTATAAAAGTGATACACAAATAGTAATTTGTAAAGGAGGTATTTATGGGAATAGAACATTCGCAAAATTATTTACATAGTAAACAACTTGTA
>CALVOZ010000007.1 GCA_944350495.1 uncultured Bacilli bacterium
AGATTTTTCTACTAGCATTCGTTTTTCATCTTCATTTAAAAATACATTAATTTTAATATTTCTTTTTCTCATAATCATTTTTATCCTTTCAAAGTAAGGGTATGGGAATTTCCCATAATAGAATTTATACGGGAGTACAAATTCAGTGCTGGCTAGTACAAATATTATAGTTTGTACTCACACATTTTTAAAAATAAAGTTTAAAGGACTGCTCGCTTTGCAGTCCAATTTTACATATGAATAAGTTCGTTTAATATAATTTCTTCAGATACATTTTTGTAATTATTCATTAGTTTTATCCATTCTAGTTGATTAACTTCTTTACTTTTTTCAGATAGTAATTTATCTGACTTTTTAAATTGTTTCATTAGATTATTTAATCTATTTTCACATTCATCACTAACTGAAATAAGATAATTAGTTAGTTCGTTTTTCATTAAAAGAGTAGTATAAAGTGCTTTATTATTTTCTTTTAGATAGTTCAATTTTAGTAATCCATATTTGTTAATTTTTTTGTAATTTTGATTTTTGATAGTTAAATTAGGTAATAAATAATCTCCAACTTTTATATAAGTCAATTTCATTCCCATCTCTCCATTTCTTTATTTAATTTGCTATTTCCATTTTAGTTTTGGGTACTAATATTAAAATGTCTTTTAGTTTATTTTCTTCAACATAAGAGCAACTAATAATACCATCTATATATAAATGCTCTTTTGATTTTGATATAAAATCTCCTAAAAATTCATTAGAATACTTATTATTTTTCCTTTTTGTAACTGATAAAATATCATAATAATGTCATTTTTATAATTAATAGTTTCTACATCTAGGTTAGAACTTAGATATAAATCAACTAATCTTTTTTCTTGTAGTTTTAACTTTTCAATAGCTTTTTCTATTTCTTTTATGTCATTGCTTTTAGTAGAGTTACAAGTAATAATTTCATTATCCATAGAAAGTATAAATATTGTTAATTCTTCTAGTATTCGTTTTAATTTGTTTTCTATTTTTTCAGTATTATAATGAAGTCCAAATCCTTTACAATTATGATTTTTACATCTTAAATGATAATATACTTTTAATTTGCCATTGGGATATTTAAATGATTCTGATGAACTCATAATATTTCTACATATAGGGCATTTTACTAATCCTGAAAATAAATGAATGTATTCTCCATAATTTGAGTGCCTATTTTTAACTAATACATTTCTAGTAGCATTCCAAGTAATTTCATCTATAATTGGCTCACAATAGTTTTCAATTCTTAAAATGTCTTGTGGCTTTCTTTTATATTTTCCATATTCAAATATACCAATATAAATAGCATTAGTGAGTATTTTATAAATTCTATCAGATGCCCACTTGCCTTGTTTTAAATAGGCGTTATTATCTTTCATAATTGTTGCTATACTTCTTGTTGAATTGCCTTGTTTGCATAGTTCAAATATTTCTTTAACAACTTGTGCCTCAATAGGTTCTATTTCCAAATGACCAGTTTCTCTATTTCTAATATAGCCATAAGGTGCTTTACTAGGGTGTATTTTCTCTAGCGTCATTTCTTCCATAGCACGTTTCATTCTTGCTCCAATTTCTTTTCTTTCTCGTTGACCAAATACTAAATTCATACCAAATATCATTTCGCCATTAGCAGTAGATACATCATAAGTTTCTAAAATAAGTTCTATTTTAACATCGTGTTCTTCACAATAATTAAGTAACCAAAAGCTGTCATAATTATTTCTTGTAAGTCTATCTACCTTAATAGCAATTAATTTATCAATCTTTTTAGTTTTATATCGGCAAGTAATCTTTGCATTTCTGGTCGCATCAAATCTTTCCCAGAATGACCTGCGTCATTATACACATCTACAATACTATAATCATTTTTCTCACAATATTCTTTAATCATACGAAGTTGTAAATCAATAGAATAACCGTTATCTCTTTGGTCGTCTGTACTAACATCTATGGAACACATATACCGTATTATTTTAAAACGTTAGATTTAATAAAATTTGATTATAAAATAAATACCAGTATCACTATTGTTACTGGCATGAAACAAGAGAAAGTTAGTATTGATAAATTAAATATTACAATCTCTTTTGGTATATAAAATAGCATGTTTCAAATTAAAATAATGATTGTTGAATAAAAAGGAAAAAGAATATTGACTATATAATTATCAATATCCTTTTTTATAATGTGAATTATAGTTTTTTTGATTTGTTAATTGACTCAAATATTATTAATATTGTCATTAGCATTTTGGTTATTACTGGTAGTTATATCTCTTTTGATTTGAGCTAAGATATCTAAATCCAATTTTTCTTTTCCTACTAACATTTCTGAAAGTCTACTAGAAATTGTTTCAATAGGATATATTGAACTTACTGCACTTATTAATGGTTGTAAATCTAATAAACATCTACTATAATCTCCTAATTGTTTATCAAATATCTTTTTCTTTCTTTCTTCGTCAATTAATTTTTGTGTTGTATTTTGTATGGCCTGAATGTGTCCAATCGTTTGTAATAACTTAAAACCTATGATATCTATTGGATTAGGTACCATTATGCTTTTACCATTAGAAGTTAATTTAACAAGATTAATTCCTAATTCACAATCTCTCGGATCACTTATATGTAGAACAGATTTCCCTTTTGATGAGATTTTATCAAAATCTGGGATAATATCATATAAATTATAAATAAATGCTTTACTTGGTTCACCAGAAACATAAACATAATCAGTGTCATTAATTTGTCTTCTAAATTAAGAAAAATTATTTTTTGCTTCAACTGGAATATCATAAATAGAACCCATTCCAATTATCTTTCCATTATCAACCATTATTTCTTGCATACTGTCTGCACAAATAAATGGCAGTGTTGCTAAAGAACCAGCCATATAATATAGTACATTTCCATTTTTATTAATAGGTGGTTTTGTTTTATAATATAATTCACATAAATCCCACGCAATTTCTTCTATATTTCTCATACTCATTCCTCTCAATTTTGTCTTTCAAATTTAATCCATTTTATTAGGCCATAAACGTTAATTAATAAGTATCCTATTGATACTAACAACATCATTACTGCATTAGGACTTTTATTAAAAACATTAATAATCCAAATTGATAAATCAAAAGTATTATTAAATAACCATATTATCCAACATTCTTTAAATCTTAAATTCATAAGAATAATTCCGCACAAGTTTATAACATTACTGCTTGAATCTAGAAATGCTAATTGTTGACCTGGTATTTTTGTCAAAAGAAAACCTAATAGTAAGCTTCCAAGTATACAACTAGTAATTATTATAATTGAGTTTTTTAATGTAAAACCTCTAATACTTACCTCATTGCTACTATTCTTGTTTTTAATCCAACTAACATATCCTTGTATTTGTGATGGAAAGAATACAATTACTGATAATATAGCAATACCATATAATCCATTTATATAAGAAATGTAAGCATTTAACAAGCAAAAAGCGGCTCCAAATATATAGTTATAAGTCTTACCAATACTTGCATAATATGCATTTAATAATCCACAAGTAAGTGTTAGAGTTCCTAAAAAATAATCTTTAGTAATAATTCCACATAGTATAGAAAATAATACAATTATAATAGTATAAATTTTATTTCTCATAAACTTACCTCTAAATCACATTATCTTTTCCAATTAATCTTTTCAAATTATTGATAAAAATATTATGAAGTTCTAATCCTTTATGACTCATTGTATAATTCTCTAAAACATAAATATTATAATTGTTTTCAAATAAATCTAATGCAGTTTTATATACACAGGCGTCAGTATCAAATCCACACAAAAATATTTCATCAATATTATTTTCATCAATAAATTGTTTTAATTCATCATTTAGTGCTGTATAGGTATTTTTATTAATAATTTTATGATAGTTTGTATTTATTGCAATTTCTTGTCCATTACTTAAAAGACAACCTTTGTAATCTAATCTCTTATACCACATACTATTCTCGTTATTTATAAATTTTGTAAAAACTATATAATTGTATTCTTTAGAATTAACTAGTTCACTTATTCTATCTTTTACATCTTTTGTATTATTGTTTATGAAATCATTTTGAACATCTATGACTAATAAAAGTTTATTCATCTTTTCACCAACTATCTTTTAATTAATATATTTGTAATTTTTTCTTTACAACTATAAGAATAACCAATTTTACCTTCATTTAACCAATACTGATTTTCTTCGGAGTCTTCTTCTGTTTTAGCAATAAATATGGGTTGTAAAATATGCATTGCGTTTGCTAATTTATAAAAAGTCCAAAATGTTTGAAGTTCATATTCAGTTAATTGATTATATTTATTATACTCGGTTAACAATGTTGTAATATTATCAATTGTTGTTTGCTCTGAACTTTCATCTAAACACATATTACAAGATATAACTGCTAAATCTATTATTCTTGGTAAATAGTTAGAAACAGCAAAATCTATAATCCATATTTTTGAATTGTTATCTTTCATTACATTTGTATTGATTATATCTCCGTGAACAAATGCTTTTGGCAATTTATCAAAATCAATGTTTTGTAATTCTTTTAATAGATTATCAAATTCTTTCTGATAATATTTTTCAAATCTGTATTTAATCTTATTCTTTTATTAAAATCTTGTAGTTCAAAAGTATTCATTTTATTGCCTCTCTTTCAAAAGTTTTTATCTAATATAATTATATCATTAAATCATAATTTATCATATATTTTGGTCATTAAAAAATTTAATATGTTAATTAATATACTTATACACCGTCAAATATCTAACTCAAAACTTATAGTGTTTACAATAGTTCACAAAGATTTTATAAAACATTTCTGGCATATAACATTCAATATTTTATCCTTATTGACTTAAAACAAATGAGTGATACAATAAGGTAGAATATGAAATAATTAGGTGTAGACGCATCTATTAAAAGTACTAATTACACGAAAAGATTAGTACCTTTTTTCATATTCAACCAATTCCCCAATATTAGGATTTTATGGCTGTAAGTTAGGCAATAAATAATGAAAAAAATAACTTGATTTTAGCCGAAAATAGCATTTTTTACTATCTAAAAAGTGTGTACGATTGTTATACACCCCTTATTTTATAAGGAACAAAAGTTAACGGTTGTATAACAAATCTTTCAAATGTAAACACTTATATTTTTACTAAACCCTTATGAAATAAGGGAAAACTCACTACTGGTGAGTTGTTTGTAAACAGGTTTATCCTGCTTTATATAGAGTATTAAATTATGGTCAAAGATTTTAAAAAAACACTTGTTTTAATGGTCGAAGTTATGGCCGTAAATTATATTATTTTTAATAATTTTATGGCCAATAGTTTTATTAGATTTATAGCTATATCACTAGCTATTTTTTTATGAGCTGTATTAAAAAATAAAGTGCGTTATAATTTTTAAAGAAGTTTAAAGAAAGTTGGTGCTTAACTATGAAATGAATTGTTTAAGAATTTAAAGGGGGTAATAAAATTATGATGAAAGAAAGTGATAAACATTATGAATATTTAAGAGCTTATATAGCTGAACTTGCTATGTTAGAATTTATAAAAGATAATAACTTAATTAATGATATTGAATACAAAAAGATTAAAAATAAAATTGAAAATGAATATGCAAAACGTAATAAATTAAACAATTCTAATTATAGTTTTGCATAATAAAAATATTATTTGAAATATGCTATTATTCAACAATTAGGAAAGGAATAAATGAATAATAACAATGTAGAAATAATAAAACCAACTTTAAAAACTATATGTATAAAACAAAATAGAGAAATAAAATTAATACGTGCTTGTGCTTATTGTAGAGTTTCGACTGATAACGAAGATCAAAAAACAAGTTATGAATCACAACGAATTCATTATAAAAATATGATTGAAGAAAATCCAAATTATGAGTTTGTAGGAATATATGCAGATGAAGGTATAACTGGTACACAAACTAAAAAAAGAGAACAATTTAATCAAATGATGAATGACGCTATTAATGGAAAAATAGATTTAATAATTGCAAAATCTATTTCAAGATTTGCAAGAAATACTGTTGATACTTTAAACTGTGTAAGACTACTTAGAGAACATAAAGTTGATGTATTTTTCGAAAAAGAAAATATCCATACACTAGGTTTATCTAATGAATTATTTTTAACTTTATATAGTGCATTTGCTCAAGCTGAGAGTGAATCTATATCAGAAAATGTTAAAGCCGGTGTTAGAATGAAAATGAAACGTGGTGGTATGGTTGGTAAATATGCACCATTTGGTTATTTATATGATAAAGAAAAAGATATAATATACCCAGATGAAAGCAAAAAAGATATTATTATTTATATCTTTGAAGAATACTCTAAAGGAATTGGTTTTAGAACTATTACACTTAATTTAAATGAACTTGGAATACCTAGTCCAACCGGTAGAAAATGGTGCCATGCATCGGTAAGAAGAATAATAACAAACGAAAAATATGTTGGCGATTTAAGAAGTGGTAAATATTATTCTGATAATGTAATATCTCATAAAAGAAAAGTTAATTATGGCGAGAAAGAACAATATTTTACCTCTAATCATCACGAGGCTATTGTATCTCGTGAGTTATGGAATAAGTGTCAAGAACTATTAGAAAAAAGAAGTAAGATAGTTAAACCTGATGGCAATAGAGATAAGTTCAGTAGAAAGTATCCATTTAGTAGTAAAATCTATTGTGGTATGTGTGGAGAAAGATTTATAAGACGTTCATATAAAATTAGAAGTAATAATAAAGAAATAGCTTATTGGGTTTGCAGAAGTCATAGAAATCAAATTGAGTGTTCTAATTTACTTCATTATAAACAAGAAGAATTAGAAGATATATTTATTAAAGTTTATAATGAATTGTTTGAAAATAAAGATAGATATATTAATACTTTTATTAAGAAAATTGATGAAGTAATTAATGAAAATAACAACTTCAATTCGGATAAAATAAAAGAGGATATTTTAAATCTTCAAAATAGATTATCTAATTTAATTGACTTAAAATTAGATAATAAAATATCACAAGAAATACTAAATAATAAAGAAATAGAAATAACTAATAAAATTAAAGAGTTAGAAAATAAACTTGCTGATAATAAAGATTTAGAATTATCTCGTAAAGAAAAGTTAGAACAAATAAATAATATTACAAAGATTTTAAAACAATATAAAGGATTAACTAAATTTAATGAAGATATATTTAATAATTTAGTAGATAGAATTATTATTGGCGAAAAGTTAGATAATGGCAAAGAAGATTTATATAAAATAAAATTCATTCTTAAAACTGGCGAAATGATTAAAGACAATCTACCAAATAGCAAATTAAAAATTGGTAGTGATATGGGACATTATGGTTTTAGTATAAATAAGCAATCACTTGAAATAAAAGAAGATAATGTGTCTGCCTATGTATTACGTAAGAACTCTTACATAAATACCACATCCCATAAAATATCATCTCCTCACTTGTTTCCTCACTTAAACGCAAAATAACAGACACTAAATTGAAATTTTTTAATATTTCTTATTAGTTTCCTCATTAATAAACGAAAAGTATAGTATAAACTTTAATTTTATTTAAAATTTGTTTAATTTCTTTGAGATTGTATTTTTGATTATACTCTTTAGTATAAAATTGTTTACTAGATATTTCATTTACTTTGTATTCTAGTATTGTAAGAGTAATAGGATATGTAATCAGATATTCAGTGAGTTCTATAACTTGTAAATTGGTGTGTAGTAGATTTTTAACCTTACCGTTTTTAATTTTGTATTTATAATCCTTAATCACTTCAAGTATTTCCGTATTCGGCTTTAAAGTCTGAATGGTCTTAAATTCAAGCATAAAAAATGTCCTCCTTCCTAGAAAGAGAACATTTAAGTTTCATATATAAAAATAAAAACTTACGAACTTTAATTAGTCCGTAAGTTGTATTCAAATGGAGCAAGTGATGGGAATCGAACCCACGTCTCAGCCTTGGCAAGGCCGCGTACTAGCCGTTGTACTACACCTGCATCAAATACATGTTTAATTTTACTTGATATTTTTAATTTTGTCAATAACTATTTATATGTATTAATAAAAATGTTATAATTAACTTGGTGATTGTATGGAATATAAAAGAATAGATGATAGACATTATGTTGTAAGAATTAATAAAGGTGAAGAAGTATTGGAACAACTATCTTTATTATGTAGTAAAGAAAATATCAATGCTGGTGAAATTAAAGGAATTGGAGCTAGTAATAAAGTGGAGATTGGTTTATTTAATACTAGTACTAAGGAATACAAGACTACTGTTAAAGAAGGTATGTTTGAAATTACTTCATTACTTGGTAATATTAGTCGTAAAGATGCTAATGTCTATTTACATTGCCATATTAATTTTAGTGATGTATCACTTAATACATATGGTGGACATTTAGTTAAATGCTATATCTCTGCAACATGTGAAATTATTGTAACTGTTTTAAATGGAGAAATAGGTAGATTATTTGATGAGGAAATTGGACTAAATTTATTTAGCTTTGAGTAAGAAGTGTAAAAACTTCTTATTTTTTCTTTTTAATTGAAAAAAAGATGTGCTATAATGGAATAACAGTAGGAGGAAATATGAATAGCGCATTAAAAAATGTAAAAGTTTATGAACAAAATACAATTAAAATTAATAATATATATATTGACCCATATCATATAAAAGAAGCAACTCACGATGCTGAAATAGTATTTATTACTCATCCACACTATGATCACTTATCAATAGAAGATTTAAAAAAAATAAAAAATGATGATACGATTGTTATTGCCCCTAATGATTGTGGACCAAAATTAAGTGAAATATTTTCAGATGAAAATATTTATATTGTTGAACCTAGTAATAAATATCGTTTAGCTGGTGTTCGTTTTGAAACCGTGCCAATGTATAACATTGGTAAAGATTTTCATCCAAAACAAAATGATTGGGTAGGATATATTTTAAATATAGATGATACATTATACTATGTGGTTGGTGATTCCGATATGACTGAGGAAATGATTAGTGCTCATTGTGATGTATTATTTATTCCAATTGGCGGAACTTATACGATGAATGTTGAGGAAGCTGTATATGCTACAAAATTAATGGAGCCGACGGTTGTAGTACCAACTCATTATGGTACTATTGTTGGTAGTATTGAAGATGGAATTAAATTTAAAAATTTACTTCCAATGGGTATAGAATGTCAATTATATAAATAACTAATTTTTATTAGTTATTTTTATTTTACTTCATATAATTATATGAGGTGACTATGAAAAAAGTTATATTATTATTTGGTGGCGAATCAAGTGAACATGAAATATCTTGTCAATCAGCTAAATTTATATACGATTATATCGATGTAAATAAGTATGATTTAATACCTATAGGTATAAGTAAAAATGGTAATTGGTATTATTATGAAGATTCCGATTTTGTTAATTGGGATAAAGATATACAATTAAAAAAAGTAAATAATATTGTTGAAGAATTAAAATCAAGTGACATTGTTTTTAATATTATCCATGGAAAATATGGGGAAGATGGGAGAATTCAAAGTTTATTAGAACTCTTTAAGATTCCATATGTTGGTTGTGATAGTAAAACAAGTATGGTTTGTATGGATAAAGAGTATACCAAGATATTTGCTAAAAACTATAATATACCAATCATTAACTATGAAGTATTAAATGATAAAAATATTAGAAAGAGAAGAGAATATCCTTTAATAGTTAAACCAGCTAATGGTGGTTCATCAATTGGAATAAATGTTGTAAATAATAAAAAAGAATTAAATCAGGCTTATAATGAAGCTTTAAAGTATGATGGTAAGGTAATTGTTGAAGATTATATTATGGCGAGGGAATTTGAAGTTGCTATATTAACGAATGGGAACACATACTATATGTCAGATATTGGGGAAATCTTAACTAATAGTAAGTTTTATGATTATAGTGATAAATATATAAATAGTATCAAAACAACTACTAATGCAAATATTTCAAAAAAATTAAAGAAAAAAATATATAATTTAGTTGATAAATTAATTCAAATATTTAACATTGAAGGTATGAGTAGAATAGACTTTTTATATGATGAAAAATATGACTTATTATATTTTAATGAAATAAATACTTTACCTGGTTTTACTGCAATAAGTATGTATCCTAAACTTATGAAAGAAGCTAAAATAGATTACCGCAAACTAATTTCAAAACTGTTAGAAAACTGTTGAATTTTTTAATATTACGTGCTAAAATTAAATAGTTTTAGAGGTGATTTATGAAAAAAACAAAAATAGTATGTAGTATTGGACCATCAAGTAATACAATTGAAGTATTTGAAAAAATGGTTCAAGCAGGAATGAATGTAGCACGTATTAATTTTTCTCATGCAACAGCTGAAGAATGTGAAAAAGTTGTAAATCTAGTTAGAGAAGTTAATAAAGATAATAAAAATCATATAGCAATTATGTATGATACTAAAGGTCCAGATTTTCGAACAGGCAATTTAGAAAATGATTATATTGATTTAGTTGAAGGTAATTTAATTAAAATTGTTAAAGATGATGTTTTAGGCAACGAAGAGAGATTCACAGTAAATTACAAGAGTGCTATTGATACATTACAGATAGGAAACATTATTTTAATTGAAGATGGTATGTTTAAATTAGAAATTATTGATAAAGATTTCAATTCATTAACTTGCAAAATATTAACTGGGGGAATGCTAGGAGCTAGAAAAGGTATTAATGTACCTGGTGTTAACTTAGATGAGCCATTCTTAAGTTCTCAAGATATTAAAGATATTACTTATGCTTGCCATAATGGTGGAGATTTTATTGCTTTATCATTTGTATCTACTGCCGCTGATGTTAAAGCTGTTCGTGAATTAATTCAAAAAGAAGGTTCTAATATGAAGATTATTTCTAAAATAGAATCTACTGGTGCAGTTAAAAACTTAGATGAAATTATTGAAGCAAGTGATGGTATTATGGTAGCTCGTGGTGACCTAGGTGTTGAAGTCCCTATGAGTGAACTTCCTATTTTACAAAAAATGATGGTTAAGAAATGTCGTGAAAATGGTAAATTTTGTATTGTAGCTACTGAGATGTTATCTAGTATGACTAATAAAATTAGACCAACTAGAGCTGAAGTTAGTGACGTTGCTAATGCCGTTTTGGACGGAACAGATGCTGTGATGTTAAGTAATGAGTCAACAATTGGTAAATATCCAATCGAAGCTGTAGCAATTATGGCTCAAATATGTGAAAACGTTGAAAATCATTTAGATTATGATAGTATGATTATTCCACGTAGAAAGAAAACTATTCGAAATACAATTGCTCAAAGTGTAGTTGTGGCTGCTAACAATTTACAAGTATCTGCTATTGTAGCATCTACATTAAGTGGAAAAATAGCACGCCGTATTAGTACTTTAAGACCAAGTTCAATTATTATTGCAGCTTGTACAAAAGAAGAGGTAGCACGTTCTTTAGCGCTTAGTTATGGCGTTTATGCTGAAGTTGTTCCAGTGCTTAATTCTGCTGATGAAATTGCTGAGAATGCGGTTGAAATTAGTAAAAAAATGTTAAACCTTAATCCTGGAGATAAAATAATAACTACTGGTGGTTCACCACTAGGTAAAAGTACAAATTTCTTAAAAATAGAAGAAATATAATAGTATTTCTTCTTTTTTATGATATAATATCTTTAGGATAGAGGTGCATATCATGAAAGATAAATATTTAACAACATATTGGATGGATTTAATTACATATATAATAATTCCTTTTATAACTATAGTTGCAGGGATTAGAATAGTAAGGTCGTTACTATATAGTACATTAGGTGTTACATTTGCAATTTCATTATTTATCGAGATAGCATTCATTTTACTATATGTTGTTACTTTTTTATATTCTCACAAAAGAACAAAAGGTGGAGAGAGATGCTTTATGCTGTTAGTAATTGCTACTGGTATTAGGGCAGCGGTTGACTTTGCAATTACTTCTGTGACAAATTATAATCCTTATTTAGCATTTTTTGGATACTTATTAGTTTGCGTCGCATTATGGGTTTATCCAAATTATATATACTTTAATAACCGAAAAGAGTTATTCAAGAATGATTCCTTTCTAAATTTTGCTAAAAAAGAAAATTAATTTACTTATAGTTGACATGACAAAATGGAGTTTTACTCCATTTTTTTTAAGACTATGGTATAATAAAAATGAGAATAGGTGATTATCATGGAAAGATTGCAAATGCTTGATGATGTTCGCAAATATGCTAATTTACTAATGAAAAAAGATCCTAATTTAGATTACGCTAGTGCAACAAAGAAAGCAAAATTAGAAATGTTTGGAATCGAATTAAATATTCCAAGCTATGGTGAAGTAGATGATGCAAAGGAAGATGAATTGGAAAAAATATCATATGCTTCAATAGCTGAAAAAGAACTTGGAGACATGATTAGAATCGAATTATACACAGATGAACAACTAAAAGAAATAATAATCGCCAAAAGAATGGGTATTCACGTAGAAGAATTCATTAATATTTTCTATACACCAAAACAAATAAGAGTAATTACCATGGCATCTGCCTTAGGACAAGATATTACTTCATATACAACTAATTTATATTTTGATGCCGATCAAGAACTTGAAAAGTTAAGCAATTTAAGTGAAGGAAATGACGAAAATCAAAATCCTAAAACTTACGTTATAGAACCAGCAGCATAAACTAGATAATTCTAGTTTTTTTTAATATTTTATGTTAAAATTATATATAGTAGGAAAGTGATAATATGGATAATAATCAACATAACTTTACTAATTATTTTGCACAACCCAATCAAACTCCGCAAAATAATATTTCAAATCAAAATGAAAATAGTCTACATAATAATCAAATAGTTAATGATAACTATGAAAAAGTAACCCCAGGTTTTATATTAATAATTGCAGTAATAATAGTGGTGTTATTATTAGTTGTGAGTAATATAATTAATCAAGTAAAGAAAAAAAGTGAGCCAGAGTCAGTCCTTAATCCTAGCTCTGAAGTTGTTGAACCAAAACCAGTTGAACCGGAACCAGTAACGCCTAATCCAGAGCCAAAACCAGAAACACCTATCGTCGATGAAAAACCACCAGAGCCAGTTCAACCAACAGTCTTAGTTTGCACTAAGACTGAGTCTAATCAATATGGTACATATAAATATACAACAACATATAATTTTAAGGGAGAGAACTTTACAACTGCTACACAGAAGTTGAGTATCACATTAAAAAGTAAATATCGCAGTCAAAGAGATGCACTTATTGATGAAATTCAATCACAAAATAGAAAATTTGTTAAGTTAGATGGTATTACAGAATCTATTAGTAAAAGAAGCGATGGATTTACATATACTTTAAAAGTAAATGCAAATAAATTATCTAAAAGTGATTTAGCTAAATTAGGCTATAAAGCAAGGAATCTTTCTAGTGTTAGAGTATATGCTTATAACAATGGATTTAGCTGTAAATAAGGAGAATATATGAAAAATAAGATATTTAAAGTAATGATAAGTGTGTTTTTAGTTATGTTTTTAACTGGTTGTAGAGAAAGTTATTTAAATTGTCACAAAATTATTATAGATGATGATTTAATGAAAGCTAATAAAACAATTCGATTAGTATATGAATCTGGAGAATTAAAAAACTCTAATCTATATTTTGATTATAAAATATATGATCAAAATACAATAGATAATTTTAGGAAAGAATTAAATTTAGATTGTGAAGGTAATGAAGGTATTAAAGGTGTTACTTGTGATGTGTCAAATATTGAAGGTGGATTACATTATCAACTAACTATTGACCTTGAATCATTACCAGTTGAATATGAATATAAATTTTCAGAAATAATAGATTTTGAAAATTACACTGATGCAAAGAATGAATTAATGAAAGAATACACATGTGATTAGGAGGATTTATGGATAATAATATAAATAATAATATTGCACCACAAACACTTGATAATAATGCAAATGCAAACCCAAATTTAGAACCTGCTGTTATGGAGACACAGCCAATTCAAGTAAGTGTTCAACCACAAGCTATGATGGAACCTGTTAGCACAGAAACTAATAATGGACAACCAATAATGGAGACCTCACAAGTTGCTGAACCAATGCCATTTGATGTGCAAAATGTATCAGAATATACCCCAACGTTGGAATACGCTTCAATTAAAGCGGAACCGATAGTTCAACCAGAACAATTGATGAGTCAAGCTACGCATGTAGAATCTGTTGTAGTTCAATCACAACCTGTTGTTGATAACAATGTAGTTAGTGTTGAACCAATTATTAACGATGATATTAAACCCGTTGATCTTGATACTGTTACTGCTGTTCCCGAAAATCATGACAATTCTTCTTATAATAGTACATATAGTGGCGAAATTAATCCAAGTGCTGTAACTGCTACTATGAATGAAGTAATGGGTGATAAGCCATTAAGTAACGAAAGTGAAATTCCTGAAACATTTAGTATGGCTGATTTTTATAAACCTAATGTGGATTTTTCTAAAAAAGAAGAACCAGTTGTACCGGTTGCGCCAGTAGCACCAGTTGTTTCAGAAAAAATTGTAAAGCCTAGAAAAAAGAAAAAAGGTTTAATAATTGGATTCATAATTTTATTAGTTGTAATTGCTATTAGTGTAGGTTTATATTTCATATTCTTTAATAAAGATGATAAAAAGGTTGAAAAACCAGCAGAAGAACCACAAAAAGAAACTCCATGGAATGAACAAAGAAAAGATTGGGATCCGACAGCATCAAAAATTAAAGAGGTGAAAGGTGATACTTTAACATGTACAAAGGAAGAAACTTCTGAAGGAATGACTAATAAAATTGTGTATAAACATACATATGTAGATGGTATTTACTCACAAGTGATGATTGAAGATGAAATGATTTTTAATGAAGATACGATTAAATACTATGATTATTATTCTGGTGCTGCTCAAGAAGAAGTAGAATATCAGACTGAAACATATGATAATATTACAATTGAAGTTAGGGAAAAGAAAATTTCCGTTAGTTTAGCCTATGCATTTGATTTGACAGCTAGTATTGATAATCCTAAAAATATGCTTGATGATAAAGATCTAACAAAGGATGAAATGAAATTAAAAATGGAAAATTTAGGATTTTCTTGTAAATAACAGTATAAATACTGTTATTTTTTTCTTTAAAATAAAGGGGAAATAGGAAATTTGCAAAAAAATGTAAAAAAAGTATTGTCAAAAAGAAAAAAATAATATATAATGAAATAGTCATTGAAACGAGTGTGCATGGGCCTGTAGCTCAGCTGGTTAGAGCGCACGCCTGATAAGCGTGAGGTCGATAGTTCAAGTCTATTCAGGCCCACCATTTCTTTGGCCCGTTGGTGAAGTGGTTTAACACACATGCCTTTCACGCATGCATTCATGGGTTCAAATCCCGTACGGGTCACCAATTTGACTATTAACCCTTTAGAAATAAAGGGTTTTTATTTTGCTTAATTGCTTTTACGTACTAATTATGTACTTTTTTTAATTAAGTTTCTTAAATCATTCTTGTAAAAATGTATGTGTCCAAAGTCTTTGAAACATTATTATCCCTAGATATTAAGCTATGTTGAAAATTTTTTCAATTTTAAATGTTATTAATATTTAGTTTGTTGATAATAATTTTTTTAATTATATATTTTTTTTTACTTTATTTTATAAATGATTATTTTTAATACAATTGTTAACGTAAATAAATAGTTTTACCTTGAATATATTGATTTCCTTAAATTGATATGTTTAATGAATTATGATATTTTGTAGACAATTTAGAGCATCTAATTAAACAAATCTTAGCATAGTAAAGTTTAAAAAGCGAACAATTTATAAATGATGTTGTATTAGAAGACGATAGTGGAGATCTATTGTTTTTTTTAGAATACAATATATAGAGATATCTCTAAAGTTTATATATAGCAAGAAAAAAATATAATAAAGAAGAAAAATTATGATAAATGATATTTTGACATTAATTTATATGATGGCAATTTTAGGAACATCTATTATTGTAAATACAGTTTTGGGGGTTGTAATTGCCAAGAGGGAATTAAAATTTGATAAAAATTTATTAAAATCTGGATTACTAAAATCAATAATAGTGTGTGTTTCTATTATAGCATTTTGTTTTACTCTTGAATTACTCCCATGCATACTTTTGCGTGTAAATATTTTAATTCCTGCTGAGATTATTACGGTAATAGAGTTGTCAACAATTTTTGTAACAGCTTATACAAAATATTCAAAAGATATTTTTGAAAAGATTAAATTATTATTAGATTCAAAGGAGAGTGATAAATAATGGAAAAAGCTATATTGGATATTAAAGAATTAGATATAATACAAAAAATGAATGGTAGTTATTCTCATAATGGAGATAAGGCTATAGATTTAGGAAAAGCATGCTCATATTTGAGAGCGCCTTTTACAGGGACAATCAAACGTATTTATAAAAATAGCAATGCAGTATGGCTAGAGAGTTCTGAAAAAGTAATGTATGCTGACGGAACTGTTGATTATATGACTGTTATGACATTACATGATAACAACATATCTAATTTAAAGGTTGGTCAGAAGATTTATCAAGGTGAAACATATTACCACCCTGGAGTAAAAGGTAATGTGACTGGGAGTCATATTCACATTGCTGTAGGGAAAGGAAAATTTAGAGGTAACGGTTGGTATAAAGGAAAATATCAACCCAAGGCAAAATCATACGCTTGGCTTATTTACAATCAATATGATGTTAATAAAGCTTTATTTATTGCTGATAAAGTAAAGCAAACGAATACTTTATATAAATGGAAATTAGCAGGTGATGATATTAATAAAGTTGATAATTCAACTGATAAACAATCTTATTATTCAAAATGCTTATACAAAGGAAGTTCTATTGTAGGTGGTTTAAAAAGTATAAAAGTTGATAGTTCTTTCATCAATCGTAAAAAGATAGCAAAAAAGAATAATATTGATGATTATAGAGGTACAGCAGAGCAAAATACTAAATTATTAAATTTATTAAAAAAGGGAAAATTAAAAAAATAAAAAATGTATCAGTTTTTGTGCTGATGCATTTTTTTAGATAATGTACTAAAATAATATTTAAAAGAAAAAATATTAGTTTCAAATAAATTCTAGAAACTAAATTCTCAGAATATTTAATGAATAATAATTATTATTATAATGTTAAACCATATAAAAAATATACCTTGAGAAAGAATATGAAAACTTTTTGAATTTGAATTTTGTATATTTAAAAGAAAAATATTCATATTCAAAAATTTTATGCACTAATTGGGTATAAAAAAACAAAATAAAAAAAGAATTAAAAATACTTGGTGAAGTTTTACATTAAATTTTAACAATTTTTATTCATTTAAACAAATAAAAAAGATAGATTATGCTACCTTTATTTATTAAATGGTGTCCTCTTGGGGGCTCGAACCCCAGACCCACTGATTAAGAGTCAGTTGCTCTACCAACTGAGCTAAGAAGACATCTGTTGACAAGTTAAATTATAACACATCTTTAATAAATTTCAAATAGTTATTATATATTTTTTAAAAAAATAATAATAATTATTACTTTACATTGTAAATTAAGTCTTTATTGATTTTTTTATTCTGTATGTTATAATGATATTAGGTGATAGTATGAATAGGAGAGGATTTACATTAGTTGAGTTAATAGCTGTATTAGTTGTTTTAGCACTACTTTTACTTTTAGTGTCAGGAACTGTATCAAATATAATTAATAAAGCAAAGGTTGATATATCAGATGCCCAAGAAAAATCAATATTAAATGCGGCTGAAAAATGGTCAATTGACAATTCGGATTTTTTTGATGATACAGAAGGAAATAAAATTCAAATAGGATTAGATGTTGTATTTATATTGGACATGTCAGGTAGTATGGGTACAGTAGATGTATATAATGAATCTGGTAATAGAATTAGTAGAAATAAAGCGATGATTGATGCTGTAAATGAAGCAATGCTTATTTTAGGTGAAGGTGAAAATACTAGAATGGCAATTGTATTGTATGGATCGACTGGAATAACTTATTTGCCTCTTGCAAACTATAAAACAACAAATGGCCAATATATTTATAATAGTGGTAGATATATTTATGCTAGTACAGGATTATTGAAAGATGGAAGTCCATATTCTAAATCTAGACAAAATTTGAGTGGTTGCACTTATACTCAAATAGGAATTTCAACAGGTGCAAACATACTATTAAATAATTCTGATACTCAAAATAGAATTCCCGTTATGATTATGTTGTCTGATGGTGCTCCATCATATGGTCATACAAATTATAAGAATGTTGGCACAACTAAAAATGTTGGAGATTGTATGACTGCAGGAGATCAACATTCAGCATATTACACGATAAAGTCAGCTAAGTATTATAAAGAAGCAGTAAAAGCTCATTATAATAATGCAACTACATTTTTCTATACTGTTGGTTTTTCATTGGATTCAGGGTCATACGAAGAGGTTGTTTTAAATCCTACACCTGAGTTGGTAGAAAATTTAAAAAGTAATAGAAATTCGATTGCTAGAGGGTTAACTAATTATTTAAATAATGACCCAGATAAAGATTTTTCATATGCTGATGCATCATATATTGGAAAAATGGATGCTGATACATTAAAAACAGTTTTTTCAGAAATTTCTACAACTGTGGTAGAAGCATCTAAAGTAACTTTAGTATGCGTTACAGTTCAAGAATTGTATGATAAGGGATATTTATCAACAAACGATGTTGATTTAGCTGATGGACAAGCAGCTAGTGAATATGTACTTATGAGTTATAATGAACCAACTAATCAATATAAATATTCATTTGCCCGTACTGATGAGCAAAAACGTACTTGCCAAGAGTATCTAGAAGCTCAAGAAGGATAGTATAAAATATAATCTTCATTCCATAATAGGAATGGAGGTTTTTTTATGGATAAAAATAAATATAGTCTATTAGTGAAAAAATATACGCCTAAAGAAGATAGATTATTTAATGGATTAATTGCTTTTATTGTTGGTGGATTAATAGGGATAATTGGGCAGTTTCTTATATCTTTTTATTCTTCTTATCTTTCTATTCCTTCCAAAGAAGCAAGTATATTTATGATTATTACTTTAATATTTATTGGTTGTTTGTTAACGGGCTTAGGAATATTTGATAAATTAGTCTCTTATACTCGGTGTGGTTTAATTATTCCTATTACAGGATTTGCACATTCAATGTCTAGTGCAGCTTTAGAATATAAAAAAGAAGGATTAGTTACAGGGATTGGTGCTAATATATTTAAATTAGCGGGAACTGTTATTATGTTTGGAGTTGTTAGTGCCTATTTCTTTGGAATACTAAGATTAATATTTTTTGGAGGATAAGATGACAGTAAAATATAATAATGTATATTTAAATAATACTAGTACTATATCTGGCCCATATGAGGCCCAAGGCCCATTTAATAAATATTATGATAAAAGTTATGATGATTTGTATTTTGGTAATGCTACGTGGGAACAAGCAGAAAGTAAGATAATTGTTGAAAGTGTTGACATTCTTTTAAATAAAGTAATGAAGGAAAAGAAAGATGTAAACCTTCATATATCTGGAGACTTATTAAATCAAATTGTGGCAACTAATTATGCTAGTGCATCTATTGGTATTCCTTTGATTGGAATTTATTCAGCTTGTTCAACTAGTGTATTAGGAATGATTATTGGAAGTAATATGATTGATGCTAAGCAAATTAATAATTGCATTGTAAGTGCTTCTTCACATAATAATGGTAGTGAAAAACAGTTTAGACAACCAGTTGAATATGGCGGACCTAAACGTAAAACAGCGACTTTTACTGTAACAGGGGCAGCAAGTTGTTTTTTAAGTAGTACTCCAAGTAAGATAAGAATTGAAAGTTCAACAATTGGAAAAGTAGTAGATTTAGGAGTTACTGACTCATCGCATATGGGAGCAGTAATGGCTCCATCAGCTGCAAGTACTATATATCAACATTTAAGAGAAACAAATCGGGATATTAGTTATTATGATTTAGTACTAACAGGCGATTTAGGAATATATGGTAAGCAAATATTAAAAGAATACTTAGATATCGAATACCATATTAAACTAAAAAATTATAATGATACGGCATGTATGATTTATGATATAAATAAGCAACCAGTATACGCTGGGGGCTCTGGCATCGCTTGTATGCCGTTAGTAGCGTATAGTTATATTATTCCTAAAATGCTTAATAAAGAAATAAAAAGAGTTTTATTAGTCGCTACTGGTGCTTTATTGTCACAAACAATGGTTAATCAAAAATTAACAATCCCTAGTGTTTCACATGCGATTAGTTTGGAGGTAAATGATGATTTATCTTAATGCCTTTTTGTTTGCTGGTACTGTTTGTTTAATTGGTCAAATAATTCTTGATAATACAAAGTTAACACCTGGACATATAACTAGTTTATTTGTTGTTATAGGTTCGTTTTTAGACGTTTTTAATATCTATGATAAATTAGTACTTTGGGCTGGTGGTGGAGCGCTAGTGCCAATTACTAGTTTTGGACATTTATTAATTCATGGTGCTCTTGATACTGTTAACAATCAGGGTGTAATGGGATTATTTATGGGGATGTTTAATTTAACAGCTTCTGGAATAGTAGCTGCAATTGTTTTTTCTTTTTTATTCGCACTTATTTTTAAACCAAAAGACTAATGCTAGTCTTTTTTTTATTTAAATAAATAAAATAATATAGGTGGTCTAATGAACGTAAAAGATTTCTTAGATAGACAATTTAGAATTATTATTTTAGAAAATAAAATAAATATTGTAAATTTTATTGATATTGATGCTTTTAATGATAACAATATTATTGTGAAATATGTTGATGGAATAGTAAGTATCCGAGGAGATTATTTAATAATATCTAAATTATTGGATAATGAGGTTTTAATTAAAGGATTTATTAAACAAATAGAATTTAGGTGAGAAATGAAAAATCAAGATATTGATAAATTTAAAAGTAAAGTAAGGATTGCGGTTAAAGGCAAAAATGTCTTTAGATTTATTAAGCGTTTACATATTAATAAAGTAAATATACTGGATCTAAATAAAATAAATAATAATGAATATTATTTACTAATATATTTTAAAGATTATAATATAGTTTTAAAGTTAAATACCATATACGAAATATATATTGTTGGCTATGGAGGGTGGGAAAGCAAAAAAAGAAGTATTAAAAAAAATAAATTTATTATTGTGGGAATAATTATTTATTTACTTATTGTTTATGCACTATCTAATATGATTTTTAAAGTTGAAGTTCGGACTAATGATACTAAAATGCGCGACAAATTATTATATGAATTAGCCAATTATGGTATTACAAAATATAAATATCAAAAAAGTTATAAAGAAATAGAATTAATTAAAAGTGATATTTTAGAAAAATATAAAAATGAGATAGAATGGCTAGAAATAAAGCAAATTGGAACTAAATATATTGTTTTATATGAACCCAGAATTACTTACATAAAAGAAAATATTGAGGGTGATAGGGATATTGTCGCAAAAAAAGATGCATTAATATATTCTGTTAATAGTTCTAAAGGACAAATATTAAAAAATAAAAATGAATATGTTGGTAAAGGTGATGTTATTATTAGCGGAACCATTTATCTAAATGAAAAACCTAAGGAGACTGTTCGAGCGGAAGGCCAAGTATATGGTGAAGTGTGGTATGAAGTAGATATATTTTATCCTTTGGGTTATTATGAACAAGAAAGAACTGGAAATAAAAAGAGTGTGTATGTTGTTAAATTCTTGAACTGGCGCTTAGAACTATTCAATTTTAACAAATTTTATGATAAAATAATAAAAGAAGATTTAATTGTGAAAAACGAGATTATTCCTTTAAGTTTAGTTAAAGAGTCTCAAGAAGAAGTAAATACAAAAATATCAATTAATACAGTTGAACAAGCTTATGAAGAAGCAATATTATTGGCTGTTTCAAAGATTAAAAATAAACTAAGAGAAAATGAGCATATTATAAAGTATAAAGTAGTTGATAAGAATTATTCTGTTGATGGGGTTAATTTAAAAATTTTTTTTAGTGTTTGTGAAGATATAACAGATTATGCGAAAATTAATGAGGTAAAAAATGAGTAATACAATTGTAGAAATATTTAAACAAGTAATGCCAACAATAGCTATCTGTTTAGTTATTTATGTATCATTGCGAATAGCTTATTTAATAAAAAATAAAATAAAATTTCATTTTATAAATGAAATGTTTTTCCTTGTTTTTATTTGTTATGTTTTGTGTTTGTTTTATGCTGTTACTTATCAAGATGTTAATGGTAGTGGAACTGGTAATGTTAATTTAACTTTGTTTAGAGAAGTAACTAGGTATGAATTTGGCAGTGCCCTTTTCTATAAAAATGTTATTGGTAATATGTTAATGTTTTTACCATATGGATTTTTTGTTTCTTATTTTTTAAATGAAAAAAGAACAATTCTAGTAATGTTGATGACTTTATTAGTTTCTTGTACAATTGAATACATTCAACTTAAGATAGGTAGAGTATTCGATATTGATGATATATTCTTGAATGTAATCGGAGGAATGTTAGGAGCATGGATATATTTAGGAATGACTAAATTTAAAGATATACTTAAATAGATTTTATCATTGTAAAATATAGTATATTTAGATATAATATAGCTGGATATCTAGAAAGAAGTGAATGTTTTGAATTACTATGAAATTATAAATAAGGTTGATGAAAATATTGATGAAGTTAATGAATTAAACGGATTATTAAATTATGGTTTAAAGTATTTAAAACTTAATAATGTTGTTTTCAATATTATTATTGTAGATAATGAAACTATTCATTCAATTAATAAAGAATATCGTGGTGTTGATTGCCCAACAGATGTTATATCATTTGCTTTAGAAGATGATAAGTCATTTGTCCAAACAGAATTGCGAATTTTAGGCGATATATATATTTCAATTGATAAAGCAAGGGAACAAGCTAAAAATTATGGACATAGTTTAAAAAGAGAAATATCTTTTTTAACAATCCACGGGTTATTACATTTATTAGGCTATGATCATATGGAAGAAAAAGATGAAAAAGAAATGTTTGAATTACAGGAGTTGATTTTAGATGGGTATGGAATCAAAAGGTAACAAAAAAAGTGTATGTACTAAAAGTTCGCGTTTAGATTTTAGTGTTAAAGGTTTATTTAGTATTGTAAGGAATTCGTATAATGGATTAAAAAACTTTTTTAGATATGAAAGAAGTGCCTTGGTTTATTTAATAGCTTTTGCTTTTACTATAGGTGCAGGATTAATATTACAAATGAATATGATGGAATGGGTTATGATCTTCTTTGTTTTACTTACTATGCTTGCATCCGAATTATTAAATACAGCAATTGAAGCAATATGTGATTTAGTAAGCCCGGAATATAATCCTTTTGTAAAAGTTGCTAAAGATTCTGGTAGTGCAGCGACTGGGGTTTTAACTATTTTATGGATTATTATATTATTATTGATATATGTTCCAAAAGTTGTTCAAATCATAGAGGAATTTTTATAATGCGCAGTGGATTTGTTGGAATTATTGGAAGACCAAATGTTGGAAAAAGTACATTATTAAATAGTGTTATTGGTAAGAAAGTAGCTATTACCACTTCTAAGCCACAAACAACAAGGAATATTATTCAAGGTATATATAATGAAGCGGGATACCAAATCGTATTTGTTGACACACCGGGTATTCATAAACCTAATAATAAGTTAGGCCAAACATTAAATAAGCAAGCTTATTATAGTATGGAAGATACGGATATTCTATTATGGATTGTTGATAGTAATGAACCATTTGGCAAAGGTGATGAGTTTGTAATTGAAAAATTAAAGACAGTTAACAAACCAGTTATATTAGTTTTAAATAAAATTGATAAATTAACGCGAGAAGAAATTTTTAATAAAATTTTAGAGTATAAAGATTTATATGATTTTAAAGAGATTGTGCCTGTTTCTGCTTTAAAGAAAAATAATTTAAATGAATTAATTAAAGTTATAAAAAATTATTTATCAGATGAATTTCAATATTATGGTGAATCAGATATAACAAATAAATCACTAGAATTTTTAATGGCAGAAATAGTTCGTGAAAAAGTCTTTATTTTAACAGAAGATGAAGTTCCTCATTCTTTAACATGTGTAACTAGGGCTGTGGAAGTTGGTAAAAATAGTTATACTATTTATGTAGATATAATTATTGATCGAGAATCACTAAAAAAAATAATAATTGGAGCTAGTGGCTCAAAAATAAAAGAGATTGGTTCAAGGGCTCGTAAAGATTTAGAAGAACTATTGGGAAAGAATGTTTATTTAGATTTAAACGTTAAGACTGTTAAAAATTGGCGTGATAAAGATAAATATTTAGCGGAATATGGATTTAAAGACTTTGAAAATTGATGAATAAATTTTAAATGATTGTCACAATATTATAGTAGGTGATACTATGAAGAATTTATTGTGGCAATTATTTGTTAATACAGGAAAAATTGAATATTATTTAAAATATAAAGAATTATTAAGGAGTGAAACTCGTGGAAAGGGATATAATAGTAGGAAAAATATATAGGCATGTAAGTGGTAATTATTACCGTGTTTTATGTATAGCCAAGGATTCAGAACAATACGATGGAACAGAACCAAGACAATTAGTAATATATGAATCGCTTGGAAACGATCATTCGATTTGGTCTAGAAGCTATAGTCTATTTAATACGAAAGTTGATCATGACCTTAATCCAAATGAAGTTCAAGAATATCGCTTTGAACAAATCGATGATGAAATAAAGTTCGGTGATTAATATGCTTGAGGAAGTAAACGGAATTATAATAAATGAAAAACCGTATGGTGAAACTAGTAAAATAATTAATGTTTTAACAGAAGAACATGGTATTATTGGGATGATGGTTAAAGGCTGTAGAACGATGAAAAGTCCTTTGCGAAGTACAACCGGAAAGTTAACCTATGGCAAGTTTTTTATTTATTATAAAAAAGATAAATTATCTTTGCTATCAGAAGTAAATATTATTAATAATTTTAATAATATAAAAAAAGATATTGATAGAATTAGCTATGCCTCATTTATATTAGAATTAGCTGAACAAGTGTACAAGCAAAATAATAATCAAAGTATTTATAAGTTACTAATTGATGGTTTAATAAAAATAAATGATGGGTTTGATCCACTAATTATAACAAACATTATTGAATTGAAATATTTAGATTATTTGGGTGTCTTACCAGTACTTGACTGTTGTTCCGTTTGTGGTAGCCAAAATAATATTGTCACTTTATCTAGTGATCTAGGTGGATATTTATGTAGCCACTGCCGAACAAATGAAATAATTATTAGTATTAAAGCTATAAAATTAGTTAGAATGTATTATTATGTGGATATAAGCAAAATTGAAAAATTAGAAGTAAGTCGTGAAGTAAAGAATGAAATAAATTCGTTTTTAGATAATTATTATGATCGCTATACTGGTATATATTTAAAAAGTAAAAGTTTTGTCAATGAACTAGCAAAGGTATGAGATTGACTTTACTTTTTTTTATGTTTTATGATAATTTTAGTGTAGGAGGAATAATTTATGAGTGAAAAAATAGAAAAAAAGAAAAATAATAAAGCTTTAATAATAATTATATCAATAATCCTTTTTGTTATAGGATTTATATTAGGATATAATTTACTTAGTGATGAAAGTTCAAAAGAAAATGATAATAAAAAGAAAGAGGAAAATAAAGAACCTGTCAGTGAAGTGCTATATAAGCCTTATGAAACTTGTATATATAATGATTGTCATGATGAAAATGGTAAATTATATATCGATGATAAGGAAATATATGAATGCCAAAATAAAGGTGAAGAAGAATGTCAATTCTTATTTACACAACAATTTGCTTATTGTAATGCAACTGATTCATTAGCTGTACTTCAAGATGGTGATAAAGTATTTTTATATGATTATAAAAATAAGAAAGTAATATTTGAAGCTGATTTTATTACAAGTACTTTTGAGCAACCAAATTCAAATGGTGAAAATTATGCCTATTTAGTTTTTGAACAAGATGGTAAGAAAGGTATACTATCCATTTATGGACAAGTTTTAGTTGACGCTAAATATGATGATATAGGTAATAGTACTCCAACTTATAATGGCGAATACAATGTTACTAAAAAAATGATATCAGTTACAAATAACAATTTAATGGGTGTTATTAACCCTGAAACTGGTGAAATAATTGTACCACTTGAATATGATAATATAGAAATATTTGACGATTACTATGTTTTAGAAAAAGCAGGAGTTTATTCGCTAACAAGTCATGATTTAGAAGAAATCTTCTCTGGCGAATATACTGATATGACTGTTTTAGAGAATTATCTGTTTGTTCAAGAAGATAATGATGTGTTTATTTATGACTTAGAGGGAAATAAAGTAATAGACAATTCATTTAAGACTGAGTATACGTTTGAACATAACTACTTAAGTGGTTATAATGTTACATCAAATGAGGATGGAACATTAGATATTGAAACTTATACTGGCGATGAACGTATTGCAACAGCTTGTTATAATGCTAATCCTGAAAGCGGTACATTAACTACAATTGTTTGTAAATAACTTGACATAATTATTATTTTGTATTAAAATTGTATACATCAATGCGATGACGGGCTTGGCAACCTCGAGCAATATATTAAAGAGAGATTCTTCTAGAATAAGTAAGGTGGAACCGTCCACTATGGACCCTTACATATTTTAGAAGTTTTTTTGTTATAAGGAGGAAAATATATGAAATATAAATTTGGGCGTAAGCCCTATATAGTAAATAACAAAAAAATATTTAATTATAAGGAGGAAAAATAATATGGAAAAAATGACAATGGATAAAATGGTTAATTTATGTAAACAATATGGATTTATATTTCAAGGTAGTGAGATATATGATGGTTTAGCTAACACATGGGATTATGGTCCTTTAGGTAGTAGATTAAAAAATAATTTAAAAGATGCGTGGCGTAAAAGATTTATTCAAGAGCGACCAAATGCTTATGAATTAGATGCGGATATATTAATGCATCCAAAAGTATGGAAAGCATCAGGACACGTTGATTCTTTTGCTGACCCCCTAACTGATTGTCGTGAATGTAAGACAAGACATAGAGCTGATAATTTAATTAATGATTTTTCAAACTCTAGTATTGGTGATGCAATGACAAATGCAGAGATGATTGAATATATTAATAAAAATAAAGTTCCATGTCCAAAATGTGGTAAAACAAATTTTACAGATATAAGACAATTTAAGTTGATGTTTGAAACACATCGCGGTGTTACTGAAGACTCTAAGAGCGTTATTTATTTACGACCAGAGAATGCTCAAGGTGAATATGTAAATTTCTTAAACGTGCAACGTAGTATGCGTGCTAAATTACCTTTTTCAATTGGACAAATTGGTAAAGCTTTTAGAAATGAAATAACTCCAGGTAACTTTATTTTTAGAACGATTGAATTTGAACAAATGGAATATCAAACATTCTGTAAAAAAGGAACAGATGAACAATTATATGAATATTTTAAAGAATATGGTAAGAAATTCTTTATGGATTTAGGTTTGCCAGCAGATAAATTAAGATATCATGATCATGAAAAATTAGCTTTTTATGCTAAAGCTGCTTGTGATATTGAATATTTATTCCCATTTGGATGGGGAGAAATTAACGGTACTCATAATCGTACTGATTATGATTTATCACGTCATCAAGAATTTAGTGGTAAAAGTATGGAATATTTAGATCCGGAGACAAATGAAAAATTTATTCCTTACATTATTGAATCAACATATGGAGTTGGTCGAACTGTTTTAGCTCTTTTGTTTGATGCTTATCATGAAGATGAATTAGAAGATGGAACAACAAGAGAAGTATTAAGTTTGCATCCTTTTCTTGCTCCTTATAAAGTTGCAGTCTTACCACTTGTTAAAAAATATCATAGTGAAAAAGCTTATGAAGTTTTTCAACAATTATCTAGACAATTTATGACTACTTATGATGAATCTGGTAATATTGGTAAGCGTTATAGGAGACAGGATGTTATTGGTACACCATTTTGTATAACTATTGATGAAAATACTTTATCAGAAAATACTGTTACAGTAAGAGATAGAGATACAATGAAACAAATTACACTTAAACTTGATGAAGTAGAAGCTTATGTTAAAGAAAGAATTCAATTTTAATTAAAAAAGAAATCTAATTTAGATTTCTTTTAATTTTATCGACAATATTATTTTGTTCATCTGTGGTACTATGTTTCCAGAGTATTTCAAAGAATACTCCTAAGCCGGGTAAAGCTAATTCATCATTGTCTTTTAGCGATTCTTCGATAGAAGTTCTTATTTCTTCTTCATTAGATTCCTTAAAATTATTTTTTATGCTTTGTCTAATATCAATATTTATAAATACCATCTCCTCAATTATATTATGAGTATAATTGATTTATTTATAACATGTAATAGTTAGAATCATTATATTTATTTGAATAATTATTTTGATTTTTTCCCTCTAATATATTAACTCTTTCTTCTAAGTTGTTTACTTGTTGTTGTAGATTATTTAATTGTTGTTCAAAATTATTATTTTGATTGTTAGAATATATATATGGGATAGGAGCAGGCATTGGTGCAATAGGTATATTTTGTTGATACATTGGCATACCACCCATACAATTTCTTTCTTTTTTCATGCGTACCTCCTAGTTCTAATTAATTATATGTTAAATAAATTCATATGTGCATAATTAATGTTTCTAGTTTTTTAAAATATGTTATAATAATTTTGGTGATTATATGAGACTCAGGAATGTAAAGGGTGCTAAAGAAAGAATTGAAGCATCTAAATACATTATTTTGAATTATAAAGAATTAAAGGGTAAGTATAAAAAATTATTTAATAATGATAATCCCATTCATATTGAAATAGGGATGGGAAAAGGCAATTTTGTAATTGAAAGCGCTAAAAAATATCCTAATATTAATTTTATTGGAATTGAAAAATTTGATAGTGTAATTGTAAGAGCAATTGATAAAATAGCTGATGAGGAAATTCCTAATTTAAAATTAATTAGAATGGATGCAACTGAGATTGAAGATGTCTTTGAACATGAGATAGATACAATTTACTTAAATTTTTCTGATCCATGGCCTAAATTACGTCATGCTCATCGACGTTTATCGAGTCACGTTTTTCTTAAACGCTATGACAAATTATTTTGTAACGTTAAAAGAATTATTATGAAAACTGATAATCGTCATTTATTTGAATATTCATTAAAAGAATTTATTGATTATGGATATACAATTGATGATTTATGTTTAGATATTTATAGTGAAAATTTAGTTGATAATATTCCAACTGAGTATGAAATGAAATTTTCTAGCAAAGGATTTCCAATATATATGGTAAATGTAAGCAAAAGATAATATAGAAAAAGTCTAGAAATTGTTATTTGTTTTTGCTATAATAATTATAGAGGTGAGATATGAAAAAGATATTAATCTTCATTCTTGTCTTGTTTTTAAGTGGGTGTACGGTTGTTAGAATAGATACTGAAGACATTGATACAATTGTAAATGTTATATTATCTAAAGAAAACGACTTATATAACCAAGTAGGTAGAGGATATAAGTATTATATACCAAGAGGTGTTAGTTATATTGACACTAATGAATTAAATGACAAGTTATATTCAAATGGGTGCTATTACTATTTATATGTCGATGTAGTTAGTTATACTAATGGTGTAAAATTTGAATATGAAGAAAAAGAAGATATTTATTATTCAAGAAAAATATCGCCAGAGGACGGATTTAAGAGTTCGGGTTATCTAGAGATTGAAAAACGTGATGACGGCTTGTACTATGTTAAATTTTTATATAATTACGCAAGAATTGAAACTGTTGTTGAAAAAGAAAACTTAAATTTAGCAGTTTTAAATTCTGCATATATTTTATCAACTATTCACTTTAATACTGATGTTATTGATTTGATGCTTGATGATGATTACTTTACTAATAAAGAAGAAAAGTATGAGGTTTTTTCTAAGAATGAAAATTCAGAAAATAAATTCGTACTAACATATGAAGACTAAGAGGAAAAGGTGTATTTATGGGACTAATTGACAAATTAAAAAACATTTTTACAGAAGAAGTAGACGAAGATGATGAAATAGTTAAAGTGGAACAAATAAAAAAAGAAGTTAGAAGTGTTCCAATTGAATCTCCAACTGTTGAGAAAAAAGAACCTGTTAGAGCAGAAAATAAACCAGAATTTGATGAATTAGCTCTTGAAAAAGAAGTAGCTATGGAAAAACCAAAAGAAGAAACAAAAGCAGCTCCAGTATTTTTTACTGAAAGAGATTTTGAAGATTTAATTGAACCAAAGAGACGTGCGGCTAAATATGAGAAGAAAGAGCCAATTATTGAAGAAAAGCGTAAGTTTGAAGAAAAGCCAAAGCCATACGGTGGTAACTATAATAACAACACAATTATTCAAAAAGAAAAAGTTACTTTTAAACCAACTCCAATTATATCTCCAGTTTATGGCGTTTTAGATAAAAATTATTATAAGGAAGATATCGTTGACCGTAAAGAGGTTAATTATGAATCAGCTGATGGTTTAAGTGTTGATAGTATTCGTAATAAAGCTTATGGTACTTTAGAAGATGAAATCGAAGATGTTATTAATGCTAAAACAGTTGTTAAAGAAGAAGAAACTGAAGATGTTGATTTATTTGACGAACTAGAAAAAGCAACTGAAGAGACAAAAGCTAAACCTAAGAAAAATACTAAAGAAAAAAGCGTCAAAGAAATAGAAGAAGCAACAATTGATTTAACTCGAGAATTGGATAACTTACTTTTATCTAAAGGAAAATATAGTAAAGTTAAAGAAGACAATACAGCTAAAGAAGAGGCCGAAAAATTATCAGAGAGTGATTTATTTAATTTAATTGATTCGATGTATGAGGAAGGAGAGGAAGAATAGTGACTATTGAATTAGCTGAAGTATTACCATTATTGCTTTATGTTGCACTTATTGCTTTAGTAATCGCCCTTTTTGTTTTAGTTGTTAAACTCATTAATACTTTGAAAAAAGTTGATTTACTTTTAGATGATGTAAATCGTAAAATGGTTAAAGTTGATGGATTATTTAACATAATTGATAATATGACTGATTATGCTGCTAGTCTTAGTGACAAAATTATAGGTGGGATCACTAATTTGATTAATTTATTAATACGAAGAAGGAAAGGAAGAGATGAAGATGAGTAAAGAAAAAAAGAGAAGCGGATTAGGAAAATTTATTGCAGGATTAGCTGTTGGAGCTGGTTTAGGAATTCTATTTGCTCCTAAAAAAGGCAGTGAAACAAGAGCTGAATTAAAAGAAAAAATTGAGGAATTATATGTTAAGGCAAAAGAGTTAGATATGGATGATGTAAAAGAAAATATCGAAATTAAAATTGCTGAATTAAAACAAAGTATGGCTGAATTAGATAAAGAAAAAGTTCTTGAGTTTGCTAAAGAGAAAGCTGCTTTAATTAAAGATAAATGTGATGATTTAGTTAGATACGTAGTTGAAAAAGGAACTCCAGTAATGGAGAAAACTGCTAATGCTGTTCGTGAAAAAGCTACTGAAGTATCTAACGAAGTGGTTGAAAAACTAGAAAAAGAGGAAGCTTAATGCTTCTTTTTTGTTGTATACATAAACCTTGTTTATTTACTATCAAAGAAAAATATAGTATAATATTTAGAGAGGTGGATTATGGAAAAGTTCATATCATTTTTAAAAAGAAATAAAAAAAAGGTAATAGTAGGAACGATTTTATTAATTGTTTTTGTGATTTTTTTGTTTTCAGGATACAAATTATATAAATATTTAACTCCTGACACAAAGGATAGTGTATATGGAGATCGCTGTGAGTTAACTGATGGAATTGATATTACTAGTGAACGTGAAAATATGATTAAGGATAAAGTTGAATCTTATTCTGGAATGAAGTTATCAGATGTCGATGTTAAGTGCAATTTAATCGATATTGTTGTTGTTGTTGACGATAGCACAACTCTTGATACTGTAAAAGAAATGTCTGCACAATTATTAACTGTCTTTACAGAGGAAGAATTGAAATATTATGACATTCAATTATTTGTTGATAGTGATAATGAAAAAAGTGAAGTTTATCCAGTAATAGGTACAAGACATAAAACAAATAACGGTGATCCTGAAAGTTCCTTTGTTTGGTAGTTAGGAGATTATATGAAAAAGAAAATTATAATTATAATAATAACATTAGTTTTAATGGTTGGAGCTGGTGTTGGAGTTTATTTTTATTTAAATAATGCTACTGAAACAGAATTTACTTCAGCCGAAGAGCAATGGATTGAAAAAAATAAAGTTTATGCAATAGATTTTTATATGCCCAGTGATATTGCAGGTTTAACTTATATGGGTGATGGGGTATTCTTCGATTTCATTATTGATATGGAAGAGAGAACCGGTTTAGATTTTAATGAAGTTGCATATCAAGCAACAACATCTGTTACTGATAAAGAATATGCGATTGAACTGGTAAATGAAGTTAAAGATAACCAAGTATTAATGTTTACTGATCATTATGTTGTTGTAACATACGATAAAAAATTATATACTTCCCCAACAGAATTACAAGGATTGAAATTGGGAGTTTTAAGTGATTCTCAAGAAAACGTTTCTAAGTATTTAAATGGTGCTAATGTTGAGTATGTTTCATTTGAGACATTAGATGAACTTACAAACTCTTTTGCCCTTAAAGATGGTAAGTTGGATGGAATAGTAGTTTTAAAAAGTTTATTTTTAGATGATATTTTGAGTAATGAGTATCATATTGCTTATCATATTCCTGAGATTAAAATGAATTATGTTTTAACTTTGAATGGTGATAAAACATTAAATAGTATTATTAAGAAAAGTTATAATAAATGGTCTGTTAATCAAGAAAATTCTTATGACAAAAATTTATTAGAAACCTATTTTACTTTTAAAAATGTTACAGAAAAAGAACAAACTACATTAAGAGCAAAAACATATAAATATGCTTATGTTAATAATGGAGCTTATGATAAAGCGGATGGCGAAGACGTAGTCGGTATAAACTATTATATCATTAATGATTTTGCTGAATTTGCTGATATTGATATAAATTATAATAATGAATATGGTAGTGTTAAAGAGTTAGTAAATGCTTTTAACCAAAAGAAAGCTGATTTTATGTTTGGAAATATTGATGCAAAATATAAAGTAGACGTTTATGAGACTACTGCTCCACTTAATTCGCAATTGGTTATTTTATCTAATATCAATTATAGTAATGATGTAAATAGCATTTATTCACTATCTAATAAAAAAGTAAACGTTGTCGCTGGCACTAATATTGAAACTTATTTAAAAAGCAATGATATTAAAGTTGTATCTCATAAATCAATGGATGATTTAGTTGGTAGTTTAAAGAATAATAGTATCATTGCAGTGGATATGGAAAATTATGAATTTTATAAAAACAAAGAATTTTTAAATTATAAAATTGACTATATTATCTCTTTAGAAGAAAAATATAATTATGTTATTAATGCTAGTGATAAAATTTTTGCTGAATTATTTGATTTCTATTTAGAGTACAATTTAATACAAGATACAATTGAAATTAGTTATGCTACTGTATTTGTAGTTGAAGATAAAAGTATATATTTATTTGTGGTTATTATAATTTTATCTTTAATTGTTTTAATTCAACTTTTAAACAATATAAGGAGAATCATTTCTTTCTTTAGAAGAAATAAAAAGAAAACATTAACTAAAAATGAAAAAATAAGATATATTGATGCTTTAACGTCATTAAAAAATCGTACATATTTAAACGACAATATTGAAAAATGGGATGATTCAGAAGTCTATCCACAAGTTATTGTTGTTGTTGATTTAAATAATATTGCATATATTAATGATAATTTTGGCCATGAGGAAGGGGATAAAGTTATCACTGAGGCAGCAAATATTTTAATCCAAACTCAAATGCCAAATACTGAAATTATGCGTACTAATGGTAATGAGTTTATAATATACATGGTTGAATATGAAGAAAAACAAGTAAATGCTTACATTAAAAAACTTAATAAAGAATTTAAAGAGTTAAGCCATGGATTTGGAGCTGCTGCTGGTTATAGTATGATTACAGATGGGATTAAAACTATTGATGATGCTGTTAATGAAGCTATTATTGATATGCGTAATAATAAAGAAGCACAAAATGAAGATTAGAAGTTATTCTAATCTTTTTTATACTTGATTAACGAACTTTTGTTTGGTATAATGAAATAGGTGATAACATGAAAGTAGAAGGTATTAAGAAAACAAAGTCAGGTAAATATAAAGTTACAATTGATGGTAAAGATATAACTACTTATGATGATGTTATATTAAAAAATAAAATTTTATATCAAAAAGAAATTGATGCTGAAACGTATAAACAAATTGGTATTGATAGTATTTATTATGATAATTATCATAAAGTTTTAAATTATATACTTAGAAAATTAAGAAGCACACTAGAAGTTAGAAATTATTTAGAAGAATTGGGAACCAGCGATACTGATGCTGAAAAGATGATTGAAAGACTTAAGAGTATTGGTCTAATCAATGATCTTAATTATGCTAAAGCCTATATTGCTGATAGTATTTATTTAAAAAATGATGGGCCTTATAAAATTAAATCATATTTACTGAGTCAAGAAATAGATGAAGAAATAATTGATGAAGAATTAGCTAAGTTAGATAAAGAGACTATTTATAATAAACTAGAGAAAATGATTATAAAAAAATTAAGAAGTGACCGTAAGAATTCTGCTTATCAATTGAGGCAAAAAATTATTATTGACATGGTTAATTTAGGTTATTCAAAAGATTTAATTTTAGAAATATTAGATAATTATGATATTGATGACGGTGATAAATTAAAACTTGAATATGAAAAACTTTATAATAAATTTAATCGTAAATATAAAGGTTATGAACTTAATAAGAAAATCAAAGAAAAATTATATAGTAAGGGATTTGATATTCACGATATTGAAAATTTTATGAGCAAAAAAAAGTAGATTAAATCTACTTTTTTTATTGTTCTTGTTCTTTTGATAATGTATCTATTTGTTCTAAGAACTCATCGTATGAAGCGTCTATATCTTTGTCGTAAATTTTTAAATTGTATTTTTCTCTTAATTCATTCATTGCAACATAACTTAATAATTCATCAGTTGACAATGCTTCATCAGTTAAAGACTTTAAAATTTCTTCTTTAGAATCTTTTAATGATGGTTTTTCATCTTTAGAGATTCTATAAATAATATGATATCCAAATTCAGATTTAACAGGTTTAGATGTATACTCACCATCTTTTAAGGCATAAGATGCATCCCAGAATGATTTAACAACAGTACTTGACATAATATCTTCAATTAAACCACCGTTTGCGTAACTGCTATCAGCAGAATATTCTTTAGCTAAATCTATGAATTTATCTTCAACTTCATCAGCATCTACTTTATCTAATTCTTTAATTAAGTCTTGAGCCTCTTTTAAAGCTTTAGAACCATCTTTATCTGATTCTTCAATTTCAATTAAAATGTGTCTAACTGTAAGTCTTTCGGAATAATTTTCGTTATAATATTTTTCAATATCTTCATCACTAAATCTTGTAGCAACTTGTTTTTCTATTGCTAAAGTAACTTTGTAGTCAGCTAGCATATAGTTGTAGAATTCCTCTTCAGTTGAAATTCCACTTAATCCAACGTAATTGATTAGGAATGTTTCTAAATCAACATTAAGTGATTCAGCATATGAAACATAATATTCAACAGTTTCTTTGACATAATCTTCAATTTCTTCAGTAGTTTTAATTTCTTGTTCAGCTATATATCTATCAATCATTGAAATTAAAGATGTATATCCATAATTACCCTTTAATTCTTCATATAATTCGTTTACAGAAATCTCTTTTCCGTCAACTGAAGCAATGACTTCTTCACCATTTTCTAATTTTGGGTTACTTCCACATGCTGTTGTAAACAAAAGAGCTAAACAACATGTTAAAACCATAATTCTTTTTTTCATTATATTCTCCTTTCAAAATACATTATGACCTTCATCATACATTTAAATAATAACAAATCTAAATATAAAATTCAATGTTTTTGCTCACATATTAATAAAACATTCATAAAATAACTGTGAAAAGACAAAAAAGGAGGAATGATTTTATGTGTTGTAATTCAGGAGTATCTTCAGCGGCTATCGTTCTTGTATTATTTATACTTTTAATTATTATACTAGGAGCATGGATTTAAGGAGGTGAAATATGTCTTGTGGAGTAACATGTGGCAAAAAAGTAACCGAAAATCCTAACAATGTCGTAAGAGAAGTTGGGACAAATAATGGCTCTGGATTAATTGTAATTGTCTTATATATATTATTAGCTATTATTATTGGTTCTTATCTTTTATAATTAATTTTATGAAGTTAAACTGTCTTGTTTGACTTCTTTTATGTAAAAATGTGTATAATTTTAAAAAAACCTATTTACAAAAAAACAGTTTAGATTGTATAATTATGGTACACAGTGGATAAAAGTGGTGCAAAGTGGGGTGATTTTTATGTTTATGGGTGAGTATCATCATACCGTAGACAATAAAGGCCGATTGATTATTCCTTCTAGAGTAAGAGAAGATTTGGGAAATCAATTTATTGTTACACGTGGATTGGAAAAATGTTTATTTATTTATCCTAAGGATGAATGGAATAATATTATTCAAAAGTATAAACAATTACCTGACACTAGGGACCGCCGTTACTTCATGAGAATATTTTTGTCGGGCGCTACTATATGTGAATTAGATAAGCAAGGTAGGATTAATATTCCAATCCCACTTATGGAATATGCTTGTCTTGAAAAAGATTGTATCGTCATTGGTGTAGATGACAGACTAGAAGTTTGGAGTAAGGAACGATGGGATGCATTTATTATGGAAAATGAAGAAAATCTTTCAGATATTGCCGATAACTTATTTGCATCTAATTTAGAGGTGTAATATGCATAAAAGTGTATTATTAGATGAGTCTATTAATTATCTAAATTTAAACGATGAGAGTAACGTTGTTGATTGCACATTAGGTTATGGTGGACACAGTAGCGAAATTTTAAAAAGAATTAAAAGGGGCTTCCTTTTTGCTTTTGATCAAGATAAAGATGCAATAGCGTCAAGTCGAAAAAGATTAGAAGAAATATCTTCAAATTTTGAGATAATTTATTCTAATTTTTCTCGCTTGGAAGCCGAATTAGACAAAAGAAATGTTAGTCATATAGATGGTATTCTATATGATTTAGGTGTATCTAGCCCACAATTAGATGAAGGAGATCGAGGATTTAGTTTTCATCAAGATGCGAAATTAGATATGCGAATGAATCAAGAAAATCCGTTATCAGCTTGGAATGTTGTTAATGAGTATGATTATGATAAATTAGTGGATATTTTTTATCGATATGGTGAAGAGAAGTTTGCACCTTCAATTGCTAAAAAGATAATTGCTTCTAGGCCAATCAATACCACTTTAGAACTAGTAGAAGTGATTAAAAGTGCAGTGCCAGAAAAATATCGTCGCGAAAAACATCCAGCACGCAAAGTATTTCAAGCTATTAGAATTGAAGTAAATAATGAATTAAATGTTTTCGAAGACAGTCTTCGTCAAGCATTAAATATAATATCTAAAGGAGGAAGAATATGCGTTATTACATTCCATTCCTTAGAAGATAAAATATGTAAAGAAATTTTTAGGGAAGCAACAGCAATTGATCCTTCTCTTAAAAATTTACCGGTAATTCCTAATGAGTATTTACCAAAATATAAAATTGTTAAAACATTATCGCCTTCTGCTACGGAATTAGAACAAAATCCGCGCGCCAGAAGTGCTAAATTGAGAGTAATAGAAAGAATTGGTTGATATTATGAAGAGTAAAAAGAGGACACTTAGACTAAATAGTAAAGAACGCTTTATTTATACTATAGGTGTAATTTCTTTTATCGCGCTTTTTGTAACAACAATATTTTTTGAAACTCAAATTAGTAATTTAAAAATGAATATTGAAAAAATTAATTATCAAATAGAAAATCAAGAAAAGAAAAATCAATCTTTAACGATGCAAGTTAATGAGCTAACTTCTTATGAAAATGTAAGTGCAGTTATTGAAGATTTAGGGTTAGCTTATAACAATGAGAACATAATTGTGATTAATAAATGATTTATGTTATAATTAAATAGGTGATAGTATGAAGAAGGATACAAATATGGACGTAGTAAAAAATTGGCGTCAGCCAAAAATAGTCTTATTGGTGTACCTTCTTATTTTTTTAATTTTAATTGGCCAATTTGCTTATTTATCATTATCACCAAAAATATATGGATTTGATTTAAAGGATTTCTCTGAAGAAAGAACTACTGTAACAAAAAAGTTATTAGCTAAAAGAGGAACTATTTATGATTCAGAGGGAAATGTTTTAGCTATTGATGTAACTTCTTATACATTAATTGCTTACTTAGACTCTTCTAGAACGACTGATGAAGATAATCCTGAACATGTCGTTGATAAAGAATTAACTGCTAAAAAATTATCTGAGGTTTTGGATGCTCCTTATGATTATATTTTAAGTCGTTTACAAAAGGAGGGAGCATATCAAGTAGAATTTGGCTCATATGGTTCTAAATTAACTGAATTAGATAAAATTGATATTGAAACTTTAGATTTACCTGGTCTTGATTTTATTGAATCAAGTAAGAGGTTTTATCCAAACGGAACATTTGCTTCTTACATTGTCGGTTATGCGAAAAGTAATGAAGAAGGTCAAATAATTGGTGAACTTGGAGTTGAAAGCAATTATAATGAAATATTAGAAGGAACTGATGGTAAACTTCTATATCAAAAGGATCCAGCAGGATATCAAATACCGGATACTAAAGAAAATAGAGTAGAAGCTATTGATGGTAAGGATATTTATTTAACTATTGATTCTAGTGTTCAAAGATTTCTTGAAACCGCAGTTGAATTAGCGGTAGAAGGTTATGATCCAGAATGGATGATAATGGTAACTATGGACGCTAAAACAGGTGAGATATTAGGTAGTGCTACTTATCCATCGTTTGATGCTAATAATTTGCCTAGTAATATGAATTATCAAAATCCATTAATATCATATGCCTATGAACCGGGCTCAGTTATGAAAACATATACATATATGTGTGCGATGGAAACTGGATTATATGATGGAAATACAAAATACAAATCTGGACGTTATCGTGTTGGGCCTAATGTCGTAAGTGATTGGAAACCAGCTGGTTGGGGTATGATTACTTATGATACTGGATATATGTATTCTAGTAATGTTGGTTCGATGAATGTTGCTAAAAATTATTTATCGGCTGAAAAATTAAGGGAATGTTTAAAATCTTATGGATTTGGATCTAAAACTGGGATTGAATTAAGCGGCGAATTAAGTGGATCATTAAATTTCAATGGACAAATTGAACTTGATTGGCTATCAGCTAGCTATGGTCAAGGTCTATCAACAACTGCTATTCAGCAATTACAAGCGTTATCAATAATTGCAAATGATGGTTATATGGTAAAACCTCATATCATAAAAAAGATTGTTGATACTAATACTGGTGAAGAAACGATAATTGAAATTCGAAAAAGTGAGCAAATAGTATCTAAGAGCACTACTGATAAAATAAAAGAATTAATGAATGGGGCAATTAATAACTCATGGACACCAGGATATACATATTCGGTTAAAGGGTATAACTTGATAGGTAAAACTGGAACAGCCCAAATATATGAAAATGGTCACTATTTAACAGGTGATGGTAACTATATTATTTCATTTGCCGGTATGTATCCTAAGGATGACCCTCAAATTATAATTTATGCGGCAATGAAAAAACCATCAACTTATTCAGCACGTGCTTTAGCGCCTTCAGTTAAAGATGTAGTAAAAAATATTGCTAAATATAAAAATATTTTTTCAACTATTAAAGAAGAAACTAGTGTAAATACTTATGTATTACCTTCTTATATAAATCAAAATATTGTTGATGTTAAAGAGCAACTAAAAGAAGATGATTTAAAAGTAATAATTATTGGTGATGGAGATACAATAATCAATCAATATCCTAAAAAAGGCAATACAGTGATTACGAAAGATAAAGTATTTCTAGTTACTAATGGTAAAGAGAAAAAAATGGCTAATGTTGAAGGTTGGTCACGAAATGATTTTGTAACATACATGAATTTATTAGGACTTGAATATAATATAACAGGCTATGGTTATATTACCTCTCAAAGTATCAAAAGTGGAACTGTTATAGATAAAGATATGGTAGTTGATGTCACTTTGAGTAACAAATACAATATTGATGGAACAGAAGAAAAAGTAGAAGAGGAGTAACATCCTCTTCTTTAATTGACAATTAAAGAGTAATAATATAAAATAATTAAATAAAGGTTATGAATAAAATGGTGAAAAAGATGAGTATTAAGAAATTGAACCAGCATTATAAAAAATTGTTTAAGCAAGCTTTTACTGAATTAAAAACTAAAGGAAAAAGAAGAAGGCAAATTCCTAATATTTTGACTGTAATGCGTATTTTTGCACCTTTTTTTATCATTCCTGCTGCTATTTATAGAAATGTCGAATTAATATGTATTTTTGTTATATTATTTAGTATTACTGATGCATTTGATGGATATATTGCTCGAAAATTTAATTTTGTAAGCGAATTAGGTAAAGACTTAGATGCAGTATGTGACAAAGTATTCGCAGTCACATTATTACTAGCAGCAAGTTTCTTTGAACCACTATTATTAATTAACTTTGGTTTAGAAGTCTTAATCGCACTTATTAACTCAATTGCTAAATTAAAAAATCTTAATGCTTGTTCTCATATGATAGGAAAAGCTAAAACATGCTTTTTATATACTTTGATTGGCTTTGGTTTATTAAACCATTATATTCAAATGGATAGATTATTCTTATTTATGTTTTTAACAACAACGTTAATGCAAGCTGCAACAATCTCAACTTATATTTATATATATCAGATTAAATCAAAGAAATAGGCAATATTAAAGTATTGCTTTAATTTTGGATTCTTAACAAAATATGATAAAATATTGAATGTGTGGATGTGAGAAAATGAAAGAGCCTTGGTTTTATCGATTTGCTCGTCCAATAATTTGGATATTTACAAAATTAGTTTTTCGCCCAGTTATTGTTGGAAAAGAAAATATTCCAACTTCTGGCAGTGTAGTTTTAGCCGGCAATCATACAAATAACTTTGATTGTATTTTGCTAATATCTTGTACTAAACGAACTGTACATTTTTTAGCTAAAAAAGAATTGTTGGATAGTAAATTTAAATGGATATTTAAAAATATGGGGATTATTCCAGTTGATCGAAGTAAAAAGGATCATAATGCTTTAAGTAAAGCAATTGAGACACTAAATGAAAATAGAGTTATTGGAATATTTCCTGAAGGAACTATTAATCGTACAAAAGATGTAACAATGCCTTTTAAATATGGCGCTGTTAAAATGTGTATGGAGTCATCTGCGACAATGGTACCATTTGTCATAACTGGCAAATATAAGCCATTTAGAAAAAGTGTTAGAATTGAATTTTTTAAAAGTTATAAGTTAAAATCGGATATTGAAAAAGAAAATGTTAAGTTACGTAATATAGTTGAAAGTGGAATAACTAAACAGGAGGAAAGATGAAACTATTTGAAAGATTTAAAAGGAATAAAATGTGGGATAAGTATTATACAAAGGAAGAAATGAACTTTGAAATGCCAGAAACGTCAATCTATGGTTTATTCTCAGAGCATGTTGCTAAATATGATAAATTAACTGCAATTGAATATTTTGGTAAAACAATTTCTTATCATCATTTAAAAGAGTTAGTTGATAAGTGTGCTAGAGCTTTACAACACGAAGGAATTGGCGAAGATGATGTTGTAACAATTTGTATGCCAAATATACCAGAATCATTAATTTCTTTTTTCGCAATTAATAAAATAGGAGCGATTGCCAATATGATTCATCCATTATCAGGTGAAGAAGAAATTAAACATTATTTATCTAGCACTAATAGTAAAATGCTAATGATGATTGATATTTCTTATGAAAAAGTAAAACAAGTAATAAGCAGTACTAATGTTAAAAGAGTGGTAGTGGTCTCTGCTAAAGACTCAATGCCATTTTGGTACAGTGTAGGATATTTTGTAACTCAAGGATATAAAGTAAAGCATCCTAAAGGAGCACGATATATTAGTTGGGAAGACTTTCTGTTAAAGAGTTATCGTGTTCCTAAAAATGTTGGGATTATACGTAAAAAAGATGATATTGCCGCTATTTTACATAGTGGAGGAACAACTGGTAATCCTAAAGGCATTTTGTTAACTAATCAAGCTTTTAATTATATGGCATGTCAAGAAAGATATATTGTTCCAAATGTCAAAGCAGGTGATTCTGTTTTAGCAATTATGCCTAATTTCCACGGATTTGGTTTAGGAGTATGTTTAGTCGGACCATTATCATTAGGTGCAAGATTGATTATGATTCCTCAGTTTAGTGTTAAAACTTTTGGTAAATTAATTACAAAGCATAGACCACAGGTTATCGTTGGTGTTCCAACTTTGTTTGGTGCTGTAATTGATGCTAAATTAACTAACGAGGATATGTCATATATCAAATATTGCGTTTCTGGTGGTGATTCATTAAGTTTAACAATGTTTGACAGACTAAAAGATTTCTTAAGAGAACATGGAGCTGGTAATGCTGATGTCTTACAGGGATATGGTATGACTGAATGCTTAGCCGCTTGTTCAGTTATGCGTGGAGCAACTAAAGATATATTTAGCATTGGTGTTCCTCTATATGGTAATGAAATGAAGATTGTTGTGCCAGGAACTCAAGAAGAGGTTAAACCAGGAGAAACTGGAGAAATTTGTTTAAGTGGACCAACAGTAATGGTTGGATATTTAAATAATAAAAAAGAAACTAATCAAGTATTACAAATACATAAAGATAAAAAAGTATGGCTACATACTGGTGATGCAGGATATATGAATGAAGATGGTATTTTCCACTTTGAACTTCGAATTAAGAGAATGATTGTATCATCAGGATATAATATTTATCCAAGTCATATTGAAGAAGTGTTAGATAGTCATCCCGCTGTATTAAAAAGTACGGTAATTGGTATTCCTCATAAATATAAAATCCAAGTTGCTAAAGCCTACATTGTTTTAGATGAAGGCTATGAGGATTCTTGGAGTGTTAAAAAAAGCATTAAAGAACATTGTAAAAAGAACTTAGCAGCTTATTCTATACCTTATGAATTTGAATTTAGAAAGTCATTACCAACAACACGTTTAGGAAAAGTTAATTTTAAACAATTAGAGGATGAAAATAAGAAAAATGAAAAATAGTAATCAAGGATTTAAAATTTTTAAAGCAATTTTAGGACCAATCTTTAAGTTATATTATTGTCCCAAGATTGAAAATAAGGAAGTCATTCCAACTGAGGGTCCCATTATTGTCTGCGGACATCATAAACATTTATTTGATCAATGTTTACCAATAATGGCTACAAAGCGTGTTTTATACTACATGGCTAAAAAAGAATACTTTGATAATAAAAAAGTAGCATGGTTTTTTAAAGCTGCTGGATGTATACCAGTTGATCGAAGTAAAAAGGATGAAAATGCTAAGCAGGCAGCATATGATATTTTAAATGGTGGTGGTGCCATTGGAATATTTCCAGAGGGTACACGTAATGCATTGAAAGATGAAAAAATTCAAGAATTATATGATATTTTGAAAATGAAAGACATAATACCTTATAAACAATTTAAAAAGAATGTTAAAAGAACGAACCCTAAAACTTCACAAATAGAGTTATTAAAAGAGTTGCTTACTAATAAAAAAATAAAATTGAAAGATTTTAGAGCCAATGTCTACCAGCCAAATAAATATTTAAAGACTTTAGTAAAGAAGAAAGTTATTACTAAAGATACTTACGAAAGATCGATTTTATTGCCACTTAAATTTGGAACAGTTTCGATGGCTAAAAAGACTAATGCGACAATTGTTCCATTTGGCATAGTTGGTGATTACAAGTTTAGAAGTAAAAATTTAAAAGCTAAGTTTGGAACTCCATTTAAAGTTGGAGATATGGATTTAGAGGAAGCTAATAAAAAGTTATTCCAAGAAATAAAAAATTTAATGTTAGAAGAGGATTAGATTCCTCTTTTTTAGTGTATAATTATGGTAGGTGATAAAATGGTAGAGCATATAATTAACTGGAAATTAGAATCAATAAGGAACTTAGTGACTGTAAAACCTGAATTTGCTAAAGAAGTATTGGGAGATAGTCGAATAAAAAATAAGTTTATTTTTAATGAAAATAAATATGAATTAATTTGGTTAGTCCAAAGTGCTCCAGATGATGGTTTACTTGTATTTTTTGATGAAGAAGGAATTTCTTTATTAAAAGCTAGCGATAATTTAATAGATAAAATGAATGCAATTTTAACTTGTGGTAAAGAATACGTTAATACTTTATTAACAAAAGATTCTTTTTGCGCAATTATAGTTGATAATTATCGAGCTTTAGATGTGTTTTTGTCTTCTTTAATGACAACTGGCTCTATTAACTTTGCAAAATATATTAAAGATAATAAGCCGGAACTTTTGAATAATACTATCTTAAGTTTTTCTTCTTCTGCCCAAAAAGAAGTTATTAAAGAGTTAGATTTACCGGTAAGTATAAAAAGAGAAATACTGCCAAGTTTATCAAAAAAAGCTATTGAATATATTTTAGATGAAGACGTTGGAACTATTCATTTAGTTGACTATCGCTTTATCGTTTTATATCATATGATTTGTAGTGGATGTGAAATTCCTCAATCTCATTTAATGGAAAAAGAGTTTTTAGATAAAATAACAACAATTAGTAGTGTAAAAGATTATCGTTTTTTTATAAATGCTCTAGGGAAAAATAATGATGTTGATTTATTAGAACAAAAAAGAAGAGAATATTATGAAACAGAAATAAAAAGTTATAATCCAACTACGAAAATGTTAAAACGTTATTATGATTTCTATCTTGAACTATGCCAAATGATGGAAGAAGAAAAATTTTGTGATGAACTTATAACTAAAAAGTTTTTCAATTTTTATGGAACTAGTATAGATGAGTGGAATATCTTAACAAAGGTTAATGAACTTTTAAGTAGTAAAGATAAACAAGGATTAGAACAATTTTTAATTAATGAAAGTAATTTTCAATTAAGTAATATGATTATAGATTATCATTTTAAAGAGGTACCATATAATTTCTTTGTTGATGTTAAACAGTTGTTACACTTTCAAGAAGGAAAAGATCGTACTATTTCCGATGAATATTTAAAAATGTACCAACAATTGATTAATGTTGATAATTTAGGTTATGATGAAAAACTAAGTTTACATCAAAGACTAAGTCAAGATAATTTTGAAGAAATTCACTATGATGTATTCCGTGAGACAAAAGATAAAATAGCCAGCTTAATAAAACAAAAAATGTTAACATTCGATTCAGTAAAAAAATTTCAAAACAGTGAGTTAAGTGATAAATTAGGTGTACCTATTTATATTTTAGATGGTGACGAATTTTACGCATTTGTTAAAGCTACAGCTATTAATAAGAATCAATTATTGGATCCTAGATACATGGTATCAACTGTAGACGGTGGTTCATATTCTTTAGATGGTTCTAAAAAATTAAAAACATATATGGATCCTAGAACAGTCTATAATTTAATATTTGGCGATTTTCCCGAATCACAAATAGTTCATATGTATACTGTTGATTCATATTCCAAATATTCTAGAACTTATGGTGGCTCAGCTACTCCGAGAGTTTATGAATTATATGGTCCTGAAGAGTTTGTTGAGAAAAGTCTAGATTATAATGAAATAGTACTGGCTCAAAAGAATATGCGACGTCGTGATGATGAATTAAATGAATCATTAGACTTACCTAAATTAATGGGTATATATTGTTATGATGAAATTAGTGAAAATGATGTTTTGAGTGCTCGAGAATTGGGGATAGGAATAGTCTTAGTTAAGACTAATTGCTATACAGTCAAGACAGAGAATAAAAGGAAAATGGCTGACACTTTAGTTCTAGGTTATGGAGAGCGGTATACTGCTGAGGTTGATTATTTGAATGATATATCGGCAGATGATATGATTAATAGGCGAAATAAATAATTTTTAATAATATTTTAAAGAAAAAAACTTGAAATTTATTAATAATAAATATATATTGGACATAGGTGATAAAAATGAGTAATGCTTTTAAAAGACTAGGAGCATATTTCCTAGATATGATAATTATATACTTTATAGCCGCCTTTATTTCCTCTATTGTATTAGTTATAAGCGGTAAGGATAATCAGTTTTTAACTAAATTTGATCAATACAATACTTTTGAAATAGAGACAAATGAATTTAAAAATTTATTAAATGATTCATATTCAGATAATAAAATTACTGAGGATGAATATAATAAATTAGTTAAAGAATATATTGATTTAACATCCGATTATAAAGTTTCTGATATTGGTTTAGAAGAGTACTATAAAGATTTTAAAATAACTAAAAAAGAGTTTAATCAAATAAGTGCTAATGTGGAAAATAATTATAATGATATTAGTCCTAAACTATTTTATGCTATTTCTAAAATGAATGTATTTAATACTATATGTTCTATTGTTTTGTCTTTGCTTTATTTTGTAGTTTTTGCTTATTTAATGAAAGGACAAACAATTGGAAAGAAGATTTTTAAATTTAGAGTAGTATCTAATGATGATTCTAGAGCATCAATTAATCAGTTGTTGTTAAGAACTTTAGTAATTACTGATGTTATTTGGGGTTTATTAAGAATTTATTGCTTAATGACAATGAATGAATATGGATATCAAAATGTGGTATTTTTCTTAAACTCAATGATATATTATATATTATTTATATCATTACTATTTATGTTATATCGTAAAGATAGAAGAGCATTACAAGATTTATTTGCAAATACTAAAGTAATTGAGGAGAAAAAATAAATATGAGCAAATGGCAAAATCGACTATATAATTTTTTCTATGGTAGATATGGTACAGATGAATTATATCAATTTAACTTAATTGTATATTTAATTTTATTATTTATAAATATATTTTTTAATAGTATGATTCTTTTCGCTATTGAATTAATTCTTATTACATTTACTTTTTATCGAGTTCTATCAAGAAATGTTAAGAGGAGAACAAAAGAGAATAAATTCTATTTAAAAATTAAAAACAATATATTTAATCAATTTATTTTAATGAAAAGAAAGTGGAAAGATCGTAATACTCATATGTATAAAAAATGTATTCATTGTAAAACGGTATTAAGATTGCCACTAAAAAAAGGTGTTCATACAGTAAAATGTCCGAATTGCAAGAAACGATTTGAAGTTAAGTGTCGACGTGATGAAAAAATTCAAGTTGAAGTTATTAAAAAGAAGAGTAATTTAAAAGAGTCGTAAGACTTTTTTTTATAATAAATTCAATTATATTATTTAAACATATATGATATAATTTTATTGGGTGATGATATGTCAAAAGTTGGTTTAGTTTTAGAAGGTGGCGCCATGAGAGGCCTTTATACCGCTGGCGTTTTAGATACAATGCTTGACAATAAAATTAAAGTAGATGCAATTATTGGGGTATCAGCCGGAGCCTTATTTGGGTGTAATTATATATCCAAACAAAAAGGAAGAGTATTAAGATATAATTTAAGATATTTGAATGACCCTAGATATATAAGTATAAAATCATTTATAAAAACAGGAAATATTATTGGTACAGATTTTGCTTACTATGAGTTACCACAAAAATTAGATATTTTTGATAATAAAAAGTTTATGAAATCAAAGACTAAATTTTATTTAACAGTTACTAATGTTGAAACTGGTGAAGCAGAATATATAAGAATAACAGATTGTGTTAAACAAATTGAATATTTTCGTGCAACTTCAGCAATGCCATATTTAAGTAAAATAGTTGAAATAGATGAAAAGAAATATTTAGATGGAGCAATAGCAGATAGTATACCTGTAAAAAAGTGTTTAGAAATGGGCTATGATAAAGTAATTGTTATTTTAACAAGACCAATTACATATCGTCGAAGTAAACCTAATAAGATATTAGCTAAGGTTGGATATAAGAAATATCCAAAATTTAAAAATGCCTTTAATACAAGATATATTAGATATAATAAAACAGTTGAAGATATTATTAAGATGGAAGAAAATAAAGAAATAATAGTAATAAGACCATCTATTAATTATCCAGTTAAACGCTTAGAAAAAGATTTAACAAAAATTCAAGGTATATATGATTTAGGAGTTAAAGACTGTAAAAACAAGATGAAAGAATTAAAAAAATATTTAGAGGTGTAATATGAAAGTAGGAATTATTGGTGGTGGCGCATCCGGTGTATTAGCCGCAATATATGCTAAAAAAAGAAATGATGAAGTCGTTATTTTTGAACGCAATAAAGAATGCTGCAAAAAAATATTAGTAACTGGTAATGGAAGATGTAACTATTGGAATGAAGATCAAGATTTGAGCCATTATCAAAGTACAACTCCTGAACTTTTAAGTGAATTTTTTAATATAGATTATGAAGTATTAAATTTTTTTAAACATTTAGGGATTGTTCCTAAAATAAAAAATGGATATTATTATCCATTTTCCAATCAAGCTAGTACTATTAAAAATGCTTTGCTAAATGAATTAAAAGATATAGAAGTTAAAAATAATTATTTAGTAACAAGAATAGAAAAATTAGCTAAAGGTTTTAATGTCATTAGTGATAATGAAACTATTTATGTTGACAAATTAGTTTTAGCAACAGGTTCCTATGCTGCACCTAAAACAGGTTCTGATGGAATGGGTTATAAATTTCTTGAAAAATTAGGCCATACAATTATTAAACCATTACCATCATTAGTTCAATTAAAGGGTTATGAAAAATATTTTAGAATTTGGACTGGGGTTAGGACTGATGCTAAAGTATCACTTTTTATCAACCAGCAATTAGTAAGAGAAGAAATAGGCGAATTGCAATTAACTAACTACGGCTTAAGTGGCATTTGTATCTTTAACTTATCTAATGCTGCTGCAAGAGCTTTAGATAATAAATTAGAAGTAGAAGTTAATATTAATTTTATGCCATTCATAGATATTGATTATAAGAAATGGTTTATTAAACAAACCACAATAACCAATAAGAAAATAAAAGAATTACTATTGTCTATTCTAAATGAAAAAATAGTTGAAGTAATATTTCAAGTACCAAATAAATTGTTTACAAATTTAACAGAAGCAGAACAAAATAAAATCATTAATTTATGTACAAATTTTAAAATAAAAATAACTGGTACAAATACTTTTAATGAAGCTCAAGTATGCAGTGGGGGAATTAGTATTAAGGAAATTGATTTGCAGACAATGGAATCAAAATTAGTCAAAGACTTATATGTAACAGGTGAGTTATTAGATATTACAGGGGATTGTGGAGGATATAATTTAAGCATAGCATGGATAAGTGGTATTAAAGCAGGATTAGGTGTTGCGAATGATTAGATTAAGACAAGTAAAAGTTCAATTGGATAAAAGAGATAATCTTTTAAAGAAAGTATCACAACTATTAAAAATTAAAGAGATAGATATTTTAAGTTATAAAATATCTAAAGAATCTATTGATGCAAGACACAATAATATTTTACTTATTTATGAAATAGATGTTGAAGTTAAAAATGAAGATTATATTTTAAGTAAAACAAATAGTAAAGATATATTTAAAGCGCCTGATGAATCTTTTAAATTCGCTATAACAGGTACTAATGAATTACTAGAACGGCCAGTAATTATTGGTGCTGGTCCAGCAGGTTTATTCTGTGCTTATATTTTAGCTGAATATGGATATAAACCATTAATTATTGAACGTGGTGAACAAGTAGAAGATAGAGTAAAAACTATTCAAAAATTTTGGGATAATGGAATATTAAACGCTAATTCGAATGTTCAGTTTGGTGAAGGAGGAGCTGGGACATTTTCTGATGGCAAATTAAATACGCTTGTTAAAGATAAAGAATTTATTGGAAAGAAAGTATTTGAAATATTTGTTGAAAATGGTGCTCCAGAAGAAATTATGTATTTAAATAAACCCCATATTGGAACAGATATTTTAAGAAGAGTTATTATCAGTATTAGAAAAAAGATCATTATTATGGGTGGAGAATTTTTATATAATAGTTGTCTAAATGATATTGAAATAGATAATAATACTTTAAAATCTATTATAGTTAATGACCAAAAAATAAAATGTTCTAATTTAATTTTGGCAATAGGTCATAGTGCACGTGATACGTTTAAAATGTTATTTGATAAAGGAATAAAGATGGAAGGTAAACCATTTGCTGTAGGCCTTCGAATTGAGCATCCACAACAAATGATTAATAAATCACAGTATGGCATGGATAGTCATCCTTATTTGAAGGCTGCTAGCTATAAATTAACATATAAAGCATCAAATGGAAGAGGTGTATATTCTTTTTGTATGTGTCCAGGAGGATATGTTGTCAATGCTTCAAGTGAGGAGAATAGATTAGTTGTAAATGGTATGAGTAATTATGCTAGAGAATCTAAGAATGCCAATAGTGCTTTAGTAGTAACAGTAACTCCTCGTGATTTTGGTGATCATCCATTATCAGGAATAGAATATCAACGAAATTTAGAATCATTAGCGTATAGACTTGGTAAAGGAAGTATACCAGTTCAATTATATAAAGACTTTAAAAATAATGTTGTAACAAATAAATTAGGAAACATAAAAGTATTGACTAAAGGAAATTACACATTAACCAATTTAAGAGACATGCTTCCAACTTACATAAGTGAATCATTACTTGAGGCAATACCTTATTTTGGTAAAAAGATTAAAGGATTTGATTGTGATGATGCTATTTTATTAGGAATTGAAAGTAGAACTTCATCACCAATAAAAATAGTTAGAGATATAAATTATGAATCATCAATTAAAGGAATATATCCAATTGGTGAAGGAGCAGGTTATGCTGGGGGAATTACAACTTCCGCTATCGATGGTGTTAAAATGGCTAAAGTATTTGCTTCAATTTATATACCAATTATAAATAAAAGATAAGGTAACTTATCTTTTTATGTTATAATGATAAAAGATACAATTATAGGAGGTAAAAAAATGTTTAATTATAATAATAGAGTAGTAGTTATTACTGGGGCATCTAGTGGCTTGGGTATGCAGATGGCAAGAGGTTTTGCTAAACAAGGTGCTACCTTAGTAATAATGGCTAGGCGTATTAACAAATTAGAAGAATTTGCTAAAGAATTAAAAAATGATGGAGTTGAAGTATACCCTATTCAATGTGATGTAACAAATCCTGAATCAGTAAATGAAGCGGCTAGATTAACTAAAGAAAAATATGGAAGAGTAGACGTTTTAGTAAACTGTGCTGGAAGCGCTAAAAACAATGGTGTTTTAGATATGACCGATGAAGAATGGGATTTCACTATCTCGACTGATATGAATTCTGTTTTTTATATGACAAGAGCATTTGCTAATATTATGAAAGAAAATAATTATGGACGAATTATTAATATTGCATCGATGTATGGATTAGTAGGTAATACTGCCTTAGATACAGTAGCATATCATACTAGTAAGGGTGGGGTAGTAAATTTTACTAGAGCTGTAGCAGCTGAATTAGCAAAATATAATATTACATGTAATGCAATATGTCCTGGATATTTTGATACTGAATTAACGCATGATACTTTAGAAACTGATAGTTTTAAACAATATATGAAAGCTACTGTTCCACTTGGAAGATATGGCAAAAATGGCGAATTAAATGCTGGAGCTATATTCTTAGGAAGTGAGGAAGCCTCATATGTAACTGGTGTTGTTTTACCAATTGATGGAGGATATACTGCCGTATAGAGGTATTATTAATGAATAAATATTATAGTAATTTTATTGATTATAAAACCTTTGTTGAACATCATCAAGATTTATCTTTAGAAGAAATATACAAAATATTAGAATTACGTACTAAACAGCCAGAGTTTTTACCAAATAGAAATGCCACTGTTATACTTGGCTATTCAGGTAATGGTAAATCAACATATATTTGTGAAATACAAAAAAGTAATCCAAATTGTGTGGCTATCTCGATGGATGATGTCCATAGAGATATAATAGGAGATAATAATAATCTGATGGTTAACCCATATATGGTCGTGGAACTATTTGGAGAGAGATTAGAGCAAGCTTGTTTAGAAGGAAAAGAAATTATTATTGATGGAAATTTCTTAAACTTATTTACGCGATTAACACTTATTGATACATTACATTCATTTGGATATTATGTAACGGGTATAGATATATTGTTAAGATTTGATAAAATAATAAATTTAAGGATAATGGATTTTGCTGGAAGAGATATGAGTCTAAAAATAACAACTGATAATGTTCATATGTACGAAGGACATCCAATCTTTATTGCCCGTAAAAATCATATTTTAAAATATCATGAGGTAGAAAAACAAAGCAGCTTTATTGAAGAACAGCAAAAATTAGGTATTGTTCCATTTAGATTAGATAGATATATTAAATTAGATGAGTATGGTAAACAAATAACATCTGCAGCACAAAAGTAGAAGAGGTTAAAAATCTCTTTTTTTGTGCATACATTTAAACAGGTGATACTATGTTTTTACAAAAAATAAATGAAAGAATGAAAATAATCTTATTAATAATCATATTTTTATTTATTGTAATTATATTTAAAGTATTTTATATTCAAGTTATAAGTTATGATAAATTAAATTCATATGCTAATAGTCTATGGAGTAGAAACTTACCTTTAGAAGCCAATCGAGGAATAATATATGATACAAATGGCATTGTACTTGCTGGTAATATAACAACAACATCGTTGGTATTAATACCTAATCAAATAAAAAATAAAGAAGATACAGCTCAAAAATTAGCCGAAATATTAAATGTTGATTATGAGGACATGTACGAACATGTTACCAAGAAAACATCTATTGAAAGAGTTCATCCAGAAGGCAGAAGATTAAATAATGAAATAGCTGATAAAATAAATGATTTAAAATTAGAAGGAGTTTATTTAGTTAAAGAGTCCAAAAGAGATTATCCTTATGATACTTTATTATCAAATACATTAGGATTTGTTGGAATTGATAATCAGGGACTTAGTGGTTTAGAATTAATTTATGATGAATATTTAACAGGAAGTTATGGAGCTATTAAATATTATAGTGATGCCAAAGGAAATAAACTAAATTTAAGTCAAGTATACGAAAAACCTCAAGATGGAATAAACATTACTTTAACAATTAATTACAATTTACAAGTTTCTTTGGAGAGAGAATTAGATAATGCTATAGCAATGTATAATGCTGATCAAGCATGGGGTATTGCTATGAACCCAAATACTGGTGAAGTTTTAGCACTTGCTTCTAGACCAAACTTTTCTCCATCTAATTATCAAGATTATACAATTGAAGAAATAAATAGAAATTTACCAATTTGGATGACCTATGAACCGGGGTCAACGTTTAAAATAATTACTCTAGCAGCAGCTTTAGAAGAAGAATTGGTTGATTTAGAAAAAGACCATTGGTTTGATTCTGGTAGTATTACTGTAGGTGGTGCGAAATTGCATTGTTGGAAACCAGGTGGTCATGGTAGTCAAACTTATTTAGAAGTAGTTGAAAATTCATGTAATACTGGCTTTGTTAATTTAGGACTTAAATTAGGAAAAAATAAATTGTTTGATTATATTAAAAATTTTGGTTTTGGTACTAAAACTGGGATTGAATTAAGTGGTGAAGAAAATGGAATAATATTTAATATTGATACAATTGGTGATTTAGAAACTGCAACAACGGCTTTTGGTCAAGGCGTATCAGTTACAGCTATTCACCTTGTTGTCTAATAAATGATACCCTTACTATTACAAGAGGAATAAACAGTAAATACACTAAAAAATACGATGTGGAGTATGAATATAAGTGTTTGATAAATATATAGATTTAAATACTACTTTTAATAAAATATGCCAAAAATCTATGGTATAATAATATATGTAAGTGATAAATTATGGGTATGTTTGAAAAAACAAAAATAATTATCTAAAAGTAATTATATTAAAAAATGTTTTCATTAAAAAGGGAGTATGAAATGAAAAATGTAATTGAAGTTAAAAATTTAATAAAAGAATATAAAGAAATAAAAGCAGTAGATAATTTATCTTTTGAAGTTCATGAAGGAGAAATTCTAGGTCTTTTAGGTCCAAATGGAAGTGGCAAAACAACAACAATAAA
>CALVOZ010000008.1 GCA_944350495.1 uncultured Bacilli bacterium
GGAGAGACAGGTCCAACAGGTCCACAAGGAGAGACAGGTCCAACAGGTCCACAAGGAGAGACAGGTCCAACAGGTCCGCAAGGAGAGACAGGTCCAACAGGTCCGCAAGGAGAGACAGGTCCAACTGGTCCAACTGGTCCATAAAAAAAGAGAATTATTAATTCTCTTTTTTGTTTGTTCCCTCAATTATTGCTCCAAATCCAGAAATAAATAATATTGATATATAGGCTGCAAAATAATAAATTACAATTCTAATAATATAACCAATAACATTTCCAATATATGTTAGTAAAAATTCAATCGTGCTATATGAGTTATAAAAATGATTATATTCCATTATATATGCACTTTGAACAATTGCAATTATTAGGCCTATAAAGGCGCCTATTTCTAATAAATATTTTAAGAAAATAGCAACTGTTTTAAATTTTTTACCAATCTCGTTATTAGATATATTCTCTAAATTAAAAAATTCTTTCAATGACATTTGTTGTTGATTAAACTCATATATATCTTTAAATACTTTAATATCATTAGTTATTTTATTTTTTTGATATAAATATACAATTCTTAATAAAATATATTGTGCATATAGCAAGAAGAATTCTGGAATTATATCAACAAATACTTCAAATGTTGAATAATAATAAGTGTTATTAACAATATTAAATTGAAGGTAAATAAACACAATTATTGATAATGTTAAGATTGCATAATAATAAATCGTATTAATTTTACCTTTAAGTATTTTAATACTATATTTATTCTTTAAAATAAAAACAAATATAAAATATAGTAAACTTGCTAAAAGGTAAATTATTTCTGTTATGTATAATATTATATACAAAGTATTACTTTCATACTCAATTAATGAAAAAATATCTATACAAGCAGGTATTAAAATAATAGTCAATATTAAAGTAAGTAAGGCATTAAAAGAAAAAAAGAAATATTTACCACCGTTAGTTTGAATCCATTTTAAATATGCTGCTATTATCAAAAACGATGATAGAATTTCTACAGCCGTAAAATAATTAGCTGTATTATTAATTGTGATTATGAGAAACTGCGCTATTCCAAGAATAATAAGCATTATAAAGTTATAATTGAGCATTTTTTTAACATCATCAAATCCTAATAAATTATTTAAAAAATTCATAAGTCCTCCTTTGAATATATTGTAACATAATATTTATTTTTTTCATATAATTAATTGGTGATGAAATGAAAATATGCGTATACGCAATATGCAAAAATGAAGAAAAATTTATTAAAAGATGGTATGAATCAATGAAGGAAGCAGATAGTATTTATGTATTAGATACTGGTTCTACAGACAATAGCGTTAACGTGTTAAAAGAATTAGGAGTAAATGTTAAAGTAGAAGAAATAAAACCTTGGAGATTTGATGTAGCTCGTAATATTTCATTAGAAATGGTACCTAAAGACACTGATATATGTGTATGTACTGATTTAGATGAAGTATTCGAAAAAGGTTGGAGAGATGCTTTAGAAAAGAATTTTGAAGGATATAATAGATGTAAGTATAATTATATTTGGTCCTTTGATAAATATGGTAATCCACGTGTTAATTTTTATCAAGAAAAAATACATAGTAGATTAGGATATAAATGGGTTAATCCAGTTCATGAAATATTAAGGTGTGATTTAGAAGACGAAAAAATAATAGTTATAGATGATATAACATTAAAACATTATCCAGATAATAATAAATCAAGAAGTAGTTATTTACCTTTATTAGAGTTAGCTGTTAAAGAAGATCCTAATAATGATAGGAATATGCATTATTTAGGTAGAGAATACATGTTTTATGAAAGATATGATGAAGCGATAAAAGTATTGAAGCATCATTTAGAAATGGAAAGTGCTACTTGGAAAGAAGAGCGCTGTGCTTCTTTAAGATTTATAAGTAGATGTTATAAATATAAAAAAGACTATAATGAAGCAATAAAGTATTCTTGTATAGCAATTTCTGAATGTCCATATATTAGGGAACCATATTATGAATTAGCATCGATTTATTATGAATTAAAAGATTATAGTAGATGTAAATTATATTTAGAATTAGCGTTATTAATAAAAGGTAATAATAAAATATATATAAATGATCCTAATTGTTATAATGGAACGATTGAAGATATATTGAGTATTTGTTATTATTATTTAGGGGATTATATAACTTCTTTAAAATATATTAATAAAGCATTAAAATATAATCCTGATAATGATAGATTAAAAGGAAATAAAGAGTTAATTAGTATAAAGATAGATTAACTCTTTTTTTTAGTTTTCATACAATAATATGAGGTGAAATAATGAATAAAAATATAAGAGGAATTGTCATTGATCCAGGACATGGGGGAGAAGATAGTGGTGCTATTGGAAACGGTATATATGAAAAAGATTATAATTTAAAAATTAGTAAATATATGTATGATAGATTTAAAGAATTGGGAATTCCAGTTGTCTTAACTCGTGATAGTGATATTACATTGTCACCCCAAGAAAGAACAGATATTGTAAAAAAAGCATTTGGTGATAGTCCAGATGTTATAGTGATATCTAATCACTTAAATGCAGGAGGTGGCAAACAGCCCTTGAGCGAAGTTGGATTATATAGAGCGATTTAAAGCATATTTGAGGCTATAACTTAATATAATTCTTAATATGATGATATTGATTAAATATTGTGTTTTCTGTATAATTATTTAAAAAGTGATATGTATACATATTTTAAAGATTATTAAAGTGGAGGTTAAATTATGTTGAATATTTCTGGAAAAATTGAAAGTACAGAAAAAAATATTATTATCAGCAAAATAATTGATTTTTTAAATAAAAAAGATGATATATATGGCGATATTTATATTGGATATCCAATATATTCAATTGAATATACGAATGAACAATTATTATGTGATTTAGCGATTGTTTCAAATTATGGTTTTTTTATTTTAAATATTATTGAGAGCGAATTATTAGATTACGGTAAAATTCAGGATGATTTATATAATAAAATTGATTCGAAATTGAAAAGATGTAACTTTCTTGTTAAAAAAAGGATTTTGCCTTTTACCATTAATGTTTTTTCATATTCCTTAATTGAATTGGAGGAACAGGAAGAGTATCCATTATTTTATGATGTAGAAGAGTTAGAAGAATATATTTTTGAAACTGGTGAAGAACTTAGTATAGAGATGGTTGACATGATTTCATCTGGATTGCAAGAAGCTCAAGGATTAAATAAGAAAAATAATCATAAAAATGCAAGAGAAGGTTCTAAAGCCAAGTTGATAGATGAAATGAATAATATTATTGAAAAACATGATTGTAATCAGATGAATGCAATTATGGAAGACCCAAAAGGAATTCAGAGGATAAGAGGAATGGCAGGTTCCGGGAAAACTGTTGTGCTTGCACGAAAGGCAGTTGAATTACATACCATTCATCCAGATTGGAATATTGTAGTTACATATTACACAAGAACATTGAAAACACAATTATATAATCTTATTGATAAATTTTATATGACAAGAAATGATGGCAGGCATCCTGATTTTTCAAAACTTAAAATAATGCATGCATGGGGTTCATCATCTTCTGATGGTTTATATTATGACATATGTAAGAATATGGAAATTAAATCATATACATTTTATCAAGCAAAACAAAAATATCCATTGCATAGTAGACCATTCGATTTGTTATGTAAAGAAATATTGGATTCTGGCGTTAAGTTTGACAAATTATATGATTGTATTTTAATAGATGAGGCTCAAGACTTTAATGAACATTTTCTTAAATTATGTTGTAATGTTTTGGGAAACGAAAAAAGATTAGTTTATGCCTATGATGAATTACAAAGATTAAATGAATTGTCAATGGATGCACCTGAAAAAATATTTGGTTTTAAAATAAGTAAAGATACACCACTTGTAACATGCTATAGAAACCAATCTAGAGTAATCGTAACTGCTCACGCACTTGGTATGGGGTTATACCGAGAAGAAGGAATGATTCAAATCCCAAATTCAACTGATGTATGGAAAAGTATTGGATATAATTGTGACGAAAATATTGTTGAAGGAAGTCCAGTTACTTTATATAGAAATAAAATTACTAGTCCAGATTTTTTAAAAGCTGATGCAGATGATTTGATAAAAATAGAAAAATTTAATGATGAAGAAGAAATATTTAGGGAACTGTTGAATTCAATAAAGAATAACATTATTAATGAAGGACTAAATCTTAGTGATATGATGATAATTGATTTAGATGGTATTAATGCCGCAAATAATCTTTCAAAAATTCAAATTTATTTAAATAAGAATAAAGATGATTATAATGAAATAAATATTCATTTAGCTGGTTCCGCAAATCCAGAAGATTTTTTTAGAGAAGACTCAATTGTTTATAGTACAATTTTTAGAGCTAAAGGTAATGAAGCATATTATGTGTATATATTAAATGCTCAAAAAAGTATTGAAACCTTGAGCAGAACGAAGGACAGAAATGCACTATTTACTGCAATAACAAGAAGTAAAGGCTGGGTTAGAGTTTTTGGATATGGTAAATCAATGATAAACCTTTGTGATGAATTTGAAAAAATTAAAGAGAACAATTATAAACTTTATTTTAAAGAATATCCTACAGAATCTGACAGAGAAAAAATGGTTGTACTAAATAAGGATATTAGTAAAAATGATTCAGATGCATTAACTAACACAAAGAAGTTTATTGATGAAAATCAAAACAATATGGAAATATTGTTAAAAGAACTTTTTGGTGAAGAATACAAAACAAGATTAAGGGATTTTATAGTAGATGACAGCCAAAAATAAGAAATTTATACAAAAATTTCGTTACGATTATGAAAACATTATAAGAGAATTATATGAAAAGAAGCTTATTAGGGATATAAGAGAACATAATATAAAGGAAAATAGTTTTATTGAAATCTCAAGAAATAATAAATGTCAGGAATCTAAAATATTATATGATAAACATTTACCTATAGATATTGTTATGAATACTTTATTGGAAAAAAAAGAGTATAATATTCTTTTATATGATAGAGCAATTATTCAGTATGAATTTATTATAAAAGAAGGTAAAATAATCAAGGAAAGGTTAATTTTTATAAAAAAACATAATTATTTATGGCCTAAGGAAGAGATTGCAGGTAAGGATATGGATAACTTTGGTGATGATTGGTATGTTCAAGAATTAGGTATACCTGTAGTAATAAGAATTGATTATGATATAGCAAATCATGAGGATATTAAGCATCCTATTACTCATATGACTTTGAGTAATTATGATGAATGTAGAATACCTATGTTGGGATCTGTTTCCTTGTATAATTTTATTAATTTTATTTTAAATTTCTTTTATGATGATAAATTAGATTTTAAATCTAAGTTTGAGGAAAAGGATATTACTATTACTGAAAATGAACGAAAAAGAATTCATCTTGAGTGGTAATTTTTAAATTAAAATTTGGTATAATACATTATTAGCAAGCAATGGATTTGTATAGCACAAATCCTTTTTATATGGGAAAAACCCAACCCCTAAAAAAATCGATACATATTGTATCGACTTAAATATTAATTATTGAATTCTTCTAATACTTTTCTCATGTAAGTATTATTTATCCAAAAGCAATGTTTTGTATAATTATCAGCACCAGTTAATTTGTCTTTTACTGGCAATGGATAAACATCTTTGGCATCTCTACCATGAGGTCTTACATGACACACTCCATTGTCGCTAAGTCCAACAAAGTTTGTTTTTCTTTTTCCATTAGTTATTGATTTGACTATATTACCACTTTTAATGGTATTATAAGTTGATTTCCACATTTCCATAACACTTGTCTCTATATCAAGTTCTGGCATATTCCAAAGTTTTATTCCCTTAAAAATATATTCATCATTAACTTTTTTAAATACAAAAAACATATATTTTGTTGTTTCTAATTCTTCTCTTAAATAACATGTTTCCCAACTTTGATTAATTATATCTGTGTATTTAAATGCTGGAAAAGAAATTGATTCTTTTATTCTTCCATTTTCTTCAATTCTAATTGTTTTAGGAATAATGTTGGCTTTTTGAAATTCTTCAGTTTCTGCTAAATTACTTCTTACATTGAACATTTTATTAATTAATAAACTATTTATATTTTTAGCATTTGAATCTATATTTAATTCTTTCATTAATTCTTTTTGTGATTTTCCCTTGTATTTGTTAATAACATTATTAACATATTCTTCAAACGAAAATTGTGTATCTTTTAATACTTTTTCAACATCAGAATAATTTCCTATAAATTTTCTAACCAATTGAGTCATATAAGAAACTTTAAAACAAAAAGCTCTTTGCATAGCAGGAATATCATTAAATGGTTGTTTTCTTACTGATAAAGAATTAGCTCCTTTTGTACAAGCACCTAAATACATCGTATCAGCTTCTGAAATTTCATGTGCTTTACCTTCTTTTATTTTATTAATTATTGTATTCCAATCTTTCTCAATCTGATTTAAGTCTTCATTTAATGCTAATTCTAATAATTTTTCATGAGTTATTTTATAGTCCTTTTTATCTTTTCCTGGTTCCCATAAATACCAAAGAAGTTGTATTTTATTATTTTTAAACCAAAAGTGGCTACTTCTAAATTCATTTTTATATTCATTTTCAAAATCTATAATATTAAGAACAAGTCTTTCTTTTGCGGATAATTTTCCATTTTTTAGTTTTCTATATGGTGTAACTTTTAGTTCAATACCTGCAGGCATAAAATCTGGCTCAGAATCACTATTGTTTTCCATTTCAAATAAATACTTTTCAATTAATTGTCCTAATCCACCTTTATTTGCTTCTTTATCTTCAATAGTAATTACTTCAGCTTTAATCAAATCATTTAATGATTTACCAATAGCCGATTTTGATATTAATTCAATTTCTTCTCTGTTATATAATCTTCCTTTTTTCATAAAAAATTCTCCTTTCGATCTTGTTTTTAATTAAGATTTAGTTTAAAATATATATTATATAAAAGGTTGATCTTTCCTAATTATTATTTTATAATATTATTTAGGAAGGGTTGATCTTTTCACTTGCTTTTATTATAATATAAGTAGGTATTTTTAACAACATAGGAGGTTATTATTCATGGAAAAAACATTAATTGAATTGTTTGCTGGAGTTGGTGGATTTAGATGCGGATTAAATCACGTTGAACTTAAGGATGATAAAGTAGTAGAAAAAGGAAATTGGAAATGTTTGTGGGCTAATCAATGGGAGCCTGCTACTAAATCTCAAGAAGCTTATGACTGCTATGTTAAAAGATTTGGCTCTGATAATGTAAGTAATGTGGATATTTTTGAAGTAGATAAACATGAAATTCCTTACCATACATTGTTAGTAGGAGGTTTTCCGTGTCAAGATTACTCCGTAGCACAAACACTTTCTACTAGTAAAGGTATTGAAGGAAAAAAAGGTGTTCTATGGTGGGCTATTGAAGAAACTTTAGCAATTAAACAACCCCCATTCGTTTTATTAGAAAACGTTGATAGATTATTATTATCCCCTGCAAAACAAAGAGGAAGAGACTTCGGTATGATTTTAAGAAGCTTCTATGAGAATGGCTATGACGTTCAGTGGAGAGTAATTAATGCTGGTGAATACGGATTACCTCAAAAAAGAAGAAGAACTTACATATTCGCTTATCATAAATCAACCAATTATTATAAAAAAATGCACAAGATTGATGAAAGAGATATTTGTTTTGAAAAAGGCATATTTGCTAAACAATTTCCAATCAAAGATGGTTATGAAAAGATAGTAAAAAATGATATTTCTGAATATAAAGATTTAGTAGAAGTTAGTGATAAATTTAAAACGGAATTTTATAATACCGGGGTGATGGTAAATGGTGGTATTTATTCTGTAAAGACAAAAGCAGATTATAATTTAGTTTATCCTTTAAGAAATATTAGAGAGGAAGAACAAGTAGATGATAAATACTTTTTATCAGAACCTCAAATAGAAAAATTTGCTTATTTAAAAGGTGGAAAAAGGATACTGAGAGTTAAACCTAATGGAGAACCTTATACATACAGCGAAGGAGCTATGCCATTTCCAGATAATTTAGACGCTCCAGCTAGAACAATGTTAACTAGCGAAAGTGGTGTTAGTAGAACTACACATGTTATAGAAGATTTTAAAACGAAAAAGCTAAGATTATTAACTCCAAGAGAATGTGAAAGAATAAATGGCTTCCCAGATGATTGGACTAATACAGGTATGTCTGATAAAAAGAGATATTTTATGATGGGAAATGCACTAGTTGTTGGTGTTATTGAACGTATAGGACAAGAAATAGAAAATATTATTGAAAAAGAAGATTAGTTTATTATCCTAATCTTCTTTTTCAATTGAAATATTTATAAAATTATTTATAATTTCATTTTTTAATTTATTAGATGGAAAGTTTTCTATTACATTTTTTTTATAAGCTTTAATAAAACTAAAATCTTTTCTAACTCTTTTTTTTGTTATTGGATCAATAAAATTATAAAAATTTATCACATTAATTTTATATTTATCTTTTAAAATTAAGTATATTTGATCTCTTCTTAAGTTATCTAATATATCAGGATTATTTGTGGTAAAAATTATTTGAGACATACTATTATCTTTTTGTGCAAAAACGTCTATTAAAAATTTTGATATTTCTAAATTTAAGGAATTATCAAATTCGTCTATTAAAAACACACTGTTTTTTTCACTTGATTCAAGAATTGAATATGCCATTGCTACAAGTTTTTGAGTTGCAGTTGATATTTCATTATATCCTAAGCAGAATTCATTATAATTAAACATAAGTTTATCTGTTCCGTCAGAATTCTTTTCAATAGATATGTTTTGAATATTAACATCAGCAAGTTTAACAAATTGAATAAGTTGCTTAATATTTTTACATTTCTCAATCATATCTATAACATAAAATTCTGGAAAAATATAGTTATCTGCGAAAATGACGTTAGAATCATTATTATAATGCTTTCTAAAAGTTTTATAAAATTTTATTTTTCGTTCAAAGTCATCGGTCTTTATATTATTAGCTTTTAATTCATTTATATAATTTTTTTCATATGCAATCTTGTATCCGATTTCGCTTTCAAAACTATTAAATATTTCAAATATTTTTGAATATTTCTTAGTGTATTTATTTTTAAATTCTAATGATTCTTTTTTAATGCCTTCTGTTTTATAAAATTTATCATATTCTAATGAATATAGATAATATCCAGATGTTAGATTATCATCACTTTTGATATACATTTCAATTTGTATTTCAGAATTTATGTTTGTATTTAATTTATTACTTTCTGGTAATTCAAAATTTGTAAAATCAGAAATAAGTTGTTGTAAAACCTTCTCTCTATATTCTTCTTTATATTCGGACATTTCTATATTATTAAAGGATGGAATACGTTTTTTTCTGAAAGATGACTCTATAAATGATCCTACGCTGGCAATAGCATCTAGTATGGTTGTTTTCCCATGTGCATTACCAGCAATAATACCAATAATTCTATTTATCCAAATGTTATCTTCTGTAATATATATTGAGTTTCTATTTTTTTTATCGGTTTTATTTGCCATAAAGTTTAATTCCATGAAATCTTTAATTCCTGCAATATTACTTAATTTTACTTTTAATATCATAATATATGCCACCTCTATAGATATTATACATTATATTATTAATTTGTCAATATATTCACTTATGCAAAAAAATAATTCACAAAAATACTACAATTTTTATTGCGAATGAGAATTTTGTCACATATACTTGACTTTTTTGTTTTTTTGTATTATGCTAGTAATGGAAAAGAAAAAATAGCCTCATTGTGAAGCTATTATTCTGAATTTGCGTTCGTATAGTAGTATATCACATTCTTTTCCAAAAATCAATTTGAGGTAGATTGGAGGAAAACATGAATAAATATATTGTGACGTATGATTTAAATACTCCTGGCAAGAGTTATTCTAGTTTAATATCTAAGATTAAATCTTACCAACATTCTAAAATATGTGAATCTGTTTGGATTATAAGAAGTAATATCGATTCTTCTGAGATTAGAAACAGTTTGGTAAAAGAAATAGATAGTAATGATAGTTTATTTGTTGCCAAACTTTCAGGCGAAGCAGCATGGCGTAATTGTATCGATTCATCAGATAACATTAAAAAGATTTTGAATTAAAGGAGTATAAATATGACAAAGCAAAGAAAAACTAGTGCAAAAGTTGCATCTAAAGCATCTAAACTAATGAAAGATGGCAGGACATCCAAAAATACTAAATCAGTGGCTGCAAGTGCTCTATCTCAAAGGGCACCAAAAAAAATAAAAGAAGAAGGTGATAATATGAATTATGCGGAAAAAATAAAAATGAAGCAAGGAAAAAGTGATTCAAATGAACTAACCGAAATAGATGAAATTTATGTTTCTGGATTTGGATGGAAAAGTAAAGCATTTTACTATGACTACTTAACAATTTATCCATCCACTATAGCAGTAAATATTTATCCTTATCCAAAATTGGTAAAGCAGTTGAGTTCTAATAACGAAAAATATGTTAAATCTGAGCCAAATGAATATGGATATGATAACTTGCTCCGCTTACCTAGAGTATAAATTTATATCTACTGATGTTGACTTTTAAAATATTTTTTATATAATAAGAACCAATAAATTTAATTATGAGGCGATTATATGGGAAATATTTCGTATTACTTTTATTTAAATTTGCTTTTAAGAGAGTCTTGGGCTTAGTGCCTTTGACTCTCTTTTTTTAGAGGTTCATATGATTGAAATAAAGGACGGTAAAATAAATGCACCATTATTGAGTTATGATGGTATGTTATCAGAAATATTGTTAAGTAAATATGATTATAAAAAATGAAAAAGTGATTTTGAAGATGTAGTAGACTGTATTGTAATGAATAGAATAGCACAGTCAATGTACTATGAACAGTTAGATTTTAAAGTTGATGACAATTTGAATTTTATTGTTTTTTGTGATGACCCTAGATTAGATAAAAATGACAATACAGTATTTACTTTAGACAGAATTTTTTATGATAAAAATTTGGCTGCTTGCAAAGAAATATTACATTCTTTTAAATCTTCTTGGAATAGATTAAGCGAAGTAGAAAGGTATATTATCAAATGTTTATATTTTGATGATTAAAGATTTCTGATGAAAAAATAATTGATCAATTACTAACTTATAAAAATAAATATCAATTATGTAAAAAAAGTGCTTATTTGAAAATGGATTTATTATTAAATGCTGATGATGCTAAGGCAATAAACAATAGTTTTAGACATATCGAAAATGCTTTGAAGTATCTGTCATTGCTTGAATTTTCAAACAATAATGATAGAGCAAAAAAATCAAATAAGGAAAACAACTAGGAAAAAATTAGGAAAACTCAGTTTAAAAGTTCAGGATAATTTTTGAACTTTTTTTAGTGTGGTTAAACATCCTCTTTTAGATGATAATTTTATTGAACAAAGGCCTAAGTTCATATCAAAGAAAGAGGTGACTTATGAAAGAAGACAATATTTTAATTTATGCAATAATTCCAGCAGAAATTTATAAAACAAAAAAATTAACTAGTGAAGAGAAACTTATTGCAGAAAGAATAACAGCTTTATGTAAAAATAAAGGATATTCTTGGATAACTAATAAAGCCTTAGCAACAATGTATGGAATTAGAGAAGATACTGTTTCAAAGCATATAAAAAGGTTAGAAAGATTTGGATTCATAAAATGTGTGTATAATTGGAAATCAGAAAATAAATAAAAAAAAAGTGTACTTGTGCAATGATATATGGGATGAAAAAGATATTTCATCTATGATAAATAACCAAGAAGATGTTTGCTATATGTGCCAACAAAATAATAACAATAATAGTAATGATAATAATTATATAAATAATAAGAATATCATGTTAGATAATGATAGATAAAAATATTAATCAAGTTTTGTTATCAGGTATTATTGTTAATATTAAAGAAGGTATAGGTGGATATATATTATTTACAATGAAGTGTAAAAATATAGTGAGTCAAAGTATAATTTTGTTTATGTTAGTTTAAGTATCTATGAGGATTTATATAACATATATAAGGATATATTTGTTAAGGATAATGAAATATTTATAAAAGGCTATGTCAATTCCTACGTGGATAATAATAAAAGTTTATATCGGTAATAGGTGTATCTAAATCATATGAACAATTAATTGAATGTAAGAAAACACCATATATAAGATTTGACCCAGATGGCGTTATGGTATGGAATGGAAAAAGATATGAATCAACTCCACTATCAGAAGAAGAATTAAAAGAAATGGATGAGTTACTTAATGAATTTAGATAAGAATATCAAAAATATTTTTAACATAAATTTTAATGGTAAGGAGTTGTGTCCTGTGCAAGAACCAAACGAAGAATACTTTAAAAAATTAATATTAGAATATTTATTATCTCATCTTGATTTAGAAAAGTTTGATTATGAATCTTGATTTTTATTTTATTTGTGATATGATGAAAGAGTCTCAAATATAGCTAAGAATCGCTAATAAGGAGGATTAGGTTGAACTACGATTATTTAGCTAAAACAAGTTTTAATGCAGGAATCTATATTAGACTTTCCCAAGAAGATAGAGATAAAAAATATGATACTGATAGTGAAAGCGTTATTAACCAAAAAGAAATACTTAAAGAGTATGTAGAGAAAAATGGATATAATTTATATAAAGCATATGTCGATGATGGATATACTGGAACTAATTTTGATAGACCAGCTTTCAAAGAAATGATTGAAGATATTAAAAATAAGAAAATCAATATGGTTGTAGTAAAAGACTTGTCAAGATTAGGTAGAGATCATGTTATGACTGGTTATTATATTGAAACATTCTTTCCAGAAAATAGAGTTAGATTCATTTCATTAGTAGAAAATTATGATAGTATGAAGAATCAATCAAGTAATGATTCTTCTATGTTCATAATTGCGTTTAATGATTACTATAGTAAACAAAACTCGTTAAAGATTAGAAATGTATTAGATTCAAAAAGAAGAGAAGGAAAATTTATTGGAAGTTCGCCTTGTTATGGGTATAAAAGAGACCCAGACGATAAAGGACATCTAATTCCGGATGAAAATACTTCTAAATATGTAAAAATGATTTTCGAATGGAGAGCTGAAGGAGTAAAGATAAGTGATATAGCAACGAGACTAACGGATATGGGAGTAAAAAATCCGAGTGCTTATAAAAATTTACAAAAATCATCTAGATTAAAGAATAATGATAAGTGGACTATAAGTTCTATAAAAAAGATTCTTCAAAATAAAATTTATACTGGTGATATGGTTCAACATTGTCAAACAAATATTAATTATAAATCCAAAAAGAAAATTACTCTTGATGAGAATTTTTGGATAACTGTTGAAGGAACTCATGAGCCATTAATAAGTAAAGATTTATTTATGTTAGTAGAGAAGATGAGAAAGTCTCATGATAGATCTGCTAAAAGTATAAATAATAGAAAAAGAAGATTATTAGAAGGATTAGTTTTCTGTAAAGAATGCGGAAATAGGATTGGAATAACCTATAGAAAAAATCATGATTACTGGAGTATGAATTGTAATAGATATGCTAGAGAGCCAAGAAGAAGGTTTTGCACACCACATTTTTTTCCGTATGAGTATTTCGAAGAACAATTTATAAATAATATACAGATATGTTTAAAAGATTTATTTAGCAAACTCAATATTAAAGAACTAAATGAAGAAATTATAAAACTCACTAACAACAAATCTACTGATTTAGAAATAAGAAAAGCAGAGTTAGAGAAAGAAAAAGAAAAACTATCATTAGCAATTCAAGTTTTATATCAAGATCGATTATCTGGCTCTATATCAGTAGATACGTTTAGGAATTTATCAGAACCATATGAAAAGAAAATAAAAGATATCTCAAATAAACTTTTAGATGTGGAAACAGAAATTTTAAAAAGAAAGCATAATAAAACTAAGATTCTTGATTATACTCAAAATATTAAAAAATTGTTGAACTTAAAAAAGCCAACAAAAGATTTGTTGAAAACATTAATACATAAAATAGAAGTAGATGACAATAGAGTTGTTACAATAATTTTTAAGAATCAATTTCTACCAGATTATTCTTATCAATATATTGATGAAAATTTAAATAGAAATCCCTATGGGAGAAAAGGAAAACCTAAAAATAAATAAATAATTAAATCACACAAGCACCTTCCCCAGGTGGCGATGGTGCTGAAGTAATTTATGCACTTAGAAATGAGCCTTTATTATCTGAGATAGTTTTAAATAAGATTGCTGAAACTGGTCAAAATGTTAGAAGTGTATATCAAAGAAAATCTACAGTTAATCCTAATAAAGATTATTATTTTATGCATCGTAATACGGGGGACACTGAAAGTATTATTGTCGAATATGGATTTGTTGATAGCATGATGGATGATGCTAATCAAATAAAAAATAATTGGGAACAATATGCTGAAGCTGTTGTCCAAGGAATATTAGAATATATTAGTTATGATTATATGCCAAGTAATATTATTTATTATACGGTTAAAGCGGGAGATTCCTTATATTCTATTGCTAATAAATATGGAGTAACTGTAGATGAATTAAAACAATTAAACAATTTAACTTCTAATATTTTGACTATAGGGCAGGTATTAAAAATTAATGGTAATAAAACAGATGAATTTGAGTTTTATGAAGTTAAAAAGGGTGATAATTTATATCAAATATCTAAAATGTATAATGTTACTGTTGATGAATTAATGAAAAATAATGATTTAACATCATCATTTCTACAAGTTGGTCAAGTATTAAAGATACCTAAACTTAAAAATTTAGGCACTTATACAGTTGTTGCCGGAGATACACTATATAGTATTGCTAAAAGATATAATATGACTGTAGATGAATTAAAACAATTAAATAATTTATCTAATAATTTACTTTATGTAGGGCAAAGTTTAATTTTAAATAAATAAAAAAGAACATTAATGTTCTTTTTTTAGTACCCTGCTAATATTGGAAATAAAAATATTACAGCTACAATTAATACGCCAAAGAATACGGCAATGAATAATAAATTCTTTTTATATTCTGCATCATCTGTTTGATCACCGTGTATTGAGTTAATTAATGATTGATTAGATGCTGCTTCATTACCTTCTAATACATTTGTATCAAATGTTGGAATTACATTCGTAACTTTCTCTTTTTGCTCATTTGCTTCTACCTGTTGTTGTTCTGGTATAACTACTGGTGTTTGTTGAATATTTGTTTGTACAACATCTTGAACTGGCTCTTCAACAGGAGTTGCTGGCTCATTTTGTGCGTATAATTGGTTATAGTCAAATGTTAAACTATCTCCACTTGTACTTTGTGGATTTTGATTAGCCATAAGTTGGTACCCCTTTCTATAATGTTTTGATATAAATATTTAAAATTGCTAAACCTATGAACATACCAGTTAATAGAGCTAATATAATAGCATCAGAGAAACCAGCTTGTTTTAATGGATTCCTTTTACCTAGAGTTTTTTGTTTTACTTTTGCCTTAGTAGGACCATTAGCACTTAATTCTTCAGCTTGTTCTCCAATTGATTCATCAGGTGCAACAACTTCATATCCTTCATCAGTATGTTGAATTTCTAAGACTGTTCCTTGATCTAGTATAATGCCATTTTCTAAATCAACTGATACATCTGAATTATCAGTTTGGGCTTGATAATCTTTAGCTACTTCAGCTTTTTCAGCGTTTTCTTGGCTTAAAGATCCAGTATTTATTTTATCAGCATCTTCAAATGAAGGTGCTTCTTTTACTTCGTTTTGAGCAAATTCCATTAATTCCTCAGTATTAGTATTACCATTTTGACGGAATCTAGAATATTTTTCTTGCATATCCTTTAATTGTTCATCAACAGGCTTATCACCATGTGAATTATCGACTGCAATTACTGTGCCATCATCTTTAGTAAATGTTGCTATTTCTTTACCATTTGCTTTAGTAGTTGTTATTTTATCTTTTTCAAGTCGCATTTTCTCTTCAAGTTCGGCTTTTAATTCAGATAGTATTTGCTGATATTCTTCTTCAGTTAAAGTAACACTATTCCAGTTTAATGCTCGTCTATATGCATCATCAAATTTAGCATTTTTCTTAAAATCCTCAAATGTTGGATTATCTTTAATGAAATCATCTAAATCATGATATAAATCAGGTGTAATAAAATTTTTAATTTTATTTTTGACGGCTAAGGTTATTAACGGTTCATGAGTTAATAAATCAACTATCTCCATAATGACACTTCCTTATCATATCTATAAAGTAATTATAGCACATTTTTTTTAAAAAGAAAAAGATTTTAACAATATTATTTGAATTATTATAATGTTATAATGATAGTGGTGGTATTATGAATTTTAAAATGGAAAAATTTATTAAAGAGTTATGGGTACCTTTGATAATTAGTATAATTGTTCTTTTATTTCATACTTCAACATATTATATGTGTAAATTTACTCCGTTTGAACCTACGTTAGTTGGAGGTGCTCTTGATCAAAAGATTCCTTTTTCTCCAGTTTGGGTTGTTTTTTATGTATTATGGCATCCCTTATTAATTATTACACCTTGTTTATTATATCTTAATAATAGGGATGACTTTTATAAATATATTGTTATTAATTTTTTAATTGAAGTTTTAGTTATTTTTATATTTATTTTTTATCCAACAATATATAATCGACCTGATTTAGTTGTAAATGACTTTTTTACTTGGGTATTGAATATAATATATATGAGTGATACACCAGCGACCAACTGTTTGCCAAGTATGCATTGTATAATTTGCTTTACAGCTATATATATAATTGTAAAAAGTAATAAAATTGGAAAAAAATGTAAAGTATTTGGTAGCCTAATTTATGTTTTGATTGTTCTTTCTACACTGTTTGTTAAACAGCATGCTATTATTGATATTGTGTCATCATTAATCTGTGTTATTTTAAGCAGCTTAATTGTTTATAATTTTAAACTTGATAATAAATTAAAAAGGAAGATTGAAAAAGAGTAGATTTAACTACTCTTTTATAATGTAATAATGCTATCTATAATTGGTTGATTTCCTTTTAATACAGTTCCATTATTATCTTCAACTTTAGTATTTTTACAAATAGCATCGACAACTTCAATTCCTGATGTTACTTTACCAAATCCTGCGTATTGTCCATCTAGGAATAAACTGTCTTGATGAACAATAAAGAATTGTGAACTCGCACTATCCTTGTCCATTGAACGTGCCATAGAGATTACTCCTCTAACGTGACTTATTTTATTTGGCACGCCATTAGCTAAAAATTCACCTTTTATTTTGTCTTTACTTCCACCAATACCAGTTCCTAATGGATCTCCTCCTTGAATCATAAAACCATCGATAATACGATGAAAAGTTAATCCATCATAAAAATGTTCATTAACTAGTTTTATAAAGTTAGATACTGTAATAGGAGCATTAACTTCGTCTAATTCTAATTCAATTGTTCCATAATTTCTAATATTAATTTGTACTTTTTTCATATACTACCTCCTTTTTTCTATTATTTAAAAATATGCATAATGTATTCAAATACTGAATAGTATTCTACACCACTACTATTAGCTATTCCTCCCATATATGTTTGTTTAATAAATGGTAATAAGAAGAAAATTGCTAAAATAATAGCAGTTGCTATTAAATATTTAAATTTTACTTTATTATCTTTAGGTACTGTAGTTGTTACAGTAGCAATTCCTAAGATAATTGAAAAACAGGTGTTTGCCAATAACACTTGATAAGTTCCGTAAAAACCATCTATAATTCCTGTTTCTAGGTAATCATTAAATTCTCCAAGATAAAATGTTGGTTGATTATCTTTTAATAAGAATAAAAAGATTAATAATCCAATAATAAAGGCGTATTTAAAAATATATTTTTTCATAAATTACCTCACTATGTTATATAAATTAATTATACATTATTATTTTTTAAAATAAAATAAAAACCATCTTTTTTTTATAAAAATGATGATTTAAATAAAATTTTATTTTCTATCTACATTGTTGTGATTTTATGGTGTCATTCAAAATTATTATTTTTTATTATCTTTTTAATAGTTTTCGCTGTACCGCCAATTCCTAATTTATCAACATTGATTGCTTTTAGCTGTTATTTTCAAAATATTTTTTGATAAAAAAACTTAAAAATTTTATTATTTCAATGGATATGTTTCATACAGTTATACAATATTATAATATTTTACCCTTAATATAATTAATTTTTATTGTAAATTAAAACATAGTAAAAGAGTGATTTTCATCACTCTATGCAATTAAATTCTTGTCAAACTCATTACCCATCATCATTGTTTTACAAATAGTCAAAAGCAACATTCATTTACATTTTATTATTTTTAGCATACTATTATTTATTAATATATTTAGATTTTATATTAAATAAACTAGTTAAGAAATCTTTATTTCTTGCAAGTATTTCTCTTAATTCTCGTGAAGTTTGACCAAAGTAATTTTCTCCACTTGCAGGTATTCCATAAGCTTCTATCTTTAATGAATTAGCTATATATAAAGCTCTATATAAATGATACTTTTGTGTAATTATAATAGATTTATTTATTCCAAAAACATTTTTTAGTCTATATATACTATCATGAGTAGATAGACCATAAATGTCTACAATTATATCTTCTTCAGGAATACCATTATTTATTAAGTATTCTTTCATTTTAGTTGTTTCATCATAATCTTTATGTTCTGAGTCACCACTTACAATTACTTTTTTAATATCTAGCTTATTATATACTTCTATAGTTTTATCTAATCTATCTTTTAACATTAAACTAAGTCTACCATCTTCATGTACTTTTGCTCCAAGAACTATTATAGTATCTACATCTTCTATCTCATCTATAGTTTTTATTCTATCCATAACAGTATATTTAACATAATAATTTATTCCTATTGCATATACAAATATAGTTAGTAAAATTACACCTAAAATAAGTAATATTTTTTTATATGTTTTCATCTCTTATTTGTTCCAATATATTATCTTTCTTAATCTTACTAGACGAGTATAGCATAGATAATAATATTATAATAAATACCGAAGTTGCAGCAATTATTATACTAGTCCATGGAATTATAAATCCATTAGATACTACATCTGACATTGACATATATATTAAGTATACTACAAATAATGATACAGGAAGGGCATATAACAATGATTTAAGTCCAAAGAATAAACTTTCAAAATATAATATTTTATTAAATCCTTTTTTAGTTAAACCAATACTTCTTAAGACTGAGAATTCTTTTCTTCTAAGAGCAATACAAGTATTAATTGTATTGAATACGGAAGTTACTCCGATTAATGTTACTAAGGCAATAAATCCATACATAAGTATTTTTATTACTAATAATAAATTTTTTTGCATTTGCATACTAGTGGTTAAATTAATATATTGTCCACCTTCAATATCATTTATCTTTTCCCCAATTTTATCTAAATTAATAAAATTATCAGCTTGGATAGCTATTTGATATCCATTTAAAGCGTTTGTATTATTGTTTTCTGGATAGAAATCAATTGAATTATAATTATTATATAAATAATTAAACATTTTTTCATTTACTATTAATTTTATACCTTGATATTCGTCAAATACTTCTAATAATGATGAATCATTATTAGCTATATATACATTATTTAAATTATTATTACAAGCTGATTTTATAACACTTTTATCATTTGTCATAGTATAATAACTTCCATATTCTGGATCTTTTACTTCTACATAATAATTTTTCAAATTACAAGCTTTCAATGTAGCATTATCTTTGAAAATATTTACTTTATAATTTTTCCTATTTCCATTATTGTATACTACTGAACTATAACTATTATAAATAATAATCTTATCTTCATTAATTCCTAGTTCTTTTATATATTTATTATAACTTTCATCATCTAATTTAATTAAATATACACTATCATAATCTTTTTGTGATAATTCTTCATTATATATTAGTTTATATAATTCTTTATATTCATCAGTATACATATCTTTATCTATTTTTAAATCAATAGTAGATAAAGTATATTTAGTAAAACTATTTATATCTGGTGAATGTAATAGTTCATCTACTAGTTTATCAACTTCTTCACTATCACTATATTTATATACCATAATATCAGTATTATAAGTACCTAACATTTCTTCAGCGCCACTTGTAGTATAATCTAAGAAAGCAGAAAATGATATAAATAATACAATACTTATAAATAAAGATACTATTGTTATACGATATTTCTTTTTATTTCTTTTAATATTTTTAAGAGCAAGATCTCCTTCTACTCCAAAAATTTTACCAATTAGTTTATTTGTTTTTACTCTTTTTCCTTTGATTTTTATATCATCATTTTGTCTTATTGCTTCAATTGGTGATACACGACTAGCACTTCTTGAAGGAATAAAGGCTGATAATAAGATTACTACTATCATAAATAGAATTGGTACCATTATATAAGTTAGATTTACAGTTAATTCTAAATTATATTCAAGTAAACCTTTAAGTAAATTATTCATAATCATTATAACTATACCTATTCCTAGGAAAGATCCAAAGAGTCCTAAAGTAATTCCAATAGATCCTACTATAAATGCTTCGAAAAAGACAGTATGTGACAATTGTTTTTTAGTTGCACCAATACTTGAGAATAATCCAAATTGTTTCTTTCTTTCCATTACAGATATTGCAAAAGAGTTATAAATAACAATTATACATCCAATTGAAACAAGTGATAACATTATTAATAAAATTGATACAAACATACTACTTATATTATCATATCTACTCTCTCCATACATTGCAAGTAAGGAATCATTATATATTATTTTATCTTCAGAGTAATTAATTTTAGAAGCAATCTTTTCACTTCTATCAATAATATTTTTAGTTTTATTAAATGTTAAATACAGGTTAGCATTATTACCAATATCATTATTTAAAGTGAATACTGAATAACCACAAGCACTATAATCTTCATAATTACTTCTTTCAACGATACCTACTATTTTATATGTTTTAGTACCTATTATATTAAGAGTTTCTCCATCCTTATATTCATTATTTTCTAGAGTAGTTTCTCCGTCTACATTTCTAGTACCATAAGATAATGTAATAGAGTCCCCCACATTATAAGTAACTCCACCATTTGATTTAATATGTTCTGATATTACAATTTCACTATCATTCTTAGGAAATGAACCTTCTTTAAGTTTTAACTCATTAAAGTATTCTTTATTCACCCCAAGGATTATTAAATATGGTTTATATTCATTTTCACTATCTATCTTACTAAAACCTATTTTATTTTCATAAACATAGGTATATTCATCACTCTTTATTTTATTAAAATCATCTTTATTAATATTAGTAAGTTTAGTATGATAACTACCATTATAACTAATTACTTCTTTTATCATATAGTTACTAAAAGTAGAAAATAATAGTCCTATTCCTACCATTAATGCTGTAGATAATATTATTCCAATAATTGTTACAACTGTTCTTTTCTTATTTAAAACTAAATGTTTTATTGTAAGCTTATTTAGTATTTTCATCTTTATTTGCCTCGTCACTTATTATTTTTCCATCATTAATTGTAATAATTCTATCTGCACATTTTGCTAAATTGATATCGTGAGTAATCATAATAATTGTTTGATTATATTTAGTATTAGATAATTTTAGTAAATCTACTATTTCTTTACTTGATTTAGAATCCAGGTTTCCTGTTGGTTCGTCTGCTAATATTATATCTGGTTTAGCCATTAGAGAACGACCAATACTAACTCTTTGTTGCTGACCTCCAGATAATTCATTCGGTAAGTGTGATACTCTTTTAGTAAGTCCTAATATTTCTATTAATTCATTTAAGTATTCTTTATCTACTTTCTTACCATCAAGTAATACTGGCAATGACATATTTTCACATACATTTAAAATTGGTATTAAGTTATAAAATTGATAAATAAGTCCTACCTTTCTTCTTCTAAATATTGCTAAATCATTATCATTTTGTTTAAATACATCAGTTCCATTTACAATGACAGTTCCACTTGTTGGTCTATCTACGCCTCCTAGGATATGTAATAAAGTACTTTTACCAGATCCAGAAGCTCCTACTATTGCTACAAATTCTCCTTCATTGACTTCAAAAGATATATTATCTAAGGCTTTAACTAAAGTATCTCCTTTACCATAATTTTTACATAAATTTTTAACTTCTAATATTTTCATTTTTATTTATCCACTTTCTTAAGGATTTCTTCTTTTGTTATTCCTAACTTTTCTAATGAAGAAATGATATTTTTTATTTCTTTTATTCCTTCTTCTATTTTACTATCTTTTACATTATCAATATTATTAGATATAAATGTTCCTTTGGTAGACAAACTAGTAATAACGCCTTTATTTTCCAAAATACTATATGCTTTTTTCACAGTATTTGGGTTTATTCCTAAATTACTAGCCATTTCTCTAATTGAAGGTATTTGATCCTTACTTTTTAAAATGCCTAAAGCTACATATCTTTCTATTTCACTAACGATTTGTTCGTAGATTGGAGTTCTACTACTATAATCTAAATTAATCATAATAATATTCCTCATCTATTTTAAATTGTTCTAATAACTTTGTTAACTCTTCTACATCATTAGTGTAATATCTATATTCTCTACCTCCAATATAATCATATATACTTATATATCCATAATCATAATTAGGATCTACTTTATTATTTATATTTTCTTTAACATAATTAAGTAAATCAATATCATTAATTTCTTTTATATTATAGTGCATATTATTTACATACCCACTTATATTTAATTCGTGACTATCAAATGAATCTATTTTATCTTTTAAATATTTATTTTCTATTTCCATAATTTTTTTTGTAATATCTTTATTAGTAGTATAGACTTCATAATCATTCACTTTATGATTAGTATAAGTATAAAGATTCATTCTAAGACCAATAGAATTTGATACAATTACTTCACGAGGCAAATATTTATTACATAAACTAGATATTTCTTCTATGTCTTTTTCTTCAAGAATTAAATCTCCTAATTTAACTACATAAGAATCTTTATAATCAATATTTTCTACTTCTTGTTTTAACTCCTTATTATTTTTTAAATAATTTTTTATATATTCATAATCTTTTTCTTTAAATAATATTTGAGTATATAATAATTTGTTATCTATTTTAAAGTTAAGATTAATATATGGTAATTCATAATTGTTAACTTCATAACTGCCGTATGCACTATTTTTAAGTAAATAAGTAATAAAATCTTTATCTTCGATGAAAGTATTACTTAATATAGGATTCATTTCGCCATCACTTAAGTCTTGAATATTTACAGCATCAATTTCATTTACATTAAATGTTTTTACACTTGTTATTCTATCTAAGCCAAGCATAATTAACATAAATAAAGGTATATAGATAATTAAAGAAATAATATTTAATTTAAATCCATTTATACTTTTCTTAGTAATTAAATCAAATATAAAATAATAGGCAATAATAATTACAAGTAATATTAAAGTAGATGTTATATCTAAAGATGATTCTTTTAAAATAAGGTATACAAATGATAAAATAGGTATCATTGTTAAACTTTTTACAATATTATGAACAATTGGATTTTTAAATGATGTTTGAGATATTTCCATTTTTCTTTTCATAAATAAGATATATCCAATTACAATATAAAATAAACTTAGTATAAATGTTTTAAAAATAGAAGATGTATCATAAAAAGTATTATGATCTCTATATTCTATTTGACCTAATATTAAACTAGCTGGAATGTTATAAGTTTTTTTAAATTGTTTTTCATCAAAAGTCATCATATATTTATGATCTTTAGAAAGATTAACATAATTAGAGTTATAACTATAGTATACATCAGATACACATTCATTATCAGTACACTCAATAAAATATTCATTATTGTGACTAGGTATCAAAGCTTCATAAGTAAAGAAATGCATGAATGGTATCAAAAATAAAATTAGAGCACTAATAGCAATACTTGTAATCATATTACCTGATAAACTTACTGCTACATTTGATACAGTAAAGACAAATACATATGTAACTGTCCATAAGATAAAGTAATCTATTATCATTGAAAGGGGTATTATTAAATTAGGTAATGTACTAGATAGGATATATATAAATATAGCATTTATTAAGTTCATAAGTACAAGTATGCATATACCACCGATTGTATTAGTTATAAATATTGATTTTCTACTAATAGGCATCGAATTTACAAAATCAACACTTTTCCTTTTAAAGACATATCCAAATAAACATATAGATATAATTATTGGAAGGATATAGATACCAATACAGTTAATAATAGATATATCAGTTAATGTTATAATATTCGTATTATAATTACGCTCACTCATTAAAAACAACATTAAAATATTAATAATAGGTATTATTCCAATAAATATTGCAAGCGCTCCTTTTGATTTTTTTAGATTTTGCTTTAAGTAATTAAAATTAAATAAATTTATTAAATTCATATCCTAAAGCCTCCATTTCATATATAAATATTTCTTCTAA
>CALVOZ010000009.1 GCA_944350495.1 uncultured Bacilli bacterium
TAATAAATTCATTTGTATTTACAATATGTGCTACCACAATTGCATTATTTATTGGTAATATAGTTTCAAATAAAAATACAATAAGTGGAATAGTTAATGTAATAGCTCTGGGATCAAGTTTCTTATGTGGAGCATTTGTTCCAATGGAGTGGCTACCAGATGGAGTTATAAAAATTGCTCATATTTTACCTTCATATTACTATATAAGTAATAATGAAGTTTTAAAAACATTAGAACTTATTAATTTAAATACTATAAAACCAATATTATTAAATATTATAATTGTATTATCTTTTTCTATTATGTTTATTATTCTAACTAATATAGTATCAAAAAGAAAACAAAAAATAGGTTAAAAATAGAAATATGAAAGAGAGTTGTGGATATGGAAATATTAGAATATGGTGATCCTAAAAATAAAAAAATTATTTTAATTCACGGTTTCCAATGCCCATATCAAATTTGGAATGATTATATCGAATATTATAAAACAAATTATTTTGTAATTGTTCCAATTCTTGCAGGTCATAATGTAAATGATAAAGAAGATTTTATCTCTTTTGATATATGTGCTAAAGAGTTTGAAGAATATTATCTTAAAAGATTTGGTAATAAAGTTTTTGCTGTTTATGGTATGAGTATGGGAGGAATTTTAGCAAGCTACATTTGGAAGAATAAAAATATAGAAATTGAAAAATTAATATTAGAAAGTTCTCCTCTCTTATCTTGGAATAATTTTATGATAAGATATTTTACAAATTGGTATTTAGGTATTACTCATAAAGTACAAAATAGAGATGAAAAAACTATTAATCATGCAGTTGGTACTATTATTAGTAAGGATAAATTAAATATATTTTTAGAACTATGTGATTATCTATCAGATGAAACAATAATCAATTGTGTTAAGGAAGTTGGTAGGTTTAATTTACCAAAGGATATTGATACACCTGATACAGAAGTTTATTATTTGTATGGTAGTAAAATAAATGAAATTTTATTTAGAAAAGTAGCAAGATATTTAGAAAAAAATTATAATGCAACGACTATTTGTTTGAAAGGAAAAGGCCATTGCGAAGATGCAATAATTAATTCTAAAGAACATATTAAAACATTAAATAAAGTACTAAAAAAATAAATTAAGTTACCTAAACGTCAATCGTTTATAATAAATGTTGATAAAATAGTTACTAAAATAAAGCATTGTTTTTAATATTATTAGTAATAAATTAAATATTTATTTTAAAATATTAGTGTTAAAACAATGTTTTTTTTAATTACAATATTTTCAAACACGATTAAATGTGATATAATTTAATCGTGAAAGGAAATGATAATATGGAATATGAAAATAAAATTTTAAATTTATTTAAAAATGGTTATTTAACTACTAAAGATGTTAATGATAATAATATTCCTAGATTTTATTTAACTAAACTTATTAAAGAAAACAAAATAGAAAGAGTAAGTCGAGGAGTATATATTAAGAAAAATGAACTAGTCGATGAGTTTGTGATTTTACAAAGCAAAAGTAAAAATTCTATTTACTCAAATACAACCGCTTTATATTTACACGGTTTTTCTAATAGAATTCCTATTAAATATGATATTACTATCAATAGTGGTTATAATGGCTCTCTCCAAAAGGAAGATAATGTTAATTTATTTTATACAAAAAGAGAATTATTAGAGTTAGGAGTAATTGACTATAAATTGGATTCTGGTAATATTATCAGAGTTTACGATTTAGATAAAACTATTTGTGATATTATTAAAAATAAGAAGAAAATAGATGCTGAAATTTTTAATAAGGCTATTAGAGAGTATTTTTATAGTAAAAAGAAAAACACTTTAAAACTATATGAATACGCTAAAAAGATGAATATTTATAATAAAGTAAGAGATACTTTTGAGGTGTTTGGATGATTAAAAATAGAGATAGTCTAAAAGCCAAAGCATCTAACTTATCTAAAAAGACTAACATACCTAATAAATATTTAATTCAAAACTTTATGTTTGAAGCCTTATTAAAAAGAATATCAAAATCTAAGTATAAAAATAAATTTGTCATTAAAGGTGGACTTTTATTATCGTCTGTCTTTGGTGTTAATTTGAGAAGTACTATGGATTTAGACACTACTATAAAAGGATTACCACTAGATAGAGATACTATTACTAAAGTTATTAATGAAATTATAAGTATTGATGTAGAGGATAATGTCAGACTTGAAATAGAAAATATGAAAGATATCAGAGAAGAAGAATTATATTCCGGATTTGAAGTTAATTTAAAAGCAGAATTTGACGGTTTAAAAACTAATTTAATGATTGATATAACTACTGGAGATATTATCACTTATAAAGAAGTCGAGTTTAAATATAGTACCTTATTTGATAATGAAACCATTAATATTATGACTTATAATTATGAAACAATTATTGCTGAAAAATTTGAATCAATTATTAGTAGAAATATCGATAATACTAGAATGAAAGATTACTATGATTTATATATGTTCGTTAATTTAAAATGGAATGACATTAATAAAGACACTTTAAGAAAAGCCATTATCAATACATCCAAAGCACGAGAAACATTAGACTATATTGATAATGCTAGCAAATATATAGAATTAATTAGTGATGATGAAAGATTAAAAGCTTTATGGAATAGTTATCAAAATAACTATGAATATGCAAAAGATATAGAGTTTGTTGATACAATAAATGCCATTAAAGTAATTAGTGAAATTGTTGTACCAGTTGCAATTTAAAGTAGAAGGAAGTAAGAATGACTAACAGATAAATTAAAATAAGAGTTGTTATGATAAATTCTGCTTTATGGAGGATACTGGAAAAATTAGGCTTCATTAGACAAAATAAAACTAGTTTAACATATTTTTTAGATGTGCTAATTGAAGATTATTAATAGACTATTACTAAAGAACAATAGTTTACACTTTAAGAAATAATAAAAATATAAGGAGATGATTTTATGCAATTAATACTTTGTGGTGGAGGTTCTGGTGATCAAAATACATTAGCAAATCAAAAGCTTAATGAAATCATTGATCATACAAGACCAATATTATATATACCACTTGCTATGAACGAAGAAGAGCATTCTTATGATAGTTGTTATGAGTGGATTCAAGGAGAGTTAGCAAATGTAGATATTCCATATATTGAAATGGTTAGAACATTTGAAGAACTTGCCTCTAAAGATTTTAAACATTATGCAGCATTATTTATTGGTGGTGGGAATACCTATAAATTATTATTAGGTTTAAAGCAAAGTGGGGCTTTTAATAATATTAGGAATTATATCAATAACGATGGGAAAGTAATAGGTGGAAGTGCAGGTGCAGTTATATTTGGATATGATATAAATATTATTGCAAGTATGGATAGAAATGATGTTAATTTAACTGATACTAGAGGGTTTGATGTATTGTCAGGAATTTCTATTTTTCCACACTATACTAATAAAAAGTCTAAACTTACTGATGATGAAAATGAAGAAAGATTAAATAAATTTACAAATTCAATTATTAATTTTTCAAAATCAATAGGGAAAGTAATTGCTATACCAGAAGAAGATGCAATTTATGTAAATAATAATAGCATTGAATTGTTAGGAACTAGAGATTATTTTACATTTGAAAATGGATTGATAAATAAATTTGACATTGAAGATAACAAACAAATAAAAAGATGATGTAGAGCATTACTCAACTCACTCAACATTGTTTTTTTAGTAAAAAAATAATAAGATTATTAATAAATAATTAAAAATTTTATCCGACATGAAAAAAGCATAAAACGACATGAATTAGGCATAGAATAAGCTTGACCTAGTTTTGTCAAGTGCTATAATATAGTAAAATATTAAGAAATTACGCAGAGAGGAACTAGATTCTTCTCTTTTTCTTTTGAAAGAAGGTGTTATATAAAATAAAATTAAAGGAAGCGCATATTTTTAATGAATTAGTAATAAGTGGTCACTATTTATAAAAGTAGTAGCCACTTTTTTAATTAGTATTAAAAGAACTTTTATACATGAGTAGTCACTTCTACTTATAAAAGTAGTCATTTTTGCAAGTGCAAAAATAGTAAGACACCATTACTTCATCCTTATTTTATCAAGGATCAATAAATTTATGGTGTCGTTCTTCTTATGCCCATTAAAAATATGCAGTATTTTTACTATAAAAAACACCCCCAAAATAGCAAAAGTGGCTACTCATAATTTTAAGAAAGGAAAAATAAATATGATATTTAGAACAAATAAAATTACAAATTATACGAAGATTGATAATAGATATTTAGAAGACAAAAACATTTCTTTAAAGGCTAAAGGATTATTAACTTTAATGTTATCTTTACCAGACAATTGGAAATTTAATGTTAATGGTTTATGTCTTTTATGTAAAGAAAGTAAAAATGCAGTTAATAACGCAATAAAGGAATTAAAGGATAATAAATATTTAGAGGTAGAAAAAACTTACGATGAAAGTGGAAGATTTATTTATGAATATATCATTTATGAATATCCAGATGACCCGAAAGGACATCTCGATTTACCATAACTGGATAATTAGATACTATTAATAACTAATATATTAATAAACTAAAAATAAATAGATAAAGTTGATAAAACAAAATAAATTTTTTTGTAAAAATCTCTTGCAAAATTCACTTTTTTAAGTGATAAATATTAAAACAAAAAAATTGTTTATTAATGTTTAATTTAACTTATAAGAGGTTTTAATATCATTCATAATCAGTTATTAGTATAAAAAATTAAAGCTTCTTAAAATGGCTTAAATTAAAAATGAAAGGATGTGTTTAATATGTATTTAAAAAATACAAGTGATGAGGTTAAAAAAATAACAGAAAAAATAATTGAACTGGATAATGAAAATAAACTTAAATTTATCAGTTATATTTTAAGTTTATGGGATAATGGCCAAATTAATAGTTTAAATGAAACTAACCCTTATTTATTAGATGACAGTATCTGTATCGATATATTTAATCCAAGTAGTATTGGTTACCGTTATTTAGTAACTAAATTAAAAGAATATTGGAATCATACATATAAACTTTATCATCTTTATCAAGAGGAATATAAAAGAATGATACCTTTATTTGAAAAGTTATCTTTTAAAGAAAAGATAGATGTACTTGCAGAAATATTTTTAATTTTAGAACATGATAAATTACTACCAGATAATGTTGATGGCTATGAAATTGCTAGAATGATTATAAAATATTAAATATTTGAAAACTAAATTGTTATTTGAAAACTTAATATTTTCGGATAATAATTTAGTCTAATTTTGTCCTTATAAGGTATTAAGTTTTCAATTTTTGTAGAACTTATTACCTTAAGTTCTTTTTTAGTTTTTATAAAAATAAACTTAAAAGAAAGGACAAAAATATATGGAAAAGGTAAATAAAATTCCATCTAGAATAATTGAAATAGAAACAAGTATCAAATTGCTAGAATACTTAAAAAGAAAAAATGTTATAGATGATGGAATGTATAACTTTTGTATTAACAAATTAATGAATAAACTTACATTAGAAAAAAGTAAGATTGATGAAGATTATATAAATAATACCAATAATTATAAAATATTAACTTAGGAGGCGTTACTATGGACTTATATACAGTTAGGAATAACATTATGAAAGGTGTTCCCTTGCAAGATTTAAAGTTAAGAGTATGTTTTTATGCAAGAGTATCAACAGATAAAGATGAGCAATTACACTCTCTATCTGCTCAAATATCTTTTTTTAATGATTATATAAGTAAAGTTCCTAACTGGCAGTTTATAGGTTCATATATTGATGAAGGTATTAGTGGCACATCAGTTAATAAACGTGAAGAATTTTTAAAAATGATCGAAGATGCCAAAAAGCATAAATTTGATTTAATATTAACAAAAGAAATATCAAGATTTTCAAGAAGTACTTTAGACAGCATCAAATATACACAAGAGTTACTGCAAGATGGTGTTGGTGTCTATTTTTTAAATGATAATATTAATACTATCTTACCTGATTCTGAACTTAGACTTACAATAATGTCTTCGATTGCTCAAGATGAAGTTAGAAAACTATCAGAAAGAGTATCTTTTGGCATGAAAAGAAGTATTGATAGTGGTACTGTGCTAGGTTGTTCTAATATCTATGGTTATGTAAAAGATAAAGGAAAATTAGTGATTGATGAAAAAGAGGCAGAAATGATTAAAATTATATTTGATAGATATGCCAATACTACAGATGGTTTATCTAAAGTATCAAAGTATTTATATGAATTAGGTTACAAAAATAAAAAAGGTAAAAGAATAGATACAACAATACTAACTAGAATTATTGAAAACCCTAAATATAAAGGATACTATTGTGGCCATAAAACGAAAGTATTAGATTACCGTACTAAAAAGAAGAAAAAATTAAATGAATCGGATTGGATTATTTATAAAGATAACGAAAATGTCCCACCGATAGTATCAGAAGAACTATGGGATAGAGCTAACAAAAAATTAAAGGAAAGGCAAGATAGTTTTACAAACAGAGCCGTAAATAAAAAAGTATTTCAAAATAGATATACATATTCCGGTAAAATTTATTGTGGGACTCACAACTTAACTTATCATAGATCATCGGCTGGTAAAAGAAAAAATAATCCAGTATGGGAGTGCCAAGTATATAGAAAAGAAAGTTTAAAAGGTTGCTCTAATCCTAGAGTATTTGAACAAGAACTAGATCTCATTTTTAAAGATATGTTTAAAAAAATATTCAAAAGAAGAAAACATATTTTTGATGAAATATTAAATGACTGTAAAAATTATTTAGAAACCAATAATAATGAATCTGAAATAAAAAATATAGAATCTAAAACTTTAATGTTTAATAATAAAAAAGATAAATTATTAGAACTTGTTATGGAAGAATATATATCTAAAGAAGATTATAAAAAACAAATAGATTTAATTAATGAAGAAATAATTACTAATCAAACAAAACTAAATGAATTACAAAATAATAAGCAAGATAAAAACTATATAGAAAATAAAATTAAGGAACTAAAAAAGATGTTAGATAATTGTTTAACTGATGATAAGTGTTTCAGTGATATATTTAATGAATTGATTGATAGAATTTATGTTTATAAAGAAAAGGACAAAAAGATAAAACTAGATATTTATATAAAAACAGGAGAAAGTGTTAATACATTCTCTGATAATTTAGGTAGAAAGTTTCATTTAATAGACAACGTTACAGCAAATTACGGCTGTTAGTGCGGCTATCAATGGCGGGACATTATATAAACCATATATTGTTAAAAGTCTAAATGA